>OY970310.1:0-1865056 GCA_963716425.1 Candidatus Babeliales bacterium
AATGTCTGAATAACCCTTTTCTATAGGCAAGTTCTTTTTTATAATGTCATTATACTCAGCTAATATAACCTCAAAGAATGTTGAAATGTTGGTTTCAGATTTAAAATCTATACGAGATTTAGTTTCTGCAATATGTGCACCAACTTTTTCAAATCCATAGTTTTGCGTTACAATTTCAAGAATCAACTCAGCTGCAAAATGTAATCTCATAAGGCGGTACCTGCGTGGCCAATCAATAGTCATGACCACTTCATCACCAACAGTAAGGCCATGCCCTTCGGGTAATGTGTAAAAGATTAAATTGCCTTCTCTTTTTGAATCTAGGATGGCTATATCATTAATAAATGCTTTATCACTTTCTTGCCCCCCTGCAAAAGAATAGGCTATTGTTTCTTCAAAAGTAAGAATATTACCTTCTACTGAAGCTACCTTTGTTGTAAGGGTATGTTGATATGAGTTATCCCAAAAAACTTTCCGCATAGTAAAACTCCTATTCCTATGAAATTGAGATATTGTATCTTACTTTTTATTTTGATAAGCCGGATACAATGCCATAGGTTTTGCATCTGGCCACCGAACTTTTAAATCTTGCACTATTTGCTGCACCATTGCTCTCAAGTGAGGCAACTTATCATACCTCATAGCAACATCCACAAAGGCTTGTAATCGCGATAACACCCGCGGTCGAACCTCTTCCGGCTGATTAATGAGAATGACAGCTTTTAACATCCAATAGGCACATGCATCCACATATGCAGAATAATAATCATCATCATTGGATGCTGCAGGAATTTTACCTTTAAGTTCCTGGCGATACAAGATCTCAAACGATTCAATTATTTTTTCTGGAAGAACTCCATCTCCACCCCAACAATTGGGCATATTCATGCGAAGATATGTTCCATCTAACAATGCACTGCGCACAGACCCCCACTCAAAATCAATAAACAACAATGTATTTTTGTGTGCATCATAAAAAGTATTATCAGGGCAACAATCACCATGAATATAAGTAGTAAATTGACCGGGTGCAAGAACCGCATTAAGAACTTCACTTACTTCTTTTTGCAACTCTTGAGTAAAAGGCATTTCTAGATATTGCAAGATTTTCTCCAATTTGATTGCCATATCAACTTGCATAGCATGCAATTCATCCTGCCAAGATGCTACCAATGGATTAATACGCTGTAAAATAGCAAGATACTCATCAGTTTTTTCCCATCCATGCGCATGCAGTGATGCTAGCGATGTAATATAGAGTTGCAATGCTTGGGTTGCGGCTTGTGCATCATCACTCCTTAAAGCATTGAGTATGCTGATGTGATTTCTACCCAAATCTTCTTGTAAAATAAAACGATAATTGACGCTACCCCCATAAAATTGGGGGACTAGCTTTTTTTCACCGTTCAATTTACTCACAAACTCAAGCCCCGCCCACTCACGTGCAAAACGATCAAAAATCTTCTTATCATCCACAGAAATCTTTTCTGGATCTTGCAAAGATTGCTTAAAAATCACAGAAGTGGGAAGATCATTTTTTGCACTATTGATCTTGATTCTTAACACTAAATTGCGTCGGTCAGATTCACACAGGGATGTCATCAATTGAATGCTCATTGGCGAGTCAAATTCTTTAGAAAGTATTTGAATTACTTGCTGCACAACAGCTTCAGGTAAGTTCACTCCCTGACAAAAGAGCTGTTTATATATAAACAAACAACCTACTGTAAATACCACCCATGCCAAATACTGCGTTATTTTGCGCATTTCAATCTCTTTTAGCTAAGCAAATATACAACTTACTCTAACATATGTTAGAAAAATTAAAATACATGTATAATGCTTACTAATAAAGCATATGACAACAAATCATTACATGGAAACAGATATGGCACATTCCTGGGATCCAGAGCATGTTATTGACGCCGATACCGCCCTGCAGCTAATCAATAACCAATTTCCAGAATTACATGCAAAAGACATTGCATTCTTGGGAGCCGGCAATGATAACACTGCTTTTCTCGTTAATGATACCTACGTTTTTAGATTTCCACGAAAAACAGAATCAATTGCATTGCTGCAAAATGAATTATTCATATTGCCTAAAATTGCTGCACAGCTACCATATCCCATTCCAACGCAACAATGGATAGGTAAACCCGAAGGCAATTATCCCTGGTTCTTTGCAGGTTATAAGATGCTGCCTGGTAGATCAGCGTGCCAATTTAATCTCTCTGATGCGGAACGAGCAGCATTGGCCAAACCACTTGCACACTTTTTATCAAAACTTCATGCCATCCCAGTTTTAGAAGAACACAGAATGAACCTACCGGATTACACCCAAGCAAAACTTGATCCAGCAATTGTTATTCCAAAATGTAGAAAAAACTTAGAACACATCGAATCATTACAGCTACTTGAAGACGAAAATCAGTTACATGATATTCTTGAAACTTTAAAATATCTCCCCCTTCCACAAAGCCGCAGTATAGTGCATGGTGATTTGTATTTTCGGCATCTAGTACTCAACAAGAACCTAAATCTATCTTCAATCATTGACTGGGGAGATGTCCATATAGGTGATCCCTCTATAGATATTTCTATAGCCTTTACTTTTTTACCTCCGCAGGCTCATCAAGAATTTAAAAGTAGATATGGTATACTATCAGAGGAAACATGGCAACTGGCTCAACTACGCGCTTTATATTTAGGAACAATATTTATTATCCGTGGACAGGCTGTTAATGATCCACTTATGGTGAAAGCAGGTTTAAGAACACTAAATTATATTAAGGAGATAAAGTGAATACAAGAAATGCTACTGAAGAAATCTACAAAAGACTTATCAACTATTTTGGATCAATAGAGAATGTGATTATCCTTGACTACGGCTGTGGAACAGGCGGTCTTATAAAGGCATTACTCGAGCAACCAAAACATCCCAAAGAGATTTATGCCGTTGACATCAATCCTACAATGATAGAAAAAGTAAATAGCTCATTCTCAAAGGACATATCACGAGGTCTTATAAAAACGAGTGTCATGTCCGATCCCAAAGAACTAACAGGCACCACATTTGATGGTATCTTTTGCCATAATGTATTGGAACTTATTAATAATAAAGAACAATTTGTTACTGCCTTATACGACTTACTTAAAAAAGATGGCAGTTTGATCATATCGCACATGGATTTTGACTCCATGATATACAATAGTGCATTTAAAGAATTAACACGAAAATTGATTCACAATTTTCCCGATACCAAACAAGCGTGGATGGCGTCTGTTGATGGCCAAATGGGAAGAAAGATTCCTGGTATTATCAAACGGGCCGGCATAGAGAAATCTGAGTTTGAAACTTGGCGCTGGACAGAAACCACCTTCCATGAAAAAGATTATGGATTTCTTTTGGCAAACTTACTCTTAGATGCAGCTGCCAATAGCTTTGATGCCAAAGAATTGCTTGCATGGAAAAAGGATCTTGAAGAAAAGGCAAAAAACCGTGATTACTTCTTTGCCGTCGATATTGATGTAACAAAAATAAAAAGATAACACTCATTTTAGGCGCTTCTTATGAATACACTACTTGCGTTAGCCTGTTTATCAATTATGAGTATTGGGTCTTTTGCCAACTGCGATATACATTATAAAGATCCTAAAAGTTATACCCTCATGCAAACTAAAGAACAATTCCCACAATTTCCGTGGGAAAAATTATGCCAAGATCTTCATGATCAATGGACAGCTAATGACCTTGACCACGCACAAATTCAACTATTACAAGAAGGTTTTCTCCAGACACGCTCTTTAAAATTAATTGTTCATCAAAATCGTATGTTCTTAGGTTTATAGGCTCTGAACGCTCTTTGAATGAACGTAAGAATATAATCCAGTCATCAGAATGGGCTGGCCTTCATGGATTTGGACCAAGAGTGTACATATCCAATGGAGAATCACTATTTTTCTTAATGGAGTTCATACAAGGAAGAACTTTAGAACTCAACGATACTCATAATGCAGAAATCTTAAAAGCTCTCGGCAGAGCCATTTTCAAAAATACACAATAGTGCCTCTGTGCCCAATGCTGCCAATAGATTCAGATTATTTACTCTAGGCAAAAATTGGTATGACGCTAAACGTAATTCACCTAAAATAAAACCCTTTGGACCAAGTGTATCACAGATGCTTATCTTATTTGGGAAAAATTGAATGATCAAATACCTCAAGAAGCCTTACAAATGGCTGTACTCATAATGATCCAAACTTAAGAAATATTATTTGGCATAATGCACACATAACCTTCTTAGATTGGGAAGTGGCAGGAATAGAAAATCCACACAAAGAAATTGCTCATATCTGTGCCTGGATGGGATTAAATGACCAATTCACTAATCTGTTTCTTTCAGCCTATTATGACCGGGAACCCACAGTTCAAGAATTATTTGTCATAGAAACAGTGAGAAAAATAATATTACTTGAGTTTGCTTGGATTGGCCTATCCAGCCTCGAGGCTGAACCCAACTTAATCAAACAACATGGGATCAATTGTATGAACAAGCATCACCAAAAAAATTAGACACACTTTCTATCCTTCAAATGAGTTCAACAGAACAACCCTCAGAAGAAACAATTAGAAATATATTTTTAGGATTTATTAAGCAATTTATGATTGAGACATAGAGATAGCTACGGCTTTTCAGAGATAGTAAAGCCATGTTATTTGAAAAAAAATCTAGCACTATCTTGTTAATATGCTCAAAGTTGTCGTAGCGATTACCAATTCCCAAATCAAGATCACGATTAAAAGGCCACTTGAGAAGCGCTAGATCACAAAATGAATAATGACCAGTCCCTGGTATTTCTATCATTGTGCATCCAGATCCACTCTGAGTACAAACTTTAGAAATATCTGTTCTATTTTCATCCTTAAACTCAGCACTGGGATATTCAGAGCCATTCACAACAAACAAAAATGGTACTGGTATCTTATCATAATTCTTTCTATGCCCTACCCATCCATCAATATTGATCCCAGCTGCAAAACGTGAATCTGTGCGGCACAAGGCCACCGGGACCATTGCTCCAAACGAATGCCCAAAACAGCCCATGGCACTTAGATTCATTCGACGATACCAAGGGCTTTGTGGATCATCTACGGTCTTCACCAAGAAAGCCATTACCTCATGCACATTTTCAACAACTTGCTGTAGTACATGCTGCCAGAGTTCATCAAAATCTTTGAACCCTTGATATGTTTCAAGTTTTTTGGTTTCTATAATCTGCCCACCAGGCAGCTCTATTGGGTTAATTTCCGGATTATTTATCCCAACAACTATATATCCATGACTTGCCACATTTTCAATGAGTGCACTGTACATTGATGCACAAACACCAAAGCCTGGCGTAAAGATTAAAACAGGATACATTGCATGAGCTAATGATAATGCCGCATCTGGATGACTATATGATCTTAGAGAATTAGTTTGGGCGCAGCACGATAGATACGAATTTTCGCGCATGAACGCACCCAAGATATTTGATGCTTTATAGGGATATTTATTTTCAAGAGCATCATCACATGGATACCAGATTTGAATATTGATAGGATATCTGCTTGCCTGCGATGCACCATAAATAAACAGTTCTTAAAACCAACTCCAGAGTTACCCGTAGGTTTTGGCAATCGATTCAAAACTGGCATAAAGCACCAATACCAAGCGCCTATAATCGTAAATGCAACAAGAAGAAACATAATGGAAAATCTGTTTATTTTACTCATTAATTACTCACCCAAATTATCAGCGTTTAATTCTACTGCTTTGCCCATGGCCTCTAAATACTCCTTATCAGAATAAAAGCGATCATGGCACATCAACTTATCAAGTTGCCACTTGGCACGTTCATTATCCCACCTATACGATAGCTCTGTTTCACCAACATATTCAAAGCCATGAAACGGTATACATAATTGCTTGCAAGCATGTGCTACAGAAATCACATTTTCCTTTTGATCATCAAAGAAAATAACGGTATCTGGATGCACATTAAACTTTTTAATAAATGCCATTAACACTTTCCCTTTTGGTTGGTGATTACAACAAATAATGCCGTTATACAGTTCTGGATATTCTTTATTATAAGCAGGCAAATCATCAAAACGGGCATTTGCAAACGTCTGACTCATTTCAATTCCCAACTCTTTTAGAACCCTATAATGCCAGGTAGGAAAATGTGGGATTACACCAAAACTACCTGTTTCAATAGAAGAGATTGCAAGCACGGTGCAACCACGTTGCTTTAAGCTATTAATAATTTTAATTACTACTGGTTCAAACACCTGCCATGTGCCCTGGGACCAATGATGCTAAGATAATGCACAATATTTTTCCGCAACAATAATTGCGGATATTTCACTGCTGCACGTAACTTAAAAAGGGTTGGTATTAAGTACCAGCCGCCAAGTGCATCTGCAGTATTCTCCAATGTGTCATCAATATCAAAAAGAACGAGTGTGTTTTCTGTTGCTGTATCAAGCTGAGCTAATGCCTGTTCAAAGGACGTAATAGTGGTAATTGGATACCGGTATTCTTCAATTTGCAAGTAAGAAAAAATTAGAATAGTGAGAATAGATACTAAAAATAATGCTACAGCATACTTTTTATACGTCATGGATATTCTCCCTATATGTTACATATAGTATGCTATCACAATTTTAGTCCATAGATATTCAATAACGTTTTATGTAAAAATGCGCGTTGCCCAAGAAAAATGCAACCCATTGCTTCATAGAACAGATTTGCATTAGTATTTGTTGCTACTGATTTGAGCAAGACCTTTTTAAAGCCAAAAGAGCGAATTTCTCTAATGCGGCATTAAACAATGCGCGCCCAATCCCTTTACCCTTGTATTTAGGTAACACATATAATTTATGTATTTCAGCATCATACTTTTTGTAAGATGCCCCACAGCACTGCTTCTTGCCTGCATAGATAACGCCAACAATTTTATTACGTTTGCAAGCAACCAGCACTACTGACTTCTCGTCCTCATTATAATACTCTTCCCATTGTTTCAAACATTTTTCAGGAGTTTTGCGTTCTGATAATGAAGGTGTGATGGTATCAAACGTATCATGCCAAGTAATATAATATACTTTTGCAATCCTTTTCACTTCACTCTCTAGCGGCTTGCGTATTTCCAGAGCATACATTGGCAACTGCAAAAATAAAGCAATCCACAATATCTTTTTCATGTTTTCATCCTCACTGATGGTATGAGTCAAAGTGCCACACCATTAATGTACTGAAAAAGCTGTTTACCAAGCAATAGTTCAAACTCATTAATATTCTTTAGAGCTTTGTGTACTATCAGACAGTTAAATCCAGAGCAAGAAGATTTCTTTCCATGCCCAGATCACCCTTCCATGAATAGGCTGCGGTTGCTTGAGATAAAAATTACGCACATTCTCTAATTGCCAATCAGTTGCAATGTCATCAGCATCATCCAATGCTGCAAGCATGAACGGTCTATTGTTTCTCAAATAAGACAGAAGATCTCTTAATTCTAAAGCTTGCGCTTTGGTGATTCTTTTACGAACAAAGAGTGGATATTCACTTGTTACTACAAGCTGCATTAACCGTCCTATGCGCCTAAGATATTTTGCTGCAATATCATCAAAGCCCTTCAGAAAATCTTCTTTCATTTTAAAGTCATGAATCCAGCGTGAGCCATATTTTTGATCTAAAATATACTTCTCACTTTTTTCACTTATCAAAATATAAAATTCTCAGGCTCCATAAAACCTTCAAAGTTGTTTGCAAGCATGCCATAAAGGGCATCAAATGGAGTAATTAACGTATCAAAAGGCAGCGCATACTTGCGAATACCATTCACATACATTTGATATGCAACTTGGCAATCGCCACCCAAATTGATAATGGCATCGTGGGGTTAACCTAATGTGTATGAGTAAAGCAAAGAAAAATAATTGCAGAGATGGTAGAGAGCAATACAACCTTACCTTCCTTCAATAAGAGCTTCGCATAACTATCTTTATGATTTGATGAATGGAACTAACGATAATGAGTAACATGTTCTACTTCTGTGCTTCATAACCTGTTTATTGATATATAACCCCTTTATATTAATGTAGCGAACAAGCTTCTGTATATGCAATGGTTTATGCTTAAGCCCTGCAATCTAACTTTGCAAGAGGTTGAACACCAGTTTCAAAATATCTGTGGAAGTCTTGTGGCAACTCTTGATACTGCGCCATGTGCGTCATATACGAGTAATCAATACCACAATACGTATTCCAAAATAATACTACTTTATCTGTGAGCAACCCGAGCTCGGCATCATCCATAATTGCTGCAACTGGCTTTGAGCTATACGTACCTTCCAAGCGAATGTTCTCCGTGTCCTTAAACACCCGCACTGCCTCTTGTCCTTCAGGAATAAACAGCCCATACGCGGTGCCAGCGAACTTCTCATTAAGAATCAGTTGATCAAAAGGAAAATCGACTACTGGAATTGATGCATCAGCATCATGCGATTTTTGATTAGCTTCTTTAAACAATCTTTGCAAAGTATTAAAAACCTCATTGGGTTCATCCTGAGGCTCTACGCACACTGCCACCACTTTTGAGGATATGCCCAACATCTTTAAGCCTAAAAGCAGTCCTGCGCCAGTTGCACAGCTACCCGTTGCCACATATATATAATCTGGCATAGGAAGTAGGCCGTGCTGTATTTGTTCATACAGCTCAAACGCAGCATTCACAAAACCGAGCGTACCAATAACGTTTGATCCCACCCGTAGGAATTAAATAAGCATACGGATCTTGCGCTAATATCTCTTGTGAGGCCTGTGAGCGTACCGCATTATTTGCAAACCAACGAATATCAGCATCTTGCGCAAGATCAAGCAATAAATTATGCCGTACTATATAAGAATTAGGCTGATGCTTGAGCATTAAGATTGAGTTTAACCCCAATGCCTTTGCATACACGGCTGTTGCCAATGCATGGTTTGATCCTGCACATCCATAGGTAATAATAGTTTGTGCATCGTGCGCAAGCGCATCAGCAAGTAAAAATTCTAACTTTCGCGGCTTATTACCGCCATACAGATGAAAGCCATTCCCTTTTGGGGCACCCGAAAGATCATCACGCTTAATATAGAAATTGCCATGCCCAATATATTTACCAAAACAATCAAGTTTCATAACTGGAGTAGGCAAATCGCATAAAGAAACATAGGGAATATGCGTTTGTAATTGAGGAAATTGCTTAAATAGATGAGGTTCCGCTTGAATGATAAAAATAGCCAAAAAGCTATTGATAACTACTACTAATTTCCATCCACGAAAGGCGTGCATCATGAGAGCTCCTTATAGAATTTACTGTTTATTTTGGCATACTTACAAAAGCTTAGTATAACAAACTTTTAACATAGAGAAAGTACAGAGCATGAAACGATTGATATCCATTTTTTTAAGCTTGCATATCATATGTGCTGGCCTTGCAACAAACACCATTGCACAGCAACAACAAACTATGCGTCCATCCTCAGGTTGGCACTGTTTTGAAAAGGGTTGGTTAAACTCAATACAAGATCTGCAAAACACATTTTTAGAAGATACCAGAATGCATGCAGGTGAAAATAAGTATATTCCTGCAAAGGAAAAAAATATTTTGCGTGTGATAACCTTTAATGTTTGCATGTGGCATACCATACATAAAGAGCCTAATTTTCAAGAGATTGGTCAATTACTCAAAGTATTGGACCCTGATATTATTATCTTACAAGAAGTTGTAGATTGGGAAAAAACTCATGCCTATTATGTTTCTTGTGGCTATAGCCTGCTTGCACCAATGTGTGACACTAAACTACCAGCACATACTCCCACCATCTTTGCAAAAAACTGTACCGTAACGTACATACACGGTGCTGTTTTTGAGGATCAATGGCAAGCCCAACGGGAACTTTCTTATGTGAGGCTTGATGCAGATTTTCATGGCATTCCGCTGACCATATATGGCTTACATCTAGAAGTTGATCAAATTAAAACAGGACATTGTAATGAAGATATCCGCGAAAAACAATTAGAAGAACTTGTTGCCGATGCAGCACTTTTGCCACATAAGAACGTTATTATTGCTGGCGATTTTAACACCGTACGTAAGCAAGATTATTGCTACACTATCGATCACATGGATGTTTGGCAATTAGTCAAAAAAGCATATGCAAGTGTAACATAGACATGGAACCCCATGCGCTTGATTATCTTAACGCGCAAGGCTATCGCACGAGTTTTGAACTATTAAATTGGCACAATCCAAAATATACAAACTGGGCAAGCCGCGCGCTCG
Source organism: Candidatus Babeliales bacterium (assembly GCA_963716425.1). Taxonomy (GTDB): domain Bacteria; phylum Babelota; class Babeliae; order Babelales; family JBFXEV01; genus JBFXEV01. Next base: position 10,375 of record OY970310.1, read on the forward strand.
ATTTTATTTACATGTCACCGGGATGGAGTTTGCCAATTGTAGGCTCATACGTGTATTATACGGATCTGAGTGACCATTTACCCATTATTACAGATTTTAAAATACAGTAACTATAACCATCACATAATGATCACTCTTGTGCTTAAAAAACGCTTTTAATGGTTTCTCTGGGGCACAAATCATCTTATTTATTTTCTTACACACTGAGCTGCTTGGCTGTTTTTGCACCAGCTGCAATAAGCAGCTTTTTTCCTTCGTGCCATGTATTCAAATTATACCTCACAAAATCAAGAGCAGTACGCCCACTTGAACACCATGTAGGTCGCGCAATGGCATTCATTTCACTCCCTTGCTCTAGCAATAATGATACCAAATCAGTAGTCAATCGATCCATTACTGCTACATCGGAGTGGTTCATGCCATCCTCCTCGCCTTCATTCGGGTCAGCCTGACGTTCTTGTAATAAATATGTTTGCAGACTTCACAGCCTTCTTTAAAAGTGCTGCGAGTAATATCGGTTTTGAATCAACGCGTGTTTTAACATCAACTCCATAATTGCAAAATAGGGCTAGTACATCCGCATGATCATGATCTAATACCACATCCAAAGCAGTAATACAATATTCCATGCTAGCACTCTTATCATTTTCAAGCCTACCCAACCACGCCGTAGGCTGGGCCCCACACTGTAAACAGAGTTTAACGTCTTCCACTTTGCCACCACGTGCTGCCTCTGTTAACCGTCCATTTAAAAAACTTATATCTATTACTTTAAGCGCTTCTCGAATCTCTTCTTCTTTTGATGTTGTCATCAAAATCGTCTGGTGCTTATCTTCTTGTTCCGATTGCCTTTTCTGCCGTACAGCTCGCCAAAAATCGTACCCTATCAATAACCCTACACAAGAAGTAAAGCCAATTGCAAATATACCAGCAGTAAATACTGGATGTTTTTTTACTAAAGACCATGCGCCATCCGCACTTTCACTCTCCATGGGATATATTGGTTGTAGAGCAAATGCCATAGTTAAACATACAAAAATATGCAGTGAGCGTAACATGATATCTCCCTTTTTTTAGCAAATTTTACTTACTTGCTCGGTTTATAATATGCTTCTTTTAAATGTTCTGGCTCTTGTAAATTATTATAATTTATAGTGATTTCATCACCAGCCTTAATATCTTTTATAGCATATAATGCCCGCACTTTAAGACTGTTTTCTATATCATTTGGATCAACTTTGTTCATACGTGCAATATTAGGATCAAATGAATGATTAATAAACCAACCAATTTCCATACGATCAAACCGTTCTGGCGCAAGGCATTCCTGATCATTTAATAAAATACAATAAAACATTAAGGCTTCTGGAACTTCCTGTATCTTTATCTTTCTCAAATTAAAAGTACTTTTAAAAATATGCGTACCTTTAGGAATATCATGCGTTGCAAAAACTCCTATGCCAGCGATTGGCGATGGCTTAAGCATAAACGAAAACTCTGTCCATTCCATAAAAACTCCACTCATATTGACGGCCATTAACAGCCCACTAAATAGTATTATTCGTTTGAACATCTAATTACTTTCCAACGTATATTTTATACAGTGCATATTCTTTAAATCCAAGCCTTTCATACACGGGTCTGCCAAGAGCAGATGCCAATAAAATTGCTCGCTTACAACCCTTTTGTTTTGCATGCAACAATAATGCATGCGTAACGGCAGATCCCAACCTTTTATTGCGAAATTCTTGTAAGGTGGCTATTACATGCAAACTCGCTATATCACCATGCATTAATACTAACCCACAGGCGACAGCTCGACCATCATAATAAGCAAGATATAAGGCACATTTATCTCTATGGACTTGTTCCTGAAAGAATTTGAGCATGTTAAATACTTCATCTCGTTTGCCATAAGCATAAGAAAATGATTCAGTAAGTATGGTAGCCCATTGTTCTAATTCATCACTCTCAAAAAAGATCTCTTTTACATGAATACTATCGCCATAACTGGTGGATGGCACATCAGCAATATCAACCGCCATGGCAGGGTAATCACCAACATCAATAAAACCATGCTCTTTTAATAATTGTGATGATTCTTCATCGTCTGGATTCATGGGCCATGAAAACGGTAATCCAGCAAATTGCTTTTTAATCAAAGCTATTTCATCATAAGTTGGTACACCAGTATGCAATACTCTATTACAAATATCGATAGTGCTGCCGCTATTAATTAAAACACAATGTTCATTGATACGTTGAACCTTAAACCCAATACCCTCATTCAGAAAAAGAAGACATGATAATAATAATTGTTGTGTATGCATATTGTAACCTTACGGTGGCTTTAAGAAATTCATTGTTTATGAAAACCAATCAGATAACCTTCTTTTTTCTTGCTTTTACCAAATAAGTGCGATTGCCAAAGATATACCGCGGTCCAAGCTGCGTCAACAAATTCATGTTCATTAAAAAAGGTAACATATTGTGCTGCTGCCATGATATCAAGTATTGCCACCATACCACATATGAACACCACTTGCGGTACATCATACCCATAATCCGCATTTTGCTGTTTTTGCATATCTTTATTTACCATTCATTTAATCCACCAAACGCGCAAGACCTTTTTGTTTACTGCGGTTAAAACAATACACAAACAACGCAATAGAGGCAGCTGCATAGAGTATGCTTAATATCAATCCTTTAACAAGATGCCACGTTGGGTCTTGCTGATGCATCAAATAACCTCGCATGCCCTCAAACACATAATTCATAGGGAACACGCTGCTCACCACTTGAAGCCAATGGGGCAACACATCTATAGGATAAAATGCGCCACTAAAGGGAAGCAAAAACCATGCCACCACAAACGCAAGTTCCATGCCACGCTTGCCCAAGATAATGAGTATCTGTAAGATCGTAAACCCAAGCCAAATTCCTGAGAAAAATAACGGAAGAAAAAATATTAGAAATGTTGAAATCACTTGCATTATTGAGACAGTATAGAAAAAATAAATGAGCGTCATAGCAAATAGAGTGGTCATAAACATCATAATCATAGTATAAAGAATAATACCTATGATCCATTCACCCATGCGTATAGGCAATGAAAATAAATTTACTATATTGCACGACCATAACTCTTCCATAAAAGCCATGCCAATCACGTTGGCACCTCGTGCTGCCGTTTGCCAAAGCAATATGCCAAGCAATGCAGCAGCTTGATAATTTTCAAAACCATCAGTCTGCGTGCTTTGTATCCAAGCGCCCATAAATCCCCACACAAGAACATCTAGAATGGGCCAATAAAAAGCGAATAAGAGGGAATTAAGATCCCTACGCCATAAGCGAATATAACGCAATACAACTGCCTGAATTGGTGCAATAGAAATCATTGAATTTTCCTACTTTACAATACTTAAAAAATAATCTTCTAAAGATGGCTTATCAATTGAAATTTGAGTATACATTATTTTGCGCTCACCCAAATCTGCAAGTAATTGTGCAATGCCCGACTCATCAACTTCCACAATCATCTGCATATCTTGCGCGGTATACAGCAACTGCGTATCTCTAAGATAGGCAATCAGGCGATCGGGTATTTCACTTAAGATAAGATGGACGCGAACTTTGGATACTGATGTTGCCAGCATCTCGGGCGTATTATCAGCAATAATAGTACCTTGCTTCAGCACTAGTACACGGTCACATAACTCAGTTACTTCTTCCATGTTATGTGAAGTGACCAAGATAGAAACGCCCCGTTCTTTGCGTTGCGCCAAAATGAACTGACGCACTTCAAATGCAATATCAGGGTCAAGCGATGCCGTAGGTTCATCAAGCAGCACAATCTCAGGATCTGCAATAAATGCTTTTGCAAGCATTACTCGGGTTGCTTGGCCTGCAGAAAGAGTGCCCGTTTCTCTATTGCCAATATTCCATATGCCAAAAAAGGTTAATAACTTTTCAATTTGCTCGCGACGGCTAGGCTCTGTAATGCCATACATGCGCCCCACAATATCAAGGTTCTCTATGATGCTCAATCGCGCAGGAAGTTTATCATACCCGCTTGCAAAGCCAACTTTCTTAAGAATCTCAATACGATGCTCAAAAAAGTCTTTACCAAAATACCGTACCGATCCTGAAGTGGGTGTTAGAGTACCCAAGATCATTTGGATTGTGGTTGTTTTGCCTGCACCATTTGGGCCAAGGAATCCTAGAATTTCACCCTTATGCACTTGAAATGAAATGTTATCGACAGCAGTATAAGTTTGTGGCGTACTGAATGGCCAACGTCCTGAGGTATATGTTTTTGTGAGATTGCTTACTTTAAGCACTGGCATGAGAAGCCCTTAATTTGAGTATGAGATAGTTTTGAGAAGTAATAGTATACTGTTATTAAAAAATTAATGCCACATTTTTTAGCTTTACTACAGAGAAACTGGTAACATTATTCCAAAGAAAAAAAAATTAATAACAACAGGGTCTTTCATGAGAAAACTAATACTGATCTTTACGCTTGCAGCTTCTACTGTTTTTGCCACGCAAACAGAGATAGTCAGCATCCAAGATGCCCAGCAATTCCAATTTGAGTTTGATGAACAATACTGGCAAATCAATGAAGGCTTTGAAAAGCTTCGGCATATTTTATTACATTTGGTTAAAACGTCTGCCAAGATGGCAAACTTCTGCGATATCAAAGAACATGGCAAAGTAGAACCTGATCCATCTCAGTTAATCAATGAAGTTCTTCCTGATTTGCTACTCCATGCTTTGCAAATTGCAAACTTCTACGATATTGATCTTGGTGAAAAATATGTTGAAAGAATGGAATTCCTTATAAAAAGATCGATGGCAAGCCATAGCGCTTCAACTCAATAATTTCTAGCCAAAGTCTTATGTAGCACCTTGTACTTCATCGTAAAGCAACTTTGCAAAATGTTGCTGTTTTGAAAGTATAGCTTTTAAGGTGAGAGGGTGTATTTGACTTTGCTCAATCTCTTCTAGCGCAATCCATTTAAAGCTACTGTGCTCTTGAGGATTAACACTAATTTCTTGCGTATCAACGACAGCGTAAAACAAATATTCTATTTTTGTAATACCAGAAGGATGTTGCAGTTCATGTACCGTTAAGGGAGATATTGTTTTTAAGATAAGTCCCGTTTCCTCTTGCACTTCTCTCTTTGCACCCTGTTCTACCGATTCATCGCTCTCAATTTTGCCACCCGGAAGATCTCCCAGGCCTGGAGCAGAGGAATATGAAGATCGAGTGAGAACAAGCAGCAAAGGCTCTTCATTATCAAAATAAAAAATAAGAACTTTGGCAACTAACTTGGTCAACGCCTAAACCCCAAAAAAAAGACGCAAAAATTGAAACTACTCACCCTTACAATATTATCAATATTACAAAAAATGTTAATCTAATAGTATAAATACCAAACTCAGAGTATTCCCATATGAATAATCTCATTACATTGTATCAGCAACTCTTGCATCTTACAGATGCCACCTTTGAGCCAATCATCCACGAAGATGCAACGGTTGCCATTGTCTATAAAGTGACAATGCAAACAAGCAGCACACCATTCATATTAAAAATATGCACGCGCTCTAAAGATTATTTTAATGAAGTGTATTTTCTTAATTATTTTGTAGGAGCCCTGGTGCCAGTACCGCGCATTATACGCGCTATTGATCCAGAGGAAGCTATCTATGGCGCTATTTTAATGGAATACATTCCCGGAAGCCTGCTTACACTCAATGACTTCACTGATGAACTTGCCCATGGAATTGGAGCACTACTTGCGCGTATTCACCACAATCGCACAACAGGTTATGGCGATCTTACGCGGCCTCAAACCTTAAGCCCAGATCCACGTGAACATTTTACGCACAAGTTTGAAGAAGGCTTGGCCGAATGCAACAACCATCTACCCAAAGCATTAATTGAACAATGCAGAACCTATTTTAATACGCACATTAATCTCTTAGATTTAGCTGATGGCCCGTGCATAGTCCACCGTGATTTCAGACCAGGAAATATACTCATTAATAATGGCAAAGTACAAGGAATTATTGATTGGGCAGCGAGTCGCGCAAGTTTTGCGCAAGAAGATTTCTGTTCTTTAGAGCATAATAACTGGCCCACCAAAGAAGCACATAAACAATCATTTTTAGAAGGATATGCAAGTATTCGTCCTCTGCCAAATTACAGCGATATGATGCCACTCTTACGCTTATGCAGAGCAATTGCCATACTTGGCTTTACGGTCAAGCGTGGAACATGGCACACTAATGATGCTCATATGTATCAGTTTAACCTGCAGTTTCTTGAAACCTTGTTTCAAGAATTCTAATAAATCCGTTCGTACTGACCCTTCGTCGCCTCTTCCGAGCCTATAAACAAATTTTGAAATGAAAGCATATATACTATTTCTAGGAATTACCAATCGTATGGTGAATTGCTTTTCCGCATACCATTGTTATGCAAAGCATCATATCGTGACTGGGCATATTCTTCCTGCTGCTTGGCCCGCTGGGCCCTTACATACAACTCAGGATTATCACAATTACACTTAAACTTTAATTCTGAAATAATTGTATCTCTCAATTCTTGGGCTTCTTGATTAAGATAAGGAACAGGTGACTTAGAAATTCTAGCTTTGAAGATGCAATCATACACCAAAGAACGAAGTACCGCACTTTGTATTGCTGCGCTACGCAATGCCTCTATTTCAAAGTCCTCTTCAGAACCCCAAAGGGTTACAATACCATGTTTTATTTGTTCTGCCTCTATTTGCATTTTTTTATATTTCTTTATGCGTATTTCTTTCTCAGTGAGTCCTTGAACACCTGCTGAAATTACTATACAGAATACAAAAAGCATTATTTTAAATAAATATGAATGACTATTCATAAAAAATCCTTTCTACGGGAATTTAAAAAGTAAAATACTATATCTGATATAGAATCAATTTTATATCATGTGACACAATTAGTCAACTTTGCAAGCCTGTTGCTTTCAGGTGTTACGGTACTATAAAACACGGGTATTGGCACACAGGCGATACTCATATGTACCAATTTAACCGGCAGTTCCTTGAAGCCATGTTTGGCTGATTATATGTTCTCTTGAATTTTCTTTAGAAAAGCATTCACTTCTTGTTGCGACTTAAAAGCATAGATTTGCTTTTGCCCCTTGAACTCCCCCAAAGTATCATAGATCATGGGCCTGCTGCGCTTATTAAAATTCCAGACCCATTGTATAAACTCTAAAAACTTAAAAGTAAAGAGGAATTGTTTGCACTGTCATGGCGAACTGAAAAGTTCCGGTAGTTGGGCGAAATAAAAAGTTCCGGTTCTAAGGTAAACTAAGTTCTGCAAAGAAACATCTAGTTAACCCTAAAACACGGAACTTATATGGATCATATTACCATGAGTAAGACAGAACGGGAACAGTTAATTGTATTTGAGAAGTTAAAGGCAGAGAAGATCTCTCAAGTGGAAGCGGCTGCCCGACTGGGTATAACCCCTCGTTGGGTACGTAAAAAGTTTCAAAGATATCTAGATTTTGGGGCCCAGGGCCTTATCCATAAGGGTAGAGGTAAGGAGAGTCCCAAGCAATGGAACAAGCAAGAAAAGATGCTTATGCTGAATTTGTTAGGGTCAGCGTGGCATGAGTTTGGGCCTACATTTACAGCGGAAAAGCTGTGGGAAGTGCATGGGATTAAAGTCGACAAAGAGACCGTACGTCAGAACATGATCAAGGGTGGCGTCTGGCAGCAAAAGCGAAATAGGAAGGAACGGCGCAAGCGGCGAGAGCGAAGAACTATTCGTGGAATGATGGTCCAACTTGATGGTTCACCGCATGATTGGTTCGAAGGTCGCGCTCCAAATTGCACCTTATTAGTTTTCATTGATGATGCCACAAGTGAGATTCTTTGGCTTGAGTTTTCCGATGGCGAGTCTAATTTTGGTGTCATGCAAGCGACCAAAAACTATATTGAACATCATGGAAGGCCGCACGAATTTTACGTTGATTTTGGCAGTGTATTTAGTGTTAATTTAAATAATGCTGAACGTGAGAAAAAGACGCAGTGGGAGCGGGCTGTCGCATCACTTTCAATCCGAGTAATCCATGCGCATAGCCCTCAAGCAAAAGGACGCGTAGAAAGATCAAATGGAACAATGCAAGATCGTCTTGTAAAAGAACTCAGGCTTGCTGGGATCTCATCAATAGAGGAAGGCAATCGGTTCTTGTGTGAGAGCAACTTTATAGCCAAGCACAATGCTCGATTTGCAGTGCCAGCAGCACAACAAGGTGATGGTCATAGACTTGCTGAATTGTATGATTTAAACAGCATATTTTGCATGAAAGAAGAAAGAATTCTCGCCAACGATTACACAATTAGATTCAACAACAAAATCTATCTGTTAGGCAAAGGCTTGAGCATCAGACCCAAAGACCATATCATTGTTAACATATATTTGGACGAGTCCATGAAGTTGACAATTAGAAATGTGAACCTGCAATTTAAAGAAATCATAGCTCGCCCACAGAAGCCACCTCAAGACGTAAAAATAAAAGTTTACAAACCACTTAAACCAAGCGAAAATAGTAAGCGCTGGGCATCGGGAATGATGCCATTCCCAGCGACAAATCTAACTCAATAGAGAGTAGTTGAAGACCGCCGTGCCGGCGGCAAAGGCAATGAGTAAAGCGGAACTAATCACTTCGCTCAAAACCGGAACTAATCACTTCGCTACGACAGAGGAATTGTTTGCACTGTGCTGGATTTCCTGGAATTATGGTCCCCCAATGCACTATTGATCGCTTGAATACCCGCCAAAGGCAGAGATAACGTGGCATATCCAAAAAGATAACAACATCTGCATGCATAATACGTTGATATAATAGTTTATGATATGAGCCCTCGATTATCCACGCATCCTGTGCACAAAGCTCATGGTGAGCCTCTTGAAACTTTTCAAAATCGCCCCGCTGCCAATTTGGTAACCAATAATATTGATCAAGATGATACAAGGGAAGCTGCAAGGCATCTTTCAGCTGAAAAGCTAATGTTGTTTTACCAGAACCTGCATTACCAAAGATTGCTATTTTATTATGCGGTTTCACTAGAGGCCTTTACTTTTTTGCTACTAATTTCAATGTGGTAAAAGCATCTTCTAAATTCTTAACAAATGCAGAGCTCTTTGCATCTATTAATAGCGTAATCATTGGACCATGTTTAATTGCCTCATCAACATTTTGTTCTTTGTCATCAATAAACAAGGTTAACATTGTGGGATTTTCTGAATTATTACGATATGCTTTAAAGAACTCTGGTGATGGTTTTTTACTTTTTATAAGTTTATTTTGAGGAATACTAGATTGTGGAACAGGGCCATAATCAGAAATATCGACTATTGCACCTATCTGAATCATATTCAACATAGTATTGCAATACTCTTTTTCGAAGCGTTTTTTTGTTAATTCATACACATGCGGTGTAATATTTGATCCAAGATATTGTTTAACTCCTAACTCATTAAGCGAATTAACTATTTGATCCATGTTAGGTCTGGGCTTATAGAGTGATAATAATGTGTCAGCAAGATCTGCTATTTTGTTGTAGCCATGTTTTCTAAATACCGCGCTATACATCCTATCTCCTAGGACAATTTTAGGTATTTTATTAAAATCAGCCTTGAGTGCCGAATTAGAATCCAACGTCTTCTGTTGAAGTTCAGTAAATCCTTTGAGAATAAGTTTTTGAGTGTCATTTGCTATTTCTGGATATTGGGTTTTTAATTGCTCAAGCGTCGGTATACCAAATTCTGGAAATTTTTCTGATGCAAATTTTACTCTAGCTTCAATATCAACAACTCCCAAGATACCATGAAAATCCCATAGAAGAGCGTCTATTTTTCTCTTGCCACTTATAACATCTTCTAAGTTTACATCAGCAGAAGTTTTGATATTAGGAATACTAGTAATAGATTGCGTTGATTGTGTCTTTTGCACTTCCTCCATAGCAAAATGGCTTAATGGTATAATCGCTATAGAAAGTAATAATAATATTTTTAACCTACACATATACATAGAACTCCTCTTACACTCTTTTATTTTATTCTTTTACGGGAACCATTGATCATTGTTAAATTTAGCGCTATATTCATAATATTCATACATTTTTTCTCGAATAAATTTAAGTAAAACGGGGTGAGCTATTTTAAAAAAGACATGTTCATGCCGTTTTACATCATCATAAAATCCTCGCACCACACGATATATACAGTTTCGTACTATACTCCCTCTTTCTTTCTCTAGAGTAGGCAATATTTGCTCAGTAAGTTCTTGCAGAAACCCGGGTGAAAATTTTTCAATGACATCTGCTGGAATGTCTTTAAGTTCAACTGATACAGGTGATACGCAACATGTCATCCTCATAAGCTACTTTCATCATTTCTAAAAGTTTCTTCATTGCCCTTTCGTTGCTGATTGAATAGTGCTCTATGGAAGTAGGAAACTTTGCGGCAATTGTTTGAGCTAACCAATGCGCATTGTTGGGGAAGTATCGTATAGCGCATATCTTTTTCAAATTTACCAACACACAGTGCCGCAAGAGATTGTGGTTGATATAAACGCACTGATTGCACTGGCACTGCACTGCTTTGTTCCATGGAGCGAGTAACCATGGAGGAGTAGGATTAATAGAAACAGAATTTTTTGCATAAATTATTTTTTCATTTATTCCGTTGTGTACGACCAATTACCATTCGCATCTTGTGATGCACAACTATTCCACCAAAAACCTGGCGATTCATTTGCCCACCTTCTTCGCTCTTCATAATACCTACGGCTACTTTCTTCTTGTTCAAGGCCTATCTTTGTTCTTTCAAGAAAACTAATCAAGATAGGATGTGCTGTGCTGGATTGAATATGTTTCTCCCATAAATACTTTGAATGATAAAATTCATTCATAACCCTATCAACGCACATGGTGAAAATAGCACAATTTCTATACAAGCTAGGCAATATTTCTTCAGTCCGTTCTTCAACAAACTTGGAGGTAAATTCCCCTATGATATCCGCTGGAATTTTTTTTTTAAATTCAAGTGATACGGGTGTGATCCGTATTAATTCATTTTCTTGCGACAACTGAGTAATTGCTATAAGTTTCTCCATAACGCTATCTATATTCATTGATTGTGACAGGGAAATCTTTGCAGCAATTGCTTGAGCTAACAATGAGCATTGTTGGGGAAATACCCTACCTCTAATATCCTTTTCTAATTGAGCAATACAATATGCTACAAGAGATCTTGGTTGGTATATACCCACTGATTGCACTGGTGCAACGTTACTTTTTTCCATAGAGCGGGCAATAAAAGTTAACAGAAGCATAAGTACCAGAAGTCGTTTCATGAGTAGCCTTTATAATTTGAAATTATTGAAATACAAAAAGTGGTGCTTATTACTACTCGATCTTCATTTTCTTGTGTGTACTTCTTGTAAAAAGATAGCTTTTGCAGCAGATAACGTCAATTAATTTTTATTGATCATTACCACATGTCAAGATTAATTCTGGCACCTGGCGGCCTTGGCATCCTGTTCCATCTTTCCGCTATCTCGTCATATTTTCGATTTTGCCTAAACTCAAGAATCCGTATCAAGCCAGGATGAGCCCCCATAACACGCATATGTTTTTGCCAATCTTGCACAGAGACATATTCAGCTTCTACCTTATCAATACAGATCTTAAAAATGGGGCATATTTCGTATAACGTAAGGAAGATTTGATCAACACGAAGCTCTAAAAATAGTGTACTGAATTTTGCAAGAACATCTGGTGGGACATTTTTAATTTCGATTGATACCGGTGTAATACGAATGAGTTCATTTTCTTGCACAACCTTGGTGATTTCTATGAGTTTTTCCAAAGCTTCCTGTTTACTGAATGAATATCTGTCTTGTGACATAGGAAATGTTGCTGAAATTGTTTGAGCTAACAAAGCGCATTGTTGGGGAATAACGTTTTGTTTAATATCTTCTTCTAATTGAGCAATAGAAAGAGATACCAGAGATTTTGGTTGGCGTTTCCATATATATTGCTCTGGCGCTGAATCCATAGCAGCAACAGGTAGCGCAATACAACATACAGATAACATTAAGATAATTTGTTTACATACGTTCATGAGCTAATCTCCAGGTTAGTGGCTAGTCAATATAATATATTACTAACTGTATATTAATCCCGGGGGAAAAAGCAAGATTTTAACGCATTTATCATGGGATGAACAGAAAGACTCCATATCTTTGAGTATACCTCAAACATACACTCACCATTCACCGTAAAGACCCTTGACACTAAAAGCTGCGATCTGCAGTTTCTGCATTGCTGCAATCTCTTCGTCTTCTCTTTGCTGGCGAAGTCGCTCAATAAAGCGGATCAAGGCAGGATGAACTGGCCTCAAGTCTTTATGTTGCTGCCAATCTGGCAAAGTGCAAAATGCTTCAACTAGCTTATCGATGCAGGATTTGAACAATTGACTTTGTTTGTTTTCATAGAGCGCGAGCAAGATTTGTTCACGGCGTTGTTTTAGAAAAAGAGGAGAAACGCTGGCAACATCGCCTGCTGCACTATTTTTAACTTTAACAGAAACTGGTGTAATTATTAGCAATTCATTTTCTTGAGAAATTTCGGTAATTGCTAAAAGTTTTGCTATGGCACCCTCTTTGCTTATAGGTTCGCCATTGAGCGCAGGAACCACTTGTGCAATAGTTTGGGCTAGCAAAGTACATTGCTCAGGAATTGCATTTGTGATTAATGCAACACGAGCGGATACCAAAGTGGGTGAGCCCGCGCTAGTCTGTGGTGCTGTATGCCCGCGGTCCATAGAGTGTAAAACGGATGGCAACAAAAATGATATTAAAAATAGTTTTTTCATCAGTACTTCCTTGATTTTTTGAAACCTGAGATTCACCTGAGATCCTGTTGATTACCTATGCCTTAAATTTAGTTAATCACTCCATTTCTCATTATAAAGATGCCCAGCTCAATAGGCAAGAATTACACCTGTTATTCTGCTTAAGAGTATTATTTTTGCGGTATGAAATCTAATACAGGATAGCTTTGCCAACCTTTTAAATCAAAATGCCACCATTACGGGTTTTTTAATCAAGTACATTACGCCTAAAACGGACAGTAAGATATAGGATATTATTGAATATCATCAAACTATTGCCTTTTTTCTGCCGTACAATCTAGAATCAATAGTGAGTATAATAATTTTATAACATGAAACAAGGACCTGATATGTACATGCCAAAAAATATTGAGTTAACCATTTTTATAGTAGCCTTTACCGCCGTACATTGCTTTGCAAATGGTGGAGATGCCAATGCAAACAAATTGACCAATATGGTGCAAAATTTGACTAAAACTGTAAAGGAAATTAGAGACAAAAGCATCAAGCTTAACCCTAAAAAAGATACAGAAAGCGTCAAACAATTAATTCAAGAAATAAAGGATCTCAACGTACAACTTCAAGGGATAAAAACCTTTGTTGATGAAACCATTGCTGCTGACCCGGATTTTAAAAACAAGCTTAATAATGAAGGAATGCCAGGCCGCATAATTGAAGGAGAACTTGAGCTCTATTTCCGGTACGATTTGGATGCGATAGGTATGACTTTGAAATTAGGTGCGTCTCCAGCTGATGCCAGAGAGCTTAAAAATGCAATAGATGATCTAACACATACCGAATACGAAATATATGACTCACTTGAAAATCTTCAAGGGCCATTAATCAAATTTAATAATCTTGCAGCTCGTTATCAAAAGTACGCTCCATTTATTGCAGAAGGTAAAAGATATACTCCGCAAGAGGCACATGTCGCTTTACATATTGCAGCTTACGCAATTGCGGTAGAAGAGGCTCTAGCTTTGGCACAATATGACGGAGGACGGCATCTTTACCATGTACTCAAGACCTATGTTAATTGGTTACCCGAGGGTACCCACATGGCTGAGGATGTGGAGGTGATTAAAGGTCATGGCAGCATTATTAGCATTACCGACAAAAACGATAAGACCTTGCTCAATTGGACAAAAGAATTCAGTGAGAAAGCTAAGGTGGCAAGCACTATTTTAAAGCAACGCAATAAGTCAGCTGTTTATCTTGATGAAGCGATAAAAGAATTTGCCAAGATTCAAGAAATATTAAAAAACGGCCTTACTCTAGATCCAGAGACGGCTCAGATAATAAAAATGAAATCACGATCTCTTTTAAATACGGATAAGAGTAAGCTTAATGCCTTCGGATTTAGAGATGTAAAAAGGCAGATGGCGCCGGAAGAAGCGGAGCGGGTAAAAAAAATGGAAGCTTTAGATCTTGCAACTGAGCGAAAGCTAGAAGAAGCATCCTACCTAAACAACTTTGCATTCATACAAAAAAAATATGAAGCAAAAAAAAGTGAAGGCGCTCAGGCTCTTTCCGATTGGATTAAAACTTTATCGAAAGAGGATCGCAAGTTAGTGGACTTCATTGAGCCCACTGAAGAAACTGCTCCACAAGTCAGTGTTCCATCACCGGGACAACCTGCTGCTAGCACACCAGCTAGCTCACCCGGCGGATCTGCACCACTGGGAAGTGCGTTAGGTTCGCTCAAACTTAATTTAGAAAATCTAGAACAAAAGCTCAAATAGCGGAGTATATTATATCGGGATGGATTTAAAGTCCACCCATGGCATTCGCGGAGATCTTATTTTTTTGCAACTACTAAGGCATCTGCAAGTTGTTTTTCATCAGCATCAGTAACAAATTTTGATATTTCTTCCAAAGCCTTTTCTTCAAGAGCAAGTCTGAGCTTACATTCCGTCTCCAACGCAGGAAGGCATTTTGAAAGCAAGTCGCAATTATATCTCCATCGTTCTCCTTCAGAAAATTGATCTATCTTTGCTTGAGTTATTCTCTGCTCCTTCAGTACTTGGTCTGTCGCCTTTTGCAGTGCCGCTCGAAAAGGTGCCTCTTTTGGTTCCAAGCACGTACGGCACAAAAACCAAGATGCCGCTGGATTGGCTAATTTTAATTCCGTGCCCCGGCTTGCACCTCTCAGTATTAAAAAAGATCTTCTGCCATCTTCTACCTCATCAAGATCTTTACGTGCTATTCCATCCAAAATAAGATTATAGACGGAAACAAGATCACGTAATAAATCCTTTACTTTGCAGCTTACAACAAGTTGTTGTCCGCGCAACCCAGTCACCCATTGCTCTAACGTGGGCTCTTGTGAAGTATTAGGACCACTAATCTGTGATATAGCGTCCATCCCCAAACGCATAGCCTTCCGGGGATCAATCTCCAGTTTTGATTGGGGTTGCATTGCATGGGAATTGTTGATTATGAGCAAACAGCTTGCAGCAATGATACCCGTTTTATAAAGAACGTTCATCTATGTTCTCCTTAATTATTTTTTATTTTGGCAACTCAACAGCTGGTAGCACAGGCATTGGTGGTTTGCCAAAATAAATGGGAACCACAATAAGATCGCGCTTTGTTTTTGCCACTCGGCTCAGCACTTCAGTAACACTATGCGTATTAAGCTTGTTATTAAAAAGTATACCTTGGTTAAAGCGTGGTGTAATGTGAGTAACATCTGTTTCCTCATATGCATCAGTAGGTAACCCTGCTCTTATTTTGAATTCTCCACCATCCCAACCATGCTCTGGATCATCTTGTTTGCTGAGCATGAGCACCAGAGAGAAATCAGCCATGGTATCATAATCCTCACCCGGATCTTGATGCCAATCCATAGCCTCACTCGTATGAGCTCTTTGTACAAAAAGTTGCGCAAATACTTTTTCAGGCAATGAGGCCCACTTATTTGTTCTAATAAGTTCAAAGATCTTTGGCAAAATCTCATGCGTAAGAATAACCTTTACATCTGGATATTTAAAAACAGATTCAGGGTCATGCCTTTGGAGTAGTTCTCCAACCAGCGTAAGCTTTACCGTTTCTTTGCATTCTTCCATTATTTCGGGTTGACCTTCAGCTTTCACCCAAAAATCACTCCAAATGAGACCCGTTCTTTTTGAATAATCAGGATAGCCCAACCGACTATCTTCAATGTGGTCCATTACTTTTTTAATAGCAACAATGCTCTTTGGGTTATCAAAAAATGGATTAATAACCGCAAGCTGTTGCACCTTTGCATTCGTTCCTGCCCTTACCGCTTGCAGCATAGCCTTGCTTGCAGTGTCTAGACTAAGCGCGAGCAGCAAAACAAATAATTTATGATAATTCATTAAAAACCTCCTGCAGGACGCCCACTGAGTGCGTTATAAAGATCATTAGGTATAATGGCCAGTAACTCAGCAACTTTTTTCCAGCGCTTTGTAATAAAAGCTTTATGCTCTTTATTTTTTATTGCTTCAAAAATTTCTTTTGTTGCATTGTCCAAAGATTCAACCCAATATGCTTGTGGCATTTGAGTAAAATCAACATCACCCTTGCTATTAACCCATCCTGGGCAAATGTCAGTTACATGAATAGGCATATTTTTTTGAATAAATTTATTACGTTCTGCTTCTAAATAACAAGAGCAAAATGCTTTAGATGCTGAATATGCTTGGCAAGCCGCATTGCCATGAAGACCGTCTACTGATGAGAATCCGACCAAGTGGCCATACCCTTGATCCTCAAAAAAATTAAGACCTGTGCGAGCTAAGGCAAAAAAGCCTACCACATCAACAGTTAACACAGAAAGTGATTTCTGCCACTCTCTATTATCAAAATCGCATTCCCAAAAGCCAGTAACTGCAATAACCAGCAAATCCAAACCGCCCATTTCTTCAATGAGTGCATTCAGTTGCTCTACTGCTTCTTCGGGCTTTGAAGCATCCATGTAAGTTATGTACGTTTGCGTGGGAATTTCTTGTTGGATCTCTTCTAATAATCCAATTCTGCGTGCTGCCATACCAACAATATAACCATCAGCTGCAAGTTGCTTAGAAAGTTCTCTACCCATGCCAATGGAAGCACCAATAACGATAGCGCGTTTAGGTTTTGAATCAGTGATACCTAGATCAGCATAATCGTAAATACGTTGTGAACGTTTCTTTAATGTTCCATGAGAGGTGACATTACGTACTCCATAACCTGCTGCGAGCCGTGCTGCTATGCACAATGCATCTGAGTCAGAATCTGCCCTCTTGAGCGCGGGTGATGCAGATCGCCTCACAACACATAAGATTACATAAAAGTAATAGAATAAATGCGATCATGACTTGGTCTCCTTGAAACGTTACATTTTGTTTTTGGTGAGCTTTACATTTTAATAGCTCCTAGTATAAAGTTTATGTAAAGCTGTTTGCTCAAGTCAATGAATTAGAATTTTTTATTCAGATGCTACTTGTCATTGACTTTTCTATCCCCTTTTTGGATACTGAAAACTCTATACAAATCAAATCTGTTACTCAAAAAGGTCGCCATGAAAAAAAGTATGATTTTCGTTGCCTTAGCTCTTGTATGCTTAAGTCTTTTCTATATTTGGAAACAAGAACAATCACAAGCAATTTCTCCCGGCATAATAATTCTTCTAAATGGTCCTTCTGGAAGTGGTAAATCAACCATCCAAAAAGAGTTGCAAAAACTTTTCCCAACACCCTACCTTGGCATAGGTCTTGATACTTTTTTTGTGGGGATTCTTCCTGAGCGATTTGTTGTTGGTCCACGGCTGGAAGGAGATATTGATCCGGAATTGGTCATGAAGGGAGTTGTTGATCATGATCAAGAAGGTAATCGTTTATTCACTTTAGAGATTGGTCCAGTAGGAGATAAGGTGATGTATGGTATGCATCATGCCATTGCAGCGTATGCACTGCAAGGTAACAATTGTATTGTTGATTATATTGCATACAAAAAAGGATGGCTCAAAGATTTATGTGCCGCGTGCCAAGGGATCAAAGTATATCTAGTCGGTGTTGATGCCCCTTTAGAAATTCTAGAGCAACGAGAAAAGGCGCGAGGCAGAGCTTTTGTGGAAGGCCATGCCCGTAGCCATTATATAACGGTGCATGAAGCTTTTAATAACCAATATGATCTAAGAGTTGACTCATCTTTGATGGATGCAAAAACATGTGCTCAAACTATTCATGATTTTGTGACAGCCCATGATATGCCACAAGCATTCTCAAGTTTTTGCCACTAATACTATCCCAGGATTAAAAAACATTGCATAGTATTTGAAACAGTAACGAGAAAATTAATTTATAGCCTATGGGCACCAATCATCCGAATAGGTACCATCCTTGCCTCTCTTTCTGTGTGGATGAAACTCGGATCGACATTTTATTTGATGTTTTATTTTTTCATTGAGAAATCTAAATAAAATCGGGTGGGCCGATTTAAACAAAACTTGCTCTTCCCATTTTGTTTCACGAGCAAAACCTTCAACCACAAGACCAGTACAAACCTCCACCATACTTTTTCTTTTTTGATAAAGGATGACAATATTTGTTGAGTTAGCTCTTGAATCAATCCGGGATAATACTCGGTTAAAATATTTTTTATTTCAATTGATACAGGCGTAATACGCAAAAGTTCATTTTCTTGAGAAATATTAGTCAGTGCAATGAGCAGTCCCAAAGCCTGTTCTTTGCTTATCGTACGATACGGATCTTCTGGCATAGGAAACTGTGTATCAATAACTTGAGCTAATAACGCACATTGTTGTGGAAACATTGTTTCTCTAATATGGGTTTCTAATTTGGATATACACAAAGACGTAAGAGATCGTGGTTGGTATCTGGGTGCGGATTCCAATGGTGCTCCTTTATCATTATCCATAGAGTGTATAGGCAAATGAGCCAAAAGTAGTAATACAAGAAGTTTATTCATGAGATGTACCTACAATATAATGATGTGTTCCAAATATAAGAATATAGAGTATCACACTTTTAAGATAACAACAGCCAATAGCCCTATGACTACATACAATTCAAACAAGTCTCCAATTATTCAATATGCATCGCCATGTACTTATTAACTAATCGCCGGTATTCAACCGTTTCTACCCGTATGTAGAGAATACAAACTTCAACAAGCAATAATTACTCTCGTTTTGTGATAGAGATAAATTAACCTGTACCCTGCTAATCCTGTACCTTTTGATCACCTCAAGAAAATTTCTCTATCTTTTTGTACAATTATTGCTGCAGAGAGTAGTAAAAGAACCATGATAATGATTCTAGTAAATGGCTGGATCTGTAAAAGGCCGTACGAAAGATTCACCACAGTATGGAATACGATTGCAATAAGTATGCTTCTGTTATTTTTTATGTAGAGCCAGTTGATTATAATCGTAATGGGAAGTAGTGATATAAAATAGGTAGCCACATATATCATTCCTAAGTTCCAAACTTCTTCTTGGAAATAACCATTTTTAATAAAGAATGCAGGAACATGCCACAATGACCAAATAGAAGCAAAAATCAAAGATGTTCGCCATAGATTATATTTGTTACGTAAACTATCAATGCCGTATCCTCTCCAGCCAATTTCTTCCAAGCTGCAGGAAAGAAAAACTGTCAAAAAAATTGCTAAAAGATTTTTACCTTCGAGCGCTTGATCTCTAAGTTGTGCGAGTGAAAATTGATCTAGAGAATATCCAAAGAACGTTGAAATAATAATTGCTAGTGCAACTAAGCATGGCATTAATAACAAAGTAACGGGTATAAAACGGAGCTTTATGTTACCGGGTCGTAATCGCGCACAAAAATCATTCCAGAGACATTTATCTTTTGACCGAGCAAACATAAAAAGTGCCGCAAGAGACGGACTGCTCATACCCAGAAGAATTAAGGGAAATAGTAAATAAGTTAATGATACTTGATAGCTCATATAAGCCGCAGTACCTAAAGCTGTACATGCGATAAGCATAGTGCTTAAAAAGAACTGTATAGGGTGATAGACCATTGATTGTTTTAGCATAATTTAATCCTATAGTTATCGCTAAAGAAGAACTTCTTGTTCTTAACAATTATAATAATTGAAACAATGAGTAAAAAAATCGTTATGATACATTTAGTAAATTGCTCTGTTTGAAAAAGCACAGCAAAAAGGTTAAGTACGAAATGAAACAGAATAGCTGCACTTATACTGCGATCATTTTTATAATAGATCCAATTTGCCAAAAACGTCGCGGGAAGCATACTCACGAAAAAATTAATAGTATATATACTGCTTGTATGCCATAACTCATATTGGTAAAACCCTTTGATAAAAAACAATGGCACATGCCACAGGGCCCATAGAACAGCAAATAGAAGTGACGTTTTAAATAGATTGAAATAAGCCCTCAAACTATCCACGCCATAACCACGCCAGGCCAATTCTTCAAACACCGGAGCCAAAAAAAGAGGCAGCAACAAGCTCAGATGAAAATCGCCAGCAAGAGCGAACTGCTCTAGAGATCTTCCAAAGAGCAATGATAGCATTGTTGCTAAAAACAAAATGAGGGGCATGAGTAGAAAAATCACAGGAAGATAACGTAACTTGATTCTACCAAGGCTCAACCTTTGCCTAAAATCCTTCTTGAGCTTCTTATTTTTAGAAATCATAGTGAGCGCAATACTACAGGGAGCTACTAAGTAAGCAAACATAAAGAATAGCTGCGCTGCTTGCAGCTCCTTATAGTAACTGCAATATGCTGCAGAAAAACCGGTAATCGCAGTGACCAAGAAAACAAGTAAAAAGAATTGAACCGGTTTATAGCTACATGATAATTGCATAATGTCCTCGCATGTTCTATTAAATAGGCTTTTCAAAATTCTTTGTATATGCAAACCAATCAGAAAACGTTGCCTTTTCGCGAAATCCAATAGAGGTTACGAGCTGAGCAACGCTCACCATACGTTGATAATGCGGATCACCAATCACTTCGGTTATTGATAATATCCCACCAGGCTTTAGCGCATTAAAAACTTCTTGCAATGCACTTTTTTGATCAGGGATTTCGCCTAAAACAGCTACCATAAGTGCACGATCAAATGTACTATGCTCCAATTTTTGTTGCCCAATACCCGCATGTAAAAAACTAATATTTGCGATATTGAGAGCCCGCGCCTTTTTACGAACTTTTGCAAGCATTCCCTCTTGAAGATCCATTGCCACCAAATGCGCTGTTTGGCCAATAGCCTGCGCTACAGGAATGGCAAGTCTTCCTGGTCCACAACCAATATCAACTACTTTCATACCTGGTTGTAATTCCAAGTGTTTAATAATAGTGACTGCTCGTGCAATTTGGGAAAAGGGATTCTCCATTTCAACCATCCAACTGAGCCATGCAGGGCAAGGAAGCGTAGATCGCTGCGAAATGAATCGCCATATAATGCTGATTAAAAGAAGAAGACCAAGCAAGCCAAATATAATGTATATGATACTGTTCATAGGAAATAACCTTATTTTATATGGTGTATAATAAACTGAAATGATCCTGGTGGAGCTTTCAACAATTGCTCAATTAACTGAGGAAAAACACGAGCTCTTCGATGTATATCTTCCTGAGTCCAAGGATACATGCCAAGATCGGTCAGGAACTGAATCCCCGACAGCATAAATTCTGCGGATTCCAGCGGACTATTTGTCTGAAAAATGCCTTCGCTGCAACCCTGCTCGATGAGTTCTGCATATAATGGCGCTAGTTTTATCACAGTGGCTGCAAGAAGGCGCGCATGCATGGCATTGTTGCCGGGTTGATTGAGGTGATCTAAAATTTTTTCATTTTTAGAGCTCATGTTGCTTGCCGCAATCAAAATTTTCATTTTTTCTAGTGCGGTTCCTGTTGTATCCTGCATAAGAGTTTGCATGTACTCTATGTTCTTATTTACAATGTGTTCTATAACAGCATCGAAAAGCGCCTCTTTAGAGTCAAAATAGTGGTAGATTGTCCCTTTGGCAATGCCTAGATTATCCATCACATCTTGCATGATTACTTGGTCATATCCCTTAATTTGAAAAAGATGACAGGCTGCGTTCACTATATCCAATTTCCGGTCGGCAGGTTTTTTTACAATTCTAGCCATAATTATCTCCGTTCATTCTGAGTTATAGGTATAGTATAACAATAAACCGACCGTCGGTCAATAAGGATTTCGTGAAATTATCTAGTAATCGCTGTTAATGAAGAATGTTCTTCGAAATACAAGGTCTTTAAGCCTACTGAGCACACACGTGTTTTACATTATTTTTCATTGGAAAATGCCCTGATTTATTGCTAAAAATCACTATTTATACTATAATAAATACGGTCTCTGAAAATAAGATACATTCAAGATTTAAAATTAATCACAAGAAAGATCAAATGAAAATCAGACACAGTCTCTATATACCGCTCATCTTGTTTCATACAGTATCAACAGCAATGGAGTCGATTTCGCCAAAGCTGGCCAAACGTTGTGATGCAGATATCTCTGTTACTTGGGCCTTCTTAGATGCTGCAGCCCAAGGAAATGTAGACAAGATAAAAGACATGCTTGCTCATAATCAAGATCTTATAGATGCATACGAAACGTTAATAGGTAATACTGCGCTGCACGTTGCAGCACTAGCGGGACATGTAGAAACCGTCCGAACTCTTATTGAGCATCGAGCAAATGTGCGCGCGATCAATAAAGTTGATAACACTGCGTTACACTTGGCTGCAAAACATGGCAGTCCGGAAATCATAACATTATTGCTCGCTGCAAAGGCAGCTGTTAATGCACGCAACTTTTATAGAAAAGCTACTCCTCTGCACGTAGCTATAATCTACAATAGAAACGAAGCCGCACAATGCCTCATTGAGGGTAATGCCGACTTGAATATTACAAATCTTCTTGGCGAATCGCCATTGGACTATGCCTTAGAAGAAAATAATGAACAAATAGTAAAGCTACTGCGTGAACGTGGTGCTAAAGCATATCAACAAAAATTACCTGCACCATCGCCAGCAGTAAGTTCTGCTAACCCTCAAACTGCGGACATAAGTAATGCTAATCTTGCTGAAACAACGAAGTTAGATACATCTGAAGCGCAAGAAGAACTACGCCTAGCATTCTCAGTAATGGTCTTCCATCCTCTGCATGCAGTAAAGCAAATGCATGAACAAGGAGATTTTAATGCGCACTCAAAATAATTTCCTTGCATTAATGTTACAAATTACTTTATGGAAACTTATATAAAGAAATCGAGATTCTTACTTTTAATAAACTGCTTAAAGATCCTAAAAAAGCCTGTGAAATAAAAAATTATAAAAAATTAATTAGAATAAAACGAATCATATGAAAAGTATCACTCACCTTTATATATTGTTCAGCATGATGCATACGCTAACAACAGTAGCGATGAATCAAACTACAACGCGAGTGGATTATAACACTTCATTGGATCATCAATTAATAGCAGCATCCGGTAAAGGCGACGCATCGCCTGTTGCAACATTACTCTCAAAAAAAGCCAATCCTAATGCCATTCATGGAAATAAATCGCCATTACACGAAGCTGCCTCTCATGGATGCACGGCTATTGCCAAGCGACTACTGAGAGCTAATGCAGACGTTGATCTGCCATTAGAACACAATGTAACGCCGCTTCATTCTGCAGCCTTTGCTGGCACAGTAGCTATGGCAGAATTGCTCCTTGCGCATGGAGCAAATATTTATGCGAAAACGGAAGACTTTACTTCAGCATTGGACGCCGCAGCTTCAACCGACCACGGCATCAGAATTACAAAGCTCATTCTGAATGCACCCGAAACACGTAAAAACAAAAATAGCGCAGCGCCACGTAAACATAAACGTCGTGGCGCTGCCGTGGCAAAGCGCCGTGATGTCGATCTTGCTGACACTTCAAAAGTATTCTTTGGTGCTACTGCTACAAGAGAAAAAGTTTTCTTAAATGCTGCTGCTACAGGAGATGTAGGCTCTATCAAAAGTCTACTTAGATGGTAAAAAACTTAAAAAAAATCTTGTAAATAGTGTTAATGAAGATGGCGAGACTGCATTGCACCTTGCAACCGTGAACGGCCATGTAGGAGCTGTACGAACTCTTCTTGAAAACAAAGCTAAGGTAGATGCGATCGCTCAAAACAACAATCTAACTGCTTTGCATTTGGCCGCAATAAATGGTCGGACACCTATCATACCATTGTTGCTCGCTGCAAAAGCAAATATTAATGCAAGAAGCTATAGTACAAAGAGGACACCCCTCCATCTGGCCATACTCTCTGGGATGGACGAAGCCGCACGATTTCTTGTTGAGGCTAAGGCTAATTTAGATTGTAAAGATTCCTGGGAAAGCTTATCAGCATTAGATACTGCCAGAAAACAAAAAAATAATGAATTGGTAAAGTTCCTTCAAGAGCATGGCGCAATTGAAACTAAATGAGCAGATGAGTTTTCAAATTTATAAATTATCAGGCAATTGCAAACACAGATAAAACATACTACTCTTTTTAATAGATGAGAATGATATATTGAAGCAATCTATCTGTGAGCAAAAGTATGAGCACAGCTTCTCTGGTTAGAAGAAAAGATGATGCAATGCCTCTATGCAAAGACGAGTTTCTTCTTGCACTTCCCCTCTTTGCATCCTCTTCTAAGATTCTTGCTCTTCAATTTTGCCGCCGGGCAAATCACCAAGTCCTGGCGCAGAAGAATTTGAAGAACGCTTAAGAACCAAGAGAAGCGGCTTTTCATTTTTCAGATAAAATACAAGTACTTTTGCAATGAATTTACCTGCAATTATTTTTTATTGCTTTCACTAAATAGGTGGGATTGCCAAACGTATAACGCGGGCCGAGGCATTCTACTTCATCAAATTGATGCACCTTAAAGAAAGTAACATACTCTTGTGCTCTGACAATATCCAGTAGTGCCACGGTGCCATCTGGTTTGAGAACGCGCATAATTTCTAGCAAAGCTTTCTTGCGCTCTTGCGCACCAGAAATAGTATGCAATGCCCAGCTTGAAATAACTATATCAAAACTAGTATCATAAAATGGCAGACCGCGCGCATCAGCAGTAATAACTGCCACTCTATTTTCTACGCCTTCAATGTATGCATTTTTGAGATGTTTTTTCTGCACTATTACCCACTTCATCAGCAAGCCAAATATCAATACCAATAGCTTTACCAGTCGTTAACTTTTTGGCAGCACCAATAAGAAGTAATCCGCTGCCGCAGCCCACATCAAGAATATACTCATTACCTTGTATATTCAAAAGATCAATGAGCCAATCCCGTTCCCTGAATTTTAACAATCTCCCGCCGTACATAATAGAAAATACTGGATAGAGAACCTGATGCGCTGCAAAGTGCGCTGCAAAGTAACACCATAATAATAAACAAAGCAAACCATGGATGTTTTGGATACAATGCATTATAGGTGGGAAAGCACCAAAAAATAAGCATCGCTGCAATTAGCCCGCATAGGCCTATTACCTGTGGTGCGTCATAGCCATAATCCGTTTTTTTTGTTTTGTTATGCATTTTTATTATCTTTATTCAGCAAAAACTAAATTCGTTTATATAATTTTAGTATACCGTAATTGCCAAAAACAAGTTTCAATTTTATAGATATGCCTTCAAGCATGCCCCGTTAACGAATCTTTATGTTCCATAATTTCTTGAGGCGTTCCTGTTGCAACAATTTTACCACCTGCAACCCCGCCGCCTGGACCAAAATCAATAATAGTATCTGCATTACACATAACATCTAAGTTATGTTCAATGGTTACTACGGTATTTCCTTTGGATACCAGTTTTTTCAAGATATCAAGCAGTCTTTCAACTTCCTGTGGATGCAAGCCTGTGGTGGGCTCATCCAATAAATACAACGTATTTCCTGTTTCAGATTTGGATAATTCAGTCGCCAATTTAATTCGTTGCGCTTCTCCTCCTGATAATGTTGAAGTAGATTGCCCTAACGTTAAATATTCCAAACCAACTTGCCTCATTAAATCGAAGAGTGCAAAAATCTTTTTTTCTTGCCTAAAGACGGGAATAGCATCGCTTACGGTCATATCTAAAATGTTCGCGATAGTATGTCCTTGAAATTGCACTGATAACAGTTCATCAGTGAATCGCATCCCATTGCAGACAGGGCATACTGTTTCAATATCAGGCATAAAAGTCATGTCAACATCTACTACGCCTGCCCCATTACAGTTTTCACAACGTTCATCTGATGTATTAAAAGAAAATGTTTCCGCGCCAAAGCCCGAGCTTTTGCTTCTGGCAAAGAAGCAAATAGATCTCGAATCAAATCAAAAAGTTTTGTATACGTTGCTACATTGGAACGTGTTGATTTTGAGCTGCCTATGGTCACTTGATCAACGGTTACCACGCGATTAAAATAATCTAATCCTTCAACAGAAGCATATTTTCCTGGAACTTCACTTGCATGATTAAAATGCTTTCTTGCCACTTTATCCACAATATCAAATAAGAACGTTGATTTTCCTGAACCGGATACACCAGTCATCACAACAAGTTGCTTTATAGGAATACTAACATCAATATTTTGTAGATTATGTTCGCAAGCACCACGTATAGTGAGAGCTTTACTATTCTTGACGGGAGGATGATTCAGTTTAATAGCCGCTTTTTTAGCCAAATAGGTGCCAGTACTAGATGCCTTGCACAAGCCATAACATCAGCGGGCGTACCTGAAGCCACAATTTTCACCACCTTTGCTGCCTCCTCCAGGCCCTACATCGAGTATGTAATCAGCATGCTTAACAATATCCATATCATGCTCAATGATTAAAACAGTGTTGCCGGTTTCTTGTATCATCCTCATTGTTTTTAATAATTTTGCATTATCATGAGGATGTAGACCTGTAGTTGGTTCATCAAGAACATATAAAACTCCGGTAAGCCCGCTACCAAGCAAACTAGCTAATCGCACTCTTTGAGACTCTCCTGCAGAAAGCGAAGGAAGTGTACGTTCTAACGTTAGATAGTCTAACCCAACTTCAATTAAATGTGATGTTCGTTCTTTCAATGCGCCTGAAAGGGCTGCAAGAACCTGCAATTCATCTTCTGACATCTGCTGATCCAAATCTTGTATCCATTGAAGCAGTTCACGTAAATTAAGCCCACCACATCAATAATAGTTTTTCCACCGACGGTTACTTCTCTTCCAAGTTTTCCTAAGCGTGAATTTTTACACTCGGTACACGGCTGCATGTACAATATATTTCTTTACATCATTTGAAGCCTTTAGCAGGATTCTTTTTATAGAGATTGAGCAAATTGGGAATTATGCCTTCAAAATTTCCTTCACTTACTTTTTTAGGCGCTTGAATATCCTTATGTGCCTTTACAAAATCTGGAAAAGTAATTCCATAGAGTAAAAAATTTCTTTGTTCTTTTGTATAATTCTTTATCGGAATAGCTGGATCAAATGGAAAATTATAATGCTTACTTGCAGCAAGGATAACACTTTCATAATGCTTTGCAAGCGCTTCACCCCAAAAATCTACTCCGCCATTCTGATTGTTTTTTCTTCATTAAGTAGACGAGATAGATCAACGCTGATGATCTGGCCGACTCCTTTACAAGTCTCACATGCTCCTGCTAATGCATTGAATGAAAAATGATTCATTTTCAATTTTTCTAGTTGCTGGCCACAATGCGGGCAATCAAAATAGCTTTTTTTGGTTTTCTTTGAAGAACTTGTTTATCTTGTTCTATTTCAATGGTGGTTAGTTTATGTTTATCTTGCAAGGGTTGTTTGACAATTTTTCCACAGCCTGTGCACGGCTGATGTCCCATAGCCGCAAACATATTTCTTAAAATGGTAAGAATACCTGATCTGGTACCGACCGTAGAACGAGGATTAAAATCTGTTACACGTTGTGTAACGCCAATGGAAGGGGATAACCCCATAATAGTATCTACTTTTGCTTTTTCTATATGATCCGTAACCATGCCCAGTGATTCCAAAAATTGCCGCACGCATTCTTTTTGCAAGATGCCAGTTGCAATAGAGGATTTACCTGACCCTGAAGGACCCGTTAATGCAACGAATTTGCCTTTGGGGATCTCAAAACAAATATTTTTTAAATTATGCTCTTTTGCACCATGCACAAGGAATTCTGTAGCTGGTATCACGAACAATGGATATTGCACCTTTCAAAGGGACAAATATAATTTTTAAACATAACAAACATCCTTAAATTATATTTCGATTAATTAAACTTTTGAATTCTGACGGACGCTCATGTTTTAATGTTTTGATAGTATCATCACACCATTCCAGTGAGCTTGAAGTTAGCCTTATACCATGGTCCAGCGTAATTAACGAATATACAGATTCTTTTGAATCGACTTGCGATAATTCATTTTTAATTGCTTGATAGGTAGCTAATTTACTTTTGAGTTCTTTTTTTTGGTTTTCTAAATGTTCAATGCTCACTCGATGAGGAACCATATTCCCAAAAAATAGTTTCAGCAATAAGCTCATTTCTCATTTGCATAGCTTCGGGTGGTTGTATTAACCAATTTTCCAGACATACTTGGCCTTCAGGAGTGAGTGTATACACATTACGTTTACGATCATTCGTTCTGGTTGTTTCCACTTTAACGATTAACTTTTGTTTTTCTAAATCCTCTAATACCGGATAAATGGAACTAAATGACTCTTTCCAAAAGTACTGCGTACTTGATTCCATATGCTTCTTGAGATCATACCCAGAGCTTTTTTTTAACAATGCCAACATCCCCAAAATCGCAAATTGACTCTTACCGTTTTTTGTCATTATCCACCCTTCATTGGTTATATATCAAACTGATATATACAGCATACATCAGTTTGATATATATTGCAAGCAAGCTTTTAACGCTGCCTTCCCTGTAAACACCTTTATACCCTATTATTTTTTCAAGAATCTTGTAGAGTAAGCACGTGCATTATTTCCCTGCAATAAACTGTTTACCCTAGAAAGCTAGTAATGAAATTCACTATTCCAAAGCGTTTGCAACCTGGTGATAAAGTAGCCATAGTAACACCATCGTTTGCAGCACCCTATCTGTTTCCTCAAGTGTATAAATTAGGCTTAGAACGCTTACGTATCCTTTTTGGCCTTGTGCCAGTAGCATTTCCTTCAACATGCAAAAGCCCTGAATATTTAACCAAGAATCCTCAAGCTCGCGCAGAAGATATTAATGCTGCTTTTGCTGATTCATCCATTAAAGCAATTATCACTACTACTGGCGGTAATGATTGTATTCGTACACTCCCCTATCTTGACGCACAAATAATTGCTGCAAATCCTAAAATATTCCTGGGATATAGTGACATCACCAATATCCATCTCTATTTATGGAAACTCGGTTTGATATCCTATTATGGTGGATCTGTGATGTCTCAATTTGGTATGCAGGGCGCGATGCAGGACTATACCATCGACTGGATAAAAAAAGCTTTATTTGAAACCGAACTCGGTCAAGTCAATACGTCACACACTTGGACTGATACAGATTTTGATTGGGCGGATGCAAGTACATTAACAAAGCATCGCCCTCTGGAAAAATCTCCAGGGTTAGAATGGTATAATGGTGATAATGTAAGTGCATCTGGCAGATTATGGGGCGGCTGTTTGGAAGTGTTAGACTTGCAACTTGCAGCAAACAATCCACACTATCTTCCTACCCTTGATGAGTTTAATAACATCGTCTTATATCTAGAAACATCTGAAGAATTGCCAAGTGAAGGGTTTGTGTATCGCTTTATTGCAGCACTTGCCGAACGCAACATATTGCAACGACTCAAAGGTATATTAGTTGGTTTACCAAAGACTCAGTTCTTGCATATAATACCACCGTGCGGAAGAGAGTTATTTAGAGCACATCAACAACGGGCCATTAAGCAAGCACTCACAGATTATAGTTGCATTCTCCCTGTAATATTTAATCTTAATTTTGGTCACACTGATCCACAAATGCTTATCCCAAGTGGCGGGATTGTATATATTGATGGTAGAAAGAAGACTATTAGTTTGAGTTATGAATAAAGGTTAAAAAAACAAGGCTCGTTGGCTGAAATTGAAATAAAATGTCTCATGCGCTGTAGAACCCGCATTTATTTATTCTTGCTTTTGTGCACTTTTCAACTTACTATTGCCATGCAAAATGATAATGTTCCACATGTTATTGAACGTACACAGGCATTAAGCACTGATGAGCAAATACTTCTTGTGGCCGCAGCAGAAGGCGATATTGATATGATCACTCTCTGTCTTGATGCAGGGGCAAAAGTTGACTGCATTGGCACTCAAAATGCAACTCCATTAATGAAAGCTGCACAGGAAGGGTATTTAGATGCCGTTAAACTATTATTGCAGCATAATGCATCAGTTAATGTACAGGTGCAAGGAGGTGTTAAGGGCACTGCATTGCACTGTGCGGTGGCCAATAATCATGTACCTATTACCAAAACACTACTTGCAGCCCAAGCAAATATAGCTTTGCTAGATAATACTCTTGAAACAGCCTTACATCTAGCTGCTTATAATGGTCATTTAGAAATAATTAATGGATTATTAACTGAAATACCAGTTCATGAGCATGAACCAATAAGAAATTGTTTTGCTGGAGTTTGCATTCTGCACCTTAATCGCATTCGATGGATGAATGAAAATGGGGAAGCAAGAGAATTTTCTCGTGATCTACGTAAGTTACTTATAAGGCACTTAATTAAAACCAATGCACAAGATCAGATGCAAAGGAATGTGTTTCTCATTAGGTGCAGAAATTATAGGAATAGAACAGCCAGTGACATTGCACGCGAAAAAAGTGTGAAGGTCCTCAAAAGGAGTACTGAATGCTTGCTAGCCCGTTTATTTGGGAAAATATCCGAGACACTGAATTTGGATCATCCTGGCTCCTTCCATGCGCTGGAAAATGGAGTGAGAAAAAATGTGCATGCTATAATGTTGAGCCCAGCAAAGAAAGAACAGGGCGCTGTGCTGAAATTGGAGTAAAGCTACAACATTATGCTATTGAGTGCCAGAGGATCCTGTGCTGCTACTTCTTGTATTATAGCTTGTATTCTAGGCGATTTTCTGATCACGCGTCTAATACTTTGTTCAATAGCCGTTTGCAATTCAGCTTTTGATTTTGAGTGATAAAGCAAATATTTATTTGCTAGAGCAAGTTTTTCATTAATTATTACAGGGATTAATTGTGAGGCAATGATACTGCCAACATTCTTGTTCAAAACTGTTTGTTTCCCTGGATCGCGTTTTGGATTAGTTAGTATGATAATACTCGGTATAATATGTTGGATTTCTTGAGGTGATACTGTGGTTATAAGTGCTTTACACACTGGGCCTGGTTGATCATATTCTTTCATGAAATCTAATGGTGTTTTGCCAGAACTGTTTTCTGCGTGAACATCACCACCTGCTTCAATAACCGCTTGAATAGCTTGTTCGTATTGCCAAGCTTTTTCCAATGTCCCATATGCGAATTCCTCTGTCATGTCAAGAACTGCATTGGCCATCGCCTTTCGGCAAGGGCCTTTACTTACTGCTACATGCAAGAGTGTATCTCCACCTAAATTCCTTTTTTTTACGTCAGCACCTCTACTTATAAAATCATTAATAAGCGCAATATTGCCATCTGCTGAAGCCTTAAATAATGCTTCGGTTAATTCATTTGGAGTTTGCTTATTTAGAACATCCATTGCAGAGATTGACTCTGTCTGAAAGCACATCACTCCAACAATAGCTATCAAAATTGTTTTGTACATTATTATACTTTCTTAGATTAAAGCATGCTGCCATACATTTAATAATAGAGAGGAGGCGTAAAATGTCTATTGCCGGGAGTAAAAGCTTCCATTCTTTCCCATGATTCAACCATTTTGATTGATTTTCGCAAACACCTTTGTTCAATATATTTTATCAAAACAAGATGAATTGCGCTTAACTGCTCATTTTTTTGCAAATTATATTGCGGGCAAAATTTTGCAACTAATTTATCAATGCTGGCCCTAAAAATGGGACACTTACCTTTTTTATGCAAAAAAGATAAGACTTCTTCAGCACGTTGATCCAGAAACCCTCGAGAAAACTTCTCAACAACTTCTGCCGGTATATTTTTTACTTCAACTGATACGGGTGTAATCCGTAATAGCTCATTTTCTTGTGAAACTTTGGCCATTTCTACGAGATTTTCTACAGCTTTTTCCTCAGTAATTGCATTTGAATTAGTTGGCATAGGAAATTTTGCCGTAATTGCTTGAGCTAAAAGAGCACGTTGCTGAGGGATTATGTTTGTTGTAAGATCATATTCTACTAATGCCGGTTGATCTCTGGGCCCATAGTAGGCTGACAAGCCATAGCCTGGCTCCATAGCACTCACCGGCACTACAATACAAATCACATATAACAATAAGATAGTTTGTTTATAAATGTCCATTTGGTTCATCTTCCGGTTTAAGGTTTTAAGCATAAAAGCCCATAATACTGTTTAATACTATTAAATTCGCTTTGTTCATGATTTCCAGAAAATACACCTTTTTTACCGCATTTCTTCTTATTTTAGTATACCAAATGAGGAAGAGTAATTACAATGCAAAATCCCTCCTATCCTATATTTTACTCTATAAATGTATAGATTTTATGGTATGATATAACCAATTTTAGCGGGTGAATGCAGACATACAAATTAAAATGAGACTGATGATATGAAAAAAATTATTGCGATAATACCAGTGTTAGTAGCAGCAGCAATATTTCTATGTTACACAAACAGTAGCTCCGCACAAGAAACATTTTTTGCAGATCTTAATAATTTTTATGCACTTGTTAATGGTCTCCATGAGAAAAGCCTGTTGGATGGAGAGGTCTTAGTTACTCAGGGTGATGTAATTTTATTTCATCGCCAAAGCGCATACATTCAAGCATCTGCTCATAATCCACAATTCTTGATAGCTTCAATTTCTAAGCATTTTACTGCCGTCGCATTACTCCAAGCATTGTATGATAGTAGCCCTGGACTCAATGAAGCTGAAAAATGTGCACATGTATTACAACAGTTGCAAGAGCCCATCATCACATTTTTGCCTCCTGAGCGCTTTGCATGGGGAGCAACAATACCAAAGTGGGCGCATCACATTACCTTGCATCATCTTTTATCTCATACGTCTGGCATGGTGCAACATGTTCGTTTAATGTTTGAACGAGTGGGATTTGAAGGAGTTGATAGATATCTCCGTAGGCCACATTCAGCTGCCGAAATCATACAACAATTTGGGCATGAGCCACTGCAATTTGCTCCTGGGTCTGGATATTCATATTCTAATTTAGGCTATGAGCTTCTTGCCCAAGTAATTTCAGGCATTGCCAATATGCCATACTCTGAGTATCTTAAAGAAAAGATATTTGCCCCTTGCAGCATGCATTCAACGTGCAATCCAACTGAAGGTTCTTCATATTATCTGAAACAATTACCATCTTGCTCACAATTAGTATCAGAGATGTTTTATGATGCAACAAGTGAGGATCAGGAACCTTCTAATCCGGCGTTTGATACACTCAATGACATTGGCAGCGCGCAAGGCTCTGGTGGCATTATTTCTACGGCACATGATCTGTGGCACTGGAACAGAGCGTTACATGAATTCAAAACGGTGCTTCCTGCACCTCTTTATGACTTACTCATTCAACCTAAGTTTGATTTTAATCAACATGCGTATGGTGTATGGAATAGAAATGGCATTATGCACACCACAGGAAGATATGGTGCATATACCTCACAATTGATCTATATCCCACAGCACAACGTCTCTATTGTTATGTTGTGTCATGTAAGCCGTGATGAAGCAATTATGCACAAAAAATATGTAGAGCTGGAAAGAGAGTTAGCTAAAACAATTCTAGATAACAATGAGCTGCAAAAGCATGTGCGTGAAATCCTAGAAACACGATATCCTCTCAAGCGCGGTAGTGTACAAGTGGGAGATTGTCTCTTTAAGCTCGTTGATTCTATTGACCTGCGTTAAATGGAAGACATGCAAAAGTTGTTATAAAAAGATATAATGTTCTTAAGTCCTTATAAAATATTAAAATTGGAGTACCCAAGCATGCAAAATAAACTCATATCATTTCTTATGGCAAGTATGGTAATACCATCCTGTATCTATTCAATGGATTGTGGTAGAGCCGATCTGGAGGTGCGGTGGACGTATGACCCTAAGTGGACTCACGACAAAAAGGATGAATTTCTTTTTCTAGCGGTTTGTGCCAAAGATTTGCCATCGGTAAAGCTGGCTCTTGAGCAAGGTGCTCAAGTTAATGCACGTTCTACGCGGTATACATCTCTAGGCAAAACGCCATTGGCTATGGCTTGTGAGGTGGGTTGCCCTTTGATAGCTCAGCATTTAATAAGCTCTCGTGCAGATTGTAATGCTTGTGATGACTATGGCCTTTCACTATTACATGGTGCCTTGCAGAACATCAATACGCCAAAATGTGTACCGATGGTGGAGGTATTAATTCGCAACGGAGCAAACGCTGGCATACCAACGCCTCATACAAAGACCCCAATGACATGTGAAGGTTCAACACCGATTCATACTATTGCTGAAATTATGCAACGACCGCATTGTGGTCGTTGGCATGAATCATATGATATTGGTGAGCCCGCAGAAGTACTTGAGAGATTAACATTAATACTTACTATCATAGTTAAGGAAATTATACATCAGGCACACCGTCAAGGAGAACCGGCGACTTGGAGAAATACATTGGAAGACCTTTTTGCAAAACAAAATGCTAATGGCAAAGCGCCTTATCAATTATTTAAAAAATATGATCAATATGCTCTTAGGTTAGAGCGTTCTGGCCTAGTAACTCAGCGATTGCCTCAACTATCAAGCGATGAACAATTGGAGTATACGCTTTTTGAACTATTGCATCCTCATACAGTAGAGCAATATTCTTATGAACCATTTTCACTAGAAGCTAAAGTGCGTGAAGAGCGTAAATTTTTTGATACATTGTTATAAAAGATACATTCAACCCAAGTCAGCAGCGAGCGAATAATCTTTTGTAAATCGGCTTGTTGAGCATCAGTACGTGATGTTTAATTTGGGTTCCAAAAATAACTAACACTGCTAGCGGCATGTGAAGTAACTTTAACATATCCCAGCCCGGGGAATGGAAGATGCGCACCACCAATGAGTATAGCTTCTTGAGACACTTGCTTAAAGAGCTCTTCTCTTGCCTGGATTGCTTGTTGCCCATCAGTGTCATCTTTTAGGCTAATTGCAGGATGCTCAAATTGCAACTCGTGGATATGAACAATATCACCCCAGATCAGTAATTTTCTATGATCGGATTCGAATAAGAATCCAGAATGCCCTGGTGTATGTCCAGGCGTAGAAAATACGGAAATGCCCTTAAAAAGTTGTTGGTTTGGTGTAAATGTCTGCAATACATATGGTTTAATAAGCGCTTGAATAAATGGCGTGAGTTCAGGATACATTTGCTGTTCATGAATCCAATACTGCACCTCTTTTTCTGAGATATGTAATCGCGCATTAGGAAAAGCTTTTTTCCCCTCTTTGGTAAGTAAGCCTGCAGCATGATCTGGATGCAAATGTGTAATCAAGATGTCAGTAATTTGTTCTCTCTGATAGCCAGCTTGATTTACATTTTCTATAAGTAACCCCGTAGGAGAATTATCATAACCTGCCAAACCAACATCAACGAGAATAATTTGTGTTCCTGTATCAATTAAATAGACGTTAACAGGTATCTGAATTACTTCATCTGGATGTTGGACATGCAAATAGGGATGATTAAAATTACTAGCATCTTTGACGATGTTTTGTAAATGGAGATCCACATAACCATCTAATAAAGCAACAACTTTAAAATTTCCAAAAGTTAATTGATATGATTGCATAGCATGTATTTTCATTGTGTTGTGTAAGAATATATAAATAAAGAAAAATAGTGTTGGAAATGCTGACCATTTTGACATTATTATAAATCCTTAAATTAATATTTTGAGATCCAAGGGTTCTTTTAAAAGTTCTTGTATCTGCGGCAATTGTAACAATAGTATCTTTTGTATATTTGGGTGCAATGTGCTTTGCGATAGTTCATTAAGAGTAATCCATCTAAAACTATCATGTTCACATGGATTAATAACTACATCTTGAGTATCAACTGCTGCACAAAATAGATACTCTAAGGCCATCTTGCCAGAGGGATGCTGCCATTCGTGAGTAGTGAGTAACGTTACCTTTTTTAACGATAAGCCCGCTTCTTCTTGAACTTCACGTATTGCCCCATCTGCCACTGATTCTCCCTCTTCAATGGTGCCACCAGGAATGTCTTCCATCCCAGGGATTACGAGGGCCCTTGAAGTTCGCTTAAGTAAAAGGAGCAGAGGTTTATCACCTGCATTATAAAAAACAAGAACTTTAGCAACTAACATGTCTACTGTACCTCAAAATAAACAACCATTATTTAAATTCTTTGCGCAAACTATATTCTTTGAGCCCTTTTCTAATAACTGGCAATAACCACAAAATACCCCAAATATTTGATGCTAATAGACCTGCATTGACCAAGTCAGTAGAATTCCACACTGCATCCACTTTTGCCATAGCACCCAAGAAAGTAACCGCACAAAATAAGGCGGTAAATATATTTATAAACTTGCCACCAGTCAAGAAAATCCAGCATGCACGTGAAATATATGCGTAGATCACAATAACACCCATTCCAAAGCTTATGGCAAGGAAGGTGACTATCCAGCCACCCAATGTACCAAATACAGTGTTATATGCTGATATTGTCAGACAAAGCCCTGTTTCACCACTATCCCATACACCACTTGCAACGATCATTAATGCAATTGAAAAACAAACTAAGTTGGCACTGATAAATGCACTGAGCATGGACATAATACCATTTTCCACTGGTTTTTTTGCGCTCGAACCACCAAACACAATGCCTGCGGTTCCCAAGCCTGCTTCCGAAGCATTTGAAGCGCGCGCAATACCATAGCGCATTACATTCTGCATGGTAAGACCTAAGGCTGCACCACCAAGTGCTTCAGGTTTAAAGGCGCCCTCCCAAATAATATATAATGATGGAATTATTGCATTATAATGATATGCAAGCACAATAAAACAAGTGGCAAAAAAAAGTCCTACTTTTACAGGGATAATGCTATCTGATACTTCTATAATACGCTTTGCACCACCCAGCATTACATAGATAATAAAGCCAAGCAACAGACAAGCTACAAATAGCTTTGGTAAAAATGGCATAATACGCAGCACGCCTTCACGCATTGAATTAGCTTGCATTGCATTACCACTTACAAGCCCAAGCATCAGGCACAAGAAGGCGTAAATTGGTGGTAAAAATTTTCTTCCAGGCACCTCTCTTAAATACACCATTGGACCTCCAAGAGATCCGCCCAGTGCACTGTGCATGGCAAAATGAGAACTTAAATATACCTCTGCGTAACGGAGCGACATGCCAAGAAAGCCAAGAACTACAATCCAAAATGCAACACCTGGTCCACCAGCATAAATTGCCGTTGCAATACCTGCTATACTACCGTTTCCAACACTAGCACTTAGTGCATTCATGAAAGCCTGAAAAGGAGTCATATCCTCTTTGGCATTCTCAGCTTCAGTTTTTGTGGGGGAAAAAACAAGTTTCCAGGCTTTAAAAAAATATCGGAACTGAACAAATGAAAGTGATAGAGTTACTACCAAGATGCCTGATACGATAAAAAGCAACAGTGGCCAACTCCATACTAGATTATTAAGTTGTATAATAATATCATTGATATCCAAAATTATCCTTCCTGGCATATAATTGCCTAATTACATAGATTTTTTAATCTGATTAATTTTAAGGTTACCTATATTCTGGAAAATGTTAATCTATACTTATACATGGCAAAAGCTAATTACAAAGGAATATATGTGAAAATACACCTATTAACTGAACACGATATACCCATTATTGTCTCATGCTTTGCAGCCCATAATTGGCCAAAACCGGAATCTACTTTTAGAGAATACTATCAAGAGCAACAAAATGGCATTCGGCTCATGTGGCTGGCGTATGATAAAGACCAATTTGCAGGTTACGTAACGCTCAAGTGGCAATCACACTATAAACCATTTAATGATGCACATATCCCAGAAATAATAGACCTTAATGTGTTGCCACCGTTCAGAGGCAAAGGCATAGGTTCAAGATTGCTTGAAATCGCAGAGCATGAAGCTGCCAAAAAGAGTAATGCTGTTGGGCTGGGTGTTGGATTATATCAAGACTATGGCGCAGCTCAACAACTTTATATCAAGCGAGGTTATATCCCTAATGGCCGCGGCATTACGTATAACTATCAACAAGTAGTGCCGGGCAGTAACGTACAAGTTGATGATGATCTAGTTTTGTGGTTAACAAAACCAGTTATCAGCTAGGCTGAAATCTTAGGGCGCGTTTCGTATCATCCAAGTAACTTTGCCATCATTAACTGTCTTAATGGCATTAAATCCTGCTTTTTCATATGCGCGCACTGCTTGAAAGTTGGCAGTATCTGGATCCACAAAGCATGCTGCATAATAGGGATCAACAAACTCAGACAAAAATTGCTGCATGATCTGTGAACCATACCCTTTGCCAACATACGCCGGATCACCAATAAAAATATCAAATGCTGCAAGTGAGCTTGGCAATTCAGCAAGATCAATGTCATCTTCACAGGCAAAGTCATGCGCATTATACAATTGAACGTAGCCGATTTCTTTGTTATCAATGCATATAATAAAGGCATGCAGGGGCTTCTTTACACCATCAACCATTTTATACCCATGCACATAGGAGCCAAATTTTTCTTTGATCAATTCAACATTCCAAATAACATCTTGATCCCACCATGCTTTTACATGAGGCGTTTCTAACCACTCTAATAGAAGTGGCAGATGTTGTTCTTTAAGCGGAATAAAGGAGATATTTGTATTCTTCATACTGTAAATTGTAAAGACCATCATGCATGCTGTCAATTGGATTTTATAAGCTTATTTCGATAAACTAATATCAATAAATAATAAATAAATATTCAACCCAGAGGGGCTAATCCATGAAAATGCGCAAATTTTTACAAAACAAGCTGTGGCGCGATAAAGCACCACAAATGATGGAAGCGCGAGGATCCATTATGCACATCAAAAAGTTAACTGACGCCGAGTTTGACCAGGAATTACGTGCTAAATTACTTGAAGAAGCTGCTGAAGTACAGGCAGCACATTCTAAAGAAGAACTTATCGGTGAACTTGCCGACGTGCATGAAGTAATTGATACCCTTTGCGCCTTCCATGGTATCAGCACAGAAGAAATTCAAACTATTCAAACAAAAAAACGCGATGACCGTGGCGGCTTCATAGAGCGCAAATACGTTACCATAGCAGAACATCCTGAAGGCAGTTCTGGTGTGGAATATTGTTTGGCGCAACCAGACAAATATCCTGAAATTTAAAATAAACGCTTGGGCTAAATAATAGTGGGAGATATTAATAGTGACCTTTTCATGTAATAGCACCTCAGCTGCCAGTCGATATAAGGCTATCTTCTTTGATCTTGATGATACCCTATTAGACTTTAAGAGCGCTGAACACCAAAGTCTTTGTCTTATATATGAGAAATTTTACAAGGAGATTGTTCCTGAAGATGAGTTCATGTTACGTTTTTACACTATTAATAAAAAATTGTGGAGCGATTTTGAGGAGGAAAAAGTTCCACTCAGTTACATAGGCAAGGGCCGCTTTCAAGAACTTTCAGATCAAATCTCCGCAAAAATTAACACTAATGAAGTTTCAGATCTTTACGAATTTAATTTAGCACATTTATGTACATGGATACCTGGTGCTCAAGAAACAATACTGACATTAAAAAATAATTACACAATCAGTATTGTTACCAATGGGTTTGCGCGCGTACAAAGACACAAATATGAACTCTTTTCTATAGAGGATTGGTGCCATTCCTATATAATATCTGAAGAGGTCGGCACATTTAAACCACGTAAGCAAATTTTTGATATTGCCCTTACTAAAGTTCAACTCATGCCGCAAGAAGTATTGATGGTAGGTGATTCTATCACCGGCGACTATAATGGTGCATTAAATGCAGGCATTGATTTTTGTTGGGTCAATTGTTCAGAAGCACGTATGCCTGATAATCTTCCCCAACCAAAATATGTAGTTAAATCCGTAGAAGAGTTACCAGATCTGTTACACAGATAATTACTTTTGTATTGAAATAGAGAAAATTACCATGCAAAAAAATAGTGCAATCTTAGGTTTTCTATTAGCCATCTGCACAACTATGATATCCGCACAAACGTATGAATCTCAATTTCCTAAGTTATTATTTAAATACGATTGGCGCGGCAAATGTTTGGATGCTGTTGGCAGATGGACTCTGGATGGGGTTACATTACCACAACTTAAAGAACAATACGATCTCCTTTCTCCAGAAATACTAGCAACTTGTGAATATGATTTACCTTTGCTTGTAGAAGAACTCTTCTCTGTTTTTAATCGTGGCATTAAAGCAAAAGAGAGAACGGTGTTAATCTCCTTAACGAGTCGTTGGTCGTATGGGAGTCATAGATTTTTAGTGTTAGGGCTGCGATATATTCTTGATCCCAATCCTTGGTGCAGGAAAGGAAGTCGTTGCGATGAATTTACTACTACGCTATTTCATGAGTTATTACATGTTTGGGTCGATGAGAATATTAGCCAGGAATCAACTCTTGTTAAAAAGTATCGCAAAGAAGATATTGAAGTAAAGGCACATATACATTTGATGGCGTTACAAAAAATGGTATATCTCAACCTAAACAGACCGGATCTGCTAGAGATGATTGATGATGGATATCGTAACTTCGCCCCACCCTCATATCGGCGGGCATGGCAGATAGTAAATGATATTGAAGGATATGAGATAGTGCTGCAAGATATTCATGCACATATTATATGAGAGCACTTTGCTACTCTATATCTACTACAATATCACACTTTGGTTGAGCAAATAATGGTATAGAACGACCTTTTAAATGCTGATCAAAGAAACTCACTATATATGATCTTGCTCTATCGAGTGCTCTACACGCATGCGCAGAAGACGTATTAATATCGACTGGTATAACATATGATAACAACCGAGTGAGCATTGTTGCATGCAGTAATAATGGCAAATCTGAAAAAACAGTATGTCCTACACCTCTAAATGTCATTATACTCATCTGCATATGTGGTTTATGGCACAATTGGTTATATTTTGCAAGCCCTTGTAAGCCCTCTGCCCCTTTATGTACATGACTTTTTTCAGCCAATATGAGTAAAAATGGTGTTGTAAAAGTAGTCAGTGATTCATTACCACGGATTGAACCATCTAAAGATATCCCCGCCATAATGCGATTATCCTCAAAGCACATACGCATTGCAAGTGCCCCTCCTGCAGAATGGCCACAAACACCAATCTTGCTTACATCTAATCTACCGTAAAATGGCAATGATTCCTGCGCATCAAGAGCAGGTACATTATCAATCACAAAGCTCACATCTTTTACTGCAACCTCTAACTGTTCTTGCTTCCACATTTTTAAAATATCTTTGCCTTCTTTCCTTTTTCATCAACCAAGCTTTTGATCATGCGCTTATCTCTAAATCGCGTAA
Source organism: Candidatus Babeliales bacterium (assembly GCA_963716425.1). GTDB lineage: Bacteria > Babelota > Babeliae > Babelales > JBFXEV01 > JBFXEV01. Next base: position 52,154 of record OY970310.1, read on the forward strand.
CTGCAGCCATATACGGATGATTTATCCCAATCACCATATAACCTTGACTGGCAAGTTCTTCACCAATCCAAGTGTAATGTTGCACCATAGTCCCTTGCCCATGCAGCAATATGATTATGGGATATGATTCTTTATCTGTAGCTATAGGGATATGAGAACCTACATACGTATGAGTCTGTATTCCATAGAGGCCAGCAAACAACCAGAGTGGCAGTTTACTTGATAAGCTCATGAACTTCTTACTATCCTCAAGAGCATCAGCATCATAAGGCGTATAGTGCGGATTTTTTTGCAAAGCAGTGGGATACCAGATGTGGAGCATAAGCTCGCGTGGACTATCTATTTGTACGTTTGTTTCTTTGCGTTGAGAATCTACAAGATAATAATCAACTTTAGCAACACCAAATTGCCCTGTAGACTTGAGGCAACAACCAAGATTCACAAATGATAAGATTAGAAAAAAAGCTATTGCCAAGAACGTAAGTATCAAAAAGATTATTATTTTTCGTATCATTCAATCATGTGCAAAGTAAATGTGCATATAATTAAGCGCCCCATCCATATTCAGAAACCCACAAATTACCGGATACACTTTGTTTTATAATGGTAACAATATATTCTTCCATTGGATTTGGAAGCTTATCAAGAGGATGAAATGCAAGCTGTTCACATTTATAAGGTTCCAAATTTTGAGGCTCTTTAGCATTCAAATCAGCTAAAAAAGCAATTTGTATGTAATCAAATGGTGGTGAATAATGGTGCATGGCACCAACGAGAGTTACTTCATCGGCATTAAGATGTAGTCCACATTCTTCTTGTACTTCACGAATGAGTGCATGGGTACTCGATTCACCTTCACGCACATGCCCTGCAACAAGAGACCAGCACCCATCCATATGTCCGGTGTTTTGTCTTTTTGCCAATAGAATAGTTTCCCCGCGAATGCCAATTAAATAGACAGCGATACGAGTTTTATGTCTATCTTTGTCAGTTTGTGTTTTTTGATTTCCCATGGGTTACCACTCAGTTGCTATGTACGATCTTTATATGTAATGAGTTTTACCTTGTTAATGTTAGCTCCCAGCGCAGACAAATGATTTTTGGCGATTTCCATATGCGTAACTGTTGGCGCATAATGCCCACTATATGCTTCTAATATTGTAACATAGCCCTGTTCATCACATTGCAACACGCCTGCACTGTCAACTGGTCCATAATCACTGAAACTACTATGACAAAATATTTCACATGCTTGATGCTGGAAATCTTTTAGGGTAGCGTACGTTACCCCATCAACAATAGTAAATAAATAATCTTGTAACGGGTCTATTGGATTATTATTAATAAGTATCTTCCCAAGCTCATTTGCACTTACCGTAAACTGTTTCAGATCAGCATTGGATAATTGTTTTACTCTTTTACGATTTTTCTGTTCAGTAATAGCTTGTCTCCACTCAGATATCTTTAGAATAGGATCATTATTATTCATATGATAGTAATAATGGCGTAAATCCACTACTTCGGGTAAATACTTTTCATGTATTTGCAATGATAATAATACTTTTTTTATCCTTAATAATTCATCTTTTAATTCATCCGTAGTAACACTTGGTGCAAACCGATTCAAATCAGTATCAACTTGATCTAATGGTACATATACCTCAGAATTATCTGTTTTTCTTTTTGATGTAAAGACTAAAGAAATAGCCCCTCTTCCCGGAGTAATAGTATGAATTAAGTGATGTGGCATACAATATGATTCACCAATTCCAATGATATTTCGAGAAGCAATTTGCAATGAAATGGTTTTAGGATCAGCTCCTTTTTGACTTAAACTATAATTATCCCTGCAAGGGCATGGTAGTTTACCATCTTCAAGTGCTGGCATTAATGATACCGGCTCTCGTACACTAAAAGGATTCAAGATATCATCTTGGCCGTTATCGGCTTCATAAATTTCCTGCAATAAATACCCTGTAATAATTTTTGAATAAAAATCCCATTTATGATTATGAGGAAATTCTTTTTGTTCATTTTCCTTCCATACATGCAAACGAATTTTCCAAGAACTGTCACCTGAATCGATTAATACAATTTTTAGGAATCCAGTTACATTTCTGTAAGAAGCCTTTGCAATTTTTTGTAAGAGAGCATCATCATGTACAATTTGATCGATAAAATCAACTAAAAAATCTCGGGTAATGGGCTCAAAAATTACTTGGTATTTTTTTATTGCTGGCACACCACTTTTTTTACTCTTTTCCCAAGCTTGATCAGCTTGTTCGCCTAGTGTGTATAAATAATTATAAGGAGATTGATAGTGCAACTCCGGCAGGTAAGTTGTGTCTTTATTAATAACTGGAGAGCAAATATACCATTCTTTGCAAGTTGTTATAAAATAGTCTTTTGGAATTTCATGAGAATCAAGCATTTGGGCATAAAGAAGAGTTGAGCTAAGTATTAATAAATATTGAAGAACAATATTCTTAAGATAGTGCACCATGGAAACTCCTTAACTATGTATGATTGATAATTATTTTCCAGCTATTAACATAATGATTAAAAAAATACTGTCAAATGGAACACAATACAGATATTCTTGTTCTGAGCTCAAATTAGAATAACATGAGTATTTGCAAAGTGATACATATTTTACTTCCACAGTAATTAGCTATACATTAAAGTGTCAATACGAAGTAAACAACTCATGTCAAATACCAATTTACTGTATTTCTTACTCTGTTTCAGCATAGGTATTATGCCTGCATTTAGCATGGAAGTACCAACCAAAAAAATCAAGCAACAATCTTTATATACCTACTTTGGTATTGAAAATTTTAAACATGCGTCTAAAGAAGTTAAATGCTTAGTCGCAGGTGCCATTACAGGGCCTAGTGGTTGGCGGTATCGAAGTACAAAACTTCCACATACAGGTCCCGTAACTTCAATGGCATTTCATCCAGAAGGTTCTCATTTAGCTACAGGATGCGCTAACGGGGCGGTATATTTATGGAATGAATTATACAAAAGAATTACAATATTACAGCATAAAAAGTGGGTTAGGGCAGTAACATTTCATCCAAAAGGTACTAGTCTAGCTACAGGATCTGATGATAAAACTGCATGCATATTGAGTCTTACAGATAATAACATTGTAACAATACATCATGCAGAAGCTATAAATGCCGTAACATTTAATTCTGCAGGTACGTACATTGCTACAGGATCAGATGATTGTACTGCTTGCGTATGGGATCTCAAAGGTACTAAACTATTAATCTTACAGCATAGCAAATGGGTTAATGCTGTAGCATTTCATCCAAAGGATGATCTATTGGCTACAGGGTCAGATGATAACTTGGCATGTCTGTGGGATTTAAAAGGGAACCCATTGCTCACATTCCGGCATGACTATTGGGTTAAAGCAGTAGCATTTCACTCAGAAGGGAATATATTTGCTACAGGATCATATGATAATACAATGTGCTTATGGAATCTAAGGGAAGGAGAAAAAATTGCAACAGTATCCCATAAAACTAAAGTGAGAGGAGTTGCATTCGATCCGAAAAGCAATGCGATAGCTACTGTAACCAGTGATGAAACGGTATGTCTATGTGATCTTAAAGGTAAAAAGATGGTAACATTACCACATAAACATTTGATTAGCGCCGTAGCTTTTCATCCAAAAGCTCATATAGTTGCTACAGGATCTGAAAATAAACGCGCATATCTATGGCAACAGCATACAACTCCAACCCTTGAGCAGGTATTACTACGGCAGGTTCTTAAAAATTATAGTATCGAATGTATAGCTATTCAAGAAAAACCAGATATTTGTGATAGCCCAGAAGAGTTGGTGTCCTGGATGTCTGAAAAATTTAATCTTGACCGTGACGAACTCCAAGCTATATGGGAATCGATGCCAACTACATTAAAATCAAGTATCATAAACACATTAATCTATCAATCATCAAAAATACCACATACAACTCAAAATGAAGCTTTGCTAATATCCTGGATTGTAAAAAATGCGGGTGAATAAACTCGTCGCCCCAACACAGCTTTAATCTGCTCTTGCCATACCGGGTAATGTTGCGCAAGAATTTTTTGCTACTCAGCAACGTCACAATCCCTTACGGCTTCGAATATTATTTTATTGGGCTTTCTTTGTTTTTTAGCTCTTAAGAAATTTCCAATTTTCTTCATTCCAAGGATAGGTGTATTAAACAACGATGCTGTAAGGAATAATGTTATTACCAATTGCAGTGAAGGTTTCATGCTTTACTTACATTCCTTTAAATATATTGTTAATTACAACATATATTGCTATTAAAATGGATTATCAGTTTTTATAAACGTGCAAGGAATACCGAACTTTTCTTGTAGCTTCTCTGCAAGTGCTTTTACCCCTACTGTTTCAGTAGCATAATGCCCTAATCCAAGAAATGAAATATGTTCTTCATGCGCGGCATCCCAGACAGGCTCATCAAAGCGTCCGGTAATAAAACAATCCGCGCCAGCTTGTGCTGCATCAGCAACAAATCTATCAGCACCTCCTGAAACAATAGCAACTGACCTAATAGTATCTTTCACTTTTACAGAAGCCGCGGTTGCGCCATAATACTGTTCAACTTTTTGTTTAAGAACTTCAAAAGGAACTGGTGGCATGGCACCGATTACGCCTATTAATGTTTTGTTATATTCAAGAAACGGTTGCAAGTTTTGAAGGCCCAAATCTTTTGCAGCTTTCCAGTTATTGCCTATCTCTCGATCCGCATCTAAAGGAAGATGGTATGCATATAATGCAATATTGTTATCAATAAGTAATTTTATTTTTTTATATCGATTGCCAATAAGTGGCTGAGATTCATTCTTCTGGAAAATGCCATGGTGCACAATTAATGCTTGCGCCTGTAACGCCGCTGCTTTTTCAATCGCTTCAATGCTCGCAGTAACTGCGGTTGCAATAGTCTTAATAGGCCCAGCACCGGCCACTTGAAGACCGTTGAATGCATTCTCTTCAATAGGACTAAAAAGATTATTAAGATACTGCGACAATTCGGTGACAGAAATTTGCTTTTTCATCATACAAAGCCTTTAGTTACACATATGAATAACATAGAACAATTAATAAGAACCTCATAGTATGATCATTTATTAGATTACATTAAGTAATATACCGGAACTATAACATAAAATCTACTATCATATGTGCGAAAACAGCCGTTTCAAAACCTTTACGCCAAAACAACAAACCAAAAGTTGTTCCGCTTATAGCATTAAGAATTAATATCCTGCTGATCATAAGTGGTGTTTCTAGCGTAATGCTCTGCACAAACAAAGGCACATGAGCAAGGCCAAAAAGCAATGCGGACAAAGCTATACTTATTCCCATTATGATGGACATATCCATATTTTTGAGTAATCGTTTGAGCAATAATGCAATTCCTGAAATATAAAAAAGGCTCAAAATTACTTGTTGATTAATAACACCAAAAAGTGCGCCAAGCAATCCAGCAACTGGTGGTATACTCTTTGCTAAAGCATGCAAACTAAATAAAGATGCGGGCAACAAGGCATCCACCATAAGCATTGCACATGCACAAAAGATCCCAGCCAACAAACCCGTCTTAAAAAGATCATTCTTTAAATCTGCATTTTTATCTAAGAGCAAGAAACGAATGCCAAGTTTATGTGCAAACTTCATACCAAAGTAAATGAGTAATCCATATACAATAATTCCCTCAAAAGTCAGCCCGAGCAAAAAGGCAGGCGTTATTATTTCCAGGGGCTGATTAGTAAATAATGCTACTGCATGTGTAAATGGAATTACGGCAAAAGCGCTTACAATGCATGCAATCCAGAGTAAGAGCACATAGTTTCTATGAGTGATCATTATTTATATACCACTGTTTGCTTGTTGTATCTGTTGTAATCGCTCTAACCTTTTGGGCTCTGTGTTCCTGAACATTTCATCTTTGGATAATGCGTCATATGCCAATGCGGCAAATACACGTGCTTTCTGGCTGTATATTTCGGCCATATCTTCATATACCCATCCGCGAGTTACTGCAATAATCTCTTGAGGGCAATCAAAGTTTCCGCTTGCAATTATTACATCATAGTCTTTTGAAAGTGCTTGCAATATATCCAAAGCCTCATCAGTGCGACCAAGTAAACGCAATGTATGCGCAATTGTCCATTTTGCCATTCTGATGCTGGGAGCATAGCCATCTTTTTGGAACAACTCTAGTGCCTTTTGAAATACAGGGAGTGCCTTATCATACTGCTTTGCTGCCAAATAGTTCTGACCTAAATTGTTAGTTATAGGCCCAAGCCACTTTTTGGCTTGCGGATCCTTGGTTGTTTCAACCAAAGCAAGAGCAAGTTTATTCCACTTAATTTTATCTTCCACATTTTCGACTACAATGGCAATCATATGTGCAGCATTAATAGTAGGTGCGTCTAGATTGTGCAGTTTGCTTTGCTCATATGATTGCTCAAAATAGTTCAATGCTTCTTTAATATTTCCTGCTTGTTGGAAAGTTCTTCCCCGCTCAAGAAGGATTCTTGCACGAGCGAGCGGATATTCAGGGGTAAGTAATGCCTCTGCATTATCTAGAGTCTTATGCGCTGTATCAAATTTTTTTTGAAGAGCCTGCGCCAGTGCAATTTGTGAGAGCATTTGCAAATAAATTGATTTATCTTCTAACGCTTCTGCCTGAGGCAGGAGTTCAGTCATTTCTTGTTCGACAGCTGCAGGATAGCCAAGGGTTCCCCAGAGATCATCAAATTTCTCAAGAGTACTATCAGTAGGTGTTTTGTGTTTCATATTTCTTCCCGCGCAAAATAATAAAAATAATACAGCTAAAACGAAACCAACACAAATGTAAAACAACCTCAATCTACTGCTTCTCAAATACATATTTGTGCTGCCCCATTTCAAGCACTAACTGCCAAGTATTGCCTTGTTGCTGTGGCACTAATTCAAAATAACCTGCAAACAGACCATGTGTTGTAAGCAATTTACAGGTACCATCTTTTTCTTTTTTCTGCACAAGGGCACTTTTCCACACGCGAGTATCCAGTTCAGCGCCACCTGGAACTTCTTGAATTATCAAAGATCCCAAAGTTGGATGTGCATACGTTCCAACAAATTGCTTAAGCCATAGGTTATCTGGTTTAAAGTTAATTGCCTCACACCTTGTTGTAAACAACTTTTGCTGCTGTTCAATGCCAACTTTGATCATTTCCTGCGCTTGTGCTTTACCATCAAAGAGCAATTCCATAAACTTACGCTTTACTGATTCGGTAAATACACCAGCAGCCTGTGCATTAGTAAGCAGCACTAACCCGCTATTATACTCGGGAAGAAAAAACATCATGGAAGAAAAACCTGCAGTATTGCCACCATGACCGACAGAAAGCACTTTGTGATCATCTTCAATCATCAACCCGAGGCCATACTTCAACTTTTCAGTAATTTTTACTTGCGGTTCTCGGCGTTTTAGTAGATTTTCCTCTGAAACTACTCGCATTCCGTCCGCGTTCACACCATTCTGTAGTTCCGTAATCATATACTGCGCAATGTCAGAGACATCAGACCATGCACCCCCAGAGGGGCGTATTGTTTCTACCCAGATTTCTTTAAACATATCAAGTGGCATATAAGCACCATATATACCTTGCCCATGAGGTGATGCATGATTAACTTTTGCAACCTTATTAAAATCAAATGTTATTGATTTCATGCCAAGTGGATCAAACACGTGCGATTGCATAACTGCATCATAGGCTGCACCCAGCTCATCTTCTTTATGTGCTGCATGTGCTGCAATATAACCACCTGCACACACCATTGAATTATTATATTGAAACGTTTCACCAAAGCCTGTTGTGGGCTTCATAGTGCGCATTTCTGTGATGCGCGTTGCTGGTGTAGCATGGTCATAATTAAGCAGCAACTCAACATCCTGCCTTGGCATGCCAGTACTTGCAGATACCATATGCTGCATGGTAAGTTTTTCCGTAAGACCTTTATCGGCCAAAGCAAAATCAGGCATAAGATGTGTGACCAACGTGTCCCAGCTAAACACTCCTTGATCAACCAAACAAGCCATCATAAACGTTGTTAATGATTTTGTGGTGGAACCAATCATAAAGAATGTTTGTGGAGTAACTTCTTCTGGCTTGCCAAGGGTGCGAACACCAAGCCCTTGTTCCAAAATCATCTTTCCATCTTGCACAATAGCTAGTGCCGCACCCGGTATTTTACAAAGAATGCGTGCTTCTTCCACAAAGTTCATGAATTCTTGTAACTCTGTTGCAGTAAGTGCATGTGCTTTAGTAGCATCAAATGATTCTTCTTGAGCACCAGGGACCTTAAAACTACTGCTTATCAAAGCTGCACCTGCCCCACGGCGCTCAAATGCAACTTTTATGCCATCTGCAAGCTCTAGGTACCACGTTTGACCAACTCGCCGTGCTGTTGCAGTAACAAAACGTCCTTCTTGTGTTGTTGTATCATACATAACCTGTACAATCTCATCCCACCCATCTTGCGGTATTCCTCTATAGGTATGTTGAATAGTACGAGCAAAATCAGGTTTCACTTTTTGCCATGCTGCGCGCACCGCATCTTCTGCATTAGCTTCCCTATTTTCAATCAAGGTTACTGACAATTCACGCTCTGGATCTTCAAGCGTCGTTATGCCATCATGTGTTGTAACAAACCACCCTTTTTCTACCGTAAAAGTAGATCCAGAAGTAGTTCTAACCTGAGTATCTTTATGAATTTTCTTTGTAGTCATGAATTCACTCGCATCAACAGCTTGTTCACTTACATTATGACCCTTGTTTAATTCACATACGATAAAAGGTATTGAGCAAAGAGAAAAACCAACAAGTGCTATCTTCATATATTTTAAAAACATAAGTTCCTTTGAAATCATCACTTATTTATATTTTAAATTCGAATTAAAAAAATCAACAATGTGTTTATTAATGAGCTGAATTGTTTTCTTGCCTTCAGCAGTACCAGTCATAGCTTCCAAATTTATAATATGTTTATTATTTTTATATACTGGCACTTCTTTGATGAGTAACAGATCAGAAAATCCACCATGCATTAATCCCGGAATTACCACATCTTCTCGTACTTCCTGCTGAGAAACAGAACGAAAGCCTCGTACAACCGCTACATCCATATTATACTTTTGAGCAAGTTCTTCATCGCAAGCATGTAAATCTTCTAGAGTTTGTTCTGCAAAGATAAACAAAAATGGCTTTGTTAATGAAGAAACTTTTGCATCACTGGACCATGGCGAAGCATCTAGGCTCACTCCTGCTTTAAAGCGCGGATCTTGCATGCACAATCTAAAAGCAGTTGAACCTCCCATAGAATGACCAATTATACCAGCACGGTTTGGGTCTAAGAGATCATAGAACTTATCTTTTGCATCTGCATTGTACTGCATGAGATGATCCAAAACACATTGCACATCTTCTGCCCACATGCGTTGCTCATCAGCATTGGGACCACGCTGTTGCGTAAATAATTCAGGTGCAGCAGTAATTTTTCTACCATCTGGAAACACCACTTGCCGAGCATAATACGTATGTGCAACGGATGCTACAATATACCCATGGCTTGCAAGCTCTTCACAAAAAGCAGTGTAGTCATCTGGCATTGAACCTAGATAGCCATGTGAGAATAGTATAACTGGATAAGGCGTTAGTCCACGTAATGGCTGCTCATCAGCTACCGCATGCGTGTAAATAGAATCTAAATCTTTAACGTCTTCCTCGCTAAAACTCTTTCTAAGCATAGAAGCCTTTGTTTCATCAATTTCATCTTTCCTGTATGCCACATGGGAATGAATCTCGCCGCTTTGGCAAGGGTACCATATATGCACCATAAGCTCCCGTTTTTCTGTAGGATTAAATGGTTCTTGGCGACTGGTATCTACAATATGCCGTATGGTTTTGCCTACTGGATATTTGCCCGTAAGCTGTGGAAACTCGAATTTCACCTGTGTATGCATAGTCTCTCCATTCATATTAAGATCTAAATCATGATAACAAGCTCTCGTTGAAGAGGTTAACACAATCGATGACAAAAAAGTAAGAACAATCAAAATAAATTTCTTAGTAAGCATAGGAAGAATCCTCAAGGTTGTTTAAGCATAAAAGGTGCAAAATCAGGTCCTCTGAATAATTGGCCATTTTATATCTATTAATAACAGCTCTTATGTATACTTTAAACATTGATTAAAAAAATCAACAATATGTTTATTAATAAGCTGAATTGTTTTCTTGCCTTCAGCAGTACCAGTCATAGCTTCCAAATCAAAAATATGTTTATTATTCTTATACACCGGCAATTCTTTTAGAAATAAAAGATCTGAAAATCCACTATGTAATATATCTGGTATTACCACATCAGCACGCACTACTTGCTGCGACAGATCACGAAACTCTTGCATATATGATGCCTCAACGCCATATTTTTGAGCAATTTCTTGAACTGAAAGCTGTAACCCTTTTATACTTTCTTCTGCAAAGATACATAAAAATGATTTGTTGAGTGTTGAAATGTGAGGATCAGTAATCCAAAATGCGGCATCAAGGCTCATGCCTGCTTTAAAACGTTGATCTTGCGTACATAACGTATAAGCTGTTGCGCCACCCATAGAATGGCCGATTACTCCAACACGATCAAGATCTAAGAAATTATAGAATGGATCATGCTTGAGTGTATTACACTGCGCAAGATATGAAAGTGCGCATTGCACATCAAGAGTCCACAATTTCTGTACATCTTTATTTGGAACAGTTGGACAAGTATAGAGTTCTGGGGCTGCAGTTATTTTTCTGCCATCAGGAAACACAACCTGCTGCGTATAATAAGTATGTGCAACTGATGCCACCACAAATCCATGGCTTGCAAGCTCTTCACAAAAAGCAGTATAATCGAGTGGTGATGCCAAATAACCATGCGAAAAAAGTATCAATGGAAATGATACCCCAAACTCCCAAGGCTTTTCATCCCATGGTGCATGCGAGTACACCACATCTAGATTATTCAGATCTTCTTCGGGAAATCCCATCTTAAGCATCTTCTCTTTTGTTTCTGAAATCTCATCCAGACGATATGGAATCAGAGGATGTACTTCACCGCGATGCGTTGGGTACCAAATATGGAGCATCAGCTCCCGTTTTTCTGTAGGGTTGAATGGTTCTTGCCGACTTATATCTATCACATGACGCACCGTTTTACTCACCGTATAATTACCAGTAAGAACTGGAAATTCAAAACAATCTCTGTGATATGAAGCATACACAGAAAATGGTGCTATCAAACTTGCCAAAAACGTTGCTGCACCAATTATAAACTTTTTAAATAACATTAAAAAAATCCTCTAAACATTATTCCCCAAACTCTAATAAATCTGCCGGTTGGCATTTAAGAACTTCACATAATGCTTCAAGCGTTGAAAACCGTATAGCTTTTGCTTTACCCGTTTTTAAAATAGAAAGGTTCACTTCACTTATACCCGCTTGCTTTGCAAGTTCATTCAGTTTCATTTTGCGCTTAATCAACATTTCATCTAATTTTACTTTTATCATCATATCTTCACCACTACACCGTTAAATCCTGGTCCTTTTGCAAATCACTTGCTCGAGCAACCAACGTTGCAAGCAATGACAAAAATATAAAAACAAAAAGATAAATGAGGCTACCAAACACAAGCAATGCCAAAAGCTTAGTGTTATGCGGCACCAAGAATACAAAAAAAGCACTTTGTATTACAAGATTATATATTCCCCAGCAGGCGGCAATTTTGCTTAATCGCCAAAAAAGAGCTACCGTGTATGCCGTAAAAACCTCGCCTTGTCTAAAGAAATGGGCAATTTGACTACACGTCCATAAGCCATACGCCACCAAGGCGCTGCTGCCCCAATGGACCAAGAGCAAGAGACTGCGCTGCCAAAATGTAAAATGGGACATTTTGAGTTCATAAGCACTTTCCAGTATGGTATCACCAAAAAACCAGACTATAACTGGTGTTATAAATACAATAGGAATCAGAGCCTTGCAGAGAAGCTCAAAGCCACGAGCATATGTTTTTACATCAAATATCATGAAAATCCTTGTCTTTTAGATTTGTACTATTTCTAGCATATCAAAAAAATAACGAATATCAATAAATATTTATCGATATTCGTTATGAAGTTTAGTAAGAGAGAAGAGCTAAATTGCCCTATATCTAGTGGTCTTGGCTCATTTTCCCATATTTCTCATAAAGTTCACGTATTTTTGCATGATCCTTGGCCCAAGCATTCCACGCAGATTCACTCCACTGCCATATCAAACGTATATGCTCTTCGCAGTTAGTTGCTTTGAGAACATCTTGCACCGTAATGCTACCCAAATCTTCTGGAGGGGTAAATTCCTCATGCTCTAATGGAACTCCAGAAATTAAGATACGAGCCATTATTTGAGAAACGTTAGACAATTCTACTTTCTTTTCAACCATCAAATACAATGCAATAAGATGGATGACCACTGATTGCTTAGATGCAGCAATCAAACGATCATTAATGCCAAGCTGTTGTTGAATTTCTGCATGAGGTGGATGCTGCGCCCCATAGGCATCAAGCCGAATATGCATCGGCAGCTCATACGCATATTCATTCGCCATAACCTGATTTAAAGCTTCAAAGCATTCTGGGCTTGTAACACCATAACGCGCAAACGCTACATTTTGTTGTGCAAGATCTTCTTGATACGGAAAAATAGCATGGCAACCCGGACATTGACGTGTTTCTAATTCATTGAAAGTCATTCTCATACTTTCTTCTTGTGATATTTTGGTCGAAGCAATCCGTCTAAGTATATTTTTATAATTCGTAAATCAACCACTGACCATCAGTCTCGGCAGATGCCACAAAATGCAAAATGCGACAATTGTTAATTACTTGATAATCAATATCTGCAGCTCTGCATAACGACCAAAACACACCTCCATGAGCTACTATAAGCACTTGACCTTCATTGCTTAAAAGTATGTCATTTGCACAAGCGATCACACGATCAAAATATTCTTCTTCAGTCTCTCCATGTACCGGAACTGCATTGCGGTATTTACTTACTGCATGTTCATCCCAAATTATACCCTGCCACTCACCAAAGTTTCGTTCCATTAAAGAAGTTACCGGCGTTCTCCCTATTTCAGGTACATATTTGCAGGCAGTTTCCATTGTTTCATGAGTGCGAGAAAGAGGACTATAGTAAATTTGTGTGATATCTAACTTACTCACTGCATCTTGTAAAGCCATTGCTTGCTCACGACCAATAGCATTGAGAGGAATATCTAATTGACCTTGCAAACGATTCTCTACGTTCCAATCCGTTTGGCCATGCCGTATAAAATAAAATGATTTTGGCGCTAATTTTAAAGAAAACGAGCTTTTATGTTGTCTGGTCTGTGGAGCACTTATTTTAAAGCCATCGCATGTAAGATATGCAGGCAAGATAAGTACACTAAAAAAACTGCTATATAACATATATTTATTCACGATATGCATTGTTTAACCCTTTAGTAAAAATTAGAATTTAGACTCTAGCCCTCTATTTTATGCGAGCTTCTCTCATCGGTCAAATAACTTAAGTAGAATTGTGTTCGGAATCACCACATCTGCACACACTTCCTTCTGAGAAGCAGAAAAAAGGCTCGCCACTGCTCATACTTGCGCGCTAGCTCTTCAATTTCTTAAACTTTTTTTGTAGCACACCAGAAGGCCACTTAATTTCATTAATCAGTTGCATACCCTGGCCCGCGAGTATCACAGGTGGCAATGGAATACCTTCTTGAAGAGCTGTGGGCATAATAGCGATAGCATACTCATCAATAAAGTCTAATTTATAAAAAGATTCGGCAAGTTTTGCGCCACCCATAAGCCATAAATGTTTGACACCTTTAGTTTCAATGTCTTTCATAAACTGTGAAATATCAACAGTTACAAATTCAATGTCTTTATCATCAGTTGCTGGTAAATCTTTACCAAAGACATAACTCATTTTACCCGGATATGGCCATGGCCCAAAGGTGAGCACTTGCTCATACGTATTTTTACCAAACACTAAAGCATCAATAGATGCATAAAACTCATGATATCCGTAACTCTCACCACTGTTTGCATATTCATCAAGCCATGCAACGCCGCCATCTTTGTCCGCAATAAAACCATCAGAGCTTACAGCAATATATAAAATTACTTTTACCATGGTATTTTCTTTTCTAATTCTATGTTAAACACCTTTTAAAGAAATCAACAATATATTCATTAATTATTGCCATAGTTTTTACACCGTCAACCGCCCCGGTCATTGCTTCAAGATCAAGCAAATGTTTATTGGAATTGTATGGCGGCAAGTCTTTAAGTATCACCAAATCTGAAAATCCGAGTGGTTTCAGTTGCGGAATTATTTCTATTTCCGCATGCAAAACTTGCGTTAAATGACGCCGCTCCAGAACTTCTTGTAGCACACGATTCTTATCACACGTAAACTCTGAAAAAAGAAACTTAAATGGACCATAGAGTTCATGCATTTTCTCAATGCCAAAAGGCACTCCATCCAAACTAATACCAGCCCTAAATCGGATATCTTCTCTACACAATTTATAGGCAACAGAACCACCATATAAATGCCCCATGATACCAACTCGACCAAAATCTACACGATTATGAAACATATCTTCAGTATCGCCATTAAACTTCATAAGCTGCTCATACGCACACAATACATCACCAATAACTACCCTATTATGTTGTATATTTTCAACAGCAACAACTATATAATGGCGGCTTGCAAGCTCCTCACAAATTGCTGTATAATCGGCGACTAATGTTCCTAGATCACCCGGACAAAAAAATATCACTGGCAATTTTTCTGATACTGTTGAAAATGGATATTCATTTTCGGCACGACAGCATAAATCGTCAAACTTAAATACATCTTCATGCGAAAAACCGCGTCGTATTAATTGCTTCTTAATCCATTCATTGTCCCAATCTCTATAGCGCACATACGTAAAAATTTCACCGTGATAGATAGGGTACCAGATATGCAATGAAAGCGTCTGTGAGCCTGAAATATGCGCACCTGCCGATGCATTGTACATTGTACGTCGAACGGTTTTGCCAATTTGAGAATGTCCCGTTGGGCATGAAACCCAATGCCTTGATCTCAAATCCTCAGAATCCCGTGCTAGACCTTGATCAAAATAATCAATTTTATATGCATTCATTTGGGCAAAAACTGCAAACAAGCCTAAAAACAAATACTGTTTTATAGTCATAAAAAATCCTTCCATTGTACTATGAATTACTAAAAAAATGGCATGGAAGTTATAATTAACTCTCATGCCATTAATGTTAATAATTTAATAACCATGCCTGAAAAGCTGCTCCAGCCTTCTCTCCAAGGATATCATAAAAAGCCGGGATATTCTTGGCATTAGCTATAATAAATAGGCCAATACAAATGTAACCGAATCCTGAACCACCGCGAATATTATCCTCGCCATAGTGAAAGCGCCAACGCTCCCAATCTTCTAAGGTACACGCCTTTTTATAATCGTCTACTGTTTTTGATGCCCAACAACTTTTGAGTAACACTACAATGCCAGCAAGTGTAAGCGAAGCTCCAGTTGCAAGCGTAACCAAATATCTGGGATCATTCTCTTTTATTATTTCTGATACTTTTTTTGCTCTTGGGTCATACGATCCTTCAGCACTAGCATATTGACCAACGAGCCCGTTGAACAATAACCCCGTTAAAACAATTTTTGACCATCCATATTTTGATGATACCATGCGATGTTTCCTCACTAGAAATTAGTTATGTTGTATGTACCCTGTTGCTCATCCACATCGCCAATAATTTTTACCATAAAAAAGGCATGAGAATAATTGCTTACTCTCATGCCCAAAAAAATTACTTAATAACTAAGGCGTTATTCTACAATCTTACCTTCTTTGATTAGCTGCTGGTTCTTATTACCAACATAGATCGCTGCAAGTATCCATACTGCTGCCAATCCAAAACTATAGAAAGTACCAAAAATCATAAGGTCATTTAAGTTACCTTTGTATAGATTGTTGATTTGACCACCGCCAAGTTTAGCCATACGGCTACCAAAGACATCAATGAAACCTTTAGTTTTGAACTTAGCGTCTTTACTCGTTGGAATGTACATCATTTCTTTTACTGGATTATTCACTGCATAGCCAAGGCCTTTTGCAATCATCATCGCTATAAACGTTGCTGCGAGCAAATAACCTGCTGTTGGATGACCAAAATAAAAGAATGCAAGCAATGCCGCAAGTGCTGTTACAAGGCAGAACGGGAAGAACAAGAGACCAAAACGTAATCCATACTTTTTAATCAAATAGCTGGTACCAAGAAGCGCCATCAAGAATGAAAGCATGTTAGTAGCAACACCATAATAACCTTGGAACTGCGCAAAACCTAATTCTCCAGAAAAGCTTGGGAATACGTTAGCTTGTGTTTGCATTTGATATTCAAGCACTTGGTTCATAACTTCATACAAAGTAGAAACAAGCAAAATACCCATTAAATATGGCTTAGTTAACAGTAAGCGAATACCTTCAACAAACCCCCAAATGCCTTCTGCTTTACCTTCAGTTTTTGCTGCATGAACATCGCCTACTTGCTCTGATGCTGGAACCGTCTTCATAAAATAATAGATTGCCGGCATAATAGAAAAAGTACCGAGAGTAACAAGCCCCATCAATAGTGGCAAGCCAAATACATTAGAGAATATCAAAGCAGCAGCACCAATAATAGCACCTATTTGCGCAACAGCTATAATCATTGGATAGCCACGCTTTGCAGCTTCAGATGCCGTAATACTGTTGGTGAAAGACCAGAAAAGCGCAACAACTAAGGATCCAAAACTTTCAATGGTAAAGTAAGAAACCCAACCAAATGCAGCAAGTGCTGATTTACCAATGAAAGCATTACCATACACATGGCGCAAGACGAGCATCGCCGTGAATGACCCAAACAACAATACATATACCGAACAAATAATATAGAAAAGTACATGCTTTTTGTACATGTCAACCAGCTTGGAGTATACAAGCACTAATGCAAATACTACTAGAGGAGAAATCATCTTTGCAGTTGGTTGGAGCAAGATCCCTTGATTGGGTATACAACCTAACTCTTCTGGAAAACAAACCTTTATGAACAACGTGTTCTTTAAAAGACGTATACACCAATAGGTTCCGATGATGATAAAAAAAGTAAACGATAAGATGCCGAATTTCTTAATTTCGCTTTGTTTTAAATCGGGATAAAAATAATGAACAAGGGAATTGAGCATTGCTCTCCTCAAAAAGTTACTATCACACCAATCTTAATGCCAATCGGTGCAGTAGTCCCATTAAAGGAAGATTGTCATACTATATTGATATGAAATATTAAAATGATATTATGAAAATGCCAAATGTTTTTCGCAAGTCCTTCCTGCTAAAACCGCTTTTTGCACCAGATACTAGCTTAGACTTTTTTTAAAAAAAGACAATAAAACAAGGCTCTTATCCCCGTAAAAAAGCCTTTTCTTTTATAAAAGCAACTCCAATAACCGAATCCACAGAGATTCCTGAGCAAATAATGTTCCATAATACCCACTATCAATAGCTGCCGGTGGCATGTATATGGCAACACCGTTGGCAAGGCCTTCGGTGGAAGAGCCACCGCACCGGGCTACTACCAATTGAGCTACTCCTTGATACAATCGCTCTAAAGCGTATTGTACTGCAACAACGTCATCAGATTGCCTCAATAAAGCAAGTTGGTCTTCTAAGCACATGCAAAAAGCCACTAAATCAGTATACATTGGCCATAAACAAAAGCGTGGCGCAGCAGCACATGCTTTGATAACCACTTGTTTGGCCCTGGGCAACTTGAGTAGTTGCTGCACCACAGCATCCAGTTCTTTGCTTACTGCTTGTATGCGTGATAAATCTAAAGCAGCATGCGTATAGATTCCCGATTCGTCATATCTATTATAATAAGCATCAAATGCATTCACCATGCCAATACATACAGAGCGTGCCCCAAGACCTTGATTAAGTACCTGTATTACGCCCTGATAATCAAACCCATCAAGCAATGAACAACTTTGGTTCCCAATTAAATAGTGCGCATAGGGAGCTGCCAAATATCCTATTTCAAACATATCACCCATGCACGTATCAAATGCAAGAATGTCTAGTTTCTTGCCGCCAAGCAATCGATCCTTTATATAAGCAAGACCATCAGCAAGCTCATTGTTATGCAAATAAGTGCGTGGTGCAGCGCTAAACATAAAGCCGCGATGCTTTTTATGTTGTTCTACTGCATTAATAATGTTGTTCTTATTCATATTCTGACTAAGCAAGCTGCCCGCATCAACCTCCCATTCTTGCGCCTGGTCATTCCACCATGGCTCAAGTATGCCCCACCCATGATTTGCCATAATGAGCATGGTGTGATCTGCAGTGTTGTTTTTAAAGGCCCACGCTGCTGCATTAATAAAATCTTGTTTACCATTACCACTGAGCGTTACTTCTTGCAGGAACGTTAAGCCATCTTTCGTTATACGATACCGCACGCCTGCATCAAAATAGGCATGTAATTGAATAAGCCATTCAACTTGGGCATTGGGTTTTGCTCGCATGGCGTCTGTCATGTTTTTTATCGCCATATCAGAAAGGCCATCACTGGCATCCATATACCACAATACTTTCCACGTATTAGCTGATACTGCTGAACATACGTTGAGCAGTATCATAAGATAGAACAACAGGTTTCTTTTGTGCATAGCAATTCTCTTACTTTGAGACATCAAAACTACTTATCAAGTTATCATAGGGGATCATATAGTCTTTGATTATTGTTCTTAATCGTTCCGTATTATTGCGCCAATCACGGTGAAGCTCAGAAACCAATGAAAACCAGCCAGTAATAATGGCTCCTGCATGCACCATGCGCATAAGCGCAGCATCGCGCACTGCTACGCTCACCGTGCCAGAGGCATCTGCCACTACATACACTTCAAAGCCCTCTGCAAGTGCTGACAAAGTAGGCAATGCAACACACACGTCAGTGACAATTCCTGCAATAATAAGTTTCTTTTTACCGGTTGCTTTTACTGCATCCACAAAATCTTTATTATCCCATGCATTAATTTCACCAGGACGTGCAATGAATGGCGCCTTGGGCAACATTGCTTTTATTTCAGGCAACATGGGGCCATTTGGTCCTTTTTCAAAACTGGTAGTGAGTACTGTTGGCAAGTTATAAGCCTTGGCTATTGCTGCCATAGCAAGCACATTATTTCTGAACTCTTCAGGACCATAATCACGCACCAATTGCATGAGCCCTGTTTGATGATCAACAAATAACATGGCACAGTTATCTGCTGATAATCGATTTTTTCCTGTTTGTGATTGTAAATAAGCATTCATATAAGCTCCTTATTAATTTATTCATTATTTTTATGGTTCTTAACCATTAACATACCTACACTAACAACTTTGTTTCAAAGAAGTAAAGAGATGGTCCATATTATTTTTTTTGATACTATAATCTCGTGAATGATGCACAATAAAAGGGTTAAAATAATTCTATGCTACAAAAACACGCAAAACTGAATTCTGTTGACCACACAGCCAATGTACAAGAACTCATTACCGCATGGCAACGATTTCTTACACAAAATGATTGGCAAAGTCTCATAACACATTGTACCCCTATACTATCCAATAATGGACTTATTTATGAATTGCCAAATTATCTTGCAAGACCCAATGAATCATTTGCATTGGTAGACATGCGTAACATTGGCATTTCCGAACCGCATTATCATCCGAGTAATAATATTGAAGTCTATATGGTGCTACAAGGAACAGCATACGTGGTTATTGGCACCAAACAACATCCGGTAAAGCAAGATGATATTCTTGTTATTCCCCCTTATCTCGCACATTATACTATACCTGACAAACAATTTGTTATGGCAGTAGTAAATACGCCACCTTATGAAGATGCACACTATATTGTGATGACTCATAGTGATGAATCTGTTCAATTTGATCTTACGCAGTATAATCAATGGTGTGTGGAACTTTCATATACAAAGTAAGACAAATCATGAGTAATAAAAAAGAACAACAAACTATCTCTTTCTATGATCAGCATGCACAAGAATGGGCAGAAAAATATGGCCCGAATGCAAAAGAAACGTTTTGGAAAGATGAGCTTAAAGAATTCAACATGTTATTACCTCATGGAAAAATTCTAGAAATAGGTGTTGGTGGTGGCAGAGAAGCTGCAGAACTTATCAAAATGAGTTATGATTACACCGGCGTAGATTCTGCTGCCTCACTAATTGAAATTGCACAACAACGATTTCCTCAAACTCATTTTTATACACAAAATGTTACTGAGCTGAGTCTTCCGGCAAATAGCTTTGATGGTTTTTGGTGCTCTGCTACATTAATTCATGTTTCAAAAGAACATATTAATTAAGCTCTGCAAAGCATATACCATGTTCTAAAACCAGAAGCTCTAGGCTTTATTACTCTGGCAGCTAGCACAAGAGAATATCAAGACGAAAAAACAGGACGTTGGTTTTTCCTGTATACAGAAAATAAATTTGCTGAACTTCTTAAAAAGAGTGAGTTTAGAATTATAAAACAGAATGTGCGACACCGCGAGACAGAGCAACAATGGCTCCAAACATGGTTAACTTTTTTTATAGAAAAGAAATGAATTACTTAAACACTCTTGTAATTTTGACAAGCTAAACTGGCCGCGTATACTTGCTAAGTCAACTATTCAACAATAAACAGGTACTTCTATGGAAAATGAAAATTATGAACAACTGGAACCTCACGTATATCCGCTTTGGATCAAAATTGGAATCAGTGCTTGCCTAGCTGTTTTACTTTTATTCATTACTGAATTGCCATACCATTTTCAAATGCATAAAGAATATAAAGAAGCAGAACATGCCTTCCAAAACAAACAATATGAAGCATCACAAGAAGCCTACTTAACATTAGCAGAAAAATTCCCGCAAAGTCGCCATACATTACTACGCACTATTGCTTCTCTTCTTTGCATAGAAAATAAAGAAAATCACATGGATGGATTTCGATGTCTTGAAGTTATGCAACTTACTTATCAAGAATGGAAAGAACTAAAAAAATATATACCAAATGAATATGTTGCCTTGCTGCAAGAAAGTTCAAAAATATTATGATTTTTTTCATTCCTGGCCAATTGTTAAGCTTAATCACATTTCCTGGTGTTATCATGCATGAAATAGCACATCGGTTCATATGTGATATCTTTAAAATTCGCGTACTTAAGATAAATTATTTTATCCCCTTTTCTACTGTAGCAGGTGGAGTCTTGCATGAGCCTACTTACAACTTGAGACAGCATCTTTGTATTGCGATGGCTCCTCTTTTTATTAATACAATTCTCTGCATGATTTTCACTCTTCCACTCGCCTCATCACAACAGATCATAGGATACCCCAGTAACGAGTTTGGAATGAGCATTTCACAATATGGAACCCTCTATTATATACTTTGGTGGATCGGCATCTCTATGGGAGCTAATGCTTTTCCGAGCAATCAAGATATGCAAGGAGTGCTTGACATGCATCCAGAATCTGCAATTGCGAGAATAAGTGCAATAATAATGCGAGGTTTAAATTTCTTAAGAAACATCTGGTTTTCATTTATTTATGCTATGTTAATAAGCCATATTTTGCCTGCGTATATTTTTCAACAATACCTGTGACACAATTCGATAGGACATAATAACCCTTCTTCATAATCATCATGAAATTGGATAAAGCGGATGGCTTAACCTTATTTTTTTGAAAAATCAGAACCCTATTATTGTCAATCACCTTTGATTGTTAATGTGTCATCTTCCAAGATGATTTCAATTCTACCAACTCCAAGAAAATATAATTTTTCATATTCCTGTAAAATTTTAATCATATTTTCTATAGTGGTTGTAAAAGGCTGCATACCAGGAAATATACCTTCATTTATACAAATAGTAACCATGCTACCCTTTTTTTGCATGGTACTTATATTACCGTAAAACTTATCATCATGTTTATCTTGCAAAAAATTGATATACGTCTCGAAATCAAGCCCATCTTCAAAAAATAAAGATAACGTAGCCATTGATTCATCATTACATTCAGGGTGATAGATTTCATTTTTAACTTTATACCAAATAATATTTTTCTTCATGACTTTGATCTTAAATTAGGAAAATACGTTATGCCAATACCTGAAACATCTTCAATAACAACAGACACCTTAATACCGCTTGGTCGAATTTTTCTATAAAGTGTTTTTCCGATTTGTTGAATAATATCATCTGGATACTTAACAACATCATGAAAACACTCCATCAAGTCATCATCCGTCCATTTTGCTGGGAAAAATGATCTTTTTACCCATTTCCCATTAACGCAAACTTTTGCTCTATAAAAATCCTCGGCTAATAATTCTACATCTTTAATTAACCCTAAATTTTCGTAATACTGCATTTTATCTTGATGAAAGCCATTAATTTCTCCATTCACCAATTTTGCAACCCATGTATGTTCAAAAGGAGGAATCACCGGATGACCATTATGAGTCACCAAACCATTATACTTTGCCAAAGCTCATCAAAATGAAGATGCTTTCCCAATACCTGTGCTTCAGCGAATTCACCGTAGTATAATAAAGTATAAAAATGCTTGGTATTTATTGTATGCATAATAATATTCCTAATTTATGCCATATTTGCGTAGTATACGGTGTGCTACAAAATTACTAGGCTCAATTTCTAATATATCTTGAGCAAGTTTTATTGCTTCTTCTTTTTGTATTAAGCGCTCAGGAATGTCATGAAATAACAATAAAAATTCTTTATTCTTATAGTTATTTGGATCCAATGCTAATAATTTTCTTGCATGGAACAATCCCACGCTATAAGCATCTTTATAAAAACACAGTGGACCCGACATTAACAATGCTGCAATCTCATGTTTAGCAGGCGTTTCGTTTTCCATTATCATACTCGTAATCAAAGTATATAGGTGAAATATCTGCAGATTCGTATGCCTCATCTATTATGCTCTTAAGTAAAAAATCTTTATTCGAAAATAATTTTTTAGCCTCATCAATTTCCCCTTTTGATAGCAAATCTAAAATTATTTTTATCATGTAGTCACCCGAGGCATCGCTAATACCTATTTTACCGCCAGATAATTTGTTAAAAGTTACCACTACCTCTTCAGAATCTATTATTAATGATTTTTGAAAAACACCTTTTATGGAGCTTCAATGCCTTCTCTCATCACTTTAGTTATTATTCTTGCAATAGCATCCCAATCAAGCGGATCATAAACCAACCTATCCCATCCATGTTTTAATTGCTGTATATGATACTGCTTATCATAATTAAGTTTTGCAACATCTGGTGAAATATTATTTATTCCCTGCATAGGAATTTTATACTTGGCTTGTGAAGAACTGCCTGGTGGATTTGAAACATTCCCTGCATTTATTGGCTGATTCGGTCCTCCGCCACTATCTGAACCTCCTTGTCCATTTGACATCGCTAAAATTGGCGCCCACTTAGCAGTCTTATCAAGCGCTTCTGCCACAGAGCCACCCACAACCTGCACGCCATGCGCAGCCGCAACATCAGCAATAGTAGATTCATATGCCACCATTGCCCCAAAGATTTTACCATTCAAAGGTAAATCATAAAAATTCTTTGGCCCGCCTTTATTCATAAAATCACTGAGCGTAGTGCTGCCATTTTTAACAAGTCCACTTAGAGAACGTAATGTCACACAGGTCAACCACGCTTCTGTGCCTATTTCAGTTACTTTTTCAACGCCATGTAAATGATGACAAACCAGAAAGTATATTTTGATCAACATTTACAGTTACCAAATCTTCATTTTTAACTAGTTCACATACATTCCCACAAAGAAAAGTTCGATTTTTATCATTAAGAAAATTGACATAAGACTCAAGGAGTAAGCCATCGCCCATAAATATAAACAAACTTTCCATTGAACTGTCATTATATTCAACTAACTGATAAAACCCAGAATGGAAGTGATAGAAAACAAAATGTTTCATAAATTCTTATCCTTCTAATCACCCTTGATTGTTAATATGTCATCTTCCAAGATGATTTCAATTCTATCAACTCTCAAAAAATATAATTTTTCATACTCTTGTAAAATTCTAATCATATTTTCTATAGTTGTTGTAAAAGGAATTATATTTGAAAATACATCTTCATTTATAGAAGCTGTAACTATCTTATTTTTTTTTCTCAGGACACTAATATTCCCATACAACTTTTCTTTCTGCTCATTATTTAAAAAATCAATATACGTTTGTACATCTAATCCATCCTCCAAAAATATAGCTAATGTAAACATTGAATCATCACTATATTCTTTTACTTGGAATATCTCACTTTTTACTTTCTTCCAGATAAGTGATTTCTTACTCATGGGATTAAGCCTCTATAATGCAACGCATATTACTTTTAATCATATGTGAACAAGACTTCATCATCTTGATAACTCAATGTAATCTTGTCGATGCTAGATCGTTCCAATTGCTGCAGTTTTTGTAAAATTAATGTCAAATTATTTATTGATATTGTAAAAGGTAAAATATTCGGAAAAATATCTTGATTAATATATATTGTCACCATTCTACCTTGTTTTTTTAACCAGCTAAAATTAAAATAACCCTCCTTTTCACAAAGATCCTGCAAGAGATCCACATACTTTTCAGTTTCTAAACCATCCATCAAAAAAAGAGACAATGTGGCCATATTATCGCCCAAATAGTTATCTCTTACATACATATCATTTTTTTTGTCCAAATAATATAATTTCTCATAAGTTCTTTAAATTGGGAAAAAATGTAATATAAATACCAGAGCTATCTTCTATCACAACTGTAATTTTATACCATTAGGCTGATATTTACTTATTCCTTATTTGAAACAAAGTGCACTTATATCTGTTATTAAAACACAGCTGCCTGCAGACCTAATTTACAATTTAAAATTGCTCCATCCCTAATTCCACTAATGGAAAATCATATGTTAAATCAAGCAATAAAGAAGAATATCTATTATAATCTTTATATAAAAGACCATAAAATTCACGTTCCCATGGATATCTATCAATTGTTAAATCAACTTTAGTTTTATAACTGCCCAAATCTTTAAAATACAAAAAGAAGAATGTACCCTCATTATATGTAAGAATCCCACTAAATGATTCTCCATCAAGACGTGGCTCATTTGAAAACAACAATTTAACAGCTTCTTTCACAGAAATATGGTTATCTAAATCAATATTTATATCTATAATCTCTCTAAAATATTTACAGTTTTTTTGATGACCGCGCAACAAAATTTTTTCTATTTCTTCTGGCAAGAAAGCAGCTTCGACGACTATAGTAATAGATATAATACGACTCATAACTAAGCTAAATATCTATAAACGAGAAGTAAATTACCCATTCTTAATCTATTAGATATTTTTTCATAAATATTATTGATCCCAATCACCATTGACTATCAACGTGCCATCTTCTAAAGTGATTTCAATTATATCCACACCTAGGCTTTCTAACCTTTCATATTCCTTCAAAACATCAATTAAATTATCTATTTTTGCTGTAAATGATGGCATATCAGGAAAAATATCGTCATTGATAAAAATAGATACTTTTTTATCTTTTTTTTCCATAAGACTTATATTTCCTGGAAGTTTCTGTTTCGCGGAATTTTGCAAAAAATCTATATAATGCTGAAGAGGTAGTCCATCTTCAAAAAATAACATGAGAGTAGCCAATACTGGATCATCACATGTTGGTTGATATGTATTATGTTTACCTTTACGCCAAATAATTGTTTTTTTCATGGTTTCAATCTTAAATTCGGAAAATATGTAATTCCAATTCCTGACTTATCCTCAATTACAACTGAAATTTCGACACCACTGGAACGAGTTTTTTTATAAAGGGTCCTTCCAACTTGCGGCACAATCGTGTCTGGATTTTTAATAACATCATAATAACAATTCGTTAGATCGTTAACATCCCAATTATCTGGAAAATATGATCTTCTTTCCCAAGTTCCACTAACATAAACTTCAGCAGTATGAAAACCTTCGGCATGCATTACAATATTTCTTCTTAAACCTAATTTTCTATAATATCCCATTCTATCTTGATGGAAGCCAGTAATTGTCCCACTTCTTGAAATATTTGCTACCCATGTATGCTCAAAAGGAGGAATTACTGGATGTCCATTATGCATTGCGAGGCCATTGTATTGAAGTAATAACGCGCGCTCTTCAGTAGAAAGTGGTTGCATTGCTTGTATGATATCCATTGGCGGATTAGGAGTGTTACCGGCAGTTACCGGCGGATTACCACCTCCGGAACCGCTTCCATTTGGGCCACTGCTCGACATTGCAAGCACTGGCGCAAACTCAGAAATCTTATCAAGCGCCTCTGCTACAGAGCCACCCACAACCTGCACGCCATGCGCAGCCACAACATCTGCAATAGTAGATTCATATGCCACCATTGCCCCAAATGTATTATTATTCAATGGCAAATCATAAAAACTCTTTGGCCCGCCTGTATTCATAAAATCACTGAGCGTATTACTACCATTTTTAACAAGTCCACTTAGAGAACGTAATGTCACACCGGTGAGCCATGCTTCCGTGCCTATTTCAGTTACTTTTTCAACGCCATGTAAATAGGTCTCTCGATTAATATTTTGTAGCACATTGCCAAGCGCATTGCGAACATGCTCAGCAGATACGCCTATTGCTTCTTTACATGCATTTAAATCGCGTCTCAAAAGATCCTCATGCATTACCAAGCCTAATGCAAGATCCTGCGCATCTTGATCTCGCTGCTCTTTTAACTTGATTGCTCGCATTTGCCGATCTTTAAAACCATTTCCAAAAGATTCTTCTACTAATGCACTCAGATGCGTTGTTTCCACAACAAGTTCTTCAAATGTTCTTACTGGTTGAATGATCTTTAAACCACCATTTATTGTGCCTTTTACCACACCTTTGGTGCCTGCAACAACTGTCTGAAAAGCAAGAAGACTCACATCAACCGTCACATTAAATAAAAATTTCTGACATTCTAAAAAACTCCAACAAATATCTGCACACGTAATCGCATTGGGTATATAACCGGTGTTTTTAAATGTATTACCGGCTTGCACAAAGCCCATAATAGTGGTGGCTGCAGCTCTACGTTCTTGGCTACGATGATCCTGCACATAACGCAGCTGAGCTGTATCACTCATAATACCAAGAAACTCTTCATGTAATGCTTGCTGAATCATATTGCCATAACACTTGGCAAAATCAGCTGCTTGCATACTATATTCATTCAATATTTTTTGCACATTATCTAACAGTTGATAGGTCTTCTCCTTAAAAGCATCACAATTGCGATTATGGTGCGTTAATGCATCCTGTCTATTTTTATGGATTTTTTGTTGACGCTCTGCGACACTCAAATTTGAAAGGTCTGCTGCTTGATATGTTTCAATAAGAGGCTTACAAACAGTTTGCATTCTGGCATTTATACTTTGCCTGCGGGCTTCTTGCTCTCTTTGCGGTTTTTTCTGCGCAGCTTGCTTCTTTTTTATGGCGTCTCGTTCTTGCAGTATTGCAGCCCACATTTGATTAATGATCGATTCAAATTCACCAGCTTTGTAGTGGTATTTAAAGAAAGAAGAGTCCTTAGCAACTTTGTTCTTTATTTGTTCTATATATCCTTCATAGTTAGGATGCCATCTTAAGAGATTTCTAAACCCTGCAAAAGTATATAATGGAATTTGAGAAAATAACTCATCTTTTAAAAAATCAGTTTCCCATGTTCTTTTATTTCCTGGATTTTGAAGATTATAATATACTAAAAAATCTTGCGGAAACCAGTGTTTTCTTGCTGCTAATATGCGTTGCTCTGCTTCTCTACGCAAAGCTTGTAATGCAGCTTGTTTTCTCTTTGCATCACTTTCTTCTTTTGATTTTCCAAAAACTTTCCACTTAATTGCTGCACAACAAAATATTGCTGCACCTACCCATTTGCTCACAGTACTCCATTCATTTTTTGATTGATACGGTCGCGGCGTATAATAATCTGCTTCAAAACAACGTTTATTGTAATCAGGCAATCCTTGCGATGGATAGGGTGAAAAATCTGCAACGGATAACTGACCAGCCAATGGATAGCCTTTCGAATATGCTTCCTCACTGTAATAAAAATGTATTTGGTTATTCACATACGTTCTACGTGCGCAGGTGTCTTGAAAAATTGCAAGATGTTCTTGATTATAGATGGGCAATATTGCTCCTGCATCATCTATAACATATGCAAGAGGCTCATCTGCCTTTAGTAATGAAAAATGAGAAAAAACGAATAAACAAAACAGTAGTAAAGAAAGGATCTTCATAGAGGCTCCTTTTATTGCGTGCTATCATAATGTCATACCTTGAGCCACATGCAAGTATAAAGAGCAAATCAGTAACTGTAAAACAATCTTTAATAGTATTGATTCAATCACCATTTTAACCTTCTTTACCCTGGCATCCTAAAAAATCGCTTGCTATTTGTAATTTTTTATGGTTAACTAAGAGTATGAAGACACATATACTAAGAACTCAAAACTCAGTATCGAACCCTGCAAAAACCGGCCTTAATATGGCTTGCAGCCAAAACTACGCCCTTTCTCAAACTACTTCTGCAATTTACTTTTATTTTTATTTTATATGCGGGGATCGCTCTATGCCTACATAGTAAATAAAAATTTATTAGGCATAATGCGAAAACCCCGGTCCCAAAAAACCGGGGTTTTTTATTGCCCTAAAATGAAATACCCAAAACCAAAATGAAAACTATATAACCTAAATAAGAAAGAAAATACCATGAAGAAAATAATACTCGTAAGTACTCTTGTAGCAATCACACTCTGCGGCATTGCACTTAAGCAACTTACAAAAACAAACCCTACTGCAGCATACACCATTGGCATTCTGCAAACGGCCTCTCACCCTGCGCTTGATGCTTGTAAAGAAGGATTCATAGAAGAACTGAAAAACAAGATGGGTGATACAGTGGCATTGGAAACATACAATGCACAAGGCTCCGTCACACAGGCACATGGAATAGCGCAACAACTTGCTGCAAACAAACAGATAGATCTTTATTATGCTATAGCAACGCCAGCAGCACAAGCCATGAGCGCGCTTGAAAAAGAGCGGCCCATTGTCATTGCCGCGGTAACAGATCCTCACGCATTGGGGCTGGTGCATAAAGAGAGTAATGTTTGTGGAATCACTGATATGATTGATGTTGAGGCTGAAATTGATATGCTCATGCAATTGATACCTCAAGCGCACACGGTAGGGCTCTTATACACCTCTGGTGAAACAAATTCTATTGCTATGGTACAAAAAATGCGCACCATTCTTGAAGAACGGGGACTTATTGCAATGGATTTTGCGGTAAGCAATGAAGCAGATATTCCTGCAATGGTGGAACTTGCTTGTAGAAAAGCAGATGTGCTTCTTGCACCAACAGATAATACCATTGCTTCCACCATTTCAGTGATTACTGCAATCACCCTCAAATATAAAAAACCGCTCATTGTCAGCCACAATGAAGCAGTATCTGCTGGCGCACTTGCTGCATGCGGTGTTGATTATCGCACAAGCGGCAAACGCGCAGGACAGATCGCATATGAATTGCTTAAAGGAAAACGTCCACATGAATTGTCTATTGAGCAGCCAAAGAACAAACAGATAGTAATGAACAAAACAACCCTTGAACATCTTGGCCTGACCATTCCTTCTTCATTACACAAAAATATT
This sequence comes from Candidatus Babeliales bacterium, assembly GCA_963716425.1. Lineage (GTDB taxonomy): Bacteria > Babelota > Babeliae > Babelales > JBFXEV01 > JBFXEV01. The sequence goes on from OY970310.1 coordinate 82,210, forward strand.
CTTTTTGTTGATTAAAAGAGGAAGCGGTATACTTAAGAATACAGCCTAATGGGAATAACAAAGTACAAAGGAATATACATGAATAAGAATATTTTGATCATACTAGGAGCGCTGCTCCTCTTTGCAAGCATCTTTATCCTCAAGCGCAGCAACCAAACGGTAATGCCCAATGCACATACTATTGGTATTCTGCAAACCGCATCGCATCCTGCACTGGATGCATGTAAAGATGCGTTCATAGAAGAGTTGCAAAGCCACCCTGATACTCATTTTGTGTTCATCTCTCAAAATGCACAGGGTTCTGTATCACAAGCTCATAGCATTGCCCAACAATTCCATGCAAACAAACAAGTAAATCTTTTCTATACCATTGCAACGCCTGCAGCTCAGGCAATGAGCGCGCTTGAAAAAGAACGGCCAATAGTCATTGCTGCAGTCACCGATCCGCATGCATTGGGGCTCATATCAAAGGACGGTAACGTTTGCGGTGTAACTGATATGATAGATGTTAAAGGTGAAATAGAAATGCTCACCGAGTTACTGCCTTCTGCAAAAGTAGTGGGTCTCTTGTATACTTCCGGTGAAATTAATTCAATTGCCTTAGCAGAGCAGATGAAACAAGAACTTGAAGCGCGCGGCTTGAATCCTATAGATTTTGCATTGAGCAGTGAAACTGATGTGCAGGCAATGGTTGAACTTGCATGTAGAAAATGTGACGTAATTCTTGCCCCAACTGATAATACGGTGGCTTCCACTATTTCTGCCATTACTGCAATAACCGCCAAATATAAAAAGCCTTTAATCGTCAGTGACAATATGCTCGTTAAATTTGGTGCTCTTGCCGCTCGTGGCATTGATTATAAAGCGAGTGGCAAAAGAGCAGCACAAATTGCATATAAGTACTTTAAAAGGTAAAAACCCTCATGAATTCCCTATTGAACAAGTACCAAGTGAGCATATAGTTATTAACCAATCAGTATTGCAAGCGCTGGGACTCACGATTCCGGAGAGCTTACAAAAACAAGTTGTATTCGTAGAATAAAAATCTCGCTCAAAACCCTTCCCCTTGCCAATCCAGGCCTTCAGGCTTGGCTGGCTACGGTGGACAAGTCGATACACCGCTCATCCCGAGTGAATTGCAAAGCAATTTGTATCGAGGGAAGGAAGAGCGGTTTAGTAAGAATAAGGATTTCTTATGATTGAATTAGCTCATCTTGGACTTGGCATTCTTGAACGGGGATTAGTTTTTACCGGTGTGGTCTCAGGTGTGTATCTCTCCTCACGCCTTATTAATTTTGACAACTTGGCAGTTGAAGGAGCTTTTGGCTTGGGCGGTGCAATCACTGCTCTCATGATCACTCAAGGAATCAATCCTTGGATTGCTCTTGCGGGTGCTGCACTCGTTGGCAGCATATCAGGAATTGTTACAGGATTGCTGACTACCAAATTAAAGTTAAACAATTTAATTAGTGGTATTGTAGTGACCACGGGACTTTTCTCCATAGTACTCAGACTGGTTGGTTCCAACATGCCGCTCGGTGGCAAACCAACCATCTTTACAACACTGCCATCCATTCCCACTGCATACCAACCAGTGCTCATATTAACCGTTCTGTGTGCACTCATGATAAGTATAGTCCGTTGGTTTTTAACAACTGAAGTTGGCTTTTTGCTCCATGCAGTAGGCGATACGCCGCAAATGCTGACCAATGTAGGCAAAAGCGTAGATCAATACATTATACTAGGCCTTACGCTCTCTAACATGCTTGCTGCAATCAGTGGCGCATTATTTGTGCAGTACACTGGCTATTTTTCCATTTGGGCAAGCGTAGGCGTACTCATCATTGGTCTTGCTGGCATGATTATTGCCCATGCGTTCAGTCCAAACTTTGGCATAGCCCTCGTTGTAGGTTCGGTTGCATACCAAGCAATTATTGCAGCCACGTTTGAATTACAACTTAATCAAGATTGGAACAAATTAATCACTGCATTGCTTATTGTGCTCTTAATAGTGATTAAACAATGGTTACACAAGAAATAAAGGTTATTTTCATGTTAGAACTTAAAAACATTAACGTATCATTCAACGGTCATCATATTTTACAAGATCTCTCTTGCAGCGGTTGAACATGGTGATTTTATTGTAATTGTGGGCGCCAATGGCGCAGGCAAAACTACCTTCTTTGATACCATTGCAGGTAAAACTATCCCTCAGAAAGGCACCATTACCTTGGATGGCATTGATGTCACCAAGTTATCAGAACAAGAACGCTCTGGTATGGTAACGCGCCTGTTCCAGAACACGCAATTAAATTCAGTAGGATCATTCACGGTGGCGCAAAATCTTGCAATGGCACTTTATAGCAGACGTAATGCGCGTCTCGTTGATGGCATGCAAGCAATGCCACGAGCCCAAGCTGAAAATATTGTAAAGGGTCTTGGCATGGACGTTGCTATTTTGAACAAGCAGATGAACAGTTTATCAGGCGGACAACGCCAGCTTATTGCTTTTGCTATGGCAACACTAATGATACCCAAAATACTTTTGCTTGATGAACCTACTGCAGCACTTGACCCACAGGCTGCTACCAGATTACTCAAGTATGCCGCACACTTTATTAAACAACACAAGGTCACTACATTATTAATAACGCATGATCCCCATATTGCGCTTAGTTTAGGCAACAAAATTTGGGTGTTGGAGCATGGCGCGATCACCAAACACTATGGAGTTCAAGATAAGAATACCTTGAATCCAGATCAGTTAATTGGCCAAATTGATTATGCACAATTAAGTAGTTAAATACTATTTCGGTGCTCGTTGTTCTAGTTCTCGGCTTAAGAAATAACTTAACACAGATCTGATTGCCACAATAATTGCAAGCAACCCTAAGTTATAATAGTCAGGGGCAATAAGTGACCAAATGATATCGGCTGCTACCATAAACTCAAGACCTAAAAGAATACTCTCACCAAATTGTAAGCGAATCGTATCAGTATCAAACGCGTGATACATAATATACATATAGAGCTGGTACGAAGCTCTCGCTGCCCCCCATGTAATAACAGCTACGCCAACAAAGCCTATGCCTTCACGTAATATGTACAACAGTTGTTCTGCTAGCATCATAAACAGTATCCTTTTTTTAATTAATCAATTATTCCAACCACTGCAAGAATCGTGACCAGCGTACTCGAGACCAAAAGTCTATCGGATGCTTCACAAGATCTACTATCCACCACGATTCACAGCTATTGCCAGGATCCATTGACCACAATCTCAGTACTATTTTTGCATGAATATATTCTGCAGGAAGTGGACCTTTAAAGCGAGAATCGCCACTATTCTGCCGATTATCACCCATTACCCAATATTGATCTGGTCCAAGATGCCAATCAAATTCGTCAGGCCATTTCAGGACACCGCCAACTTGTATTTGTTCCACCGGCACTCCGGGCTCAAGAAGAGATCCGCGAACGCCCATGGCATTAAATATGCGTAGTGCCATGAGCACATTATCTTTATTCAAACGATAAAATGGCTGCTCTTCGTAACTCATGCTTGGGTCATACGAGCGATACACGTACGAATATCTATCTGCCGGACTGCCGGTAGACACGTATGTTGCAATAAGTGGATATTTATTTAAATAAGGCTCATCCAATTTTTCACCATTCAGATATACAACTGGCCTACCATCTTCTATAACTCCCTTTACGTGATCGCCGGGTTTTCCAATAATACGTTTGGTCCAATTTTCAGGACCCCATGCATACATTTGGAATAAGCGCTTTAGAGGATTGGTTGAATATTTGAATTGCCATGGGTCGTTAAAAGCTATAATATCGCCCCGGTCTAATCTGCCGAGCCACACCGAAAATTTGTCAGCCAAAAATCGTTCACCCACAAGCATGGTTGTTTCCATGGAACCAGTTGGTACTTGATACAAACCGTATACAAAGGTTCGTATACCAAATGCTATAAGAGCAATAAGAAGAAGTGACTTTATCGATTTTATAAATTCACTTGTTTTATTTTTAATGTACTGCATAAATCTTTTTTCTTTCTCAATATAAATAACTAATATATTTATTATACCAGAATAAGTTTAAATTTGGTTAAAAACAAACTTGCGTTCAGCATCAGGATTGAAAAGGGAAGGAATTACAAAGTATTGCTAAGAAGAGACTGGCACCTGATGCACAAATATTTTCTTAATATCGATGGCAAATAAGTCTACATCTTGTGCTCTAATAGTTTGACCATCATATATATAGAGAAGAGTAGAAGGATCATTCACCCCTAATCTTTGTTCTTCTTGATAACCAAGCATCTTGATGCACTTCACTAATTGCTCAATATGTGCAGCACCCGCACAGACTATTATATTTTTTGTAGCGCGCTGCTTATAAATTGCTTGCATCATAAATGCATCTAATAATTGTGCATTATGAACGTGAAACTGGCTGAGAGCCGTTCGATTATTGTGCCCTATTTTAGCAGCCAAATCAGGAACAAGCGTTCGGAGAGATTTTGAAGGATTCTCAAGCGCAAGTTGTCGTACTACTCTTGTTATCGGAGACTTGTAGTATGCTCTTACGCTTCGTTTACAAAAAAGGTTTACTACCGCACTGCCTGTATCAGATAAACATTGTTTAATAATCCTATCGTGAACGGCGCTGTAATCAGCTAACGTACGAGGATAAAAAAATGGCGTGCCAAAAAATTTACCGTATAATGCAACATATCCCTGATACAAAAGATGATCTAATTTAAAAAACCAAGATAGGTTTTTTCGTTCTTCCTCAAGACTAGTGGAATCGGAATGATATCTAAATTCACAACTAATAGCCTTTACACCTTGCTTTTGACAACTTTGCACTAAATTAGTTAATGGTGATATAGACTTATATATTTTCATAGGTTCATTTCTTGCATAGCATGCACATCTTTGCATATACTCATCAAAACTATAAGGTGATTTTGTAGTAAGTCTATTGGGATAATCTCCGCACACTCCGTAAGCCAGCCAACCTAAAGCCCAAGCCGAGGCCAAATATGCCTTATTTTTAATAAAATATGCAAGTGCAACACTATTTATTGCATGACCTAACCCGGAATAATAATAATCGTGATTCAGCATAGTAGTTTCTGCAAGCACCAAAGCATCAATTTCCTTGGCAGCCTCAACTAAATCATGCTGCTGAATACGGGTTAGATGAAGTTGAGGATCAACATCAATATGAATATCTCCAAGAAAAACAATGGCATTTTTAGTTTCAGGATGAGTAAAACGATAGGCGGTACAAAAAACTGCTTGACACTGAGGCATATAAACGAGTGTTAAACCACAGATAAACAATAGCGTTTTTTTAATACAATTAGTCAAAATAAACCCCATTTTGAATTATGCAAAAAACACTAATCCATACAAATATACAATATTTATTATAAAGAAATAGCTCTATATGTCAATCAAAGTGAGACTGTTGAATAGCATCAAAAATCTGTTCTAGGCGTTCTTCGGGGGTGCCAAATGGGATATTAATTAACTGATGCTCTTGATAGCCATTTTGCCTATACACCTCTTTGACAAGCGTATGAATATATGCAGCCCCTTCTATTGTTTCTTTGCGTTGCACACATTGCTGATACAAATGATCAGGCAAGGGGTCTAAAAAAAAAATAAGGTCATATTGCTGCTTCCGTATTTTCTCACAAAACGCATCAGACAATGGAACCTTAAAATAGTAAGCAAATGCGATAATATCAATCGCAGATCTATCAAGAAATACGGGTGCTTTAAGATCTAATCTAGATTCCCAATTAACCTGTTCTTCAAGTATGCGGGCATACAAAGCAACCGAATCGGCAAAGAAAGTAGCAAGTGCCTGTTCTTGTGCAGCTTGCGCATACAAAAGCGCATAGACTTCAGGAACTGTTTGATACCCACGCTGGGCAAGTTCTTGTATGAGTGTTGTTTTGCCAACACCTGGTCCGCCGGTCAAAACAAAGCGCCGTGCATCACGCATAGAGGTGTAAGGATTACAAAGCGTACTCATACAAAGATACAACCCAAAAGCATACTTCACCATTCTCTTTAGAGTGAAGCAAGCGAATGAGGCTCGACAAGACTGCGCATGAGAAATAACGAATTATTACTTATACAACAATCTAACATATCAACATAAAAATGCGCGCGCAATATTCTATCAAGAATAAACTGCGCTCGTCGCTCTGGTGTATCAAAAGGTACATCGATAATCTGATGTGATTTATACCCTCTTTGTATGTAGGCAGAACGAATAATTTCATGTAGATGTAATGCTTCCTGTGGATCTTCTCTACGTACTTCAGTTTTTTCATATAAAAAATCAGGAAGCGGTTCAAGCAAGAAAATCAGATCATAGTTGCGATCCGCTTGAGCACGTAACTCTCTGGAAATTGGAGCGTTAAAATAATCGCCATACGCAATAATATCTACCGCAGATCTATCAAGAAATGCTGGCAACAGTGGCGACAACAGAGATTCCATTCTTAATTGTTCTTTAATCTGAATTTGCGGCAGCTGATCAAGGTTGGCATAAAAAGCATCTATTGCATTGTTTTGCGCAGCTTGCTCAAATAAGGCAGTGTATATTTCGGGTATCGTTTGATATCCTAATTTGCTCATTTCTTTGATCACCGTAGATTTACCTATACCAGGTCCTCCTGATATAACGTAGCGACGATACGCATGCATGCTGTTTATGTTGCAAAACAATGCACACAACACAAAATAATAATACAACTTCTGACTCATAAATCCTCCGCATCATAAAGGTTGTAGTTAAAGTATTGTACAAGCATAGCAGAAGGAAATGATCCTTGAAAGCCCTATCAGTTTGTTGTTTGATTAATACCTGAAATAATCTTTTGAAAATGATGACGATCTAGTACGCCATCTCGCGCGTAAAAACATTCACCGCCCCACTCCCAGCCACGCTCAATAAATAACTGGTAAATGTAGCTATCTTTGGTGATCATGCCTGGTACATCAAGCGTGCGATCAAGATAGCACTCACCCTCTTGAGTGCAACAGAAGTCACCTTTAGAATAAGGATTCAAGAGTGGATTAATATCAATGGCAAGACCAGAGGCATGGTTAGACCATCGCTGTGTGCTTGCTACTTTACGCGCATAAAAAGCACTGGAGTTATTGGCACTCATAGAAGCATCATCAGAGCCACCAAACTCATCAACAAATTTTATTGATTGAAAGGGGAATTTAACGTAAAAAAGTTTATCAAATATATACATAAGGTCATCTACCGCTTTTTCATGCACTACAAGCTCACCCCGCTGCACCTTATCTTCAAAATCATAAAATAAAACTGATATACAACGCAAATCTTCAAGCGGCACGGGAGATTCTGGATTCCACGTGTAGGGCATTCGTTCAAGAATGTCGGGGGTTATAATGCGTATGGTTGCGTAAAATAATGGTTCAATGGATGATGAAGTGAGAGTGCATAATGTAGATGATGCCACACTTAACGCTAATATGCTTAAGATACATAAATTGCGATACACTTTTGATACCCCTTCAAAAAATAAATTCTTATAGCTCTATCATATGACTTTTGATTATTAATTGCTATAGTTGAAAGGAGAGTAACAAAAACATACATCTGAAATTCCGCTCAAGACCCTTCGATACTATTCCCTTACCGGGAATCACTCAGGCAGAGCGGTATGGATACACCGCTCATATTGAGTGTTTTTTCGTAGAAAAAATGTATCGAAATATTAAGCGGGAAAAAAACAACAGGGAGCATAAGTATGAATAACAAATCATGGATGAGTAAAGATCTTATAGGCTTAAGTCTGACCAGTTTATTTAATGATTTTTGCCATGAAATGACCACTGCATTATTACCTGCATTTACTGAACAATTAATTGGAATAGAGAAAGCACCCTTGGCTTTGGGAATAATAATGGGCTTTGCAGATGCCTCTGCAACGTTTATGAAATTACTTTCAGGCTGGCTTGCAGATCACATCAGCTTTTATAAACCGGTACTGATCGCTGGTTACTTAATTACTTCCGTTTTTGTCAGTTTAATTGGCACGGCAACAAACTTTTTTCAAATATTCATCTATCAAACGCTTGCATGGTTAGGAAAAGGACTGAGAGAACCGGTACGGGACGTATGGCTGACCAATATTACTGATCCTTCAAATTATGGAAAGGTATTTGGTTTTGAACGAGCATTAGATACGTTAGGGGCAATTGCAGGGCCGCTGCTTGCTTTTTTTACTATCAAACTGTTTGCATTAAAGTATAATTTTTATATAGCATTTATTCCGGGGATTATCTCTGTTTTAACGGTCACTTTTCTGACCAGTAACTATAAAGCTCCCGCAAGACAATCACAACAACACACGCTCAAAGAACATATTAATACCTTACCTGCAGCTTTTAACTTTTTTGTGCTTGTTATGTTTATTTTTGGCATAGCAAACTTTAATAAAACGCTTATTATCTACAGAGCTCAACAAATGCTTTTGGGGGAGGCAACTTCTTCTATTATTGCAACAGGATGGGCGATTTTACTCTATGTTCTTTTTAATATAATTCGAGCAATGGGTGAATTTGGTATAGGATCACTCAGTGATTATGTGCATAAAAAACTCCTGCTTGCATCTGGCATTGTGTTTTTTTGCCTCGCAACGCTTATGATGATCTTTGCAAGTTCTGAGCTGTATCTATGGGTACTTATTTTTATGAGCGCAGGATTGAGTGCCGGCATCATCGGTGCTGTTGAAAAAGCCTATGCTGCTGAATTATTGCCTGCACATATTCGCGGGTTAGGATTTGGCTTTTTACAAAGCATAGATGGTATAGGCGACTTGCTTTCAAGCGCTATCGTTGGTGGACTTTGGTCTTTTATTTCACCGGAAGTTTCTTTTATCTATGCTTTAGTCTTAAGCATTTTTTCATTAATTCTGATACTCTTTGTAAGAAGATAGCTTTATTCTTATGATTAAAACACACATAAAGGGCCTGCCATGCAAGATATACTTAAGCTACCTATTTACGTTGGTATCATTCTTATGCAAGATACTTCATATTTTTTAATTGAGCGCAAGAATACAAACTGGGCGCAAGGGTATTGGAACTTCCCCGGCGGCCTAGTAGATCCGCATGAGACGGTTATGCAAGCTGCCATTCGTGAAACACGAGAAGAAATTGGTGTTATCGTAAACCCGGAAGATTTTGAATTAGTACAGGTAATTCATATTAAAAAATCAACAACTAACACCCAAGATATCATTGGTATCTACTTTAAAGCACACAGATGGACAGGCATACCGCATAACGCAGAGCCAGAAAAAATTACTGGTGCTCAGTGGTATAGTTTACAGGCATTACCGAGTAAGATTACCGAACATGCACAGCTTGCGCTTAATGGGCTTAAGACTGGCACACGCTATTCAGAGAATGGTTGGTAGCAGGCTCTGTAAAAAACTTTTGTAGATCAACCATCATGTACTCTAAATTTTTTATTTCAATATACGTTTTGCCGATAACTTTGTTATCTTCTAAAGCCTTCAGGTTATCTTTTCCTAGGCTATGCACTTCATGATAACCTAATTGTTTGACCACATTTGAAAGACGACCCACATGATCAACCCCCACACAAACAATCATATTCTTAATTGCAAGATTAGAATAAATAGTGTGTATAACACGAGCATCAAATAGTTCTTTATTATGCTCAATAAATTCAATAAGCATTGTAGCTTGATCTTTATTAAATTTCATAGCCAAATCAGGAATAATAGTGGACAGTGAGATATTTCGATCAACAGAAGCACGTGCACGCAACTCTTGGGTAATATATGAAGATTCATAATTACTGATGCATTGCTCAAAGAATGCCTGCAGAATCGGATCCTTGCTATAGGTTGAAATCTCCAGAAGCACTGCATCATTTACATCACAATAATCACCTAACGTGACAGTATACCGAGCCTTATTGCCAGTAATTTTGCGCGCAAGCCAAAGTTGAGCTTGCTTATAGTAATACATTGTCTGAATCAAGAAAGGCACTTTCTTTCTATTTTCTTCAAAACTTGCACCTAGCATATGATATCTAAATTCAAGGTCAATTGCTTGAATACCTCTTTGATCACATTTCTTTACAAGCGCAAATAATGGAGTACATGCGTATAATGATAGAACTTGTTGAGGAGGATACACCTTAAATGCATCCACATATTCTTGCACACTAAATGCTGGCTTTTGGGTCCTTGCCCATTCTTGATACCATACGGGTGCTTGATCTGCCGCCACAAGACCAAGAAGCCCTGCAAGAAAATATCTTTTATCCTTAATGCATTTTGCAAAAGCACATCCAAGCACTGCAAAAAAAGCTGCCCATCCATAGGGACTATAATCACTCATATCAACGTTTTCAGCAATAACCAAAGCCTCTTCTCTCTCTGCGGCATCAAGCAAATCATGTTGCTGAAGCCGAGTTACATAGGACTGCTGGTCAATATCACAATGTATATCCCCCACAAACGTAATCGTATTGCCAGTATCGGGGTGAACAAATTTTTGAGCAGTACAAAATACCGCTTCACAGATTGATGCATGCCCAAATAGTACAAATAGAAACAGTAAAGATAAGAGTTTAGTGATTTTGAACATAGAAATTCTCCATATAGTAGAAAAATAAGAAGGAGCGATATATAGCTATTGTAGCATATAAATTAACTATATGAAACAATTCTTATGCTGCCAAAGCTGGTCTTGCAAGAACCCAAAAAGCACATGCCAAACCATACTCGCTTTTGAGCATTTTGCATGGTAATATGTATAGTAATTTGTCACAATAATTAAAGGAGTCTTGTGCAAAAAAATATACTGATAACTCTCGCAATTGGTTGCGTTATGGTGAGCTTTCTGCTCTATAAGTATGCTGACACTCAAAATACTTCAAAAACCACATCAATGACTCAAATTACCTATGATTCGTTATGGCAAGCGGTCACACAAGGTTCTTATGAAGAAGTAGCGCAATGTATTGCAAACGGCGCAAGCCTTTATGAAGAAGTAGTCCAGAGCATTGCAAACGGCGCAAATATTACAGAATATGACAATAAAAGCATACTCCATGCTGCAGTGCAAAGAGGCGATCCGCACATAGTAGAACTCTTACTCAAGCATGGCGCCAATGTGCATGCAAAAGCTGTTAAAACTGGTTGGACGCCACTTCATGAAGCAGCATCATCAGGAACTGTCGAATTGGCAGCATTATTATTAGAGCATGGCGCACACATTAATGCAATAAATAAACCGCAAGAGCCTGGTGTACATATTCCAGAAGAACCCCCACTCCATGTTGCAGCACGCAAAGATCATTTGCCTATGGTCCAATTTTTAATTGAACGAGGCGCAGACATTAATCAATTACGCGTAGCACCAAACGTAATCTCTGTCTTACATAATGCGCTTGAAGCACATAACAAGGAGATGATACAGTATCTTTTGGAGCATGGTGCCAACATAAAAAATCAGGGAGTTCGCCCCATTCTTATGGAAGCATGTGTTTATCAGGTTTCGACTGACATATTAGATCTGTTAATCGAATATAAAGCTAATGTAAACGAACAAGATGAGATTGGCTTAACCCCTCTTATGGTAGCTGCATTTATCGACAGCGCCTACCATGTTGAGTATTTGCTTGAACATAAAGCCGATGTACAATTAATTGATGAAACAGGTTATACCGCGTTACATCTTGCGATTCAGAATATCAATGATCAAGGCAACATTACTATCGCCAAGCTATTGCTTGAACATGGAGCTGATATTCATTACACCAGAGATGATCATCGCCCTTCAGCACTTGATTTAGCACGAGTAGTTGGGCAAATTGATATGATAGACTTCCTCCTTGAGGATGTAGAATGCTAACATATACGGATTAAAAAAAAGACATTTAATGAACAAAAAAAGGAGCATGATGGTATTACATTCTTGTGTATTTATAAAAATATTCTGCATACTCAGTTTACTCTGTGTAAGTGGTTGCGCTTTCAATCAAAAAAAGAAAACAACTTCAACACCGATCACCGTTGCTGCTCCCCGTGCAGCTGCCAACAATGCATGGCAAACAACCGGAATACTCGCCAGTGCGCAAGAATCTCCCTATAGTGCTCTTATATTTTCACCGGATAATCAATTCCTTATCACTTGTAATCAAAAAGGTAGCATTGAAGTATGGAATGTACTAAAAAATAGGTTACATACTACATGGACCGTGAAAGATCCTATTCATGCATTTACATTCCGCCCAGATGGCACACAACTTGCAGCAACTACAGAGCGTGCAGCCAATGTACGTAATGATAATGATACCACGTTGTATATCTGGCAATGGCCGACAGGCACTCTACTACATACCATGCATAACCCAACGGGCACAGATTTTTTACGGTATACGCATGATGGCAAGGAACTTATAACTGCCTCATGCGAAAGCGGCCTTATTAATTATTGGAACCCGCACACTGCCGTTTTACAACATTCACTCCATCTTGCACTTAAACGTGTGCCTTTAGACTCTGCGTATGATGAAGAAAATGACTATTATGTGCAGAATATAACTATTTCTCCTGATGACAAATATATTGCATGCACATATAATCATACTTACTATCCAATGGGCCCTGATATTGATCCTGAAATATCGCATAACTATCTTAACGAAATTTGTGTGGCAATTTGGAATAACGTTGATGGTAAACTTATCAAGAAAATTAATACCGGTCTGATTGATTATGCCCGTTGTGCTTGTAAAAATGAAATTGTTTTTTCTCCCGATGGCATGTGTCTTGCCACTGGTCATTTGGCAGGTGCATTATGCACTATCAGTGTGGCTGATTGGTCAGTTACAAAATTGGAATATTATACTGAAGGAAAACCCCTCTCTGGACGCCAAATACTTGCTTTTTCACCCGATAGCACCTATCTTGCAGCAACAAATCTTGAAAATAGAAAATTTCCAGATGAGCAGCCTGATACTACTATTTGGAATGTAAAAACTGGTCAATTGCAAAAAAGATTTGAACAAAGCAATCAGATTACCTTTGCCTTTGATAGCAAGCATTTTGCTTTGTGCAAAAAACAACCAATAGATAGCACATTATCCATTGAAATTGTTAGTCACGCCTAAAAAGGAAAAATCGCTCATGAATATAAAATCCCTCTATTTTATTGTCGGTTGTATTGGGTCTATTTCAGGAACGTATTTTTATAGAAATGGTCTGAGCTCGGCATCAAAGGAAACAACTACCAATTTTACGGATCTCAGGGATGCTGTTCAATATGGCACCTATCAAGATGTAGAACAACTTCTTAAAGAAGGCGCAAGCATTAGCTATTCTGGGGGAAGCGTTCTTCATGAAGCCGCAATCAAAGGTGATGTAGAAATAGTAGCATTATTACTCAAGCATGGCGCTGATGTGAATGCGCATTGTTCTTATGATGGGTGGACAGCGCTTCATGAAGCTGCGTACAATGGCCATTTGGCAATTGCACAACTCCTTATTAAGCATGGCGCACAGGTAAATGAAAGAGCCCAACCTCGCTCACAAGAAGTATTTTGGAATAGTGAAACGCCGCTCCATCTGGCAACCTTTGTCAGCAACCTTGATATGATCAGGTTGCTGACTGAACATGGCGCTGATGTTAATGCGCAATGTGCGGGTATCAGAATCTCCGGCGAGCGTGATGAAATTGCGCACTACTTACCACCATATGATGATACGCCATTGCATTATGCTGTCGCCAGTGGCAATAAAGATATTGCTGAGTATCTTCTTGCGCACGGTGCTTCAACAAAAAATATTGTTGTTCAGCCACTTTTTATTACCGCTTGCGCACAACGAGGAAACCTGGAAATATTTTCTTTACTTCTGGAACGTGGATATGACGTGAATGAACAGGATAAAGATGGATTAACGCCGCTTATGAGAGCCGTACAGAATGAACATGAAGAACAAGTAAAATATCTCCTTGAAGCACATGCCGATACAAACATGATTGATGAGCATGGGCACACAGCTTTACAACAAGCTGCTGAATGTAACTACAGCTCAATTGCCCAGTTGTTGCTCGACCATCATGCCGATAGTGATTATACTCATGGTGAAAATCGTTCAGATTTACCCTCGTAGAAGAAGAAAATGACTTGTATAATTTTAATACCATGAACTTGCTAGATAATTTAGAAAAGCTAAAAAATGATATTGCGCAGATAGATATTCTTTATAAAGCAATTGAAAACAATGATATAGATGCAGTGAAAAGCCTACTCGCAGGGCAAACGCTTACCACATACAAACACGCGTATTAAGGTGTTTCAGCTTTAGAAGAAGTCTCATGCTCAGAGTTGTGCAAAACATACACTTGCACACATAATCCTGAATTACAACAATTGCTTTATAGCTATAAAAAAATGAATATGAACGAAAACAAAAAAGAGATTAGGCCACCATGGATTGCATATCCAGGATTTCCACCCGGTGACTTTTTTTGGCGAGATGCAGGCGATGCCTGGTATGGTTATGTATGGCACCCTTTTTGGCAGCAATTACGTGATCAAGAAAAAACTGAATATTTAGATCAATGGAATGCTCCTGAAGAATGGCGATGGTTTCTTCTTGAATTCGATCCTTGGCTTGAAAGTACAGACGAGTAAACGATTGACTATTGCCAAATATTCTACGTATTCCTTATTGCTTTTTTTGCTAATCCCAATAAGCAAACTCACGTATTATTTCTCGATCATCTATTTCTTTGGCAATCCAGTTGAAAGACAACCTTACGTGTTAAAGTAATAAGAAACGGTAAGCAAGGATGTTAAACACTAGCTCTTCATGGACTGGATGCACAGTAGTAAATGAGGGCTCTTGCTTGCTGACAAGTAGATTTATTTTTTTACTTGTCAGCATAAATTAAGAAAATTTATTATTTATTCAAGGCCTTGAGATAAGCCAGGCTTAGGTGGCATTAAATCAAACATAGCATTGCTCAATTTGCCGCGTAATTCAACAATCTTTTTATCAAGTGCATCTGAGGTAATGACCCCACCACGCAGTGAATAGGTTTCAAAACCCATCGTTTCATGCATCAGTGATTGCAATTGTTTCCACGTGTTTTGTTTAAGTACTTCTTTTTTGGTATTATTTGGTTCTCCTAACGCTTTTTTTGCGGCAGCTAATGCCGGAATGCTTCGTTTATTTATATCATCAAACTTGGCCATTTGTACTTCAATTGGCCGACAGCCTAATGGTAAATCTTCATAAGTTTGATTGGCAGGTTTATTAGGTTGCATTCCAAATAATTGTCCCGCATATATTAGTACTAAAAATAGCAACAATTTATTCATGATTTTCCTCTATATTAATATTGAATTATTCATGCTCCGAAACGAGCTACTTTTACTATAAATATTTAATTTAATTTGTCAATACTTTAAATTAAATATATTAATGTATTGCATAAGATAATAATGTAGCAATTGCTAAATTATTAGTCGGTCATCAAGCTGCTGTTAACTATCTGAATTGGGAAGATCGTTCAGCGCTCGATAGAGCATTATATTACAAACGAGAAGAAATGGTCGTTCCTGAGAACATATGAAGCGCAACAAACTCAAAATAGGGTAATACTGAGCTCCAGCCCTTTAAATGGGTCGCGCTATAAATGTAAGGCTATTGATGGTATGATTAGAAGAATATATGTTGCCTACATTGAGCACTAACTCCACAAGACAAAATACCGGTGACACTTATTCTTTTTGAAGGTGGTCATTGAAAATAATTCGCAAGGATTCAAGCTGGAAAAAGAAAATGATGGCTCATATACTGTTGCACAGGTACCCATTGATTATAAAAAGTAACTCGTGCAAAAATAATAATCTAAAACCAATGGTTAATAAAAAAGGAATCTCATGAACATAAGATATATATATTTTATCCTTGGTCTTATTGGCGCTCTAGCAGGTATGTATTTTTACAGATACATTCTTAACCCATCATCAAAAGAAAAAGTAAGTGTACAACAAAACACATACCATTCTTTATGGGATGCCGTGATGTTCGGTACATATGAAGATGTAGAGCAATGCATTGCACAAGGCACAAGCGTTACAGACTATGATAGTGAAAGCGCACTTCATGCAGCAAGTCAAAGAGGCGATCTGCGTATTGCCCAGCTTTTACTCAAACAGGGGGCAGACATTCATGCAAAAAGCTATGAGGCTGGCTGGACGCCACTGCATCAAGCGGCATGTAGCGGCCACATAGAAATCGCCCAATTATTCCTGTCTCACGGTGCTGACGTTAATGAAAAAAGTAAACCCATCTTGCAAGATGTTTATGATGCTCAAGAAACTGCACTTCATGTAGCAGCACGTGCAGGGCACTTACCCATGGTGCAATTTCTGGTAGAGCATGATGCAAACGTCAATGCACAATGTCGTGAGACTGATGCATGTACACCACTGCATGATGCAGTACGTTCAGGTAACATACACATTGTTGCATACCTCATTGACCATGGTGCTACTGCAAAAGATATTCCAGGTGCTGAGCCTCTTTTAATTACCGCATGTGAACATGAAAGCAATGATATGCTCGAACTGTTAGTGCGCCATGGCTATGATATTAATGAGCAAGGCAAAGATGGATTAACGCCACTTATGATGGCAATTCAAAATAATCGTACAGAACAAGTAAGATATTTACTTGAATTGCATGCCGATACACAACTAACTGATAATCAAGGATATACTGCGCTACACCATGCTGCTGAAACTGGCAATATGATACTCGCCCAACTATTAGTACAAAACAATGCAGACGTTAATGCTCCTAATTGGCAAAATCTTTCACCTTTTGATATAGCACTAGAACACATGCAAGAAGATATGGTGGGACTTTTTATGCAACACGGTGCAAGCGTAAACGAATGCACAATCCCTGATGAAGATGAAAGTGATGCATGTCAGATTTAAAACTAAAGCATGCATTTTATTAAAAGATGGCTCTCTTATACTGTTTCAAAGTGAGTCATTGATTCTCAAAATTTTTCTATGTACGAGCGCCCTAAAGAGGAAGCTTCATAAACACTATTTTTTGCGGGATTGGGCAGCATTTCACAGGTTTGTCTTAGCAAAATATTGACTTATTTGTTGTTTTGTACACAATGAGAAATAATAGCATAAATTAGCCCTTAGGTTAGCCAATAAATATGTTTCATGAAATTACCTAACACAGAAGAGTTGGAAAAGAAGCTAACAAAAGATTAAAAGGTATTTAATTTAGTATAGTTATTTAATATTAACATAAAGGTGATTTGTGAAACAGATATTATTTGTCATAGGATTAGTAATTTCAGTAGGTATTGTAGGTTCAGCACATGGTATGCGCCGTATAAGAGGTGAAAAAATTATTGGCTCTCTGGCATCTCAAGAACTACAAGGTAGAATGAGAGTTCCCAAAGATTGGACCCCAGACTTTCAGGATAGAATAGATGCACTCAGGAAAATGTATATTGAAGAGATTCCTAAGGAAGTCTTAGTTTTCCATTCTCTCATGAATAAAGAGGCATTAAAGAAAGCCTTAGTAGAAGGATTAAAGTCTAATGCGCAATTGGATCGTGAAGAAAATGCAAAAAAAGCACGCTCTAAAGTGATCCCTGATTATCCTGATCATATTTATTTTGAATATCTAAATCCAGAAATAATGGAAAATCTTGGTTCAGGTGTATGGAAATATAAGTCTGATCACCCTCAATTTGCACGTCTGTTTGTTGCTTTAAAAATACATACACATGGCATTAACGTTCATAATTCTTATTGGCGCGATGTGTTTGGCAGCATTAGAAAGCATGGATATATTTCTGATGCGAATAGAAAAATAAAATATGCAGCTTCAGAGATATCATTAAAGGATTATATACTTAACGAGCGAGTTTGCGATCATCTTTCAAAAAATGATCTTGACTCAGAAAAATGCGTTTGGCTCTCTGCAAAGAATGCTCATCCAGTAGTTCTAGATATTGATTTTCCTGATTGGCATTTAGTAGGGCCGGCCTACAGAAATGAAGTTACCTTTCAGCGAGATAGAATATCTGCTTGTGAATTGGCGCAATAAAAATATGAACATGGAAGATCATTGACTTAGGACAAAGATCTTCCATAGAGCTCTCCTTGCAAAAATGAAAGATGAAAGTGATACATGTCAGATTTAAAACTAACGCATGCATTTTATAGAAAAAATGGTTCTTGGAAGATTTGGAATCCTCAAGAATGTGAACATAATGGTTTTACCCATTTAGATTGCAATCTTTGTGCTCTAGGGTTTGCTTTGGGATTTGCAATTGAATTTAATAAAGAATTTCATGATTTTTGCAAAAAAGGTAATGAAAAGGATTATATCACAGGTGAGCTAAGCAATCGGATATGTTTTGATCGTTTTTCATCAGACATTGAATTATGGTTTGAAAAACAAGCAACATCATTTACTTTACAACTTATAGACACTGATTACATGCACCTTGATACCAAAGGAACTCCAGTAATAATTGGAAAAGTTTACTTTAATAAGCTTCTTGAGGATGTAATTGCTCTTACTCAAAATAGTTCTCATGGATTTACATTGATTGAAGAAAAAGATGGCATGTATTCAGTATCAAAGTTAGTCATTGATTCTAAAGATTAACGCGTGCGCAGCGAGTGTATCGTACACCTCTTGCCAAAGCGTTGAGCAAACCTAACATCCATGTCTCTCTCCCAAAATGTAGAACATTGATCTGTGGGATGAGCTGCTGTTCAATAACAACAGCTCACCCCCATAATTTTAGTAAGGTTTATATCTTTTCTTATAATTCTCATAAAGCTTTATAACAGTTTGTGAACAACGCTGCTGCTCAAGATATTCTTTCAATTCTTTGCCTGCGCAACTCAAGAGTCTGTATTGTGGATTTGCCCACTTTGCTTTTTCGTGTGTTAAATAGCCACATTGAAGACCTAAAACATCAAATAACAACCCAAATAAATGTTGATCAAAACCAGTTCTGACGCCAGTAAGATCATCATTCCCATAAAATATTGTTTTGAAAATTTCCGGGCCAAATGGAGCACCGTCGCCAAGAAGAGCAATGATGTTCTTAAAATCACGTTTTTTCACCGCATTGATTACACTCGCATTATACTGTGTTACTACTTCATTATTCTGAGCAAATGGAGCAAGCATTACAGCGCAGTTATAGTTCTTAGTAGTGCAATATGCTATTAATAAATTAGCATCAACCGCAAAACCTCGTGCAAGTAGTGTTCCTATCCAAGCAGGATCTTTTGATGCCAATGCCTCACAAATCACTCGAGGATAAGCAGTAATTCCCGGTTCTTGTAGCAATAACTGGTCAACCATTGCTTGATTGGGTCTATTAAATGGGCAATTCTCTTTCAAATTCAAGGGTACTTTTGCTAACCCTTTCACCGCAGTTACCACAGAAGAATTGGTAAGTACAATATTTCCATGGCCAATCCGACCTCTTGCAAGAAACCGTGCAAGTGCTGTGTTGTATCTCCCCTTTACATTTTCCTGATTAAAATTTGCACCACGATCAAGTAACAGTTGAGTTGTTTCTCTGGCTGCAGGATGATCAAAGCGTGTACTCAAATAAACCGGTGTTTTACCGCGTGATCCTTGCTCATGGATATTCACAACACCACTATCAAGAAGATAGCGTACAATATCTGTGTGTCCCATTAATGCTGCCAATTGCAATGGTCTATAATGCTTTTTATCTTCCTTTTCTAAGGATTTGCCATTTTGATGTAATATCATAAGAGAGGGTAGATGCCCTTTCCTGGCAGCCTTACACACAGAAGAGTACTTAAAAGCGTTTGCTTGATGCTCTATTTCTCTAACACGTTGTACAGTTAGCGCAGATTCATTTCCCAAATTCTGGTGTGATACGGCAAGCGCATTATGATCTTGTCTCAATTGTTGTTGTGAACTACTCAGTTGTGCAAAGCTTTGCACTAATTGTTGTACGTATTCTTGATCATCAGATAATTCTTGCTCAAGATCTTCAAGCTGTTTTGCTTGTGCTTGCACTTTATTATCCAGGCTTAACCACTTTTGGGTATTTCGTCCGCTCTTTCCGTTAACCGATTTTGGATTAGTTACTGGACCAGTATTTGGAACATCCATACCAAGAGCTGACTGGCTTACTAACAAAAGAAGAGGTAAATATTTGTAAAAAAACATATAAAGAACCTTAATAAGAAAAAAATGATTTAAAAATATTTTAATGAATAGCACTCATGCTGTTACCTAATTATAGCTTAGAAATAAAAAATTGCTCATACAAAGTAAGTGCATCATACACTGCTTTTGCCCATTCCCTCGCGTGTCACTAAAATCTATGTTATATTCACAGTCTAGCAGAAAGATCTAACGAGTAGCTAAAAAAAGGGAGCTCCATGCACAAAATTAACATACTCATACTCACGCTTGGTGTTGCAATAACCAGCGTTTTTATATTCAAATATCATAACTATGTATCTTTTGATCAACAACCTGTTGATATCCAAAAAGCACAACGTTCCTTATATGATGCAGTTTTCAGTGGCACACCAGAAGAAGTAGAGCGTTGTATAGCATCAGGCATGAGTATTCAAAACGATGATCATCGAGAAATGAGCTTATTTCATACAGCAGTGCGTAGAGGGAATGTACAAATAGTTGAGCTCTTAATGCAACATGGTGCTGATGTACATGCAAAAGATAAAGAAGGGCAAACTGCATTGCATCATGCATGCCAAGCAGGCAGTGATCAAGTAGTTCAACTGCTGTTGTCCAGCAACATAGAAGTGAATGCAAAAGATGAAGAAGGCTGCACTGCTCTCTTTTATGCTATACAGAGTGGATATAGAGAGCGAGTTAGATTATTGTTAGAGCATGGTGCTGATATTCGCCTTAAAGATGCATCTGGCTGGACATTACCATTACTCCAAGTTGCTGCAGGAGGTGGTTCTGTTGAAATAGCCGCATTACTGTTAGAGCATGGTGCAGATGTTCATGAGACATGTAATCCTGGACTTGCTGATGAGCAAGATGAGTCTGATGAGCCAGCACTCCACTGGGCAGCGCGCGCAGGCCACCTTTCTATGGTGCAGTATCTTGTTGAACAAGGCGCCAATATCAACCAAATTTCCACAACCCCAGAAATAGAGAGTGTGTTGAATAAAGCACTTCAAGCGCAAGCGCGTGTCAAAGATATTGTAGTATATCTTTTAGAGCATGGCGTTCACATAAAAACTGAAGGAGCGGAACCAATTTTGGTGAGTGCTTGCAGGAATTTTGCAGATAGGGATGTACTTGATCTATTAATAACGCATGGAGCTGATATTAATGCACAAGATAAAGATGGCCAAAGCCCGCTGATGTGGGCTATATTACAGAAAAGCCCTGATAGCGTGCAATACTTACTTGAGCATCACGCTGATACAGAATTAACTGATAATCAAGGAAGCACTGCTTTAACATTTGCTGCTTTCCATGGAAATATAGAAATTGCCAATTTATTGCTCGCTCATGGTGCAGACATTAATCACGTTGACAATCAGGGAAATACTGTTTTTCAAAATGCAATTTTAGGTGACGAAGTTGAAATGGTAGCATTTCTTAGAGCACATGGTGCACAGCAAAATCAAGCTGAGTGTTGCATCGGATAGGCACTAAACTTGTTCCTGTTTTTAATCACGACCCAATCATGTGTAACTAATGTACTCACCAGTGCGCGCATCACAGGTAAAATTGTCAAAGTCGCTATTCCTCTCTTACTCTATGCCTGTATCAGCGCCATGCGCTAATAATAATTTAACTGTCTCATCATAGCCTGCATCAGTTGCCAAATGTAAAGCTGTCCACCCTTCTTTTTCTTTTGCATGCACATCTGCATTATACTCAAGAAGAAGAGAAACAATTTCTGTATAACCATTTCGTGATGCATAATGCAAAGCTGTCCACTCATCTTGATCTTTTGCGTGCACATCAGCACCAGCTTCTAACAATAACTTAGCAACGCCATCGTTTCCTAACCATGCCGCCATATGCAAGGGAGTTTGGCCGCTTTTATTTTGAGAATGTTTATCAGCACGGTGTGTTAATAATAACTTAACTATGCCATCATCACCTCTACCTGCTGCCATATGTAACGGAGTTTGGCCACCTTTATTTTGAGCATTTACATCTGCATTATGCGCAAGAAGCAAAGCAACAGTCTCTGGATTGCCAAATCCTGATGCATGATGCAAAGGTGTCCATCCACCTGAGTCTTGTGCATTTACATCCGCATTGCGCTCAAGAAGGAGCGCAACAATTTCTGCAGCGCCTTCGCTTGATGCATGATGCAAAACCGTATAACCATCTTCAATGTTAGTATTTACATCCATACCTTGATCAAGAAACATTTTTACTTGGGTACTATCATTATTTAAAATGGCATTAAGCCATGCTTGAATGGAAAAATTTTGCATCCTGAAAGTCTTTTTAGCTATTTGAAACTATGTTTAGGCGGATTTGTACGGTTTCTCGTTTAATCACAATTATTGTTGCTCAAAAAAAATCATGGTGCGTGAGCGCATTATATGCATCTTTTGCCAAGCGCTGAATTTCATGCCACCTTGGATCCCGCAAGGCCTCTTCTACATCCAAATCAAGGCAGCATTCGGGTACGCAATTACCTGTATCCCAAGCATAGGTTCTAAATGCATTATAGAATTTTTCAATAAGATCGGCATTTGTATCTCCTAGATACAATCGCATGTCTGCATGCTTTAACATTTTAAAATATACATCAGTAAACTGATCAAAACAATCTTCCATAGTATCAAGTTGATAGACATAAGCAGTTTTTCTAGTTTTTAACCATTCTCTTTTTTGGTGTTCAGCATCGCTTAAACGAACTAAAGTGATGGTAATCAAAGAATTTATAAGCTCTTGAAATTGTTCTGCTTTATTTGAATTGTTTTTCATAGGCTAAATATTATTTCCAAATTTTTCCCATAATAATGGAAACATATCTTCAAGAGCATGGCTTGTAACGTCGCATTCACTTTCTCCGTCATCATCCCAATCTATTTCTATTTCAGGTAATTGCATGAGCTCAGTAGGGACAAAATCATATATTTTTTCTGAGCTTTCTTTTGTTTTGATAGCATAGGCGTTGCCGGCCACAGCAAGCATATCTTCACACTCAATGTCACCAGCCTCTTCTAAAGGTATTACTTCTGCAAGATATTCAGGATTATTTACTGTTGCAAAATAGATAATTTTGCCTTGTGCTATAAGCCACGCTCTAAAATAATCAAATCCATCGTCAGAGCAGCCGCCATTTATGATATATGCTGCAGCCCATAGCCTAGACTGATAAGAATACCTATAATATTTATAAAAAATGCGGGCAAACTGGATGATATCTTCTTTAGTACGCTCTGCTAATAAGGCTGTTAATTTCTCAACAAGCTCATCCAGAGCTTCTGCTTTATTCTTGGCTATTTCTATCAATTCCCAAAATTCATTATCGCCAAACCTACCGTCATGTGGAGGCGCGATCAGCTCAGTAATCTCTAGATATCCTTTTTTTATTTTTTCTTTGATCAATTTTTCAGCATCTTTTTGGGCTGCTGCAGCATCTTTAAATTCTTTTGTTTTAGTAACTCCAGCAGTACCTGTTTTGCCATAGATAACAGAAGTGCCGTTTTCTGTGACATCTATGATCCAAAACTTATCAGAGGTATTGTCTTTGTATATAAAATATCTTTTCATTGCATCATTCAGTTATTAATCCATGCTATCAAAATTCTAATACCTCTGTATATCCCTTATTTGTTTTTTCTTTGATCAATTTTTCAGCTGCTTTGCGGGCTTCTGCTTCATCTTTAAATTCTTTAGTTTTAGTAACACCAGCAGTTCCACTTTTGCCAAAAGTAACAGTCATACTGCTTCCTGTTACTTCCACGTTCCAAAACTTATTAGAGGTGTTATCAACGTATTCAAAGGTTCTTTTTAGAGTAGTTGGTACATTGTTCTTATATTTATACCAAAATTCAAGCTCACTTATTACTTCTTTAATATCTTCTTCTTGGGCAATCATATAAGGAGTCATGCCATCTCTATCTTCTCTCTGCATATCAGCACCATGAAGAAGTAATACATTAACTGTTATTGTATTGCCACTCTCCACTGCATAATGTAAGGCAGTGCGTTGATAACTGTCCTGTATATTGGCGTCTGCTTTGTTGACCAGTAATAATTTGACCATGTCATCATCACCACGTTGAGCTGCCCAATGTAAAGGAGTTTCCCCGTCATTTGTTTGTATATTAATATTTGCTCCAGCAGCAAGAAGTAATTTAATAACTTCTTTATCAGAGTTCTGTGTTGCAAAATGTAATGCGGAGATACCAAATTGACTTTGCGCATTGCTATCGGCATGATGAGCCAATAATTCCTTAATAAGTTTCTTATCAGAATATCGCTCCAATGTAGCCATACGCAACGGGGTATCGCCTCTTCTATCGGATACATTCACATCGGCACCATGAGAAAGTAATACTTTTACTATTTTGTAATTTCTCACTTCAGATGCCTCGTGTAATGCAGTACAACCATCTCTATCTTGGGCATTAACATTTGCTCCATTTTGTATGAGCAATTTAACAATATCAACGATAATTGTCATCAGACTCTGACGATGATGCATGATGCAAAACCGTTTTACCTTTTAGATCAACCGCATGTATATCTGCATCATGTGCAAGCAAGAATCGAGTTATTTTTACATCTTCTGCCATCATAAGTGACGTTAAACCGCGCATGTTTGTTGCATTCACGTTCGCACCACATTCCAGCAATAGCGCAATTATTTCTTTATGCGCATCTCTTGATGCATAAAGTAACGGAGTAAAACCATTTGTATCTAAAGCATGCACATCAGCCCCATGCTGGATTAATAGTTTGGCAAGATCGTGAAAACCTTTATACGCAACTATATGCAATGCGCTACCATATTGGTCTTGGATGTTTGGGTTGACGCCACGCTCAAGTAAGATTTTTGCTTGTGCTATGTCATTATTTGATATGGCATTAAACCAATCATAACTCGCTTGTGCATGCGCATCAGCACCATGTGCAATGAGCAACTGAACGGTTTCTTTGTGATCCTTTTTTAATGCGTAATCTAACGCAGTCTTACCAGAATTATTTTGTGCTTGTATGTTAGCACCAGCATCTAATAATAGTTGCACAATCTCATTAAAGCCATTTTCAGCCGCATAATGTAATGCTGTTGAATCATCTTTATTTGATATGTTCACATCAACACCGTGAGCCAAAAGCAGCTTTACAATATCAATATAATTATTAGCGACAGCCAGTTGAAATGAACTAGAGGCAGCGCCTTGTATACTTTGTGCATCAGCCCCAGCAGAAATAAGCAGTTTAACTATTTCTATATGCCCATAATCTATGGCCATGTCTAAAGCGGTCCAACGATTTTGCTTTTTTTGATGAATATCAGCACCATGCTTAATGAGTAGTTCTACCAGATCTTTATGGCCTTTATATGCGGCTACATGCAATGCAGCCCAGCCATCTTCATCAGTGATATTTACATTAATACCTTGATCAAGAAAAGTTTTTACTTTTAATAGGTCATTATCTGATATGGCATCAAGCCATGTTGTTGTTGAAAATGTTTGCATATAGGGTCTCTTAATTGACGATAGTTCTATAATTCTGTTTTTTTCATATTGTTCAATGAGCTCAGCTACTTCTGTTTGTTCTTGATCCAAGGCACAATCTAGTGCAGTCAAACCAGATTTATTCTTAATATGTACATCTGCACCAGCATCTAATAACAATTGGACTATTTCTTGGTTGCCATCTCCTGCTGCATAATCTAAAGCTGTAGAATCATAGTCATTTTGGATGTTCACATCAGCACCATGCTGGACTAATAGCATGATGTTGTCTTTTCTACCATCGCTGGCAGCATAGTATAAAGGGGTTTCCTCAGTGTCATTTTTTGCATGCACATCAGCACCCTGAGCCAGTAATATTTCTACTATTTCCTTATTTCTTTGTTGTGCTGCATAATGTAAAGCTGTCCAGCCTTGATTGTCTCGAGCATCTATATGCGCGCCATGTGCCAATAGTAGTTTGACTATTTCTAGACGGCTATCCATAATCGCCAATTGTAACGACGTAATGCCAGTATCATTATTTGGATCAGCTCCATTTGTTAATAATAATGAGACTATCTCGATATGCCCCTTACTAGAGGCCATTCGTAGAGCGGTATGGCCTTCATAATTTCTCTCATTGAGATCCATGCCATATTGTATGAGCAGTTCAACAATGGCAAGATGTCCTTGATATGAGGCAATATGCAATGCATTCCAACCATGTTTATCTCGAATGTATACATCTATATGTTGACTCAAGAGCAATTTTACTTGCGATATATCATTACTTAAAACAGCACTCAACCACGATTCTGATAAAACATGCTGCTTTGCCTGAGCCTCTAGAGAGTTAGTATTGGGGTCCTTCTGAGCATTTTCCTTGTCTTCGAGCAACTGAGCAATTTTGTTAAATTTATGTATGTGGGCAAGAACACGCGCTGTTTGCCCATAACTATTTTTTGTATGTATATCTGCACCATGTTCTAACAATAATGGAATAAGATCATTCATTCCCCATTGTGCCGCAACGTGGAGTGGAGTATCGCCTTTATTGTTTTTAATGGTCGTAATGGCACCATGCGAGAGTAACAGTTTTACTAGTTTTTTACCTCCCCAGAATGCCCCAACGTGGAGCGGAGTATCACCTTTATTATTTTGTATATTTGTATTTGCGCCATGCTCAAGGAGTAATTCAACTATTTTTTTCTGTGGAATAGATGATGGTTGATAATAGGAAAGAAACAAATGCAATCCTGTGTTGCCATCTTTATCTTGAGCATTAATATCTGTGCCTAACAATAATAATTTTATTGTTTCAATGTTTGGCTCATATTGATTTAACGCAGCATGTAAAACAGTCATGCCATCGTCTCCTTTTGCAGTAATATCTGCCCCATAGTGCAACAGCAATTTTATTATATCCTGATGACCTCTATAGATAGCCTTACGTAACGCATTCCAACCATCTTTATCTTTTAGATGAATATCAATACCTTGGTCAAGTAACTGCTGTACTTGTGATATATCATTATTTGATATGGCGCGGAACCATGACCATGATTCATATGTTGGATTGTGCATTAATCTGGTCTCTAAATTAAGGTATCATTCTTTAATTTTGTTTAGTTTCGTATGGTTCAAGCAGTTTGGCAATTTCTTTTTGCCATCCCATCAAAGCATACATATGAGGAGTTTTGCCATCATTATCTTTCGCATTCACCATGGCGCCTTTGGCTAGTAATAATTCTACTATTTTTTTTCTACCATGCCGGATAGCAAGATGTAAAGGAGTTATTCCGGTAGAACTTTTTTCCATTTACATCTGCGCCATGTGCTATTAATAATTGGGCAACTTCTATATATCCATATTGCGAAGCATCAAATAATGCGGTACAATTTGCATCATCCTTAGCATCCACTACAGCACCACTCTTTATCAATAATTCAACTATATCTGCAAAGTTACGTATGGCTGCATAATGTAATGGTGTGCGGTCATATCTCGCTTTTGCATTTATATCCGCACCATAGGCAAGTAATAATTGGACAATTTCTGCATAGCCCCCCAGACAAGCAAAATGCAAGGCAGTATCCTCGCGTAAATTTTTAATGTGTACGTCTGCATGATGTGTGAGCAATAATGCTACTATTTTTTCATATCCATAAGCCGAAGCAACATGTAACAGCGTTACATCATCTTCTTCTTGTGTTATTAAATCTGCATCATTCTCTATTAATACATCTGCACCATTCTCTATTAATAATTCTACCATTTCTGCATGACCTTTGCGTGTGAGGCGATTTGTAATGCTGTCTGTGGTATATCATCATCACTATCGAAATTTTCATTTTTTGCATCTATTGCAGCACCATTGCTTATCAATAACTTACCTATCGTTACAAAGTTCTTCTCTGCCGCATAATATAATGGCATATTTCCAAAATCGTCTTTTGCATTTACATCTACATTATGAGCAAGAAGCAATTTTACTATTTCAAAAAAACCAAGTTGTGCAGCTAGATGCAACGCGGTACCATCACCATATCTATCTTTATTATTTGGATCAACACCTTGAGCAAGCCATGTTGTAACTTGTATGATATCATTATTCTTTATGGCAATAAACCAATCAACGCCCTTTTTGGCCTGCTCATCTGCACCATGTGCGATAAGCAACTCAGCAATTTGCATATGCCTGCTTCCGAGCGCATAGTCTAACGGCTTGTTTTTGATAGCATCTTTTGCTTGCACATCAGCGCCCGCCTCTAATAATAAATAGACTAGTTCTATGCTGCCATCTCTTGCAGCGCGGTGCAAAGCCATTTCACCCTGGTCGTTTTGTACATTCACATCAACGCCATGTGCTAGAAGCAGCTTTACTATTTCTATCTGATTATTAATACAAGCCCGTACCAATGCATTAAAGAGCGCGCTGTCTGGAATTTGTACATCAGTACCAGCCAAGAGAAGCAGCTTTATTATTTCAGTTTGCCCACGATCAATAGCCTCCTTCAAAGCTGCATGTGCAGAAATTTTGCGCCTATTTAGCGACGTTTCGCGATCGTCTATCTCTTTTTCATTCATTTTGGCGCCATGCGCTACTAATAATTGAACAAGCTCCTGATAACCATAATAAACTGCTATGTGTAATGCAGTGCCAGGGCAATATACATCTTTAACATTTGGATCGACACCTTGCAAAAGGACTTTTTTTAATTGTATACTGTCATTATTTAATATAGCATTAAACAAATCATAACTCTTTTGTGCATGCGCATCAGCACCATAAGCGATGAGCAATTGAACGGTTTCTTTGTAATCCTTTAGATGTGCCCATTCTTTTTTTAATGCGTAATCTAACGCAGTCTTACTATAATTATTTTTTGCTTGTACGTTTGCACCAGCATCTAATAATAGTTGCACAATCTCATTAAAGCCATTTTCAGCCGCATAATGTAATGCTGTTGAATCATCTTTATTTGATATGTTCACATCAACACTGTGAGCCAAGAGCAGTTTTACTATTTCAATATAATTATTAGAGACAGCCAGTTGCAACGAGCTAGAGGCAGCGCCTTGTATACTTTGTGCATCAGCACCAGCCGAGAGAAGTAGTTTAACTATTTCTATATGCCCATAATCTATGGCCATATCTAATGGCGTCCAACGATTTTGCTTTTTTTGATGAATATCAGCACCATGCTTAATGAGTAGTTCTACCAGATCTTTATGGCCTTTATACGCGGCTACATGCAATGCAGCCCAGCCATCTTCATCAGTGATATTTACATTAATACCTTGATCAAGAAAAGTTTTGACTTTTAATAGGTTATTATCTGATATGGCATCAAGCCATGTTGTTGTTGAAAACTGTTGCATATATGGTCTCTAAATTAAGGTATTATTTTTTAATTTTGTTTATTTTCATATTGTTCGAGTAGCTGAGCAATTTCTTGATGTCCCTCGACCAGGACATTTATTTTAATTTTTTACTAATTCCCGAAGTTTACCAATATTCCCAATGATAAACCCTCCCCAAATTGCTCTATGAATACCTTTGTAATAATAATTAAAGAATTCATCTATATCTGTGATATCTGTATATACATAATCAACGTCATAAATACCTTGGATGTTATCTAAGGCTTTATGTATTAATAGCTTTGCCTTTTCAAACTCTCTTTTTTTAAGATAGTATCTGCCGAGTACTAAAAGATTATTAACATGTGTATCGCAATATTCTATTGATTTTAAAAGATGCATTACATACTTTTCTTTATCTGTTTTCATATAATAAAATGATTTGGCATATTCTATCATTGATAGGATTTCTAGATCATTTGTTTTAAGATTGCATAATGCATTAAAAGTAGATTCTTGCATTTGGCCAAAAGCTCGCATGTGCCCAAAAGATTGGTTTTCAATAAATGCTAACATAAGAACTGCATCTATGTTAAGTGGATCATACGATAAAATAGTATGTAAATAAGCTATGCTTTTAACATAAACAGGTATGTCTCCCTGTAAAGAACCCTTGTGTAATAGAGCAAGACGCAACCACATATCAGTGTCTTCTTTATGCTCAGCTACATAATTCTTAATAATGATGTCGATTTCAGTTAAGTTCTCCTTAGTTAAACGTGCATCAGGATCTGTTAACCACGTTACAAATAAGTTTTTAATTTTTTGTATGGTTTCTTGTTTATTCATACATTTATCATTGAGTTTACTCACCCTCACGCCAACATACTGCCATGCATGTAGGCCACCTCCCTTCATCATCTTCCACCTTTGGATCAGCGCCATGAGCAAGTAACAACTCTTTCATTTCTTGTGTGTGAGCAAAAAACAATGCAGTAGCACCATTTTCCACTTGACAGTTCACGTCTGCCCCATACCGCAATAACAATGTAGTTATATCTTTATGGCCTTGAGATACAGCCATTGGCAATGCTAGCTCTCCAAAATCATTTTTTGCATTTGGATCAGCACCATGTTCAAGTAATAATTCTGCTATTTCACTATAACCATCCATGCATGCAATATACAATGCGCTATTACCACAATTGGTCTTTGCATTAGCATCAGCACCTTCGCACATAAGGAGCATTTTTACATTGGCTATATCATTGTCGATCACAGCTTCAAGAAGACCTTCATCCACTTCACGTTTTATGCTATTCTCGGGTGCATGCGCTACTACAGAGTGCTTATTGTTACAAGAACGTGAAGAGGGTGATCCACAACCTGATACGCACAATAGCAATACAATACACACAATCCCCATCACTAATGGTATATTTTTCTTCATACTGTCTCTTTCTTTTTAATATCTTTTATGCCAGTGCACATGCCCTTAAACTGCCTCATGGAGCAATAATTTTAATGTATCATGCTCCACGAATAGTCCCTCTCAATAACCGCATGCTGTTTGCAGATCGCACCCAACACTCCTTATGGTTACTTTCTAGAGCAGGCTGTAACGCAGTAGAACCATATGCATTTACCATGTATGGTCACAGTACCATGTACAATAAGTAATGCAACACAGCCCAAAAAAGCATACAGGCTATTGATTTGATTGATTTGACGAATTGAAATATTTACAAAGCAAATAGCTAGCAGTCATTACTCCAGCATATTTTACGGTTGGAATCACCAAGCTTTGCATGAGCGATGATTTCTTGTTTTCTTGAGATACTAAGCTGCTTTCGCTGGGTTTTTGCATGAGCGATGATTGTTCTTGAGATACTAATCTGCTGTATCCGGGTAATGGGAACTTCTCAAGGTCTATGCCCCAAGTACCCTCCTCGTCACCTTCAGCAGACAATATCTGGCCAGATTTTCCGCGTTTTTCAAGAGCATTTACTGCTGCTGCAACAATATTGATCGCAGCAGATCTTTGGCTCTCTGTTACAGTTAATGTTTTTGAACCGGCCCATAATTGAATTTGATCTACATCTGCATTGTCATTTACATCTGAACTTAAGAACTTTTGCAATTTTCCTGGAAGTCCTTCGCAACCTGTTTCTCCAAGATCCGTTGTATTATAACTTATAGAATCGAGTCTTGCCAAAAGACGTGCTTCTGGGTCCATTCCATATGCCATACTCGTGATCAATGTGATGCAGGGTAAACTAATAGTCAATAGTCGTTTCATATAAAACCTTTGATAGTAATTATTGTGTTATAATATTATATAGTTTATTCTTAATAGGCTAAAAAGCAAGGTATTATAAGGCTAGCTGGTTTTTCTTATTTGGCTACATCTCCAGGGAGATATTATTGCCCCTTTTGAGCATTCTCCGTATCTTCAAGCAGCTGAGCAACATCTCTGTGCCCTTGATCAAGTGCGATCATTAGGGGTGTTTTGCCCTCCTTGTTTTGCGCATGAATATCTGCACCATGAGCAAGTAATACTGCAACAATTTCTTTATAACCAAAAAATGATGCATAATGCAAAGCTCGTCTATCATGTTTATTTCTTGCATTCACATCTGCATTATGTGTTAGTAACAATTCAGTTATCGCTAATTCAATTATCTCTGCATCATCTACTATAAAGTGTCGCGGGTACTTTAGAGTTTCTAGTAACGCTGTATAACCATCGTTATCTTTTATATTTACATCAGCTTTATGTGCAAGCAGCAATTCCATTATTTCTTGAAAGGCCTGAAATGCTGCATTCATCAAGGCAGTACGGCCATAACAGTCCTGCGCATTAACGTCAGCGTTATGGGCAAGCAATGATTCAACTATCTCTTTATTCCCATATTGGCAAGCGTGATGGAGTGCTGATACACCAAGATTATCAAGTGCATTAACATCAGCGTTATGAGCAAGCAGTAATGTTACTATTTTTTTGTTTCCCATTTCTGATGCCATACCTAGAGCTGTGCGCCCATTATGATCTTTAGTATGAACATGAGCACCATTTTGTATAAGCAGTTCAACAATGTCTTGGTGATCATTTCCTAATTTCTTGTAGATAGTTCTAAATTCTGATGCATAGTGTAAAGCAGTTTTACCTTCTTTATCAATTGCATGTACATCTGCACCATGTGTTACTAGTAATTGTGCTATTTCTATGGTCTTTGCCTTCATGAGAGCGGTTACACCATAGTTGGTTATGGCATTCACATCTGCACCATGTTTAATGAGCAGTGCGGTTATGGCTTGCATGCTTTGTACATCGCTATCATCTAATCCAAGATGTAAAGCCGTCTGACCATAATCATCTGTTACATTTACATCAGCTCCGTGCTGAATTAATAGTTCAGCAAGTTCAGAATAACCCATATTTGCTGCAACATGTAATGCAGTTTCAGGACCGTATGCAGCTTGACTATTTGGATCAACGCCTTGTGCAAGCAATGTTTTTACTTGTGGAATGTTATTATCTGATATGGCATTAAACCATTCATAATTCTTTGCTGGCTGAGCATCGGCACCATGGGCAATGAGCAATGCTACTATTTCTTTATGATTATTTTTTGAGGCATAATCTAGAGCAGTCAAGTCAGAATCATTCTTAATATGCACATCAGCACCAACATCTAATAACAATTGGACTGTTTCTAGGTTGCCATCTCTTGCAGCACAATGTAAAGCTGTAAAACCATAATCGTTTTGTATGTTCACATCAACACCATGAGCTATGAGCAACTTTACTATTTCTATATACCCAACTGCCAGTTGTAATGAGCTCGTGGAAAATGCACTTCTGCCCGTAGCACTTTGTACCGTTTTTGCATCAGCACCAGCAGAGAGGAGTAGCTTAACTATTTCTGTATCTCCAGAACCAATGGCCAAAGCTAAAACTGTACAGCGATTTTCTATTTTTTGATGAATATCAGCACCACGGTTAATCAGTAGTTCTACCAAATCTGTATGGCCATTACGCACTGCAATGTGCAAAGCAGCCCAGCCATCTTCATCAGTCATATTTACATTAATACCTTGATCAAGGAATGCTTTTACTTGAGCTATATTGTTATTCTCTACGGCGTTAAGCCATGTTGTTGTTGAAAAACGTTGCATATGTAGTCTCTAAAATGAGGTATTATTCATTAATTTTGCTTAGTTTCATAGTGCTCAAGCAGTTGTGGCAATTTCTGTATGTCCTCTATCAAGTGCAATACAACGAGCTGTTTTGCCATCGGAATCTTTGATTTGAGTATCAGCACCATGCGCAATAAGTAATTCAACAACTTCCTTATATCCAGAATATGCTGCTCTATGGAGCGGTGTATCACCGTAACTATCTTGTATATTGGGATAAGCACCATGTTCAAGCAATAATCTTACTAATTCTTCATTCCCAAAATTAATGGCTGCCAGATACAATGCAGTGTGACCGGAACAATTTTGCACGTTAGGATTGGCGTCATATATAAGGAGTAATTCAATTACTTTAATCCAGGTTTAATTCAAGATCATCTTCTAATTCTATTTTTGATCTTAAGTATAGATCAAGTGCTTTATCTAAGGGAGTTATGCCGTCATTATCCTTGATATTCATGCAAGCCCCTTTCTGGAGCAGCAGTTCAATAACTTCAAGGTTTGGATAGAAGCGTATTGCTTCAAACAAAGGGGTGCTACCACGTGCTGACCGTGCATGTATATCAGCACCATGCGCAAGTAAGATATTTATCATTTCTTTATTATCCAGAGATGCTGCCGCATGCAATGGAGTCGAACTATCGTTAGCTTTTATATTAACATCAAGACCAAGAGATAATAATAAGCTTATTGTTTCTGCATTGCCCGATCTTTCAGCAGCAGAATGCAAAACACTTTTCCCATCATTATCTTTAACATCTACATCAGCACCAGCATCTATTAACCATTGTATAATGCTTATATCCCCGCGCATTGCAGCATAATGTAGTGTGGAAATGCCTCGTATATTTTTTACATTCACATCAGCATTATGTTCGAGCAAAAGCTCTATGATTTTTGTATGTTTACCAAGAACCGCGTAAAGTATGGGTGTTTTGCCATGAAAACCTTTCGCGTTAACGTCAGCACCAGCCGCAAGCAATAATGCAACAATTTCACTATAACCATGCTCACAAGCATAATCCAATGCCGTAGTATTATAATTACTTTTAATATATACGTTTGCGCCATACTCTAATAAAAGCGCTACTATCTTGGTGTATCCTCTACACGCTGCATACTGTAAAGGCACAATGCCACAGCAATCAATACTTGCTTGTATATTTGGATCAGCTTTATTTGTGAGCAATAACTCAACAATTTCTGTATAACCCCAGTATGCTGCTATATGTAAAGCCGTTTGATTATAAATATATTTGGTATTTACATTAAAACCTTGATCAATGAGGCTTTTTACTTGAGCTACATCATGAGCATGAATTGCTGATACCATAATTTCATTTATACATTCTTGCATACTTGGCCTTACTATCTATAACTTTAGCAATTGTTTTTTTCATATTCTTCAATTACCTGTGCAATTTCCGGATGACCATATTCCTGCGCAATCATCCTTGGACTTTGATTGTTTTCTGTTGCTGCATGTATATCAGCGCAATGCTCTAGCAATAATGAAACCATCTTCTTATGCCCATTCTTTGATGCATAGTGCAGAGCGGTCCAATCGCCTTCACCTTTAACATTTACTTTTGCACCATGGTCTAATAGGAGTACTCCTATTTCTGTATATCCTTCATATGATGCTGCATGTAAGGGCGTGGTGCCAAATGTATCATGTGTATTTACATCAGCATTGCAGGCGATTAATAGTTCAACTATTTCTTTGTGTCCAGCATGTGATGCCAAATGTAATGCAGTTGCTCCAAGTTTAGTAACTGTATTCACCGCACTACCATGAGCTAATAAAAGTTCAACAATTTCCTTGCGTCCATCTTGTGATGCTAAATGTAAAGCTGTCCAATTATCTATATCTTCGGCATTAACATCGGCACCATGTAATAGTAATAACTCAATAACTTCTTTGTTTCCGTTATGTGATGCAAAGTGTAAAGCTGAACCGCCATATTTAGCTTTTTTATTTACATCAACTCCGGGCATTAATAATAATAATTGCACAATCTCAGTGTGGCCCTTATCTGCGGCACAATGCAAGGCAATCATACCATCAGCATTTTGTATATCTATATCAGCATTATACGCAAGCAACAATTTCACTGTTTCGGTGTGACCATTGTCTGATGCTAAACCTAAAGCAGTCCAACCAACACAATTTTGTGCATTTATATCAGCACCATGAGCAAGCAATAATTTCACTGTTTCGGCGTGGCCTCTGTCTGCTGCAAGGTGCAAAGCATTCCAATCATCTTTACTTTTTGCATGCACATCAGCACCATGCTCAAGCAATAATAAAACTACTTCCTTATGACCATTAAGCGATGCTATATGTAAGGCGGTTACATTACCTTCATTAGGGATATTCACTGAAGCATTATATTTAAGTAATAATGAAACAATCTCTTTGCTCCCGCTCTGGCAAGCAAAATGCAAGGCTGTCCAACCATCTTCTTCTTTTGCATTAACATCTGCACCTTGATCAAGGAACAATTGTACTTGAGCTATATTGTTATTTTCTATGGCATCAAGCCATGCTGTTATTGAAAAATCTTGCATTATGTGGTCTCTAAAATGAGGTATTATTCATTAAGTTTGTTTAGTTTCGTATTGTTCAAGGAGCTGGACAATTTCGCTATGCCCCGCGTCCAGGGCAATCATGCCAGCTGTTTTACCATGTATATCTTTTGCATGTACATCTGCACCACTTTTTATTAATAACTCTACTATTTTTTCACGGCCATTACGTGCGGCAATATGGAGTGCGGTCCAATTATCTACATATTTTGCATTCACCACAGCACCACTCTCTAGTAATAATTCTACGGCCTCTTCAAGGCCATCTCGTATTGCAGTAAGTAATGCAGCCTGAGCATCGGCACCATGGGCAATGAGCAATGCTACTGTTTCTTTGTGATAATGCTTTGAGGCACAATCTAGCGCAGTCGAACCAAATTTATTTTTAATATGTACATTTGCACCAACATCTAATAACGATTGAACTATCTCTTGAAAGCCCATTCCTGCAGCATGCTGTAAAGCTGTAGTACCAACGTTATTTTGTACATTCACATCAATACCCTGTGCCAAGAGTAATTTTACCATTTCTATATGATTATGAGCAACTGCCAATTGTAGTGGACTCGAGGGAGCGCCTTCTACAGTTTGTGCATGAGCACCAGCAGAGAGAAGCAGTTTTGCTATTTCTGTATGCCCAGAAGATGCGGCCCTGAATAATGGGGTCCAGCAAGGTCGGTCCCAGCAAAATTGTATTTTTTGATTTTGATTAACATCAGCACCATGCTTAATGAGTAGTTCTACCAAATCCTTATGGCCTCGACTAGCAGCAACGTGCAATGCAGCCCAGCCACATTCATCCGTTGCATTTACATCAATACCTTGATCAAGGAACAATTGTACTTGAGATATATTGTTGTTCTCTACGGCATCAAGCCATGCTGTTGTTGAAAACTGTTGCATATGTAGTCTCTAAATTAAGGTATTATTCTTTAATTTTTGTTTAGTTTCGTACTGCTCAAGCAGTGTGGCAATTTCTGTATGCTCTGCGTCCAGGGCAACCATACGCGCTGTGTTGCTATCATTATCCTCTGCATCCACTTCAGCACCACTCTCTAGTAATAATTTCACTATGTTTTCATTTCCATTATATGAGGCCATATGTAATGGGGTCCGATTTTTTGTTTTTGCATTCACTGCAGCACCGCTCTCTAGTAATAATTCTACTATTTTTTCACGACCATTAAGTGCGGCAATATGGAGTGCGGTCCAATTGTCTTCATCTTTTGCATTTACCACAGCACCACTCGCTAGTAGTAATTCCACGGTCCCTTCAAGACCCTCTCGTGTTGCAGTATGTAATTCGGTGCTACCATATTGATCTTGTGCATTTACATTTGCACCGCTCTCGATTAAGAGTTCCACAATTTTTTCGTGTCGATAATATACGGCATTATTTAACGCAGTCCACTTATTTACATCTCTTGCATTTATATCTACACCACCCTCTATTAACAGTTCCACTATTTTTTTGTGACCATTCCGTGTTGCAATATGTAATGCAGTTTCACCATCAGAAGACAGCGCATTCACATCAGCGCCACGCCCGATCAATAGTTCTGCAAGTTCTTGATTACCTGTATATGCTGCAATGTGTAAGGCAGTCCCATATTCATTTGTAATGGGTTGAATATCTAATTTACTATTTGGATCAATACCTTGTTCAAGCAATATTTTTACTTGTGGCATGTTATTATTTGATATGGCATTAAACCATTCATACTTATTTTTTTTATGTTCATCAGCACCATGAGCGAGCAGTAATGCCACTATTGCAGGATGCTCAATTTGTAATGCATAATCTAGTGGTGTCTTGCCATATGTATTTTGTGAGTGTATATCAGCACCGGCATCTAATAATAATCTTACTATTTCAAGATATCCATTTTGTGCAGCGTAATGTAGAGCTGTTGAATCCTCGTTATTTGGTATACTCGCATCGGCGCCATGAGTGAGCAGTAATGCCACTATTTTTTTATGGCCATTTAATGCAGCATAATGTAAGGCTGTATACCCCTCTTGATCTTTACTATTAATGGTGAGACTATATTGTATGAGCAATGTAACGATATCTTGGCGATCATTTTCTAATTTTGCTGCATAATGCAAAGCAGTTTTGCCTTTTTTATCAATCGCATTTAGATGAGCATTATGTGCCTGTAACAATTCAATTGTTTCTACGCTCTTTGCCTCCATGAGAGCTGTAGTGCCAAGATGATTTACTGCATTCACATCAGCGCCGTGGGTGAGCAATAACTCAACTATTTTGCAATTCCCTCCAGATGCAGCCATCTGTAAAGCAGACGAACCACCAGGATATTTTACGTTCACATCAGCGCCATGCCCGATCAATAGCTCAACAAGTTCTTGATAACCCTTATATGCTGCAATGTGTAAAGCAGTGCCAAATTCATCTTTAGTATTTAGATTAATGCCTTGTGCAAGCAATGTTTTTACTTGTGGAATATTATTATTTGATATGGCATTAAACCAATCATAGATCTTTTTTGGATACGGATCAGCACCATACGCAAGCAGCAACTCTACTGTTTCTGTGTGATTATTTTTTAATGCAAAGTCTAATGCAGTCTTTCTAGGAATATTCTTGGCTTGTATATCAGCACCAGCATCTAATAATAATCTTACTATTTCAAGGTACCCATTTTCTGCAGCACAATGTAAAATTGTTGAGTAATCTTTATTGGGTATATTCACATCAATGCCATAAACTAAGAGCAAGCTTTACTATTTCACGTGATTATGAGTAACTGCCAGTTGCAATGAAAGCGGTGGAGCGCCTTGCGCACTTTGTACATCAGCACCAGCCGAAAGAAGCAGTTTAGCTATTTCTGTATGTCTCTTTTCTATTGCCATGTCCAGTGGGGTCCAGCGACTGTATTTTTGTGGGTCCCAGCAACTTTGTATTTTTTGATTAACATTAGCACCCGATTTTATCAGTAGTTCCACAATATCCTTGTGACCTTGATGCGCAGCTAAGTGTAATGCGGTCCAGCCCTTCTCATTTTTTGCATTTACATCTATACCTTGGT
Source organism: Candidatus Babeliales bacterium (assembly GCA_963716425.1). GTDB lineage: Bacteria > Babelota > Babeliae > Babelales > JBFXEV01 > JBFXEV01. The sequence continues at coordinate 121,735 of OY970310.1, forward strand.
CAAGGAGCAATCTTACTTGAGATATATTGTTATTCACTACGGCATCAAGCCATGATGTTATTGAAAATTGTTGCATATGTGGTCTCTAAATAATGAGATATATCTCTTTAATTTTGTTTAGTTTCATATTGTTCAAGCAGCTGGACAACTTCTGTATGCCCTGCGTCCAGGGCAATCATGCCAGCTGTTTTACCATGTATATCTTTTGCATGTACATCTGCACCATGAACAAGAAGTAATTCAACTATCTCTTTGTACCCGCACCCTGAAGCGTTATGTAATGCAGATAAGCTATATTCATCTAGTGCATTTACAACAGCGCCATGAGCAAGTAACAATTTTGCCATTTCCACGTTTTTTGCATTCATGAGTGCTGTTGAACCATTATCGCTGATGGCATTTACATCAGCACCATGCTGGATTAATAGTCCAGCAACATCACTATTTGCTGCCCAATGCAATGCAGTCATCCCGACAGTTTTAATGTTTATATTCGCATCATGGGCGAGCAGTAATTCAACTATCGCTTTGTCTCCATATTCACAAGCATGATGGAGGGCTGATCTATCTACTGTATTTACATCAGCGCCGTGAGAAAGCAACAATTCTGCTATTTCCACGCTCTTTGCCTCCATAAGCGCTGTTGCACCCAGACAGTCAACGGCATTCACATTTGCGCCAGAATTTATTAAGAACTTTACTTCCTCCTGAAATCCTTTTTGTACAGCCCAATGTAGGACAGTGCGATTAAGGCCAATTTTTTCATTAATGTCAGCGCCATATTTTAAGAGTAATTCAATAATGTCTTTGCGGCTTTCTTGAAATGCCAAGTATAGAGCTGTGGAGTGCCATATGGTTTTTGCGTTTATATGAGCATTCGAAGTTAATAATAGTCTTACTATCTCTAGGTATCCATTTTGTGAGGCAATATGTAATGCCGTATACCCATCTTCTGTTGTTGCATTTACATCAGCCTTTTTAGCCAATAGGAGCTGGACTATTTCGTGATATCCTTTACTCGATGCTACGTGTAGAGCAGTTCCGCCATTTTGAATTTTGGCATTTACATCTACACCACCGGCTAATAGCAATTCAATTATCTCTTTGTGTCCATAGCATGAAGCATAATGCAAGGCGGTCCAACCTTCTTCATTGGCTATATCTATGTCAGCACCATGGGATAGCAGTAAGCTTACTATTTCTGTGTGACCTTTAGCGGATGCATAACGTAAAGGGTTTGCACCATTAGCCATTTTTACATTTGCATCAAACCCCTGCGCCAGGATTGCCTTAACTTGCGCTATGTCGTTATCTAATGTTGCTTTATTCCAAGCTTCGTGTGAAAAATTTTGCATATTTAGTCTCTAAATCAAGTATTGTTCTTTAATTTTTTTTATTTTTCATATTGTTCAAGCAGCTTTGCAATTTCAGTATGCCCTTGATCAAGCGCAATACAACGAGCAGTTTTGCCATCGGAATTTTTTATTTGTGTATCAGCACCATGTGCAATAAGTAATTCACTAACTTCCTTATATCCAAAACATGCTGCTCTATGGAGCGGTGTGTTACCGTAACTATCTTGTATATTGGGAGATGCGCCATGTTTAAGCAATAATCTTACTATTTCTTCATTCCCAAAATTATTGGCAGCCAGATACAATGCAGTGTGACCGGAACTATTTTGCATGTTAGGATTAGCGCCATACTCAAGAAGTAACTGGATTACTTTAATTAAATTTAATTCAAGATCATCTTCTAATTCTATTTTTGACTCATAATATAGGTTAAGTGCTTTGCCTAAAGGGGTTATGCCCTCATCATTTTCGATGTTCGTGCAAGCACCTTTCTGGAGTAGCAATTCAATAACTTCAAGGTTTGCATAGAAACATATTGCTTCAAACAAGGGAGTTTCCCTAGAATCTGATTGTGCATGTATATCAGCTCCATGATCAAGTAATACCTTGCATATTTCAACATTATCAGTTACAGCATGTAAAGGAGTAGCAAACTTTGTGTTTGCATTTACATTGGCGCCTAAGGATAATAAAAAAGTTATCAATTCCGCGCTGTGTCCTGTAGCCGCATAATGTAGCACACTTCTACCATATTTATCTTCAGCATTGATATCGGCGCCGCAATCTATGAGTTGCTGTATTGTTTCTTTATTTTCTGTGCATGTCGCAAAATGCAATGGAATGCGCCCGAAAGCATCTCTCATATGAACATCGGCCTTATTATCTAGTAATAATTGAACTATTTCTTTATGTTTAGGAAAGGCATCATGTAATGGGGTCCTTTCATGGAAGCCTTTTGCATTTACATCCGCACCGTATGCTAGTAATAATTGGACAATTTCCGTATAGCCTTGCCCACAAGCAAAATGCAATGCTGTGTTGCCATGGATAGCTTTAATATGTACATCTGCATTATGCATGAGCAATAATTTTACAATTGATTTGTATCCACGATACGAGGCGTAGTGTAATGGTACTATGCCAGAAGTATCAACCTTAGAAAGAATATTTGGATCAGCATTATGAGCAAGCAGTAATTCAACTAATTCTGTATAACCATGATATGCAGCAAGATGTAAAGCAGTCCAACCATATTGATCTTTTAGATGAATATCTCTACCTTGATCAAGCATCATTTTTACTATTGCAAGGTCATTATCCGATATAGCATCGGTCCACTCGGATATTGGAAATATTTGCATTAAGTTATCTCTAAATATAATTCTTTAAGCTTGTTTTTTTTCATACTTTTTAAGGAGCTTCCAAATACCACCAAGTCCGTGGTCAAGCGCGATTGTGCAGGGTGAGTTGTGATCTTTATTCTGCACATGAATCTCTGCACCACGTTCAAGCAATAGTACAAGTATTTCTGTAATCCCATATCCATTTTCTAGTAGTTCACCAGTATCAGGTAGGTGCCCCTCAAATAACTCCAGTAAATATTCTTCATCTTCTAGGCTAACGAACCGCCGAAAGGTTAGCGCTATATGCAAAGGTGTCATCAAATCACTATCTTTTGCGTGAACATCTGCTCCATCATTCAATAGTAATTGAACTAGCTGTATTTTATTATGTGTTACAGCGATGTGCAAAGGAGTTTGCCCGGCTTTTGTTTTTGCATGTATATCGGCGCCATGTGCTCTTAAAACTTCATATGTTTCAACATCTATATCGCCACACCTATGTGCTCCAAATACTGTATTTTTTTCGGCATCATCTGCAACTGCATGTAAGGGAGTAGAGCCATCTTTAGCTTTTATATTCACATCAAGACCAAGAGCTAATAAAAAACTAAGGGCCCGAGAATTACCCGATTTTTCAGCAGTATAATGCAAGACACTTTTCCACTCATTATCTACACTATTAAAATCAGCACCAGCATCAATTAACAATTGTATTATGCCTATGTCACCATTCATTGCAGCATAATGCAACGGAGTAATGCCACGTATATTTTTTGCATTTACATTAGCATTATTTTTTACTAATAATTTAATTATTTCTTTGTGTGTATTAATGAAAGCCGCATGTAATGGAGTGGTTTCATCAACATGTTTTGCATGTATATCTGCGCCGCACGCTAATAATAATTGAATAATTTCTATGTTCCCACTGTATACAGCTAAATGCAATGCAGTATAACCATGGGCATCTTTGATATTCACATCAGCACCATGCTCTAAAAGCAATTTTACTATTTCTTTATGCTCTCGACGCAATGCACGATGTAATGGCACTTCCCCACCGATCATTGCGGCAACTGTAGAGTATCTATTCGGATTGGCATTATTCGCAAGCAATAATGCAACTAACTCCGTATAACCATAATCAGAAGCAATATGTAATGCGGTGAAATTCCATCCATCTTTGACTTGTATATCAATAGATATACCTTGCGCAAGTAATTTTTTTACTTGTAAAATATCATTATTTGATATGGCCTTAAACCATTCATCCTGCTTTAATTCCTCTTCATCAGCACCATGATCAATAAGCAATGCAATTATTTTTTGATGATTATTTTTTGATGCATAATCTAATGCAGTCTTACCAGAATTATTTTTTGTCTGTACATGAGCACCAGCATCTAATAATAATTGGACTATTTCTGCAAAACCATTTTCTGCAGCAATATGTATAGCTGTTGAGCCATCTTTATTTGGCACATTTACATCAACATCGTGAGCCAAAAGGAGTTTTACAATTTCAATATAATTATGAGTGACTGCCAGCTGCAATGGCCCACAGGAAGCACTTTGCATACTTTGCATATCAGCACCGGCAGAAAGAAGCATTTTAACTATTTCTATGTGTCCCTTTTCTATTGCCATCTCGACTGGGGTCCAATGAGTGCGATGTAATGCCCAGTAACTTTGTATTTTTTGATTAACGTCAGCACCAAATTTAATAAGCAATTCTACAACAGCTTTGTGACCGTGATGCGCAGCTACATGTAGTGCAGCCCAACCGTCCTCATTTTTTCTTTTTACATCAATACCTTGGGCAAGAAATGATTTTATTTCCGATATATCATTATGCTCAACGGCATTAAGCCATAACATTGTTGAAAATTGTTGCATATATAATCTCTAGATTAACTTTTATTTTTTAGTTTATTTTCATATTCTTCCAAAAACTTTGCAATCGCCTGACACCCTTTTGCAAACGCGATCATATATGGTGTTTTGCCATCATTATCCCTTGCATTCACCTGAGCACCTTTCTCTAATAACAACTGGACTATTTCTTTTTCTCCGCTCCCAGAAGCAAGATGTAAAGGAGTAAGTCCAGTAGATGTTTTTGCATGTACATCTGCGCCATATGCTATTAATGTGTTGACACTTTCTAGGGGTCCATATTGCGAGACGTAATGTAATGCAGTCCAGTTTTCTTTAGCTCTTGCGTCCACTTCAGCACCATACGTTATTAATAATTCAACTAAGCTTGTAAAGTTATTCGCAGCTGCATAATGTAATGGCGTACGATTATTTACATCTTTTGCATGTACATCTGCGCCATGTGCTATTAATATTTGGGCACTTTCTAAAGATCCAAATTGCGTAACAGTATGTAATGGAGTCCAGTTTTGTTCACCCTTTGCTTCCACTTCAGCACCAGTCGTTATTAATAATGTAACAATGTTTGCACGGTTATTCGCTACCGCATAGTGTAAAGGTGTATGATCATATCTTGCTTTTGCGTTTATATCTATGCCATTCTTTATTAATAGTTCTACTATCTTTTCATAGTCACAAAGTGAAGCCGTATGTAATAACGTTTCTTGCTCATTTTCTTCATCTATCACAGCTATATTCGCACCATGCTCTAATAATAATTCTACTATCTCTGTATAGCCTTCACGTGTAGCAATCTGTAATGCATTCAAAGGCCGAGAGTCACTCCCCTCACATTCTTCATTTCTTGCATCAATTTCAGCACCGTTGGTTATGAGTAATGTAACTATATTTGCAAAGTTATTTGCTGTTGCATAATGTAATGGTACATGTCCTAAATAGTCTTTTGCATTTACATTTGCCTTATGCTTAATCAGCAATTGAGTTAATTCATAAAATCCAAGCCTTGCAGAAAGATGTAAGGCAGTATCACAGCCATATTCTTCTTCCCTATTTGGATTAAAACCTTGAGCAAGCCATGTTTTAACTTGTGCGATATCATTATTACTGATGGCTTCAAGCCAAGCGATATTATTTTTTTTAATTTGCAATAACTCAGCACCGTTTGAGAGCGATGAAACAGCACCATGCGCAATAAGCAATTCAGCTAGTTGGATACGCCCACATAGCAACGCAACGTCTAATGGGTTGCTGTTAAGTTTATTTTTTAATTGTAGATTCGCACCTGCTTCTAATAACAATTGAACTATCTTTAGATGGCCATTATCTACAGCATAATGTAAAGCTGTTTCCCCTCGACTATCTTGTGTATTCACATCAACGCCATATTCTACAAGCAGCTGTGCTATTTCTATCTGATTCTTGCTACAAGCCCGCTCTAAGGCATTACAGAGCACTTCATTTGGAATTAATGAATTCCTGCCATCAACAAGAAGTAACTTTACTATTTCAAAGTGCCCATAATCAATAGCCTGCCTAAAAGCAACATATAGAGAAATTTTGCGCTGCGCACGCCACTCAGTCCAATAATCATCTTTATCGTCTGCATTCATTTTTGCGCCATGAGCAATCAATAATTGAACAACTTCTTGATATCCATGATATACGGCTACATGTAATATAGTACCAGGACAATATATATTTTTAATATTTGGGTCAACCCCTTGCAAAAGCACTTTTCTTAGTTGCGCAATGTCATTATGTAATACCGCATTACACAAATCATAGCTATTTTTGGCCCAAGGTTCAGCACCATAAGAAATAAGCAATTCAACTATGTGCATATGCTCATTTTTCAATGCGCATTCTAGAGGTGTATGACTATGTTGATTTTTCGCGTGTACGTCCGCGCCAGCATCTAATAATAATTGGACTATCTCTTGGTGGCCATTCTCTGCCGCATGATGTAATGCTATAGGATCAAAATGAGCCCCTGCAAAGAGAAGTAATTTAGATGATTCTACATATCTATGGTTGAGTGCAATTTTTAGAGCAGTAGAGCGATTTTGCATTTTTTGCTGAATATCTGCACCATGATTAATCAATAGTGCTATCAAATTGCTATAGTCTCTATAAATTGCGATGTGCAAAGCAGTCCAACCATTATCGTCCACAGTATTTACATTAATACCTTGATCAAGGAACATTGTTACTTTTGAAAGGTCATTATCGGATATTGCACCAAACCAAGCATCTGGTGAAAAATTTTGCATCTTTGGTACCTTTGTCTTTCTACGCAATCTTATTCTTCTGATGTTCTTCAAGTATTAGAGCAATATCACCATGCGCCCACTCCAGCGCGATCATAAGAGGCGTTTTGCCATCTTTATTTTGCGCTGTACAATCTGCACCGTGTTCTAATAATAATATAACTAACCCTTGCAACCCATGCGGTATTGTTTTCAGCTTATTTTGCTTCTGTTCATACACAAATAAATGCATTGCACTTTCTAATTCGAGCACACAAGCTTTCAAGTTATCTAATGCCACACTATCCAACAATTCAGTACTGACTGCAACATGCAATGGAGTAACCAAATTTTCATCTTGTGCATTCACCTCAGCTCCTGCTTCTAATAATTGCTTCACAATAGTTACATTACATTCTGCTAGCGCAAGATGCAAAGCTGTTTGATCTCTATTCGTTTTTGTATTTAGATCGGCACCGTATGCAAAAAGCAAAGGAATCATGCGTGCATGATTAAAATATGATATGAGATGTAAGGGGGTCCAACCCTCTTTATCTTGTATGTTTACATTAGCGCCAGAAGCAAGTAATAACTTCATAATGGTGACATGAAGATCGTTTCTCCTGTGGCTCTGTATAATTTTCTGAATCGGCAACCTGTAGTGCACGATGCAGGGGACTCATATTGTTGTTATTTTGCGCATTAGGATCGGCGCCAAGTTTGAGCAAGGTGGCAACCACTTCTAAGAGATCAGCATAAATATAACGGAATGCAAGAGTACAAGAAGCAGCTTCATGCAAAGGGGTATTGCCATACATATCCTGCATGGTTATATCTGCTCCCTGAGCATGTAACAACGTAATCGTCTCTTTATTCTTTACCATATGGAACGCTGTCTTATTTTCTTCATCTTGTGCATGCACATCGGCGCGGTGAGCAAGCAGCAATGTTATTATGTGGCTATGCCCATACTGCGATGCCATATGCAAAGGGGTTATATCATCAGCAGCACGCGCATTAACATCCGCACCATGTGCAAGTAATTCTGTTACTATCTCCTGATTTCCTACAAATGCTGCAATGTGCAATGGCACTCGCCCAGCATGATCTTTTGCATGAACATTGGCCCCTTTACTTAATAACAACGTTACATAAGAAAGATCATTATCAAATATCGCATCAAAGAGAGATCTTTCCATATCTATATTATTTTCCATAGTATACACGTGCTCTTTTTCAAGTAGCTTTAAAATATCAGTGTGACCTTTTTCCAGCGCGATCATATAAGGCGTTTTGCCCTCTTTATTTTGCGCATGGATATCTGCACCACGTTCTAGTAATAATACAATTATTTCCTGAAGCCCATATGGATTAACTGGCAGATTTTCATGTTCTACTGCAAATGCAAGATGCGGCGTTAGGTCATACTCTAACTCATCACTATATGCTTGCATGCGAACATTTTCTAAACTTTCAAAAGAATCAAAGCTTACTGCGATATGCAATGATGTCATAAAATTCTCATCTTTTGCATTCACCTCAGCGCCAGCTTCTAGTAATAATGTAGCTATATTTACATTGCTTTGCTCTATTGCCAAGTGTAAAGGCGTCTGACCATTCTTGGTTTTTATATGAATATCAACTCCATAGTCAAAAAGCAATGGAATCATCCTTGCATGATTGCGATAAACTACAAGATGGAGCGGTGCCCACTCATTATGCAATTCTTGCACATTTACATCTGCCCCAGCCTCAAGCAATAATGTGATAATGGCAACTTGCGGATCATCTTTTTGTGGAATACACCAATTTTCAGAATCCGCAACACTTATGGCCCCAAGCAAAGGACTCTCATTGTCTTTGTTTAGTGCATTTGGATCAGCACCATGCTCAAGCAGTGTAGAAACTACTTCTATGAGATCCGGAAGAACTGTAGGATCAAAAGCAATTGTACATGAAGCAGCTTCATGTAAAGGGGTATTGCCGTACATATCTTGTGCTTTTATATCAGCTCCGCAAGAAAGTAACAAAATAACCGAATCTTTATTCCTTACCATATGCAATGGTGTCTTGCCCTCATAGTCTTGCGCATGTACATCAGCACCATGATAAAGAAGCAATGTAACTATCTCGCTGGAGCATTTGCGTGCTGCCCAATGCAGCGCAGTATATCCACAAGCATCCAGAACTTTCACATCAGCACCATACTCTAAGAGTAATTTTACCGTTTCTTGAGAGCCCCAACGTAATGCCACATGTAAGGCATCACCGTCATGATTTTTAACATTCGCATTAACTCCCTGTGAAAGCAGCTCTTTTACCAAAGAAACGTCATTAATTTCTATTGCATCAAATAATGATTCTTCTAAAAAATTTTGCATTAATATGTCTCTAAATTAAGTCTTGCACTTTAATTTTGTTTATTTCCATAGTGCTCTAGCAGCTTGGCAATATCTCTATGCCCTTGTTCGCGTGCATTCATCAAGGGCGTTTTGCCATCTTGCTCTTGTATTTGAATATCAGCACCATGGGCTACCAGTATATCCACAACTTCCTTATGGCCATTAAGTGTTGCCAAATGCAAAGGCATACAGGTATCTATCCGCTTCGCATCTACATCAGCACCATGAGCTAATAGCAAAAGTACCATTTCTTTATGCCCATTCTGCGAGGCATAATGTAAAGCAGTAGCGCCATCCTTTGTCGCGGTCATCCAATCTTTGGTTAATGCATTTACATCTGCACCATGAGCGAGCAACAGTTCTGCTATTTCTTTGTGTCCACTAGATGATGCCAGATGCAAAGCCGTACATTTATCTACTCTTTTTGCATTCACATCGGCAGCATGAACCAATAACAAATCAACTATTTCTAAGTGACCCCTTTGTGAAGCAATATGTAACGCTGTTGTGCCATCTTTAGCTATTTCCACCCCATCTTGAGCTAATGCATTAACTTCAGCACTATGTGCTAGTAACAATGCTACTATTTCAAAGTTGCCATTTTGTGATGCTATATGTAGAGCGGTCCAATCATGTTTACTTTTGGCATGTATATCAACACCATGGGATAGCAGTAAGCTTACTATTTCTGTGTGGCCTTTAGCTGATGCATAAAATAAAGGTACGGCACCAGTAGCCATTCTAACATTTGCATCAAACCCCTGCGCCAGCATTGCCTTAACTTGCTCTAGGTCATTATCTAATATTCCTTTATTCCAAGCTTCTTGTGACAAATTTTGCATTAATGATACCTCTCAATATACAAAGATGGGAATCCTTTAATTTTGTTTATTTTCATAATGTTCAAGCAGCTTGGCAATTTCTGTATGTCCAACATAATTGGCAATCATGCAAGCAGTTTCACCATCTTTTGTTGCATGTACATTTGCACCATGGGCAAGTAATAATTCAACTATTTCCATATTGCCGCTACCTGATGCTAAAAACAAAGCTGTAGAGCCGTATTCATCAACACTATTAATATCAAATCCTTGTTCAATGAGCATCTTTATAACGGCACTATCATCATTTGTTAGAGCATTAAACCACTCATAACTTTTTTTTGCTTGCAAATCTGCACCATGAGCAATCAGAAGATCTGCTATTTTAGTATAGTGTTCCTTATTGTAATGACGATCTAATGCACAATAAAGAGCTGTTTGTGAATAATTATTTTTTGCATTAATATTTATATCGCATTGCAAGAGTAATTCAACAATCTCTCTGTGCCCATACTTGACAGCAATATGCAAGAGGGTTTCTCCTCTTCTTGTTTTTATATGTATATCAGTGCCGCGTTGCATAAGGAGCTCTACAACCTCTTTGTGTCCGCATCTTACTGCACAATGCAAAAGCGTTTCATTTTGAGTAGTCTTTGCATGTACATCTGCACCACAATTGATCAATAATTCAATGATATGTTTATTTCCAGCAGTTATCGCTTCATAAAAAGCAGACTCGCCAAAGTGATTTTTTATGTTTACATCAAATCCGCCAAAAAGAAACAATTCAATTATTTCAATATGTCTCCATCTGATTGCCAAGCGCAAACCATTATCTTGCATGTCAGCACTAATATCTTCTTGAAGAAGCTTCTTTATGTGTTGAATATCATTCTTTGCAATTGCCATGAACCATTCTTCTTCTTTTAGAAGCTCAGCAATGTCAGTGTGTCCATGCTCTAATGCAAGCATACGTGCCGTTTTACCATCATTGTTGAGTGCAAGAAGATCAAGAGCGATATCCATATGTTTTACTAATTCCCTATCCAAGCCATAATCATTAAGGCATGCCACTGTCTCTTGATGCCCTTTGGCAGCCGCTCTATGGAGTGCATTATTTCCATCATTGTCTTTTATATGTACATTAACTTTAGAAATCCAAAGGAGATAGATTAATTCCACATTGCCTACTTCTGCTGCTAGGTGCAATGCGGTACGGCCATCTGCATCTTGTATATTTACATCAATGCCTTGCTCAATAAATTTTTCTACTTGTGCTTGATCATTATTTACTATGGCATTAAACCAAGCTTTTTCTGAAACATTTTGCATATAAGCGCCTTTCAATAGTCTCTCAATTTTATTCAGGTTCATATTGTTTAAATAATTCTATAACTTCTTTATGTCCATGCTTTATGGCAACCATGCAAGCTGTTTTACCATTATTATTTTTGGTATGTATATCTGCGCCATGTGCAATCAGTAATGCCACCACTGCACTAAATCCTTTGCGTGCTGCCAAATGCAGCGGTGTGTTACCGTCTTGATCTTGAGCATTCACATCAGCTCCAAACGCTAACAGTAATGTAATCAGCTCATGCCAATCAAGCTGTGCTGCACCATGTAATAACGTCATGCTACATTTATTTGGTACATCAATTTTAGCACCATACTGGAGCAATATTTTGATTGTTTCAAGCTTATTATCGCAGCAAAAATTAAACGCTGCTTGCAAAGGGACCATGTCATCTTCATCTTGTGCATGTATATCAGCATCATGTTCCATCAGCAGCTTAATTATTTCAATGTTCCCCACACTTGCCACCAAATGCAAAGGAGTTTTACCATATATAGATTTTGCATGTACATCAGCACCATAAGAAAGAAGCAACTGAACCAGTTCTTTATCTGTACCTTCACTAATATCCTTATAGACAGCTCTATGTAAAGCGGTCATGCCAGTTTGACTTGATGCATTAACAGCGGCTCCATTTTCAAGTAATAGTGCAGCTATTTCTTTAGAGCCCCTAAACGTTGCAATTTGCAAAGGAGTCCAATCGCCACTATCTGTTAATTGTGCATTAGCATCTGCACCTTGATCGAGTAGCAGTTTTACTTGTGCTATATCATTATTGAGTAGGGCTTTAACCCATGCTTCTCGTGAAAAATTTTGCATACACAAGCCTTGCAATAGTTCAGTTGCTGTTCTTTAACATGGTTTATTTTCATATTGTTCAAGAAGCCATATAATTTCCATAGGCTTTCCGTAATCTAGATCTAAGGCAGCAACACGAGCTGTCTTGCCCTCTGCATTTTGAGCATGTACATCCGCACCATGCGCTAGTAGCAAAGTAACAATGTCAGTAAGGCCAGAGGATGATGCCTCGTGCAAAGGAGTATTACCATGCATATTTTGCGCTTCAATATCTGCTCCCAAAGAAAGTAACGTTAAAGCAAAATCCTTATTTCTAACTATATGTAGCGGTGTATTACCCTCGGCATCTTGTGCCTGTACATCAGCTCCATGGCTGAGCAGAACATTAATTAACTCTTGGTTAAATTCATTTTTATACGCTGCTAAATGTAATACAGTAGAACCAGCTTTAGTTTTTGCATGAACATCAAGGCCAAGCGACAATAATAAGGTTGCTATCTCTGCATTGCCTAAGCATGCAGCATAATGCAAGGCATTTCCTTCATCATGATCTTTTGCATAAATATCGGCACCAGCAGCTAGTATCAGTTCAACCAGTTCTTTGCTATTGCTTTTTGCAGCAAAATGCAATGCAGTACTACCCTCATTATCTTTTATATGTACATCTGCTTTATAAGCTAATAGGAGCTTAACCATCTTGCTATGACCACCATGCAATGCACTATGCAAAGCAGTTATACCATTTGGATTCTGGGCATGTACATCTGCGTTATGTGCTAAGAGCAGCTCAGCTATCTGTTGATGCCCTTTGTATGCAGCATTATGTAACGCTGTATAACCCCACTGACTTTTTGCATTCACATCAGCACCATGTGCTAGTAACAATGTTACACATGCTTTATTACCAAAATCTGAGCGTAATGCAAAGCTGTTTTGCCATCTGAATCTGAGGCATTCACATTAATGCCTTGAGAAAGCAATATTTTATGCGTGGGATATTATTACTTATTACTGCATGTGAGCCAAGATTCATGTGAAAGCAACTGGCTTATGACAGAATTTTCATGATTACCGTTATCTACCGAAATTGCATAAGCTGTCTTACCATTATTATTTTTTATATGTACATCGGCGCCATAGTGTACAAGCAATTCAACAATTCCTATAAATCCGCGATTATATATTGCATTGCCTTCTGTTGCCCATGGAGTGACGTGTTTCCATTTTTATCTTGCACATTCGGATTCGCGCCATGCATTAATAACCATTCCGCCAATCGGTAGCAATCGCTCCCCTCATCTGAATTTAGAATGAAATTATCTAATGCAGTAAGACCATGTATATCTTGTGCATCTATATCTACACCATATGAGAGCAACATTTTTATGATTATTTTTTTTTCATCTTCATCACAACCCACACAGCAATCGTCTACAGTATGATGCAACAATGTACATTTATTTTCATCTTGTTCAAAAACATCAGCACCATGCTCTAATAGTAATTTAACAGCTTTACTATTGCGTGCCTTACATGCTCTGCGTAAAGCTGTCTGACCTTCTTTATCTTTAACATGTATATCAGCACCATATTGCAGTAGCAATGCAATTATTTCATACTGTTCACTATCTTGGCTTTTCTCTGCGCCTGATGCAATAAGTAAAGCCGTGTTTCCATCCCCATTTTTTGCATTCACATCAGCGCCAGATTTTATAAGTAGTTCTACAACGTCCCTGTGAAATTCTTGCGTTGCAAGGTGTAGTGCTGTTACTTCCTCAGAGTTATTTACTAAAAATGTGTGTACATCAGCATTATGCGCGAGCAATTGTTTTACCATTTCTAGATAACCAAATTTTGAAGCAATATGCAAAGCTGTAAAATCAAAGATATCCATATCTATAAAGTTATGTATATTTACATCAATACCTTGATCGAGTAGCATTTGTACTTGTGGTATATCATTAGTTGATACTGCATTAAACCAAGTAGCTTCTTGTGAAAAATTTTGCATACATGAGCCTCTAAATATCGCAATTACAGTTATTTAAATTTAACATAGTTTCTTTTCATATCGCTCAAGAAGTTGTGCAATATCTTTATATCCTTTTTCCATGGCAAGCATGTAAGCTGTTTGGCCATCTTGATTTATTATGTGTATATCCGCACCATGCTTTAGCAGCACTGCAACAATGTCTCTAAGGCCATCAGATGCTGCTTCATGCAAAGGAGTGTTTCCATACGTATCTTTTGAGTTCACATTGGCGCCAGTCTCAAGGAGCAATTCAGCTGTCTCCTTGAAATTTGCAAAATGTAATGGTATTTTGCCCATAATAGTTTTTGTATGTATGTCAGCACCATGATTAAGTAAAATAGTAATGATTTCTATAGGTCTAAATTTACTAAACCAGCATTGACTCATCACTGCCATACATAAAGGTGTAAGACCATGATTACTTTTTGCATTTACTTCTGCCCCATGTGCAAGTAACACATTAATTAATTCTATTTCTTGCATATGCTTTGCAATGGATAGGTTCATGTGGTTATAACTTGCGCGGTGTAAAGGCGTCTCCCCATTTCCATCTTTTGTATTGATATCAGCACCATATGCCAATAGCATTGTAGCTATTTCTGTTTTTGTGTAAGCCGATGCAGTCAATAATGCTTTATCTTTTAAATGTGCATCAAGACCTTGATCAAGCATTATTTTGACATGAGCTCTATCGTTCTTTGCTATGTACCCTGCCAAGGTTTCTGGTTTAAGGAATTCAGCAGCTTCTCGGTGGCCTTGATCTAGTGCAATCATATACGCTGTTTTGCCATCATTATTTATTTCAATAACATTTATTGTGTCTTCAGGCTCTATGCGATAATTCTCGAAGCTATGTTCAAAGAGTAATTCAATTATGTGTTTAAACCCACTATGTGCTGCTATATGGAGCGGTGTATTACCATTACTATCTTTTGCATTTACATTGGCCCTTTGATGATAGAGAAGGTCTATCACGATAGGGATATCATTATCTAAAACTGCTTGATGCAATGTTAAGGCAGGTGCATTTTCCATAAACTATCCTATTTTTTCTTTCCATACTGTTCAAGTAGCTGGGCAATTTTTTTAAATCTATGCGCTAATGCAACTTGGCAAGCTGTTTGGCCATCTTTATTTATTGCATGTATATCAGCCCCGTGTGCGATGAGTAAGTCAATAAGATCATGCATACCCCACTGAGCTGCAAGATGAAGCGGGGTATCATCATTTTTGTTTTTAATCGTCGTATCGGCACCATGAGAAAGCAATAACTTAGCTAATTTTTTCCCGCCCCATATAGCTGCGCGATGGAGTGGTGTCTCATCTTTATTATTTTGTATATTCGTATTTGCACCAGATTTAAGAAGGAATTCAACTATTTTTTTCTGGGGAATCGATGATGGTTGAAAATAAGATAAAAACAGATGCAAGGGTGTATCACCATCTGTATTTTGTGCATTAATATCAGCACCAAGCAAAAGCAATGATTTGATAAGTTCAAGATCAGAGTCATACTGATTTAGCACTATATGTAATGTGGTCAATCCCTGTTTTTTGGGGGCAGTGCCCGCAATCTCGATTGTTGATTCTTCTTTTGTTGTTATAGTGGGTTGCAAGGCTGTTGTTTGCTCTGCTTTATACTGATGCAACAGAGTAATAATATCTTTTAGCTCAGCAGGTGATGCATCATGCAAAGGAGTGTTGCCATATGTATCTTTGACTTTGATAGAAGCTCCAAATAATAATAAGAGTGCAGCCGATTTTTTATCCTCAGCTACATGCAAGGGTGTTTTGCCATATATATCTTGGGTATGTACGTCAGCCCCATGCTTAAGGAGCAGTTCAACAATATCACTATTTTTGGTATGCCCAACGAGTAATGCCATATGTAATGGTGTAGAACCGGCTTTGGTTTCTGCATGTACATCTGCTCCATGGGCAAGAAGTAACTCCATTACTTCCGTATCACCCCAGTGATAGGCAACTTCATGCAATGCAGTCCACCCATCCGGAGCTTGTGCATTTACATCTGCTTTTTCCGTAAGCAATAACTCAATTATATCTTTAGTACCAAAGCCTGTTGCAATATGCAGCGGCGTCCACTGGTTATTGTTATCTGGGGCATTAATATCAGCACCTTGCTCAAGAAGGGTTTTGATCAGGGCAGCATCATTATCTAAAACTGCTTGATGTAATGGCGATGTAGTACTGTTTTTCATACAAGATCCTGCTGATTCTTTGGATATTGATCAAGTAATTGTAAAATCTCATGATGACCATGTTCTTGTGCATGCATACGTGCTGTATAACCATCATTATCTTGTACGTCAGTATCAGCACCATGCTTTAAGAGTAGTTCAGCAATATCTTGGTGGTCTCTATAGGCTGCTATATGTAAGGCTGTGCATCCGTGATGATCTGTACTATTTACATTAATAGCCCTGAGTCAGGAGCAACTGTACCTGAGATATATCATTATAATCAACCGCTTTAAACCATGCCTGCCATTGTTCCACTTTTTCCCAGAATTCTTCTACTTGCTTGAGTATTTCTTTGGTTTTTGGTCCCATGTAGAGCTCAGCAACTTTTAATTCTTTATGATTGAGATGCTCCAATATGGTATAAGCAAGCAGAGTAGATACCTCTACATCAGTGCTTGTTGCCATATCTTCAAGGTACTTGAATAATCTTGTGCCAAGCAAACGAGGGTGTGGTTGATCTGAATTCAGAAATATCTCTAAGAATGGACAGAATATGTGGGTAAAAAAGCTCTCGCAATATTGATCTTCTGGCGGTAAATTGTCTTTATGTAAAGTAAATGCGACTGCCAACTCCGGAAAGGATTCTTTCATCACGGCAATAAGATTAGCCATGGTCAGTTCATCATATACATTGCATTGCATATTTTTTGAGTTCATACTTTACCTAAACGGGTCATAAAGATCAGGTTTATTTTCCCAGCATATGTGTGCTGCTTCAATCACCATATCAGTATATTCATCATGTATTAATTTTTTGGAAGGGGGATAGTTATTCCACTCGATAAAGAAGTGAACTTTATTGTCTTTCCATTCAAAGTCTAATATGCGACTTGAGTCACCTTGCATTATCAATTTATTATTAAAAGGCTGCTCATTAAACCAGATGGCCTTGATCCCCTGAAGATGCAAAATACCCTTTAGTGCACTCTGAGCAGAAAGGGCGATATCTTCATCAAGATCTTCAGGTGATAGTTCAGCACTCTCCATTGAAATTAAGAGCTCAGTGCCTTTATATTGAATATCTATAATTGAGCCATCATGGAAGTAAGAGGTATACGGGCTAATGTTCATACGTACTGCACCTCAAGCTATTTATTTCTATTATGAATTTTATATAAAAAATTAAAACCGTGTATTCTATATATTTATTTTACCTCATTCTGACCATTTCTCAAGCAAAGAGGCATCTTATTTGACGCACTATGGGCTTTGTGATATTTTGGAATAGTTATTATTATGCATTAATTATCGATAAATTCGCAGCTCAAGCGATTTCAATGCATATTTATGCATTCCTTATAATTAGTGTACATTCTGATCTATAAACACCTACATTAGAGAATCTATGAATAATTTTCAATATGCATTGTTAGCACTCACGCTATTTGCCGTACAAGCTTATGGAGTGGAGACACAAAAACCAATTTCCACTGAAGTGCATGCACAAGTAACTTTGGTTCATTCAGAAAACCATGAGGACTATGCCATGGCCATCACCTTTGAAAAGGCTATTTTAAGCACAAAGATATTATTTTTAACTGGTTAGAAGAACCGCACGTCAAAGAATTTTGGGATAATACACAAGCGCACAGAGACGATATCCTCATATTTTTAGATGGTAGAAAGGTACCATCCACCTATGCTGATGGCCTCTATTCTTATTGGATTGGATCTTGCGAGGGTGAGCCATATTGCCTGATCATGACACTGCAAGAAAAACAAGAATATGATATACCAGAAATCAAGAAATCATATATTTCCAAGCTTGGTACCACCTATGGCATGGACTTTATGATAGGCAATACCCGGTTCCTTGGAAAAGGCTTAGGCTCCAAAACCCGAGAAGCCTTTATAGATTTTTTTAGGGAGCAGATAGATCCACAAGCGGACACCTTTTTTATTGACCCTAATGCGTAATAACCCTAAAGCTCGGCATGTTTATGAAAAGGCAGGCTTTGCATATGTTGCTGACTTTATAATGGGGTCTGGCTGTTCTGGTGCAGGGCAAAAGCATTACTTTTTGGTGAAAAAGATTCTCTGATAATAGTTAAGGCATCTCATGACCCATACATCAATCTTATATGAAATCACTTGTGTAACGATGGCGGAAAATTATTTTGGGCAGCTCGCCCCTGCATTTTGGGGAGCAATAGTTTGGTTTTTAGCTTTTGGTCCAGGCACCATTGTGCCGATTTCTTATCCCATACGGCAACTCATTGGCATCCTTATCTTCGTTGCTTATTTCTATAAACCTTTGCAATATACTTCATCTTGTAATCGAGTAATGCTTTTTGACTATCAATTGCCAATCCCGAACTGGAAGTTTCTGGTTGGCATAACCATTACCTTGCTCATACTTTATAGTACGTATTGGCAATTCTACCCATGGGGCTATATACCCACTTTTGACGCACTAGTATTTGCAGTATTTGCAAGTGCCTGCCTAGAGGAACTCCTTGCCCGCGCATTTTTTCTAAAATATCGTATGACTGGTACTCAGTTTATTATTTTTAACCTCATCAGCTCCCTATCCTTTAGTATAATGCATCTTGGCTATGAATCAACTTTGCCCTCATAACATGACTTTATGCTAAGAGGTTATTTTGAAAACAGCTTTTTACTCGGACTTATTGCATACAAGACCCAAAGAATTGAAGTGACAACGCTACTGCATATGACCGCAAACTTCTTCAATTCCGCACTGCCTATTCTTATGCCATTTCGATTGCTGCCCGGAATTCTTACCATTTTATTGATTTGCTTTGAATATCTAATGCTTGCAGAAGCTCATACAAATGAAAAAAATAGTAGATAAAATATTGAACCATACTCTCAAGGATCATTTGTATGACTAATCCTTTAATTACACTGTATACATTAATTAAAGACAAGGCACTCAACGAGCAAAACCTGAGTGAACTTTTAGAAAGGGGCGTTAATCTCAACTTTGCGCCCATAACCTACGAGCAAGCAAAATTATCCCTCTACACGCATATGACTCCCCTTTCCTTTGCATGCAAAATAGACTCGCCCATTGAGACAATACGTCTACTGCTTGACCATGGTGCCGATCCAACAATTCGTGACAACCTAGACCGTCGAACACCCTTATTATGGGCGTGTGAATACGTTACTGATATAAAAGTTCTGGAACTGCTTTTAGAAAGAGGCGCAGATGCAAATGAATCATATGCGCCAACTCACCGCGATAGCCATACCGCTCTTGTTATTCTCAGCGTTAACGATAGGCCGTCTGAATATACTGAGCTCTTACTCACGAACGGCGCCGACCCAAATAGAGAATCACCATTTGCCTATTGTTTTGGCTTTGCAGATTACTCCATGGATTATAATAAAAAAACAACTTTCAAAAATAGCGTTGCGATTGGTGAATTACTCATTATGGCAGGTGCTACTAGTGAGTCTCTTACTTTAGAAATACCACTTAAAGCGCATGCGCCTGATGAAGCGTTTACTTTTTTGCTCCGTGAGTGTGATTTGCAAGCAACCCCTGAAGATTTTTATAGTTTTTGTGCATATGCAATTCCTTCTATAGAACTTATTGATTTGTTTATGGCTAAAGGAGCAGCGCTTACTGATTTAAGACGTGTTGTTGGTTTGCTTATTTATCAAGATCATTCGTATAACGCCATTAAACACATTATTGAATTTGTACATAATGCTAACTACTGGAGCAGCATTTTTGCCGTTGATCCTAACTACGGTTATGAAGGTACTATTTTACATTATGCCTGCCATAATAAACGACAAGATTTAGTGAATTTATTTCTTTCTGCAGGAATAAATGCAGAGATAAAAGATAATGGATGTCACATTATATACATAGTAGATCAACCAGTTCCATCTCCTCTAAGCTATGCATATTCGCTCATAGAAGCGGGCAAGTTAATAGTGATCTATCGTGATCCATCAAGTAAGTTTGAACAATATATGATTATGGCACGTGATAAACATGGCAATATTATTACAAAGCTGTGGAATTTTACGCCGCCTGAAAAATATTATTATAAAGAAACCATGTCTCTCGGCAAAGATTTTATTGGGAAATTGAAAGAGGTAGAATTTGCAGGACCTGCGGTGGCAAGTTATGCACAAGAAGAATGCTCTTAATATCTTCAAAGATTAAATTGCTCCGTGCTTCTCAAGAATTTTTGTAATTTCTGTATGGCCTTCTTCTTGCGCAAGCATCACGGCAGTTTTGCCATCGTGATCCGCTATTTGTATATCAGACCCATGAGCAAGCAACAATTCTACCATTTCTCTATGCCCGTTACCTGCTGCAAAATGTAATGCTGTCCAGCCATGAACGTTCTGTGCATTAATATCTGCCCCGTGTGCAAGCAACAGCTCAACAATATTTGTTTGCCCACTCAACGAGGCTTCATGCAAAGGTGTGATGTCATCTACATCTTTTATATTCACCTGAACACCTTGGGCCAATAATACTGTTACTAATGCTGTGTGACCTCTATTTGTTGCCAAATGTAAGGCTGAACATCCCACTTCATCTTGTGCATGTATATCTGCTTTATAAACAAGAAGCAACTCTACGATTTCCTTGTGACCTTCAAGTGCGGCATACAACAAAGCGTCCATCCTATCATTAGTTTTAGCTTTCACATCAGCGCCATGCGCTAGCAACAATTCAATTACTTGATTGTAGCCACCACTTGCTGCAAAATGCAAAGCCGTATTGCCATTGTCATCCTGTGCCTGCACATCAGCACCATGAGTAAGGAGTAATTTTACTATCTCTTGATGGCCATGTTGTGAGGCAATATGGAGCGCCATTGCGCCAAGATGAGTTCCCGCATTAACGTCTGCACCATGAGCTAACAGAAGCTTTACAATCTCAACATGCCCCGTTTCTGATGCCACTCGGAGCGGTGTTGCCCCGTCTTGCGTTAGGGCGTTTGCATCAATACCTTGTGTCAGTAGAGATTTTACCTGAGCTATATCACTATTGAGTACCGCTTCATACAATAATAGCGTTGGAGTATTTTCCATAGAAATTCCTATTTCTCCAGATACATTGCTATGTCGTTCTTGTTGCACATCAGTATCCATACTTTGTTCATCAAGAACCGGATGGTTCATAACACCACGTATCACCTGGCCCGATTGTTAATACCATCTCACCAGGAGTAAACAGCATCCATTGTTCTTCATCTTCAGTATTCCAATTAAACAGCGTTAACGTAATATGATCATTAAAGTAGTATTTTGTATCTAATGAAGCATTGAATATCTCACATTTTGTGAGAGTAGTATGTGCAAGTTCTTTGATTAATTCTGCAATTTTTGTGCGGTCATCAGATGATGCGACAAATGGTCTATTATTTTTATCAATGCGCCAAGCGCACATATATACCCAAAGACGCCACTCTCCAAAAATAAACTCACGTTCCTTGCCGTCTTTGTATGTTCTTATTTCGGTGTGCAGTTGGCCAAAATCAATATTTAAAAAACTACCAACACCTAACTCTATAGCGCTGACTTTTTGACCGACCACTTTATCGGTTATCTCTGTGATAGCTTGTTGATCTTGATTCATATTATGCTTTATTTTCTATTAGCATCTTTTTAATAAAATACAATTGCTCTTATTGATATAAAGTATACCATTCTTGCCCTCCATTTACAAAAATTGATCTATGGTGGCAATCCCTATTCTACTCAATTCAAAAAAAAGTTGCTCAATATCTCAAAAAAAAGCACACTATCTTAGAAAATCTCCCATAATTACTTTTAAAATAAGGACTTTCTATGAAAAAGAAATTAAATATATACGTTTTTGCTGCTTTAGCTTTTCTCGGCACGAGTGCACATGGCATGGAAAAAGTGAAAGCACATATACAAATTCAAAATAACTTGGAGCATGAAGGGGTTGTGTTGTTTATACCACGCAGAGGCGAAAGCATAGATTTCGCACATTATCCATTAGGGGCAGGTGACACTGCAGATTTTAAAAAAATGGGTTTAAGTACAGAAAGAACTACAGGAACCTATATTACCACACCACAGGGTTGTAGACAAATTCATTTCAACCAAGACCCTGAAACTAAAAAATGGTGTGTTGGGCTCTACATGTTGTTGGATAGAAATACTCGCATTGCTGCTTCCAATTCACTCAATGTAACTGTTCTCATTGACAAAGATGGCACAAAACTCATAGATCGTACCGACAAATAAAACACTATACGTCTTTCCCTTCAAGTAATAGCGCAATTTCAGGATGGCCTTGTTCTTGCGCAATCATATATGCAGTTTTGCCGTCCCGATCTGTTATTTTTACATCTGCACCATGTGTGAGCAATAATGCTACTATTTCTTTATGGCCTTCAAACGATGCATTATGCAATGCAGTTCCACTACCACTGATTATGTTCGCCTCTGCACCACGAGCAAGTAGTAACTGTACTACTTCTTTATGACCATGAGATGATGCCCATTGTAATGCTGTCCAATCAAGTGCATCTTTTGCATTAATCTGTGCACCATACGCCACTAGCAATGCAATTACTTCCTTGTGACCAGCATGTGATGCAAAAGATAAAGCAGTCCATCCACCCCCGGTTTTTACATTTACATCAGCACCATGCTCTAGCAATAATTGAGCAACTTCTGTGTGGCCACGCCAGGATGCAAGTTGTAATGGAGTAAAACCACCATCTATTGTGTCTTTGGCATTAACATCAGCACCATGTGCGAGTAATAGAGTAACTATCTCTTGATAGCCTCGTTCTGTTGCGTAATGCAAAGCAGTCCGGCCTTTTTGATCTTGAGCGTTAACATCAATACCCTGCGCCAAAAGCGCCTTTACTTGAGCTCTATCATTTTTTGATGCTGCTTTATGCAATGATATTTTTGTAAACTTTTGCATTAAAATGGCCTTTAGATTTGACAATAACCTTTTGAATCTTTGTTTATGCCCGAGCCAACGCACCGAAACATGGTAAATGCGGAATTCAAATAAATCCGTTCGTCCCGACCAAGTTCCGCAGGAACGACGTTGAGGGACACGAACTCAGTAAAAAATTCTTATATTCTAGTTTTTTTTGAGTTCGTTTCCCTCAACTCGCTTCGCTCGATCGGGACGAACGGTTTTTTATTATAGCCTATGTTTTAGGCTTCAATGCATTTTTCATTTTTTGCATACTTGTTAATCAATTCCATATTTTCATTTCGCTCTGCTTCAATAGCCCGCATGCTTGCTGTTTCACAATGTACATTTTGTGCATACAAATCTGCACCATTTTCAAGAAGCAGTTCAACTATATCAGGGGTATTATAATATGCTGCCGTATGCAAGGGAGTATTTTCCTTGTTGTCACATATACGAACGTCAGCGCCATGAGCAAGTAAGAACTTAACCAAGTCTTTGCCTTCTTCAACTATCATAGTTACTGCAGTAATTAGTGGCGTTTCGCCATTCTCATCTTTTGCATTAATGTCTGCGCCATGTGTAAGCAATAATTCTATGACCTCGTAACCATTAAATTGACCCCAACGATCCCAGCTACCAAGCACTGCCTCATGTAACGGTGTAGAGCCCTCGCAAGTTCGTGCATCTACCTTTGAGCCATGCGCAAGTAATAGATCTACTATGCTTTTGTTGCCGTTGCCCGCGGCAATATGCAATGCAGTTTTGTCTTTTTTATTTTTCAGATGAAGATCAGCGCCATGCGCAATAAGAAGCTCAATATCATCCTTGGATAATGCAATAGACACCGCAGAATCACCTTCATTATTTTGCGCATTTACATGTGCACCTTGCGTAAGCAATAATTTGGCTAATGTGGTGCGCCCTCGGCCTAAGGCACAAAGGAGTGGCGTGTTGCCATAATTATCACGTGCCTCCTTGTCTGCCCCATGAGAGAGCAATAACTTGGCCATTTCTACATCACCTTGACTTGCAGCTTCATGTAATGGAGTGGATCCAACACATTGTGCGTTCACATTGGCGCCATGGCTAAGTAATAGTTCTGCTATGTCTTTGTAACCTACATTTTCTGGATCACCATCGCCTGCTCTTTCTCGATGGCTTTGATCCACTGCGTTATAGAGTGCTGTTCCTCCATGCTCATCTTCGGCATTCACATCAGCACCACGGGCGATGAGTAACTCAACTATTTCCTTATAACCATTAGATGCTGCAAGGTGTAATGCCGTCCATCCATATCCATTTTTTGCATGAACGTCACCGCCGCTCTCTAGAAGTAATTCAATTATTGCATGATAACCATTATCTGCTAAACAGGCATCAATACAATGTTCTGTGGATTCAGCTTGAGAGACAATATCATTACAATGTTCTGTAGATTCAGCTAGAGAAACAATATCACATTCTTTACGAATGTCCTGGCGCCAATGTAACCCTTCATAAAAAGCGATTGAGCTTACTAAACCAATACCCAGTATACATGAGATTATTGTTGAATTTTTTATCATATTATTCTCCTTAACTTATTAATGTACTTTCTTGCACTCTATTCAAGAACTGCGCAATCTCAAGTTGGCCGTATGCTTGCGCAATCATGAATGCTGTTTTGCCATGCGCATCCTTAATTGTTGAATCCGCACCCTGGACCAATAGCAATTTAATTGTTTCCTTTTGACCGGCAGCTGCTGCATAGTGTAGAGGAGCCCAGCCACCTTCATTTTTTGCATTTACATCAGCACCATGAGCAAGTAGACATTCAATTATTTCTATTAAGCCATTTTGTGATGCCCAATATAAAGCGATTCCAATGTCAGCACCATGAGCTAATAAATATTCTACTACTTTTTTTTGGTTATTGTGTGAGGCAATAAGTAATCCGGTCCAACCACCTTCATTTTTTGCATTCACATCTGCACCATGTGTTAGCAGCAATTCTATCACTTCTATGTGACCTTTCTCTGATGCATACTGTAATGCTGTCCAGCCATATTTATTTTTTGCATCCACATCCGCACCGTGTGCCAACAGATCTTCCGTTACTCCTTTGTGACCATTTTTTGAGGCATACTGTAATGCTGTCCAACCATCTTTGTTTTTTGTATTCACATCTGCGCCATGCGCTAGCAGTAATTCTACCGCTGCTGTATGACCTTTCTCTGATGCGCACTGTAAAATTGTCCAACTATCTTTATTTGTTGCATGTACATCAGCACCATGAGCGAGCAGTAATGCAGCAATTTCTATATGGCCTTCTGCCAATGCAGTCATATGGGCAGTAGAGCCCTCAATATCTATTATTTTTACATCCGCACCATACGCAAGCAAAATTTTTATAACTCCTATGCGGCATCCATATTCTGCAGCCATATGTAATGCAGTCCAACCAATTTGTGTTTTTGCATTCACATCTGCGCCATGTGAGAGTAATGATATAATAATGTTTTTATCAGGCGTATACATTGCATCATGGAGAGGGGTTAGACCGTATATATCTTTTGCATTCACGTCAGCACCATATGCAAGCAACAGCTCAATTATTTCGTTGTGGACATGTCTGTATGTATATCCACGCCTAATTGATGCATAATGCAACGGGGTAGTTCCCATATTATTTCTTGCATGCACATCAGCACCATGAGATAGCAGCACGCGAACTACCTCTAGATACCCTTGCCCGCATGCCAAATGTAATGCGGAAACACCATCCTTAATTATACTATTTACCTCAGCACCATGATCAAGCAACATCGTAACAATTGATGTATGACCATAACATGCTGCAAGTTCTAACGCAGTAAATGTATCAACGGTATCTTTGGCATGAACATCAGCGCCATAGAGAAGCAGCAGCCTAACTACTTCTGTATGCCCTTTAAGGGAAGCTACGTGAAGCGCAGTTCTGCCATGCTCATCCTTTGTATCTACATCAAACCCTTGATCAAACAATTCCTTTACTTTTTCAAGGTTATTTTGTTTGGAGGCTTTGTGTAATGGTAACAATGGTTTCATGCGAATCAACCTTTATTCATCTGATAAATTGCTGGGCAAATTGCGCAATCTCATGAGGATCAAGGTCAAGCTGCTGTAATAAAATATGATGCTTTGCATTACTTTTTTTTAATCTGTTAAGTACTCTCAGATCAAGCCAATGTCGATTAAATACTGCTTCAGGATTTTTCAAACAGATGCCAAGCCCCACAATGTCTTCATCCGCTAAATTTAATGGATGAATAACCAATTTTTCAATACGTTGCACATTCTCCCAAGGAATAAGACCATGGCCTTCCAACCATAAGCCTTCCTCTTTAAGAACGGCTGCAGGAGTATTTGCCATATACCTCTTAAAAAACTTACAAAATTGTATAATCAAACGTCCTAAAAACAATAGTAAAACTACCACGAGAAAAAGCTTAATATACCGAGCTCCAGGAGCAGAAGAAAGAACAGACCAATTATTCAGTAAAGAAAAGGCATCATATGCAAGTAACCCAAAAATTGGCAGTAACATGAGAGATAGCTTTCTTCCTTTAGTACTACGCACAACAAGTTCTTTGGGAGCATTTTCTGCTATTTCTGCCCTTACACTTTTATTTCTTTGACTTTTGAGCTGCATTAAGATCTCTCCAATATTTTTGTATATCCTGCAATATTTCTTTAGTTTTTGGCCCCATGTAGCTTTGTGCAACATCAAGTAACCCGGGATCTATATGCTCTAGTATAACAACTGCCAAAATATTAGTTACTGGCCATTCAGGGCTTCGAGCCATTTTTTCTAAATAATGAAATATACGTTTACCAAGCAGATTCGGGTGTTTTTGAGGGGATTTTAAGAACTCTTTTAAAAAAGGATTAAAAATATACATGAAAAACCCTATATCATATTCACCCGTTTGAAGAAGGTCATCTTTATATTCAACCCACGTTGCTTCTAATTCTGGAAAAGATTCTTGCATGACAGGAATGAGATTTGCCATAGTAAGTGCATCCCTAAAATGGAATTGCATAGTAGTGCCTTTATTATTTTTCTGTAGCAAGTTCTTCAAAATATTCTTCTAAGGTTTTGAGTAATTCTCGTGTTCTAGGCCTCATATATTTTTTGGCGACTTCAAACTGTTCTGTGCTCAAAGAATCAAGAACTGTTAAAGCTAATTTTTCTTTTAAGCTCGAATCTTCCGCCATTTTCTCCAAAACATAAAACAAGTGTCTGCCAACCATAATGTTCCCGGGATCATGACTCAGAAATATCATTAAAAAAGGCTTTAATACCTCATCAAGAAGATCCTGATCGTAATCATGCTCACTAGCATAGGAATCCCATCCAAATGCATAACCCCAATCGTCTAGATCTCTAGGTAATTCTGGCAACCGTTCTTGTATAACGTACTGCAAGCTAAGAGAATCCTGCTGACTGACCTTTTGATTATTTATTCTTGCAAGATATGCATCCTTTTGTTGCATGGTGAGTTTAGGGCGATTTCGCCGAATTAAAGATTTTACTTTTCGTCTTGTTACTGCCCAATATGAATCTGATATTGTTTTTGCCACACAGTTGTTTTTAATAAGTTCTTCAACAAGGTGAGCAAGAGATGTATACACCTCTTCTACTTGACCAGATGAAGAATAATCATATGCCTTAATAGATCCATCCTTATGGAGAACATAGTGCAGGCCGGCAAAATACATTATTTCAACCACGGTATCTTTTGCAGGATTTTTTCTTAAGAAATCAGACCGTTTACATAGATTGCGAGGGGAATTATTACCAAACGTACTATGACCTGCCTCAGCAATAATAAGGCTGGTACCATTAATAGTAACATTTCCTATTTCTTCGATAAATGATCTTGTATCTGGATCACATTTAAAATTGAGCCTCCACTCAAGCTCATCTGCTATTTGCTTGCCATTTCCCCAGCACGTAACGGATACTACCTTTTTTACTTCCGGGAAGATCAATCTTTTCTCAACCCATATTTTTTCCTTTTTCATACGCTCTGTGAATTCTTCTCGATCCCACATGCTTACACTGCGCTCTGCCGTCTTTGGCCCCATATATTTTTGGGCAATAGCCAGTTCCTCTGCACTTAATGAACCAAAGATATCCACTGCCAATATATGCTTCACCCGAAAATCAAAGCTTTGTGCCATTTCTTCAAAAAATAGGAACAGTCGCTTGCAGAGTATGGTGTCGCTTGGATCAGACAAGAAGTCTTTTAAAAAGGGATTAAAGACAAAACTGAAAACAAACTGCTCAAATTCATTGTCTTTTTTAAGTGAATCATCACTCTCTAATTCGAGGATTTGCTTCTGCAACTCAGGAAAACTGTCTTTTAAGACAGAAATGAGGCTTGCCATGGTAAGGGCATCCCCAGATTATGAGCTTCTCTCTACCCTCGTTTTTTAGCAAATGATCTTTCATCCCTAAGATCCTTAAAAATGGTACCTGGTCAATAATAAGTGAGATAGCCCTACTTTTAGTATACCAAAAATACAAACTATTGCCTTTTGTTGTCTTAAATAAGTAACATAAAGGCAAGCAAAAATCACTTTATTCAGTATAAAAAGGAAATTCATGAATTTAAACAAATATTTAGCAATTGCCTGTGTGGTCCTTGCACTGACAAACTGCTTAAACCTCAAGGCAATGGAAGACTTAAATGAACAATTATGGCAGGCAACATATGGTAACGACCAAAAAGAAATAAAAGAGCTCCTTGAGGCAGGCGCAAATGTAAATAATCCCGACAAATACGGTAGTACGGTCCTAGGGAGATATGTATCCTCCGCGATGGGCGATTATGACAAAAAACGTGCAGATTTCATTATAGACTTACTTGCGGCAAATGCTGATCCGAAAATAGCTTATGATTACTATATCGCTAGGGGAACACCTGATAAGCGACCTTATCTGGATCAACCACAAGTAATTGAGATTTTAAAAAATATGATAGTATCAGCAGAAGAAATTGCGCCCATACAACCTGCCATTCTTAAACAACTTCCACCGATAACAACCGTGGAAAAACTTTTTTTCATTCCTGAAGTGAAAGAATTTACCAGAAGAAAGCTTACTGCTATACGAAGTGCTGTCCCCGCTACAGATTGGGAATCGTATGACAAAAACAAATTGCAACATGCCATTGAATTACAAATTCTCAATGCTATACCAGAGGCCAAGGCCAAATTTCCAGGCACATTTGTAACTTACAATTTATCAATCCCAGAACCAGTCGCAGCAACACCACAACCTGAACCTGTAGTGGTAACAGCACCAGTACAAAAAGATAATTTGAAACCTGTTTTAGAAGCCTTGGCACAAGCTTTGACCGCTTTGGAACAACAATTATCTGTACAACCAAAAACTCAACCAACTCCTCAACCACAACCGGTAGCAGCAACATCAGAAAAAATATCGAATGAAAAATTATGGGCGGAAATTTATAGAAGAAATCCAAGCTTTGGGAAAGTAGGTAAAGTAGATAACGGAAGGAGTGATGCACCATGGAGAGCCATTCGACAGGCAAATGCAACAACTCGTGCTGAAGTAGAAAATGCCTTAATAGGTTTTCTTTTGGAAGAGCGAAGATTAACTAATCAAGAGCGCCAATTTTCCGAAGTATATTTAGATCGTTTCGAGGAGTATATTAAAAATCCATCCCCAGCGCTGTTGAAAAGGTTTGAAGCTGGAGGAGCAGAGTGAAGGATGGAAATAAAGAGAATATTGGTGTAATCATTTTGGTGATTCATGAGCATGCAATCCAATAGCACATTGCTACGCATTACGGGTGCTTGGTACATATTGTATTTTACCTATGGCTTGTTCCCTATAGTTGTGGGTATAGATAAATGTTTCAACCTCATTGCCGATTGGCACTTATACTTAAATCCCGCCATTCCACTATTATTGCATGTGGATATGTCAGCGTTTATGTATGTGCTTGCAGCAGTTGAAGTTATGACGGGACTTCTAGTATTCATCAAACCTCTTTGGGGCGGTTATGCAATAATGGCCCTACTCATACTCGTGATTATTGAGCTTTTAAGTTTAGGAATATACCTGCCGCAAGGATATATGCATATGACCCCTCAATATGATACGGCACTACGAGCACTGGCTATGCTGATGGGCGCATGGGTATTTGTTATTTTGACAAAGGAAATAAAAAGGGTGGGCTCGCCATAAGTCATTTAGCTGTTCTTGCATATGCGTTATTTCTTGTGTGATGGAACGCAGACTTCTTAAGCAGCTAGGTTTATTTATTTAGCCTGAGCAGCCTTAACTCTCTCATAGCTTTTTTCAATCTCTGCTCTCAATTCGTTTTCAGATAGAGTAGGCAACTTTCCTTCTTTCATCAAAAGCGTTGCATGATATAAACGGTCTTGAACTACTTTATCCCGTGATCTCTCACCTTTTGGTCCAAAGTAAAGTTGTTTTGGCCTAACAGCTGTTACATATGCTCTCAGAAGCGCTGGGTTATTTAGGTTTTGAGCTACGTCAAATATAGTCTCATTCCCATTTCCCGTTTTGCTCAATGTATCAGCACCAGATTCAATTAAACTTGTCACACGTTTTGGATCACCTTTTTCAGAAATAAGCTCATCATACAACTCTTTATTTAATTTTGTTTGCTTTATAAGTTCTTCTTGTTCTCGGTTATAACTATCCATTGCATTCATAGACCCTGCTTGCAAACACATAAGACCTATTAAGGCAATTACTCTATTTTTCTTCATCTGTTACTCTCCTAAAAAATGAGTAGCTAAATATTTTTTCAGGGCATATCCCTGCATTATCAGTATAGCAAATCAAGCAAATAAAGAGCAATGAATTTATTTCAAATTGAATAAATATATAAATTCCAACCCTGAAAAGGTTTTAATTCTTATGGGAGGGGATAGCTTCATTAAACAATAGTTTGACAGGTTAAGCACAGAGATGGGAGCATGAGTTTGGTGATTAATCGCGCGCAAGGTTTTGCTGCAAATCACTATTCATGACATCTTGAACACCCTTATGTACGTTCACTAACTTTAACTTTGGCCGTTTCTGAAATACTCTACTAGTAAATGCATCACGCACATTCTGTTCAATCGCAGTGCGATGCTGCTCCACATTTGTAACATCTAGCATTGCAAGGATCAGTGGATTCGTTGTTGCAGGATCAAGCTCTTGGAGTTTTGGATCTGCCAATAATTCTCTTACTTTGCTCATGCGGTATTCAGTAATTGCAGGAACCATGACATGCCAAAATTCAGACTTATGACCAGGTAGAATTGCATCGTATATGCACAAAAACCACTCAAATGGACATTGTGCAACTAATTTATTTAAATCAGCTCCGTAAGTGAATGCTAATCTACAATGTGTTTGATTGAGTATATCTTCAGGCAAATAAGAAATTATTTTATTACGCACGTCGCGAGGCAAATTATTGCGCATGCACACAAGCAAAGCTTCTTTAATACGTGCTTGAGATGCCGGTTCATTAGATTTTTTTGTTGGACTAAAAGGAGCATGTTGTAAAATACATCTAACTGTCTCTGTGTGGCCATGAAAAGCAGCAGTATACAAGGGAGTCCAGCCCCCATTGTCTTTAACAGCAACATCCGCACCATGCGCAAGAAGCAATTTAACTTTTTCTTCCTGACCTTGATGAGCCGCCCAATGCAGAGGCGTACAACCATTACAATCTTTTTCTTTAAGATAACCTTCTTTGCCAAGTGATGCTTTAGTTATTTCTAGATCTGGATCAGTCCATCGATTTTCTCTATCGATCCATCGATTTTCTCTGATTACGGAAACTAAATGACCAACTTTTCGAGCGATCGTTAAGCCCAAAACTCCAAACAAGCTAGTACCCCCAATAGCCACCGCAATTGCTACTTTGTCGCCAGACATGCATGCGTCCATGAGGGGGGCCATAGCCCGAGCAGGCATCGCAACACAAAATATCGATAATAATAAAACAATTCTTTTAATTAAATTCATGATCATTTCTCCCTGGTAAATCTGAATTATCATTCATTACATCTTGAATACCCTGATTTACATTAATTAACTTTAATGCTGGATGTTTCTGCAATACTCTATGAGTAAATGCTTTACGTACATTCTGTTCAATTGTAGTGCGATGCTGCTCCACATTTGTAACATCTAGCATTGCAAGAATTACATGATCTGTTGTTGCGGGATTAAGTTCTTGTAACTTTGGGTCTGCCAATAGTTCTTTAACTTTTTCCATACGATATTCTGTAATTGCTGGAACTATAACATTCAAAAACTCAGACTTGTGGCCAGGTAGAATCGCATCATATATGCGCAAAAACCACTCAAATGGACATTGTGCAACTAATTCTGATACATTGGAACAAGTGTTATACATCAATCTGCACTGTTCTTGATTGAGTGCATCTTCAGGTAAATAGGCAAGTATTTTAGTTCGCAAATCACACGGTAAATTATTGATACTACCGATTCGTAGAGTTTCCAAGACGCGAGCAAAAGATGTATGATCCACCGGCTTTATGGGTTCTCTGGTAGGATCATTTATAATATCAAAAGGCGGCTGTCCCAACATAGGTCTAATTATCATAGAAGCTGGCGAAATAGGATATACAAATTGCCTTCTAGGATCAAAAGGAGCATGATGCAAAATTGTTCTGACTATGTCTACATGTCCTTTCTTTGCTGCAAGAACTAATGCGTTCAAACCTTCCAGATTTTTGGCTTCAACATTGGCACCTTGCGCAAGAAGCAATTTGACTTTTTCTGCACTTTTATCGTACAATATAGCCCAATGTAATGGACTATAAACTTTATATCCATCCTCTAATGAATCAAGCCAATGCTCACTAAATATACCCACATATTCAAGGCCTTTGATGAACACACAGTAAGTAACAATGCCAGCCGCAGTTCCTACTATCGCTGCCTTGAGGGAATCTAGTACACCCACTCCGGCATCCATGGCCCGAACAGGTGTCGAAACACAAAATACAGATAATATTAGAATGATTCGTTTAATTAAATTCATGGCATTTGCTCCATAGTAAATTTATATTATTATTTCTAATTGTATATATTTCCACGGATTTGTCAAATTCTGGCATGGGTGTGGGGGGTAGGTTGAACCTGTAAAATAGGTATGCAAACCTGTAAATGAATATTTTTGCCCTGCAAACCTGCTTGCCATGAAGGCAATCATTATGAGAAATCGCTAAGGAAAGAAATTAGGCACGCCACGCCATAACATAGTGACGGCGGGTATCTTTCCCGCCATGAGCTTGCTTTATGCTAAAAGCTCAATCAAGCCAATTCCCATGAAGCAATGTTTTTTGCCAATTAGATAGCTTTCGCTTATTTTCTAAATTTAGGGGAATTCCCTCAAATACTTTAAGAGTAATATAACCATGCCGTTGATCAGTTTCTTGAAAACCTATACTTTTAAACATATTTATTGAAGGCATATTAAAATCTCTTACTGTAGTACTAAAAGACAAACATCCCTTTGCTTTTAATTCCTTTAATGCATAGATGAGTAAATATTTTCCAAGACCTTTACCCTGATACTTTTTATGTAAACCTATATACTCTATATCCCCTTCATTACGCTTGCCTTTGCGATAAGCTATAAAGCCAACTCGTCTATCACCCTTATAAAGTATTTTAACTAAGCAATCAATGGACTGTTGCATAGAATGTATGTGATCTACAAAGCTATCTTTACTGCTCACAAAGGCTGCTTCATTTGATGCGCAAATTTCCGTCAATAATTGCTTATCTTCTTCTTGCGTTGGATCATAATCTTTTAATTGCAAGTCACTTTTAGGCATTTCCTCACTTATGGTATAATCAAAATCATATGGTTCTTCTTGCTGCATTGCATATATCATAGTGAGAGAACTTGAAAGGATCATAGCTGGATAAAGTAGTTGTGAATAACGTTGTTTATTGGCGTTTGAATAATTATTTGAGTTACTGGAAAATGAGCGGTGTATAACGGATAACTTAGGCCGAACTTTAATAGCTGCAGCAGAAACCTTACGATACATTCCATGAACAGGCATGGCAACACAAAATACGGATAATAATAGAATGATTCGTTTAATTAAATTCATGATCATTTCTCCCTGGTAAATCTGAATTATCATTCATTATATCTTGTACAGCCTGATTTACATTGATTAACTTTAACTCTGGATGTTTCTGAAATACTCTACTAGTAAAAGCTTTATGCACATTCTGTGCAATTGCAGTGCGATGCTGTTCCACATTTGTAACATCTAGCATTGCAAGAATTACAGGACCATTACTTGCAGGATTAATTGCTTGGAGTTTTTGATCTACCAATAACTCTCGTAGCTTATCCATGGGGTATTCAGTAATTGCCGGAACCATAACATCCAAAAATTCAGACTTATGACCAGGCTTAATTGCATCATACATGCATAAAAACCACTCTAATGGACATTGTGCAACTAATTTATTTAAATCAGCTCCGTAAGTGAATGCTAATCTACAATGTGTTTGATTGAGTATATCTTCAGGTAAATATGAAATTATTTTATTACGCACGTCGCGCGGTAATGTATTGCGCATGCATACAAGCAATGCTTCTTTAATGCGTGCTTGAGATGCCGAATCATTAGATGTTTTTGCTGAACTAAAATAAACATGTTGTAAAATGCATCTAACCACCTCTATATGTCCTTTTTTTGCTGCGATATGTAATGCAGTTTTGTTATGATAGCACGCTGACACATCAGCCCCCATCGCAAGAAGTCGTTTTACTTTTTCTGTATCACCTTGTCTTGCTGCTATATATAAATCGCTAGGACGTAGTAAATATCCTCCCACCGCCAGAATACTTACAATCGATAAGACCCCTGCAAGCGTGCGAACAGTTATAGTTTCGCCACGACTATCCACAAAGAGGGGATAATCCATGCCCCGAGCAGGCACCGCAACACAAAATACAGATAATAATAGAATAATTCTTTTAATTAGATTCATAACACTTTCTCCATAGTAAATTTTTAATATTATTTCTAATTGTATATATTTCTATAAATTTGTCAAATTCTGACATGGAGAAATAGGGGTTGGTTGAACCTGAAAAATAGGTACGCAAACCTGTAAATGAATATTTTGGCGCTGCAAATCTGCTTGCCATAAAGGCAATCATTATGAGAAATCGCTCAAAATAAACCGTGGCTTTGACCCCTGCGCCTCTAGTCCTGAGCTTGTCGATTGACTTTGACCCATCTAATTCTGTACGCTTGGGGTAAGAAAATAGTTGGTATCTATAACTTAAAAACATAAAGAAAATCTTATGAAAATAGGTAGTATCATAGCATTATTAATGCTAATCGGTGCAGGTTCGCCAGTGATTGCAATGGAAAAAAGGAAGATTGACATCTTTGAATTGACTAAATGGCGAGTTTTACGAGCACTTTATGAGCGCGCCAGAAAACCCGAAGAATCTTATGAGCCTTTGTCGGAGGCAGAAGCTCAATGGGCTATTAATAAGATACAAGGTCGCATTGCCGTTATAAAAGGTCGCACACTAAACGTTAATCTTTCAGGAACTACTTTCGATCCCAAACTCTACGATAAAGTTCATGGTTCAGGCGCTGCAGAAGAAGCAATAGAAAAGCTTAGGTATAGTATGGAGCTTGATCGTTCGATTTTTTAAATAGTTAACTATTAACCCGCTCGCGATAAAAAGTACGAGCGGATTTTTTATTTATTGCGCAATAGGCTGTTGTGCTGCAGCTTGTATTCTAGGAGATTGAGCGATTGCTCTATTTATATTATTTATGATCTCTTGACGTAATTCAACCTCTGGAGCATTAGGCAAATATTGCCTTGCCAAAGCCAATTTCTCATTAACTATCTCTGGAATTAATTGTACAGCGATAATATTCCCAATGTCTCTACCAACATTACTTGGTCGCCTAGTCAAAGCTATAATTGCAGGTATTACGTGCTGAATTTCATTAGGAGATACATTAGTTACCAATGCTCTAATAATATTTATTTCAATAGCTTTTCGAAGCTGTTTGCTTTCGCCAAGAGATAATGCATAGTTTTCATCATAACCTTCCACTATTTTTTTCATTTTCTCAGTTACTAGATCTTTCATTAATGGAGATGCTATTAGGCTTCGTATAGTTAAATTTTGATCAGCTGCTCTTTTTAATATATCTTGAATCTCTTCTGGAGTTAGCTGGATTCTTCGTAAAAGAGAAAATACTTGGTTTTGATCAATATAAGCCGTCTCGTAAGTATAGGAATTTCGTCTTTCGAGATAAGCCTCTTCTTTATCGCTAGCTTGTTTTGAGTTAGCTCCTGCTGCAAGTAGTGCTACAACAATATTCATATTTCCTTCCGCAATACCACCAATGCTTTCTCCGAATACATATCTTTCCAATTGAAAACCAATGCTTCCTCCAAATACATATCTTTCCAATATAGTACGCCAGCCTTGTTTTTTAGGATTTGGTGCATTTACATCAGCACCTTCATCAAGCAATTTTATTATTTCTGCTTCATTATCATAATCTACTGCATTCCATAATTGCGTATTTAAATCTGGCTTGTCTTCCATTGCCAATATGCTATCAATACAGCTAAAAAACATTATGATTAAAGCTATTGCCATTGCATTAAATGTTTTATGGTTTTTCATGATGCACCTCTTAATTTACTGAGAATAATATATCAAATAATTTATTTGATGTATCCGTTACCTCTCTATTTTATAATAATACAAATAGAATGCAAAAATCAATAGTTATGGGAAGGAGCATTTAGAAATGGGTTTTCCCTTAATAGAGCGGTTAATTCAACAAATCCAGCATGCGTAAGTTGCTGCAAGAATAATCCTGCGACATGCTAAAATGCTCCTTCACTGCTACGCTACGGCAAGAAAAGCTAACATATTCCCATTTAAGATTTTAAATTATATAAAGGAAAGAAATTAGGCATGTCACACTTTAACCTAGTGTCGGCAGACATCTCTGCCAAGAGCTTATCGGCGCTGAGCAGAATCATCTGCATGTGCAGGTAAAACACTGATACTCATAAATATTATAGGGCTTATTAAGCCCTAGTTCCAGATTCCGATAAAAAACACAAAATCACTAAGCAAACATATTTTTTCGGTTATATTTTACAATAAAATAATATGGCACCATCGCAAGTAAATTAAATATAAGAAGCAAAAATAGCCATAAACCCTTATTATTTATTGGATACTTAATACAATCAATTAACATCCATAGCCAAAAAATCAATACCCCAAATATAAGTGTAAAAAAACTCCAGAAGAACGTACCACTCAATTTATTAACAAAATCGGTATCCACAATATACCATTCATCTGCTTGTTTTTCTAAAATAAAATAGGTAGAAAAACCTTCCATGTTCCACCCAGCCCTACTAGCCTTAAAATTGCCACTTAGTACAACTTTATTTTCTCCATCAAATTTTATGTTGTTTGGATTTATCGTAAGATGGTAATTAAGTCCTTTATCCACAATTTTTTGAATACTAGTTGCTAGCTCAGAAGCACTCACAGAAACTTGTTTTTTAATATCCTCAAGTTTTCCCTTATTCACCGCATCTACAAACCGTAACATTCTATGCTTGATAGGCAAAAAGGCCCTTCCTCCTTGCTGAAATAATAGTCGTTTAACATCTTCGGTCTCAGCAATATCTAACGGAGTAGCCCCATCCGCAGCAAGTGCATTTACCTGGATATTTTCTTTATTAAGAAGTTCTTTGACTAAGGCAGCATTTCCTAACGCGGATGCTATAAATAACGGACTCATGCCTTCTTTATTCTGTAAATTTATATCAATACCTTGAAATTGAAGTAGTTCTTTTGCCACTTCTAATTGTTCGGAATTTATAGCCCAATACAAAGCAGAACAGCCTCCACTGTCTTGAATATTAACATTAATATTTTTATTTTTTAGCAGTCCTTGCACTATTTCTAAATGCCCCTCACATGCTGCAATAAGTAAAGGAGTTTGCTCTTCATCATCTGACTTATTCACATCAATATTTTCAATTTTTAATAGTTTTTTTACTACATCTAAAGAACCTAACCGCACAGCTCTATATAATGGCGTTACCCCTAAATCATTTGCAAGATTAACATCTGCTTGAAGATCAATAAGAACATGGATAATATCTAAATGCCCTTTTTCTACAGCAGTACTCAATAGCGTATTACCGATCTTGTCCTGGATATTTAGGTCCATGCCTTGACATTTTAATAGTTCTTTTACAACCTCTAATTTCCCCAGATATACTGCCCATTGCAAAGCTAAGTGGTCATCATTATCTCTTATATTTACATTAATATTTTCACTCTTTAATAATATTTTGACTATTTGTAAATGCCCATCTTGAACAGCAATTAATAGTGGATTATTACCATTCTTATCCTGCAAATTTACATCAGTACCTTGAAATTTTAGTAATTCTTCTACTATCTCAAATTGTCCCTCATTTGCAGCCAATTTCAACGCAGAACAACCATCCTCATCTTGAATATTTACATTAATTTTTTTGTTTCTTAATAATTCTTTCACTATTTCTAAATAGCCCGTGCCTGAAGCCATGTGCAAAGGAGATACCCCCTGAATATCCTGCTTATTAACATCGACATTATCTATTTTTAATAATCTCTTTACTATATCTAAGTAACCTAACCGCACAGCAGCATATAATGCAGTTACTCCACTATCATCAGCAAGATTAACATCTGAATCTTGATCAATAAGAATGTACGCTGTATCTAAATGCCCCTTTTCCACAGCCATAATAAGCGGCGTAATACCATCCTTAGTTTGCAAATTCACATTTGCCCCTTGCTTAAGCAACCTACTTACCTGCGCTACATCACCATCTCGTGCAGCATACAATAATGCATCAACCTCTTCAGCATTGATAAAAGACATCATGTAAAAATAAAAGGGAATAATAAATAATCTATTTAACATAAATATCTCCATATGAATATATCTTGGATGCATCATATCTGAATTACCCATTATGAAGTTAATTTCTTGTCTTGATCTTCTAGAAAGAGATGCGTCTTTGTGACCAATTCTTTTTTCTTTCGTTATTAATCTCATTTTCGATACAATTGGGCATCCAGGTCCAATAATCAAAATTTATACTACAATGATTATCTGTAAACATTTCTCGCCCACAAATCAGCAATTGGCATGTGCCATCACTTGTTTTATACGTACTGGAATCTTGTATCAAAAAAAGCTGGGCCTGTTTAAAAAACACAGTTATTTTATTCCATCCTCTACGAAATCGGTGACCCAACTTGGAGGATCGCTCCACGCTTCGCATTTGATCCCAAGGAATGAAAATATAAGCAGACTCATATGCATTGCGCGAACTGTGCCACATGCATAAACCTGTTTCATTAAAACCAACCAAGAACTTGTTATTAAATTTTAAAAATTCTGAAAATGCCCAATAACTTACTATCAACAGAAAAAAGACTATAAATAAATACGCATAAAGCCCTGATTCTCTTTTTCGAAAATGCGAATGGTTACTTGTTTGCTTTTTATTATGAATCAACTTTTTCCAGTTATATAATATACCGCAAATAAGCAAAAACGCGCATATGCTTGTTATTAATGAATTTACTGCATGATATGTAATTATATGAGTGAAGTATATAGGCATGTTTGATCATCCTTCCGGACACGTATATCGAGTGGACAAAACATTAGACGATAAAAAGAAACTTTTCTTGATAGGCTCGGGGAAAGTTAGATGGTCCATCTTCGTGCCTATGCTTACTACGCTGAATAGTCTTCGCTAGTAAGCTATATTGACTGTTAAGTAACGGGCCTTGAAGAAGATGATATAGCCAGGCATAACTCCATAGGAGCAAAGACTGGCGGTCCCTTGTAGACCTGTTCCGTATACAAAACATCTCATTTGGATTCAATTTACAGCGCATTAAAACGGTTATAGCATTTGCTGGAATACCCACAAAATATGGTCTTCCGGTGAGTAAAGAGTTGTTTGGTAGCAATAAAAGATAACAACGTATTTTTATCGGATAATTATCTTTCACCGCAACGAGAAGATGCAAGTTGGTTTTGCACTTTGTTATTCATTATTGCAGCGCACTGAGATAGCACATAGCTAAATAGCATAGCATAATATTGGCAGTAAACTCCTATTTAGTTTATCCGCCGTTGTATGCTTAAAGGGGGTATTGCAAGTCTAATCCTAATTTTGCCACAGCTTGTGGCAAAATTACACCAAACCTGTAAAAAGGACTATTTTAATTTATAAATCCTCTATTTTTTACCCATTGGTAATAGCTACTAAAAGTAGGTAATTATATGACCTTTCTAAACCATGCAAGGAACGAATTAATCCTCCTCTAACTCATCATCCTTTTCTAGTTCACTTATCGCTTTTTGCTTCTGTAGCTCTAATT
Source organism: Candidatus Babeliales bacterium (assembly GCA_963716425.1). GTDB lineage: Bacteria > Babelota > Babeliae > Babelales > JBFXEV01 > JBFXEV01. The sequence continues at coordinate 162,699 of OY970310.1, forward strand.
CAATATCTTGAACTGATGGCAAACTGCCTTTAAATTCTTTAGGTAACGTCTCTGTAATAACCGCTTCAAAGGAGGCAACGCCCACTGGGTTTGAGATTGATCCCAATGCATATTCAACCTGAACTTTATCTTTGCTAGTACATAACAATAGCCCAATAGTTGGATGATCATCTGGGGTGCAGAGCTTATTATTAACGGCAGTAAGATAGAAACTAATTTGGCCTGCATCACGATGATCAAACTCACGCGCTTTTAACTCAATAACAATGTACCGATGCAGCTTTGCATGATAAAAAAGCAAATCAATAAAATAAGTACTAGTTCCAACTTCTATTGGCACTTGTTGACCAATAAATGCAAATCCTTGTCCAAGCTCAAGAAGAAATTTTTGTATATGATTAATTAACCCTTGCTCAATCTCACGTTCTTTAAAATTCTCTCGCAATTCTAAGAAATCAAACAAATAGGGATCTTTGAAGGTTTGTTGAGCCATATCAGATTCAGGAACAGGAAGCTTTTCTTTGAAATTTGTAATAGCCTTTCCTTCTCGGCGATACAAATCAGATTTAATCCACATCTCAAGTATGCTGCGACTCCAGCCATTTTTTATAGCTCTTTGAGCGTACCATATCCGTTCTTGAGTATCTTTGATTTTTTCAACGATTAAAGCATTATGCCCCCATGGAATCAAGAAAATAGGGAGGTTTTCAGTTTCGCCTACGACCTGTGGCAATTTTGCATATGCTTCATAAAATGACTTCATGCGGTAAATATTACGGACTGATAACCCACTAACGCCTGGAAACGCATTTTGTAAGTCTTTGGCAAGCTCCTCTATAACATTCGCACCCCATCCTGAGATATCATGCTTTTCAGTTATAATTTCTCCTAATGACCAATATAACTCAATAAGTTCCCTATTGGCTGCCATAATGGCTTTTACTTGCGCTTCTTTAATTCGTTTTTTAATACTTTTAAGTGTTTGGGCATATTCTTTAGCGAACTCTTCAGTTCGTGGTTGCGGCAACTTTTTATTAGTCATTTTGATCCTTTTAAATGTGATGCTTATTAGTATTATACGTTGATATCAATATTCAGCCAATACTAGCCTTTAATGATCTCACCCAAATTTGCCACAGCTTGTGGCAAATTTATAACAAACCTGTAAATGGGGGATTTTGACCCTCAAAGTACAAGTACCCATGCGCCACATGAAAACATAAAAAATTTGCTTTTCTGCAATCACACAGTTATAATACTTGGAAAGAAATTAAAAAGTACTGGTCTTCATAAATATAGACCTGGAGAGAACATCATGATAACACACATTTCATTAGCTAGATTGCAAACACCTTTTGCAACGCTGGCATCATATAACAGCATTACACTGCATAAACAGTGCTATTTTGCTGACCCCAAATAACCCAACTTATTTTTAAACAAGTATAAAAACTCAGTAATTACTAAACCTGATTTATATCAGTTTGGTCATTGCTATTCAATTTTAAGGATTCTTTTAGGATAACTCCATGAGAAGAACTACTGCTATAACTTTGGTATTAACATTAGATGAAAGAAGAAGAGTAGCTTCTTTGCTTTCTGTATTAATGGCCGTTGACCGTCGTGTACAAAAGACAAAGAAGGCCGCAAAATCAACTCGGCCATCAAAAGCCAAACATATAAATGACATTAAGCAAGGCTTACCGTTTCCACACAGTAAGCCTTGTTTTAATTTTAAAACTCCACTATCTTTAGTGAGCTATATCGTTCTAATGCTAAACATACTGTACACCATGATTGATACGATAGTTCTCACACTCAGCAGCAACTCATTTACGATCACCAAGCCAGAAAACTTTGAACCACATGCTGGATGGGTGCTGCAGGCAAACACATATAGAGCTGGCAACATACGCTCTAAGCAAAATCCCAGTACATCTGAACTGAAAAGCGACATCTATAAACCACGTCTTACTCTTTCCTGCAGAATTAATCCACAAGAACAATTTGAACCCATGCTCAAGATTGAGCTCTCACTACCCAAGCTCCTTTTTGGTAATAACTTTGATGAGCTGCAATATAAAGATTTTAAGCATATTGTAGCAAGGCTCACGCTCGTGCTTGCACAGATGGGTGTGGTCACTACCACTACAGCACTTGCACAAGCACCTGTCAGCGCAATACATTACTCTAAAAACATTCCCTTAGTGGATGGCGCAACACCCTATCACTTTATCAATAAGATCAAAGAAGCAAACATTAAACTCTCAATCGACACCAATCAAACAGATTATCGCAATGAAGGCCACAGCTTCCGTTGGCACTGTAATTCTTATGAGGTTGTTTTTTATGATAAAATACGGGATCTGGAGAAAGCAAATATTAGCAGCAAGCGATCAATCGAAAAAGACAATAAGATCCAAGCTGATACGTTTAATAAGCTTAAGAACAGAAAAATGCTTGAAGTGCTCCGTATGGAAGTTCGCTTAAACAAGCGCGATAAGATCAAGCAGTTATTCAAAGCTTTAGGAATTAAAGCTGAGCTAACATTCAAAAAGCTCTTTAAGCCCGCAATCTCACGAGCTATCCTGCTCCACTACCTTGATGAATTAGAAAGTAAACGACCCATGCTCCTTGATTACAAAGCACGCAATGATAAAGCATTACTTGCTGTCTTAGTATGCAATAATCCTGAGTTAACACCAAAGCAACTCTTAATGCTGTTTGGATTGCGTAAAGCATTTGAGACAATGGATGCAAGGGAACTCCGGGTAATGTTTGCCAAATGTAATCAAAGAAGCTGGTATCGGCTTATTGCTGATGCTAATAAGGCACGGTTGCCAAATACAGAAACACCCTTTGGGGTTATAAGAAAACATATCGATGAGTTCAAGCCATTGTCTTTGTCTAAGTATCAAAGGTAGCAGGAAAGCCTGAAATTTGGAAAGCTCAAGCTTGTATACCATATGTACGCTAGCAATCGTTAGAATCAAAAGAGCAGTTTTTTATTATTTAGTAATAAGTGAATACTTAATTAACGATTAAAATTGTTAATTAATATCTAAATTTTATTGTCCCGCTAATGCTTGTACAATAGTCTATTTCACTACAGTAGGTTTGCGAAGGACTCTTAAAAGACTCTGTTCAATTGCTGTTCGCAATTCAGCTTCTGGCACATTCGGCAAAAATTGTTTGGCAAATGCCAATTTTTCATTAACCACTTGCTCTACAAAAGTATTACGAAGTAATCGTTGCATATCGAGCGGAATGTTCTTCCCTATAGTCTCAGGTATTCTAAGTTTTAATGCCATTACCATAGGTAATATATGCTGAACCTCAATAGGCGATAGAGTAGTTACCATTGCTTTAAGAATAGCTTTCTCATGATCACCTCCTTTTAATGCATTCCCAACAGCTAAATCAAGTGGATTTTTCATTTCTCTATTATATGGAGCTCGTATCGTTGCACCTGCTTCAATAAGATTTGTAATGATTTGTGGATAACGAGATGATTGAATAGCAAAAACTAAAGGGGTATCTTTATGCTTATTTTCAGCGTTAACGTCAGCACCAGCTGCAATAAGCATTTTAGCTAATGCAGTTTGTGATTCTTCGCTCACTTTATTCATGGCATAAAAGGTATTACCGGCAGCTATCATTAATGCCGTGTCTCGATTAAATCCAAAGTGGGCATTCACATTAGCACCATCCCCTATAAGGCTTTTAACTTTCTCAAGAATAGCTTCATTTAAATTTGTGCTAATTAGATCAAATACATTTTTACCCAATTCATCTGGAGTAGGCTTAGCCGCTTCTTCCATAGCCAGAACTAATCCTGTTTGCAAAAACATTAAGCAAGCCATAATACATAATAAACTCTTCTTCATAATTTCTCTCCTTAAAATAGTTAAAAGACACATTCACAGGGCATAACCCTACAGTTTCAGGATACCAAATCAGCGATTAAAATAGCAATAGTTTATTTCAGATTGAATAGAATATTAGTTTTTTACCTGGAAAAATATCTTTCTTCAAATTCCGCATCTCCTAGCCTGATGCCTTATGCTCTCCTGTTTAAGGTTCAGAATTCCACAAAGGGGAAGAAGTTAGGCATTTTTGCCACGAGCTAACTTATGAAATGTTAATCATATAACTAGACATCATTTCGTAAAATAATAATGGATCAAAAAGTCAGCGAACAAGTTCATTTCTTCTTGATATTCCTTCATTTTTTGTAGTTTATCTATGTCACTTCTAGTAATTTGCCAACTACCACCAAGGCTATGCATTCTTAAAAAAGTTGGATTAATGTCCTTGATAACAATCATTCTATCTGGATCAATAGAACGACCTTTATAATATTCAATAATCAAATTTCTCAAAGGCACTAGTTTTGTTTTGGCAAGCTTCTCAATTTGATTGTTAATGGGGTGATATTCTCCAAAAAGTTGAATTCTTTCCGGTGAATCTTCTTCTCCGAGAGCTTCTCCCAAAGAAAGATCTGGATATTTTTTTTGAATTCCTTGTTCTATTTCTTGAATACGCTCGTATATTTTTCTTCCCTTACTGCGTAAGGCATCTATCTCCTTATCTTCGGTTTCAAAATCTATCCAAGGATAAGCTAAGGCCCTATCGATGTGACCTTCACATGACGCATTCGTTTTAAAACCAAGAAGATTCAGCACAATAACTGCATTTTTTATTTGAGGATCAATTCCAAGACCTAGTGCATCCCCCCAACCAGCAACCTCTTGCTCCATGGCTTTCCAACGCTCTGCTTTGGCAGGGTTAGATTGGGCAAAAGTACTAATATCGAGAATACTTTGTATATCTTGATCAACATTGGATGTTTTTGGTGATTGCAGTAACACTGGATACTTTATAACTCCTAAAAGCACTATGAAACACACTGCACAAATGAGTAGCGGCTTTAGAGAATTGTTAGATTTGATTTGCATGAATGTCCTTTAGATCTTGTATCACGTTGTTTAATAATATCCTCAACTACTTTTTATCAGTGAAGCATAGCTTAGTTCTTTAATGCAATAGTTGTTACAGATATCTCGGAACTAACGCATTTAAGTGAAGAATTTGCACTATTGTTCTTTTGATGATGTATATGAAAGGAATTTCTATTTCAAGGCTAAGTCTGCAGGTATGCCAGGACTAATATGCTCTATAGCTGCAAGACTGAGTTAGCTTGTTGCCAATAGCTTGTTTATTGATTAGCTCACACAATAAGCACTGGTGCTTTGAGCATGATGACTCCACGACAACAAAGATAAATAATATACAACTAGCGTGAAAGCTTTGTGCTTAGTATTGCATGAAGAGGCTGAAACCTCATAATAAAATAATGCACGTTAAAAAAATACCCGCTCGCGATAACTTGTATCATACGAGCGGGCTTCTTATGTTGCCCTAGGCATAAGGACCATGATGGCTTGATGCCATTCTTCCTACCAAGCAGTCTTACCGGCCTGCCGGTTTTGGAAGCACCAAGATAAGAGAATACTCTTGCGCTCCTATTTGCTCCCAATCCCCGTTTCACCTGTTCTTAAAAAAGTCTCAATATCATCAAAGAATTGATCTGGAAATATATATTTTCCGTGACCTGGCAGATATTGCGAATCTTTCATAAAGCTAATTAGCACTTTTTTGATTTCATCGCGTGTTTTAACTTTTTCTATTTTACGCCATATATAACTTAAACATGTCCTCATACATTGCATGCTTTTGCCATACTCCCCCAACTCCGGCAGCGGCCAACCAAGCGTTGTCCAAAGTTCTTCATTGGTTAGTTTCCCAGATGTTGATGCTCCTGGTTGCGTTTTAGGCTTTGGTTGTGGCGTCACTTGCGTTTTAGGCTTTGGTTGCGGCATCACTTGCGCGGATTGCTTATCAAGGCTTTCTAAATGAGCTTCAACATAATCAAAGTAAGATTGTGGAAATATATATTTTATACCTTCCTCACGCTCTCTCGCCAACTCATAGAGCAGACGTCGTTCGATTTCAGTAAATGCCTGGGCTCTGTTCTTTATTTTACTATACTCTATTTGTTTCATCTCAAACTGGAGAGCACCCAGAGGGTACTCTTCTTCACGCTCTAATGGTTTTTTCCATACATGAGATTTATCAAGCTTATCCCAGAGTCCTTCATTAGTTAGCTTCCCAGACGTTGATGATACTGGTTTTTCCTTGGGCGTAGGCTGCGGTTGAGGTGGTGCTTGCATGGATAGTGCTTTGGCGAGAGCATTTAATGTATCATGTAGAGTGGTTAGTTCGGCTTCTAATGCATACATTGTACCGATGTTTGATAACATACCAAACATTATACATAGAATTTTTTTGCTCATATCGAATTCCTTATTAGTCTACTTTTGAAATACCTATATACCTTTTGTTTCAATATGTCATATGAGAAATATATTATGCAATAGTTTTAGTAACTAATACTTAATGAGTCTTAATCACCATGCGTTGCATATTCATAATTTTCAGCTTGGTAGATTTCACAGATATAAATCAACTCGTGCAGTCAAAACTATTCCAAGATCTTCTTGCATTGCAAGAGCTCGAGCTTCTATGCTGAAAGGTCTGAGAATAAAGGATTTTTCCAACCTATGCCATTGTTTTTCATTCCCTGAATTTGATATAGTGAATATGAGAAGCAATAGCCCCAAATTGGGATTATAGAATATTTTAATCAAAAATAGGAGAATTTATGAATAAGAAACTTATGTTATTAACCTTCATTGGCTTAATATTCCTACAGATAGGGTTGGTGAATGCTATGGAAGAAGCTGCAAGGCCAACTCAAAAGGCTGCTAAGTTACAGGCCATGGGTAAGAAAATAACACCAGCTCAACTGCAGGAATGGGATAAATATAAGAAACTTAAAGAAGAGAGTCTCATAGCAATTGCTGCTGCTCAAAAGGCAAAAGAAGAGCCAGACAAAACTAAAAGAGAAATGCTTTATGAAGCTGCTAATCTGCCTAAGATAGAAGAGGAACTTTTGGTATTTGGGGGTACCTTACATCCCGATCCCAAGAAGGGTGGTAGCAATGAATTATATGATGAAGTGAGTAAGTTATATGATCAAGTTTCGGAGGCTTTCACGGACTTCGCCTGGGAATTTCCACCAGAAAGACAATATATTCATCCCCATGATAGTTATATCAATATTTCAGGCCTAGATAAAAAGAAAGTCTTACAAGCTCTTTTTCAACGTGCTAAAGTTCAACGTTTTAAAAAACTTTATGCAATCTTGCCTGGCGCAGATACCTTGAATGATGCAGAAGCTCAAATAATTTTAGAAAAAAAGGGTAGCAAAGTTGGCTACATAAAAGGTCGATCAATTAAAGTTGATTTTAGTGAAGATCGTATTGATATTAGAAATTATGATAACGACAATGGTGGTCCAGGAACTGGATTTTATGCTATTGAAGAACTTAAAGCTGGTAAACAATTATACTGGCGAGACTAACCAACTAATCTACTAGGGTGCACTCAATTTGTAGTGCACCCTAGTTCAATTTAAACTTATCCCCAAACCCCATCACCTTAACAAATCCCTAATACAGCTTGCACATCAAAATCTAAATGTTCGATTTTTTACCATTTTTGTCACTTTTTATGCTACACTCTTCTTGGCCATATTTTTAGACACTACAAATTAACACCAGGATTCAAGAATATGAAAGCTATTCTCATTGCACGCGTAAGTACTGAAGAACAACGAGATGCTGGCAACTCATTACCTGCTCAAGTAGTCCGTCTTGAGCGTTACTGCCAAAGCAAGAACTTTACTATCCTGCAAACATGTAGCTTTGATGAAAGTGCGTACTCAATCGATCGAGAAAAGTTTGACCAGATCATTGATTTTATTCTTGAGCAAAAAGAAAAGGTTGCTGTTTTTGTGATAAAGTAGATAGACTCTCACGCAATGTCTTTGATAAGCGAATTGCTGTTCTTTATGAACGAGCACTTGAAGATAAAATAGAATTGCATTTTGTTTCGGATGGCCAAGTGATCACCAGCAGCATATCAGCTGTTGAAAAATTCCAATTTAGTATGAGCCTTGGTCTTGCCAAATACTATTCAGATGCCATTAGCGATAATGTTAAGCGAGCACAAGAACAAATGCTCAGAAAAGGCATATGGGTATCAAAAGCCCCTTTTGGATATAAGAATATAGAAAAACATGATGGCACAAACAGATATTGTTATTGATGAATATCAAGCGGAAATAGTAAAGAAAATATTTGAGCTGTATGCAACAGGCGCCTATTCAATGGATATGCTTTGCCAAAAGCTTCAATTAGATTATAACCTTCCTTGGTATAAAGGGTATCTCAGCAAAATAATAAACAACAAATTTTATTATGGAATAATGACAGTAAAAGGCAAAGACTATCCCCATCGCTATCCACCCCTTATTAGACAAATCCCTTTTTGAAGCTGCTGAAAAAGTAAGAAATGAAGCTTTAATCAAGAATCCCATTAAATTAGAAGGGCATCCTTTTATCTACCGTGGGCTTATGCGTTGCGGTGATTGTGGCATGCGCATAACGCCGGAAAGCCATAAGGGGATGGTGTATTATCATTGCACTCAATACAAAGGTAAGCATGGTGCCGTTTGGTTACGGGAAGAGGTTATTACTGTAGAAATTGCTAAAGTGCTTCAAAAGCATAAGAATCCCTCAAGAAATCGCTAGCAGAGATTGCCCATACCCTTGATGAAGTTCACGTTGATAAAATCAAATTCCATACTATGCAGCATGAACGGCTCATGAAAGAGCAGAACACATCTGACCAGTATGATTGATAATTTATACATGGATAAACTTAAAGGGCGAATTACTGACAGCGAGTATGACAAGTTTTACCAAAAGCTTCGTGATGAATTGACCAATGTAAGTATCAGTTTAGAACAATTACAGGAAGCTAAAGATAATTATTATATGACCGCAAAATACGTACTGGATCTTGCAAGCCGAGCTTTTGAGATTTTTATGAGTTCAGAAGTGGAGGAAAAAAGGCTAATTATCAAATTTCTATTTCAGAACTTATCGATAACCTCTGGGAACATCGTCTGGGAGCTTCATCCGCCATTCGATTTGTTAGTAAAAAGTACTGAACGTAACTTATGGCGGGGCTGACGAGACTCGAACTCGCGACCTTTCGCGTGACAGGCGAACGCTCTAACCAAACTGAGCTACAGCCCCCCAAAATTTCATAGATTCTTAAATAATATACTAAGTATACCGTATTTAAGGGATTTTTGAATAATTTATTTCAATTTACTTTTTAGGGCAAAGACATTCAAATTTATCTGGAAACTGCTTTACTATACCATCGGTCATCGCATCTGCAATCTTGAGAATGTGGTCATGACCTTTGTCATAGTAACTAATATCGGCTGCCCAGTCTTTTTTCAAGCGGGAATCAAACTGACCCTCAGTCATTGCAAGATGCTCATAGAACAAATCTTGCATTTCTTTTGCAGTCCAATGCGGGTTTGCCTTAGCTAACAATGCACCAATTTCAGTGGCATTAGTTCTCCACTTTCCCTTATCTTCATTAAACTTTTGCATGTTCTTTGCCAATGAATCTTGTATCATATCACCAGCAATAAGTTCATGCTCTTTTAATAATTTGGCAAGTTCGGCACTTACTTGATCGCCATAATATGGCTTTAACGCATTGCCAATGTCATCTTGATTTTGAAGCAATCTTTTTTTAACAGCTTCTTTATCTGGTAAGTTGCCCACTAAGCTCACAATAATATCATGGGTATAGACTATATGATCTTCCCATAACTTTCTCATGCTATTTCTTAATACCGTAGTTTCTTTAGGGCATACATCCTTTGATCTGAACATATCACAACCACTAAAAACAGCTAAAGCTAACACGAATGTCAATAAACTTTTTTGTTTCATCTTACTTCCTTTTTTTGAATCAAAAACATTTTGAGGATTCTAACCTCCTCATACTCACTTATTCCAGCTTACACATCATTTTGAAGAAAATGCAAGGGTGTGGAAGGGTGGGGTTTGGCTGGCTCCCGCGCCAAGGCTTCCTCCTCACCGCTCATCCCGAGTGAATCGCAAGCGATTTGTATCGTGAGATGGCAGACAGGCAGGTCTTATGCCCTCGTCGCTAGAGACGTATGTATTTCAAGGTTTAAAGTATGGCTCCTCGGGCAGGACTCGAACCTGCGACCTAACGATTAACAGTCGTGTGCTCTACCAGCTGAGCTACCGAGGAATCAAATTTTTATAACTTTTTCAAAGATAATGAAAGCCCGCCTACGCTAATCCGGGCTCACTAACGTTCGCTTGGCTAGCTCCGACGCGCAACCTGCGCTGGACTAAGTATGTCAATTTTATTATCTAGTTTTTTCCATTAAAGAGACTGGCCTGCCAACCGGAGCTTTAGCGAAGGTTGGTGGGCGGTGCAGGACTCGAACCTGCGACCCCCAGTTTGTAAGACTGATGCTCTACCAACTGAGCTAACCGCCCTTAATTTCAAATCCAGATGAGTGAAATTGTAATGAATATTCACATAAAAGTCAAAGAAAAAACTAACTTGCTGTACAATCTTTTCGTTTAATTCTAAAGTAGATATAAGTATACAAAGAAAAATATGGCATGGCTACATAAACTAAGGGATTTTTATGGCACGAGTAACCGATTATCTGAAAAATATATTTTTTATCATTATTCTCCTGCAGATTGCCCCTCCCATAATCCAGGGGTTTATCAAAAACTATACCCACCTGCTTGAACCTCAAACCAAGGTAGCCTATCTTCCCATTAAAGGGATTTTATATGATTCTACTCATTATGTGCATTATTTGCGTAAATATTTTAAAGATAATGATATTAAAGCCATCTTACTGCGGATTGAATGCCCTGGCAGTGCTGCAGCAACAGGTGAGATTATTGCGCATGAAATAGAACTGCTTAAAAAGGAATTTCCTAAACCTATCATTACCCTGTGTGAAAATATTTGCACATCGGGAGCGTATTACATTGCATCAAGCACGGATCATATAATTGCAGCGCCATCCACCTTTGTGGGCTCAATAGGTGCTACCATACCCTACCAATTTAGATTTGATAAACTGATCAAACAATATAATGTAGAGTACAAAGAAATAAGTTCTGGTGAATACAAAAATTGCACCGATCCGTTTGTGGAAACTACTCCAGAACAACTTGCCATGCTCCAAAGTCTTTCTGATGATAGTTACCAAAATTTTGTAGCGCACGTGGCACAACATCGCCATAAACTCTCTAAAGAAAAAGCACAAGAATGGGCAAATGGTAAAATATTTACCGGTAACCAGGGGCTTAAAATTGGTTTAATTGACCAAATCGGCTCACAATCAGATGCCATTACCAAGATCAAAGAACTTGCCATTGTAGTGGGTGAAATTGAATGGGTAAAGCCTGAACCTAAAGGTGGGTTATTATCCTTGTTTAGTACGGATCGTGAAGATGGCAGTGAACTGCAAACCTCTGTAGTAAACAGCACGCTTGATCACATATGCACGTATTTGGAAACGCGCTATTCACATGCCCGTGCTTAAAACTCTTTATTTGTTGTACCCTACTTTGATAAGATGGTAGGGTACAAATTAATAAGGGGTATGTATGAATAAAAAGATTCTTGTAGTAGCAAGCATGCTGATACTCATTTTTGCCTATCATTACTCTACACATCATATTGTCTTACACAACACACAACCTCTACAAACACAAGGAGATCTCATGGCGGGAGAAAAAGCCACCTTTGCAGGCGGGTGTTTTTGGTGTATGGTCGGACCATTTGAAAAATTAAATGGCGTGCAGAGCGTAGTTTCTGGCTATATGGGCGGCATGGGTGAAAATCCAACGTATGAAGATTATGCGCAAAAGGGATATGTTGAAGTAGTTCAAATCACGTATGACCCAAAAATAGTATCTTACCAAACGCTTCTTGATACGTTCTGGCATAACATTAACCCCACTGATGCTGGGGGACAATTTAACGACCGCGGCCCACAATATCGCTCAATCATTTTTTATCACACTGATGCGCAAAAAAAGGCTGCAGAGCAATCTAAAGTGGCGCTGAATAATGCAAAGAAATTTGATCAACCCATTGTCACTGAAATTTTGCCAGCCATGCCATTTTATGCAGCGGAAGAATATCACCAAGATTATTATTTAAAAAATCCAGTGCGTTATAAACTATTCAGATATCTTTCTGGGCGCGATCCATTCCTCTCTAAAACGTGGCATACTCCAGCACATACTCAATTTACAGATTACAAAAAACCCAGCATAGAAGAACTCAAAAAAATACTGACCCCCATCCAATATAGCGTTACCCAAGAAAACGGCACAGAACCTGCGCATGATAACCCTTATTGGGATAATACTGCACCCGGCATTTATGTGGATATTGTCTCGGGCGAACCGCTCTTTAGCTCTCTTGATAAATATGATGCAAAAACTGGTTGGCCAAGTTTCACGAAACCTATCGCGCCAGACGCAGTAGTAGAACGTGAAGACAGAGGTTGGTTTTTAACACGTACAGAAGTGCGCAGCAAATATGCAAACTCACACCTTGGTCATGTGTTCAATGATGGCCCACTGCCAACCGGGTTGCGGTATTGCATGAATTCAGCAGCATTGCGATTTGTGCCTGTTGAAGATCTTAAAAAAGAAGGTTATGGGGACTATTTAAAGTTGTTTGCAGCCAAATAATAGCCCCCACAGCAAACTATATAAAAAACATTAATTTCTTTCTTGAGCCTTTTTGGCATACTCGCGATCAATCGCGCAGTACCATTGCTCAATTTTCTCTGGATCAAAAAGATCATTAAATGTTGTAGAGATACCGTTCTTTTGCGCAAATTCAAAAGGCGATGGGAGAAATTTCTGATTTGCTCCCGAAATCATGGCACTCATAAACTTACCAATCATTTCTTTATGTTCTTGCGCACTGCCACATATCGGCGTAGTCATCAAAGCGTAGAGCGTAGAAAGCATTTGTTGAAATTCTAAATTTGGCGCTTCATAGAGCACATCCATTTCATAACCCTCTAACCATTTCTTTTTCCATGCAGAAAGCCATTCAATATGTGCAACCCTATCATGCCAAGATAGCATCCCTTCTGCATCTTCGCACTCATGACCACCAAACATTTGGGCCCGCATGGCAATACTATTCAAAGAAGCACGTTGCCTAATTTGAGATATATTCCAGGCATCTTTGGTAGTAAGACGCGCGCGTTGTTCAAGCAGTACTTTAACCATGCCTGCATTTAATTTCTCAATTGCTTGTACTAGAAGATCATCAAGCATCTTGCGATCACATGGACATTGTCGCAATAAAAATTGCATAATTTCACTGCTTCCATATACTGCTGTTTTGATATGTTCTTTAGTTACTCGTACCTGCCCTTTTTCTATCAAAACCTTACAACAGTCAAGCGATTCTGCAGAAATCGCAGCAGAAAATGCTCTATGATTTCTCAAGCCGGCATCAAGCAAAACGGCAAGACCTTCATGCCAACCAGCATATGCTGCTGTAAGCAGCAGCTCGCTATCAGCAGTTTCTAAAACTGCCTTGAGTAGGCCAAGATTTTTCTTTACGACTGCAATAGAAGCAAAAGATTGCTTAGAGCTCCATTTTCTTTCTTTTGCTGTCTTATTGGCACTGGAAACTGACACCCCTTTTGACCTAAGCAAGGTTACTATTTCAGGATGTTGCTCATGCACTGCATACTCAAGATCATCTTCTGTGGGCTCAGCGCCAAGCTCCATACATTTTTGGGCAATCAAAGCATTGCCGTATCGAGCCGCATTCGTATGCAGACTTTGAATGTCTTCTTGAGAAAAACAAGATGCATTCAGCCGATCAAGTATCACGCTGCATGCTTCTTGTTTTTGTTTATAAATTAATTGAGATACTACATTTGTTGTAATTACGGCACCATTATCAAGAAGTATTTGCGCACAACGGGCATTTGATGCTTCACTTAACGCAGTGCATTTATGAATCGTTTTTTTATTAATCACATCTTTAAGCCCAGGTTTTTGAAGCAACTCAGTGAGTAAATCAGCATGGCAGTGTTCTGCCGCCCAATGCAGTACTGTCGCGCCATGCCGCACATCGTAGGTAGAGAGATCAATACCAGTTGCAATGAACTGCCTTACTGTTTCAATATCATTATCTGCAAATGCTCGTCCCATGTTTTGATCAAACAAATACACTCCATGCTCACAGATTTTTTTCTCAAGCCCTTGTAACTGAGCTGCAAGAGTTGGCTTACCATCATACTCTGTATGCAAGCCTGTGCCACAATATTCCCGTATCTTTGCAAATGGATCAAACTTCATTGATTGTTTCCAGTGAGCAACTTGTTGTTCAGAGATACAAGTGTTTAACCTATACTGATTACTATGCCCTATAGCCTCTGCAAACGATACAAGACCGCCCGCGGATGCAGAAAGTCCTTTAAGCACAGCAGTTAACAATTCTCTTTGGGTGCATTCTGTCTGGCATGCCAAAAATGAAAGAGGAGTTTGGCCCTCGTGATTCACCACACCAAGTTGTGCACCCTGTGCCACTAACCATTCGAGTGCTGCTGCATTGCTATTTCTGAGCGCCCAGAATACTGGTGTTTCACCAAGCTCATTAACTCGCTCCAACTCAGCTCCGCGATCAAGAAGCAATTGGCACACGGATGCGGTATGCGTTCTATTTTGCTGGATGGCATACTCAAACAGGGTTTGTGAAATAGCTGGACCATCATTATGCGATTCCAATGTTTTAGCTATTTCTTTTACCACTTGAGGATCGCTTGCATCAAGCAACAACGCAACAACTTCAGGCGTATTGCTTGCCACTGCTCTTAATAATGCTGTAAAGTCATTGCTGTCTTTTTGACATTCAATGCCAGCATCAAGAAGAAGAGAAATAGTCTCAACTGATCCATAACAAGCCGCCCTATGCAAGGCATTAATATAATTACCATAATCATCTTCCCACAAAACTTCTGGATCAGCGCCATGCTGCAATAGAAGGCCAATTGACTCAGTATCATTCTGCTCCACTGCGGTTGCAAATGGTGATTTTTCTAGCCAATCATTAGGGTCAAAGCCAGCTTCTAACATGACTTTAACCATGCGCGCGCCTTTATCAACTGCATATTCAACTGGAGTTTTGCTCATTTGTTGAATACACACCTCGCGCACGTGCGTGCGATCAGGTTCATAAGCAAGTATCTGTTCAAACAGTTGAGGGCTCGTTTCATAAGACCCCAAGGCGATTATTAGTGGAGATGTTTTATCTTCATCAAAAGTACCACCTGCTGCAAGTAACACACCTGCTACTTCAGGATTATTTGCTCGCACTGCAGCATCAATTGGTAACTGACCATTATCATCTTTTTCCGTAACATCAGCACCCCAGTCCAGTAATTGCCGCACCATACGAACATCACCTCGCTTACTTGCTATTTGCAAAAGAGCCATTTTTTTATACCAATCATCAACTCCCAAAACTATCGAGCTGCCATGCTGCTGCACAATAGTATCTGCTGTATCAAGCCAACCATGAGCCACCGCGGCACGCATAACACATTGACCTGTGGAGCGCCTTTTTTCTATAAAAGAATTACCAGCCAAATAATCAGCAACAGCTTTATGTCCTTTTTGCGCCGCTGTCCGCAATGGCTTGCTATCCATTGTAGACCGTACCTCCCGTATAATTGCGCGCACAAGCGGAAGGCTACCTTGCTCTACTGCCCAATCGAGTAGTGGTACATCTCGTGAAAAACTATTTTTGACGATAGAATTGCCTGAAAGTGCATTACGTTTAACAAGTTGCACCAAACAATTAGTTTCTTTTTTATCCACACACCAATCAATAAACGATTCTTTGTATTCATATGGTGCACTATATCCTCTTCGATCAATAGTAGTATTTGGATCTGCTTTATGCTTAAGTAACAAGCTCAGCATTGCACTCTTACACTCATTCCATGCAGTCTCAGAATAAAGACCCTGCTTCCACCGAACAGCAAGTTCCAGTGGAGTAGTTTTACAGTGCTCAGCGACTGCATCTACTTGCGCGCCGTATTTCTTTTCTTCAAGAAGCTCGGTTGCAAACTTAAGAGCACCAGTACTTGCTGCAACTTGAAGTGGTGTAAACCATCCACATGACTGATTTACATCTATTCCTTTTTTTGCTTGCAACAATTGAACTGCAAGATCATCTTGCAAGAAAAGAGCATCTACAATATGCTGTTGCCACTTATCCGATGTAACCATTTGTGAAACAGAGCGATCAAGCAAGATTTTCACAGTATCTTTACGATTATATCCTTTCTTATCAAGGCACCATGCAAGTAATTCGTTATCCTTGGAGTATTGAGCAGTTAAACCTAGGCCAATACCTTCTGGATTATGATAATGACAATCCACTGTACTAAACGCACCAATGTCACCATGCTGGGCAAATGCATGAACCAGCTTTTCAGGATCATCCATCTGTGTATAAGGCTTCATCGCGTCTTTACATTCTTGGTAGCTAGGAACTAATGCTGGATCCACACCAAATATTCGCGCTTGTTGTTGTTCCATCCGCCGTTGCTCCTCTGGAGCTCCCGCTACGCCTACGCTAAAGCGTGGCGAAATGGCGTGACTGGAATCAAGACGCCCTTCGACAAGTTTTCGCGCATTTCCTTCGACAAGCTCAGGATGAGCGGAAACTTGCTTGCATGGTGAGCCTGGCGAACCATCAGGATGAGCGGACCTTGGCAAAGTTGGATCCATAGCAACAAGAGATGATGATACTAAGAAAAGACTATAGACATATTTTTTCATTGAGATCCCAATAAAGTAAAAATGATGGCGAGCTGTTCTACACATGCACTATGCATTTTGATCGGTACAAGTGTACTCTCTTTAGATATGTTGGCAACATCTTTTTTGGGAAGAAAAATGTTTATGATGTGTGAGTTTCTGGATAAGTAATGTGCGTTCCTTGCACTACTGCAAAAGGGGTAAGCGTATGCGGCTTGACTGAAGTACTACTATAAATATCCAGCACATCTATGCCATGTACAAGCAATGCATCACCAATGAGTGAGCGGTGGCAACGCCATGGCACCGCTTCCGCGCACATGATAGCAACCGTTTTTTCATGAGCAATCTTGATAAGTTCTTGTATACCTTCTTGAAATTCTGCTGTTTGCATATAATCTGCAAATCCACGAAATGATGCATTGTGCCAGCCAAGATTCACCGAATCCTGATGCGTGTGGCGTAGCCCGCCCAAATTCTTTTGATGGC
Organism: Candidatus Babeliales bacterium; assembly: GCA_963716425.1. GTDB lineage: Bacteria > Babelota > Babeliae > Babelales > JBFXEV01 > JBFXEV01. The sequence goes on from OY970310.1 coordinate 180,056, forward strand.
GGTAACCAATATGATGATTTCTTAGAAAATGTGCAAACTCGGTTTGATTAAATTGGGGATTATGGCGCGATTTTGGAATCGTTCGAATATCAACCAGTTCATTGATGTGATACTGTTTAAGAATAGCTAAAAAATCTTCAAGTGATCTTGTAGAATGCCCGATCGAGTAGATATGTAGCCTTTTTTTCATGCAAACATTTCTTAGGTTTTAGTTTTTGGTTTTAGTATACGTAGGAGAAATTAGATAATGCAAGAATTAAGAACAATATGTCTACTACAAAGCCTTACAAAACTAAAAAGATAAGCGTTCTTACTCTTTCATTTAAAAAGCAGTAATCTAAAGCTAATATCTACCCTAGTATAAAAGGATCAAATCAATATGATCAAACAAACTGCTCTTCATCCCGATTTGCTTGCCGCTCAAAAACTAGTATATGAACCCAACAAGCTACTTTGTGACAATCCAGTACAAGAAGCAGAAAGTCTGGAATATGGTGCTTGCAAATTTACACTCAATGGAAAACTTATTCATTTTCGCGTAGCAAAAATCACGCCAGCTAAAATTGGACAATTTGTTACTTTCTGGAAGCGAAATGGAACCGGACCAATCATGCCCTATGACATTGCTGATGAATTTGATTATCTCGTGGTAAGTGTCCGTGCCAATGATCACTTTGGGCAATTTATTTTTCCAAAACAGATATTATCGCAAAAGAAAGTGATTTCAAAGGAGGGAATTGATGGCAAGAGAGCACTTCGCGTATATCCACCATGGGATAATGCAAACAATCTGCAAGCTAAAAAAACACAAGCATGGCAGTTAAATTATTTTTTTGAGATTCAACCAAAGTTAGATGCGGCTAAGATGCAACAATTACTTTTTAATGAGATACAGATATTCTACGGCGCTTAGATCAATGGGTGGTTCAACAGTGATGGCGTAATACAAGCCATCAATCTTAGCATCTTTAATGCTGCCAAGCATAAACCCTCGCGGGAATACCAAGCCGCTACCACTTGAAATAACCAAATCACCAATACGTATTGTTTCTAAATGGCTCACAAAGTTCAATACCGTCTCATCTGCTTTGTTGCGCCCTTCATGTATCCCTTTGGCTTCCGTTGATGCGCAAAATGCTGCAACCTTGCAGCCAATATCGGTAATTAATTGAATCTTGGAATAGGTAGGATATACCGTGGCAACACGACCCAGCAAACAGTTTTTATAGACGGCTACCATATCAATAGTCACACCCTTATTGCTGCCGGCATCAACCAAGTATGATTGCTGTTGATCATTGAGTTGCCTGAGGAGCACATGTGCCAATAGCGCATTCTCCGTTTCATAGCGCTCGGCAAATTGACGTACTTCTTGTGTTTCTTTTGCATAATCTAATTGAGATTCCATAGAAATGAGATGCGCTTGCGTGTTAATAAGCTCTTCTTCAAGTTTTTGCACTGTCCTCTGTAATTGTGCATTGGTTGCACGTTTGCCCCAGAAGTTATTAACCGTATCAGAAAGATATGCGTGCATGTGAAGTACTGGATAACTTACATAAGAGGCCATACGCTCGAGAAATCCGGGTGAAGTTGCAAAAAAACGATGGAGCCCAAAAAAGAAAAGTACTCCACAAATGACGAGTAACGAGTATTGCTTCAACCACTTATTTAGCACTGCCTACTTCCTGTAACTTGCCTAATAATTGTTCTATTTCATCCACTGACTCAGAAATCACCAGTTGCTGTCTTAATTGTGACGCATTTTCAAATCCACGCAAGTAAAACGGCAAATGTTTTCTAAAACAGTATAATCCTTTGGGGCCATAATGTTCTAGCATCTTATGCAAATGTTGTAATGCATAATACACCATCATGGTGCGCTCAATCTTATACGGATTACCTTCTGCATGCTCTTGCATTTCCCGCAATTGCCATGGTTTTCCCCATATGCCACGGCCAATCAAAAAGCCATCAACGCCCGTTTGATTATACGCAAGTTGTGCTGTTTTAAAGTTTACTACATTCCCCGAAAGCAGCACAGGTATACTCAGTGCTTGTTTTACTTGAGCTGCAAGTTCATAATCAGGACGGCCATTAAATTTTTGTGCTCGTGTGCGCGGGTGTATAGCCACGGCAGCAGCCCCACAATCTTGGATTAATTTGGCAACATCAACCGCATTTTTGCACGTAAACCCTGCTCTGATTTTTACCGTAAAAGGAATCTTTAAGCATGATTCCATAGTCATCAAAATAGACTTTAAGCGTGGCAAATCATCCATGAGGGCAGAACCTGCCTTATTTGCAGTCACTGCCGGTGCTGGACATCCTACATTCAAATCAATAATATCAACGCCCGCTTCCATAATTTTTTCACACGCTTCAACCACAAAGCGTGGCTCGTTGGCTGCAATCTGGTAATTGATTGGGCGTTCTGTTTGTAAAAATTTAAGCGCGCGCTCGCCGCCTGTTTTATTTGCAATACAGGCTACATGCCGCATTTCGGTATACAAAAGCTCGTCTTTGGAAAAATCGCGCACCAGTTGTCTGAATGGTGAATCGGTAATGCCATCAAGCGGTCCTCCTATAAAACGAGGAAATGAGAAGGCGCCTATGGTTACTTTGCCCTGCCAATAATTCATGATATCCAGTAAAAGTTATAGTTTTCTAAAACGTGCCGCTCGAGTCAACAAACCGCTCATCCCGAGTGAATTGCGAAGCAATTTATATCAAGGGAAGGGCGAGTGGAATAGACCGCTCATAATGTTAGTATATCACACATTTAAGCCCTAAAGAATGCGGTTTTTACCCTTTTCGCCTTAAAAAGCCAGCCTGGCAAGCCTTCCAAACCTGTACTCTTGTATGGAATACACCTAAAATGGTATGATGAAAGTAGAAAAAGCATGATCCAGAGAGCATTCCCAAGAAGGGGGCATGGTGAAAAACGGATAAAAATATACATAACGATTTCCTACTATTTTCTAGGTGTTGTATAAGAGGAATCATCAAAAGAAGGAGAATCTGATGGCACGTAACTTATGGTCCGCCGATGTGGAGACTAAATGGTCTGCGCCCGAAGGCTTTTTTAATAAATCAGCGCATGAAATTGCTGAGGGTTTAAAAAAGGTTTCTGATTCAAAAGCTCAAGCACTCGATCGATTGGATTTCTACATCAATCGATCTGGCAAGAACTTAAGCGAATCACGCAAAGAGGCTCTTGAAGAAGCAAAACGAGACCTTGAAAAATTATATAGCCATTAATTGAGCTATATAGAAACTGTGGTGTGTTAGAGTAATTCTGGCACACCATTTTTTATGGATACAAAGAAAATTTTCTCGTCATCGTGTTCATCACATCTGTAAGCCCAAATGCTGCAACACCGTAATATTCTATATCTTCTGATTTGAGAGTTTTCGTTCTTTCAAGCTGTTCCTTGAACGTATCACCCGTCATGGTCTTGATAAATGATGCTGTAAGCATCCCTTTTTCTTTGGCATCCTCAAGAAATTTTTTCATGTGGCTTATTTTGCCTGTTAGTACTATAAGTGAAAGAGCAGAAGACGCCGGATACACTATGCCATCCCCATCAACATAATCAATAAAATGCATATTGGCTTTTTGCTCTGGAGTTGCTAAATCTACCAAGCTTAAACACATATGGCATGCTGCATTCATGGCAACACCAATAGATAATTTTTCGTTCAATACCACTACAAATTTATGATTATATATTGATTCAGTAAGCAAAGAATATCCTTAAGCAAAAAGCACCTAATAACATGTTTATGGTAAATTTACTAGAGAACATTATAAAGTCAAAATTTAAAGGGATATCAAGTGACAGGCAGTGTACATTGTTCGGCGGTTTTGTCAGTTCTGATACGCAGAAAAGTAGCGTGTCGTAATTTTTTATCTTTAGTAAATTCCAAATATTTAACTTCTACTACCAGCACTGGCTTGACCCACTTAATACCTGAAAGCTTTGTCCTTCCTTCAATAGCAATATTTTCATGGAGTGGTTGCAGCTTTTTATATAATTCTTTTTGCATCGCTTCATCAAACCCTGTGCCAACATTACCTATAAATACTAAATTACCTTTTTTATCATACACACCTAATGCGAGCGATGAAATGAGCCGCCTCTCTTGCGTGTAGCCAATCACTATACAATCTATTGTTTCAAATTGTTTAATCTTGATCCACACATCTTTACGTTTTCCGGGATAATAATGACCCTCGCTTTGTTTTGCCATAACACCTTCTGCATCACGCTTGAGTATTTCTTTCCACATCTTTTTGCCATCGTGAGCATAAGGGATAGTCACTATGCGGTCAGATTTTCCAATAATTTTTTCAAGTAATTTTTTACGCTCAAGGAGTGGTTTATCCAGCACAGATTTACCGTTATATTCCAAAATATCAAACACCACAAACGTTGCTGGGTTATCTTGTGCGCGTATAGTTATAATCATTTTACTGCCAAGTTGACTGCGCCCCTGAATCAATTCAAAATTGGGATTACCTTCTGCATCATAACAAATAAGCTCTCCATCAAGCACACATGATTTTGCATTGATTGCATCACGTATATTCTCAAATTCAGGAAACTGGGCAGTAATATCATGTTCATTACGAGAGAATAATTCTATATCTTTATCAACGTATAAAAGTGCGCGATAGCCATCTAACTTGGGTTCAAAGATAAGATCTTTACGTTCAAGATCTTCTTTACTGCCAATCATTGCAAGCATAGGTAGATACTTCATGATCGCACCCTTGCTTTACGCGCTCTAGGCTTTACTTTTACCACTTTTTTGCGCTTTGTTTTTACTGGCGCAGATCTTTTTGTTCTAGAAGATTTAGATGGTTTTGCGTATGCTGCAGTGCGTTCACGGGAAGGCGCTTGCAAGCTACCTTTAAGAGCCGTAATAAGATCTTCTTTTTTATGCCGTTCAGGCACTTTTAATCGTGTCTTCTTTGCCCCTTTAGGAGCAGCTCGCTTTTTAGATTTTAATTCTTTTTTAAGTTGCTCGATAAAGGTATCTTTGTATTTACTGATATCAAATTTCTTTTTGGTCATTTGCTTAATAAGTTGCTTTGCAAGACCTACTTCATCCTTAGTAACTTTTGGCATTTTTTTAAGTGCTTCTATTTCAGTAATGGACCGAATTTCATACTCATAATTCAGTGTGGTAAGGAGTAGCCCATTCTCATATGGTTCAATAAGGCACATATAATCTTTATCACGCATCACAAATCTGCCAATGGCCACAAGACCGGTATCTGCTAATGCTTCCAAAAATAAAAAGAATGATTTGGTACCTTTTCTATCTGGCGCAACATAAAAATGAGAATCTAAATAAATATCAGGAACAAGTCCTCTTTCCACAAAAGAAATGATATCAATGGTATCAGTGCGTTCAGGCTTGAGCTCTTTAATATCTTCTTGACTAAAAACATAATATGAGCCTTCACCCGTTGGGAGCCCTTTAACGGTATCATCCCACTCAACTTTTTTATTGCAATGGGGGCACCAGCGCTCATAAGAAAGTGGGGTATTGCATACTTTATGTAATACCTTAAATCCAAAGCGATGTGCTTGTATGGCTGAAAGTAATTGAACGGGGATTTGCACTAATCCAAAGGAGATAGTACCACTCCATATTGACTTCATAAGATACCCTCTGTGTAGGTTCAAATTAAATACTAATATGGTTGATCTAGACTCCTGACTTACCTTAAGTGTACGAAAAACCCTTTAGAAAAGGCAATATTTTAACTATTTGCATGCGCTCAGCTCCGGCTGAACGGGCAACAAGGACATTTAAAAGGCGTGCATATCAAAAAAAATATGCACGCCAGCCAAATTACTCCTTAAAGCCCCGAGCTGCCTTCTGTAAAATGAGAGATCTGGACGAAACATACTCCATATCTTGCCAATATGGTAATGGCCCTTGATACGGGGTAAAGCCCCACTCTCTATACATTCCTAATGCACCCTCATTCGTGATCCTCGTGTGCAAAAATAACCGTTTAACTGGTATAAGCTTATAAATCGAACTTGCAAGCAGCATATCGATGCCCCGGCCTTGTGCACCCGACTCAACACCAAACATGGCTACCTTCACGGTACCCGGTTCAAATTCCTGCATCACCGAGAACTGTATGATGCCCAAGTTTGTACCAGTGCGTACATCTTTGGCTATCACAAACCATTGGCGCTCACGAGCGCTTACATATTTGGCAAAATCAGTAGTAGCAAAAAAGTGCACCAAATTGGTATACAATTCCTTTTCTGCTTGATGCCAATCCACGTTCTCTATGCCATCTTTAAAAAGTGGCGCAAGGGGCTTTAAGAACATTTCAGTTTCTACCGCATCAGGATACGTACGCACAAACTGCAACTCCATGGTTACATACGTTTGCGCAAGTAGCGATGCTGCATTACAGAGTAGCTGATTAAGCTCGTTAGTGATTACATCAACTTCTTGGAAGATAAGCTGTATGGGTGCACCACCAGCATCTTGAGCATTAAAAATGCCATGATTCATTGTTTGTTGTCTTTCATTATTCAAAACTATCTGTAGAGGCGTACTCAAAGAGCATGCCATAACAAACACGATGCCTAAAGTAGTAGCTACCACAAAAGGCATACGTAAAGCATTCTGCATGAGACTATGCTTTCAATAATTAAATAGTAATATGTTACTGCAGTAACCTTGTCACGCAGCAAAAAAGTAAAAGATAGTGAAAAGACTACAGTATAATTACTGTGCTATCACCAAAGAGAATGGATTAAAAACTTTCATACGGACCCCAAATTTCGGTTTTAAAGGGTTATTGAATATCTGCTTTTAGACTAACAAAATGAACATAACCTGGCAAGGACTAACGTGCTTTACCAGGTTATATTATTTATTTATAAACAGATAACTTATTGCTCCATTCTTGCACTCACTATACCTCGTTTGAGACGATGCTCTAAAGTGTCTGGTATTTTTATACCCATTAATGTCAGTTGGTTATATGCATCTGGACAATCTTTAAATAACTCAATCAACAAAATAAGCTCCATGTTTCTAAAGGAAGCACATTCTTTGAGCATTTTATCTGTTGAACATTGTACCCCTTCTTGTGAACAGGTATGATATTCATACAACGCCAAACGCGCTATTTTGTATGCTTCTAAAGGATCTAATTGTTTATCCTTAAGTTTTTCAATAAGATGAGTTTTTTGAGTAAGATCTTCTAAACCTCTAAGCCGCTCTTTGAGCACTTCTTCTGTAGGCATCTTACAAGCTTTCCATTCTATGCCACCAAAGGCTGAAAAAGTGGTCAATGCTAACATACCCACAATAACTAATTTTGTCATAAAAACCCTTGATAAAAATGAGATGACCATAACCATACACCTAACTAGTATACTTCTTAAAACACGATTGAAAAGCATTATCCAGCGATTTTTACCTGTCTTTTTAGGTGATCAGATAAAATGCATCGCATAATAAATCCTTTCGACTCGCAAAGCTTTTTCAAAGGACCGAAAAACTTACTTTGGCAAGCTGATTGTTTATTTTTATTTGAATAAGTTCGGCGGAATGAGATCTTTTGTTTGCCCAAAAGACCTCAACCAAAAGGGCCCAAACATGACGTTTGATCCACCGGTCACGCCTAGCTTTACGGCTTACGCCTTCGCCAATCCAGGCATTCGAGCTTGGCTGGCTACGGCGCACAGGCCGCCGCACACACCGCTCATCCCGAGTGCTTTACAAGCTTTAGCGAAGTAAAATGTATCGAGGGGTGGCGGACTGTGATCCTGTAAATTAAGTTCGCATGGCCACTAAGCTACCCCGCAGGGGCAGCGCGGTGGCAACATTCGAATGACCAGCGTTCCACCTGCAAGGTGGTGTCTTTGGCCAGCTATTTTGACACGAAAATAGCTGGCGCTGCCACGCGCAGTGGCTCTTATAAATAGCAAATAATAAATATTCAGTAAAACTTTTACATTTTTACTACAAGCCCCTTCCTTCAAAAACAAGCATATCGATAAATGTTCTAAAAAATACCATCTCTTGCTCTACCATCTCTTGCTCTAGATATATTTCTATGATACATTATTAATGAAGCACATTAGTAATTCTTTTCTCTCAAGGGGTACCGTATCATGAAAAATCTTGCTTAACGAAAAAACCAAAAGAGGCTGTTAATAGCCACTGAACGTTGGATTATAGTTAATCCCTAAGCAAGAAAGATATATTCATGACACATTCACCCATATACCTTAATAACGTTTCACACTCATTTGAAAACAAACTCTGCTTTGAGCAGTTTTCCAAGGTTATTTACCCCGGCAAAAAAATTGCCATTATGGGCAGAAATGGTAGCGGCAAATCAACACTACTCAAGATTATTCAAGGAATGCTTGCGCCGGCAAGCGGTGTTGTACAAATCCCTGCAGATTGTGTTTTTGGCTTTGTGCCACAACTGGTTACAGATCACAGTAATCTAAGTGGCAGTCAACGCTTTGGCAAGGCACTTTCACGTGAGCTTGCAAAACATCCGGATGTTTTATGCTTGGATGAACCCACCAATCATTTGGATGCTAAAAATCGCGCAGCACTCATGCGCATGCTCAAGCAATTTCCAGGCACGTTAATTGTAGTATCGCATGATACTGAATTACTCCGTAACTGCTTTGATGAAATATGGCATATCGATAACCATAGAGTAACACCATTTTCTGGCACGCATGATGATTATCTCTATGAGCATGAACTGAGACAATCGGCCACGCAAGAAAAACGAGAGCAACTCATTAAAAGCAAGAAGCATATAAAGCATTCGTTAGTCAAAGAGCAACAACGGATTGCCCACTCTAAAAAAGCGAACATGCGAGAAAATGACCGTTCACTCAGAGAAAAGATGAAAGAAACCGGATCTCGCACTGCAGGTAAAAATAAAGGCAAACTCAATAAACACGCTGAGAAAATTAACACGGAGCTTTCAGAAATTCACCTACCCAAAGAGATAAAGCCTACATTCACCCTTTCTGCAAGTGATTATTCACCCAATAAAACTATTGTTTCTGTTGTTGATGGAACCTGCGGATATGATACTCCTTTAATCCATGATATCCACTTTCATCTCAAGGGAGGCGAGCGTGTAGCACTTCTTGGCGATAATGGCAGTGGCAAAACAACGTTTATTAAAGCTCTATTACAAGATAGCAGCGTTAGACGTATGGGAACTTGGCTATCACCACAACAAAAAGCGATAGGTTATATTGATCAGCACTATGCAACCCTCGATAATTACCAAACGGTCATTAATGCAATTCAAGCAGTAGCACCAAGTTGGAACATGCTTGAACTTAGAAAGCACCTGAATGACTTTTTATTCTCCAAAAATGAAGCAGTGAATGCAGCCATTCATACGTTATCTGGCGGAGAGCGTGCACGTCTGTCACTTGCACAAATTGCTGCTCAAAGTCCAAAGTTGCTTATGCTTGATGAAATCACTAACAATGTAGATATAGAAACAAGAAAACATATAGTGCAAGTGCTCAATGAATATCCTGGAGCAGTGCTTGTGATCTCACATGACCAAGATTTTCTACAAGCGCTCAATATTGATACATATTATAGTATTAAAGAAGGTATGCTTTCATTACATTTTTAAAGAAATATGAACTCCCTCAGAGTAAAGAAAGGGAGTTCATTTTACAAAATTAGTCTAGAGTAAAGTCAACAATAATGGGCAAATGATCACTCATATCCGTGTAATAGATATATGATCCCAACTGCTTAAGACGCCACCCTGATGACAGATATACAAAATCGAGCACTCTGCTTGCCCAATTAGTGAACTTAGGACCAGCCCAACCAATCTGTTCAAAACTGGTGCGATAACCTTGGCAGGCCATAACATCTAGAACTTGTGGTACGAGTGGCACATTATTGCTTGCATAGGCTTGTTTGAGTAAATCCCAAACAGGCTGGCCATCAACGGTATATGCATAATCTTTCTCTTGCACGGAATTGAAATCACCTGCAATAATAATATTTTGATGATCAAGCTGTTTTATGTCTGCCAATATCTCTTCCAGCTCCTTTTTACGCACATCTTCAGTTGATAAGCACAGTTGTTTTTGATCTACTTCCAGATGAGTGTTATACACCGTAATTGGCAACCCGTTCTTAATCACATCCAAGCGAACATAGCAAAGCTCTCTACTTGGATTCATTTGTGCTTTAAAAACAACATCTTCTGCCTTCACTATGGTGCAGTTTTTTGCAAAAATCACGGGGCTGAATGGAGGATTCTTAGTTTTGCAATGAGCGGCAATTGCATTATAACCACAGGCCACATAATGATTATAGGTTCTTTGCCAGTCAACCACTTCTTGTAAAATTAAAATGTCTGGATCCAATTTTTGTATTAATGAACTTGCAGTATCAAAATTTGATTCTTCATGCACGGTAGTCCACATGCGAACATTAAAGCACATTACACGGAACATGCCATGTTGTTTCTCCGGAATATATTGATTTTCATATTCAAAATTGCGCACATCCTCTAGAAATAATGATTGTATATCTTTTGGCAAGCGAGTCTCGCCTTGCGCCAACTTGGCCCAAAGAGACGATATGGGCATGGTTTGTTTTTGTTGATTTGCCATACTATCCCTACTTAAAAAAGCATTGAGTACACAAAATGCAATTAAATTATATATAGGTAATTTCATAGACTATTCCTTGTTAATATAGGTTAGGTAACTTTTAACTCGTAAAACAAATTAAGTGTGGCAAAAAACTGATACTTGTCAAAAAAAAATTGCGCTGTATTTAGAACTAATATATTACTTTAACAACCCATATGCTATACTAGACGCGGCCAACCAAACATTCGTAACACTAAGAAGGATCACCTATGTTAAAACGATCATTGTTTACTTATGCTATCATGACGGCAAGCATTTCAATAGTTTCTTCTTTGCAATGCATGGAAATTACAACAAGCATTACAGGTTCTCAAGAAAGTTATTGGCAAAACAAGGGAAAATATATATTATGTGCCCATCTTGATAAAACAACACAAAGATATTCTGCCTGTAGATATTGGGATGCAGATTGTATCACGCCAAAAGAAGATGGCCAAAGAATATTTCACTTGCTCAAGGCAAGATATGCCACTCAAGAAAAAGCCCAAAAAAATAGAGCGAATAATGAAGACTCTGCCGAGACGATAGATTGAACTAATGGCAATCAGCTCATGGCTTGTGAAAGCACGCAACAGAACGCTTGCAAGCATTAAACATCAAAGGTTAAATACTCTTTATGCAACGTATCATTGCCCTTCTGGTGGCGTTTGTGGCCAATCTTACAATTCATGCTACTGAACTTAAGGTGATCTCTTGCCATGATGAACCATATAGTCACATTGCTTTTGTATGTGACCAAGATAGTCATTATTACGTAGTCAAACAAGTTAACAATACAGATCTCAATGAGCAGTTTTTATTGGTAATGGATTGTTTAGGATCATATATTGCAGAGCACATTGGCATTGCATGCAATCGAGTAACCATAATCCCCACGTATGTGGAACACATTGGCAAACAATGGTATCACTTACCCGCAACTCTCCATACGTATGCTCCTGGCACTATGCTCAGTAAAACTGAAGGCGCTTTTAGTGATTTGGATATCCAGCAGCGTTACCGCTCAATCGGTAGTTGGGTTTGGAAAAAGAAGGGACCATTACCTGTCAAATGGAAAGGTCTTACCTCCAACGTCATCCGACATATGTCACGCCATAAAAAGCTACCAGCATTGGTTGCATTTGATACGTTTATTGGTAATAATGACCGTGGAACGCCAAACTTATTCTATGATGAACACAATGATACTTTTTGCGGTATTGATATGGGCAATGCCTACAAGCAAAATTTGTGTAAGGAAGCAGTATGCCAGCTCTTGAGATTGTATCATGATAATTATCAATGGAGCGCCGCAGAGATTGAAGCATTAAAAGTATATACACAAACGCTCAAAAATCTTATTGAACTGTTTCCACCAAAGTTATTGCATACTAAGCTTATCGAATTCGCTCAGCTTGCAAACCTCACAGATATAAAGAGCAAGCATTGTAGCCTTGAAGAATGCATAGCATTTTATAAATACATGATCACGGAAAGCTATCAAGATGCCATTGCGTTAGTCACCTTGCTTGAGTTATTGTTACCATCTGATGATACAATGCAAAGCAAACAAAGGTTTATTTAAGGGCTATTCTCCATTGACTAAGATATCCTGCCAATGTATTCTATTAGCAACAAATGTTAAAATGAAAATAACCACAGAGGAAGTGACTATCATGTTAAAAAATCTTATCAAAACTTTATTGCTTACGGTGATCGTCTGCATTGTTGCCCCGTTAAATTCCTTAAAAGCGATGGAGCCACAAGAGCCACAATGTTACCATTGCGCTGATGGAGACGGACAAGTTGATGAGTACTCTATGGGACATAAAGGCCGGACAATCACGGGAGCTAAAATTACAAGAACTAATGGCCCTGATTATTATGCAGCAAATGAAGAAAGAGCAGGGAAAAAAACTGACCATCCAAATCCTCAATATACTTATGAAGAACTCAAAAGACTCTACGAAATACAACAACGTACGAAAGCTAATTCAATAAAGTAATTACTTAAAAGGCTAAGTCTTTTGACTTATGACCTCCCGGGCGATATTCTAATCAAAATAAATTATACAACACAAATAGGAAGGACTATCTTGTTAAAAAATCTCATCTACGCGCTCTCCATTACTTTAAGTATGAACAGCTTTATTGGAATATGTTCATTAAAAGCGATGGAAGGACAGCCTCAGCATAATGTACCAACCAAATGCCGCTGTCTTATTTACATGGAAAAACCTGCGGTTAACCCAACCAAGATGGTTATTGGAGGCAAAGTAGGCAATACTGAGTTCTATAGGGCCGAACAAACGGACACTCACCCAAAAGTTTATGCAAATTATAATAAAGAAACTGGTGATTACGGGTGTATTTATGCTCTTTTTGCTGGGGGAAAATCAGCTGAGGAAATCAGAACAATGCTCGATAAGAGACTACCTGCTGACGAAGCTTTTAAACAGCTCAAAGCAACACATAAACAACAAATAAGAATATCGGCTAAGGAAATCAGAACACTCCTTGATAACATAAAGCCTGCTGAAGAAGCTTTTAATTGGCTCGAAGAAATACACAAACAACAAGAAATACGCAAACAACAAGAAATACACAAACAACAAACAAGAATATCGAAGACCATGTTAAAACTAGAGGCAAGAAAGCGACAGCTCAAAGCAAGGCACAAACAACAACAGCAGGAAACTCCAAGCAAAAAGCCAAGGAACAAAAAAAGGTTTGATTACATTTCAAAATACCTTGAAGCACCTGAGTAATTATTGACTAAGATTTGCTGCTGCGATATTGTAATAATTAAGGAACACAAAAGTAGTATTCATTAAAGAGGAACATACCATGTTAAAAAATTATATCAGAGCTCTCTCCATTATTATTCTTGCAAACTTATTCTCAGGAATAAACTCCTTGCAGGCAATGCAGCCAAAAGTTCACCACATGTCGCACGGGAAACTGGATATATATTATTTTAGCAATAGAGGCATAAAGAGAGGTGCGGCGCAAATCACATCTGGCAATGGCCGCGCTGAATTTGACCAAGATTCTTTTGTGGCATTACAAGAACAAAAAGGAAGAACGCAAGTTCTCAAAAATTCTCAAGCGCTCTATAATGAGCTTAAAGCACTCTATCTAAAGCAACAAGAAACAAAAGCTAAATTATAATAGATTGCCTCAATACACTAAAACTTATAAGCCACTTGCAAGCAGGGATCGCCCTGCTTGTTACAGTTTAGATTAATACTCCAACTCTCTTCTAATTTCTTATCAACCACTTTGGAAGCTGCAAATCCATAAATTACACCTAAACCCGCACCTGCAACCAGTTGAGAAACGTAGTGACGGTTGCAGTTTACAAAATCAGCTGCTACAAACACACCAACAAGTGCAATAGGCACTGCCCATTTGGGACCATGCCGCATTCCCCATAACGTACTCAAGAAAGCAACGTTTGCCATATGCCCGGAAGGAAATCCTCCAGACGAACGCTCATGCTTACTAAAATGTTCATTCCACGGCCGCAAGCATGCTCGTGTACGTGCTTTCTTGATAATATCCTTACCCGATTGCACAAATGGAAGAGCTACAGCAGTCATCCACCCCGTATAGCGTATATCATCATTCCAGCCCCACAAATATGCGGTTGAAAGTACCACCATGGGAACTGCAACACTACATTTAGCGACAGTGTGTGCTGCATTTGGAAATTGCCGAATATTTTTGTGAGAGCATGGATCATAAAAATTACATTGAAGCTTTTCATCAAGAAAGCGGGTACCAATATAGAAGGGTGTAATCGCAGTCACAATTTTTGCAGAATCGAGCGAAAATAAATTGACGTGCAGGCGAATGGCATCGACTACTACATCACGCAAAAAATTGCCTGCTTTATTGGGAATGCTGGCATTGGGGTGAATAATGCTAAACAATGATTTCCCATACGTCATAAGACATATGAATAGCAGAAGTTTTTTTTTCATGCTTGGTATTCGTTCCGCTCGAAACCCTTCCACCTACGCGTAAAGCTTCGAAGGACAGGTCAATACACCGCTGATCACTAGTAACTTGACTAGTAATTTGTATCGCCTATCCGCCGGAGTTAATATAATCAACGCAGGCTAGAAAATATCAAGCGGTCCTTCAAATTAAAATTCTAACATAATGTCTTCTATAAACGGCGCAATATCAACCACGGTAATTTTATCGTGAGCAACTGGTTGTGGCAAGCTATTGGTCACATATATTTTTTCAATCTTACTTGCTGCTAACTTTTGCCGTGCATCACCGGTAAACAACCCATGCGTGCATGCAACACGCACGCTACTTGCCCCATGCTCAAACAATGCGCACGCAGCTTCCAAAATAGTATTACCCGTAGTGATCATGTCATCCACTATTAATGCCCGTTTGCCTTGCACATCACCCGATATGCTCATTACCACCTCTTCCGGTTTTGGTCGGTGCTTTTCAATGCATACTAGTTGCCTTAAATGCGCTGCTGCAATAGGCCCTGCCCAAGAAGCTGCACCTTTATCTGGTGCAACAATAATATCAGCTTCTTGCACACAATCAATAAAAAATGGATAGGGAATATGATTGATCAACAATTTTGAGCAAATAAGGGCGTTATGAAGTTGCAAAGCATGAAGTGCTTTTGACTGCGTAAGTTCTAAAACTCTGCACATAACTTCCGCACTTACTGCTTGGCCCGGAAATACTCTATCTTGCCGTGCATAGCCCATATAAGACAGCATGATCTTATAGGTAGCACCTGCACGGTGCAAGGCATCACACAATAACAAAAGTTGAATTAAAGTATCAGCAGGAGCACCCGTTTGCGCAAGGACCCACACTTCTTTGCCATTTACATCATTATGAACAGTTACATGCCACTCGCCATCGGTAAATTGTCCAAACGTTGCATTGCCTTTGGGCATGGCAATCTTATTTGCAAGTTCTCTGGAGGAAGGAATATAAAATATCATGATGCATTCGCTCGCTTTAGTAAATCAATTGCCGTTGCATCTTCCACTTGACCAAAATGCCGGTAAAATTGCCCTACAGACATAAATGTTGCCGGTTCTTCCAAACACACCACTTCATCAACTTGCAGTTTAAGTTTTTCTATAGTTTGGCGCGGACCTACAGGAATTGCGACCACAATTTTTTTGGGTCTGAACTCTGTAATAAGTTCAATGGTAAGCATAAGCGTGCGACCAGTAGCCACGCCATCATCGGTTACAATAACTATTTTATCTTTAAGATCAAGCGGTGGCATACCCTTGCGATATAAAGCAATACGCTCTTGAAGCACTTTCCGTATTTCTTTGGCTTGCGCTTCAGCATACTCCCTAACTTGAGGAATATGTGCAAATTCTGGTGAAATTACAATATGCTCCATGCTCACTGCGCCGATGGCAAACTCTGGCTGGCCTGGTGCACCAATTTTTTTGGTAAATATAACATCAAGCGGTGCATGCAGCTCTTGCGCGAGCACGTATCCAATCTCAAGTGCTCCGCGAGGAATGGCTATAATGACAACGTCTTTATTATTTTTGTACTGCTCAAGCTGCTCAGCAAGCAAGCGCGCTGCATGAAAACGATCTTCAAAAAACATAAGAACCCTTTTTTTATATCACTCTCTCACTCAACTTTACCATGATCTTAAAACTTATACGACAGCGTAAGCTCAGAGCCACCATTTGGCGTAGTGTCGACTTGAAAAGTAAAGTCGCTCGATAATTTTCTGTCAATCACCCGATTTGCAGCAAGGCCGTACATGATCCCCACAGCAGATCCTGCAACCACTTGTGAGACATAATGGCGATTGCGATTCACACTCACGCCAAACATGAGGCCTGCAAATATACCCAGTGGAATGCCCGCCTTGTATCCATATTGCCAGCCAAGTACAGTAGCGCTATAGGCAGCCTCTACCATATGTCCTGAAGGAAAACCGCCATAGGCACGTTTTTTTGGGCTAAATTTTTCATGCCAAGGGCGTCTGCCACCATGGAACTTAAGTTCTTTTACTAATTTTTTACCAAGCAACGCTGATATACCGCCAATACCGAACACGCGCCCCACCAAACGCGTCTCTGCTGATGGGGCTAAAATTGCCATTGATGAAAATCCAACCAAAATGCCAAACGCGCTCTCTTCTACCACGCGGCAAAAGGTAGATGGCATTTGATTAATATTTTTATGGCAATGTGAATCATAAAAACGTTTTTGGATTCGTTCATCAATAAAACGGGTAGCAATATAGATGGGGGTAAAACCAACAAGCACTTTTACTGAATCAAGCGATAATAAATTAAGATTAAGTTCAAGTGCTTCTTTAAAAATGGTTGCCAAGTAATCTCGTAAAAAAATACCATCTGAACTTCGTTCATGAGAACATTCCGGGCTTTTTTGGCATGTATACCCTGCCAGCCGCGTATGTTGATGATCTGGATATACAGAAAGCATACTCAAGCACAGCATGCTGCACATAAGATTTTTCATAGACCTTAGATATGTTATAAGCCTCCACACTTCACTCTACAATGCCAGTGTAGCAAAAGTGATAGCTATAACACAAAGGTTTATTCTACTTGGCCAGAATAACCATTCTTTTTAAGCAGGAGATGATTGGCAAGTAGAACCAGTCATACTCACAAGCATTTTGCATTCTTCAAGGGCGTTAACCTGTTGAATACCTTATTACTTGAAAGCCTCTGGATGCTCGCTATGCCATACGGTGACTTGTTCATATGCATGAGCAGATTGGAATAGTAATCCCTCAGAAAGGGCAGGACCAATTAATTGCATACCAATAGGCAATCCATTTGAAGTCTTGCCACAAGGGAACGCAAGTGCAGGAATTCCTACCAAATTCATAGCACAAGTGAAATAGTCTTGCAAATCCATTTGCAACTTATTATCATCAAATGCCCCAAATTTAAATGCAGGTGCCGGATGCACTGGTGAGAGCATAACGTCTACATCTTTAAATTGATCATTAAATTCTTTGCGCATAAGCCTACGCACTTTTTCAGCATTATTATAATAGGCGTCTGCATGACCTGATGATAATACATAGTTACCAATTAAAATACGGGCCTTCACTTCATTGCCAAAACCATGTTGACGAGTTTTGGTGTACATTTCAGACAACGTTTTAGCAGTTTTATCACGATAGCCATACCGCACGCCATCAAAGCGAGCCAAGTTTGATGCAGCTTCTGCGCGGCTTATAATAAAATAGACTGCTGCAGCATAATCAAGGGTAGGCACAGAAATGCGTTTTACGGTAGCACCTAGCTTTTGATATACCTCAATAGCTTGTTCAATCGCTTGTACAATTTCTGGGTCAATGCCCTCTGCTTTGAGCGCATTATCTATCACGCCAATAGTGAGTCCTGGTTTTATTTTACCAGTTAATTCTTGCGTGTAATCAGTACGCTCCACCGGAAGTGATGTAGAATCTTGCATGTCATGCCCTGCCATAGCGGAAAGCACTAATGCATTGTCATAGGCAGTGCGCGTGAATATTCCCACTTGATCAAGCGAAGAACCATATGCAACTAATCCATAGCGAGATACAAGGCCATAGGTAGGCTTTAAACCCACAATGCCACACAGCGCTGCCGGTTGCCTCACTGAACCACCTGTTTCTGTGCCAAGTGCCCATGGCACTAGCCCTGCAGCAACAGCTGCCGCAGAACCTGAACTTGAGCCACCAGGCACGCGGGAAAGATCCCATGGATTTTTAGTTTTTTGAAATGCAGATGTTTCACCTGAACTTCCCATAGCAAATTCATCACAGTTGGCTCTGCCGATCGAAATGGCACCCGCTTGCTTTAGACGTGCAACACACGTGGCATCATAAGGAGACTTGAAATGTTCTAAAATTTTTGAAGAACAAGAAGCAATGCGGTCTTTCTGGCAAATAGTATCTTTTACTAGGCCAGGAATACCCGCAAGCGACCCTTGTGGCGCGCATGAGGCAAGAGAAGATTCAGCGTCAAAAACCTGAAGAGCACTTAATATGGTACTGTCATATTTTTTAAAGCGTTCAATAAAATAGCGCGTTAACTCTTCCCGGGTGACTTTTTTTGCTACAAGAGCTTCACGTAGCTCCTTAATGGTGGCAAATGCATAGTTGTTCATAAAAATTGCCTTATTTACTGCTTTGAATGATCATAGGCACCACAAAATAATCGTGTTCTCGCTCAGGTGCCTGCCTGAGTATTTCTTCTTTATCGGTGATTAAGAGTACGTCTTCACGAAATATGTTCACTTGCTTACCTGATGAAATAGTAATATCTTTGGCTATATCAGCAACCCGCGCAGCATAGGTAAGCACACCATCAATTTGCTGAGCAAAAGCTGCAAGCTCATCATCATTGAGCTGCAAACTACTAATCTGCGCCAGTTTTTTTAATTCTTCTTTGCTTATAATCGCCATAAAAATTTCTTTCGATTTGTTCGCATCCCTCATCTCACTCCGTTTGATCGGGGTGAACGGGTGGTTAAACTGACTTTGTTTTCCACCGTTGGCCACGGAAACGCCACATATACACCAAGCTCATGAGACCGTTGCCCACATAAAATGATCCATACATCAGAAGAAATGAAAGCTTAGTACTCTCCAACTCCAACCATGCCACAAATAACGTTGCCGGTATAAAGAATAAAAACATGACCCCTAAGCGTGAATACATCACTAATTTAACGTTGGCAGCACCACGCATTGCACCTGCAAGTATTAATTGTAACAAATCAAAAAATACAAGTACACTCATAATCGGTAAAATACTAGCAGCAAATTCAGTAAACTTGCCTTTATGATCAAAAAAACTTATAAAATAGGCTGGCCATATAGAAAATATTAAAAGTATAGAAAACACAAAAATTGATGCTAAAAAGATTGTTTTTTTAAGATTGCTTTTAATACCTTCCCAATCACCGGAGCCATAACTATTGCTTACCAAGAAGGTGATCACTTGAGCAAAAGCTGCCGCTGGCATAATAGCAAGACGCTCTAAATCCTTAATCACAGAAAAGCTTGCTATCATATACTTACCCATAGGGTTGATCATGATACCAAGCCATAAGTAGCCCATGGCAAATGTAGCCTTATCTAACATCACAGGCCAACTTAAATGCAATAAATCTTTAATGCGTTCCCAATTAGCTATATCTGTGAATAAACTCAACCCATACTTTTGATACTCCTTATTAGTAAAAATAAATATAGATGCTGTAATAAGCATCACACCAAACTGAATTACAGATGCCACTGCCGAGCCTTGCAATCCCAATTCAGGAAACCCAAGAACACCAAAAATAAGCACATAATCAAAAAAAATGAAAACTGCTGCTCCAAGAATAAAAATCATCATGGGGGCACGTGTATTTTTTATCCCACGCAAAAAACCAATTAATGCAAAATATATATACATGCATAAAATAGCCACCGCACGAGTGCGCAAATAGGGAGTACCAAAACTAATCATCTTTTCCGGCACTCGATACAATAAATAAATCCAATGGGCACCAAAAAAAAGTATCGCCGCGACAAATGTCCCTGCGATAGTAGTTACCCAAAATGCATCAATTAAAGCTCTGCCAACACGCTTATCTTCACCGCGACCATTATAAAGTCCGGTTAAAACAATAGTGGCAACAGAAAAACCTTCAGCCATTTTGGTCAAAAAATGCAATAATGTGTTCGTAGCGCCAGCAGTCGCGGACAACGAGGTTGATTTTAGATGCGCAATAAGCCAAGCATCATAAAAATACGTAAGTGAATAGAGCACCACCGCTGTAATAAGTTCAGGCACAAAGTAACCTATAATCTTACTTATGCTTTCACCATGCTCTTTATCTTTAATGCCCGCAATATAACTTGCAATAATTGGTTTTTGGTCAGAAATTGCCGGTGTTATTTTCATAACAGATGGCGATCCTATTGTTTTTTTTTCTTTGTTTTTTTCTTGGCGTACCATTGGACCCCCTTAAATCGCTCAGTTCCCATTATGCTTAAAGTATAACACAAGAACCAAATGTATAAATGGGTAAACTCAACAAACTTATGAATCTTGTTTTAATTATCAAGATTAATTGATATCATAAATATTATTTCAATAGTATGTTTAAGAAAGAGAACAGTAATGAAATTATATTTTTTACTCACGTATGCTCTGTTAATTATATCTGCACCACTTGCCGCAATGATATTACCACGTTGTCAAATGCCAAAAGCAAAAGAATTGCAAAAACGATTAACGGCACATCGTGTATTTATAGAAAAGACTGACATTCTACCACAAATTGCTCAAAAAGAATTGAACGCGTACCAAGTTGTCTCCATTATAGAAAACGCTATAACTACATTTATTAATTCATATGAACCGGAGAAAAATAGTGCTGGTTTTATTAGCAAAACAGATATTGCTCAGATGCGTATGGTCGGCGTTCTTGAAGGCCAAAAATTTACCGTGCTAGATAAAATTCTCAGGGATTATCCGGAACAATTGAAAATAGCACAAAAAGAAATGAGTAGACGAGCTAGAGAACTCGCACGTAAAACAATGAAGGCAAAGTTATAGCCACTATTCAATACCAACTTGCTTTACGCATAAGGAATTAAAATGAAAATAGAATGTGTTGTCCTCTCCCTACTGTTTGCTGCTTATTCTATCAATGCAATGGAAACTCCACTGTGCAAACTGCCTTGCGCAGGACATTTAAAAGCGCTCCTAAAGGAAGATACAAGTATTATAGAAAAGACAAACATTATACAAAATCTTGCTGATAAAAATTTAACTCCACTTCAAGTATTCACCTTTGTAGATCAGGCTATCAGTGATTACATACATGAGATATTAGTTGAGAAACAAGATTGTGACACAAATTTGCCGTTGTATCCATATATAGAGCTCTATCTTGCGACACGTAAGCGCACTATTGTTGCTCTTGTGTTAAGAAATTATCCGGAAGAATTTGCAACAATACGGCACTTGTTCATTCCAAAAGCTAAATTATAATCATGTGCATGTTATATTACTTAACTTCATGCAATTTGGTATATTT
Organism: Candidatus Babeliales bacterium; assembly: GCA_963716425.1. Classification (GTDB taxonomy): domain Bacteria; phylum Babelota; class Babeliae; order Babelales; family JBFXEV01; genus JBFXEV01. The sequence goes on from OY970310.1 coordinate 201,841, forward strand.
GGTGCTCTTACCTCTTGCAAGTTCTACCGGATACTTCTTTTTAAAGATTTCAATCTTGTTTTCTACTGCTTTGGCAATATCAATATCTGTTGCTAATGCAAAAGTAATCGCTGCAATAATAACATCGGCAAGTTCTTGTTCAACTTCTTGCCGATGTTCTTTAAGCTCGACTGCGGTTTGTTCTGTACCCGTTGACCATAAAAACAGCTCCATCAGCTCAGCGGCTTCAGCTACAACGTTCATACTCAAATTTTTTGGCGTATGAAATTGGCCCCATTCTCGCTCTTTAAATAACGGGGCGAGCGTATCTTTGAGTTCTTGTAGTGTTGTCTCTTTATCATTCATGGTTATGTCTCTGGTGTTTTTTATATTCAATTCTCAAAGAACACACGCCTCCATATCTGCTTGCCCTGCGGGTGGACCAATAGTGCCACACTTAACGTGTTCTCCACGCATCCAAACCCACAAATTACCATCCTCATCTGCAGTTGGATATCGGTTACCTATATCCATGGTATAGATATATCTGCTTTCAATTTCTTGTTGTTCTTCACGTTTACGAATGAGCTCAATAAATTTATGACAGCGTTCAAGCTCCTCTCCCCGTGCAACCGCTTGCTGTAGTTGAACCATCCGCAAAGCAGTAAGACCCTGTGGTGACGTGACCGTAAGATCAATGCGAGGCGTGGAAAGTAAATAACGAGCCATATTTAGATTCAGAGCACATGCTGTATAATGTAACGCGGTAAGGCCTCTATCATCTTTTCGATTCAACGCATCACCATGATACAGAAAGCCTATTACCTTCCTACTATCATTCTTCTTCACAGCTTTGATCAAAGTAGCAGTATCTCGTGCGGCTTTCTCATCTGCAGAAAGTGGTTTCTTCTTTTTGTCACAACAGGGAAAGCAACTGACCTCCTGATATCTGCGATTATTGACCCTGCCAAATGATCTTGAAGACACACTATTAAATGCGTCTAAAGGCTCCATAGCGCATATATTGGCACTCAGAAACATACACAGTGAACATGCATAAAAAAATAATCTTACTGAATGCCAAGCATTATCTCTATAATCTTGAGGCATAAATAATCTACGATTCCCCGAAGTGAGATAGTTGGCACGACCACGCGATTGATATGCAAGGGCATGAACCTTGAAATACTTAAAAAAGGCGTCATAAAGTGCCTCTTGCGCTGATTGATGGCCCACATGCTTAGTTTCAAGCACTCCACACGAGACGAAAGTATGCATATTACTGCTCTGATCTCTTGCTTGCAATACCGAATTGGGATGCGTAATCCCAGCACATGCAATACCAAGTACAAAAAGAGAGAGAAACTGTTTAAGGTTTTTCATTGGCACTTGCATTTAATAGTACATTTCCCGTTGCAATTTCAATTAACTTATTATCGCGTATCGCAAAAGGATATCCTGCAATATGAGAGTCAAGAAGTGCGACCATTTGATCACAACGCGCTTTTTGTTCTTCAGTAGCACAATCTCTTCGACTTGCAATAATTTGCTGCACAGTACGCCCAAGACCATCAGTCGCATTTATATCAATACCCTTTACTGCAAGAAGCATCTTAAAAATGGTAACCGCTCTATCGCGAGCTGCATAATGCAAAGGCGCCCACCCAATACCATCTTTGCAATTTACATTCGCAACACCGGAAAGAATCACACACAATACTTGCTTTGGATGATTATTAACAACTGCAGAAAACAATTGCTCAGTCTCAGCGACTTTCAGTTCATCTAAGATAAGGTGCTCCGTTTGGAGGCCTATAAGAGGCTTACGGGTAACAGCTTCTTCTTTTGACTGAGCTACTGATGTACAACATCCTAAAATGCCTTTTGGTCTTGCAATGCCATCATCTTCCTCTGACTGCCTCTTTGAGCTATGCTTGGAAGCCCGTACAAATTCTCCGCTATAATCCGCTAGTGCTTTGCGTTGCCCTTTTGCATGATCGTTTGACCCAGCAACTGGTTCCATTGCCTGTGTCACAGAATGTATCGAACCACATAAAACTAATGCATATACAAGGTATTTCATATGATGCCTTTATTGTTAAATTATTATCGTTATTATTATTGGTTTATAACGTCCACTAACCAACGATTCTTGATCGCATATGGATACTTACCTGTAGCATGCAACTCAAGCAATTTTATAAATGCATCACATAATGCTTGATGTTGTTCTGTTGCACACTCTTTTCGTGATTGAATAACTTGCAGAACTGTATGTCCATTGCCATTAACACTGGTGGTATCAATCCCGGGAACCGCAAGTAGTATCTTTGCAACCGTTACATTTCTATCACGTGCAGCATAATGTATTGGTGCCCAACCATTAGCATCCTTTTTATTTACCTCAGCCTTATTACTCAATGCTTCTATAATGTTTGGTGGCCTATTATTTACAACCGCACGAAATAATGCTACTGTTGCAACCGCCTTTGCCTGTTCTTGCGCAAGCTGCTTTTTGCGCTTGATTCTAAGCTGTTTTTTTTCTTCATATGTTAATCTTTTTGTGGGCAAAGAATTTGCTGCCATACCACAACAAGAACAACTACTTGCCTGAGTAACTCGATCATCTTGCTGTGTGCCTTTAGGAGCAGGCTCCATGGCTTTTACCATATTAACTAATGCGCCACCTACAACTAATGCGTATACAAAATGCTTCACAACTTCTCCTTTATTAAACAGTTCTTCTAAAAAAAACCAATTTTCTTAGTTTACCATCAATTGAATATGCATATTCCTTTTCTATAAAAGGCGATTCTGCTTGAGTTGGTATCCAATTTTTTGATGCCCAATATACCAATTGAGAATTCTTATAATGACACGAAGGCTTAAATACACGGAGTAATTCTTCAACGGGCAAAGCTGCTCGGCTGACAAAGATTTCAATGTCATAATCAGGATATCGTAAAAAATTACGCCAGTCTGAACCGGAAATCTCCACGCCTTCAATGCCACATGCTGCGATCACTGCGTCTAAAAATTCAATTTTTTTCTGTACCACTTCAATGAGTAGGACTTTAAGATGGGGAAACATGATCTTTAAAGCGAGGCCAGGAAATCCTGCCCCCGTGCCAACATCGGCCAAGGAGTTAACGTTTGCCAAATCCATGCATTTTGATAATTGCAACGAATCATCAAAATGGAGCGATACTATTTCTTTAGTATCAATAATTGCCGTTAAGTTCATCATTTTATTCCATTCTTGGAGTAAAAGAAGATAACTTTCAAACTGATCCAATTGGCGATCAGATAAGGCATACGTACGCGCCAATTTTGCAACAGCTACGCGGGCATTTGAGTCTTGCTGACTGAGATCCACTGGGTAAAGCTCCTCAACTATGGATTTTAATATACGGTCATTGCTATAGTTAAGGTAGCATAAAGTAGCTCATTTTAAAACAAATGAGCAATAATATATAAGGAGAAACCTATGATCAGCACGGCGCATAAGGCGTTATTATTGGCAGTGTTCAGCACATGCCAACTGCTCTATGGAGAAAGTATTATTACCTTTTTTATCCGCCCCTATCATTCGCCCGAAGAAGTAACCCATGAAGATTTTACCGAAGCGCTACAAGAACCAGGCAAGTTAGCTCGTCAACTTCTTAAGAGTTTAGTTGAGGTAGGGCACTTTCAAGGGGTCCTTGCAAGTTACAGGGGTTATATTACTACTTCTGATTATACTGGGCAAGTAACGTTCCCCCGCGGGCAACCATTACCTGAACTAAACTTACTTATAACACAAATGGTAGAACCGGTCTTGATGATTGGGGCAACCGTTCATCATCTTGAACTAATAAATTCAATCCCTGCTCAGATGTATAGAATAAGCAGGAAGCAAGATCCTGAAACCGAGATTTTCTATTGGGATACGCAACCTAAGAAGTTACCGGAAAACAGAAAAATCACGCTTGATACTATTATCTTATTTGCAAAACCAGACAATATCATAGTACCAGAGGGTATCACGCTCACGAATGATAGCCCTATGTTAGTGCTACCCGATATCTATGCAACCAAAGAATTAAATACGGCAGTAGAAGCACTACGCGTACTTAAAATCCGACATTTCTTTGGCCCTGTGCGATTTAATTATTCAGAAATAAATGATAAGGATTATGCAAAGCAACTTGTACCGTAATACAAGGCTGGTATACTATCCTTAACCAAACATACACAAGGAATTATATGGAATTATATATTTCATTTGACCTTCCCGATATCGATCAAGCTCTCAAAATCGCACATCAAGTAGAACCATATGCGAGTGGTTTTGACATAGGATCATTATTACTCTATAAATATGGTGTACAAGCCATAGAGCAATTTAAAGAACAATTCAAAGCCAAAATAATTAATGTTGACGCAAAGTTAGTTATCCATGGCAAAGAAACGGTTGCGTTGCTTGCTCATGCAGGGGCCGATTGGATAACAGTTATGGGTGGTACTCGCAAAGAAGTAATTCATGCTGCATGCACACAAGCACATAACATGAGTAAAAGAATATTACTCGATGTAAGTAATGCAAGCTCGTATGGGCAAACAGCGCTTGACGCCCAAAGCCTTGGCGTTGATGCTTTGTTACTACGCACCATGTATGATACCAATGAGCAATTATTATTTAAAGATCAATGGACGATGATACGTGGTAATACCCCGCTACCCATTTATTTGACTGGCAAAATTTCTCTTGAGAATATTGAAAATATTCGTGAAATACAACCCAATGGTGTGTTTGTGGGGCGTGCGATTACGCAAGCTGAAAATCCGGCAGAAGTTGCAAAACAGCTGAAAGAGCGACTATGATCCCTCGATACAAATCGCTTCCATCTACGCCAAAGCTACGCCGGACACAGTCGCGATTCATTCGGGATGAGCGGTGATAGATTATTTATTATCTTACAAACTGATCATCATACAAGCGCTTAATTTCATGCACTGTTGTGGCTTCATGCGCCGACTTATCTTCCCGATAACCTAGTATGCGAGGAAACCGCAGTGCATAGCCTAATTGATCACGTGTTTTGCCGGCTGTATGGAGAGGAGAACGCGTAATTTCATCAGCAAGAATACTGCACACAATTTCTGGGGCAGTCCACACGTCAGGATACAAAGCAGGGGCACATTCAACGTTGTGAGGTTTGTCATGCACTGCATGCGCATCACATTGTTTTTTAAGATCAATCCATTCAGCATCTTTAAGCCCAGTACCGATTTTGGCAATCGTCTGGAAACAATCCTGGTCTGGATTAAATACACCTACAAGAAATGCACCAATCCCAAATTGTGCTCGTTTGCCTGCGCCAGCATAATACCCTAAAATAACACAATCGAGTGTATCTTCTAGATGACCTTCTTCATGCCGCTTGAGTTTGATCCAGTTAAAATTGCGTTTGCCAGGCTCGTAGATTGAATTTGGTTTTTTCACTACTAAGCCTTCAAGGCCCGCATCAATATTTTCAAAAAAATATTCTTCAAGCTGGAGAGCCGTTGTTACATATCGCTCAGAAATAACCTGAATAGTGTCGTCTTTAAAATGTTCAAAAATAGCAAGAAGTGCTTTACGCCGTTCTTCATGCCCCACTGATAAATATTCTTTACCATCAAGATAGAGCAAGTCAAATAAAAATAATTTAAGAGGGAACTCTGAAATAGCTTCTTCTATGCCATGTTTTCTTTTGCGCTTTACCGTTTCCTGAAAAGGTAAAAAGTGGCCTGTATTAGGATCAAAGACAATTGCTTCACCCTCAAAAATTACTTGTTTTACCGGCAACTTTTTAAGGATCTCAACTAAATCAGGGAACATATAAGACATATCAAGCAAATTGCGTGAAAAGAAATGAATTTCAGGTTGGGGCTTGGTTGTATCAAGATGAATTTGTAAACGAAAACCATCAAGTTTTGGCTGGGCAACACAAGGACCAATTTTCTCAATGATGGCTTGCGCATTAGGAAGCCGTTCTGCAGCGGCAGGCCGAATTGGTATGCCGATCTTAATATGCATAGTATCAAGAGCTTCAATGCCTCCTTCTTTGAGCGTGCGTGCAATAAGACCAATATCAGCACACAGATTATAGGCATGTTCAATGCGGGCCCGCAATAATTTATTGCCAGTAATCATCCAAGATAACGCATCAATGAGTGTCATATCAGAAAAGCCAAGGCGCAACGTGCCTAATATGATGCGTACCACATACTGAGCGCTTTCAGGTGAAAGTGAGCGCAGCAATGCAACAATCTGCGCAGCTTTTAGTTCTGCAGAACCGGTGCCTGAAATTTCTTCTATCTTAGACAGGGCATCAAATACGTCAGTAACCGTAAGATCTTGTGTACCTTGTGTGGGTGCGCCTTGCGCCACCACAGTGCCCAAATCGCCTAGTTCTTTTGATTTCTTTTGTACTTCTTGTGATGAAAGACCAAGAACCTCAGCTACTATGCCATTCATGCTTTTTTCCGCGACATTAAATTGAGTGCCCCTATAGGGTGGACGCAATAAGCCAAGCGACATATTACATATAATTTCGATTTCTTGTGGCGTTGCTTGTCCAAACAACTGTGCAAGTAATTGAGTAATTTCTGTGCGAGAGCTGGTTTTATTTATTGCATCGAAACAATGTGCTACGTTACTAAAATTCATGGATACAACCTCTACGTGTGTGTGTCTACTGATTTCCCGCGTATAATGTCCGGGAAAATAACAATAAAAGAACGATAATAAGCATACGCTGAAACCAGTGTAGTAAGTACTGCAAAACATAATGAAATCTCTTCAGCCCAAGTAAGTGAAGTATGTGCACTTGAAATTGGATTACAAATAGCAATCGTAATATACAAAAATTGTGCAACCGTTTTTAATTTGCCATGCCAAGAAACCGCAACTCGCTTGCCATGTTCTGCAGCAATAAGCCGTAAACTCATTACAAATAATTCACGACCAATAATTAAAATAACCCAGTAAAACGATAATTTACCAACAACGAGCAACCCTAAGAGCGTTGAAAATGTCAAAAATTTATCTGCAATCGGATCTAGAAGTGCACCCAACAAAGTAACTTGCTTACGCTTGCGCGCCAAGTAGCCATCAAAAAAGTCAGTTAAACTAAAGGCAAAAAAAAGTGCTCCAACCAAACAGTTAAGCCATATATTATTGAGAGGCAATATATGCACCACCAAAAAAGGTACTAATATGGGAGCGACTATGAGGCGAATGCCGGTTAGAATTAAGGGAGTTGATACGCGTTGAGTGGTATGCATAGAGTCCATATATAGGGTTGTGTCAGTCATTGCGAGGCAAACAAGACAGCCCTCCTACGCTTATCCGGGCCTTCAGGCTCGGCAAGCTCCGGCGCGCAACCAGCGCCTACCGTGAAGTAACTATATATAATTATAACTATATTTTCCATAAAGAAACTGGCCTGCCAACCGGAGCCTTGGCGCAGGTTGGTAGCGACGAGGGGATTCGAACCTCTGACCTTCGGATTATGATTCCGCTGCTCTAACCAACTGAGCTACGTCGCCGTTTATTCAAAAAATTACTAACTTACAAGCATAAGACCCTTAAGAGCCCTGCTGTAGATAGTTTTAGTATACCTAAATATGAAGCTTTTGAACACCAAGATTAATTAAATAATAATTAAATATTGCGCGTAAAAAGAACAATCCAGTAAGTAAGGTAGAAATAATACCCACCATCATGGTAACTGCAAACCCTTGGATTGGTCCAGTACCAAATTTATAAAGCACAAGCCCCATCAAAAAGGTAGTAATGTTAGAGTCTAAAATGACCACCATAGCATCACTAAATCCTTTTTCTACAGCTTTACGTGGAGTAATACCTGCTGCCAAATCTTCTTTAATACCTTCATAAATCAAAATCGAAGCATCAATTGCCATACCAATTGTCAACACCATACCAGCAATACCAGGCAGTGAAAGCGTTGCCCCAAGCCAAGAAAGTATTGCAAGCATTAAGAGCAAGTTATATGCAAGCGCAAGTACTGCAAAGAAACCTGCCATCTTATAAATCAAAATGCCAAAGATTGCAAGTAATCCGAGCGCTAGTGCACAAGCCATTAATCCCTTATGGATTGATTCTTGACCGAGAGAAGGACCAACTTGACGCTCTTCTTCAAAAGTTACGGGAGCCACAAAAGAGCCTGATTTAATCATAGTGGCAAGTTCTTTAGCCGATTCAATAGTAAAATTTCCGGTAATAGAATAACCTGAACCCGGCGGCAGGGCTTTTGAAATGCCAGGAGCGGAAATTACTGCATCATCAACAATGATAGCTAATTTCTTTTTAACGTTCTTACGCGTCAAATCATAAAAGCGCTCTGCAGCTTCAGGCTTAAGTTCAAAAAGAACGCCCATATCTGTGCCTCTTTCTCCAGTCGCACCTGCAAAGGCATTATTAATATCTCGGCCCGTTATTTCTGCAAATCGGTCAACTGCATAATAATGACGGCCCTTTGCATCTTTTATAATTTCTAAATGATCAGGCAATTCGCCATCATACTGATCTAAAATTTGATCTTCCGTTGCACCTTCGGCTTCAACCAATTTAAACTCTAGTTGGGCTGTTTTGCCAATCATAGCTTTTGCTTGTTGCGGATCGTCCACATTAGGCAACTCAATAATTATGCTGTCTTTGCCTTGCTGTGCAATAGTAATTTCGCCAACACCAATGGCATCTAAACGGTTGCGTAGTACTTCAATGTTACCAGTAACAGCATCGGTTTTGATTCGCTCCATTTGACCATCGCGCATACGTACTGTCACGCGTTGTTGATCTTGAGATACCACTAATTCAGTGGTCAATTCTTTGATTGCTTCAAATGCTTTTTGCGCGCCATCAACGGTGTCAAAAGTCAAGAGAATTTCATCATTTTCAATTTTTTTTGAAACTGGAACTTCAAGTCCGCGCTCTTCTAAATTGTGGATAATATACTGAGACTTATCACCAAGCTCTGCTTCCACTGCTTTATCAGTTTGGACTTTTAAACGAATGTAAGTACCACCCACTAAATCAATACCAAAATTTACTTTATTCTCTCGTAATACTGGTTGCCAGTTTTGATTGAGAGTAAATAAATAAATACAGATGCCAATCGCTGCTGCTACCCATGCCCAGAATGGAGAAAATACACTTCTCATTGATGACGTCATAATGAATCCTTTTATGTTGAAAACTTCTTACTAGATGGTACTCAAAATACCAGATACAACTTTTTACCATTAATTGACTTGCTTGCCAGTCACCACTCTTCACCAAGTACTCTTACATATAAAGTTTATTCCTATGAAAAAAGTGGCGCAGCCAGGCGTAACTCCTTCAGGAGTGGAGCCTGGTGCCGAGGAGGGGACTCGAACCCCTACGGAATTACCCACAGCGCCCTTAACGCTGCGTGTCTACCAGTTTCACCACCTCGGCATATAATATGCATCCAAATGTAGCACATCCATCGATTTTTTCAACTAAAAATATTACGGGACGGATGGATTATTCTACCATTCGTCCCGCTGTACATTAAAGAAAAGAAAGTATCTTTTATTATATAACTAAGCTATAGCTCCTCTGGATGATGAGTTTCCTGAACTTTAGATTCTTCTTCTTGTGCTTCATCAGGCAAATATTGATTCATATTTTCTGATGATCCAGTAATCCAATTCCAGAGACTACCTAATGCTCCAAAAGGTGCCCAAAGCATATTCTTAATAGAACCAAACCAGCCAACAGGTTGCGCTTCTGGCTCAGCAACTGAGACCTCTGTTTCAAGTAAGGCTGCATGCTCTTTACGATCAAGATCTATTGCTTCCTTCTTTAACAAAATACCTTGCTGTTGTAATTGCTCTGCCTGCTTTTTGACCTCTTGAATCTTCTCTTGGAGCGTCTTGATTGATTGCTGAAAATGCGGAATAAGTCGCGTTTGCAAATAACGATATGCACTTTGCATGGTTTCAAAATTCTGCACTGTGTTATGATAGAGCTCTTCTGCTTTCTCTTCATTAAGCACACGCTCAATCATACGGAAGTTATGCCATGCCGTTTTACGCAAACTATCACTTTCAATAATTTGCTCTTCATCAAGGCTGCGTGCTTCTTTGATTTGAGCATGTATATGCAAAACATCTTGAATATTTGCTTGTAGTTGCTCAATGTCCTTTTTGCGCTCTTCTGCTTTGTGAAGAAGCTCTCGCTCCTCTTCAGAAAGATCGCCCTCATCTTCACGTTCTTGAGCCAAATGATTTGCAACATCTTGCACCAATTGGTCTACTCTGCCAAGATCTAAACCAACTTCATACGTAAATTGAGTAAACAACACATCAACCGTATTCATGCCTTGCAAGAACACTAAGTTGGTATCACGAATATCATCATACAAGATATTAATTTTTTCTATTTTGCGAACGGTATCATCGAGCGCTTTACGTTTAAGCAACCAATTGCCACCCTCTTCTATGTCTATGGTATCAAGCGAAGACTCTTCTTCTTGCTTTTCTTTTACCGCCGCAGGAGCTTCCTTGTGTGCAGGCTCTTCTTCATGAGCTGGCGCTTCTGTATGCTCAGCATGTACTTCTTCATGTACGGCTGTTGGCGCTGCCTCTGTATGCTCGACCGGTTTTTCTGCGTGCTCTGCTGGTGAAGTTACTGCTGCTGGTTTTTCAGTAGGCGCATGTTCTTCTGCATGCGCAGCTTCTTCATGGACTTCTACATGAGCTTCAGCAGGGTTTTCCCCATGTGGAGCTTCTTCATGAACTGCCGCTGGTGGAGTTTGGGCTTCCGCTGCTAGAGCTTTTACTTCGTTAGGCTTTTCCGGTTGTTTGACTTCTTCTTTAGGAGCTGTTTGGGCTTGAGCAGCTTCTGGTGCTACTGCAGACGGCGTAGTCACTATGCCTGCCGAGCTTGCAGCCGGTTGAACCGCTGCTGGAACCACTTGTTTGACTCCTTCAGCAGTAGGCGTTTTCGGCGATACTGGGGGCTTGTTTGCTCCTTGGGCAGGTGTTGGCGCCGCAGGCGGAATGATCTCTGTGCCAGCTGGGCTTGTAGCCAATTCATCTGTTGCTGCAAGCACTTCAGCCTCATGCGTTTCAAATGCTGGCTCTTTTGGGGTAAGAAACTGTTCAAGTTGCTGTTTTGTTACACCATCACTACTTGCATCTTCAGTTGTTTGCGCATATGCCAAAGGTGATAATGCTATTACACTTACATTCACTAACAACAATAACCTATTTTTTCTCATGTACGGCCTCTAAATTTAATATATCTTAAATTGAATATTACAATGTTTTAGATAAAGAACGCAATTCTTTAAGTAAGTTCTCAGTCAATTCTTGTGCTTCAGGAGACGTATAACTCCATTTTACTCCAGCATCAACACGAGTAAGAACTGAGCGATCACTCTTAATATCTATAATATCAATACGAACAATATTCATCAAAGGGTGTACTTGAGAAGGAGCCCGTACCACACCCGCACGTCCTAAAACACTATAGGCAACATTGCCTTCATCCAAGAAGCACATCATTACCTTCTTTTGCCAGACCATGTTCAAATAACCTGTATGATCCTTATGAATAGAGATCAAAATACTTTCTTGCCCCTTAGGATATATACACTGTATTGGTGTAGTATGAGGGAGCCCAGATTCAGAAAACGTTGCCAAGATTCCCACTGTTCCTTTTTTTAAAACATTAATTAAATCTTCAGGGAGTTTTACACCAACGTGTTTTGCCATGATATATGACCTTTACAATTATCTAATAGTTATTATTTTCACCGATATTAAACTAAATAGGACCTTAGTCTACAAAAAGGTCCTGTTATATTAGTGTACCATGCGTGTCAAGAGGGGGGTTGATTCTGTGGTCTTGTTTCTTTAATAAGCTGCTCAAGTAACGCAATGTGAATAATAGGATCCTCAATGGCAGTCTGTTGATCATCAAACTTTACCGGTACCGAATATACAAGCAGTTGTCGTATCAACGCAATTTGAGGTTCTTGCATACCAAGCTCACCTACATGTGCGAGCAATTCTTGATCAGTTAATGAGGCAAGGTACACATTATATCTTTTTTCAAGATATTCTTTCAAAAGAGTAGTCAATTGAGCATATAACAATGGCATCTCAAGCATAGTGCTATTTTGTTTGAGTTGCTGACATTGCATGAGTATTTTTTGATCATATGGCACTGGTTGTGCTCTGTGCATCCAACGCCTGGAAAGCCACACAAGACATGAAAGCACCGCAATCACTACAACAAGGACAACAACCCTTACTGATGTGCTTTGCCACCACGGTTGATACCAAACATCGTATAAATCGTAGAGTTCTATATCTTGCATAGTACAGCTTTCAATTCATGCGTTTACGAAAAAAGCGAATTAATTCAGCAACTGGATCGCAATTGGGCATTGCTTCGAATACGTCTATACCATAATGACCAAATGTCTTATTTTGTGCATCTATTCGTTCTTGGTTCAATCTTTGTAACTGTTTAAGACCGGATGATCGAGCATTTAGCTCAAAAAATTCTCCTGTTTCAAGGTCCTGCACGGAAAGAATACCAACATCACCGATTGCCCGCTCAGCCGTATCAAGACATCGTACTGCCACAAGATCACAAGAACGTGCAATCGAATGCATTATAGGTTCATCTTCTAAGCCAATAAAATCAGAGAGTAAAAAGATAATCGTATCATTGGTTTTTTTTGAACCGATAAAGCGGAACATATTTTTATAATCAGTTTTAGTTTTTGTTGGTGTAGATTCAAACACTGTTTCCATAATCTTGCGCACGTGACCTGCGCCAGTGCGTGGGGGAATGAAAGTATGGACGCCATCTGCAAACAATACAAGGCTCACACGATCTTTGCTCTGCTGCGCGACCAATGCAAGCACACAAGCAATTGTTGCCAAGCACTGATATTTTGTATCTTTGCCTGAACCAAAAGCAAGTGATGCAGAACAATCTACAATCAACATGACCGTCCGGCTATGTTCTTGGTAATATTGCTTCACCAGCATTTTACTCGCACGAGCCGTACTTTTCCAATCAATATACCGCACGTCATCACCCTGCTGGTACTCACGAATTTGGTCAAATTCAAGACCAAATCCTTTTTGCCGGTTAACGTAATCGCCCGCACGTGTACCACCCAAGAGCCGCTTGGTATACAATTGAATATGCTTTATTCGCTCAACAATTTCTTTTGACAGCATAGGATTATACCTTTGATGTAAGCACACCAAAATTGTCCAAAAATGCAGGCAACTTCACCGAGCCATCTTTTTGCTGATACGTTTCAAGAAGCGCTACCATCAAACGAGAAAGCGCAAGTGATGAACCATTCAGAGTATGTACCAATTCCGGTTTACTTGAAACTGTTTTGCGATAGCGAACCACTCCGCGCCGCGCTTGATAATCGGTACAATTACTTATTGAGGAAACTTCGTAATAAGCTTGCTGGCCCGGCATCCAAACCTCTATGTCATACGTTCTTGCAGATGGAAACGAACAATCTTGTGCTGCAAGCAATGATACACGGTAATGTAGCCCTAATGCGTCAAGAATTGCGGTCGCACACTCCAGCATCTTTTCTTGCTCTGCCCCGCTATTCTCGGGCTCGCACAGCGTATACAATTCAACTTTTTCAAATTCATGCATACGAATTAAACCACGCTCAATAGCACCATATCCGCCGGCCTCTCTTCTAAAACAGCTGGTCCAGGAGGTCATTCGTTTCGGCAACTCTTCTATTGAAAATATTGCATTGCGGTACATGTTAGTTAAGGGAACCTCAGAAGTGGGGATCAAATATAAATCTTCATCATGCACTTTATAAGCATCATCTTTAAACTTAGGAAAATTACTTGCAATTTCAAGCGATTTTTCATTCACTAAATACGGCGGCAAAATCATCTGATAGCCGCGCGATCTATTGTGCCCAAGCATGAACATGCACAATGCATACATTAATTGCACGCCTTCACCTTTATAAAGCACAAACTGGCTACCTGCCATTTTGGCAGCAACCTCAAAATCAAACCATCCAAGCTTGGTACCAAGCTCAAGATGATTGCGCGGTTCAAAGTCAAAGGTAGGCATTTTACCAGCTACTTTAATAACTTTATTAGATTCTTTGTTACCTTCGGGAACATCATCAAAAATAAGATTGGGAGCGCGCAGATACAACTCTTTAAAGAGCATTTCAAGTTGCGCAAGTTTTTCTTCAAGCTCCTTCAAGTGAGTGCCTACCTCTATGGATTTTTTGCGGAGCTCCGGAGTCACGCCACCTTTTGCCTGCGCTGCAAGGTCGTTCTTAATGCTACGAAGTTCATCAACTTCAGTGCGAACGTGACGAACTTGAGTATCGAGATCATATAATGCTTGGCCGTCAAAACTGGGCTCTTTTTTCTTGAGTAAAGCAATAGTTTCTTTTGGTTCTGTGCGTAAGCGATGTAAATCTATCATGAGTATACCGTCTAAATTGCTGTGTATAATATTACAGAATTAACATTACCGCAAAATCAAAAGATATGCAAAAGAAAAGGATAAAAAACAAGTAGTTCCTGACCGGAAGAAGGGATGTCAAATACCGGATCAACCTGTGGAATACTATGCAGGCTACTCAATTTTTATGCATAGCCAATATTAGGGAGCTCGCTGTGCTCGCTCCCTAATATCTAATTAACGTTACAGAGGAACACTATTTACCAAACTAGTCAAAGTTGCCGCTGGGATGTATGATGCATAATACTCTATCGATTTATAGGTTGTATCATTGCGACCATCATACCAACCAAGCACCAAGTCATTTGTCACCGGATCAAGTGCTAATGATGCAAAGCCGCGATTTGCCGTTGTAGTTGTTGCAATGCCAATTGGTGCAGACCATGTCGTGCCATTATTACGAGAAATATACAAATTGATTTGCATATTCTGTGATGCAGCGTTACTAGACACCTTATCAGTAACCAATGTGTACAGCGCCTGGCGGGCTACATCAAACACGTTACCTTGTACCGTTACATTAAAAAACCCACGTGAAGGCTGTGCCATCTCATTGGCATTACCATCAGCAAATGCAGAACTTACGGTAGCAACAGTAGATGGCAGATTATAATTTCCAGAAAGAGCACCGGGAGATTTAAATCGAGAGCCAACGGGAACCGTTGCCCCAGTAGCAGAACCATAGTTTATTCCCTCACACCATACTCTGCCATTTGGCGATGCAGCAAGTGAAGGGACATATTGAGTATTTTTAAAGCTCGTAAGCTCATACACTGACCCCGTGCCAAATGAACCCAGGCCTTTTACAGGAATAAAACCAACAACAGGAGTAATATCAGTACCATCTTGATAATAATCGGTAACAAACCAAACACCATATGCACCTGATCCATCGCCAAGACCACCAAAGCAAAACTGTGGATAATCGTATTCACTCACTTTGAGTTTAAAATCAGGAAGAAGTGGCACAGTATATACCAGTTTCCACGTGTTTCCACCATCACTACTGACGGCAAAATAGGGTTGATTAATTGATACACCAGAACTGTTATACAAATTGGTTGCAAGATACCAGAAGTTTCCGTAGTCATCACAAGAAACTCCTCTATTGTCACCTACTTCTTGTTGCCCTGTAGGAGGTACACTCATTGGACCATTAGTCCACGTAACCCCACCATTAGTAGTGAATGCACGATATGGTAGTGCTGTACCAGTATTATAATTAATCAGCAAATATGATACAACCATATTATTAGAATTTGTAGGATTAATTGCTATTGCAGTATCCCAGGCTTGTAATCCATTGCCCGTGAAGTTGGTAATATTAATAGGCTTTCCAATCGTCAAAGTTCCATTGCTGCCTACTTTACCAATCACTACCATTACGTTCATGGTACCATTTGTTTTATTAGCTACCGTATAGTTGTCAGTCCAAGCCCAAGCAAAGACACCATTATATGCAGCAATGATATGTGAATCACGTACACCATTATCATAAGCGCCTGAATTAGTAAATTGTGTGGTGTTAGTAGGCCCTGCACTTAATTGAAAATTTTGAAGCGTCACTGACCTATGCGGTTCTATAACATACCGCATCTCGTCAAAAAACTCTGCACCTACTTCCAAAACAACATCACCCTGTAATTGTTCCCATTCAGGATCGGCATATGCACAACTGCCGGTCGCAAGCACTGCGCATAAATATAAAAAGGCACTCCAGTTTTTTAGTAATTTATTGATCATAACAACTCCTTTATAATGGTATGAATTTTCTGATATTCGTTTTTTAACCATATAAAAAATGAATATCAATTTTAGTTAGATCATAAACCCGATTTTTTAAGAATGCAACGCCCTCCGATACAAATCGCTGAGCGATTCACTCGGGATGCGCGGTGTTGACTTTTTATATATAAAAATCGAAAAAGGCCGCATGATGCGGCCTTGTACAAGAAAAAGCTTTATTCGTAGGTTTGTACTACACTGAACGAACTGTTTCTCTCAGATTCTTACCCGGTTTAAAACGAGGTACGTTAATCGCTGGAAGATCAATACGCTGTTTTGTAGCTGGATTAATCCCTTTACGAGCAGGACGACGAGATACTAAGAAAGTACCAAAGCCTGCCCATTGTACGCGATCACCCTTTTTGAGTGTACGTTGTACAATGCGAGAAAAACTGTCCATAACGCGCGCAACATCTTTCTTACTGAAACATGTTTCTTCGCTCAGTGAATCAATGAGTTCACTTTTATTCATGAGATACTCCTTATGATAGTTAGAAGATTAAACACTGCTTGCTTCACACGTCATCCAATTTTTGACCCTGTGATAATTTCATGATATTTATTTTTCCAAGTTTGTCAAATTTTTGTAAATTTTTTTTGCAGTTACTATAGACTAAAAGAAACTGGCCTGCTGAACGAATAATCAAGAATTCTACATACTTATTAGGACTATAGATGCTCATAGACACACATGCCCATCTTAACATTATGGTCAAAAAGAAATTTGATATACCCCTCACCCCGAATGAATTGCAAGATGCAGCTGCTATCATAAAAGAATGCGCTCAGGAAGAGGTAATACAATTCATTAATGTTGGAACAAGCCTTATAGAAAGCCAAAACTGTATAGCTTTGGCCAAAAAATACTCACAAATATTTGCGGTCGTTGGTATTCACCCTAACGATTGTACCCCAGAATGGCTCAAGGACTTTAAAGAAATAGCCAAATTGGTAAAAAACAGCGACGAAAATCGCATTGTAGGAATTGGTGAATGTGGCCTTGATAATCACTATCCTGATACCAATCTAGCTCGTCAAATTGATGCTTTTTCTGCCCAAATAGAACTGGCTCTAGAATATAACCTACCCATAGTGGTACATACCAGAGATGCCCTTGACGAAACTGCCTTGGTTCTTGAGAAATACCAACATGAAAAGCTTAGCGGTATAATCCACTGTTTTTCAGGAGACAAAGCATTTGCGGATTTTTCAGTAAAGCTAGGCTTTGTATTAGGCATCGGTGGACCACTGACCTACCCCAAAAATAATATTTTACGTGAAATTTTTAGTACACTAGCTTTGGAACATATAGTTTTGGAAACTGATGCGCCCTATTTGCCTATTCAAGCAATGCGAGGCAAGCCAAATCACCCAAAATATATACGAGCAATAGCCGAATATCTTGCAGGCTTGAGAGGAATCTCATTTGAGCAGATCGCAACCACTACAACAAGAACCGCAAGATCATTATTTAAACTGGAGAAATACTCGTGAAAAAGACAGTTCCTTTCCTTATCCTTTTAATCCTGATGAACACTCATCTCTGTGCAATGGAACAAGCTAAGCCTAAATCTTGCTGCCAAACAGGAGCACTGTTCCTCTATAATTCTGTACAACGAGCATGGCTTACCTCTGCTCTGCCTGAAGATCGCCGCTTTGCACCCTTTTCCCCTGAAAAACAGCCTGTTATACATACATTATTTGCCACTAAAAAGATTACTATTGGTAAAAGGCTAACAAAGCTCGAAGAAAATGCGCATCTCAAGGAAGTTGCAATAAGAGCCGGCCTAGGAGGGCTCTGTCTCTTCTTGGGGAGTAAAAAGCATTCTTCAATTCATTATGACGCATATACGGCGGATTCTGTAGCAGAATTTATGGATGGAACAATTCAACATGCAATCGCTATCCCGGAAGCTGTATATGCTCAAAACAATGATGACGCTGTACAGATTATCCATGGTATGATTGAGCGTGAGATTGCACGTATTGCACAAGCCTATTCTTCTGATGATATGGAAGTGAGACAATTTTGGCACAATTGTGGCTGGACAGGTTATACCCTTGTATCTCTTGCGGGGCTCTACTTGGAACCCCTATCAATCATTGCCAGTGGACCCGGAGGGCTACTTCTTGCGTCAATTGTGCGTGAAAGAGCCGAACTTGATTGTGAGAGTTCGCTTGATATAAAAGCTGCAACACTCGCTCAAACTACAGGTCACCTCATGGCAACACTTACTGCAAGCACCAAGAGCACTACTGCTCAGATAGAAAGGCAACGTGCTCAAGGTAAACATACAAATAAGGACTATCCCGTTTCTCTCAACTTAAGGGCTCAACGGATACTTGATCTATTGCAGACTCAAGATCAATTGGAGGAGAATGAATAAGTAAAAGACAGATGCTCAGATTGCAAAGAATAGTATTTTACACCAATTTTTTGGTACTCTAATCTTGAACATAGAGTCCTTGGAAGTGGTACTCTAGTTGCCTATTCAAAAAATGAGAGATTGGAGGGTTACTCATGAGGAAATCTGTACCATACTTTATTCTTTTAAACCTGATGAACACACCGCTTTGGGCTATGGATCCAGAAAAACCCAAATCGTGTGGTACTAATCTCACCATGCGTCTCTTGAAGAGGGTAGAGCGGCCATTATTCAGCTGCTTTCTTCCAGAAGGTCGACTATTCAAGCCATTCTCTTCTGATGCGCAAGATGTTGTAAAAAAATTATTTGCTCGTAAAAATGTTACTACCGTCAATGCAAGGTTAATAGAGCTAGAAGAGGATGCCCATCTTAAAAAAGTTGCGACCAAAGCTCGCTTAGGAGGACTGTGTCTCTTTTTAAGTAAAAAGAAATGTTCTTCACCTATTCATTATGATGCGTATACAGCATCTTCTGTAACACAATTTATAGATGGAGCAATCCACCATGCCATCGCTATCCCCGAAACTTTGTATGCAGAAGGCGATTTCCAAGCACGTCCTTATATCCATGGTATGATTGAGCGCGAAATTGCACGTATTTCACAGGCTTATTCTTCTGATGATATGGAAGTGCAGCAGTTTTGGCACAACTGTAGATGGGCCTGTTATAGCCTTGCTGCTGTTGTTGCATTTTATATTGAACCCCGATCAGCAATCGCTACTGGCCCTGGAGGTTTTCTTCTTGAATCAGTCCTGCGTGAAAGTGCTGAACTTGACGATGAAAGTTCGATTGACAGCATAGCTGCAGAACTTGCTCAAACCACCGATCATCTTATGGCAACGCTCACTGCTAGTACACACGCACATCATGCTCAAACAGAAATGCAACACGCTCAAAATAAGCATGAAGATGAGCATTATCCAGGTTCTTTGAGCTTAAAAGCTCGACGCATGTTACACTTATTAATAATTCAAGATCAATTAAAAAAAGATAAGTAGGTTTACGTTCGCCACATGCGCTTAAACCCAACATCGAGCCAGATGTGAGATAACGCTCCAATAAAGAAAAATAATGTATGCAATGAAACAGTAGTAACATACTGCGGCATATATGACCATGTATACGTCATTATGCCCGCACACAATATGGCAATAAACCATACCCGATGGAAAAGCCCGCGATGATGCACAATGAGCGGTAGCATGGCAACAGTGCTACATCCTAAGGCTAATGTAAAGCGTTGCTGCACCATAAAAACTATAAGTAGAACTGCAAGAAAACGATAGGTTAATAATTGGCCTTGACTTTTAGTATCAATATCGGGGAACAAACTCCCAAATAATGCACAGAGCATTAATTGTAATGCAATTTGTACTGGTGGCTGCAGCCACCAACTTACTACATACACCATGAGCAGTGCTGCAACAAATCCTCCTGCAAGATGTCCTTTATAATTTGGCATACTATCCTTTAAGTTGCCGTTAATTTCATGTACTCTGTTTTTGGGTAATAAAAATCTAAAATCTCTTTGTACGTCGCCCCATGATCAAGCATACGCCGTGCGCCCCATTGGCATATGCCCAAATGATGCCCATACCCACGGCCGGTAAGCACCAACGACTTATTCACATTTTTTATCGTATAACAAAAGCTCGTTACCTTATCAAATAACGCATAACATTGCTTGCCATTTAGTTTGTATTTCTTTTTGCCATCTTTGACCATAACTTCTTTAACCAAGCCCGCTTTATCATATTTAGTCACCTCTGCAGATTCCACTGAATGTACCTTAATTCCTGCCTTACGCATCATGTGAGTTACTTCTTGGAGCCCGTACTGAGCTTGCCAATGATAGATTTTACATGGCTTACAATAATCGCACGGATATGAACGAGCCAAATAAGGTGCTTTTTCAAAATCTACTTCGGCAATTAGTGAAGGAATCACACCCCCGCAACAACTGTCAAACATAGCTTCAATAGGTTTTTTATTATGGGTAAGAATAACGCCCTTTGTTTCACTTACTGCTTGGAGCAACTCTGGACTTGTATGCACACCATTATAGGTTTGATGAATGTTGGTGTTTTTGATATGGAAAGGTTGTCCCCTGCGTGTAGCAACTGAAATTTTGGAAACTAAATAACTTCTACAAGCGATAGCAAATGCTTTATTCACTTCTATAGGCCAGCCAGGCCAACTTTCACAGCGCAATACTGAACCGATATAGGATTCAATATCAAGCTGACTAATGCAATACCCTTTTTTCTTATCAACAACAAAAAGCATTGAGCCTGCATAATCGTTCCCATTTAAATGCAAAAAGCCCTCCACCGGCTCAAGAGCAATTTGGAGAGCTGCCGACTTATGCTTATTTACAAATAATGCATTATTGCGATACTCAATCGTTACTGATCCAGGAAACAAAATCCGCTGGCCAATTTTAAAGTTTTTTACTATCACCCCTTTTGGCGAACTCATTTTCCAGACACCAACCGCATTATGTGGCACTTCATGCAAAAGAACACGTACCTGATAAGCAAATTGGTCTAAAGCATCACCACTTTGAGGTTGATTGACATTGACGTACCCAATAAGCTTTTTTACCTGAACATCAATAGGATAAGCAGAAGCAAGATAATATGACCGCCATCGAGGGCGTTTCCGGTAGGGTAACTTTTTATATAATGCATGGGCAGTGGCCGCACGTTGCAATAATCGAACACCGTGCGCAAAAGGCAGATTGTTTTCTAGTTGCTCTGCGTGTAGAAAGACGGAGATCATGCATAGCACAATAAACAAATGAGAATTATAACGCAATGCCATGAGACTTTAATAATGCAATAAATACTTCTGGTACTTTACCCCGCTTATCTATACCCACATTGGCAAGAGCATCTGCTTCAATATTATTTTCACGCCGCACGTGGCATAACGTATACCTTGTACCCTTAAGCAGTTCATGGGCCACATCGTACAATTGCTTTAAATCTTGGTTCTTCACCCGATAGTCGCCCTTCATTTGCTTTATAAGCAATTCTGAGTCGGACATAATGTATAATGCATCAGATTTACCAAAATGTTCTTTGGCATGAAAAAGACCCAACAACAATGCAAGGTATTCTGCTTGGTTGTTTGTCTTATGGCCCAAATAAAATCCTTTTTGAAAACTTGGCATATCATCTTTGAGCAGATATACGCCTGCTCCTGCAAGACCAGGATTTCTGCGGGATGCACCATCAATAAAAAGAATCCATCGAACGCCACCTACTTTAGGTTCGGGAGGCGTCGGATGGCATGTGTTGAACAACTTCAACTGAGACATATCTTTCTTTCAAAAATTATATTGAATTATTATTCGTATCTCTAGTACCCGATCACCCTGATTGATTTGCGGAGCAATTATATCGAAGGGTCAATTGCTATTTGCCTGGGTTATAAAGAAAACGGAAACAGTTTTGACACTGCTTTAACGCACCGCGTTGGATTGAAATAAGATCTTGTTGGAGCACAGGATAAAAGCATGCACTACAACTTGCATGTTCTACAGGAACTACTGGATCTTTTACTCGTTTACGCATTACTTGGTATTTGACCAATAATTCTTCAGGGATCCCTTGCTCTTTAAGCGGCCTATCTTTGCCCTGAACCTCAATTTCTTTTTTAAGCTCTGCTATTTTTATAGCTTTTTCGTGGACTAGGCCCGAGAGCTCTTCTATCTTGGCAGCAACAAACTGATTTTTTTCGTTATATTGCGATTGCGCTAATTCAAATTGCTTCCAGCTATCAAGCAACTCTTCTTCAAAATCTTGTTGTTCTTTCTGTATGGTTTTTATTTGCTTCATCAAAGATTCATATTCACGCTGACCATGCACCGCATCAAGCCGCTTTTTTGCGTCTTTTTCAAGCTGATCAAGCTCTTTCATACGCAATTCTTTTTCATCAACCGCTTTGCGCGTTACTCGCATATGTTGCTTTGCAACTTCAAGATGATGTTTGCTTTGGGTGATTTCCTGCTCAAACTTAACAGTTTCTGCTTCTAAGGAATTGAGCGTATGCTCAAGCGTAAGAATTTGTTGATCAAACTTCACAAGCTCAATGAGCTTTTCTAATGGGGACTCGTTCACGAAAACACCCTTTTCTACTGGCTGAACATGCATGCTGTACACCCCTTATTTTTAGTGAATGGTGGGCCCACCAGGACTTGAACCTGGGACCTCTCGGTTATGAGCCGATTGCTCTAACCAACTGAGCTATGGGCCCTCCAGAGCTCTTACATATTAACCTAAATTAAAACAGTTGTGAAGTAGAAAAGAAATATACATATGGTTTATTTTAAGGCTACATACAATAAAAAGTCTTTGAGCCGTTCACTGTAACCCCATTCATTATCATACCAACCAAACACTCTGCCTGTCATACCACAAGATTGGGTCATCAAACTATCAATAGTCACTGAATTGCTGTTCTTATAATAATCAGAGGAAACAAGTGGTTCATCAGAATACCCAATGATAGATTGTAGATCACCTTTTGCTGCTTTCATGAATACAGCATTAATCAGATCACCAGACATAGGTTTATTTGAGGTAAAAGAAACATCAAGCAGTGACACCTTGCCGACTGGCACTCGAATAGAAGTGCTTGGCATCTTATCTTTAAGTTGCGGAAATAATTTTGCAACCATAAGAGCTGCCCCCGTAGTAGTTGGAATAATATTAAGTGCAGCAGCCCGCGCTCTACGCAAATCTTTATGTCCAACATCAAGTACTACTTGATCATTTGTATATGCATGAATAGTACTCATAAATCCAAACTGCAGGCCACATTCTTCTAAAAGAACTTTTAAAATGGGCATGAGAGCATTAGTGGTGCAACTGCCCAGTGACACGATCTTATGTTTTTGGGCATTAAACTGATCCAAGTTCACACCCGGAATAATATTAATATCTTCGCCCTTCATAGGAGCAGTTACTAATACATACGGAGCTCCTGCTGCTATATGGCCACTGCAGCCTTCGCGATCAACAAAACAACCAGAAGATTCAACCACCCATTCTATATCGAGCTTTTTCCACGGGCAATCACATGGATTGCATGCTGATGAAAGATGTATTTCTTTGCCATCAATAACTAACTCTGTTCCTTCAAGCTCCACTGTACCCGGCCACGTGCCAAGAAGTGTATCATGCTTAAATAAATGAGCTGCACACTCTAAATTCATAGGCCCGAGGTTAATTGCAACTATATTCAGGTTTTTACGCGCAATCGGATCCTCCAACACACAACGCAAAAAATTTCTACCAATTCTTCCAAAACCATTAATTGCTACATTCATGAGAGTCTCTCTTTTGTTATGCGCAGGTAGTGTGTACATGCTTACTATTAAACTAGAAAGGAGTATATATTTGGTCATGATGTTTTTCCTCCTCCATTTGTAACCAAATAAACTATGTCTTACTACTTATGTAGTACTAAAATTGAGGGGTAATTGTCAATCATTTGCTACCAGCTCATCACAAATTGTATAATTCTCTGATATTCATCATCAGGCAAAATAGGTAATTCCAATATAAGAGGGATATGTGCAAGTCTTTTATTATTTACAAAAGCCTGCAAAGCCGGCACACCAATAAGCCCACTTCCCAAACTGGTATGTTGATCCACAAAACTTGCGAGTGGTTGGAGCGTATCATTCAAATGTATGACAACCAATCGCTGTATACCAATAGTTGCATCAATTAAATCTATTAGCGTTTCATGCAAATCAGGCTGGCTTATATCATAGCCATATGCATAGGCATGTGCCGTATCAATGCAAAACCGAATTCTATTGGGATCATCCACACGTTCAAGCAAAAGCTTTAAATTATCAAAGCTACTACCAACTGCCCTGCTATCTTGGGCAGTATTCTCTAATACGATGGAAACTTTATCCTGACCAGCATGAATAGTATCAATAACTCGCGCTAGCGCATCAATACCATCACTCACGTCGTCAACAGAAAGCACTGAACCCGGATGTAAAATAAGATAGGGAATTTTGAGTCGCTGAGCCATCGCTACTTCCCGCTCCAAAATAGGATGGTTAGTACGTGTACAGCTTGCTGGATTAATGTAATAGGATGCATGTAGAAAAAGAGAATCAAACTGAGGACGCAGTTGAATGAACTTATCTACATCATCATCATCTGGCATAAAACATTTACCTGATGCATGCAATGAAATAAAACATTGGAAACTACGCATACCTAATTGATGTGCATGGCAGGCTGTATGAGCTAGTGATTGATCAATGCGTAAATGGAGACCAACGCTTCTCATTTGCCGCTCATTTCCTTCGACAGGCTCAGGATGAGCGGAATTAATGAAAGTTGTTTTCATAATGATCCTGCCGACTTTTAGTCCCACCGCTCTCCCTGAGTTTTTTCCCACCGGGAAAAAGTATCGAAGGGTCTTGAGCGGCCTTAATTACTATTCCAAATTTTTCTCTAAATACGCTCTATCATAAAATGGCATCAATGCAGAAATAAACTCTTGTTTAATATCCTCCACCTCGGCTTCTGTATTAGCCTCAAATCGTAAACATAATACTGGTTGCGTATTGGATGCTCTCAGCATCCCCCATCCATTTTTCATAGTAACACGAACTCCATCAATGGTCACCAGCTCCATGCCGGGTTTATTCATAAAAGCGTCTTGCACTGAATGCACAATACGAGCCATCTTGTCTTGATCACACGCAATACGAAATTCTCGCGTGCTCACTTTTTTAGGAAAACAGGCAAGCAATTGATCAAGCGTCCTGCCATCTTTTAAGAGTTCAAATAACCTGAGCATGGCGTAAAAGGCATCATCATACCCAAAGTAACGGTCTTTAAAGAAAAAATGGCAACTCAGCTCGCCTGCAAGCAATGCATGCTCTCTCTTCATTGCACCTTTAATAATTGAATGGCCAGAAGGAGACATATATGGTTTTGCATGCCATGCAGCAAGTAATTCGGCAAGACCTGCAGAACATTTAATATCAAACACGATGGTCGTATGTGGATGATGTTTAATAATTTCACGCGCAAACACTGCAAGCAGCTTATCACCTTGGACCAACTCACCGGATTTAGTCATGGCAGCCATACGATCACAATCACCATCAAAACCGATACCAAACTCAAGATCAGATGATGCAAGAAGGCGCTTTACATCAGCCATATTTTCTTCAACTGTTGGATCAGCTTCATGATGCGGGTAGGTACCATCAACTTCAGGGTATAATAACTTTATATTTGGCCACTCCATAGCCTCAACAAGCTGTGGCATTACCGTGCCGCCCGCACCATTGCCACAATCGATGATCACTTTGAGTGATAAGCCTACTAAGTGCGCAAAATGATGTTTAAGCCAAGCAATATACAGAGTAATAACATCTTGTTCTTGATACGTACCTTGAGTTGTGGAGATGAGCCGTATGCCCTGCTCATATAATTTTTTGATTTCCTGAATTTGTGTGCCCCATACTGACTCAGTTCCCAAACAAATTTTTAACCCATTATACTCAGGGCCATTGTGTGACGCAGTGATCATAATGCCTGCATCAACAGGGAGAGTGAATAAAGAAAAATAAAGGACAGGAGATGGACATATGCCAACAAATAGTACATTAAGCCCACTCTCTTGCAATGCTTTGCAAACCAATTCTTTTATAGCAGGTGAATGGGTTCTGCCATCAGCTCCAACTGCTACCGTTTTTAGTGACTGTTTTTGCTGTTTAAAATAATAAGCAATGGCATGTGTTAATGATTCTACTTCCTGGACTAACAGTTCAGTACCCACTTTGCCACGAATGTCATACATTCTAAAAATATGATCTTGCATAAAAACTCCTGTGCCAATTGCCAAATATCTCTATGCTCATTATAGTTATCTTACAAGTAAGACACAACTACCAGTCGATACTCATTATACTGCTCACCCTGAGTGTTCTATGAAGCTTTAGCTAAGTAGAAAGTATCGAAGGGTCTAAAAGAACGGTAACAGGAAAATAAAAGCATGATTCCAATACGCCTTGAACTCGAAAATTTTTTAAGTTACGGCAAACGCCAGATTGTGGAGTTTGCTGGCTATCCGCTCATTTGCTTGAGCGGCAAAAACGGTCATGGCAAATCTGCACTCTTAGATGCAATGACCTGGGCAATATGGGGCCAAGCACGTAAAGTTGCTGGAGCATCAAAGCCCGATGAAAATCTCATACGTTTAGGTCAAACTTTTATGACAGTTATCTTTGAGTTTGAATTTAATGGGAGCAAGTACCGCATTAAACGTGAATATGCAAAAACCTATGCAAAGCCCTATGCTTCTCTTGATTTTGGTATCTACGATCATACTACCAACAGCATACGTGCGCTTACTGATAAAACTATCCGTGCAACACAAGAAAAAATAGAACATACTATAGGCCTAGACTATGATACGTTTATCAATTCTGCTTTCTTGCGCCAAGGGGGGTCCAATGAATTCTCAAAAAAATCAGCCAAGGAACGAAAACAAATATTATCAGCCATCTTAGGACTCAATCAATTTGAAAACTTAAAAAAACGAGCTCTTGATAAAGCACGCGATTTAACCAGTCAAAAAAAATATATGGTTGAACATACTGAAAAAGTTAAAGTACAACTTGAACGTACCGAGCATGTTACCACTGCTTTACATACTCTTACCAGCAAATTGAAAGCTCTTTCTCATATCACCGCACAACAAGAAGAAGCATACAAAAAGCTTGCTCAAGAAAAACAAGAACTTGCTGGCAAATTTGAGCAACACAAACAACTTGGTACACAAAGGCAAGAGCTTGAAAACGAAAAGGCGATTGCTGAGCAGGGCTTACGTACTGTCTGGCACCAATGGCGCTCAGTACGGCGCACCGTTGCATGTATGCACAATAAGCAACAACTTGAAGCTCGCAAACAAACACTCAGCCAAGCGCTAGGTGCGCATCAAAAAACATTCGAACAACAGCTGGGTTATAAAGAACAGACGTTACAATTAAAAGAACAACTTTCCCACCTGCATCAGCAATTAAAAGCGCAGCATGAAAAAGAACGCCAAGAACAACAGCTGAATGCTGCCCATCAAGAGATGCTCAAGAGAGACTTTTCAAACAAACTAGATCTGTGCATAAAAACGCATGAACACAGTACTAAGCAGATCACACTTGGCCTTAAGCAGATGACTGAGCTGAAAGTCTCTATTGAACGAGTTGAAAAAACGATTGAACTTCAGGAAAAACAGCGCCCTATCTTTGAAAAACGGAAAAACTATTATCACAGTTGGGTAGCCCAAGCACAACAACTGGTCAAAGAGCAAAACGATGTTCACCAAAAGAAGCAACTTTCTCTTGAGCAAGAGAATCCCAGCTGCCCGCTCTGCGAACAAAATCTTTCCGCAGCCCGTAAACGGTTTATTCATACCAAGCTCATGCACCGTGAACAATTTATTGCCGCACGGCTTGCCCGTCTTAAAGGAATCATTACCCCCCTCAAGCAAGCACTCATTGCTGAACATGCACAACTTGAAGAAGTACAGAAACTCAAGCAAGACCTTGAACGGCAACGTGTACAATTAAGCCATTCGCAAAAAGAACATGAAAGCCACATGGCATTGATACGGGAATCTGAAAAGCAACAGGTTGCCTTAACCAAAGAACTTTCAGCAATTCAATCAGCACATGTAAAAAGCATTGCCTTACTTAAAGAATTAGAAACTACTCAAGAGAAACTGATTCTAGAGCATGCACCCTCTCAAGTACTTATTACCCAACTGAAAGAAATAGAAAAGAAGAGCATTGAACTGAACTACAACCCCCAATTACATCACGCTGATAAAAAAAGCCTTGATGAACTTGAACAGCAATTACAAGCCTATGTGAGCATACAAGAAGAGATGGGCAAGCAAGCAGAACGCAAGCACGCGATATTAACTTATCTTTCCACATTGCGCGCACACAAAAAACAATGGGCACTTCTTAGTTCTTCAATACATCAATTAAGTACCCTTGATGAACAGCAACAAAAAATATCCTTAAACGAAAAAGAATTAATTGAGGCGGTCAATACCCACCAAAAAGAAAAAGAATCACTCACGCGTGAACAAGGCAGCCTGGAACATGAACTTAAACAGCTCCAACTCCTTGTTAAAGAACTAGCTGAAGAACAAAAGCAGATAACCAACCTTGATACCAGTTCATTTGAGTATGGCGCCATTGCAACAGCACTCGGTAAAGACGGCATACAAGCATTGCTTATAGAAGAAACTATTCCAGAAATTGAACATGAGGCCAATGCATTGCTTGCACAGCTTTCTGACAATCAAGCCCATATCATGATTGAATCTCTGAAAGATCTCAAGAAAGGTGGCACTAAGGAAACTTTGGATATTAATATTTCTGATGCACAGGGCATTCGCCCCTATGAGCTATTCTCCGGCGGGGAAGCATTCCGCATTGATTTTGCATTGCGTATTGCTATTTCTAAGCTTCTTGCTCGTAGAGCAGGCACGTCACTCCAAACGCTTATTATTGATGAGGGATTTGGTTCGCAAGATGAGGAAGGCCTACAGCGCCTTATGGAAGCCATTTATGCCATTCAAGATAATTTTTGCAAGATCATTATTGTCTCACATCTTCCCAGTATGAAGGAGCAGTTCCCCGTCCATTTTGTAATTGATAAGGGACCTCAAGGAAGTACTGTGCATGTTGTAGAACAAGGATAATAAAAAACGTGCCACCCCTTTTGAGAGTGGCACGTTTTTAAGATTGTACTTGTTTTGTACGCGGAAATTAGACCAGTTTAGTAATATACTAAGCCAAGCAATTGCTTGATGCTTTTGCATTCAGCTTGTCGAGCTCTTTTGTCTTTTGCAGCAAACAATTTTTCGATAGCTCTATTAAGATCTTCAGAGTTAACACGTTCCAAACCACAATATACTTGAGCAAATTCTCTTATGCGAGTTTCAGTTTCTTCTGTTTGTGATTGTACATATAGCTCAATATTTGTTGCTATTTCTGTCTTTTGATTTGTAAACGGCAAACGTTTAAATCTTACAAGATCATCTGATTCTTCAACTGGTTGAGCTTTTTCTTGCACTTTAGCTGTAACTGGTTGAGTTTTTTCTTGTACTTTAACTGTAGTTTGTGCTGTTGTTACTGGATTTACCGAATCCCACAAATACCATGCGAGGCCAGCACCTACTACTAGAGTAGCACCAGCTGCTGATTTCCATCCAAACCAACCAGAATTTTGGTCAGCGTCCATTGCGCAAGCAGGTGCAGCTATTCCAGCTAATAACACAAGCAATAATGCGTTTGTTTTAATTCTTGATACCATGTTTTTTCTCCATTTGGTAAAAATACTCATATAATTACTTATATCTACTACTCAGTATAAATATATATACAATTTTGTCAATAATTTTATATATATTTAATACATAATATTTCTATATGAATTTAATCGCCCTGGTTCTGCCAGGGTAGAATTAGGCATTTACAGGGAAGAACGCTGGTCCTATTTGTCGGGCTTCTCTGCCTTAGCCTTCTCTTCTAGAGCTATTGCTTGCTCCAACTCTGCAATTAGTTTGTCAAGCCTTGCTCGTTGTTTTTCAAAGAATTCAGGTGTTAGGTTAACATCATCTAAATTAAGCTCATCGTCTTCTAATGCAGGTTTCACAGGGTAAGCTGGTTGTGGTTGCTGTGCTTGAATGGTAGGTTTGACGACTAGTTTTGCAGTCTTTCTGGTTTTCACTACTGGCTTCTCGCGACTGGTATATAGCCTGTAAACACAAGCTGCTACCGCTACGGCAACCCCTGCTGCAGCTGACTTCCAGGAAAACCAACTAGATTCCTGACTAGCATCCATCGCAGAAACAGGAGGCACAATACACGCTACCAGAGTAAGCAAAAGTAGCTTTTTAAATAATGATATCATAGCATCCTCGCTCTTTGCTCTTGTATAGGCTTTTTAAACATTGTCCGTACTGCCCATAAGGTTAAAGCACCACCCGCTATAGAGAGAGCTATTTTCTCTCCAAAAGGCATAGAAGGTGTAGCAGCCGCTACCGGTATTTGATCTTTAAATAATCCAGTGAAATCTTGGGGCTTGCTAACAGCTGCAACCTTAACTAGTGATTTATTGCTTGTAAGCTTCTCATAAAGCCAAACACCAACTACACTACTTTGGGGCGCATCACCATATTCCATAGCAGAAACACCTGCGACGGGCACAAGTAAAGCAATAAATGTTATTTTTGAGGGTAAATTGATTAAAGTACGCATAGTTTATAACCTTCCTCCTACGCTTATCCAGGCCTTCAGGCTTAGCAAACTTCGGCGGACAGGCCCAGCTGCTAATGATTGAATTAAGTTGATTATAATACGCATTGTCTGTAACCTCCAGTAAGCGTAATCTATAGTAATAAGTATAAAGAAATAGGCAAAATTGTCAAAACATTTCTATGTGAAATTACAGGGGTAGGCGCTACCCTTCTAACTCTGTTAATAAGCACCATTCTTAGCCAGATTCACCACGCATCGTGCACCTGGACGGAGCGCACGTTCAAGAGTATCAAAATCAACCTCATACATGCCATATTTTTCCATAAAGCCCGTTTTCCAATTAAAACTATCAAGGAGCGTCCACACATGATACCCGCGAATATCATAACCCTTTTTTAGTGCATAGCTGACCACCCAGAGATGCTTTTTAAAATAATCTTCACGCTTTTGGTCACCAGCATCTGCAATACCATTTTCCCCAATCCACATGGCAACACCGGGCAAACGCTCAGCACAAAGTTCTATAGAACGCATAAGCCCTTCTGCGTATACTGCTTTGCCAGCATCAGAAATCACTCGTCCGTGCACGGTAGTGCGTTTTGTACCATCGATCATTACGTTTGAATAATAATTGACACCAATAAAATCTATCGCACCTTTAACTTCTCTATTTTCACCAGTAACGCGCCCATATAATGGGAAACCCCAATCAAAGATTCCCGTATTCAGATAATCCAACACCACATTGTTTTGCATGCCACCAAATTGAAAACAAATAAATGTACTTAAAAGTTTCTTGGCAGGATTACTAGAAGGATAAGGATCAAGAGGTACAAACATTTTGGCAAGACCCACTTGGCACTTTGGATCAGCCCTCTTAAAGCGATGATAAATAACTGCGTGAGTATCTATCATCGCTTTAAGCGCTGTGCCTGTTGTTTTTAAATTTTTTACATAGGGAGGATAATCACCCATGAAATATGCCGACAGGCAATACCCTGCAGGCTCATTAAAGGTCATCCACATGCGGACCTTGCCTTTTAACGCATTAAACACATAGTCGGCAAACTCAATAAAATACGCGCTATTTTCTGGTTTCTGGAAATCACCAAGCTCTCCAAACCAAGCGGGCCATGCGTGGTGAAAGAGCATTACAAACGGCTTGATTCCATTTGCATTCAACTCATCAACTAAATCAACGTAGTGCTGCATTGCATCTGCGTCAAAAACACCTTGCTCCGGTTCCACTGCTGACCACTTTATAGAAAAACGATACTCGGTGAGACCTGCTTGTTTGATAAGCTGCACATCTTCACGGAATCTATCCCAGTGCCCTGCTGCAATGCCTGCTTTTGGTGCGCGCTCAGATTCTGTCCAACTATTTTTAATTTTTTTTCCTTTTGCGGTTTGGTCACCTTCAATTTGAAATGCAGAAGTGGCCGCACCCCAACCAAATTGCTTTGGAAATTGTACGTCATTCACATCAATTTTTGACCAATCCCACTCCATAGGATTTTGCGCAGTTACTGCTATTCCTGGATAGCGCAGAGAAAGATCTTCAGCAGACGATCCCCAGTGATTATACGCGCAATAAGCAACACCGGCACCAGCAAGAACCGCAGCCCCTGATCTCCAGGTAAGCCAATCCGATATGCCAGAGTCACATGGGTCAGATTGCTCCATCGCGCGGACAGGAACGCTCATGCCAAAAAGAAGAGTGAGTAGTAATAGTTGTTTTTTTACTTGATATAGCATGGCTATTTCTCCGTTTTTGAGTTTTGAATCTATTCAAAGAATACCATAGCTTGCACTGCAGAGCCATATAGCCGCACAAGCAATATACTTGTATGGCGATTATTCCTTGATATAGTTTTAGTCAACTCTCAAAAAAATATCACTCAAGAGTTTAGCTCTCTGTTGTTTGTAAGCAACATCTTTATAGCTTTTAAATAATTCACCTAAAGTAGGTTTGAACCATGAATCTTGTATAACACCAAAACAGCGCTCATGTATGCGAACATGTTTAAGAATATCCATGCAGAGTTCTTGACCTGAAGACGTTGCATATTCGTTTACAAGACGCGCTATTTCTGCTTTTTGAGCCTTAGCATCTGATTCATAGAATTTTCTATATTTCGCCCTGACCTCTGGACTATAGGGTTTTTGCCGCATAGCCATAGGATCTTCAAATCTATTACCATCTTGGTCTATCTCAATAGAAGTATAAAATTCATAAGTAAAGTCAACACCTTCGATATTTCCATCGTCAAGTTGAGCAACGATTGGTTTTGCACTTGAGGTTTTTTGTATTTTTGTAATAACAGCTTGAGGTTGCTGAATTGCCAAAGATTCTTGTCTTGATTGAACTGCAGGTACCTTCAAAGATGCTTCTGTAGAAGCTTCTTGAGATTGTTGTATTGGCTGAGCTGCAAGTGTACCTGAATAAGATCCTCCTGTTCTCTCTACCGATCCAGTTGTCCTTTCTGGTTGTCTATGCGCAGGTTTTGGATTTTGCTCAGACTTTGCCCAAAGATTATTGTATGCATAATGAACTGCAAAAGCTGTTCCAACAGATAATACATATCCACCTACTACATAACCCGCCGTTTTCCAGCTCAACAAGCCAGACGAATCTGATGATCCGTGATCCATAGCAGATATGGGTACTGCAATGCCGGCCATAAGTGCAAGCATGAGTATTTGTTTTTTAAAAAAGGATACCATAGTTATTCTCCATTCGTTTTAAATACTTAACAGAGCAACTACAGGTTTGATCACTGCTCAATGTATAGTATTAGCATAGATAAATATAACTTTTTGTCAATAATTCACCAGATTAATTATATATAAATATTCCTATGTGAAACTATATGATGTGAATTAAGAAGGGAATTAGGGTTAAAAATACTTATAGGCACTAAGAAAACACCCACTACAAGTGTTTTCTTAATGCCTATAAATTTTTTTATCTATCCCTTCCAGCCTTCGCTAAAGCTCCGGCGGACAGGCGACTCTACTTAAGTTATAATCGCCTATACCCATTCAAGTCGGGCTATTGTTGCTGTATCGCTTACACGCTTGCCAAGAGGGATAATACGAGTATATCCACCTGGTCGCTCAGTATATTGCGGCGCAATTTCCTTGAACAACTTATCAAGCGCTGTATCTTTATACGGCAACATCATTTTAGCACGACGACGTACGCTAAAGGTATTACCTTGGCGAGCAAGAGTAACAAGCTTTTCGGCCAAACGACGCACTTCTTTTACACGAGCTTTCGTTGTAACCAAATGGCCATTCTCAATAAGATGAATAACCTGGTTACGAAGCATCGCACGTCTATGAGGCGACTTTAAGTTTAATTTACTTCTATCAATTTGATGGTTCATGATCCGGCCTTTTGCAACTACTGGCTGCTTTTAATGAGCTGACGTAATTCAGATTCAGGAATATCCAAGCCCAAGGTTAACCCGTGAACTTTAAGAGCTTCTTTAACTTCGTTAAGCGATTTACGTCCAAAATTCTTCATTTTAATCACTTGGTCTTCTGACAGATTAACCAAGTCTAACACTCGTTTAATACCTTCATTAAGCAAGCAATTATGAGCACGCACAGAAAGATCAAGCTCTTCAATTGGTTTGACTAATATGCTTACCGGAATGCCTTTAATAGTCAACTCTGGCACATGGTACGGCAGCTCTTCCAATTCTTCAACTTCAGAAGCTTTTGAAATTTCATTAAACGGTATTTCTGTATTCTTTAAAAAATGCTGTAATTGAGTACGTAATACTGAAACAGCATAATGCACTACTTCAACAGGTGTTTCAGAAGCATTCGTATGAATACTAAGAATTAATTTATCGTAATCGATATTTTCACCAACACGAGTTTTTTCCACATCGAAGGTAACTTTGCGAACAGGTGCAAACATAGCATCCAGATACATGCGATCATCAGGTTGCAATAATTTGCCTTCTGGCCATTGCGCTGGCTGATACCCACGGCCAGATTCAACAAAAAATTCAATTTCAAGTGATCCACCAGGAGCTACGTGAGCAATGATATGCTCTTTATTAATTAACTCAAGATGCTCATCCGCTTCAATATCCATGACGCGAACAGTTTTCTCACCCTTTGCAACTACACGCATTGTACCAGGCTTACCTGTTTTATTTCTTACAACGATATCTTTAATGTTAAGCACCACTTGCATGGTATCTTCAACTACACCAGGTAATGGTGAAAATTCGTTGTTAACCCCCTTGATAATGACGGAGGTCACCGCAGACCCTTCAATACCACCTAACAAAATACGTCTAATGGCATTACCAAGCGTGATCCCGAATCCGGGCTCAAGCGGTTGAGCAATTAACTGACCATACGATTCAGTTAACGTTTTGCTATCCCATTGTAAATTTGGGATGGTAAGCGGTCTAAACTCCCTATTGTCCATAAAGTCCCTCGATATATCATCAATCACGCACTATGAAATGCGTTGAAATTACTTAGAATATAATTCAACAATTAAATGCTCTTCAATTGGCTTTTGAATATCGGTACGTACTGGTTCGCGTAATACTTTTCCAGTGCGATCAGTTTTATTCAATTCAAGCCATTCTGGAACTTTTATTCCAATATTAAGTCGCTTTTCAATTACTTGCTCTATAAACTCTTTTTTCTGACCAACTTGAGGTAAAAACGATATAACATCACCTACAGAAACAAAAGATGATGGCGATGATACTCGTTTG
Organism: Candidatus Babeliales bacterium; assembly: GCA_963716425.1. Lineage (GTDB taxonomy): Bacteria > Babelota > Babeliae > Babelales > JBFXEV01 > JBFXEV01. Next base: position 237,673 of record OY970310.1, read on the forward strand.
CCATTTACGGCAACATGGCCATGAACAATTATTTGACGCGCTTGCGCACGAGTAACTGCAAATTTCAAACGATATACTACATTATCAAGTCTACGTTCAAGCAGATTCAATAATTTTTCCCCCGTTGCTTCTTCAGAACGAAACGCTATATCAAAAAATCTACGGAATTGCTTTTCACGCATACCATAAGAATGTTTAACTTTTTGTTTTTCTTCAAGCTGCTTGCCATACTCAGATACTTTACGCGCACGTCGTGATTTTTCTTTTTCATCTGGCTTATCATCCGGTCCTTTGGCACCAGGTCGACCTGCACCACGATTTGGACGATTAGCATCAGATCTTCTTGTTTCCGGACGATGCGTTGTTGTTTCTTGATTATTCATACATTATCCCTCTATACACGACGTTTCTTAGGCGCGCGACAGCCATTATGTGGAAGCGGTGTTACATCACGCAAAACGGAAACTCGAATTCCGGATGCTTGAATAGCACGAACCACTGAATCTCGCCCAGATCCTGGCCCTTGTAGATTCACTTCAACATCCTTTACACCAATAGCTTGCATGTCTTTGGCAAGGGTTGTACCAATTTGCGTTGCCGCAAATGGAGTGCTTTTTCGTGAACCTTTGTAGCCAAGCTTACCGGAACTACATGATAATAATACGTCACCTTCATGAGTTGTGATGGTAACTAAGGTATTATTAAAAGAAGACCTTACGTGTGCGACAGCAGAATCTACATGTCGTTTCGTTTTTTTGGATTTCCGTTTATACGTCATCGTATCACTTACACCTAGTTAATTAATTATTTCTTTGTAACTTTACTCTTTAATGCAATTTGGCCACCTTGCTTACGAGGTCCTTTGCGCGTACGAGCATTTGTTTTTGTACGCTGACCACGAGCTGGTAATCCACGTTTATGACGTGAACCACGGTAAGAACCAATTTCCATTAAACGTCGCAAATCTGCGCTAATACGCTTGCGCAAATCACCTTCAGTTTCATAACTTCGCGTTATTTCTTGCTGAATTGCGGATATTTCTTGGTCAGTTAAATCTTTGACCCGAGTATCAAAATTAACCTTGACCGCATTCAAAATCTTACGAGAAGTTGGCAATCCAATACCATACACATACGTCAAACCATATTCAACGCGCTTGCTGGATGGTAAATTAACCCCTGAAATTCGTGCCATAGAGTTCCTTTATCCCAATAATTCTTTAGCCTTGCCGTTGCTTATGCTTAGGAGTACGTTCACAAATAACACGAACCACTCTATTTCTACGCACAATGCGGCAACTTATACACATTACTTTTACTGATGTTCTTACTTTCATAATAATCTTTCGCGAAATTGTTACTAGTTACGTGATGGAGCTGGAGGAGCATCGCCTTTATGACGAAGCACAATACGTCCACGAGTTAAATCATACGGTGATAATTCAACAGCCACTTTATCTCCAGGCAATATACGAATAAAATGCATACGCATTTTTCCTGATACGTGCCCTAAAATGGTATGGCCACCTTCTATTTCAACTCGAAACATAGCATTAGGCAATGTTTCTTTAACAACACCTTCAACACGAATAACGTCATCTTTTTTGGTTTTCATGCTCACCTTTATCGATGTTCCAACTGTCGTGTTAATATCTGCGGTCCTTCTTCGGTAATCACAATAGTGTCTTCCACGTGAGCCGCTAAACTTTTATCAACAGTTTTCACCGTCCAACCATCCTTGGTCACATATACATCAAATTTTCCATTAGTTATCATAGGCTCAATGGCAAATGACATACCAACTTGGAGCACCGGTCCACGACCAGGCTTACCGTAATTTAAAATTTCTGGGTCTTCATGCATCTGCTTACCAATACCATGACCTGCAAAATCGCGCACTACACCATAGCCATGCTTTTCTACTTCACTTTGAATGGCAGCAGAAATATCGGTCAAATGATTGCCGGCGCGAGCTTTTTCAATGCCCTTATCAAGAGCTTGCTGAGCCACACGAACCAATTTTGCTTGCGCTTCCGTAGGAGTACCTACAAAAAAGCACCGAGCCATATCAGCACAATACCCTTTGTATGATGCACATACATCAACTTTTACCAAGTCACCTGCTTTAAGCACATTAATATCAGAAGGAACGCCATGTACTACTTCGTCATTAACTGAAACGCAGCATACATGCTTATAGCCATGATACCCTTTTGTGCAAGAGATCAACTCATGCCGTTTAAGAGCTTCTGCGATAAATGCATCAATCTGTGCTGTACTTAAGCCAGGCCGTATCAAACTAGAAACATCCTGCATAATACCAGCGAGTATCTGACCTGCAGTGTGCATTTTTGCAATCGATGCTTTATTTTTTATAGTTATCATACGGTTTTTATTACTTTGTTAATTCTAAAAATTCTTTATATACAATTTCTAATGGCTTCTCTACATCTACCCTAAACACAGGCTGACCAGTTTCATGATAAAAAGCAAGCAGCGGATCGGCATGTTTATGATACGTTGCCAGCCGCTGTTTGACCGTCTCTGGTTGGTCGTCTGCCCGCCGTTCAAGTGCGTTACCACATCGGTCACACGCCTTCTGATTTGAAGGGGCAAGCTCACTTGACCGCTCAGAATAAATAGCCTCACACTTCTTATCAGTGCAGACAAACCGAGCAGCAAGCCTATTGACCGCCTCAGCATCAGAAATAAAAAACTCTACAACGGTTAAATTACAGCCAGTAAATTGTGCCCCCAACAAATTCATAAGCGCTTGCGCTTGAGGTCGTGTTCGGGGAAATCCATCTAAAATGATGTTTTCTTGGTTAGTACCCAAGGAGGTAAGCCACTGGCTGACCATATCCAAAACGAGTGCATCATCAATAAGTTTACCAGATTTTATAGCTAAATCTATCTGCTTACCCACTAAACTGCCCTCTGCAATATGCTTTCGGCATAATGCACCAGTAGAAAGCTGTTTCCAATCAAGACTTTCAACGCACAACTGGGAAAGTGAACCCTTACCCGAGCCTGGCGGCCCAATAAATACAAAAATGTTATGTTTCATGTTAGGCCATTAAGTTATCGAGAGCTTTTCATTCTACCAGAGCTTAAAAAGCCTTCATAGCGATGTTCAATCAAATATGATTCTACCTGAGATGCTATTTCAAGAGCAACCCCAACTACGATCAAGAGTGACGTTCCACCTATAATAAATGGCATACGGAATATCGCATTTAAGAAATTAGGTGCTAACGCAAGCAATGCAAGGTAAATTGCACCTACTAAACCAACACGGGTTAAAATATAGTTAAAGAATTTGGCAGTTTGGTTACCTGGTCTTACACCAGGAATAAAACCACCACTTTTCTTGATATTTTCAGCAAGCTCTTCAGGGTTGAAAATCAACGCTGTGTAGAAGAATGAAAAACCAATAATAAGCAAAAATTCAGTAACGTTAAAGAGAATACCACCACGTGCAAGCCATTCAGTTGCTACTTTCTTAAAAAAATCAAATTTATAAGATAGCATAGTACTAATAACCAGTGGGATATTAAGCATAGCTCCTGCAAAAATGACCGGCATAACACCAGACGTATTAATCTTAAACGGAATATAGGTACTTTGACCGCCATACACTCGTTGACCAACTACTCTGCGCGCATATTGAACAGGTATCTTACGTTCACCTCGTTCCACATATATAATACATGCGGTGATCGCAATAAGAATCAGTAAAATAAGAATGGCCTGCCAGCCTGGTAAATTTTCAGTTTCCCATACTGCCGAGATCGTTCTAATGAAATACTCAGGAAAGCGTGCAACAATCCCTGCAAAAATCAGCATCGAACTGCCATTACCAAGCCCAAAAAGTGATATCTGCTCACCAAGCCACATAACAAACAATGCACCAACCGTTACTGTTAGAATGAATGGAATGCGGAATCCCCAGCCAGGCGTTAATGCTAACCCTTGATTTTCAAGGAATAGAGCATATGCAAAGCTATACATTATACTTAAACCAAGAGTTAAGTAACGCGTATATTGATTAATGATTTTACGACCATACTCACCTTCTTTGGCCAAAGCCTCAAAAGAAGGAACGGTCATACTAAGCATCTGCATCATAATTGACGAAGTAATATACGGCGAAATACCTAAAGCAAAAATAGTACACCGTTCTAATGAACCGCCACTAAATATGTCAAGGTGCTGTAACAAACCACCCATCATACCAGCTTGTTCCATTATATGGCTGAGCATTGGCACGTTAACCCCCATAACAGGAATATACGAACCAAGACGAAAAACTACCAGTACACCTAAGGTATACAATATTTTACGCGTTAACTCTGGAATAGAGAATATGTTTTTAAGACTACTCAACAGTACCACTGCTTCTACTCCTTAGGTAAATGAAGTTGACCACCTGATTGCTCAATTGCTGCGCGCGCTGCAGAACTTGCAGCATCAGCAGTAATAGTAAGTTTTTTTGTAATTTTACCAGTACCCAAAATCTTTAATTGTACAAGACCTTGGCCTTTTAAAAGACCTTTTGCACGTAATGTTTCTTGAGTAACTATATCACCCTCATTAAATGCTCGATCTAAAACATCAAGATTTACAATACGAACTTCGGTAGCAAAACGGGTATTATTAAAACCACGTTTAGGCAAACGTCGTGTAAGGGGCATTTGCCCGCCTTCAAATCCGCCAAGTCCTCTTTTACCACCAGAACGAGCACGCTGCCCTTTAGTACCGCGACCAGAGCTTCCGCCACGAGCGCCACCACGGCCAACGCGTTTACGTTTTTTGCACAAACCCGTTAAGTTATCCAATTGTACCATGGCATCCCTTTACAACTTCTTGAGGAGTTTTACCGCGCAAATGAGCCAAGTCACTTACTGTACGTAATTTAGCAAGTGCATTAAGTGTAGCTTTAACTACGTTTTGCTTTGAAGCTTTAGATCCAAGCGACTTAGTAAGTACATCTTGCACACCAAGCGCATTCATTACCGCACGAACCGGTCCACCAGCGATAACGCCTGTTCCTTTGTACGCTGAATGAATGATTACGCGACTTGCGCCATGACGACCTTCAACGTTGTAAGCTATAGTAGTATTACGTAGAGGAACTTTAATAAGCGCCTTACGAGCCCTTAATGTAGCCTTTGCAATAGCGGAAGTAACATCCTTGCTTTTGCCAAGCGCCATACCAATACTACCTTGTTTATCACCACTCACTACAAAAGCAGAAAAGGAAAACCTCTTTCCACCTGTGGTAACTTTAGTCACTCGCTTTACGCTCACGACAAAATCTACAAATTCTTTTTCGTTTCTTTTTTCAGACATTTAATTTCCTGTCATGTATCGGGCAACTAGACCTGTAGGCCACCCTCGCGTAAGCCAAGAGCAAGTGCTGCAACGCGGCCGTGATATCGATACGAACCACGATCAAAACTTACTCGCTCAATACCTTTTGCACGCATTTGCTTTGCCAGTTCAATACCAACTGCTTTTGCATGCTCTTTCTTATCTCCAGAGAGATTAGTAAGCGTTTGAGTTGAAGCATGAGCAACGGTAGTACCACTCGCATCATCTATAACTTGTGCATACATATGCTTAAGACTTCTAAACACTGAAACGCGTGGTAAATCACTCATTTTGAGTTTATGTCTTACTCGTACTGAACGTCGTTGACGTTGCTGATTTAATTTACTTTGAACCGACACTTTAATTCCTTATTATGCTTATAAACTATGATGATTTAGTTTTTCCTGCTTTGCGCAAAATCACTTCATCATCCACACGTACCCCTGTACCTTTATAGGGCTCAGGTGGTCGCATTGCTCTAATTTTTGAGCATACTAAACCAACAAGTTCTTTATCACTACCCTTAACGGTAAGATTCTGACCTGTCTTATCTATTTCAATGGAAATACCTTTAGGCAATTCATAATCAATTTTATGACTATACCCTAAGGACAATTCAAGAGTTTTGCCCTTGAGTGTTCCTTTAAACCCTAACCCAACAATTTTTACAATGTTTGTAAAACCAGTTGATGCACCAATAATTCTATTAGCAAGCAAAGCGCGATTTAATCCCCAAATGCGATTGCCCTCTTTAGGGTCTAAAGAACAAGTAAGTTTTACTTTGCCATCATCGACTATGTGAGCAGCTAATCCTACAGGTAATGTAAACACACCTGTGTCAAGCTTGCCCTTGTAAGATACATTTTGACCATCGATGGTGATCTGGACGTTATCAGCGCCTATGGGTCTTCTACCAATCTTTGACATACTGTTTCCTTACCATACCGTGCAAATTACTTCGCCACCAGCACCAACTTGTTTAGCTTTTTTATTGGTCATAATACCCTTACTTGTAGTAAGAATAGCTACGCCAAGATTGCCAATGACTGGAGTGAGTCTTGTAGTTTTTTGATAGACACGACGCCCCGGCTTACTTTTTCGAGTAAGTTCATGGATCACCGATTGACCATCAACATATTTTAATACAATTTTAATCTTCTTTTTTAGAGAATCTGTTTCATCAACAGTAAGTGCTTTAATAAAGCCTTCTTGCTCTAAAATACCCGCTATTTCTTTAATCTGACGAGAATACGGGACCACTACATGCGGCTTTGAACGCATAACGCCGTTACGAATAGTAGTTAAAAAATTCCCAATAACATCTATAGACACAATATTCTCCTACCAACTAGTTTTCATGACCCCTGGAAGTTGTCCTTCCAGCGCATGCTTGCGAAAGCACATACGACACATTTTAAACAAACGCATAAATGCTCGAGGTCGACCACACAACTGACAACGGTTGTAGCCGCGTGTAGAAAACTTTGGTTTTAATTTAGCTTTTTCAATTAATGCTTTTTTGGCCATTTTGTCGCCTTTATATCCTTACGATTTCTTAAAAGGCATACCAAATGCCTCCAACAACGCTCGTCCATCTGCATCAGAATGTGCATTAGTTTGAATAGTAATATTCATCCCCAATACTAACTCCTGGCTTGCCAAATCAGCTTCTGGAAAGACGCTCCACTCTTTGAGACCAAGGTTATAATTTCCTCGACCATCAAGTTTGTTACTCACACCTTGGAAGTCACGCACTTTAGGCAAAGCCAAGTTGAGAGTCTTATCAAAGAACTCATACATCTTTTGACGGCGTAAGGTTACCATAACTCCAAGAGGCATGCCTTCGCGTAGCTTAAAACTTGCGATTGATTTTTTGGCAACAGTTGTAACTGCCTTTTGACCAGTAATACGTTGAACCATATCCACTACTTTTTGCAAAATACGTGAATCACTCACCGCTTCTTTGACTCCAATATTCACCACGATCTTTTCAAGCTTAGGTACTTGCATTATATTTTTTTTACCTAACTTTTTATAAAGCTCTGGGCGTATGGATTTTGTATATAATTCTTCTAAACGAGCTTTTGCCATCTGTAGTTATCCCTTATGCCTTAAAACAATTCTTGACAACGGATACATATGCGTGCTCGCTTATCACCATCAACAGCTTTAGTGCCAACACGCGTTGGTTTACTGCACGACTTACACACCGGTTGTACTTTTGATATATCAATAAAACTTTCTTTAACCTTGATGCCGCCAGTTTCACCTTGTCTTCTTGGTTTGGCATGCTTAGAGGCAAGGGCTACACCCTTAACCATTACTTTACCTTTTTTATGTGAAATGGCAAGAATAGTTCCCTGTTTTCCAGCATCTTTACCGGAAATTACTTGCACAGTATCATTTTTCTTAACTGAAGCCATAATGTTCCTTTATAATACTTCCGGTGCACGTGAGACTATAGTGGTATAACCAAGATCTTTAAGCTCACGAGCAATAGGACCAAAAATACGTGTGCCTACCGGTTCTTGTTCTTTTGCCAAGATAACTGCAGCATTTTCACCAAAACGAATATAGGTGCCATCATTCCGGCGTGATTCCTTTGCAGTGCGTACGATAACAGCATCAACAACATCACCTTTTTTTACCGTTGCTCCAGGAATCGCACTTTTGACTGCACACTTGATCTTATCACCAATATATGCATATCTTTTGCGAGTACTTCCAACAATACCAATCACCATTACTTCTTTGGCGCCTGAATTGTCTGCGACTTTCAATCGTGAAAATTTTTGTAACATGCTTATCCCTTAGCCTTAGCTGAGGTGACCACTTGGGACAAGTACATATGTTTTGTCTTGGAGACTGGCCGTCCCTCATAAATTTCTACAACGTCACCAACGTTTGCAAGTCCATCTTCATCATGTACTTTGTACTTTTTAGAAACACGTACAATCTTATGTACACGTGGATCTTGGAACGTACGCATTACCTTAACGACTATTGTCTTATCCATTTTATCGGAGACAACTTCGCCTATAAGGGTGTGTTTTATTTTATTGGTTTCTTCGCTCATTTAAGCACCTTATAATTCCTAATTGCGGACAGTTTGCTCTTTTTGTCTCAAAAAAGTAGATAATTGTGCAATATTTCTGCGCAATTTCTTAAACAACGAATAGTCTTTAACATGAGCTGTAGCCACATCAAGTTTTAAAGCAAGCAATTGTTGTTTTAATTCTTGAATACCTTTGTGAAGCTCAGCAGCGTCTAAGTTGCGTAGTTCGTTTTTTTCTTTATTCAACATTTGTTTCTAGCCTTTTAACCATACGAGTTTTAATGGGCAACTTATATGATGCAAGTTGCAACACTTTTTTAGCTTCCGCTTCGGGCAATCCGTCAATTTCAAACAGGACTCTTCCGCGTTTAACCACTGCAACCCAGGCATCAATGTTACCTTTACCTTTACCCATACGAGTTTCAGCAGGTTTTTTAGTAATAGGCTTTTGTGGGAACAATCGTAACCACAAACGGCCAACTTTTTTCAATCTGCGAGACAGTGTCACACGCACCGCTTCTATTTGCTGTGCAGTGATCCATGCTGGCTCAACTGCTTCTAATCCAAATTCGCCAAACGCAACGGTGCGAGCACCTTTTGAAAGACCTTTCATAGTCCCTCGTTGCTGTTTACGCCATTTTATTTTTTTTGGCATTAACATGGTAATATTTCCTGTACTAGTACCAATCCATTCTTACTTTTGGATCTGGTATTCACCGCTACAAATCCACACTTTCACACCGATTTTACCATACGTTGTTAACGCTTCGGCAAAACCATAATCAATATCAGCACGTAAGGTATGAAGCGGAGTTCTGCCTTCACGCAACCATTCTGTACGAGCAATTTCTGCTCCAGCTAAGCGTCCGGCACAACAAATTTTAATACCTTGTGCGCCACTACGCAATGTATTGGCTGCTGCACGTTTCATTGCTTGTTTATAGCTGGCTCTACGTTCAAGTTGCTCTGCAATATTACGAGCAACTAAGGTAGCATCCATTTCAGGTCGTTTTAACTTCCTGAACTGAGATTTCAACGCTTGGTGATCCAGTCAATTTCATTAAATCTTTTCGTAACGTATCAATTTCCTGGCCTTTTTTACCGATCACAAAACCAGGACGACCAGAATGTAAAATTACTTTCACATTTTCACCAGCACTTTCAATTTCGATACGAGAAACTTCCGCACGATTTAACTTCTCAGTTAAATAACGTCTAATTTTTATATCGCTCAACAGATAGTCTGCATAAGACTTGCGAGCAAACCAGCGCGCATCCCAATCCAGGTAGATGCCTAAGCGAAATCCTTTCGGATGAACCTTTTGTCCCATAGTTATAATACCTCTTTAATCTTTTTGTTTCTCGGTTGTACTGGTTGCACTACTACTTGAATATGACTCAATCGTTTACGTAAGATCGTTGATCGACCCATAGCACCTGGTTTAAAATAACGGAACATTGGGCCTTGATCAACTCGAAGATCTGTAATAACCAATTGAGTTGGATCACATTTACCTTGTTGAACAGCATTAGCGACTGCTGACTTCAACACTTTTGCTACAGGCTCTGTACGCTGTGTAACATGAGTAGCCAACCAATTCAGCGCATATTGTGCATTCTTGCCACGAATGACATCTGCGACCGGTCGCAATTTGTAGGGTGAAAATTTTATAAAACGGGCTTTAGCGCAAAACTGCATATCTATGTCCTTACCAGTTTATCGCAACTATTTCTTTGGCGCAACCCCAGCCTGTCGTTGACCACTATGTAAACGGAACGTACGGCTAGGAGAAAACTCACCAAGGCGATGTCCTACCATGTTTTCAGTAACAAAAACAGAAACAAATTTTTTACCATTATGCACAGCAAAAGTCAATCCAACAAAATCAGGAAAAACCATACTTCGTCGTGACCATGTTTTAATAACTTCTCGCTTACCACTTGCTTTAGCTTTTTCAATCTTTTTGATCAAGCGAAGCATGCACAAAAGGGCCTTTTTTAGTTGATCTTGCCATAATTAAATACCTTTATCTCAGATTAGCCATCTACTTTACGACGTTTACGCACAAGCATAGGATTAGGCTTCAGACGAGTTCGCGTACCCTTACATCCCTTACCCCATGGGCTACTTGGATGTGAACCAGATTTAGAACGTCCTTCACCACCACCATGCGGGTGATCAACTGGGTTCATAGCCATACCACGAACCGATGGACGAATACCCGGTAACGCGTTCGACCAGCTTTACCCCAGCGTAATATTCTTATAATCAGCATTACCAAGAGTACCAACAGTAGCCCAACAATCAAGATGTACCATACGAATTTCACCTGATGGCATTTTTAATGTTGCATAGTTCTTCAGTTTTAGCCATCAATTGTGCTGAAGTTCCCGCGCTACGCGCAAAATTACCACCAGAACCAGGTCGTATTTCAATATTATGAACATAAAACCAACAGGGATGCGACGAAATGGCAAGCATTACCTAACTTTAGCATCTGCTTGTATCACTTGCACATAACTGATAGCCAACTTTTAAACCTTCTGGCAAGAACATATATCTTTTAGCCCCATTTTCATACACAACAAGCCAATACGAACGTTTCGATTTGGATCATATTCAACTGGTTGTTACCGTACCTTCACATCTCGTTTAGCTGCGTTTAAAATCGATGGCACGATATTTACGCACTGCGCCGCCACCTATATGACGACAGTAATGCGTCCATATGCATTGCGTCCACCTTTTTTACGCAAGCCAACAGTTAAGCTTTTTTCCGGCTTTGTTTGTAGTAATATCACTTGTATCGACAAATGTTTGAAATCTCAGTGAAGGATTTGGTGGCTTTCGTTTAACTATTGCCATAAAAAACTCTTATATTCCTCATTAGTTTCAGGCTACTTGCTCTGCACCGGAATACTCCATAGCTTGTTGGTCAAACAAACCAATAGAATATCCAGGCTATCAAAGTACAATTGCTCGTTTAGCATCTTTGCCGGAGTAGCTCACCCGTTTAAATGTACGTATTTTGCCTTTTTTAATAAGTATATTAATATCTTTTACTTTAACATTAAATGCTTTTTCTACAGCATCCTTAACCATTGGTTTATTGGCGTTAGGATGAACTTGTAAGATAATTTTCTTTAATTTATGCATTTGTTCAGTGGCTTTACCAGTGGTAATAGCTCCCTGAATAATGTCAAATATTCCTAATTTTAATGCCATTGCGTCACCATTTCAGTAAACTGGTCCATATCTTTCTTCAAGACCACCCAATGTCTACCCTGTGCCAATTGAAGCGCATTTGGCGCATCAAAGGAAACAATCGAGACTGATGGAATGTTTGCAAACGCACGATGATGCACTATATCATCAAAAGCTAAAAAGAGTGCAATGCGCCCGCTATGAAGCTGCGCTGTTTGCAATGCTTTACGTGCAAGTGACGTCTTAGGAACATCATTAGGTAATTGCCAATCTAAAGCAACTAACTGTTTGCGTTCCAAGTGACCATTAAGCATAGATCCCAAGGCAGTACGACGTACCTTCTTAGGTATCCCTAATGTACGCACACGCAATTGTGGTCCAAAAATCACACCACCACCACGCCACAACGGTGAACGAGCTGTCCCTGCACGGGCCCGGCCAGTACCTTTTTGTTTCCATGGCTTTTTATTGGTACGATTCACTTCAGAACGATCCTTACAACCAACAGTACCTTGACGGCCATTAAAGCGTAGTTGACGAATAATTAACGCAAACTCTTTTCTTCCAGGATGAGCTATTGCTGTATCCCTTCCAAGATCTGCCGCAGTAATAACTTGCACCGTTTCAACGGCATTTTTTACTGCTTGCTGTTTCTTTTGTGCGCTCATAAGTCACCTTGAACTTTTTGAATATACACGAGTGACCCAGGAGCACCAGCAACTGATCCTTTTATAAGAATCAATCCCGCAGGAGCATCTATTCTTACTACTTGCAAGTGTTTGCTCACACGCGCTGCATCACCCATATGACCGGGCAATCTTTTACCTTTCATTACACGTCCGCGAGCACGCATAAAGCTCAATGAGCCAGGCCTTCTTCCCAATTTTTGTCCGTGAGAAGCTCTACCACCGGCAAATCCATGGCGCTTAACACCGCCTTGAAAACCTTTACCTTTGGTAACACCAAACACGTCAACAAACGCCCCATCTGCAAACACAGTCATTGGATCAATTTCTTGTCCAATTTCAAATGTTGCTGATGGATCAGCTATTTTTACTTCACGTACAAAGGTAAAGTACGTGTTTAATTTCTTTAACCAATCAGTTGAAAATGGCTTACCCACATAGCGTGGTTTTACCGTCCCGATTTGCAGGGCAGTATAGCCATCTTTGTCTACAGTTTTAACTTGAGTGACAACCCAACGGGCTACATCAATCACTGTAACAGGCACTACAACATCTTTGTTGTTAAACACCTGAGTCATACCGATTTTTTTACCCCAAACACCTTGTAACATTGTTCAAATCCCTTAGCGTTATTTAATTTCTACATCAACACCAGAGGATATGTTCAACTTCATAAGAGCGTCCATAGTTTGGTCTGAAGGTGAAACAATGTCCAATATACGTTTGTGCGTAGTTAACTCAAACTGCTCCCGTGACGTCTTGTCCACATGAGGTGAACGTAAAACAGTGAAGATTCGCTTTTTATTAGGCAACGGTACAGGCCCCATTATATCTGAGCCTGTACGTTTAGCAGTCATCACAATTTGTTTCACGGCTTTATCGAGCAGTTGATGGTCATACGACTTTAAACTTAAGCGTATTTTTTGTTTTTTCATATAGTTTCCACCAATGCTGATTGCATTGTTAATCCGTAATTTCAGTTACAACACCAGATCCAACAGTACGACCGCCTTCTCGTAGAGAGAAATGTTGGTCTTTTTCCATTGCAATAGGTGAAATAAGTTCAGTTGTCAACTCTACGTCATCACCAGGCATAACCATTTCACGGCCTGCAGGCAATGTTACTATGCCAGTTACGTCCGTTGTACGGAAGTAAAATTGCGGACGATATCCAGAGAAGAACGGGCTATGACGTCCGCCTTCATCTTTAGACAATACGTATACTTGGCATTTGAACTTCTTATGTGGTTTTACAGTACCTGTTTTGCAGATAACCATACCACGTTCAATATCTTCTTTCTTTACACCGCGAAGAAGTAATCCAACGTTGTCGCCTGCAAGACCTTCTTTAAGTTCTTTGCGGAACATTTCAACGCCTGTTACCGTTGTTTTGATCTTTTCACCAAAACCAACAATTTCAACTTCTTCACCAACGGTTACTTTTCCACGCTCAATACGACCAGTAGCAACAGTACCTCGTCCAGGGATAGAGAATACGCCTTCAACTGCCATAAGGAATGGTTTATCAATTTCACGAGCGGGTTCAGGAATATAGTTATCACATGCGTCCATCAATCTCTTGATAGCCATAGCGCCAAGTTCACCCTTATCGCCTTCTAACGCTTTGAGCGCTGAACCACGAATTACTGGAATTTCAGCACCTGGAAAGCCATATTTAGTTAACAAGTCGCGAATTTCTTCTTCAACCATATCAACCATTTCAGGCTCATTAACTATACCCGGCATGTCAACTTTATTCAGGAAGACAACAAGTGAGGGAACACCAACATTCTTTGCAAGCAGGATATGCTCACGAGTTTGTGGCATAGCACCATCAGCTGCTGAAACCACAAGAATGCCACCATCCATTTGAGCCGCACCAGTGATCATATTTTTAACATAGTCGGCGTGACCTGGACAGTCAACGTGCGCATAGTGACGCTTCGGTGTTTCATATTCTACGTGTGATGTAGCAATAGTAATACCACGCGCTTTTTCTTCAGGCGCATTGTCAATTGCATCAAAAGCCTTGGCTTGCGCCAAACCTAAATCTGCTTGTACTTTTGTAATAGCAGCAGTTAACGTTGTTTTACCATGGTCAACGTGACCGATAGTACCAATATTGACATGCGGCTTCTTACGCTCAAAAATCTCTTTTGCCATTGTGTATTCTCCTACAGATTACACGTTAAACTTATTTCTTTGCAACAACTTCTTCTTGGACATTCTTAGGAACTTCTCGGTAGCACTCAAATTCCATACTATACGTTGCACGACCTTTGGTCTTTGAACGTAAGTCAGTTGCATACCCAAGCATTTGCGCAAGTGGTACTTCTGCAGTAATAACTTGGCTTGTGCCACTGCCTTCCATTCCCAAGATTCGTCCACGGCGAGCGTTAATATCACCCATAACGTCACCCATGTAATCATCGGGTGTGGTAACTTCAACTTTCATAACAGGCTCAAGAAGCACCGGAGATGCTTTTTGCATACCAGCTTTAAATGCCATGGAGGCCGCAATCTTAAACGCCATTTCATTTGAGTCCACATCATGATACGAGCCATCAAAAAGGGTAGTCTTTACGTCAACAACTGGATATCCACCAAGAACACCAGCAGTTGTTGCCTCTTTAATACCTTTTTCGATGCCAGGAATATATTCTCTAGGAACAGTACCACCTACAATTTTATTTACAAACTCTTCACCAATACCGCGCTCAAGAGGCTCCAGCTTAATCCAAACGTGACCGTATTGGCCTTTACCGCCAGACTGTTTGATGTATTTACCTTCTTGCTCAACTGGCTTTTGAATAGTTTCTTTATACGCGACTTGCAATGCACCTTGAGCTACTTCAACGTTGTGTTCACGCTTTAAGCGATCAATTACAATTTCCAAATGCAATTCGCCTTGGCCCGCAATAACTGTTTGTGTTGTTTCAGCATCGTACGATAGGAAGAATGATGGATCTTCTTGCATAATTTTACGCAACCCGATTACCATTTTTTCATGATCCGCCTTATTTTTAGGTTCAACGGATACTGAAATAACGGGACGTGGGATGTTAATAGTTTCTAGCAATAATGGATGACCTTCAGCACACAGAGTTTGCCCCGTGACTACGTCCTTCATTCCCACAACAGCTGCAATATCCCCAGCACTTACCTGATCAATTTCTTCACGCTTATTGGCATGCATTTTAACTAAACGACTTACACGTTCTTTTTTATCCGTGCTGGCATTCAATACGTATGACCCAGAAGTCAATGTTCCCGAATAAACACGAATAAAGGTAAGCATACCAAAAGGATCATTCATAATCTTGAAAGCAAGAGCACAAAACGGCGCTTTTGGATCAGCAGCTCGAGTTTCTTTTTTATCAGTTCCTGGCACAATGCCTTCAACAGGAGGTACATCAAGTGGCGAAGGCAAGTAGTCAACAACAGCGTCAAGCATTAATTGCACGCCCTTATTCTTAAATGCAGTCCCACAGAATGCCGGTGTTACTTTACGGCTAATTGTACCTTTACGAAGTGCTGCTTTTACTTGTTCAAGCGAAACTTTTTCACCATTCAAATATTTATCAGCTAGGTCTTCATCAAAATCAGAAGCTGCTTCTATAATTAAGTTACGTTGCTGTGCAACTTGGTCTTTGTATTCTTCAGGAACGTCGGACCAAACTACATCAATACCTTTATCACCAGTAAACGTTGCCATTCTCTCAGTGAGCACATCTATAATGCCGTTGAAATCTTCTGAATAACCTACCTGAATTTGCATAGGCAAAGCATTAACTTTAAGTTTATCGTTAACACCTTTAACAACGCGGGCATAATCAGCACCAGTACGATCAAGTTTATTTACAAAAATAATACTAGGTACTTTATAACGCTCTGCTTGGCGCCATACCGTTTCAGATTGAGGTTGCACACCAGCTACACCACAGAATACACCAACCATACCATCAAGCACGCGCAAAGAACGCTCTACTTCTATAGTAAAGTCAACGTGACCTGGAGTATCAATAATATTAATGGTGTGATCTTTCCATCCGCACGTAATTGCAGCAGCCGTAATGGTAATACCACGCTCTTTCTCTTGCTCCATCCAGTCAGTAGTGGCACCACCTTCATGGACTTCGCCAATCTTATGACTTACACCAGTATAGAACAAAATACGCTCTGTTACGGTAGTTTTACCAGCGTCAATATGGGCTGCGATACCAATATTTCTTAGATTTTGTAGTTTTTTACTCATGACTTCTTATCTACTACCAAGCATAATGGGAGAAAGCTCTATTAGCTTCTGCCATTTTATGTACATCAATTTTTTTCTTAACAGCTTGTCCACGACCATCAACGGCATCAAGAAGCTCATGAGCCAATCGTTTACCCATGGTTTTATCAGGACGTGACTTTGCAGCACTTATGAGCCAACGGATCGCAAGTGCACGCGCACGAATAGGGCGGACTTGTACAGGTATCTGATACACGCTGCCACCAACACGGCGAGCTCGCACTTCAATTTTTGGGATAACTTGGTCAAATGCTTGATGAAAAAGTTCAATGCCCTTCTTTTCATCACCGCCAGCTTTTTTTGTGAGTGAATCAATAGCTTCATATACAATGCGACGGGCAACGTTTTTCTTGCCACGCCACATAACAACATTGATAAACTTTTGTACAAGCTCAGAGTCAAAACGGTAATCACCGCCTATGTCTCTGACAAAAGATACTTTTTTACGCCGTGCCATCTAATATTCCTTAACTATGTTATGACGCTTTTGGGCGTTTTGCACCGTAGAGTGAACGGGATTCTTTTCTACCTTCAACGCCAGAGCAGTCGAGCGTACCACGAATAATATGGTATCTAACACCAGGCAAATCTTTTACCTTACCACCACGAATAAGTACCACGCTATGCTCTTGCAAATTATGCCCTTCGCCGGGAATATAAGCAGATACTTCAAAACCAGTTGAGAGCTTAACACGCGCTACTTTACGTAAAGCTGAGTTTGGCTTTCTGGGCGCCATAGTAAATACTCGAGTACAAACACCTCGCGCCTGTGGGCCACCCACAAGGGCTGGAGAGTTTGTCTTTTCCTTAATTTTTGTACGCTTAGTGCGCACCATTTGATTAATCGTAGGCATATGCTACCATTCCTAACGTTGCATGAAAGTATAATTTTAATCCGTTTTGAGCCGTAATTTTTTATATAGAAAACGGTAAGGGACGTTTATATTATAACCTTTTCATTATTTTTTTCAAGTTAAACCGAGTCTCCGCTCTTCCAGAGCTACGCCTGGCGCTGCCTGTTGAGCTAAGGCATTAACTTTTATTAATATTTGACCTTAATTATTAAAACAAAGACTATCCGGCAAACCTAACCTGAACCCTAAAGGCCTAGATCTGGAGAAAGGGATCATCCTTAGTTATTGATTTATCATAGACTTCTCAATCAGTTAATGCTACGCTAAATTACAAAAAAAGTAAACATGTATAAATATTAATAGACTCAATTCCTTAAGGACACATATTCATGATAGCTGTAGCAGGCCTTGTTGGCATTATCAAAAGCATCTTTTATATCATCATTGGTCTCTGTGGTATCGGCTTTCTTATAGGTTTTCATGAATTTGGACATTTTATATTCTGTAAACTTTTTGGGATTAAAACTCCCTCCTTTTCTATAGGCATGGGTCCCCGCCTTTTCTCTAAGAAAATTTGGGACACTGACTTTACCCTCTCTTTACTTCCTATAGGCGGCTATGTGGAAATTGCAGGAGCGCGAGAAGTGGGCCAAGGAGATCAAAAGGAAGCTGATCGCGCTGACGATCAATCATTTGCCCGAAAGCCCTATTATCAGCAATTATGTGTACTTCTTGGTGGAATACTCTTTAACTTAATGTTTGCGTATGCTGCTGTCTCTGCTGTTTTCTTTGCTGGCGCTCCCAAAATGGGCCTGATGTACCCACGTTTTGCCTCAACCACCATTGAACACGTAGTGGAGCAATCACCCGCCCAGCTTGCTGGCATTCAACCAGGCGATGTGATAACTTCATTTAATGCCAACCCGGTGGCAGACAACCCTTCTCAGTTACTCAAATTTATTAAAGAACATCCAGGGGCAACTCTAGATCTTGATATCCAGCGCAATGACTCTGCCATTAAAATCCCTGTAACCTTGGGAGAGCAAGAAGTGGCTGAAACTAAAATAGGCATGCTAGGCGTTGATTTTACCATGCCAGCGCGTTCATTTATAGGATCAATCAAAGCTGGTTTTACCGCAGTAAATATATGGATTGGTGATATCCTTAGTTCGATGGCTCAGCTCTTTACCAAGCGTGATTTCAAGCAAATGGGTGGGCCTTTGATGATTGTCTCCATGACTATCAAAAGCGCTCAATCTGGCATTGCCATATTTTTACTCCTGCTTGCGTTTATCAGTGTAAACTTGGCAGTTCTTAACGTATTTCCACTGCCTATCTTTGATGGTGGTCAAGTACTCTTTTATACCATTGAAGCAATTATTGGTAGACCATTGCCTGCCAAGGTTCGAGAATATATTCATATTGCTTGCTGGATTTTGCTTCTTGTGCTCATCGTGGCAATGAGTATTCAGGATGTTATGCGTATGATTTTTGGCTAAAGCAAAAAAAATAGATCAATAAAAAAGCCCCCTACAAGATGCATCTCTTGTAAGGGGCTTTTAACTTATTAAAGACTTTTTACTAAGAAGCTTTAGCAGCAGCTTGAGTTTCGATTTGCGCCTTATGAGGATGTTCAGCACCCGTGTAAATACGCAATTTACGCATTAATTGGCGAGAAAGTCTATTCTTAGGAAGCATACGTTCAACTGCAAGTTCAATCACTCGTGTTGGATGCTTAGCTGTTAAATCTTTTGCACTAATTTCTTTCTTACCACTAAACCAACCAGAATAGGTTGTGTAGATCTTATCGTTCCATTTATTGCCCGTTAAGACAATATCTTGAGCATTGATAATCACTACATAATCTCCAGCATCTGCATGAGGAGTATACTGAGGACGATTTTTGCCCCGAAGTATGTCAGCAACTCTAGTTGCCAAACGTCCTAAAACCTGGTCTTTTGCGTCAATTACGACCCAATTTGGTTTTTCATCTTCTTTTTTCAAGAAGAACGCTTTATTCATATCCATAATGTGTTTTTATCCTCGTGAGAGCTTTTTATACCAGTTTGAACGGGGGTATAGATTCTATAATAAGGCAAATTCCCCTCCTGGTCAATCTCTTTCTTACAGGGGAATGCCCTATACAGAGCTTAGATCTCCTATTAAACTAGTGGAATAAACAAGAAAAATCATTACTTTAACTTAAAGGATATTATATGCAGTTTGGATGGCTTTCACTGGTACCCCCACTTTTGGTGCTTACACTTGCCATTGTTACCAAACGAGTTATACCCGCCCTCATAGCTGGTATTATTACTGCAGCATGTATTGCAAGCCACCTAGCAATTCTAGAAACTTGTAAACTCATTACTAATAATGCATGGCAACAAGTCAATCAAGACAATATCTTCACGTTTGCATTTTTAATAAGCCTTGGCTCATTAATTGCCTTACTTGAACGAACCGGCGGCACCCAGGCATATGCAAATCTTGTGCAACGACGGCTAAAAAGCAAGAAACAAGCCGAATTAGGATCTATTGCACTTTCCCTTTGTTTTATGATCGATGATTTTTTTAGCAGTATTACCGTTGGTTCAATAATGCGGCCATTAACAGATAAATATCACATTGCTCATGCAAAACTTGCGTACCTAATTGATGCGCTTGCCTCTCCACTCGTTATTTTAATACCGATCAGCAGCTGGATTGCAATGCTACTTGCACAACTTGAGCAAGCAGGAATTAGTACTAATATACAGAGCAACCCGCTCATACTTGCCGATCCGTTTATCACTTACGTCAGTTCAATACCATTTATTTTCTATTCATTCATCACTTTTTTTGCCGTGTTATACATTGTGCAATGCGGCATTTCATTTGGACCCATGCGCAAGCATGAACTTATTGCCGCAACTACCGGCAACTTAGTAGGCGGCAAGCAAGATCTTAACATATCGCTTACTCATGTTCATAAAAAAGGTTCTTTTATTGATTTCCTGTTTCCTTTTGTATCGCTCTTTGCAGGCGTGTTTTTAAGTTTACTGTACATGGGCAATTACCATATTTTTGGGGGTGATCGCACATTTGCTCAAGCGCTTCAACATACTGATATTTTTGTAGGACTGTTTCTAGGCGGAATATTAGCACTTATAGTAAGTTTGCTATTTTCACTTACAAGAAGAACAATCACTATTGCGACTATTCCCTACATCGTAAAAGAAGGCTATGATTCTATGGCACCATCTATTGCGGTGTTATTTTTGGCATGGACGTTTGGTAGTTTACTCCGCACAGAACTTCATACTGGCGCGTATCTTGCACAACTTGTTATGCAATCATTCTCAGTAGCATTATTGCCTTGTTTATTTTTTATTATTACGCTAATCACATGCGTTGCCATTGGATCTTCATGGGGCACTATTGCCATAATGATTCCTCTTGCTGTTCCAATGCTCGTGCAATTCTCACCTCTTGCACCGCCACTTACACCAGAATCAGTACCTTTACTGTATCCGCTTATTGCCGCTATTTTTGCAGGAGCTGTAGCAGGTGATCATGTATCACCTATTGCAAGCACCACATTAATGTCTGCAGCAAGCGCTGGATGTTATTTATCTGATCACGTGCATACGCAAATTGTCTATGCATTACCAGTACTCTTTGCAACCACCGTTTCATTTTTAATTTCAGGACTACTTGCAGCACAACCGCTTTGGATCAATGTGCTTTGCTCCTTCTCTGGGGGATTAATCTTGGCGCTTACCATTTTGTATATATGTAATAAAAAATTGAAGTAATAAAAAAACCCTATCTTTATAACGTGCATTCTGTTATAAAGACAGGGCAATTTGTGTAATGGGGAAATCTACTCCATGCTCGCTTGCACCATTTCTTCAATAGAAGTAATATCTTTTGGCAAATCACGGCTTAAGCATTCAACGCCATCTTCTACCACCCAATAATCATCTTCTATGCGAACACCAATTCCTTCATCGGCAATATAAATACCCGGCTCAATGGTGATCACATCACCAGGCATTAAAGGAACATTGTAATCACCAACATCATGCACATCAATACCTAAAAAGTGACCGATGCCATGCAAGAAATATTCACCATATTCCCGCTCACGAAGATATGTTTTTGCCAAATGATTTAATGATTGCTCTGGCTCATTTTTATTAGAAAGCCACATGCCAGGCTTTGCAATACTTGCAATATATTCTTGTGTCTCTAACACTAAATTATAAATTTCTTTTTGGCGATCGGTAAATTTACCGGAAACAGGATATGTTCGCGTAATATCTGCGCAATAATAATTATAATCGGCACCAATATCTACCACCACTAAATCACCCGATTTTGTTTGGGCATTATTGTGCATATAATGTAACACGGTACCATTTTTGCCGGTTGCAACAATTGAAGGAAATGCTTGCGATGCGCCTTGGAACGTAAACATATATTCAATAGTCGCTTGGAGTTCATATTCAATTTTGCCCGGCTCAAGCACTCGCGCAAATGCATCATGCGCATCATTGGTGATCATAATGGCTTTATACATCAATTCAAGTTCATGATGACTTTTTGTGCGCCGCATTGCAGCAGCAATGTCTGATATATCAATGAGATGCTCGTTAAAGCCCTTAATTATTTGCCCTAATCGCAATAACACAAACCGCTGATCAATATAAGATGAAGCAGTATTAGGTGACAAACTGTATACAGGAATTTTTGCATGAGTGCAATGCTTTAATAACTCAATTACATGCGCATATTCAGGATCGGTAAAGAATGGATGGCACTGATATCCGGTACACGGCTTGCCCGCGTATTCAATTGCATCAACACCAAGGACTGCATGATTACCAGGATGAGTTTCTGAGATGACCCACTTCTTGCGCTCATCACCAAAGTTTGGTGTATAGAGCGTACTCTTTCCTGATGCTACATCTATGATAAGCATGCATGCAGGTTCTTCAATGCCAGTGTAATAGTAAAATGAAGCATCTTGACGGAATCTGCGGCATTCTTCTTCAAAATCTGCAATAAGCAGGATAATACCTGATTCAGTATTTTTATACTTTTTTTTACACGATCAACAAGTTCTTTTCTGCGATCAATATATACTTGTGTTGCTACTGGTTCAATAATAGGCATTGTACATTCCTTAAAAAATTCTACGCTCTGAGATCGCTTTCATCACCGTCAATCGATCCATATATTCAAGTGATGAACCAACCGGCACACCACGGGCCAAGCAAGAAACTTTAACTCCTGAAGGTTTTAACTTTCTTGCAATATATGCAGCAGTTGCCTCACCCTCTGGTGTTTGATTAGTCGCTAAAATAACTTCCGTAATACCGCCAGCTTGCACACGAGACACAAGTGGCTCAATAGTAAGATCTTCTGGACCTACGCCCTCGAGTGGATAGATAACCCCACCAAGCACATGATACGCGCCATGATAGCCACTTGTTTGCTCAATTGCCATAAGGTCTTGCCATGTTTGCACTACGCACACAAGCGCTTGATCTCGTTTCTTTGAATCACACAGCAAACAAGGTTTATCTTTTTCTTGCCATGCATAGCATGTGGGACACGGCATAACAGTTTGCTTTGCAGCAAGCAGTGCATCACAGAATTGTTTTACTTTACCCTCATCCATAGTGAGTAGATGATTGGTAAATCGATACAAATTCTTTGATGCCAAATAAGGCATTTGCTGCAACTGCCCAACCAAACGAGCCAGCGCTGGCAACTTATCAATCATTATTTCCACCAACGAGCTAACGCCATTTGCCCTGCAGCAAATAACATGCTTACTGCCAAGAATAACGATAACCCCGATGTAAAGTTAGTAGCAATTGCCATGAAGAACAATCCCATACCAATTGCAAAAATCCGTTGCTTAGGATCAGTTGCGGGCGTTGAGAACATAATACCAACACCAGTAAGAACCGGTAAAATATAATACGGATCGGCTGAAGATAAATCAGGTATCCATAAAAAATGCGCATTATACAATTCTATCGCATTGCCAAGCACCACATGGAGTCCCCACATGAACGGCAACTGCACAAGGAGTGGTAAACAACCACTAGCACCGGGCATAATACCATGCTTACGAATCAATTCCATACGAGCATGCGCAAGAGCATCCGGATCATCTTTGTAGCGCATTTGAATATGCTTTAACCGCTTTTGAAATTCATCTTGCTTCTTGCTTGCAGTTTGTGCTTTAAACATAAATGGTGCCATAAGCAAACGCATAATAAGTGCAAGGATAACTATAGCCCATCCATAATTATGCACATACCCATGCACAAAGTTTAAAAACTGGAGTAAGAATCGGGAAATCGGGCGAGAAAGATAGGCAACTAATCCATAATCAATTGTTTGTTCAAGGCGTGGATCAACTGCCATCATAGCATCAGCTGTTTTTGGTCCTAAGTAGAAAGATACGTTCCATGATGACTCGGTCGTTACTGGTCTACCTTCTAAAATACCTTGGAGTCGCGGATGCTCATGCCCTTGTTGCACCAACCTGAAATAACCTCGTTGTACAAAATTATTAGCATCTGCTACAAACGCATCAACATAATAGCGATCATATAATCCTTCTATAGTAGGGGCTTCCCAATAGGCGCCTGTTGCAGCATACATATCTTTATAAGTAAGAATTTTACCTGATTCATCTATAAATGCATTAATTTTATCATTCTCACCAAGATGTTTAATAAATGGAGCATTAAAAAGTATGCGCGCCCTTACCGGCTCAACGCCCTGATTTGGCGTCACAGTGATATTCAAACCAATTTTAAATGTGTCCTTGTAGACGGTAAATTTCTTTTCCAGTTTACCATCGCCAAAATCAGCCTTATAGGTAAGGTAATGTGCCGTCTCATCTTGATCTTGCTTTATAAGTTGAAAATAGAACGGAGTTTGCCTATTAAGAGCTACCAAGAAAGCCCGTTCTGCATGTGCTTCTTCTGCGACCGGCTCTAGCACAGAGATATATTCCTCTTGACCATCTTCACAGCGCTTGAATGCAGCATGCTGTAAAGCAGCGCCATGACTTGAGAACTCATACCGCGCATGCGCATTTTCAACCGTAGTGATCACTTCTTCAGTTTTTGTCTCTTTATCATAAAAATCAACTTCAAGATTAGGAGCTTCATACCGCTGCGCAAGCACGGGCGCTTCTATTTTTCTGCCCGCCACATCTACCACTGGTTGCTGCGGCTGCCAAAAATAGTTCATAACCCACATGGTCAACAATGCCAAGGTAAATGGTAGTAACAAATCTTGAAACTTAATATTCATATTGTTTTGTCCTCTATGTTTTAAAAAAGATATCTACTAGGATAACACAGGCGAACACATTCTACCAGGTGCAACCCTTGCAATTACCTTATCTTTTTCGTAAAGTAAGTAGGTAATGGATTATCAAAAAGGAGTAACTCATGCACATGGAAGAACGACATTTCCGCATTGGCCAACTGGCAAAAGAGCTTGATGTTGAACGATTTGTCATCAGATTCTGGGAAAAAGAATTCCAACTCACCTCACACCGCTCATCTGGCGGGCAACGGTTTTACATACAAAAAGATCTTGATACGTTCAAACTAATCAAGCAACTATTATATGAAAAAGGATTCACGATCGCGGGTGCTAAAAAAGTACTTACCACCAAAACCAAAGACCCCTATTTGGCATCACATAAAACAACCTTTGAACCAGAGGTACCAAAGGAAATTCAATTGCCAATGACCACATTAGAAAAGCTTGAAGATCTGCGTGAGCAGCTTCTTGCGCTCAAAGAATTGTTATAGTTATTTTTTCATAATCTCAATTAATATGATATTATTATAACCTTATAAATATCACACCAGCAAGTAGGTTAGAGAATTATGTATAGAAAAAAAGCGCACGTCCATTTTGTGGGTATCGGCGGCATTGGCATGTCTGGCATTGCAAAAATATTAGCATCTCAAGGTTATACCATTTCTGGATGTGATCTTTCCTGCGATAAAGAAAACATTAAAGATCTTCAAGAACTTGGCTGCACCATTTATAAAGGTAATAATGGCCCTGGCTGCAAAGACCAAGGCATAGAAATATTAGTCTATTCTTCTGCATTGAAACTTGATAATCCTGAACTTGTTGCTGCACAAAAACGTGGCATTCCTACCATTTCTCGGGCACTCATGCTTGCAGAACTTATGCGCACGAAATACAGTATTGCAATTGCGGGCTCTCACGGCAAAACAACTACCACCTCGCTTATTTCCCATATATTACTTGAAGCAGGTATTGATCCAACGGTCATTATTGGAGGACATCTCAAAACGATTTCCACCAACGCCCGCTATGGAGGTGGTGACTTTTTGGTTGCAGAAGCTGATGAGAGCGATAGGTCGCTCATTCATTTACAAGCAACACTTGCGGTAGTAACCAATATAGATCTTGAGCATCTAGAAACATATAAAGATATTGATGACATTAAAGATACGTTTAAACAATTTCTAAATAACCTTCCTTTTTATGGTAAAGCATTCCTATGCATTGATGACCCTCAGATTCGTTCAATACTGCCGATGCCCCATTTAAAGACCATCACCTACGGCATTGAACATACCGCAGACATTATGGCACGAGACATAGATTTACAACCCGATTGCTCACATTTTGTAGTCTATGAAAAAGGCAAAGAACTTGGTGCAGTAACACTTAACATGCCAGGCAAACATAATGTGCTCAATGCGCTTGCTGCCACTGCAGTAACACGTGATTTAGAAATCCCTTTTTTAACTACCACCAAAGCATTAAAGAACTTCCAAGGCGTTGAACGTCGCTTTAGCTACCATGGTCTTTATAAAGGTGCTGAGCTTTTTGATGATTATGGTCACCACCCGGTGGAAATCATGAACACACTGCTAGTTGCACGTAAACGCACCAAAAACAAACTTACCGTTGTGTTTCAACCACATCGTTTTACGCGCACACACGCACTCTGGGATCAGTTTGTGGATATGTTTTTGCAGAGCACTATTGATACGTTACTCATCACGGACATTTATCCGGCATCAGAAAGCCCTATTCCTGAAATTACCGGAAAGAATCTCTCAAAAGCACTCTTGCAACGTAATCCAAGCTTTAAGGTAATATACGCCCCGCTCGAGGATGACTTTACCTCCATCAAAGAAGTACTTATCCCCTTAATTGACCCGAATGACCTTATTCTTCTGCAGGGAGCAGGAAAGATGAATAAGCTGATTGGGTATCTGGATGTTGAAAGATAGTTTCTATTTGTAATACCATTGAATATATATATGTAATATGGTATTATAATAGTGGAGATAATATTTCATCAAGAAAGGGAATTCCATGAATCGTATTCTTATAACAGGTATTGCTTTGGGCGTTATATTCACCGGCTTACAGCTTGAAGCTGGTAAAGCTGGTGGTTATATTGGTACAGGTATTGCTGGCTTTGCACTAGGGCGCATGACAGCTCCTCAAGATACTGTTGTACAACGTGAAACAGTATACGTACAAGAACCTGCTCGCACCGTTACCGTACAATGCCCCTATCTGCAACGTGATCTGCGTAATGCGCAAGACCAACTGGCGCAAGAGCGACGTACTCGTGCCTCACTAGAAGCTGAAGTATCTCGCTTACGCTCAGATATTGCACGAATTGAACGCCATAACGACTATTTGGTTCACCAAAACATTAAGTTGGAAGATCAAATAAGAGAATTGCAAGGAAGTAAAGTAATTGTTCCTGCAGCAACAACTGGGCATCAATGCACTGCACAATCATGCCAAATCAAAAGAACTGGCACACCTGGTATGAACAAACCAGCGCCGGTTGATAAAGAACAGTATTAATTGTGGGTTGAATAATCCACCCGCCTTCGCTTATCTACGATAGTCTATGGCGTGTGGCTTTAGAACGTTAGAATGCCCTGCTCCATGAGTGGGGCATTCTTATTTATGCGTATGAATTTACGTTATCAATACTGCCAACTGAAAGCACGAGTCTCATTTTTTCAGCGCTTTCTGGCCGCACTGAAACACAGCACAGCTTTTCTGGTTTTACAAATTCAATAAGCACTTCACGTCCATTGATGATCACCCGTTCTTGCCATCCTAGCCGTTCCATATTAGAGCGATAAAACTCAACAAGTTCTTCCGTGGTATCGGCTGTCACCAGAAAACCTAATACTCTGTTGCCTTTTGCATCATCCGACCACGTGTAGTCATAATCGGGTTCGGCCATAATAGGTACCGGAATATCATATAAACGAGCTTGTTCTTGTTGCCAAGCATGACGCTGTTCTTGTTTAAAAGACTTGTTGCCGCAACCTGCCATAAGGCAGAGGGCGGCAACAAAATATATTATTCGATCCCTCAACTCACTGCGTCTCGCTCGGGATGAACGGATTTCCATAAGTTACTCAGCAGCTTCTTCAGCAACCGCTTCAAATTCGCCTTCAGTGCGACCTTCATAATCTTTATTTACGCGGTCTTCAGTCACTCGAGCAGCTCTACCAACACGGCTACGTAAGTAGTACAATTTTGCACGACGTACTTTACCACGTTTTACTAATTCAATTTGAGCAATAATCGGTGTATGATAAGGGAAAATACGTTCAACAGCAACGGCGTTTGCGCCAAGCTTGCGAACAGTGAACGTGCTTGATGCGCCATTATGACGAATAGCAATCACATCACCTTGAAATGTTTGAATACGTTCTTTATTTCCTTCTTTAATTCGTTGATGTACCACAACAGTATCGCCAACAGAAAAAAAAGGAATTTCACGCTTGGCAATGCCCAAGTGCTTGATTGTTTCGTTTGTGTAACCTTGTGCCTTCATGGAAAATCCTTGTTAATGCCACTCGGGATGAGCGGTCAAATATAATATTATAATAGCTTAATATACCCTAAATTTACTCTCTTGTACACGTTCTTATATACATTTAACCTTATTTAGGGTTAAGCCCCAGCCACCTGTCAAATATAATAGCCGCTGCTGATCTGACAGATAAGTGATTAAAATCAGTTAAACCCTCAATAGGATTAAGCACATAGTCACATTGGTTAATCACATGCTCATTCAATCCCTGTGCGGTCCCCAGTAAGAACAGTACCGGACGATTCTGCTGCCAGACAAGCTCTTGATCATGAAAGCTGATTTGTTTACCCTGAGCATCTTGAGCCCGAGCAGAAGTTCCTATAATAATAGGTTTTTTGCTTTCCTGTGCTTCTATTGCCTCTAGAACGTTTTGTAATTCAGGCATTAATTTTACCCGGGAAACGGCACCATGCCGTTGAGGGTTGTAGTCAATCCCTATATCGCTCGACCAAAAATCAAGCAATTTTTGTACAATTTTTTGCTGATCAATAAGTGGGGTAACGATAAAATAATTTTTAAGGTCATAGGTACGTGAAGAACGGGCAATATCGTGAATATCATGAGTGGTCACTGAAGAAGTACCCACTTTATCATGGGGAAGCCGTACGTCGGTATGCATAAGTGCCACATAATGAGATGGCAGTTGCTTTTGAACCAGTGCTTTTTGTTTTTGGGTAAGCTTGTGCGTTCGTAACCAATCAAAATGACCAAGAAGTGTACGCTTAACAGCCTCAGCCTCTCGCCATCCCTCAATTGCCTTATGGTTACCGGATCTTACTACTTCAGGCACTATTTTGCCATGCCAATCCACCGGTTGTGTGTACGCAGGCCAATCTACAAACGGCCCTGTAAACGATTCATACTCCACCGATTCTTGTTTGCCTACAATACCCGGCACCAGTCTTAAAAGGCCTTCAAGAAGTACCATAGCAGGCAGATCACCACCCATAAGCACATAATCACCAATTGATATGATCATATCGCCATATGCTTCTTCCGCGCGTGCATCTATGCCCTCATACCGTGCTGGCATCAGGAGCACATGATTATTGCTAGCCTCGATTTTTTTACTCATCAGCTCTAATAGCGATTGATCAAGCTTTTTGCCATGGGGCGAAAAGAAAATCTTAAAAGCTTTGCCACGGTGGGCTTCAGTTTCCTCAACTGCACGTGCAATAACTTCTGGCTTGAGTACCATGCCTGCGCCATGACCAAATGCTGGCCCATCAACGCGAACCTTTGGTGCAGAAAAAGAAAATAAGCTGGTAATAGTGATATCAACCAACTTATTGTCAACGGCCCGTTCAAGTAAACTAGTACTTAAAAATGGCTTATAAAGTTCCGGAAATAATGAAACGATAGAAATCTTCATTGAGCAAGGCTATCAAGCACCACATCAACCTGCTGGGCAGGAGATAACGCATTGATAAGTGCACGAATAGCTTTAATAACGCGACCTTCTTTACCGATAATGCGCTTCATATCATCTGGAGCCACCCAAATATTTACTACATACGTAGAGCCATTTGTTTGGTCTTCCACACGCACTTTATCTTGTTCCACAACAATGCTTTTAACAATATGAATTATCAGTTTTTTTACCATTATATATTCAGCTTGTAATGATTAAGAAGCAGCTTGTGTTTTGTGTATTTTTTGTAAACGTTTTACGGTATCAGATACCTGAGCGCCTTGTGAGACCCAGTAGTTAATACGCTCTTGATCAAACTTTACAATTTCATGCTTTAAAGGGTTATACGTACCCAAAATTTCAAGAAATTTACCGTCCCGCTTGGACCGCTGATCAGCAGCTACAATACGATACACGGGAGCGTGTATTTTACCAATACGAGATAATCTAATTTTTACTGCCATGTGTTCCCTTAAATAGTATTAAAAGCCTTTATGCCTCTTCATTAGTTTAGCAAATTGCTGCAATTGATCAAATCTCGAGAGCAATTGATTTACATCTGCCACTTTTACACCTGCCCCGCGAGCAATCCGTTCTTTGCGCGTTCCCTGTAAAATTTTATGGTTCAAACGCTCTTTGGGTGTCATAGAGCTTAAGATAGCTCTAAACCGCTTCATTTCTCGTTCACTCTCCTGGAGCTGTTCCTGAGGAATTTTTACTGCAGTCATACCTGGAATATACTGGGCCAAGCGGGATAAAGATCCCATCCTGCCAACCATCTCAAGCTGCTGACCAAAATCATCAAGTGTCATATGCCCCGTTCGCAATGAACGGTCCATCCGTTCTTGCTCTTCCTTTTTAATTTTTTGATTTGCTTTTTCCACAAGCGAAAGAAGATCACCCATACCCAAAATACGGTCTGCAAAGCGCTCGGCCCTAAATGGCTCCAGGTCCTCCATCTTTTCCCCAGAACCCACAAATTGAATTGGTTTGCCCAAGGTATATTTAAAGGCAAAGGCAGCACCGCCACGGGTATCACTATCTAGCTTGGTGAGAATACAGGCATCAAAGCCCACTGCTTGATCAAACGCCTTTGCCACCGTAAGCGATTCTTGCCCGGTCATTGCATCAAGCACCAAAAGCTTATGTGCAGGTTGCAGGATCATATCTATGCTAGCGAGCTCTTTAAGCATAGTCTCATCCACATGCAACCTACCTGCCGTATCCAATAACAGCAAATCAAATTTCTGTTCTTGGTAGTAGTTAAAAATTTCACGTGCAGCTTCCACAGCGTTAGTGCTTGTTGCGCGATAAAAAGCGCATCCTGCTTGCCCTGCTACAATAGAAAGCTGGTCAACTGCTGCTGGCCGATAAAAATCAACAGAGGCTGCAAGGATTTTACGATTTTTTTGTACCGATTTTACCCAATGGGCTAACTTACCGAGCGTGGTAGTTTTACCAGAACCCTGTAAGCCCATTACCATCACTACGGCACCCTGCTCAAACTTGAATTGTTTTTCAAGAGAGGCGCCACCTAAAAATTGGGTTACCGTCTCGTGGGCTATCTTGATAAACTGCTCATGTGGCTTCATAGCAGCAAACAGTTTTTGGCCAATGGCCGCT
The DNA here is from genome assembly GCA_963716425.1 of Candidatus Babeliales bacterium. Lineage (GTDB taxonomy): Bacteria > Babelota > Babeliae > Babelales > JBFXEV01 > JBFXEV01. Next base: position 269,100 of record OY970310.1, read on the forward strand.
TGCTTAAGTTCATGTGTGAACGCTTGGGTTACCTCAAAGGGAACGTCCGCTTCTAGCAAAGCATCATGAACGCTTTGGAGCGCAGCATCAATATTTTTTTCCGTGAGTTTGCTGTCACCGGTAATTTTTTGAAATATGGAAGAAAATTTAGTAGTCAAAAAATCAAACATTATAATTTCCTTAGGAAAACCTACTATTTAATGGTATACTAGGCTTTAGTATATCATAAATTTATCAATTAACAGTAGCACAAGCAGTTATGGCACGACAACCTGAACAAATTAATCCTCATGCAATCACCCTACTCGTAGGCGTTCACGCTCCTTATAATAGGACACCTGATATAGGTGCTTATTATGAAGAATTTTTACATCTTGTTCGTACCCTTGGGGTACCTTATGATGATGTTATCTACATTAAACTGCGAGAAGTCGATTCTGCCACTTTTTTTACCAAAGGTAAATTAGAAGAAATTGCAGACCAAGTTAAAGAATTAAACATCGAACAAGTGATCATCTCCGAGCCACTTACAGCGCTGCAAGAACGCAACATAACCGATACGCTGGATGTAGAGGTAATTGATCGTACACAGCTTATTCTGGATATTTTTGAGCAATCTGCAATCACTGCTGAAGGTAAAACACAGGTAGAAGTTGCACGACTAAAGCATGAAAAATCACGCCTTGCAGGAAAAGGCCATGAACTTGAGCAACAAAAAGGTAATATTGGTGTACGTAGTGGTGCAGGAGAAACGCAAAAAGAACGGCAAGCCCGTCTTATTGATAAGCGCATATTAAAACTCAAAGAAGACCTTACAAAAATTCAGACAACTCGTGCAACTCAGCGCAAACGACGCGTCGAAAACCGTATTCCCCACATTTGTTTAATTGGGTATACCAATGCAGGCAAATCAAGTTTACTCAATGCTTTGACCAATGCAGACGTGCTTTCTGAAGATAAATTATTTGCTACCCTAGATACTACCACCCGAACGCTCAATATACAGGGCACTGATATTGGGGTGATTTCTGATACGGTGGGGTTTATCCAAATGTTACCTCCACAATTGATTGACGCCTTTAAATCAACACTTTCTGAACTTGAACATGCGGATCTACTCCTTCATGTGATTGATCTTTCTGACCCTCTTTGGCAGTCTCATGCAGAAATTGTACATAAAATCTTGACCGATCTTGAAATCGACAAAGATACACTCTATGTATTTAACAAGGCAGATAAAATGGAAATGACAGATGAACTTGCAGCTCAGCTGTTTAGTTATCAGCCACATGTTATTACTTCAACGCTCACAAAACAAGGCATGAAACAATTGCGTGACGCTTTACTTGCTTGGCATGCGCATTAAAAAAAACCCCTCATTTCCCTGCAAACCACGATCAACCGCGCATCTATAAAATTTTTTTGTAAAAAAAGTGCGCACTTACTGGCTTTTCTGGCTATCCACCCCTTCCTAACCATCATAACCCTTTTCTTTTTTTCCGAAGATGGAGTATAACAATAGTAATGGAGTCATGATCAGGAGGATCTGTGCTCAAATTATTTGTTGTTAACCCTAATTCTTAATGCATGATGCTATGCTCACAAGAATTACAACGAGAGGAGCTTATTATGAATAAGCAACAACGTTACATATCACTTCTTCTACTTGCTTCAGTGGTCTCTGGCGCCAGAGCAATGGACCTTGTGCAGGCAGCAGCACCACAAATGGATGCAGCAGCACCACAAGAAGAAAAGCCGGATAAATACAAACTTTTACAGCCAAAACTGAGTGATGACAGAAAGGCAGAACTTCGTGGAACAATTAATTGGATAGTTGACGAAAAAAGTAAAAACGAAATGGTCGGTGTATATAACGCTGCACAAGAACTTGAACTAGATGAACAGGTTGACAAGCGTGACAAGGAAACTAGAGCAACCCGTAAAGAAGCCTGGGGCAAAGTGAAAGCTGCATATTCAAGCAGGGAAGAAGCTGCAAAAGCAGTCAATTATATGACCGGTAGTGAAGATGAAGAAGAAACTGCAGATGAAGGTGTTAAACTGAACAAATTGGTAGCTCGCGTTCATCGCCGTGATGGACATTTAGCAAAGCAAACTGCTCAACTTCAGTCTCTTGCAAGAGCTGAAGGTACCGTTAAAGCAGAACAAGAAAAACGAGCTGCTCAACTGAGTGCATTGCTTGCAGCAAGACAGCCACTCGATGCGGAAAATGAAACGCTTGCAACTCAAGAGTCAGAACTTACGCAAAAACAAAATAAAATCGGCGCAACGCAAGAAGCTATGGCACGTTTAGTTGGTCATGCAGTAGAATACGCACAAGAAGATGAATTACTTAAAGATGCAACACGCGAACAATTAGTGCCAGTTCTTGCTGGCGAACTTGTAACAGAGAAAGAAAAGCTTGCTCGAGAACTTGCCAGAGTGCTTGTAGCCAAACAACTACTTGCAGGCAAACTCACTCCATTAGCATCTCAAATTGAACAAACAGAAAAAGAACAACAAGAAAACAGTATTAAACAAACCGAGCTTGCACAATTAATTGCACAAGCCCCAAAGGCACAGTCTCTAGCAAAAGAAGATCGCGACAAGTTGCTTTTAACTCTTGATCAAAGAATTGAGTTGGCAACTGCAGAGCGCGAGAAATGCAGATCTGAAGTTAAAGACCTTGTAAGACAAGTAGCAGCAGAACAAGATGCAACTGCTAAAACTGAATTGCAAAAGCAAAAAACAGCAAAAGACGCTGAAACTGCACAAGTAATCCAAAACCTTTCAAATCTTCTGGTAGCTCGTGCACAAGCAGATAAGACTTATGGCACTACCAAGTGGGCAGTTGGTTACTATAGTGGTAAATAAATAACCTTATTGTTAATAAAGAAGCCATGATGAAGAGTCATGGCTTCTTTTTATATTGGTGAATTAGCCCTAAAAATTAAAAAGAGAGGAGCTTATCATGAATATGCGCCACTATCTTGGATGGTTACTAGTAACAATGGTAGCTTCTACAGCTTGCGGGATGGATAATGCACTTAAAGTTGAAATGGCAAAAAGAGATGCACGCAAACAAAAAGAAGCACAAGAAGTACAAAGGCAAGCAGCAGCTCTTGAAGTAACAAAAGAGTTGCCATTTATAGAGCTTTCACCAACTGAGATAGTTACACGAGTATCTGCTTGCAATATACGCATGCAAGAAGATATGACTCGCTTACAACCCTTACTAGCACAACAAACCTCACTCAAAATAGAATGTGAACAGCGTACTGCACCACTCACTGACTTACTCAAAAAAAAGAGTCCTCTCGAAACAGAGATGCAAAGACTTACTGGTGAGAAAAGGAAATTAGTTGATCAAGAAAAAAAAGTTGATTTTAAAAAAAGAGAAATAGCTATATTCCGGCTGATTGAAGCCTCGGCAGAATTTGCTATGCATGAACCACTATTGTGTCACTACCCGAAAGAAAAATTCGCACCTCTTCTTCTCTCTCAACTGAGAGCACAAAAAAAGGATCTTCTTGAAGAAGTAGGCAAAGTAACCGTTGCCTGGAGAGCTCTTAATAAACAAATTATTCCTTTTACACAAGAAGAAAAAATCCTAGTTGATGCTAAGCAAAAAACTGCTGGCATACTTATAACTGTTGAAGAATCAATTGCTGCAATAATGCACGCAAAATCTGATGCAGAACAAGAAAAGACTCAATTATTAAAAGCAATTGAACATAAACTTGCGACTGCGATAAAAGAAAAACAACAACTTGAAGATGAAGTTTCCGCAATTCGCCTCACCATTGCCGAAGAAAAAGATACAAATACCAAAATTTCATTGCGCACACAACTTACTACAAAAGTACGGGCAATCTCTGAACTCCCACAATTAATTAGCGATCTTAAAATTGCTCGAGCACAAGCAGATGGCACGTATAGTAAACTAGCATGGATTGCTGGCCACTATAAATAAAGTTATATAAAATATAGTATACTTGGGGGGTATGGAGATATTCATGCCCCTTTTTTTATAATATAACAATTAACATATAAGGAACTACATGAAACTAGAAACTCTCGCATCACACTTTTTTACTACAACTGGTATAACCATTGCCCTTCTTACAGGTTTCAATACCAAAACAATGGACATGCAACTAGCTGCAGCGGCTCCCAAAAAAGCCGATTATAAGCGTGAAGCAGATGAAATTGCTCAGCTGTTAGAAAAATCAGGCATTCCGGGAATCACCGCACCACTTACACATCTAAAATCAATATTCCCGGGAAAAAGTTTTCTTGAAATTCACCAAACACTTCTTAAATCTCATCACATACACTTAGAAGATCTTACTGATGAAGATAAACGAGCATTAGTTACCTGGTACCAAAAGATTTATGTACAGCTTTCGCGCATGAAGCCAGAAGAAAAAACAGAGCATCCATTGCGCTTCTATAAAACCCGTATCTATGCAATTGGACTGGCATTATTTACCAACGATAAAGATGCCGCCAAAGCATGGCTCAAGTCAGCTGAGTGCTATAGCGATGAAGAAAAAGAACTGGATGAATTTGCTACACAGAAGGAACCATCTCTCTATCGCAGAACCCACTACTTGGCAGGAAAACATAGCCTTACAATACAACAAAAAAGAGGTAAGGATGCTGAAACATTAACGCAAACCCTACAATCACACCAACAGGCTGCAGACGTTCTTGACGCACAAGTTCAACGATTCGATGCACAAATTAAGGAATTACTCAAACGACGAAATGGCCTTGCTGAACAAAAGAAATTAAATGCTGACGAGCAAAATAAAGTTATGAAAGCTCTTGAAACAAATGGCATGTCAATCACAGATGCAAATACTGTGTATAGTGAAAGTCTAAAAGCATTACATCAACAATTATTAGATCGTACGACAAGAATCAAACATCTTAGAGAAGAAGAGGATATTCTCAGAGCACAAACTCCAAAAGATGCACCAACAAAAGAAACTAAACAAAGATCACTGCAGCAAAGAGACGAAGAAATTGCCCAATGTATAGCAGAGCAAGCTGCCATACAACGTGATATAGACTTACTCACTGGTGAGTATTCACTTGCAAAAAAGGTATTATGGAAACTTTCTGGCACAATAACCAGATACCCAGTTGAAATCCCTACACCCGGTAAACCTACTGAAGAAAAAAAAGATGGACAACCTGCTGAAGAACAAGAAGAACAAGAAGAAAAAAAATAATACACGTACACCACTCCTATACAAACCACATGAGTTGCAATATCCAAGCATGCATAATTGGTGTACACTAAATCACATTAAAATATATACACTCTAAACATTGCGCATTATGGAACAGAAAATAACGTTTGATCAATTTGTAGAACAACAATTAAATGCAGCACAAAAAAAAGCGGTCAAGCATACTACTGGGCCGCTTTTAGTTATTGCTGGTGCAGGTTCTGGCAAAACGCGCGTTATCACTGCGCGTATTGTCAATTTGCTCGTGAATCATAATGTTCCTGCACATGCCATTGTTGCACTTACGTTCACCAACAAAGCTGCACGTGAAATGCAAGAGCGTATCATCAAATTTATTGGCAAAGGATCTGATAGGCCATTCATTGGAACGTTCCACTCCTATTGTTTATTTTTATTGCGCCGTTACGCACATTTGGTTGATTTGCCCACATTTTCAATTCTCGATGCAGATGATCAAGCACAATTACTGCAAGGTATTATCAAACGGGCATTCCTAGAAAAACGAATGACTGCCAAATCACTTGGCTATCAAATATCACATATTAAGAACCAACTTGCACTTGATCCCTCTAACACAGGGCACATTGATCCCTTTATATATCAAATGTATCAAGCATATGAAAAAGAAAAAGATGCAAGCAAATGCCTTGATTTTGATGATCTAATGCTCAAGGTGCATCACCTATTTTCGAAAAACAAAGAATTCAGATATGCACAACAAGAACAAGTCCGCCATTTACTGGTTGATGAGTACCAAGACACAAACTTGGTGCAACATGCACTCCTTAAACATATGGCCCTTGATGATACAGCATTTGCGATCGATTCACTCTGCGCAGTAGGCGATGAAGATCAATCTATTTATTCATGGCGAGGTGCTACTGTTGCCAACATCATGAACTTTAAAAAAGATTTTAAAAAGACAGAAACTATCACGATTGAAACTAACTATCGCTCGGTGCAGCCCATTTTACAAACGGCAAATACCGTAATTTCTAACAATAGTACGCGTCATCCTAAAAAGTTAGTCTCAGACAGAAAAGCAAATGATCGCGTGCGCGCATTGCGCTGCATGTCAGCGTATCAAGAAGGTGAAATACTTGCCAATTTTGTAGAAATGATACGCAAGAAAGATAAAGATCACTCAGTTGCTGTACTTTATCGCGCCCATTACCAATCACGCTCTCTTGAAGAAGCGCTCATTCGCCATAATATTCCCTATAAAATTATTGGCGGCATTCAGTTCTATGAACGCAAAGAAATTAAAGACATACTCGCGTATTTGCGCCTTATCACCAACCCTTTTGACCGCGTCTCATTCATTCGCGCTATCAACACGCCAGCTCGTGGTCTTGGTGATAAATTTGTGGAAGAGTTCCATGCGATCTGGGAGCATGAAATATACTTCGGCTACGCCGAAGTAGCACAGCATATGATTAAAAATAATTTAATTAAGGGTAAAAAAGCAGAAACGCTTACGCAATTTTTGAGTATTCTTAAAGTCGTTAATGCTGATGATGCGCCAAGTAAAACGATTCAAAAAATAATTGATACTACGCGCTATGTACCCTACTTACAAGATACCAATGACCCCAAAGAAGCAGAAAGCCGTGCGGAGAACGTAAAAGAACTTGTGCGAGCAAGTGCATTCTTTGAGCAAACGGGCATTACATCCATCAGAGATTTTTTGCATGAAATTGCCTTGATGCAAGAAAAAGCGCAATCCAAAGATGACCAAGAAGAAACAGTGCAACTCATGACGCTGCATGCTGCCAAAGGACTTGAATTTGATTCGGTAGTACTGCCAGGGCTTGAAGAAGGTATATTCCCAAGCACACGCTCAACGCTGGAACCAGAAAACATGGAAGAAGAGCGGCGATTACTCTATGTGGGCATTACTCGCGCCAAAGAACGGCTACTTTTTACCCATTCGCGTTATCGCACAACCTATGGCCAAATGCTTGAGCAAGTGCCCTCCCGGTTTATGGGCGAACTGCCAACTCATTTGGTGGGCATGGCTGATTGCGCTGCATGGAGCAAATTACAATTCCAACAATTTTTTGCAGAATGGCTTGGTATCAGTACTGCTTCATCGGTGATGACGTTTGGCACTGCAACGCAACAACCTGCCAACAATAAATCCACATCACCATTGCCTCAAAAACCAAAGCCAAGTACTGGCGCTCTTAAAGTAAATCAACTGGTCAAACATGCCAAATTTGGTGTTGGGCTCGTCAAAGAAATTGAACAACGTGGCGATGATTTATTTGTTTCTGCACAATTTAAAACGGGGCTGAAAATGGTCAAGGCCACGTTCTTGGAGCGAATGTAACTTACTCAGCTTCAACATCTTCCACTAAAACCTGCACTTCCTGAGTTGGCCGGTGTTTATTGAGTGGCATATGTGCCGCTAGCACGTACTCATTACATTGTAGCGCCTGCGGATCTTTAAGCATTGCATCAATATCTGCTTTTTCATCAAACATAATATCTTTGCCAATGATCTTGCCATTACTCAGCTCTACCCCTTCGCCGGGAACAATATAATATCCCTTCTGGGTTCGCACTATCTGATACTGTTTTTCTTGCATGGTAGGATTATCTTGCAGATACGGACCGTTCCATTTATCGGGATACTCTACATGCATAGACCCCACTTCTGAGCCGACAAACTTTACAACATTCAAAAAATCAATATAATTTTTTTGGTGCTCAAAATTTAAAATATGGCAATCAGCATCAATGCGCATAAAAATATCATGCAATTGAGTAATGTGTTCATTGATTACCTGATCTTGCCAAACAGATGCTTGACGCCACCACATAAAGAATGAAACTGTGATTAACATTAAAAAAAATGCCATAATGGCAAGAGCCGTAGCCCGTGGTGACATGGTGAGATTCATACACTTTCCTCCCTTTAGAATATTACTCTCTTTATTCTTTAATTTCACCATAGCATATTAACCACCCGCCAGGGAAGAATTTGGTTATGCAGGGAGAAATTTCCCCATATACTGGCCAGCAAACTTGACAAATTGAATATTTCAGGTATAATTTAAATATGCTAAATAATATACTTGTAGACAATACTAGCCCAATAAGAAATGGAGATACCTATGCTATTAAAACAGATTAAAGTCCCTTTTTTGCCTTTATTTACAGGCATTCTGGTCATACATGGCTTCTTAGGTATGCAAAACCTTAAAAGTATGGATGCTGTTCGTAGTCCCCAAAAAACCTCTGTGCTATTTAACGCTGAATGTAAAGCAAAGATTCTCAAGGAGCTCATAGCTGCTAAAGAAGCTGACCTAGCAGAGGTTGCAGTTGACGCATTTATTCTGAGTGATCAAGAAATCGTAGCTCGCCTTCTTGAATTACACAAAATAAATCCAACGGGCGTATCGGTGCATCTCCATGAATCAAATGCACATAATAAAAAAACTATAGCCGCCCTTGAAGCTAAAGGCCTTGCCGTCACTAAAAGCAAACAGCACGCAAAACGTATTTCCATTGCGTTTAAAAATAACAATGAATTACTTTGGCACCGAAGAACCTTTTGTGGTTCATACAACTTAACCAAAAACGCACAAAGAAATCAAGAAATGATGGTGCTTGAAGTTAATGATTCACCCGCACATGCAGCACATAAAGCATCTTATGATGGAGGCACCAAACGGGGAAGAACATTAGCTTTTGAAGATGAAGTTGAGCAAGTAGTGACAAAAACACCCACAAAAAACACACCATTTGATAACTCTACTCATGATTTACATGGAAGTGCTGCGACATTCATTAATAATACCAACACCGGTGATACCATTTACTTTGCTTCAATGAATTACGGTGACAAGGTACTTCACAAAGCCTTGGTCGATGCTGCAAAACGCCAAGTAATCGTACGCCTTCTTCTTGATGCTGATGCGACGACAGAAAATAAAAAACTTGATGAACTTGAAAAGCATGGGGTTCAGATTGTATTTCCTACAGCAAAAATCCAAACACAAGAAAATCAAGCGATATTTGGCAAAAATGGTATTTTCCACCAAAAATATTTTGTACGCCTCAGTGACCTGCTCACTTACGTCTCAACCGCCAATGCCACTGAACATGCACAATTAGATTTTAATGTAAGTACTTTTTATCCAAATCAAAAGGAAATGGCACGCGCGATTATTGCAAACCATCAAAAACTTGCACAGACTGGTGTCACCTATCAAGCATATAAAAAGTCTGGTGCTCAACTTCCTAAAAGAAAAAGTTCCAAGAAAAAATTAATACTTTCTCAAGAAGATGAGTAATGCCAGAAGAGGGAATCCATGAAAAGAATACTCTCTTGTGCAGTAACGCTTCTCTCTACTATTTCTTATACCATGGACCAAGCCCCGCTCCCTACGCAATCAAGATCACTGCTTCTACAACAAACACTTGAAATTCGCAATGAACTCAATAAGGTCCTTACCATCGTATCCCAAGCAGATTCTACCGCTATCTCTGCTGATTTAGGGCTTGTTACAAGCTACACTGTACGCGATCTTCTTTTAGAAATTGCTCGAAAAAAAACAAGCTCTCTTTCTATACACATAGATGGTAAACGAGCTGAAAATCAACAATTTATTGAAGCACTCAGACCATTTGGCAATGTCACCTTAAAAACCGGTCTACAGCATGGTAAAAGAATTCTTATTGCCTATAAAAATACTCAGGAGCATGCATCGCACCATATTGTCTATGAAGGCTCATATAATCCTAACAATGTAGCTCGTGGACGTCGTATAAATACTGAAATTGCCTTATTTACCTACGATGATGCAGCTTATTACCAACAACATCTAGAATCTCATGAAGATGGTATGAATGTAAAAACTCATTCTCGCAATACTCTTGCCCGCACACCGCTCGCGCGAAGAGCCTATGACACAACTTGCTATGGATTAAATGAATCTCTTGCGGCACGCGTTCATCCGGAAAAAGGCGGCACTCTGTATCTTGGCACTATGGGATATGGTCATGCTGCACTACATGCACAGTTACTCAATTTTTGCGAACATCACGGAATGGTACATATGATTGTAGATCACGAATCATTAACAGAAGACTCAAAAAGGTTATTTAAAAAACTTACAAAAGCTGGAGCACAGATTGTTGTTTGCAAAGTTAATAATAACAATGTTAAAGGTAACTTCCATAGAAAATATTTTGTGCGTTTGCCCGATAATGTCAATGCAGACCTGGTGATCTTACAATCAGAAAATTTAACCAACAGAACACAACCAGTGTTTAATCATGCCTCATATCACCCTCATAATCATGAACTTGCAAGAAACATAATAACAGGTCACCAAGAAGCTGCTGCACAAGGGATACCTTTTAGAGAGTTATTCATGCAGCAAGTTGAGCGGGAAGAGCCCCCAATGCCAAAAAAGAATAAATATTGCTGTAAGGGTTGGTACGCTTTCTGGGCACTATTTGGTACTTCAAAAAACAATTAATACACCAAATACATCACTTCTTTAACTTCTTTAAGTGTTTGTGCTGCTACTTGCTCCGTTTTTGCGCAACCTGCTTTGAGCATCCTCATAACCCCATCTTTATCTTGCGCATATTCTGCACGCTTGACTCTGACTGGCTCCAGAAAGTTTTCTAAGACTTCAAGTAAATAATTTTTTACGATCACATCACCAAGACCACCACGTTGATAATGATCCTTAAGCTCTTGGACTTTTTTGGTGTCTTTAGCAAATACATCCAAGTATTCAAACACCGTATTACCTTCTATTTTGCCCGGATCGCTCACACGAAGATGATTGGGGTCAGTGTACATGCTGCGAACTTTTTTGGCCACAACATCAATAGGATCTGATAAGTAAATTGCATTCCCAAGAGATTTTGACATTTTTGCTTTACCATCAATGCCGGGAAGTCGTGCGGCTTTTGGCACTAGAGCTTTACATTCAACTAAAACGTTGCAATTATAAATGCGGTTAAAACTGCGCACGATCTCATTGGTTTGCTCGATCATAGGAAGCTGATCTTCACCTACTGGCACAAGCGTTGCTTTTACACAAGTAATATCTGCAGCCTGACTCACGGGATATACAAAAAATCCTGCAGGTATGCTTGCACCAAACTCCTTTTGTTGAATTTCTGTTTTTACTGTTGGATTACGCTGCAAACGAGCCACGGTTACTAAGTTCATATAATACATGGTAAGATCCGCAATCTGCGGCACCATTGACTGAATGAATATGGTAGTCTTATTTGGGTCGATCCCAACAGCCAAATAATCAAGGGCAACTTCCAGCACGTTCTTATGAATCAGCTCTGGCGTATCTGCATGATCAGTAAGTGCCTGCAAATCTGCAATCATTACAAATTGCGTGTTTTCTTCTTGAAGGGCTACGCGATTTCTAAGCGAGCCTACATAATGACCCAAATGCAAGGGACCAGTTGGGCGATCCCCCGTTAAAATAATGTCTTTTGCCATACGTCTCAGCTTTCAATTTTTATATCAAGGATTAGTATGTTGAAAGCTGATTCGGACAAGTTCCGTCTTAGCTTTCAACATATATATATTTAGATTCCAATACCATACTACCCGATCTTGCCGAAATTGTCTTGTGTACAGAGATCACATGCATTGGACGAATAGCTATAAAATCTTTAAACTAAACATTGTTACTAGCACTAAAATTACTTAATCACAGGACGATAATGCACCTCAAATTACTACTTGTCACGCTTTTAAGCTCTTCATTACTTTGTGGGATGGACGCAGGCAACGGCCCACAACGACATATTTGTCCAAATGAACTTACCAATTTAATGCCACCTGCGCAATTGAGAATGACCGACTATGAAGACCTTGCAGGAAGAGATTGTTCTTGGTTCAATAGTAAACAAACAATGGATGCCTATAAAGCACAATTTGCGAGTAATCCATTATATCAGACTATCAGCCAAAATCCTGCAGGACATATAGAACTTCTTAATAACATGATTGCTGAAGCAGATAGTCGCTGCTATGGTCATATGCTACCTTGCTGTCTTGCTGCAATAAAACCATGTAAAACAAACATTTCTAGCTTGTTTTTCTTCATGCGCGCATATAATGCACAACAACGCGGTGATGCTTGTTGTCTTGATTGCGGGATAGGTTGTATTTTAGTGCTTGCATCTTGTGGTCAATGCTCAAAGTCCGCAAGAACAACGCGTGGCATTTCAAAAACAATTGAAAAGACTCTGGCAGCTCGTACTATTTTTTCTACTTTGCGAGATCAAAAGAATCTTACCGCTGAAGAAATTACAAAGAAAATACAATAACCCATGCATTATACATTATTAGCTATTATTCTTTTGAGTTCAGGAATGCTTTCTGGCATGGAAAGAGGCTTAACTTCCAAGCAATACCCTAAACGCTTGGCTATGACAGATAACTCTAAGCAAAAAAACCGTTCTTGTAAGCAAGTAGTAGCTTGTTGCGTGCCTGCCCTCTCCACCGTATACTTTGCTTTTGAATCTTTACAAGAGCTTCAAGAAACAGGAGCCTGTGGACTCAATTATGGGCTCTGTTGCTTCTGTGCGATGGTAACCTGCGAGCGATGCTTAAAAAATGTAGCCTCGATCCGTGAGAAAGCACAACAAAAGAAGGCCTATCTTACATTCATTCAAAGGCTTCCAACACAAACAAAACAAAAAGAGAAGTAAACGGACCTGTTGAAAGATCTGTCTCGGGCAAGTACACTAGTAAAGATTGAGTGATTTTCATACATTTTTACATGGATAATGCATCATGAATAAAGCACGATTCAGTTTACTTACATTACTTATTCTTTTTGCTCAAGCGCTTATTGCAATGGAAGATCAACAGCAACCAAACAATTCTTATTCACTTATTGAAGTGTTTGCTAAAGCAAGAGAAGAAACAAGACCATTAAGTCTCGATAGAAAAGTTAACTTTGCTGAAGCCATGGATGAAAGCAATGAATTTAAAGCATTACTTGCCGCAGAACATCCTGTAAGAGTTAGAATGACATTCGAAGAAGTAGTGAACCTTGCTCGAAGTACTCAACAACGTACAAAAAAGACATCAAAAGAATATCTAGAAGCATGGGCACCGCGAACTGGCGCTGCTGTTGCAGCATGTGGCTTGCTCAGCTGTCTCAAGCCCTATCTTGCTGGTTTGATTGATAGCATACCCACTGAAGAAGCAACCATTGGACTTTTTTGTTTTTGGTATGGACGAGTATACGAACTCAATCCAAAACGTACGGGTATTAATAATGAAAATGTAACAGCAGATATTGCGCTCACTAAAGCGTCTAACATCACACAAGAAAAAATTAAGAAAATAGCAGCACAACAAGAAAAGGATAAAGAATTAGATAGAATTCTTGAACAAGCATTAGATGATACCGATAAAGCAGGAAAATTAGGAATACAAATGGAAGCTGGAGTAGAATTAGCACAATTGGCAATGCAGCAAACTCAAGAATTAACTTTGGAAGAGAAAAAGAATCAATAACCCCTCGCCTCGGGCCGATATAAAAAAGGAATAAAGTATGCAAGCACTCACCACAACGTTACACATCATTTATCAACAACTGGCATTTTTACATTGGCGCGATGGTATAGAAATTCTCTTTTTTGCCGCCGCCTTGTTTTATACTGCCCAATGGCTCAAACAAGACCGCACGCAACCTTTACAGGGTTACTTCTACGGCTATTTAGCACTCACACTCTGTAGCTATTTTTGTGGCCTTTTTTCAATCAGTTATGCGCTATGTGCCTTAAGCCCAGCTTGCGCCATGGTGTTTATTCTCATTCACCAAAAAACGTTGCAGCGCAATTATGTGGCGCTGCGTAATCTTACCCCGCGCAAACAAACTCATAATGCTAACTGGGTTGAGTTACTCGTGCGTAGTTGTTTGGTCACCATGAATAATAAAAAGCCAGTCATGTGCGTGATAGAGCAACGTGATAGCTTGAGTCAATTCATTTGGGCTCCTTTCATTTTGAATAGCTACGTGCAACCGGGCTTAATTGAATTACTGCTCCAAAACCCCGCTTATGATCACAATAGCTTTTTGTGGCTGAGCTATGAAGGTAAATTACAAGCGATAGCATGTAACTGGCAACAGTTTGGTCAAGAGCAGACATTCTCAAGTGTGTGGCATGAAGATGCACTATTATATACATCAAAAACTGATGCTATAGTAATATATGCAGATCCCCATTCGCACACATTTTCTATTATTGCCCAAGATAAACTTATTGAAAATTTGAGTGCACCACAAGCGGTGCGCATCATTAATTCATACGTTGTACAACCGCATCAAATACAAAAAGGAGCAATTCGCGATGTTCAAACAAATAAAACTACTAGTACTACACAACCTACCCCTTAAAATAATTTCACTTGTGTGTGGTTATTTAGTCTGGGTAATGATTAGTGGATCTCATGTAATCAGTATTACTGAAGAAACGCCAATATGCATGTATAATGCCGAATCGCATCAACAGATAGACGCGCCAGAAAGCATCATGGTAACACTGCAAGCACCGCGGAATAAACTGTATAGTTTAGATGTGGAAGAACTTGCAATACACATTGATGCAAGTCGTTTACAAAAAGGTGAGAATCATTTGGTTGTTGATCGCTCAACATTGTTTTTACCTGAAGGTATAAACGTGGTACACTATAGTCCATCAAATGCAGTAATTACCGTTAACTGAAAAAAAACTTGCACATGGATACTCCAAATTTATTTGGTACCGACGGTATTCGCACTACTGTTGGTGCAACTCCTTTTACGTATCATGAACTACCACAACTTGGCAGAGCAATTGCTCAGTGGGCACAAATAACGTATGGTAACAATCCACGTATACTGCTCGCACATGATACACGTCAATCATGCGCATGGGTAAAAGCAAGTTTACAAAGTGGGATGCTACTTTCCCCCGTAAAACTGTGTGATGCAGGAGTGGTTACTTCACCTGTAGTTTCTCAATTATTACACTACAGTACCGACTATGATTGTGGTATTATTATTTCAGCCTCACATAACAGTTATGAAGATAACGGTATCAAAATAATTGATGGTAATTCTGGCAAATTAAGCTTAGAAGCAGAAGAACAAATTAGTAAGTTTTTCTTAGCACCACATCTATCACCAGATTATACGGTGCTTGGTAACCAAAAAGTTGATGTAGATATTTCTACTCTCTATCAAACACATCTGCAACGTTTCTTTGAACCCCATTTTTTACAAGGCATTAAAATAGTACTTGATTGTGCGCATGGTGCTGCATGGTCGCTTGCACCAACTATTTTTGCTGACTTTGGCGCGGAGGTAACTGCATTACATAACAAACCAAACGGTATAAACATTAATAAACAATCAGGAGCACTGCATCCGCAAACACTGCAGAAAGCGGTGGTTACGCACCAAGCTGCAGCCGGTTTTGCTTTTGATGGCGACGGTGACCGGGTAATGGCCGTTAATAAACAAGGGCAACTTAAAAATGGTGATGATATCCTTGCGCTTCTTCTAGGGCATCCTGCATATAAAAACACCAAGACCATTGTTGGCACCAGTATGACCAATCAAGGATTCGAAAATTACCTACTCAAACATGGCAAATCGCTCATTCGCGCAAATGTAGGTGATAAATATGTGGCACAAGAAATGGTTAAGCATAACCTAATACTGGGTGGCGAGCCCTCCGGCCACATTATTGCACGTGATTATTTGACCACGGGTGATGGTATTTTTAATGCACTACGTATCATACAAGCGCTCCAGATAACTGGCAATTGGGAAATGGCTACGTTCACCAAATACCCACAAATTATTATTAATGTACCAGTGGCACGAAAACCAAAACTTGATACTGAACCGCTTGCATCTTTGATAGCAGCAAGTAGCGCACAGATAAGGCAAGGCCGCATAATTGTGCGCTATTCTGGCACCGAACCACTGCTTCGTATTATGATAGAAGAAGAGCAATTTGAACAGGCGCAGGCTATTGGCTCACATCTTGCGCAACAATTAAAAAAAGAATTAAGTAGTTAAGGAATATCTAATGGATATCAAAGGGAGCCTTGCTCTTATAGGCAATTGGCTTAAATCAATTTTTATTAATGGTCTTTTAATCTTGCTACCAATAATACTTACGGTGGCAGTATTTGGCTATGGCTTTAGTTTATTCAAGCGGTGGTTATCACCCATAGTAAAATGCCAAGCGCTTTGGTATTGCATACCCGCACCACTGCATAAAATCCCTCATCTTGAATTTATTTTGGTAATACTACTCATTTTTATTGTGGGATTGCTCTTTAGATTATTTCTTGCACGAACATTTTTACATGCAATCGAACAAACATTCTCCAAAATACCATTCGTTAGCCAGCTGTATTTTGGCATCAAACAAATGGTGCGAGCATTCACTGCGCAAGATCAATTGACGTTCCAACAAGTGGTTATCATGGAATTTCCTCGCATGGGGGTGTATAGCATCGGCTTCTTGACCGGACAGTCGGCAATTCACTTGCACCCAAAAGAAGGTAAAAACTATTTTAATGTGTTTATTCCCACAACACCAAATCCTACAAGTGGGTTTTTGGTGATCGCTGCAGAAGGTGATTTTACCGTTGTTGATCTGACCCGCCAAGAGGCAATGTCATTGATTATATCCGGTGGCATAATTCGCCCTGAACGTTTTGAGAAGAAATAAAGATAAAGGAGTCGGCCGCGACCTACGGGGTTTCATACGAAGTAGGAAGCGATTTGAAAAAAAATAATATCTACTGATATTTATTGCCTGGAGACCTATTTCTTTGAATTACTACGTGATGGGGTAACTCGTTTTAGAAGCAACGTGATATTACGCACTGTTGCTGGGATTGGATGTTTTTCAGGATAGTCTTCACGAATCAAATTAGTTAAATTTTTCTCGTGCGTATAAATTCTGATCGCCTCTTTAGGTTCGCAAGACTTTACTATGTTTGCAGGATCATAATAACTTTTTTCTACACTATTACTAATGAACGGCAAATCACCAGCTGAATCTGGATCACTCTCAATAATCACGCCATCTTCACCCATGACCATGATAGTCACCCACTCTGACGTATCTATATCAATGTTATCCTGATCCATTGCTTCTAGCTGAGAAATAAAGATTAGCACTAACAAAAGTAGAGTAAGCTGCATTATCCTCCTACATTTATCCAAGACCTTGCTCCTGCGTAACGACTCCGGCGCACAGGTCCGGCTTTGCACCTACGTGCTTTTGCTTACTACTTCGGCGTAAACAACTCTGACGGACAAGCTTTCCTTTTTTAATGTCGAGATAAACTCCCACCCCTCTTCATCGAATCTCCCGCTACGCCTAAGCTAGCGTGGCGAAACACCGGGCTTGATCAATATGCGATAAATATTCTCAACGAAATTAGAATGCGCGTGAGTTAGCGCCCGTAAAAAATGAACCAAACATAACATCCAAAAATTCAGGCGTACCGTTATTTTTAATATGCACGTCATAATCATACATGAATTGGTGCGCAAGCTGAAGTTCGTGGAGCGTTACACGCTTATAGTCCTTTTGCATAAAGGAAAATGGTAAGCGATATGCCAATTTTTTAGCTTGTGCAATATTATTGGCTTTCATAGCTTCAACTACACATGCTGCTCTAAAAAGTTGCTCAGACCAGAAGGTGGACCAAAACACTGCAGGGTATTCAGGCTCAATCGTTTTCCATAATCTAAAAAAAGGAGTTGCCTGCTTACCAAAAAAATGAGTCGTAAGTGTAAAGAGCGATTGCTCCGGTGGATTGAGCTTAACAGCCCATTGCTCAATGAACATATCAACCTGCTTGCCTACTACCAAATGATATTGCATTAGCATTATTGCAAATTCCAAATCAATGGCATCTTGCACAAACAACTGCTTAAGATTACCCACAGAACGGGCAAGTTGAGCATACCAGAGCTCACATAACGTTTGGTATTCTGCAAGCGTTATTGTCTGGGGTAATTGAACATACGTCCACTTATTATTTGGAAATTCGCCTGCATAGAAAAACCACAAAGTATGCGGACCAACGTATGTAGCACAATAGTGCAACAATTGTTGCTGCTTTTTTGCATCAAGTTCATTAAGGTTACCAAGCCACAACGTATGATGAGTCCCTAAAAAGGACATGCTGCTTTGCGTTTGAATTTCAGAGAATGAAAGACTGACCGTATCAACGGTTTGCACGGTATGTTGCTCGCGCACTGTGCGTTGAAAATGAGAGAAAAAGAGGGCTGGATATGTTTTATGAGAAAAACATACTACGCCCTGCTCTGTTTGTGGATTTTTAAGAAACGTTAGATAGTCGGTCAGTTGCATTTATGAAGGTGTCTTTTGGTTCAAAATACTTCCCAAGGTCCCAAACTTATAAGCGGGTTTTTGCTGCTTAATAGCAAGTTCACTCGGTTGTTGTACACTTTCTAGGATACTCGAAATACCCTCACACGCAAGTGCATACATAGTATTAAACGCTTCATATGAAAATGGACTGGTTTCTGCAGTGCCCTGAATCTCAATAATCGCACCCGTTTTGGTGAGCACAAAGTTAACATCAGCTTGGCCGTTGCTATCTTCATTACAATCAGGATCAAGCACCGGCGCACCATTATAGAGGCCAACTGAAACGCCAGCAATCACGTCACGAGAAACAGGTTCTGAAATTAACCCTTTCTCGAGCCATTTCTGCTCAGCCATTTTAAGTGCCAAACATGCGGCTGTAACGCTTGCAGTTCGTGTGCCACCATCAGCTTGGAGCACGTCACAATCAATAATGATGGTACGTTCACCAATGCCTGCAACATCCACCACTGAACGCAGTGACCTGCCAATTAGTCTCGAAATTTCCACATGACGGCCATTTGGCTTGCAGCTGGTTTCACGGTCGTTGCGTTTCTGCGTTGATGCAGGCAGCATAGAGTAATGTGCCGTCAACCAGCCTGTTTTCGATCCACGCAAAAAAGAAGGTACTCCAGGCTGCATGATAACAGAACAGAGTACCTGCGTTTTTCCAATGGTGTATAAAACTGACCCGGCTGCATGCGGATATATATCAAATTGTACTGAGATAGGACGCAGCTCGTTCGCGCTGCGTCCATCTTTTCTTTTTGCCCGAGTCATAAGTAAACTACTTTTTGGTTTCGTGTTTGCCAAGATACTTCAATCCAATACGACCAGTAGAAGAATCATACTGAAGTACTTCAACTTCAATTACGGTATTCACCGGAAACTCAGCTTCCATATTACGTTGCATATCGCGCGGAATATTGGAAATATGAATTAACCCATCAAGACCAGGTGCAAGTTCAGCAAATACACCAAAATTAGTTACTCGTTTAATAGTGGAAACAAACCGTTCACCCGGATTGATAATACCACCAAGAGCTTTCACCCAAGAAATAGCTTGTTCAGTCTTGGCTTCTGGACCACCGTAGATTTTAACAGTACCGTCATCTTCAATATCAATTGAAGTTCCGGTGCGATCAATAATCTCACGAATAACCTTGCCACCACTACCAATAACTGCACCAATTTTGTCGGTTGCGATCTTGAATGAAGTAACTTTAGGTACAAGTGCGGAAAGTTCTGCACGCGGAGCAGATAATACTTGCTTCATTTTATCAAGGATATGTAAACGACCACGTTTTGCTTGCTCAAGTGCTTTTTCAAACACTATGCGCGGCAATCCGCCTTTGTATTTAATATCCATTTGAAGCGCAGTAATGCCTTCAGAAGTTCCTGCAACTTTAAAGTCCATAAGACCAAATGAGTCTTCTTTACCATTAATATCAGATAATGCTTGGAACGTACCCTTATGTTCAAGAAGTCCCATAGCAATACCGCTGACCATCTTAGTGATAGGAACACCGGCATCCATTAATGACATAGTAGCGCCACACACGGTAGCCATTGAAGAAGAACCATTAGATTCAAGTATGTCAGAAACTACTCGTAACGTGTACGGAAACTGTTCCATAGTTGGAAGCACACCACGAAGCGCGTTTGCAGCCAATTGTCCATGTCCCGTTTCACGTCTACTTACACCACGCATTGGTTTAGCTTCACCGGTTGCAAATGGCGGGAAATTATAGTGGAGCATGAATGGATTAAGTGCATTCTTATCCATCAATTCATCAATACGTTGCTGATCCTGCGCACTACCAAGCGTTGTAGAAACAAGCGCTTGCGTTTCACCGCGAGTAAAGACAGCAGAACCGTGGTTAAATGGTAAAATACCAACTTCAACAGTTATCGGGCGCACTTCATCATACGCACGGCCATCAATACGCTTGCCTTCTTTAAGAGTAAGTGCAGCCATGCGTTCATCAAGCTGTATATCAAAAATGTAATTCACTAGCTCTTTGAGTGCTGCATTGGTTTCAAATGCGTGAGCATGCTTTTCAAAGAACGTAGTTTCTACTGCTTTAATGGCATCGCGACGTGCTAATTTATCATTCAAGAAAGTAGATTTCACTACCGCATCAGTTAAATACGTATCAATATGAGTTTTCCACGTATTCCATTCTTCAGTGAGTGCAACATTTTCTTTTGGCGCACCAAGCTGTTTGCGGATTTCATGCTGCCATTCAATTTGTGGTTGCAATTTTGCATGCGCTTTGAACATAATGTCAATAACGGTAGCTTCATCAACTTGCGATAGCTCACCTTCTACCATGCACAAGCCTTCTTGAGTACCAATGACGAGCAAGCGCACATTAGATGCAACTGTTTGGGCATACGTAGGATTGTAAATCCACTCATTGTTTACCCGAGCAACCTCGGTTACACCAACAGGACTAATTAATGGAATTTTGGAGTTATTAAGCGCCATTGAGGCAGCAAGGACTGCAAGAGTTTCAGGCGTATGATCACGATCTACTGAGTAGACTGTCACAATAACCTGAACTTGATTAAAGTAATTGTCAGGAAACAGTGGTCGGATTGCTCTATCTATTAAACGAGCAGTTAACACTTCTTTATCGGAAGGTTTACCTTCCCGTTTAAAATAGCCACCAGGAATTTTACCTGCAGCAGAAAATTTTTCACGGTATTCTACAGTCAGCGGCAAAAAACCAGGAAATTCTGAAGATTCGGCTGATACTGCAGTTGCGAGTACTACGGTGCCACCTTGTTGTATCCAAACTGAACCATCAGCTTGCCGTGCATATTTATCTAGTATAACGGTGTACCCAAATTCGGGTAATGTAAACGTTTTTGCCATTAATCTCCTAGATTATTTTCTTAAATTAAGTTCTTTGATTACAGTAAGATAGCGTGCACGATCTGTTCGATCAAGATAACGGAGTAAACGCTTTCTAGTATCTACTAATTTGAGCAAACCACGTTTGCTTGCAACATCTTTTTTATTACTTTGCATATGCTGAGTTAAATCAGCAATGCGCTTGGTGAGCAATGCGATTTGTACAGGAGTTGAGCCTGTATCAGTTGCATCGAGTCTAAACTCTTCTATAACTTGAAGTTTAGTTTTTTCGGACATGAAATTACCTTTCTGATTTCTATTGTATTGATTATTGCGTACTCTTTCACTTGAGAGTAAAATGTACGACTTACCGATCTTATCTGACCACTACCAGTATACCCTAGTTTCTTGAAAAACCCGAACTATCTGGCCCATTTTGTAAGTTTGGCAATCTTTCGACTGCCAAACTACAGTAAATGGATTTCTCAATTTATGATATCGCGCCAGGCAGTGACGACAGCCCGCCTACGCTAATCCAGGCTCACTTAACGTGCGCTTGGCTAGCTACTCCGACGCGCAGCCCGCGCCTTACCCTAGCAATATCAATTTCATTATAATGCCAACTCAGTTAAGAAGCTGGCCTGCCAGCCGTCCCTCGATACAAATCACTTCGTGATTCACTTGGGATGAGCGGTTCCAGCCCTAAGCCCCAGTCCGCCGGAGCTTTATGCGTAGGCTGGATTGGCGCAGGCTGGTAGGCACGAGCGGGATTGAACCGCTGACCCTTGCTACGTCAAAGCAATGCTCTACCACTGAGCTACGCGCCTGTTATAATAGTTTCTTCTTCTTCAGCAGCTTCTCGCTCAAATTCCGAGCGGTCATCCCCAAGATATTTCTTCCTAAAGGAAGGTATTCCCGTACCTGCTGGTATTAGTTTACCAATAATAATGTTTTCTTTTAAGCCGTACAAGTGATCAACACGTCCTGCAATAGCGGCTTCTGCAAGAATCTTAGTAGTTTCTTGGAATGACGCTGCAGAGATAAAGCTTTCACTATCAAGCGATGCAAGAGTAAGTCCCATAAGCGTTGGTTTTGCCGATGCTGGTCGTTTACCTTCAGCACGTAATACTTCATTGACGGTCTTAAAGTGAATACGGTCAACGCGGTCACCAATGAGGAAATCAGTATCCCCTGAATCAATAACGCGTACTTTACGTAACATTTGTCGGACAATCAATTCAATGTGTCTATCGTTAATATCGATACCTTGTAAACGATAAATTTCTTGGATTTGAGCTACCAAATAACGTTGCAAAACGTCAGGCCCCATAATCCGCAAAATATCATGCAGTACTGGTGTACCCGAAGTAAGCAAATCACCTGCTGCCACCAGATCACCGCTGACAACGTTTAACTGTTTACCACGAGGGATAAAGTAATCATGCGACTCTTGTCCATTAACTACAGATACCTTACGCATACCTCTATAGAGACCTCCAAAGACCACTTCACCATCAATATCTGCAATAACTGCAGGATCTTTTGGTGCGCGAGCTTCAAACAATTCTGCAATACGAGGCAAACCACCGGTAATATCTTTGGTCTTTGATATTTCACGAGGCATCTTCACAAGCACATCACCAACCTTAACTGGTTCACCATCCTTGACTACCAAGTACGACCCGGTCGGCAAGAAATAATGAGCAAGTTCATCACCATTTGAATCAACAATGCTGATGGCTGGCTGATATTTCTCATTTCTATGCTCTAGTACAATATTGCTTGCTTTCTTAGTCGCTTCGTCAAATCGTTCTTGTACTGTAATATTTTTAATCAAATCAACAAACTGAACAGTACCTGCACGTTCGGTCAAAATAACCTTATTATGTGCATCCCACTCTGCAAGCCGTTGCCCTGCAGAAATCTCTTGGCCGTCTTCAACAAGAAGCAATGCACCATATTCAAGCACGTGTTGCTGTAATTCACGTCCGTCCTCTGAAACGATCACGATACGTGCCTTACGGCTTAATACTACATGCTGTCCATCACGGTTTGTGACAGTACGAATACCGCGCCATTGCACTTTACCTGCATGTTTTGCGGTAAAGTGAGTTTGCTCAGCAGTACCAGATGCGGTACCACCAATATGGAACGTTCTCATGGTCAGCTGTGTACCAGGTTCCCCAATAGATTGGGCAGCAATAATACCAACCGTTGTACCGATGTCAACGAGATCAAGCTTTGATAAATCAAGACCATAACACACGGCACAGACGCCACGTTTTGCCTGACAAGTGAGTACTGAGCGTACAAATAGCTTAGAAACTGCCGAATCTGCAAGTTTTGGCGTATCTTGGCGATAAATAACATCACCTTGTTTGAATAACAGCTCACCAGTAACCGGATCTTTAACATCAGCTGCAATAACGCGACCAAAAGCACGATTTGCAAGAGGATAGATCACGTCACCAGATTCTTGCAACTCTTCAAGTTCAATGTAGCCAAGTGTCTTACAATCATGAAGTGTTACAACTACATCTTGCGCAACATCTACAAGACGCCGTGTCAAATACCCGGAGTTTGCAGTTTTAAGTGCAGTATCCGCTTGACCTTTACGAGCACCGTGAGTAGAAATAAAGTATTCAAATACGGAAAGTCCATCTTTAAAGTTAGACTTAACGGGCGTTTCCATAATTTCACCAGTAGGTGTGGCCATCAAACCACGCATACCAACAAGCTGTTTGATCTGAGCAGAAGAACCTTTTGCTCCAGAATCAAGAACCATAAAGATAAAGTTAAATGGCGTATCTGAATTATCTTTGTTCAAGAATGCTTCGTTATTTTGAGCTTCCAAATCAGTTAACATTTCATTTGCCACAGCAGCTGTAGTGTGACCCCAAATGCTAATGACTTTGCTATGACGTTCACCATTAGTGATAACACCATCCATATACAAGTTTTCAACTCGCTGTACATCTTGTTCAGCTTTATGGATAATAGCATCTTTCTTGGCTGGCACGAGCAAATCATGCATAGAGAATGAAACACCACTGACAGTTGCATAGAAGAAACCAAGCTTCTTGATTTTATCAAGACAAATTACCGTTGGCTCTGAACCAAAACGATAGTAAATCTTTTCAACCAACTTAGTCAAATCACTCTTCTTGGTTACCTTATTGATCCAATGGAAATCAGACCCAGTAGGCAACGCTTCAAAGATGATTGCACGACCAACGGTCGTTTCTACAATCTGACCAGCTGCAAGACGTAATTTAATACGTGCATGTAAATGCACTTTGCCAAACTGATAGGCAGTAATAACTTCTTGGAGTGATCCAAAGGAAATTCCTTCACCTTTTACATTACAACGAACTTTAGTCATGTAATGAAGCCCAAGCACCATATCCTGGTGAGGCACGGCTATCGGACGACCATTGGATGCTGAAAGAAGGTTTTGCGTTGATAATATAAGTTTTTTAGACTCAAGCTGAGCTTTAGAACTTAATGGCACGTGTACGGCCATCTGGTCACCATCAAAGTCCGCGTTAAACGCTGGCGTTACAAGCGGGTGAATTTTGATAGCTTTACCATCCACAAGAATAGGATAAAAGGCCTGAACACCCAAACGGTGGAGTGTTGGTGCACGGTTAAGGAGCACTGGGCGATCTTTTACCACATCTTCAAGGACGTCCCATACTTCTGGCTCCTCATCTTCAACCATACGTTTTGCAACGCGTAAGTTGACTGCAAGTTCACGTCGAAGAAGTTCAGCGTATACATACGACTTGAAAAGCTCAAGAGCCATAATTTTAGGCAAACCGCATTGATTCATATGAAGTTCAGGATCAACAACGATCACTGAACGGCCTGAATAGTCAACGCGCTTACCAAGTAAGTTCTGCCTGAATCGTCCCTGCTTACCCCGCAACATTTCACTGAGCGATTTAAGCGGTCTACGATTGGTGCCGCGTACCGGCTGACCACGACGGCCATTATCAATAAGCGCATCTACCGATTCTTGGAGCATACGCTTTTCATTTTTGATAATAACTGATGGCGCTTCGATTGCAAGCAACCGATGTAATCGTATGTTACGGTTCAAAACCCTGCGATATAATTCATTTAAATCTGAGCTTGCAAACCGTCCCCCTTCAAGAGGTACAAGTGGGCGTAAATCAGGCGGCAATACGGGCAATACGGTCATAATCATCCATTCAGGACGAATAGACGCTTGATGCATGCTTGATAAGACTTTAATACGGCGCATCAATTTATGACGCGCAGCAACTGAAGATGCTTTTTCGTATTCTTTTTCAAGCTGAGCAATTTCTAGTGCCAAATCCATCATGGATAACACTATCCGCACCGCTTCAGCACCACTTTCTGCTTTAAAGGCAGCATCGTCAGAATGCAACTCTGTATATTTTTCATATTCAGCAGCTGAAAGAAGCGTTTTGCGTGGATACGGCGATTTACCTTGATCAATAACTAAATACGCATCAAAGTAGATTACTCGTTCCAGATCCTTAACGGCCATATCCAAAATTAAACTTAAATAGCTTGGAATACCCTTTAAGAACCAAATATGGCAAACGGGTGCAACAAGGTCTACATGGCCCATGCGTTCTCTACGAACGCGGGCTTGTATCACTTCAACACCACATTTTTCACATGTTACACCACGGTGTTTCATGCGCTTATATTTACCACAGTTACATTCCCAGTCCTTTACCGGACCGAAGATGCGAGCGCAGAACAACCCATCACGCTCTGGTTTGAGCGTGCGATAGTTAATAGTTTCTATCTTCTTCACTTCACCATACGATAATGATCGTATTTTTTCTGGCGAAGCGATGCCCAATCTCATCGCATTAAACTGCGTTATATTAAGATACTCTTTAAAACGTTGTAGAAGGTTATTCACCGACTTCCTCCTTGCCGCCTTTGAATAAGTCTATTTGTAACCCCAAACTTTGGAGTTCTTTTACTAACACGTTGAACGATTCTGGCAACCCTGGTTCAGGTACTTCATCTCCACGAACAATAGCTTCATAGACCTTATGGCGACCATTTACATCGTCTGATTTATACGTCAACATTTCTTGCAATGTATAGGCAGCACCATATGC
Source organism: Candidatus Babeliales bacterium (assembly GCA_963716425.1). Lineage (GTDB taxonomy): Bacteria > Babelota > Babeliae > Babelales > JBFXEV01 > JBFXEV01. Next base: position 295,763 of record OY970310.1, read on the forward strand.
TTCAAGCGCCCACATTTCCATTTCACCAAATCGTTGACCACCCATTTGTGCTTTACCACCCAGCGGTTGCTGTGTAACGAGCGAGTACGGTCCAACAGATCGAGCATGGAGCTTGTCATCAACCATATGGTTTAACTTAAGAATATAGATTGAACCAACTGTTACCGGCTGGTCAAAATATTCTCCCGTTCTACCATCCCGAATCATAAATGAATCGGCAGTTGAAAGATCAAGACTATTAAGAAGTGGTTGCACGTCACCATCAAATGAAGCTCCGTCAAAAACGGGAGATTCAAAGTGAACACCTGTTTTTGCAGTAGCTCGCGCAAGTTGAATCAGACTATCAGCACCATGCGCTTTTTGATATTCAGCAATTAAAGAGACACCAAAATAGTCTTCAAGGTACTTTTTAACGGCTTTGCCACCTTGCTCTTTGAGCGCAGCTTCAAGACGTTCACCCATAGTATGGCCGACCCACCCGAGGGCAGTTTCAATAATCTGGCCGACGTTCATACGAGAGTGCACACCAAGTGGGTTCAGAATAATATCTGCAGGCGTTCCATCATCCATGTACGGCATATCTTCACGCGGTACAATGATAGAAACAACACCTTTATTTCCGTGACGACCTGCTACTTTATCACCCACAGAAATGTGCCGTTTACTTGAAATATATACTTTTACCATCTTAATTACACCAGATGGCAACGGATCACCCTTCTTGAGACGATTAATACGCTCTTCCTTTAATCCTTGCATAATGCGGATTTGGTTTTGGAGAGTAGTAACCATCGTATCAATGGCATCTTGAACTTTCTTCTCTTTTGCTTTGAGCGCAGAAAGTTGTTCAAAATCAAGTGATTCAAGAGCTTTGCGATCATACACCTTATCAGCAAGCAATTTAGCAGATGGTCGCCCAGCGGGCACTGCTCCATCAAGCAATGTAATAATTTGTTGCGAAAGCATACGTTCTAAAAAGCTTTGATGCGCTGCATATTCAGCTTCTAATTTGAGTACCTCAATGCGTACCATTTCTTTATAACGTTTATCCTTACGAATACCGCTACGAGAAAATACTTTAACATCAAGAACGGTACCTTCTATCCCAGGTGGCACATACAAGGAAGTATCACGTACTTCACGAGATTTTTCACCAAAGATGGCACGAAGTAGCTTCTCTTCAGGAGAGAACTGAATATCACCTTTTAAGGTAACCTTACCAACCAAGATATCACCAGGTTGTACGCGAGTACCGATCTTTACAATACCATCATCATCAAGATGCGATAATGCCTTTTCGCTCACGTTAGGAATATCTTTAGTAATTTCTTCAGGCCCAAGCTTAGTGTCTCGTGCATCAACCACATATTCATCAATGTGAACTGATGTTAAAGCATCATCAGTCACCAGACGCTTGGAAAGCACAATAGCATCTTCATAGTTGTAACCATGCCAAGGCATAAAGGCTACTACTAAGTTAGATCCCAATGCAAGGTCACCTGATTCAATTGCAGGTCCATCGGTAATAAGATCGCCAGCTTTCACCCGTTCACCACGGGTTACAACAGGAGATTGATGAATCCAAGTACTATAACTTGAACGTTTAAACTTTTTTAAATAATAGATATCAATACCATGCGCAATCCAGTCTTCAACTGATTCAAATGCATCACGATCTGCCTGAACAACAATTTTTTCAGAAGATACGTATTGCACAATACCAGGACGTTTTGCTTCTATGGCAGCACCAGATGATTTACAAATTTCACGTTCCATACCCGTTCCAACGATGGGAGCTTGGCACTTAATAAGTGGCACTGCTTGTCGTTGCATGTTAGATCCCATGAGCGCACGGCTGGCGTCATCATGTTCTAAGAAAGGAATAAGAGCCGTGGAAACAGAAACCAATTGTTGGCTTGAAAGATCCACATAATTGATCTTAGTAGGATCAACATACATGAAGTTACCTTCATGACGAGCCACCACACGATCACCGTGTATCTCTCCACCATCATTGACCGCATCGGTTTGCGCAATATATTGATCAGCTTCAGCAAAGGCGTCCATAAAGACAACTTCATCTTTTACTTTACCATTTATCACGGGACGATAAGCAGTTTCAATAAACCCTAAATCGTTCACCATGGCATAGGTTGATAATGATGAAATAAGTCCGACAGTTTGACCTTCTGGAGTTTCAATAGGGCAAATACGACCATAGTGTGAACTGTGAACGTCACGAATTTCAAAAGTCGCACGATCCTTCATAACACCACCGGGCCCGAGAGCTGAAAGACGACGCTTATGCGCCACTTCTGAAAGCGGGTTGGTTTGATCTATAAACTGTGACAATTGGCCAGAGCCAAAGAATTCACGTAATGCAGCGCTGAGTGGTTTAACATTTAAGAAATCTTGCGGCATAAGAGCAGTTTGCGGCTCTTGCATACGGAATCGTTCACGAATAATTCGTTCAACACGGGATAAACCAATATACACTTGATTGGTCAATAATTCACCAACCAACCGTACACGGCGGTTACCAAGATGATCAATATCATCAAGTTCACCTTCACCAAGCTCACGTAAGTTTACCAGATAACGAATCGAGGCAATAATATCTTCAAGCGTAAGAACAGATATGTCCTCATTGACATGCAAGTCTAACTTGCGATTCATGCGAATACGACCAACACGAGTCATATCATACAAACGGCTATTAAAGAGCATATTTTCAAGACGCTCTTTTACCTCTTGCATAGAAGCATTATCACCAGGCCAGATTTTGGCATGTAATTCTTTAATCGCATCATCAAGTGAATGGCACTTATCATGCGTTAACGTTAAGGCTATAGAAGGCTGAATAACATAACCAGAAGAAGCAATCAGTTCAAACATAAGACCATTTACTTTTGCAAACAAATCATACTGATCTTGCGTAAATACTTGTCCTTGTGCAGCCAGCAATTCACCGGTTTGAGGGTCGATCACATCAACTGCTAACACGCGACCTACCAAATGAGACTTATTGAGCTCTAAGCGAGTTATTTTCTCTTTTTGCAACGTAGATAACACACTATCAGTAATTCGGGTTCCGACTAGTGTTTCGGCTTTACCCTCAGGTAGCATATCCTTTTCAATGCGTAGACCAAGCAAAGCTTTATCTACTGGTAAAAAGAATCCACCTTTTTCAACGATAAGGTTCTGAGTCTTATAAAAATGTGCAATAATTTTATCACGTGGAATACCAAGTGCTTGCAAGAATGTAGTAACGAGCATCTTTTTCTTTTTATCGATGCGTACATAGAGCAAATCGTTACTATCAAATTCAAAGTCAAGCCAAGAACCACGCATAGGGATTATACGCGCAAGATAATACGGGCGGCCACGAACGTCTTTGATCTTCTTGCTTTGGCCAAACACCACACCAGGAGACCGGTGCAGCTGACTGACCACCACACGATCAACACCATTAATAAGGAACGTGCCAGTACTGCCAAGCTTATAAACATTATCATCTTCGTACAGATCTGCCATTACCGGCAAATCAGCAAAATAAATGACTTGTTCTTTAATGTCACGAATAATCTTTGTGCCCTTATCATCAATATCCCAGTTAATCAACTGTATTTTGACTTTCAACGGCATAGCAAAGGTCTGTCCACTTGACCGACACTCTTCAAGAGTTAACGGCAACTGAAGACTGACTCGTGACAAGCAGTTAGAGCATGTGATGTAGGAAGCAGTTTTTTTGTGACAATGAGTACACGTACTTTGTGCGTCAAGCCGTGAACAACCTGACTTCTTACAAGAAGAACAGTTCCACGTATAGCGATTGTTAATACCAGCTAATTTGCCACAAGTACATGACCAATGCCCTAATTCGTAACTGACAAATTCTATAGAAAGCTTATCCTCAAAATCAACAGGAAAGATATCGCGAAATACCTTTTGAAGACCAAGAGCAATACGCTCCTCTGGCAGCATATCCAATTGAACAAACTCATTGAATGAACGCGACTGAATCCCGATTAAATCGGGAACAGGAACAACATCCTTACGCTTTCCAAATGATCTACGAATAACACATTTGCCTGAAAGGCTAGACATCCAGTTGTTCCTCCTACATCAATACATCATATAACAAAAAAAATTTAGCCGCCAAAGTGCTATGCACAATGGCTGCCCGCTTTCGCATTATGTGCTTACCCGCTTTTGCATTTTTTGCTTTGGCATGGTAATACGACATGGCACTACGACCTCACCGCACATCCCAAGTGCCCGACATTTTGTCAAAAATGACGGGGCGTTACCGAGGGACGGCGAGTGAAACTTAAAAACTATGCTAGCTCTACTTTACCGCCAGCTGCTTCAATTTTCTCTTTAAGTGCTTGCGCTTCTGCTTTAGGCATAGCTTCAGCAAGAACCGTAGGAGCTTCTTCAACAGCTTTTTTAGCTTCTGTAAGACCCAAGCCAGTAGCCGCCTTAACTACCTTAATAACTTCGATCTTTTTAGCACCACCATCGGTAAGAGTTACTTTGTATTCAGCTTTAGCTTCAGCAGCAGCAGGAGCTGCGGCAGCAGCAGGAGCAGCGGCAGCGGCGGCAGCAGGAGCTGCAGCTGAAATGCCGAATTCTGTTTCCATAGCTTTAACGAGTTCTGCAGCTTCCATTAAAGTTAAGCTACCAATTTGTTTTAATATTTCTTGAGACTTTGCAGTCATGATCAACTCCAAGAGGTTAAATTCCTAATGTGTACCTACTGTGCTTCAACACAGTTTTCTCTCATTTACTAACTTGCTTGTTTTTCAGCTACTTTGGTAATAGCTACCATCAACTGTCTCATGATCGCATTGATAGAATGTGCAATTCCAGAAGCAGGAGCTTGAACTAATCCACAAATTTGACCTAATAACACTTCTTTTGATGGTAATGTAGCTAAAGTAGATATTGCTTTTTTATCAAGCAATTGTGATTCATAGCACCCAGCGACTAATTGCAACTTTTCATGCTCTTTTGAAAATTCATAAAGGACCTTTGCAACAGAAACAGGCTCTTCATGTGCAAACACAAGAGCTATTTGATCTTTTACAAACGGTTCAAGCTGCTTTGCAGAAGGAACTTCTTCAATGCCGCGTCGCATAAGGGTTACTTTAGCCACTTTGCATGAACCACCCTTTTGGCGCAAGGCATTTCGCAAGTTGCTCATATCAACGACGTCAAGTCCTTGATATGAAATCAAAAATGCAGCCTGACTTGTTGCAAACTCTTGCTTGAGCGATGCAATTACTTGTTCTTTTTCTTGGCGATTCATATCGTTAACCCTTATCCAACATCACGCAGCAACTACTTCATCTGGACTTACGGTAATCCCCGGGCCCATACTTGATGAAATAGTCATACTTTTTAAAAACTTACCTTTTGCTTTGGCAGGTCTTGAAGCCGCAAGAGCTTTTAAGAATGCCACAATGTTCTCTTGGAGCTTCGGTGCATCAAATGAAACTTTACCAAGTGAAACATGCACCGCACCTTGCTTATCATTCTTAAAGAAGATTCGGCCACTTTTTAAATCACGCACAATAGGCGCTACATCAAAAGTTACGGTGCCAAGCTTTTGGTTGGGTAAAAGCCCTCGAGGTCCGAGCGCTTTAGCTAATTTACCCACTTTACCCATCATATCAGGGGTGGCTACAGCATAGTTGAAATCAATCCAACCACCCTCAATTTTCTCAATTAAATCTTCTGAACCAACATAGTCGGCACCAGCTTGTTGAGCTGCTTGCGCATGCTCACCCTTTGCAAACACCAAGACTTTTACTTTCTTGCCGTTGCCAGCAGGCAGTACTACTGATCCACGTACCGCTTGTTCACCCTTTGCAGGATCAATGCCAAGCCGCAACACAACGTCTACTGACTCATCAAAACCAGCATATGCAACCTTTTTAAGTTGATCAATTGCTTGCTTTAATGGCACAATAACGCGTGCCGCAACTTGCGAACGCGCTGTTCTATATTTTTTTCCTCGGTGTCTCATACCTTATACCTTATCATTTAAAAGACTTCAACACCCATGCTACGAGCAGTGCCGGCAACAATTTTTTTAGCCTGTTCAATATCGAGTGCATTTAAATCAGGCAATTTTACCTTTGCAATCTCTTCAATGTCAGCCCAAGAAATTTTACCAACTTTTTCTGTATTAGGCTTTGATGAGCCTTTTACAATATTTAGTTTTTTTCGTATCATTTCTGAGGTAGGTGATGTCTTGAGAACAAAATCGAATGTACGATCTACATAGATCGTTACCTCAACAGGAACCGTTTCACCCTTGCGACTCGCGCTTCTTGCATTAAAATCTTTGCAAAAACCCATCATATTAATACCATGGGGCCCAAGGGCGGTACCAACTGGAGGAGCAGGAGTTGCAGCGCCAGCGGGAATTTGTAATTTTACTTTTGTCTTTATTGCTTTGGCCATTGGCAAAATCCAGTTAGCTAAAAAGTTGCTTATTGTTTCACTTGATTAAATCCAAGATCAACAGGAGTCATACGGCCGAAAATACTCACCATAACCGTAAGACGCTCATGTTCATCGTCCACTCTTTCCACAATCCCTACAAAGCCAGCAAATGGCCCTTCACCAATCTCAATTTCACTTCCTTGAACAAAGTGACTCGTTTTAGGCTGTACTATCACTTCACCCTTAAGTTGTGATAATACCCTGTCAACTTCTTTTTGAGATAGCGGGGTAGGAGTTTTTCCACCAAGAAAGCGAATAACACGAGGAGCTGATTGCACCAATCGTATTGCTTCTTGTTCTGGAACCATTTCTATGAGCAAGTAACCAGGAAATAGTTGCTGCTCACCTGGGGCAACTGCAGCTCCAAACGTTTTTTGCGCTTGAACTGATGGCACTAAAATTTGACCAAATAGCTGCTCTAGCCCCGCTTGTTTAATGCGTCGCTCTAGATCAGCTACTAAGGCCGTTTCATAGCCTGCGTAAATTTGAACTACATACCATCGTTTCATGAACTATTTGTCCCGTACAAACTTCAAATCAACTAAACACTAAAAATATACCCTGCCGCTCTATAGAATATAAAGTCAATAGCGCCAAGATACAAAGAAAATGCCAAAACTAATATTAATACCACTACAAGAGATCCTACCAAAGCATCAGGCTTAGGCCACACGATCTTAGAAAATTCAATTCTAACTTCTTGCAAAAATGTTTGCATACTTATCATCATACCACCACATATTTTATAACATCTGTTCTCGCTACACCATAGCACTCAGCACAAAGGTAACCGTCATCTAATTTGGCAGGCCAGGAGGGACTTGAACCCCCAACCTTCAGATTTGGAGTCTGCTGCGCTACCATTGCGCCACTGGCCTCCTTTTATTACTTAGTTTCCTTATGCTCATTATGCTTGCGGCAACGGGAGCAATATTTGCTTAGACGCAAAGTACCAACAGTTCGCTTGCCTGATACAGCTTGGGTGTAATTTCGTTCTTTACATTCACTACAGGAAAGGTGCGTGGACACCCGTTTTTTCTTTGCCATGCGAGATCACTTGTAATGTCTAGATAAATTTTTGTAACCTTTATGGAGCCCGCGACCGGATTTGAACCGGTGACCTCTCCCTTACCAAGGAAGTGCTCTACCTACTGAGCTACGTGGGCCTCAATTCAACATCGAGTACTTCATTTAGAATAAATAAAAAAAACCAAAAACACAAATAAATCAGCGATTTTATGCTTTTGGAGCTGGCGGTCGGATTCGAACCCACGACCTGCTGATTACAAATCAGCTGCTCTACCAACTGAGCTACGCCAGCTAAAAATTTCTATTCGGCTTAAAATGGAGCGGGAAACGGGACTCGAACCCGCAACCTACAGCTTGGAAGGCTGTCGCTCTAGCCAATTGAGCTATTCCCGCACATAATCTTATTTATGCGGACAACTTCATTAAGAAGCTGGCATTACCAGAACTTGCTCCATACGAGCCATATTTCAATTTTATTTAACCCGACTTTGCTTGCCAGTCACTTTATGCCTGCCCGCCTTCGCGCAAAGCGCTATGGCGGTGGCACTACGCCTTAGCTCCTACGGAGCGGCAGCGAGTGGTGGCGAGAGAAGGATTCGAACCTTCGAAGGCATAGCCAACGGATTTACAGTCCGTCCCCTTTGACCGCTCGGGAATCTCGCCATGATGTCAAAAATAGTAACTATCCACGAGCAGTATACCACAGTTCCGCTGTATAGAATAGACGTTTTACCAGTAATTTGCAACTATTTTTCTACTCTTTTTTTGCACATTGCGCGAGCATTTCCGTTATCTCTTGCACACAACTTGAGCAGCCAGTACCAACCATCAACTGATCTTGCAGTGCTTGAAAGTCTCTTGCACCCTGGTGAATAGCATCAATTATTTCTGAGTACATAACACCCATACAGGTGCATACCAAATAATCATCTATCTTATTTTGCTGGCAACAGGTGCCATTATTTTTATTTTTACAATTTCCCATAAACCCAAACACTAATCAATTACTTTAACTTTTAATTCCCGCGTCATGGCATCATGATATTGCAGACTCACCTGGCATACCTTATGCGTAATTAATGGCGCAATCGCTTCGGGCCATTCAATAATTGCCCAGCTCTGTGGTTGATACAAATACTCATTAAATCCATGCATTATAAATTCTTCAACAGATCCAATACGATACAGATCAAAATGGTACACGGTCACCCCATCGTTCAACTGATATACGTTAACATAGGTAAACGTGGGACTGGTAATAACTCCTTGCACGCCAAACCGATGCAGAAGGCCTTGGGCAAGCGTTGTTTTGCCAGCACCCAAAGGACCACTCAATGCATAAATCTGACATCTGGTTCTCAAGTGATACAGTGCATCTACTATACTCTCCATCTGATCACTGCCAAAAAATATTCTTATATCTTGCTGCATGCTATAACTTCTTTAAAAGCTCCTCTAAGGATCGCTCTTCTTTGGATTGCGCTTTACCCGTATTTTTACGGGTAACTTGTGGCTCATACTCAACTTTTTCTAGTATATCAGCTTGTTCAAGCATTGCATCTAATTCCGGATTACTCTCCTCAGGGTGCAGTTTATGCGCAATCGTTTTATGAACACCATGCCGTGAAGGCTCCCTCTCCTTATGGAGTACCCGCTCATAAAAAGGCCACACGTCTATTGTCGGCACGTCAGCCTGCAGGGCATGACGGGCCAGTTCTCGATCATTGGTAACCAATAACAATTCTCGATTTCGATGATCATCAATATATCTCTTGATATAGTCATCGGCCGTTTCACGATACCCTGCATAGACCACTGTTGCTTGCCCATGCCGCTCTTCTGTGCTCATTGCATAGGGCCCGCCATCAAACACCAATACGATCGTATGTCCTTTGCGTTTACCATAGGCAGCCAATTGCTTAAGAAACATATCCCTAGTAGACTGCCCAACACGCAAGGCACCGTGCACTAACTTTAGCACATTATAGCCATCAACTAGTATAATCATCAGTTCTCCCCGCGAATTTCTTATCAGTGTATCATAAGCGAGGATTAAGCAGAAAAATATTGCAAAAGATCAGATGACAAGGTAGAGTTAGAAAAACAAGCTACACAAAGGGATACTATGTCAGTATTAATGCTCATGCGCCAACGCATGAAAGCAATCGAAACAATTCAAAAGATAACGCATGCCATGCAGCTTATCTCAATGTCTTCACATACAAGATTGCGTAATAAGAAAGCTGCCCTTGCTCACTACACCACAGAACTTTTACAACTTTTTACTCAAATTTACGTGCACGATCTGAGTTGGCATCATCCCATTCTTTTGCCTCGCGTTCACCGCGAAGATGAAGCCCAAAAAGAACATGTTCTTATTGTCTTGGTTGGTTCCCAGAAAGGACTATGTGGCACTTTTAACCAACACTTATTTTCCTTTTTTGAACGGGAAGAATCGTCTGAGCACAAGCTCCATGCACACTACATCACCGTAGGTAAGCGGGCATGTGATTATCTTGCTCATGCGCAGGGCCGCACGGTCATAAAACAGTTTAATGAATTTAACTATACCATGATCACCCCAATTGCCCAGCAGATTACTGATTACATTATGCATGCTTCACCACACTATACCTCAGTAACCGTTTACAGCAATTGGGCAAAGTCATTTTTTGTGCAAGTTCCTGCGTACCATACCGTTGTTCCTCTTACGCTCCCACAAGCTGCGCAAGAACAGGAAGACATGGATGAAACATATGAATGGGAACAATCGCCAGAAACCTTACTTACTGCTCTTGCGCAAAGCATATTGCTTGCTACCATGCAAGATCTTTTGCTTACTTCACTGACTGCTGAGCAAGCGGCTCGATTTGTTGCAATGGATAACTCAACGCGCAATGCTCATAACTTACTTGATCAAATGACTCTTGATTACAACAAACGTCGTCAGGCAAAAATCACACGAGAATTAACTGATTTGATCGGCAGCTTGTAGTCGGATAACGCCGCCTAATTGACACAACTTTTGTTCAAGCGCTTCATACCCCCGTTGCCAATGCTGTAACCCAATGATCACGGTTTGGCCTTTAGCCTTAAGACCCGCAATAGCAAGTGCACAAGACGCCCGAATATCGGTCGCAATAACGTTTGCACCATACAATTCATCAACACCCGTTACATATGCTCTATCACCTTGAATGGTAATTTGCGCACCCATCTTCTGAAGCTCACGTATATGCAATAACCGATTTTCAAACACCGTCTCATGTATCACGCTTTGACCACGAGCCACACATTGGGCAACCATCATGAGCGCTTGCAAGTCAGTGGGAAATCCAGGATAGGGAGCAGTCGTAAATGAAATGGCACGCGGTTCCCGTGTTGCGATGAGCGTTATGCCAGTACCATGTGGCCCACGTAGAATGTGATGCCCCATTTCTTCAAGCTTAAGCAAAAAAACATCAAGATGATCCCACCTTGCTTGAGGTAGCTCAATCTGACCACCAGTAACTGCAACGGCAAGCAACAATGACCCAGCTTCAAGCCGATCATACATCACTTCATAGTGTATGGGTTTCAGTACCGATACACCTTCAACCTCAATGATAGCGGAAGCGAGTATACTTATTTTGGCACCCATTGCCACCAAGGCATCAATTAAATCCATTACCTCGGGTTCTAATGCTGCATTTACCAAATGTGTAATGCCGGGCGTTTTTACTGCAGCCATTAAAAGATTCTCCGTTGCGCCAACACTTGGATAATCAAGAACAAGTCGCGCAGGCGTCAATAAATCCACGTGCGCGCTAAGAAATTTTTTATTCTGCTCAATAAACACCCCCATCTTTTCAAAATTTTTCAAATGAATATCAATAGGACGCGCTCCAATGACACAACCACCCGGCAACGCAATCTCTGCTTTACCAAAACGGGCAAGCAGAGGGCCCATCACTATTACTGATGCACGCATCTTGCGCATGAGAGCAGGGACTACGGTGTATTGAAGCAAAAATGTGGTATCAACTTCAAGACGATGCAAGAAAGAATCATACGTCACTTGTGCACCGAGCGAGCGCAACAAAACAATCATCTGGTGAACATCACCAGAATCGGGAACATTGGTAAGTACTGAAATACCCTCAGTTAGAATTAATGAGGCCATAATTGCCAGCGTTGCATTCTTGGATCCTACAAGCTCAACACGTCCGTAAAGACCTGATGATGATTCAACAATTAAGACACGATCCGATGTAGTATGATCGCATGATGCTTGCGCCTGAGGAGCAACTCCTGTTACTAATAATAAGAACCCAAGCGCACTATACATTAAAGCTATTTTAAGCATATACTCTTCACACTGAACTGATTTGATCGGCAGCTTGAAGACGAAGCACGCCGCCTAATTGAGACAATTTTTGTTCAAGTGCTTCATACCCACGTTGCCAATGCTGCAATCCCGTGATCACCGTCTGCCCTTTTGCCTTTAATCCAGCAACTGCGAGCGCACAAGATGCCCGAATATCAGTAGCAATAACTTTTGCGCCATACAATTCTTCCACACCAGTCACATACGCCCGATCACCCTTGATAGTTATTTGCGCACCCATCTTCTGAAGCTCACGCACATGCAAGAACCGATTTTCAAATACCGTCTCATGTATTACGCTTTGACCACGAGCCACGCATTGGGCTACCATCATAGGCGCTTGTAAGTCTGTAGGAAATCCAGGATAAGGAGCAGTCGTAAATGAAACTGCACGTGGTTCGCGAGTTGCAACGAGCGTAATTCCCGTTCCTTCAGAACCACGATATATAATATGCCCCATCTCTTCTAACTTAAGCAAAAAGACATCCATGCAATCCCAGCGAGCTTGCGGCAACTCAATTTGACCTCCAGCCACCGCAACAGCCATAAGCAATGAGCCTGCCTCAAGGCGATCATACATCACGGCATGAGATACAGGTTTAAGCTCAGACACGCCTACAACTTGAATTGTTGCAGGAGCTTGAATGGTAATATTTGCACCCATTGCCACCAAGACAGCAATTAAATCCATAACCTCGGGTTCTAATGCTGCATTAATTAAACGTGTAATGCCAGGCGTTTTTACTGCTGCCATTAACAAATTTTCTGTAGCACCCACGCTTGGATAATCAAGAACCAACCGTTCTGGCCTCAGCGCATGAACGTGAGCTGCCAAAAATTCTCCCTCATGAGACAAAGTAACACCCATTTTTTCAAAATTTTTCAAATGAATATCTATCGGACGCATACCAATCAAGCAGCCACCAGGCAATGCAATATCTGCTTTACCAAATCGCGCAAGCAGAGGCCCCATAACAAGCACTGATGCGCGCATCTTTTTCATGATAGCAGGCGTGACCGTATACTTGCATAAAAAAGTAGTATCAACGGCTAAGCAATGAGTATGAGCATCATACACAACGTGAGCTCCCAAATCACGCAACAATGAAATCATTTGGCGCACATCGTGTGAATTAGGGACATTCGTGAGAACGGAACAACCTTCAGTAAGAATAAGCGATGCCATAATTGCAAGCACTGCATTTTTAGCTCCTACTAATTCAACGCGACCATGAAGTCCTACTGATGATTCCACTACAAGAACTTGATCGGGCGCACTCATCTCTTGAGGTTGCGTTTGTGTATCAATTGTTGTTGATACGTCTTGAGTAATAACGCGCATTATAATCCCTTAATTAATGGGCAAAATACTTGACCATAGTATTATATTTCTACATTCTATATACTCAATTTTATGAGTAAGTAATCGTCAACAAATTTATACAAAGGAAAAATTTTATGCAAATTAATTATCGCAATGCACTCGTATTGGCATTAATATTCGTTGTACAATGCAACGGTATGGACACTTCAAAAAAAACACAAAGACAAAGAGAACGTGCACGCGCTGAAGCTCGTTATTACAAAGAACAAAAATATAATGATTCAGAATATGGCCACCACGAAGATGCTGCAGAAAAAGCTTTAACCCAACGCCAAGCAAAGCGTAGCGCAAAAGACAAGCTGCAACATCCCCAATAGGCTCCATTGCCAGACTAAGCACCATTCTGTATACTCTTCTTACACACCAATTTGCATCATATTAATTAGAACTATAGGGGATCATTATGACGCCAAATCATGCACAAGATCATAAGGGAAGTTTAGAACTTATTTGCGGATCAATGTTTTCAGGAAAGTCTGAAGAACTTATCAGACGCTTAAAACGGGCAGAACTTGCAAAACAAAACGTACTCGTATTCAAACACAGCCTTGATGATCGCACAACTATAGAATATGTAGTATCGCATTGCGGAAGCAAATTAAAAGCCATTCCTGTTGAAAACCCTCAAGATATACTTAAACTTACTCCAAACAGCGTGACCGTTGTTGGCATTGATGAAGTACAATTTTTTGATATCGCGATTATTCAAGTTATTTGCCAGTTAATTGACCTTGGCAAACGAGTGCTGATTGCAGGGCTTGATCTTGATTTTCGCGGCAAACCGTTTGGGCCAATTCCCACGCTGATGGCAATAGCTGACAGTGTAACCAAGCTCCAAGCAATTTGTATTCATTGCGGCAAAAATGCGCACTTTACCCAACGCCTTGTTAATGGTAAACCTGCAAAGCATGATGATCCTCTCGTTTTAATTGGTGCAGAAGAAGCGTACCAAGCACGATGCAGATCTTGCCATCAAATTGATCAAAAACCTGCATTATAATGGCAAAACAAACCGTAAAATTTTATTGCACTAATTGTGACTACCGACCACCAAAATGGATCGGTTGTTGTTCTGAGTGTGGAGATTGGGGCAGTATTGCAGAACTTGCCCCCACCACCAAAGCACAAAGCAGCACGGGCGTGCTTGAGCTTGCAAACTTGAGTGATACGCAGCCCCAAGCGAATGAACGTATGCGTTCTGGCATTGAAGAATGGGACCGTGTACTGGGCGGTGGCATTGTGCGCGGGTCTTTATTGATTTTGACCGGTGATCCGGGTATTGGTAAATCAACATTGCTCCTACAAGTAGTACATCAACTGGCTGCAGAACGCACGGTGCTTTATTTTTCTTCAGAAGAATCTCTTGAACAAGTGCGCGGTAGAGCAGAACGGCTCAACTGCTTGCACAACAATATATTATTTTCCGACCAGGCAAACTTGGAATCGTTAATCGCTACTGCACAAGAATATAAACCAGATATTATTGTGGTTGACTCAATCCAAAACTGTTTTACTGGTGGTGCGCATACTATCCCTGGCAGCGTAGGGCAACTGAGAGAAGCTGCTTTTCTTTTAATGCGACTTGCAAAGGAACACACTATTGCCACCATTCTTACCGGTCATATAACCAAAGAGGGGCACATTGCAGGCCCAAAGATGCTTGAGCATATGGTGGATGGTGTATTTTATTTGCAAGGGGAAGATCAATACCACATCAGGATTTTGCGCTCAGTAAAAAATCGCTTTGGCCCTATTCATGAACTTGGTTTTTTTCAAATGGATGAACAAGGCCTTGAACAAGTTCCTAATATAAATCAAATACTGCTTGAACAAGCAACCTATGCTCCTGGCTCCGTGCTCACCAGCACGCTGGAAGGCTCACGCCCTTTAATGCTTGAATTACAAGCGCTCACGGTACCCAGCAAGTTTGGCATGCCACAGCGCGTAATTTCTGGCATTGATCACAAACAAGTAGTTTTGATTGCAGCCATTTTAGAAAAATATCTACGAATTAAACTTTCTGAACAGGATATCTTTTTTAAAGTGAGTGGTGGTTTTAAGATAAAAGAAAGTGCTGCTGATCTTGCAATCGCGATGGCATTGCTTTCCAGCTATTACCAAAAGCCACTGCCAAAAAAATCTCTTACACTTGGCGAAATGAGCTTGACCGGCGACATTAAACCAACCAATCGTATGCAACTCCATATTTGCGAAGCAGAAAAGTTCGGTATCGAAACCCTTTTTACTGCAAAAGCCAAGGGTATTAAAACCAGTGTAAAGCTGCGACAATTCAGCTCTGTCTACGAACTACTAGAGCTCTTTTCAGAATAAAAGCTCACAATTTTATTGACTATTTGGCAATTTTTATGCTATTATATACTCAGGGATAGTATATTAATGAGTAAGGAATTAAGTATGTTAAAAAAAATAATTTTTTCAGTCATTATAATGGCATTAACTGTTCATTATCAAACAGAATGCATGCAACCTCGCCCGCAACCTGAAGGGTTGCAAATTCAGCCAAATCAGCCAACCTATGAGGAAGCAAGAGTTCAGCATTTTCAAAAAGCTCTTTCACTTTTAACACAACAATATTGGCAAGCGAAAAGAGAGCAACAGCTTCTTCCCCAATACTTTTTTAATGAACTTGATAGATATTACCAACAGGTGCCCTATTCTATGAGCAAAATCAGAAATCAGTTCAGTGCATTAAAACAAGAAGCAGAAAAAATTAGACAAC
This sequence comes from Candidatus Babeliales bacterium, assembly GCA_963716425.1. GTDB lineage: Bacteria > Babelota > Babeliae > Babelales > JBFXEV01 > JBFXEV01. The sequence continues at coordinate 311,795 of OY970310.1, forward strand.
CGCAATAACCATAAGTAAAGAGAACAATTAAAAGAGTCGTTTTGCAGATCGAAGTATCTCTTTTTTCACGTCTTTACTTATATTTTTTTGCAGACTAAATCACAGAGAACAGTAAAAGAGAGACCGCTTTTTCTTGTAAACAAGAAGAAGCTATCCGCCACTCGCAGAGCGAGTCGGCAAGGAAACGACCAAAACGAAGTAACTCTTTTTTCACATCTGTGACTAATTAGAAGTCTACGCGATTAATTAAGGAAATCAAGGCATCCTTATCTTGTTCTAGCAGTCGCATGCATTCAAATACCTTATCAGAAAATCCTGCAAGACATACAACCTTTTCCTGATCCGGTGGAAACTGTGAAGTGCCATGGCCACTTAAATCAAAGCAATACACAAACGGATGTGCACCAGTTTTCTTTCTATATTCCGCAAATGCTTGCGTTGGTGCATCATGCCCAATCCAACCTTGCATATCGGAGAGAATAATAATACGATCATAGGCAAGTGTTGCGGTCTTAAAGATAACATGGAAATCAGTACCACTATAGTCTAATTTATCTTGAAAACTGCGCTTAATTGCAAGCACTGATTGTGTATCATTGATTGCTACGTAGCGTGCTGTCGAACTAAACAACATAAAATCGGCATGATTCACTTTTGCAATCACAGACGCAAACAATGCCCCTATCTCTATTGGTTTTCCTTGCATAGAACCGGAACAATCAAGCACTACCAAGGTATTGCCATCGAATGTTGGTACGTTGCTTAATGAAAGCTCAATCGCATTTTCAAGGGCTTGCACAACCTTACGCGCAAGGTCACCAGGCAACTTTTCCACTTCTTGCAAAGCGGTAATAAACCTGAAGGGCAAAACAAGTGATTTTTGAAGCCGACCAATATCAACCAGTTGCGCAAGTGCAACATCAACCATGTGTGGTGCTTGTTGTATGATATTTCTTAAGTTACGAAGCAAAGCAAAATAACCTAACTTATCAGTCTCCAATAGTTGCTGCCATGCTTGTGCTTTCAGCTGGCTGACTTGCTCCTGTGTTTCACCTTTTTGACCCGCTTGCGTTAGCAAGACTTCCCAGGTCTCTGCTGGTTTTAAGGTACCATCAATGAGCGCTCTAAACAGTTCAGCCTGTTCTTGAGTCTCTGGTTTTGGATGCACTAAATTAAATACGTCAACCATTTTCACTGATGTGCGATCACCTTTATATTTTGCAAGTTGATATGCATCAAACTTTAAGAGAGCTTTATTAATCCCTTTACGTAGTGAAGCAGGCAACCCTAATTTTGGCTTTGTAGCTTTGTTTAAAAACATATAATAGGCCACTATCTCAAGAATATCATCGGGTCGATATATTCCAGCAGCAATAGCATCTTTTGTCCAGCTTGCCCCTTTTGCCTGAAGTGAAAGCTGAGTAAGCAAAATATGGCTGACCGTACGCAACCCGAATTCTCTACGTGCATACACTGCAAGCTTTGCAATAAATTGTTTATCTGGTATTTGGTGCATTAATAGTAAAATGCGAGACAATCGCTCATTAGCTTTTTCATAATAAACATCTTCAAGGAGTGAAGTAAGAACCAAAGATACCAATTCTTGTTCGGATGATAAACAAAAAGCTTGCCCTCCCGCTTTATTGATAGTTGTTTTCTCTTTATTGACCTGACGGAAAAAAGCCATGATGCTTCCTTTTACATTATTTTAAATTATTAACCCTTAAATTTACCCGGCATCAGATATAATGTCAACACTACAAAACGCCTATTAAACTTGACTATTTGGCAATATATGCTAGCATATATATATAATAAGCCACATATAAATCGTGGAAATACATACTTTTCAATGGAGATGATTATGAAAAAACAAACCCTATTAGTATCAGCAATTGGGCTCTTAACATTGGGCGAGCAGACCATTTGCATGGAAAAAAAAGTACGAGCACTTGCCCGACCAGATGCAGCTGCTCTTGCAAGAAAACCATATCAACATCGTGATGCTCATCATGTAGATCCTCATATGCTGCGTCCCTTTGCTTTGCTGGAAAAAGCTGGTAGCTTACAGGAAGAAGCTTATATACTATGTACTCAACAGTACAGACAGGCCCAGCAAGAGGGCAAACCTTTACCAGGTTTCTTTTTTACTGAACTTGCAAAATATTATGCGCAAGTTAACCCCAATGATTTAGAACTCAAAGGAAAATTTGGCAACTTGCTGCAAGTGACAAAACCGTTAAAAGAACCAGAACTTGCACCAATCCCACCGCTTGATGATGATGAAGACTTCGCTGAAGAATCTTTAACTTCTGACTGCTCCTCAACACAATAAATTTAGGATAAAAACTCATGAAAAAACAAACATTTTTTATAATAGTTTGTAGTCTTATATCTTTCAGCTTTCAAACGCAATGTATGAAGCGAGAAAATTCGGAGTCATCAGTTACTGTGACTGATACCAGAGCTGTAAAAAAAGCTCAATCTGAATTAAAACAAAAAACCAGCAAGCTCACAAAACTAACTGGAATACCGCAACAATCCAAAGAAAAATCCCTTCCACGCCCTAAGTCCTATGCACTTAAAAATATAAACCAAGGAGAACAAGATGATGAAGCGGCAATATCCTATTTTCGTGATGCTTATAACGAATTTGTTGCAAGATATAAACAAGCTATTAAGGAGGATGGTGTTTTACAAAAACAATTTTTTATTGAATTGGCGTCTTGCAAATCTCAAATTCCCCCGAATATGCTCAAGCTCCATAGAGCATTCAATCTTTTAAGAATAAGAGCAATTGAATATATACGAAGTGACGAAGAAGATGAAGACGAACTCATTCTGGCTCTTGATGACCTAGATATTGAATCTCAATTTGATCAATAGTTACAATACCAATTATTTCTCATCAATTTCCAGTGCGAGTATCTTTTAAAGATACTCGCTTTTTTATTGCATATTTTTTTGTACCTCTCTATCCTTAGATATATAAGATTCATAAATCTCACATTATAAAAGGAAACTTAATGCTCCCTCGATACTAATCGCTTCGCGATTCACTCCCAGCCTACACTAAAGTTACGGCGGGCAGGCGGGATGAAACAAGGGATGCTTGTGCGCCGAAGCCTCGGCGTAGGCGTAAGCGGTCAGAATGAATTTTAGTCAGGGCGAACAATTTTCAAAATACTAAGGAAATTCAATGCAAGCAACGGTTTTTCGTCAACCACTATTCTGGGTTTTAGCAACTATTCTTTCACTTGGCACTGGCTATGCAGCTTATAGGCTTTTTCCAATAGCTTTTCCATTAGTTTCAATTGATCTGACCATGGATCGATCCGCTGCTTTAAGACAAGCTGCCTCAATTGCAAAACATCTTTCCATCGGACCCCAAGAATATAGCCAAGCTATCAAGTTCACTTCTGAAAATAAAGCAAAGACATACATTGAACTAGAAGGTGGTGGCACGGAAAAATTTAAAGAAGTTCTCAAAGAAGAATATTTTGCACCGTACCATTGGCATGTACGCCACTTTAAACCATGTGTTAAACATGAAGCAGCCATATACTTTATGCCCAATGGCAGCCCCTATGGTTTTGAAGAATTGATCCCAGAAGATGAACTTTTGCCTTCTCTTGATAAAGCTCAAGCGCAACAGATTGCCCAAAAAGAAGCAAATGCCCATTGGTATATCGATTTTTCAAAACACACACTTGTTGAACATTCTACTGAGGAAAAGCCTAATGGTCGCGTGGATCATACGCTCGTGTATGAGCGAACTGATCAAAAAATATATGAAGCGCCCTTTCGCGTTACCATCACGGTAACGGGTAATAAAGTAACCAAAGTTGAAAAAAGCCTCAAAGTACCCGAAGCTTTTGAGCGGCGCTATGCACATATGCGTTCTGCAAACAATCTAATTGCAAGCTGGGCAAGTACTGCTATGTATATTCTCTATCTCTTACTTGGTTGCGTTTTAGGCCTCATTCTTCTTCTAAGGTCTAACCGTGACTGGCTCATCTGGAAAGCTCCCCTGTTCTGGGCGGCCCTACTTGCAATTGCCATGCTACTTGAATACCTTAACTCCTATTCATTATGGTGGATCCATTATCAGACCACTGATTCAACATTTAGTTTTGTTGCGGGGATTATACAAGCCGTAGTGCTTGGTGTTGGAGAACAATTTGCAATACTTTATATTACATTTCTTGCAGCAGAAAATTTAACGCGTAAAGCATTCCCTAAACATATTCAATTGTGGTCTCTCTTTAAAACCGATGTTGCATCTTCTTGGCAAGTTTTGGGTCGTACTATCGGCGGGTACATGATAATCAGTTTTGATTTTATTTTTGTAACGGTCTTCTACTTTATTTCACTCCATTATTTTGGATGGTGGTCACCTGCTGATGCTTTAATAGATCCTAACGTGCTTGCAACGTATGTTCCCTGGCTTTCTCCGCTTACTAAATCATTACATGCAGGATTTTGGGAAGAGTGTCTCTTTAGAGCGGTCCCTCTTTCATGCGCAATGCTTCTTGCACGGCGATATGGTAACAAATATTGGTGGTTGGCCGGAGGGATGATTCTGCAAGCAATCATATTTGCAGGAGCACATGCTTTTTATCCAGCACAACCTGCTTATGCACGACTCGTTGAACTATTTTTCCCTTCGCTCGTGTGGGGGGCGCTTTATTTGGCATTTGGTCTTCTTCCTGTCATTATTTCTCATGTTATGTATGACCTTATCTTATACGCACTCCCTATTTTCGTTTCTGATGCTCCTGGCAACATAGTAAATAAGATTATGGTAATACTTTGTGGACTTGTTCCCCTCTTTGTAGTGCTGTATGCACGAACCAAAAAAGGATTTTTCCATGACTTAGCTGGGCGTTGGTATAATAAATCCTGGCAAGCTCCTATGAGAGAACAACAAAACATACGCCAAGAAGAATACATTGAACCAAAACAACCACAAAGCTATCGCACATTGCTGATTTTTGCAGGTCTTTTGGGCTTGTGTTCCTGGGCTTTCTTCCGGCACACAACTCAAGACACGCACCCTCTTGAACTTAATCGCGCACAGGCAATAGAAAAAGCACAAGAAGCACAAAAACTATTTAACCTCACTATTGCCCCAGAAATGAGTCTTCTTTCTGCTGCCGAAGGAAAGCCAAGTAAAAAAGATATATTCGTATGGCGAACTGCGGGCAAAGAAATATACAAACAACTTGATGGCGTATATATTCTTGCGCCTTATTGGAAAGTGCGCTATGCACAGTTTAATGGGGATATTGCCAAATCTGCCGAAGAATATATTTTTTCAATCTATCCTCATGATAATCCTGTTGAATACGAACATAAACTCCCTCGTGAAGGAGAAGGTGCCAGCTTAACAAAAGATGAAGCGCGTAACATGACGCAGGGCTTTTTAGAAACATATTATCATTTAAAAGCTGAAGATGTTATTGAAGTTTCTGCCCAAGAAAAGCAACAACCTCACCGAAGAGATTGGAAATTTGTCTATCGGGTCAAACAAGGCCCAGATCTTGGAGAGGGACAATTGCGTATAGGTATTAAAGTTGGTGGCAACCAAATAATAGAGCATGAACGGTATGTACATGCACCTGAACAATGGGACAGAGAATATACCTATGAGACAAAAATAGAGAAGCTGATTAAAAATGCCTCAACAATTTTGCTGATAGGCTTACTCATCTTCCTCTTCTTTACCATTGCAAGAAGAAGACAGGCTCATCCATTTGCTACAAAAGCGGCCATCATTATTGGTGTTCTCTTGCTCTCTAAAACAATGATTCAAACATGGAATTTATGGCCAATATTAGTAAGTAGCTTTAACACTACTTCTCCCTACTCGCGACAAGTAGTTGCCTTATTTACTTCACTGCTTACACAAACATTACTACTTACGTTGTTTCTTGCATGGCTTGGTGGTTATCTGATTGGATTGCTCAGAGGCCGCTCTACCAAATCACAAAGCACGAGCATCATACAAGGAATTAGCTTAGGGTTCTTTGCAGCAGGAATAAACGCCCTTACCAATTGGATTGTGCCTGCCACCAAACCATTTTGGGCAGATGTAAGCAATGCCGGTGCATATGTGCCATGGCTTTCTATGGGATTAAAAGGATTCACTTCAATGGTGATGGCATCATTACTGAGTTTGTTATTTGTACATGGACTGAATATGCTCAGCGATTATGGGCGCAAAAACCATATTGCTCTTGTGCTTACCATTCTTTTTATTGGTGTAGCAATTGCCGGTTTTGACCCAAGTTTAACGCCATTAATGCACATTATTACTGGATTAATGAGCGGTTTGGTTATGCTTGTATTATATTATCTGGTGTTACGCTTTAACTACTCTGCAATTCCCATTTTTATTGCAACACAAACAAGTATTGAAGCAATACAATCGGCATTACTCCACGCGTTCCCCGGTGTATGGGCTGGTGCATTATTAACCGTAATGCTTGCTGCTATGACTGCATATTGGTTCTTGAACCAGTTGAGTGCGAATGCTGTGAAACATACCGCATAAAGGATATATCATGAACAAACAGCTCTCCCTCATTACGCTAGCGCTCACTTACTCAGTAAGTTTGCTTTCCATGCAACAAGATCCACATGACACAATTAAACGACATAAAGCATTTTTTATCACCCCTTATGTACAAGCAGACACGTATAAAGTTCCCTTTATAGGTATCTATGGTAGCCCTTACGTATTGCAAGATCTTCTTGCCCGCATTAAATTTGATCCACGTATGATAGATCATGCGCCAGAATCTATAAAAAAATTAGTGCCTCCCGGAATTCAAGATCTCTCTTTTAATGTAATGATACATAATGCAGAGCCGAAAACCTATAATATGGTATTCCATATGTGGGCAGGCACATGGCAGCCTACAAAATTATTTAATATCAATGTAGACATGGGTATATTGGCACCAAATGGTGTGCAACCTGCAAGCAGTAATAGCATTCCCTTTAACCAAATAACGGCGCAAAATGTGCATGTGCACGATGGGGGTAAAACTATTGCCAATTCACCAAATAATGCCCGCTTCACCGTAACGCCACAATGGGATATCAGTACTTTTTGGTCTATTGCCATTTCACCTAACAAGCGACATGCTGTTGTTACGTTTCATATTCTTTCCAACACTATTGCTACTGAAAATATGATAGAGGCAGCAGTAAGACAAGCAAATACCTTAGGTGATTTCTTAAAAGCGCTTGAAAAAGGTGCGGCAACACTCCAAAGACCCATTGATCAACAAGCATTGCAAGAAGCGGTCCGCACCATTGAAACTATGATTGCTCCACCTCTAAGAGTTGCTCCTGCTCCAGCACCAATCCCACAAAAAACACTGGAAGATGCGCTAGAAACTCTTGCACGTCAACTTACTCGATTGGAAGGAAGGCTGCAATGAGTTGGAAACTACAATTTTACCAAACCCTACTCTTGAGTTTAACGCTCTATATGAGCACAAGCTCGATTACGCAAATTAACTCAACACCATATAATCTCAGATTTAAACCCTTAGAAGAGACAGATCTCGAGTTGATACACACTTGGGTGCATCGCCCTTTCGTTAAAAAATGGTTTGAACATATGGTGATGCCATGGGATGAGTTTCAAACCACCATGCATGAGAGATTGAACTCTGGCATACTCTGGATATTCATTATACAAACTAATGGAAACCCTATTGGATGTATTGGATATTATGATGCAAACCAATTTGCAGATGGATCCGGTTTGACAGAACCTGAAGGAACCTACGGTATTGATCTCTTTATTGGGGAACAAGAATATCTTGGCAAAGGATACGGCACTGCAACGTTAATCCAATTCATTAAAAAAATTATGAATGATCAGAAAGCACTTCTCAAACCCATACACAAAATTATTGTAGATCCACATACTGAAAATATTCCAGCGCTAAAAATGTATACAAAGCTGGGTTTTACGATTTCACGCCACGTTGATGGTCCATTGTATGGTAAACAGTATATTATGACACTTGATCCTACATTGATACAATGAACTCTCTGATTTCTCGAATAATCTTGGCTTGTACTTCAAGGTCACTTTGAAAATCAACTTCACCATCAAGTACTAGCATAGGAATATGCTGCAATGATTCCGGCAGATTCTTTTTTTCTATAAGCCATTCTTCATGATAGCGATGCAAAGTTTGATAATAAGAAAGTTCTCGGGATGCATTTAACAACCGATCTCTTTTATTGGCTCGTGCACATGCTGTTGCAGGCTCAGTTCGCAGATAAATGAAAGCATTTGGCTTATAAGGAAGTTGTGCAATAAGCCACATTGATGATTCAATATACATTGCCCACTCCATAGGAGTCATTTTGTTATTATCAAAAAGCATACGCGTAAAGGTAAATATACCCGAGAAATGTGATCTATCAGTAATAAATATTTCTTTGGTTGGATTGAGATTGTATGCATCTTCTAATGCTTGGTAATGGGTGATAAACACATAATTCTGAAAAGTAAGTCCCCAGCGACTTTGATCTTTTAAGAATGTTTCAAATAAGTTTCCAGTTTCATGCACATTATTCCACCGATCAAATGGCTCAGGTACAATGCATATTTCGGGTATATGCTCAGCAATAATAGTGATTAAGGTAGATTTACCTGCACCCGAAACACCTTCTATCATAAGGATTATTTTTGCATGCCCATCGAACGATAGCATTAATAGTATTGCCAAACAACTATTGATAAATGTCAATTTCATTCTAGAGCCCCTTTTTAGATCATTAATCATTACAAGCATAATTGCCATGAGTAGAATACCTCATGCCGCTACCACTTGCAACGAACTATATGTAACTTGAGCACTAAAACCAATCTAAATTAAAATGTAGATTTCGCTTGCTTATGATCAGCGAGTACTTCATCAACAACACGCCAAGAGTGCGCAACTTTAATATCATTCGCATTCGCACCGCCAGCCACAGTAATCAAGGCCTTCCACAATGCCCATGCACAACCGCGTGCCCATGTTCCATCATCTAACGGCTAAAGTCTTACGAAAAATGTTTCGGGCATCACGGGAAAAAAGGCACCATGCTGGAATCAAATCAACTGCAGGATCACCAATACCCAGACTATCAAAATCGATTACACCGCTGAGCCGACCTTGCTGCACCAGTACATTTGCAGGCAGCAAATCACCATGAATCCAGACAGGCGGTTTATTCCACACTAGCGCTTGGAGACACTGTTCCCATGCTACTATTACCGCCTCAGTATCAATGACACCGTGCAGAGCTTTAATTGCACTACGTGTTTCATTATCTTGTGTTGCGAGCGACACGCCACGCCGTGCAGCAGGCCCACCCGTAGGATCAATACTTTGCAAAGCAATAATAAACTGCGCAAGATCAATAGCAGCTTGTTGTTGATCAATAATTGGTTCATTGCACGCATTTTCACCTTCAAGCCAGCTATAAATAGACCAATGCAAATGATAATTCTTGTGAGGCTTTCCTTTACCAAGCGGAACTGGAATTGCAAGGGGTAGCATTGGTGCAAATTGAGGCAACCATTTTTGTTCTGTTTCAATATGCTTGCCAGCTCCGGCAATCCTTGGTAATCGAATGCACATATCTGTACCAAGCCGATAGATAGCATTGTCTGTACCGATTGATTGAACTGCCTTAATAGGTAACGATGCCCATTGCGGAAACTGTGCACACAAAAGTTCTCTTACAAGCGACTCATTAATATCTATTTCATTATCATGCATTTTTTTTGCGCCAGCATTCGGTCAGATGATCATTAACTAAACCTACTGCTTGCATGTATGCATATATAATTGTAGAACCCACAAACGACATGCCACGTTTTTTAAGGTCTTTTGATAGTCTATCGCTTTCAGGCGTAGTGGTGGGAACATCTTCTAAACGTCGCGGGTGATTTATTATAGGCTGGCCACCAACAAATTTCCAAAGATATTGATCAAACGAGCCAAAATCTTGTTTAATGTGCAAAAATACTTGAGCATTCTTACGAGCAGAATATATTTTCAGTCTATTGCGAATGATTTCTTGATTATGACATAGTGCTTCCAACTCAGCATCGCTCATTGCGGCTACTTTAACGGGATCAAATTTATGAAATGACTTGCGATAAGCTGTGCGTCTTTTAAGTATAGTTTCCCAACTTAGTCCCGCTTGGGCACCTTCTAAAATGAGCATTTCAAACAACCGTTGATCGTCATGCACAGGGATACCCCACTCATTATCATGATACTCAGTAAAAAATTCTTTACCCGGTTGACCACCAAAGCAGCGCTTTTTACCATCTGGGCTTTTTAGAATCATGTTCCTATCCTTCACTTTCTAGCATGCTGTATTTCTCTTTTCATGATTAATGAGCCAGTTTTTGCGTGAGATCCCGCCACCATATCCACCTAACTCTCCATTCGTATTAATTACCCGATGACAGGGGATAACAATGGCAATTTGGTTTGCACCATTTGCCCGTGCAACTGCACGAAATGCAAATGGTTTATCCAGTGCCCTTACTATCTTGCCATATGATCGTGTCTGACCATATGGAATTTTTTGTAACTCTTGCCATACTTGCTTTGTAAATGCTGAACCTATAAGAAATAGTGGAGTTCTGAATTCTTTTAATACACCATCAAAGTAAAGCTCTAATTCTCTTTCAATTGATTTGATTGGTTGCGTGCTCCCGGGAATAATGATTGATTTTGTTGCCTTTTTAAGTCTTTCAACTTCACGCTCCAGACCGCGCCGATCTACAAATTCTAAAAGATACAGTGCAGTTTCATCTGCAATTGCTATCATTGGACCAAGCCGTGTGTCAAGCCAAGTTGCTTTTAATATACTACTTTGTCCCAGTAAAGTAGGAGCTGCTCCCATGATACGAGTGAATGCATCTCTAAAGCCACTGCTCGATTCATATCCAGTTGAGAGTTGAGCCTCTATCACCGCTTCCCCTGCCCTGATTTGCTTCATGGCAAGTCCCATGCGCCTTGCACGAGCATAAGCAACAAACGTCATGCCAAATCGCTTTTTAAATTGACGACTAACAGTTGATGCATCAACTGAGAGCTCCTGAAAATCTCTATCCTTCCAGCGTTTCTCTGGATTATTTTCAACAGCTTCAATAAGCAACCGTACAAGCTCTGAAACGTGATTTGGATGCGAAAGGGGCTCACAGCGCTTACATGGCCTAAATGAAGCCAATAGTGCTTGCTGAGCAGTTTCATAGAATTCACAATTCTCAAATTTTGGTTTTCTTGCAGGACACGTTGGACGGCAAAATACACCAGTTGTTTTCACTCCTACATAAAAAACACCTTCATATTCCGATTTCTTATTAAGTAGTGCTTGATAATATTCTTTTTTAGCGTCAATCGTTATCATTCGTTTACCTTAACTGAGTAAGTCTCTCACAACAAAATTATGTTCTTATTATAAAGGAACTTTTCATGCCTTGCCGCTGAAATTCGAGCATCAATTTTTTTTGTATACATTCATTATACTTTAAATAGAAATCTAAGTTTATTTTTTAACTTTACCCCCATCGGTTTATTTACGGTCATACAATTACCTGGTACCCTTTACACAATAACTGAACAATCTCACATATCTAAAATGTAAAAAATAATGAACAAGTTTTTATACCTCAGCCTTCTTTCCTTCACTCTATATGTGCCAAGCACTACTGTTCTGGCAATTCAAAAATTACTTGAATCTCATGATGAGGCAGGCATCCGCTCTGCATTACATCACGAACTTCCCAACCTTACTATTAATACATGCACGATGCTCATGGGTGGGTGGGATAACACCGTTATTGAAATCAACAACAAGTGGATCTTCCGTTTCCCTCGTCGGTATGAAATGGCTGCAACCTTGGAACGCGAGTCCTCGCTACTAAAACGTCTTGATGGTATAGTCACCATGCCCATCCCACAATATGAAATTATCGGCAAAGATGTAGCTATGGTGGGTTATCGCAAACTGCAAGGCTCTTCACTCTTAGGCCCAGAATACCGTGCGCTCTCCATTCATGCCAAACAAGGCATTGCTGAATCGCTTGCACTCTTTCTTTCTCAAATGCATGGTGCATTATCAGTGACTGAAGCGCGAGCTTTAGGGTATGGCGATTACACTCCACCCCTTGATGAAATCGAAAAAAATCTGCTTGGCACATTGCCATCGCCTGCACTCGAACGTATGGTCACTGAAGCGATTGCAAGTGCACGAGCTCATGCCTATGAACCTACCCGCCTTGCTCTCATTCACAATGATCTTTATGGCGAGAACATGGCATATGACCCTCATCATCAAAAAGTTGTTGGGATATTTGATTTCTCTGATGCAATCATCGCTGACTATGCTATAGAATTCTCTAAGTTATTTTTGATCGATGCAGATCTTGCCGAAAGAACTGCTGCCGCATATTCTCAACTCACCGGAACAGACACTCTTCTTACCATCGCTGCTACTGATCACATTTTGCGCAGAGCGACCTACCTTTTGGCATTCAGGCATGAAGGAAATAGCGCAAAAGAAGCAGAGATGATTGCCATGCTTAAAGCATTTTTACCATTATGGTCGGTGCATACGGAGTTGACATGAATAAACACCAAGCTCAATTAATTTGTAAACAATTAAATGTGGGGACAGTGTGCACAGCTCCCCAAAAAGTGCTTGGCGGTTTATTGCATCGCATGTGGAAGATAGAAACAGAACATGGCTCATTTGCTTGCAAAGAGCTCTCGAGAAATATTAATTTAAATCCTCAGACAAGGCATATTTATGAACTGACAGAACAAATTGCACGGCAATTCAAACAACTAGGAATTCCCGCTATCACCGCTTTGGCCATACACGACAAACATCTCATTGATATCAATGACAGTACCTTCTTGGTATATCCCTGGAGCCAAGCAACAACGCTTGCTATCAATACAATAAGTGCAGCACATGCCATAAAAATAGCCGCTCTTCTTGCCAAAATGCATCTCATAGATCTTCAAGCGCCAGAATTAGCTGACCCTGAACTCCATATTTACCAGCCTCAAACACTCATCTATCTCATAGAACGAGCCGTCACACTCAAATTGCCCTTTGCACAAGAACTTAAAACTCATCAAGACGCAATACTTCGCGTTGCCCAAACATGCGAGAAATATCTTCCATCACAGCAAACAATCAATGTAGTAGTAAGCCATGGTGATCTGGATCAAAAAAATGTGCTCTGGGATAACCAAAATAATCCCATCATCATTGATTGGGAAGCGACGCACAAACTCAATCCTACGCAAGAGATAGTGGACGCAGCACTTAATTGGAGTGGCATTACCGCCTCAAATTTTGATAAAAATCTTTTTATCAACATGATTTGCGAATATACAAAAGCTGGTGGCAGCATTGAACAGTCAAATTTGTATTTTGCTTTTCTGGCAATACTGAACAACTGGCTCCACTGGATGGTCCATAATATTGAAAACAGCATAAGATCAGATCAAAACAAGTTAGACGAGCAAGCACAATATGCCCAGCAAATTCTCTTGGTGCTCAATACTATTAGCCTATTGGAACCTATGATTTCAGAGCTAAGTAGTTCAATAGTATCTGCTCTGCGCAATCATCAGCAATAAATGAAATTGCTTCGAACAAAAAATTTGTATATTTACTTGTTCTTAAGGTAATTTACAAACTGTTTCAAACTTATTTTTGAGTTTATATCCCTTTATATATTTTCCAATTTCAAGAAACCCGTTTTTCTCATACCATTTTAAAGCTTGCTCGGATGAATCTAATAACACCATTGAGCATCCAGTACTATATAGCCTCTCAAGTAAAAATCGCAACATCTGTGTGCCATATCCCCTGCCTTGAGCTTCCGATCTTGTTGCAAAAGAATGGATACTACCAATAGTATCATTACATACAGTTACTGCCATACTTACTGGATCTTGATCATGGTATGCTACAAATAACTCAATAGGATATGTATGCGGCTCAATAAATTTGCTATAAAGTTGAAGGTTCATTGCAACTTCCTGAGCATCACCTCCTTTTACTAAACAGAAATCCTCGAGTTCTTGCACTGTTGTTACTTTTTGGATCGCTATTCTATGTGGATCATATGGCACTAAAGGTATACCTTGCAAACGATACATAATGCTTGTTTGCTCTGTGAAAGTAAATCCAAGCTTTTCTAACCGATCCGCCAAATCCATTGGCATATCAGAAGGATCAACCCACCACATTAAGGGTAGGTTCTTTGATGCAAAAATATTTTTTATTTCCTCAATTCTTTGATCTGCCATTTGCGCATCAAACTGAGTCAGCCATACATTATTATAGGTTGCATCGGTAATTGGAGACAGTACGTACAAAATATCAGGTTCTCGTATGATCTGAATTTCTGATTGTGTAAACAACAGGGTATAGAACATGAGTGAGTTTTTAAGCAATGCATGTACCATTTCTTGGGATTCAAACAAAAACATACGTTCACTCTTTTTCAGCCTTTAATAATGCTTGCTTGCGCTCAATGCCCCACGCATAACCGCCAAGTTCGCCATTCTTGCGTTTGATTCTGTGACACGGCACAAAGTAAGCAATCTTATTAGCACCCAGTGCATTTGCTACTGCACGATGTGCGTTTGGCTTACCAATCATTTCTGCCAATTCTTGATAACTGCATGACGTACCCGGCCGAATTTTCAATGCAGCTTGCCAAACTTGCAATTGAAATGGGGTTCCTGCAAGCAGTAAAGCATTAGTAACAAAAATAGAATCACTCGCGGTTAAATCTGTTTCAACAAACGCAGTTTCAAAAATCCCCTCATCAGTAGATTTTTGCGAAAGTAATCCTGCAGGAGTCTTAATTACTTTTTGATAGATTTGTTTATCTTTAAGGTATTTCTTAAATTCCTGTGGTGAAAATAGTTTAATACCCATATTTGTTTTCATGATAAATATTCCCTATTACTTATGTTCAATGCAATTTTAAATTAGATATACAACCCGCTTCAGCTAGCATTCGCCTAGATGCTTCTGATCCAGAAACTGATGCTCTATCAAGTGCCGTCTGCTTGGCGCCATCTTTCTTATTAAGCACGTTTAGTTGTTGAGACTTTTCAATAATGAGAGCGAGTAGATCTGTCGGACACTTTAACTTGGATGCTGCAATATGCAATGGTAGATTTTTAGAATCATCTTTCCATGCAATATCTGCTCCTTGCCCAATTAAATAGCGTGCAACCTCGTAATGCTCCCTATAGAGTGCATGATGCAATGGTGAAGCCCTATACAAAAATTTACCGTCTAAACTATCAGAATTAATTGTACACGCATTTATACTCTTAATGAGCTGAACTAATTTCTTGGTTGCCTCTACATGTCCATGTGCTGCAGCATGAGCAAGTGGCGTCATATAGCGCTCGTCAATATCTCCAGGATGGTAACCATCATTATCCCACAGTGTCTGTATTGCTGCAATATGGCCACCGGCTGCGGCAAGCATTAACGGTGTAGTATTACAAGGACCAATTAAACGAGCAACCGATCTATCATATGCTAATAAAACGTTAAGTACTTCCGTTTTACCACATTCTGCCGCTCTGTGCACAGCAGTAAAACCTTCTTCATCAGGCTTTAGCTCCCATTTCTTTTTTTCACCAAACCATGCATTTATTTTTTTAAGCGCATAGGTTATAGGCTGCGCATGTCCATATTTTGCAAGAATTGGCATACAAGTTTGAACAAAATAATAACCATCGTAACCCCATTCAAACTTTTCATGCTCAAACAGTGGGGTAATATCTTGCTGTGTACACTCAATAAACGCTGCAACTATATTCTTTTTTCTTATATTAAATGCCCTTACCAATGCAGGTTGTCCCCACAGATCTGTAAAAGAGGAAACCCCATGCTCCAGACACAGTGCAACAACTGCAGCCTGTCCATGACACATTGCATTCCAAAACGGTCTTTCATGATCTTGATCATCACGTTCATAGAATTTAAAGCATGACATAGGATGTACACCTACTTCAAAACATACTTTCACTAATTCTATGTTGCCTTTTTGCGCAGCTTCATTACAACGCCTAATAAGAGGCATTACATTTCGAGTATTTTTAAAAGCATGTTTTAATTGCTCTTTATCCGTTGAATTGTTCAAAGTTTCAGCCAATTGTGCTTGATATTTCAGCTCTCGCGCAGATTTTGTCACAACCCATGCAAGGCCAATAAGGCCAGCTCCTAATGTGGTTGCAACAATCACTGGATTGTTTTGAACCGTAGACCATAATTGAGATACTAACCCTTGATGCATTGCACCAATGGGTTGCATGAGCAAAACTACTATCAAAAACAATGCTCTGTTCATACTCCGTATCACAAAATACCCTTATTTGGGAGCTGCCAGCTCCTTGGCGGTCTTGGCTCCTACTGCAATTAACATATCGTGTGCTTGGCGATTGCCATATTGGAGCGCAATATAAGTAACTGGATGACCATCTTTATTTAGTACAAGCTGATCTTTGGATGCGTTTATAAGCAATTGCATAAAAGGAACGTCAAATTTGCGTTTCACTTTCACTGCCGCAAACAAAGGCGTATCTCCTTGAGCATCAACACTTAAAACACTGGCACCCTGCCCAAGTAAATAGGTAGCAACCTCATACTGTTCAGTATAAATTGCATGATGCAAGGGTGTAGCAACATCATGAAATGGACCATCTAATGAGCATGAAGGATGGTTAACTTTAATGAGTTCTACTAATCTTCGAACTACTTCTAAATGTCCTTTGGCGGCAGCATGTGCAAGTGGTGTCATGTGATTATGATCAACTGCACCAGGATGAAATCCATCATTATCCCAAAGGAGTTGTACCGCCTCAACGTTTCCACTGCCTGCAGCAAGCATTATGGGTGTTACATTTTCTGGCCCAATTAAACAAGCATCATATTTTCTACGCTCTAAACACAGCTTAATCACTGCTACCTGCCCAGCCTCTGCTGCTCGATGTATGAGCCTATATTTTTGAGAATCGAAAGCCCAGTCGTCTATCCCTTTTTGACCACAAAGCCACCGTAGGGCATTTGCGTGGCCAGCTGATGACAAACCATGTAATGCCTGTTGGAACGTTTCTTTGTGTTCTGCAAAATTAAAATCGGGATGTTCAAGAACTGGCATTATATCTTCTTTGCCATACCTTAACAAATAGGCTATTGTATTTGTTGCTCGTTTTTTAAGAGCTCTCAACAAAACTGGCTGAGAATCCACCTCAGTTAATGCGGTGACCCCATGTTTTGTGAATACTACAATAATGGACTTTTGATCACTATCAATGGCAATCCTCAGAAAGTCCACTGTAGGACGTATCCCACTATCGAGGCATATTTCTGCCTCATCTTCATTACCTTGTTGCACCGCAACAAGTAATCTTTTGATCAAAATGCTCTCATTTTCACCTTGCAAAAGTGCTAGCTTTAAAACTCCTGTTTCAGCTTCAGTTTGTAATGTCGTACCTGATGCAGCTTGCTTTGCAGGTTCTCGCGTTTGTTGATTATGTTTCTTAACAGCCCATACACTCATAACTCCTATGCCCACAGCAGCAGTGGCTGCAAGTACTGGATGTCCTTTAATAAGGGACCATAACTCAGATGTATCATGATCCATTGCACCGATTGGTTGTGCTATCACCATGACCATTAACAATATCTTTATGTTCAAATATCGTTTCAACGAAGCATTCCTCATTCACGTTCCTCACGTTTTTTAATTTCTTTAAGCTCCCGCGCTGTTTTTGCACCAGCCCTCACTAATACTTCCACTGTTGCAGCGTATCCTTTAAGCCGGGCCTTATCAAGGAACGTCAACCCATCAAAATGTATCATATTAATATCACCATACTCATGTTCAAGCCACCTAATATAAGCGGCTTCCTTCTTATCACGCTCCATGATCAGCTTACATTGCTCTGCTGTTTTTGCACCAACTCTTTGTAATATTTCCTCTAATGTGACATGCCATAGGACTTTGCAACGTCAAGCGGCGTATATTCTTGCCGATTAAAGATATTAATATCATCACACTTTTTTACTAAATAACACATAAATTCAGGATCTACATTCTTACAAACTGCTATATGCACTGGCGTATCTCCCGAAAGATCTTTACTTAGTAGACATGCCCCCTGTTCAATCAAGTACATTGCAATAGCATAGTGTCTTGCGCTTATTGCGCAATGAAGTGGTGTTGGTCGCATGAACCATCGGTCAATAATATTTTTGGTCCCATGCTTTGTTTTAATATATTCCACTAACAGACGCGCAGTATCCATGTGACCATGCAAAGCAGCATAGGCAAGCGCTGTCATATGCCTTTTATCAACAGCATTGGGACGTTTTAAGCCCCCGCGCTCAAGTAATAATTGTGAAGTTTCAACATGTCCATTACCCGCTGCAAGCATTATGGGCGTAATAAGCTCAGGCCCTTCTATATCTACATTCTCTGGATCAACATCAATAAGAATTGCAAGCAAATGAGTTTTCCCTTCAGCTGCAGCTCGATGAACTTCTTTACAACCCGCTTTATCCATAAGCCCTTGAAAAGCATTAATAAACAGCTTTGCTTTGACTGCCACTGGTGGTTTGCCTGCATCAGAACCGTGAGGCTCGTGCACTACCGAAACAATTTCTCGCGCACTCTCATTCGATGTATTCGCTGTATTAGTTTTCCATTTCATTTTCAACCAAAATGCACCACCAACGAGTAGTGCTCCTGCTGCCAACGTTGCAACAGGGTATTGACTACTGACCATAGACCACTAGATGAACGTTCTTGATCCATTGCAAACAAAGGCTGCACTATGAGCATGAACATGCTGCAAAGAATAATGTGCACAACATATTGCATAGTAACCCAGTTATATAGTAACTATTTTGTTCGCACGGTACTTGAGACTATACTAACAAAAAAGCATACATTCTACTATCTAGGGAGCAAACATGGAAGCACATAAAAAATTCTTTGACGAAGGTAAAACAAGATCTATAAGCTTACGATTAGATCATTTACGCCGTTTAAAACAATTAATAAAACATTATCAACATGAAATATGCACCGCTCTCTATCACGATCTTAAAAAACCAGAATTTGAAGTGTACAATGGAGAAATATATCCCATAATTAAAGAGATTGATTACTTTTTACAACATCTTGCCTATCTTACAAAACCAAAAGCAAAACCAACCTCTTGGCTCTTATGGCCTTCAAAAAGTTATGTTATGCCAACTGCCTATGGCACCGTCCTCATTATGGCGCCATGGAATTTCCCTTTTCAATTAACTCTAGTTCCCTTAATAGGCGCGATAGCTGCTGGCAATTGCGCAGTCGTTAAACCTTCCGAGCTTGCGCCGCAGAGCGCAGCACTTATTGCACAAATAATCAAAGAGTGTTTTGACCCTGCCTATGTAAACGTTGTGCAAGGCGGCCCTGAAACGGCACAATCACTTCTTGATGAACCATTTGATTATATATTTTTTACGGGAAGCACTCGCGTGGGAAAAATTGTAATGCACAAAGCTGCAGATCAACTGACACCAATAACACTTGAACTAGGCGGCAAAAGCCCATGCATTGTTGATGAAACTTGTGACATTGAGCTTGCTGCAAAGCGTGTTACTTGGGGGAAATTTTATAATGCAGGTCAAAATTGCGTGTCTCCTGATTATGTGCTCATTCATGGGAGCAAAAAAGATCAATTTATAGAACAAATCAAAAAATATAGTACTCAATTTTATGGCAACAATCCTCAAGAATCACCGGATTATGCGCGCATTATTAACAAGATGCATACAGATCGATTACACAAACTGATATTAACAAGTCATGTGGTGATTGGTGGCACCATTGATGAAAGGTCTAATTATATCAGCCCCACTGTAGTTGACAATGTTACTTTGCAAAGTCCAATCATGCATGAAGAGATCTTTGGCCCAGTGCTGCCTATTCTTACCTTTGAAACCCTAGACGAGGCACTCACCATAGTACGCACATTACCAAAACCATTAGCTCTGTATGTATTTTCAACCAACAAAGAGAATCTGCAAATAGTTTTAAATGCTACACAATCAGGAACTGTATGCGTAAATGACGTGCTTATACAAGCGGCATCATGCAATGTCCCTTTTGGAGGAGTGGGTGCAAGCGGCATAGGGAGATATCATGGAAACTACAGCTTTACTACATTTAGTTATGAACGCGCCGTAGTGAAAAATAGCGATAAAATAGAGCTTCCGCTACGATATGCACCATACGGGAAGCTCCAGAGATGTACTCAGAAATTATTGCTGTAAGGCTTGATTAATAAGATTGTTTAGCTCGCCCATCTGTGAACCCATATCGTCAAAGTTGCCATTCCATTGTGTAGAAGAAGAAAGTAGATCTTCTAGTATATCCTCTATTGAATCAAAACGATCATGCAGCTTTGAAAAACAACTTCCCACATTAGAAGAATGACTATGAATTACTGCAAGAATTTCTGCTTTGTGTTGAGCGATTTGGTCACTCACATGTGCTTTAATATCTTCAACGTGTTGAACAACTTGACCTTTAAGATTCTCAACACTTTGTCCGAGCTCATTTAACAGTCGTGTCCATTTTAATTCTCGTGTAACATCATCTGGCAAATCCTCAGGCATAACAAGTACTTCACATGCCTTATTATGTGCTGGCTCTTTTTTGTTTGATGTATGGCTCTGCGATGCATTACTTTGAGATGCAATGAGAGCAAGAAGAGTTACACAGACTATGTGTTTGATTAATTTTTTTTGAATCATGACGCATTCACTCCTTTATAAGTTTCATATATACCACCTTATTATTTATTATGCACTCCTACCTTGATATGTCAATCTACCCCATTTTGAAATTCTGTTTTTGCAAATAGCCAAGAAAAACCCCGAAGATTTCTCTTCGAGGTTTTTAATTTAATCCTGGCAGTACTTGCTTTCCCGGGCCGTCGCCAGCCAAGTATTATCAGCGTTGTAAACTTAACTTCCGTATTCGAAATGGGAACAGGTGTTGCCCTAACTTTTACTTCAAACTAAGAGGATCTAAGCAGGGACCCTCCAAGAACGCTCTAAGTTCCGTTGGAATTTCTCTGCGAGGTGGCACTGGATGAACATTCTGTTGGTTTATCCTAACAGCTATTCCATTCCTACCAAACCAGTTACACACCTGAAGCAGCCTTTTTCTATCAATGTTTTTTCCCTTAAGAATCATGTCTGAGGGTGATTCCTGAGCATTATTTCTTTTAGTTAAATCTGCCTTATAGACCTGTAAAGCTATTAATGCTTCCAAACTCAACGAGCGAGCGGCAATATGCGCGGCCGTATTACCATCTACAGGATCCACCTCATTTGGATTTCCTCCTGCGCTAAGCACCTTGCTAAGCATAAAAGTACTATCAAAATTTTCAACAATTTCGGCTGCCTTTAAAACAAACAATATATTTTTAGAGTCTCTGACCACAAACGGATCTTCGCCTAGAAGTCTTTCAACTTCAGAATATGATCTTTGATCAATAGCTTTATATAATTCTCGTGCAATAACCCTTCTTTGAGCCTGCTGCAACGGAGTTCCTTTATACGGAGCAAGCATATTTTCTTCCATTGCATAAATATCAAAACCGCTCATTAACCACAATCCCAGTACCATTAAACGCAAATTCATATCATTCCCTTGTATAAAGTATTTTCTGACAGTCAATATACATTATATTATATCAATATATTATATCATTCTCAATTTCAAAAAGCACGCAACTTCTATTTTTTATCAAAAAAAACCCCGAAGATTAATCTTCAGGGTTTCTATAATTTAATCCCGGCAGTACTTGCTTTCCCGGGCCGTCGCCAGCCAAGTATCATCAGCGTTGTAAACTTAACTTCCGTATTCGAAATGGGAACGGGTGTTGCCCTACAACTATCTCCACCAGGAAATTTCTAAAATTTATATATCAAAATAGCATGAACTATCTATAAGAAAAAACCCCGAAGATTTCTCTTCGAGGTTTTTAATTTAATCCCGGCAGTACTTGCTTTCCCGGGCCGTCGCCAGCCAAGTATCATCAGCGTTGTAAACTTAACTTCCGTATTCGAAATGGGAACGGGTGTTGCCCTACAACTATCTCCACCAGGAAATTTTTAGTTCAAAGTAAAAGAACAATTTTCTCTCATGCCTTTGAAATATGTGTGATTACAAAATTATAAACGAATTTCTTTTCAAATTTTTTGTAAGTGGCTAAAACTTTCGACCTATTAGTACTGGTTAGCTGAACACATTACTGTGCTTACACACCCAGCCTATCAACCTTGTAGTCTTCAAGGAGTCTTATGTATTGCCGAAGCAATACGGGGTATCTTATCTTGGAACGAGTTTCCCACTTAGATGCTTTCAGCGGTTATCTCTTACAAACTTAGCTACCCAGCGTTGCTCTTGTTGAACAACTGGAACACTAGAGGTTTGCCCATCCCGGTCCTCTCGTACTAGGGACAGCCTTCCTCAAATACCCTACGCCCACAAAGGATAAGGACCGACCTGTCTTACGACGGTCTGAACCCAGATCACGTACCACTTTAATTGGCGAACAGCCAAACCCTTGGGACCTTCTTCAGCCCCAGGATGTGATGATCCGACATCGAGGTGCCAAACCTCCTCGTCGATGAGAACTCTCAGAGGAGATAAGCCTGTTATCCCCGGCGTACCTTTTATCCGTTTAGCAATGACCCTTCCATATGGAATCACTGGATCACTATGTCCTGCTTTCGCATCTGCTCGACCTGTGTGTCTTGCAGTTAAGCTCCCTTCTGCCATTGCACTCTACAGACGATTTCTATTCGTCCTGAGGGAACCTTCGAACGCCTCCGTTACAATTTAGGAGGCGACCACCCCAGTCAAACTACCCACCAGACAATGTTCTTCATCCGGATTACGGATTGAAGTTAGATTTTCAAGTCAACAAGGGTGGTATTTCAAGGACGACTCCTCCGAAGCTAGCACCTCGGACTCACAGTCTCCCACCTATCCTACACAAATCAACCCAAAAATCAATGTCAAGCTATAGTAAAGGTGCACGGGGTCTTTCCGTCCATTTGCGGGTAGCAGGCATTTTCACCTGCACTACAAATTCACTGAGTTTATCATTAAGACAGCGCCCAACTCGTTACGCCATTCATGCGGGTCGGAATTTACCCGACAAGGGACTTCGCTACCTTAGGACCGTTATAGTTACGGCCGCCGTTTACTGGGGCTTCAGTTCGAAGCTTCGCACCGAAGTGCTAACTCCTCCCATTAACCGTCCAGCACTGGGCAGGCGTCAACCTCTATACATCCTCTTACGAGTTAGCAGAGATCTGTGTTTTTGTTAAACAGTCGATTGGGCCTGGTTATTGTAACCTGCAACTGCTTCGAAAATACGAGACTTTCTTACAGTCCAGGCACCCCTTCTCCCGAAGTTACGGGGTCATTTTGCCGAGTTCCTTAATGATAATTATCTCAACGCCTGAGCATTCTCAGCCCGTCTACCTGTGTCGGTTTGCGGTACGATCACATAATTGGCTCGCTAGAGGTTTTTCTAGTCAGCGTGGAATCAACCAAACATACCTCTTTTTACAAATTGGTATGCTCATTTAGCTCAGGATAATGACCTTGCGCATTTAACTACAAAGTCTCCCTAGCTATTTAACTTGGCAATACATAGTCCAAGTTGGTTTATCCTCCTGCGTCACCCCTTCACTCAAACGCCGTTACGTGGTGCAGGAATGTTTAACCTGCTTATCATCGCCTACTCCAATTGGCCTCGGCTTAGATTATCGACTAACCCTGAGTGGATGAACCGCTCTCACGGAAACCTTAGACTTACGGCGAACAGGAATTTCACCTATTTTTTCGTTACTTATACCAACATACTCACTTCTTTGGTCCGCATTCGTCGTTACCGTCGAACTTGTATCTACCAAAGAACGCTCCCCTACCCCATGATCTGGACGCATCCAAATCATAGCCATAGCTTCGGTAATCCACTTAGCCCCGTTCATACTTCAGCGCAGAAACACTTAGCCAGTGAGCTATTACGCTTTCTTTAAATGATGGCTGCTTCTAAGCCAACATCCTGGATGTCTATGTATTTCCACTTCTTTTCACACTGAGTGGATATTTTGGGACCTTAGCTGATGGTCTGGGCTGTTTCCCTCTCGACTACGGAGCTTATCCCCCGCAGTCTGACTCCTGTTTTCAAAATCTGTGGCATTCAGAGTTAGTAAGAACCCGGTAAGCTTGCGCCCCCAAAGTTCCAACTGTGCTTTACCACCACAAACAATTCAACAAGGCTATACCTAAATATATTTCGGGGAGAACCAGCTATTTCCAAGTTTGATTAGCCTTTCACTCCTACCCACACCTCATCCGAGAAGTTTTCAACCCTCACCGGTTCGGACCTCCATCTCATGTTACTGAGACTTCATCCTGGACATGGGTAGCTCACTTGGTTTCGGGTCTACCTCATACTACTAGTCGCCCTATTCAGACTCGCTTTCGCTACGGCTCCGGTCTTTCAAACCTTAACCTCGCAGTATAAGAGTAACTCGTTGGCTCATTATGCAAAAGGTACGTGGTTGCGCGTACGTATACATCGCTACCACCGATTATAGACACATGGTTTCAGATTCTATTTCACTCCCCTCACGGGGTTCTTTTCACCTTTCCCTCGCGGTACTCGTTCACTATCGGTCATCAGGTAGTATTTAGCCTTACCCCATGGTCGGGGCTGATTCCCACGGAATTTCACGTGCTCCGTAGTACTTGGGTGTACAAACTATTGCTGAATATTACTTTTTATTTACGAGGCTGTCACTCTCTATGGCGGTCCTTTCCAGAACACTTCAATTAAACAATATTCATCACAACAGGAAGTTTGTATCCTTCCAACGTTTATATCCCTCTACCCCCATATTACAACGCATACAAGCTTGACATAATACAGGTTTAGGCTCTTCCCATTTCGCTCACCACTACTTCGGGAATCACATTCGTTTTATTTTCCTAGCAGTACTGAGATGTTTCAGTTCCCACCGTTCGCTTCCTTGCCCTATATATTCAGACAAGGATACATTGGGTTTGCCAATGTGGGTTTCCCCATTCGGAAATCTCCGGATCAAAGCTTGATTGACAGCTCCCCGAAGCTTATGGCAGTCTTCCGCCTCCTTCATCGCCTCCTGATACCAAGGCATCCACCAATGTGCCCTTTTCAATTAGCCACAAATTTATAAGCTAAAGAAAATTCGTTTATCTATTATCGATTTATCACACATATTTCAAAGAACACAAGAAGTTTTTGTACTCTACTACATGAAAATTCATTTGATTTACTTAAAAAAAATTAATGGTGGAGATGAGCGGATTCGAACCGCTGGCCTTCCGCGTGCAAAACGGACGCTCTACCAACTGAGCTACACCCCCAATAATGGCGAGCATATAATCGATAACTGAAAGATTCAGCCCACATCAGTACATATGCACTGGTGGGCCTAAACTGACTCGAACAGTTGACCTCCCCGTTATCAACAGGGCGCTCTAACCAACTGAGCTATAGGCCCCAACCTTTAATTAATTTTAATCGCTTGTCGTCTACAATAGACTATTTGTTTATTACACCTTAAATATATAGTAGGTAATTCGATATAACTTAAAGTTATAAAGATTACCAGGCAAATCTCCCTCGAAAGGAGGTGATCCAGCCGCAGGTTCTCCTACAGCTACCTTGTTACGACTTCAGCCCAATCATCCCCCATACCTTAGGTATTCGCCCCCTTTGCAGGTTGGCTAAAATAACTTTGGGTACAGACAACTTTCATGCTGTGACGGGCGGTGTGTACAAGATTCGTGAACGTATTCACCGCGCCGTTCTGATGCGCGATTACTAGCGATTTCAACTTCATGAGGTCGAATTGCAGACCTCAATCCGAACTTAGACTAACTTTCTGGGATTAGCTTACTTTTACAAGTTTGCAACCCTCTGTATTAGCCATTGTAACACGTGTGTAGCCCTAGGCATAAGGACCATGATGACTTGACGTCATCCCCACCTTCCTCCTAGTTTCCCAGGCAGTCCTACCAGAGTGCCTTGCAAAGCAAGTTGCAACTGATAGCAGGGGTTGCGCTCGTTAGAGGACTTAACCAAACATCTCACGACACGAGCTGACGACAGCCATGCAGCACCTGTGCAATTGTCCAAACCGAAGTTTGGAAAGCTACGTTTCTGTAGCGGTCAAAAGCATGTCAAGCCTAGGTAAGGTTCCTCGCGTAGTGTCGAATTAAACCACATGTTCCACCGCTTGTGCGAATCCCCGTCAATTTCTTTGAGTTTTAGTCTTGCGACCGTAGTCCCCAGGCGGATCACTTAACGCGTTAGCTGCGACACCTATCTTGCTAAGCAAAACAGACGTCTAGTGATCATCGTTTACAGCGTGGACTACCAGGGTATCTAATCCTGTTTGCTACCCACGCTTTCGTACCTCAACGTCAGGAATGAGCCAAGAAGCTGCCTTCGCCATCGGTGTTCCTCTCGATATCTACGCATTTTACCGCTACTCCGAGAATTCCACTTCTCTCTCTCATCCTCTAGCATACCAGTATTAATTGCTTGATCTCGGTTAGGCCGAGAGATTTAACAACTAACTTAGCACGCCGTCTACGTACCCTTTACGCCCAATAAATCCGAATAACGCTAGCACCCCTCGTATTACCGCGGCTGCTGGCACGAAGTTAGCCGGTGCTTTCTCTAGTGGTACCGTCATCTCTTGCTTCTATTAAAAGCAATTCTTTCTTCCCACTTAACAGGAGTTTACGATCCGAAAACCTTCATCCTCCACGCGGCGTCGCTGCGTCAGGGTTTCCCCCATTGCGCAATATTCCTCACTGCTGCCTCCCGTAGGAGTTTGGACCGTGTCTCAGTTCCAACGTGACCGTACACCCTCTCAGGCCGGTTAACCATCATCGCCTTGGTGAGCCATTACCTCACCAACTAGCTAATAGTCCGCAGGCTTATCCATCAGCGGCAGCTAGAGGCCACCTTTCTTCCCGAAGGAACGTATGCAGTATTAACACCGATTTCTCGATGGTATTCTTCACTGAAGGGTAAATTCCCACGTGTTACTCACTCGTCCGCCGCTGTACTTACTCCCGAAGGAGCTTTCTCGCTCGACTTGCATGTGTTAGGCACGCCGCCAGCGTTCATTCTGAGCCAGAATCAAACTCTCCATCACAAAATTGGATGAATTAAATTGTCATTATAAACGACAAGCGAAATTTTATTAGAATTTTCATGTATTTCAAAGAATACTTAATTTTTATAAAAGTAACGGTATCAGAAGACTTTTGAGAAGTGTTCGATGTTTGGTTACTAAAGACAATTATACTAGAGATTAACCTTGTGTCAACTGTTTTTTAGAACTTTTTTTTCGGTTCACTTTGCAAATTTCAACTGCTTTATTTCGTTTCCTGCTTTTTCAATGCTCAATAAGTATACGTAGCCCAGAGCGCAACGTCAACATTTTTTTTAACTTTTTTTATTTTTTTTTAGTTCCAGGAGCCATTCTCTCCAGCCCTAACGATTTGCAGATTACTAATACTAGCTCCAGAAGGGCATTTTCAAAGACATCATTTAAAATATGATGGTCATAAAATTTTTCTTCTTTTTCTTCCAAAAGCTCCTTATTTGCAAGCAAAAGGCGCTGTTCTAGCTGTTTTTTATCTTCCGTGTTTCTACCAATTAACCGTTTTTCAAGCGTTTCTACATTCTCTATATGGATCCAAATGAGCACAACTTGGTCAGTTTGGCGCTTAATCTGCTTGGCTCCCGCCCTATCAATTACCAAAATATAGGACATTCCTGTGACTAAGGCATCCACTATAGAACGAGGCGTACCATAATAATGGCCATACGCAGTACTATATTCTATAAAGAAGCCTTCCTCAATTTTCTTTAAAAACTCTTCTTGAGTAATAAAATAATAGTCATGCCCATGCTTTTCACCGGGACGAGGACTTTTAGAGGTATATGTTATCACCCGCTCAATAGAGCACTGCCCTTCAAGATGCGCAAGCGCGCTGAGAACCAGGCTTGTTTTGCCCGCCCCTGAAGGAGCCGAAACAATAAATAGTTTTCCAGGGTTCATATGTTACTAGTATAAGTTTTTAAGAGTGTGTTATTATCGCAAAGACAGAGTATTTAGTTTGATTAAGATATTGTATTATATATGTATTGATAGCGTAGCACAGATATAAAATTTTGCAAATATACCACTTTATCGATGTTGCCAAGGTTTATCTGCACATGCTATACTACAAATACGTCTTCTTCCATACTAAAGGATACCATGCTTGCCGATTACCTTAAAGATCTCTTAAAACTCTCTACCCCTGATCTTGCTACCATAAAGGCCTATTGGGCAAATTCTGACCTAGAAGACACCTATAATCGCCTAACAAGCAATGCCAAAGAGGAAAACTTCTGGCAGAACCCAGAGCGCGATGCCATTTCCAAGGAACTCCAGGCTGTCCGTACCAAACGAGACCAATATAGACATATTGTAGCCTGCCATGAGGAAGTAAGTGAACTGATTGACCTCTTTAAAGACGATGAGGCTGAACTTGTAAAACTTGAACCTGATATTAAAAAACTTACTAAAGATATACGCTCTTTTAAAATAGAGCTCCTTCTGCAAGACGAAACAGATAAATCTGCATGCTTTTTTAGTATTAACGCTGGTGCAGGAGGTACAGAATCCCAGGATTGGGCCGATATGCTCCTGCGCATGTATTTACGATTTTGTGAGGACCAAGGCCTCAAAGCAACGGTGCTTGATTTGCAACCTGGTGAAGAAGCAGGTATTAAATCAGCTACACTCTATATAAAAGGTAAAAATCCTTATGGCATCTTAAAAAGCGAACATGGCATTCACAGATTAGTCCGTATTTCTCCCTTTGATGCCGCCAAACGACGCCACACCTCTTTTGCAGGAGTTCATGTGACCCCTGAAGCTGAGGAAGTTGCCATTACTATTGATCCTAAAGACTTGCGGATAGATACCTATCGCGCGAGCGGTGCAGGCGGTCAGCATGTAAATAAGACTGATTCGGCAGTGCGCATTACCCACATACCCACTAACATTGTGGTGCAGTGCCAAAGTGAGCGCTCACAAATTCAAAACCGTGAAACTGCCATGAAAATGCTCAAGGCAAAGCTAGTTGAAAAGCAACGGGAAGAACAACTTGCCGAGCGCAATAAAATAGAAAAAAAGAAAATTGAATGGGGATCACAAATCCGCTCCTATGTGCTACACCCTTACAAGATGGTAAAAGACCATCGCACAGATATTGAATCACCCCAGCCTGATTTAGTGCTTGATGGTGACTTGATGCAATTTATCGAAGGCTATTTGGTGCAAGCCAATAAGTAATACATATTGTAATTTTTACGACATATGTTATACTCTAAATAGTATCTATTATGCTAAAAGCTGAAAGGGCTTTGTATGAACTTATTAGTATCTCATTCACAACCTACATTCTATCGTCCAGCTACTACCACTGTAGTATGTCCCTGGCCTGCCTAACTTCTGCGCTCTAAACCGCGCAACTTCTTATTCCAATCAACTTTCTCCTATATATTCAAATATTTCCTTAAATTGGCCTCGGGCCACATAATTCTTTTTTTATATTATCTTGCATTATTGTCGATGTACTCATTTAAAAACGTTATGAAATGTGCGCCCTAAGCGCATACTAAGGAATATTCGCATGAATTGTATACAAACAATAGCACTGTGCTTAAGCATAGTCATAAGCTCGCACATTCTTGCAATGGACGTGAAGCAAACTCACGTTACCATTGTTGATATGAACGAAGGACAAACCATTCAATCAGTTATTGGAAACGATCCTGTGAACTTGGCACTATTTGGATCAATACCACGGTATTCTTATTTTGCACAATACAGACGAACGCTCATGGGATGCAGCGCTGCATTAATTGACTACTATGAACTTGCATTAGCACGAGCCAAAAAACCGCAAGCTCCCTATTATAGAGAAAAAAACAAACCACGTCGTTTAAAAGGTGTGCAAAAACAGATATGCGCATTGTTTAAGGAAGAAAATCAGAGTTTGGATTTTAGCCCATTGCGCAAACTCTCTATGCTCACCAACAAGCAGTATATGGAACTCTTTTTCCGGGCAGGTTTTGCGCGTGATATGCTCAAGGAAAATATGTCAACTTTGCTCTCTACCACCGCACACTGCTTTGAAAGCCAACGTGACCGCAGACGGATGCAAACGTGCTTAGTGCACGTATTTGTGCCCAGCTACTTTTCTGATCTTGCTAGTGAACAAGATATACCATATACACCACAGGACTTACATTGCTTTCTTAAACAGGCTGCTTTCCATTATGAACGATTATATACAGAAATAGATTGCCCTTTCAATATCTGCATATTGATCCCACCTATTTCTTATATCACGTGCCTACCTGAAAAACCAGCAGACAGCAAAGCAGAAGCAAATACCAATCTTGTGCTCCATGAAGTTCTCTCACGAATTAATCCCCAGAGTCAATGCACGCTCATTGATCAAGGAAGAAGTCTTGAGAAAATGGTCTGCCTATTACAAGAAAGAGCAGTTCAAAATATTGCTGGGCAAAAACTTATGCTGCCACCGCGCGATGGTTTTGACTATAAAACGGGCAAGCCTAAGAAAAAAGAAACGCACACATTTAATCCGTATCTATTAATTTCTCAGATTGATAAAAACACAGGCGATAAAAAAGAACATAATTATAAAATATCACCTTTGTTCAATCAGCAATTGATAGCTTTTCTGCAGCAGATACAATTTGAAGGAAATTCCCATGAATAAAAAGCACATAGTTGGTGCATGTATTGCACTGATGTTCGTAATCAGCATAAGTCCTCTGTTCTTAAAAAAACAGTATACCTCACTCAGCATATACACAGGTGATCATTTTTTTATCCCTGATGAGTGCAAACATCTAGCACTCATTGGATGCACGCCGCATCCTACGCAATATCTTGTGGATCATGGGAATAATAAAGAGCTTATAAGAAATCTTCATATTGACGATTTCTTGGATATTGAATATGTTACTGATTCATTTGTACGCACGTTTGAAATCTGTAAAGAACAAAGGGTAGATCATTTGATCATCGCCTACTTGCCTATCTATTTTGTGCGCATGCGGCCCATTCTAGGCAATACGTTTGTTTCAGATTGTAGAAGGTTTTTAAATAACATTGTACCCGAAATAAGCAAACTCATTGCACGGGCACTACAACAAACAGAATATCAAGGCAAAGCAACGCTTATTGTTCCCCCTGATTCTCAACTTGCGCGAGTTCCTCAGAGTATTGACAATAAAGATGATCGCATTCGTTACTTAATTAAGCAGTTTCCCAGATTAGAAAACATCACAGGATCTGCCATCGATACCATAACCATCATAAATAATGAACAATCATCTGAAGATGAAATGCTTATTGCATATCTAAAATATGAATATCTTTATGATAAGCCAATTAAGTATTGCACTTGCTCAACCGGTAAGAAACGGTTCCATGCGTAAAAAGCACAACCCCCAGACTAGACTCTATTGTCTAGTCTGGGGGTTGCCCCTAATCTCATACAATGCGTTAAGAATGCTTATGATCTCGTTTCTCTTTATAAGCCTTAACCTCATGAGCAATCTCATATAATCGTGTTGTTATTGTCTGTATCTTTTCAGGCTCACCAAGTACATAAAACCGCATTGATGTATTTTGTGGATTACAAACTTCAGGATGCAAAAGAACACGTGCTTGATAAGGCCACAATGGTTCTTTGCATTCCGGATCTTCAAGAATACTCAAATCATCAGAATGCTTGCTTTGTCTTATTCCCAACTGCTCAGAAAGATAACACCATCGCCCTGCAACGTCTTGCTTGATAAACAACTGAACCAAACCGGAGCATAGATAAGCTTCCATTTTATTCAATTCATCACGGTATTGTTCATACAGCTCAGGACATCCGTATTCTTTAAAAGTGTCCTCCATAAGCTTACGATTCGTAAAACCCTTAAAATTTTTATCAAGTAATGCAGCCCAATTAGTAATTGCTCGAGGATTCTTATATACATCGCGCGCAACTGATAAAAATACAAAAGGATTTTGACCACAAGCAATCAATGCCTCAAGAGCTTGATATCCCCACGAAGAAGGTCGTGTTACAAACTCAGCACTTGATTCTTTATACCCATCGCGCCACCAACAGTTATTCCCAAAAAATCCTAGATTAGTAGCAAGTAAATGTTTCTGCGCTGGTCCCTTATCAAAGTGCGTTATAAATTCACCTGGTACTGGCACTGATCCAAAGCCGGGAATACGTTGCAAAACTTGCGTACGTGGAGCCTTACCTAAATTATCCTCATAATATGCATGAACATCAGAATATCCCTCAAGCTCGCAAGCAACTGCATCATCGCGCAATTTAACAAACTGTTTATGCTGAGCAGCGCTGCGCAGAATTTCATCAAATACTGTACGCAATAATATGCTACCACCATGACTTGTGCCATGAACCAATGCAATATTACCCTTTTTGCACTGTTCATGCTCATCTTGTGAAAGCTGTGTTATTAAGGTAACCAATCTTTGCCGTGCAGTAGGGAGCAAAACCCAAAAATGTGAAAATAACACCCCGTCAACTTGATCTTGATACTTCCGACTGTATGCAGCTTTTAAGTTTGAAACTAATCCATACTTAAAATACCAATCAGCATCAAATTGGCGTTTAGTAACCGAGTGCGTTAACTGTTCACCATCAAGCACATGCGCAACTTGCCCAATCTGTTTTGGGTCTGATGGTGTACTTATATCAACAAAACCCAACTTTTTGCCATACAATTCATCGTGCGCTTTACCAGCAAGATATAAACTTGTTGCCCCAACAAGCAAAGCACGATGATATTTTTTGCCATACTTAGCCGCCATGCCACCTAATAGTATATATTCCATAGCACCCGAAGAGGATGGTGCTATAAGCATTGTCCCCAACAAAAGCAAGGAATACAGTTTTTTTGTATTCATGTTAGTCCTTGAAATTACGTGTTTATATATTCATTTCATGCAAAAAAATGCATGCAATAAAAATGACCCATTAGCTGTTAGTTAAACAGCACAATACTATTTATATAAAATGAGAAAATAAAGTATGTCTTTATAAGACTATGACAATAATTGATACCATCACAATAATTGATGGAATAGAAAGAGATATAATAGAAAAAGAACCAGAATTTCTGGCATAAGTTGAAAACGAATACAGTTTCATCTGTGTACTACCGGTACACATGCGGTTATAGGTATTCATAAAAAGCCCTTTCAGCTTACCTGTGTGAATAAATACTAATACAAGATTACCATATTAAATAAATAATTACAATAGGAAATTTATAATATCCGACAAAAAGGCCCTACATGCGGCAGTTACCAAACCTGATACATAAAGACTATCTTCTGGAGCCTTCACAGACCAATTTAAGATGTACTAAGAACATATTTAATTTCCTATTGAAATTATTGTTTTTTGGTAGTATACTAAGAATAATATTTAATTGCAAAGAAAGCTGAAAGGGCTTTTTATGAACACATATAACAACGTTTTTACACAGAGTACACCAACTCAATCGTATCCTTCTATAAAGAGATCATCTAGATCATCTTCAACTATTTATTTCTCTACCCTTTCTTTATCCCTGCTCCCTTCACTCTTACTGCTCTGCCTGTAAGGCTCATTTTCTACTTTTTACCTTTTTTAATAATTAATTTGTATCTTTAGTTGTTGCTCACCTAGTGAGTTTAACAAAAATTAGTATCGATTCCCTGCACAGCTTTTCTTGCTATGCTGGGCAAAAGAATTTTGGAGAATTTTATGGAAACGTCTCAAAAAAACACCTGGGCCTCGCAGTCCGGGTATATCTGGTCTTTGATTGGATCGGCAGTTGGTTTTGCCAACATATTATCATTTAGCGCCAAAGCATATTTCTATGGTGGTGGTGCATTCTTGGTGCCATTTACTGCAGCAGTAATTGTGCTTGGTATACCATTGCTTTGCTTGGAAGGAGTAATTGGACAATATTTCCATTTACCACTTGTTTCTGCCTATGGCAAAGTAGCAGGCCGCACTGGTAAATTCTTTGGATGGCTTGCCATCCTTGCAGTAACCACCATTGGCGGCTATTACATTTTGCTGACCGGTTGGACGCTCGCCTATATGTACTTTACTGCAACGAATAGTATCCCTGCAGATACGTGTGCTTTCTTGAATGAATCATTTTTGTATAAGTCATCAAGTATTACTGAGTTTGGTACCTTTGCAGGGTTTATGTTTATCTGCACTGCCCTTGTTGGCATATTCTCATGGTATGTAGTATCACGTGATATTCGCTCTGGCATTGAACGTTTGTGTTCAATCTTCTTGCCCATGCTTGCAATCATTGTGACTATTTTTACCATTGTAGTAATGTTCTTGCCGGGTGCATGGACGGGATTTGCACACTATCTCATCCCAGATTTTTCTGTGCTTACAAACCCGCGTTTGTGGCTTGATGCATTTGGTCATATTTTCTTTAGCCTTTCACTTGGCTTGGGAATTATCACCGGTTATTCTCGCCATGCAGACTCCTCCATTAATATTGGTAGAGCAATGATCATGGTTACTCTTGGTGATTTTTTGGTCTCCTTCATTGCAGGATTTGCTGTGTTTGGATGCATTGGGTATATGAGCCACACACAAGGCATTCCCTTTGCTAATTTGGTAACGTCTGCTTCACCCTTTGAAATGGGATTTGTGATATTTCCAACCATACTTAAAACATTTGGTTGTTACTTGTATCCTATCCTTGGCATACTTTTTTTCTTCTGCATATTTATTGCAGGAGTTACCGGCGTATTTTCTATCATTGAAAGTGCGGCAGGTAACATTGAAGTTGAATTTAATAAAAGCAGAAAAACTGCGGTGACCATTGCTACTTCTATTATGATGGTTCTGGCAGCGCTCTTTTGTATGGGTAACGGCCAATACTTGATTGGTGCAATAGACCCTATGGTTTCTGGCTTTAATATGTTGATTTCCGGTATTGCAGAAATTATCTGCTTTATGTGGATATCACATACTATAGACAAACACAAAGTCTGGTTCACCAAAACCGGCAGCCGCTCTTTGATCTATTATTGTGTACGGTATATTATCCCAGTACTTTTGATTGGCGTATTTATTACTGCTATGATGCAAGAACTTGGTGGTGCGATCGATTACACAAAAGTAATACGATGGGGATGGCTTTGCGTGGCAAGTATCACTGCATTCTTACTTGCCAACTATAACGGAAAATCAGTTACTAAATAAGGAAAAAAACGATATGGATTTTAGAAGTGATAATACTACCCCAGTAGCACCAGAAATACTCAATGCGCTCATAGAAGTGAACAATGGATATCAGTCCAGTTATGGTGGTGACGTATATACAAAACAAGTGCAAGAGACTGTCGCGCGCATTTTTGAACAGGATGTGAGCATTTACTTTGTGGCAACTGGCACTGCTGCAAATGCGCTTGCCTTATCTACAATGACTCATAATGGTGGCATTATTTATTGCCATGAAAATGCTCATATTAACACTGATGAAAGTGGTGCTCCCAGCTTTTTCTCGGGTGGCATTTTGCACCCCGTTTCTGGTGATCATGCAAAGATTGATCTTGGTCAAATAGAACAGCATATTGCGCATGTTACTGAATTACGGCCACATGCAAGCAAACCAGTGGGTATCAGCATTTCACAATCTACTGAAGATGGCACCATGTATTCACTCAATGAACTTGCAGAAACTGGCACCCTTGCCAAAAAGCACGGACTGTATCTTCACATGGATGGCGCTCGCTTTGCAAATGCATTGGTTGCACTCGCATGCAGCCCTGCACAAATGACATGGAAATCTGGTGTTGATGTAGTAAGTTTCGGTGCTACTAAAAATGGTGCCATGCTTGCTGAAATGATCATCTTTTTCAATAAAGAGCTTGCGCAAGATTTTGATTACACGATCAAGCGATCTGGGCAACTTATGTCCAAAGAGCGATATATTGCAACACAATTTTTGGCATATTTTAAAGATGACCTTTGGCTAAAAAATGCACGCCATGCAAATGCAATGGCAGGACAACTCTCTCAAATCTTTAAAGAAGCCAATATTCCCATTCTGCATGAGGTCAGATGCAATGAAATTTTTGTGAAACTGCCAAAAAACGTTGCACAAAAATTGCAGGAATGTGGTGCGCAATTTTACCATTGGCAAGATAATGTCTATCGATTTGTTACCTCTTTCATAACAACAGAAAAAGAGATTGAACAATTTAGTACCATTATTAAAGGATGTAAATATGAATAAAGTATACAAACATATGGCAGTAATGCTACGTACAAGTAGTTTTAAATTACTATGTAAGATTTCAGTTATTATGTGCTGTTCTGTATCGGGTATATTGATTGCAGTGCCGCGATTTACGAATGGTGAAGAAAAGCAGCCCGCAAAATGTACTAAAAACTTGCACGATATAGTAGACGCAGAGAAGATTAAAAATGCCGCCTACTATCAATTACATACTAAATCAGGGTGTGTTCGTGTAAAAATAGGGCATTGCACTACAAAAAAAGACTGCAAACATTGTAATGAAGGAGTCCTTAAAGATGCTTTTTTGCAGCATGCTCATAAAGTTATAGCATCTTATCATACGAAAGATGGCAATCTACTCGCTCTTGAAGAGTTTGACGAAGCAGTTCATGATACCCATAAACAATGCCAAAATCGTCTTGATAAAAACGCTAAGTTGCAAGCTGCAAGAGCAGTTATAATGTGCAACACAAAAATAGGACGTGCTTTGGTGCTTCTTGATCATTATGGTGAATATTTACTCATGAAACAATGGGATATGAAAAAGACTCAAGTGCAAGATGTCCAACGAGATGCTTATTTAAGTGAGAATGTTGATTTAAGTACACTTGAGAGGGTGGAAGATACATGTCAGCCTTCTAGTCCTCAAAGGCTGAAAGCTTTTGTTTGGGCAATGATTCAATATATTATGGGTTTATAGGATACTATTTCAGTATTATTTTTTAGATGAAAGAGAATTTTCATGAATACAATACATAAATTTGTGGTAGTGGTGAACGAGAAAATAACACCCGGCATTGCTATGAATGCTGCCACGCATATGAGCTTAAGCTTGGTAGCACAAGCTACTCCAGAGCAAAAAGCTACGATGCAATTTGAAGATTATATTGATGCAGATGGCAACGTCTATCCATCAATATCTGCACACCCATTCATTGTGCTCACTGGCAAAGCAAGCCACATGAAAAGGTTCCTTCAAGAAGCCAAAGAGAAGGGAATGATAACATCAGCATTTATCAAAACGATGACTGGAGGTACCTATAAAGAACAACTTGAGAACACCAAGGCAACCAAAACTGATGATATTGAATATTATGGTGTTGCAGCCTATGGACCTAAAGAGGTTATGGATACCATGACAAAGAAATTTTCTTTGTATAAGTAAATGAACACCAAAAAGGCCTGTCAAAAATCATTCTTGACAGGCCTTTATTTATGACTTTTCTAACTAACTATTTTGATAAAAAAAAAGAAAAAGACTCATCTTCATTCTGTATCAATTCTAATACAAGTCCTTTATTATTGATTTGTATAAACTCGTGCGCGAGATTAATAAAAGCAGTTTGATCAATTTTTATTGAACTATCTTCTTTTTCTGGTTCTCGTTTTATCCACTCTTGAGATTCAGTCCAAAATTCTTGAACTTTTGGCTCTTCTTTATGAAATATATCCGACTCTGACCCATCCCCATCCACGCGCTCATACCAACCATATTGTAATTCCAATAAAAAATCTTTCCCACTTCGCGTAAATACAACTTGCATCTCAGGCGAATCACAACAGCGTAAATCAAATGATTCTTGCATTTTATTTGTTTGGCGAATAAAAGTATTGTATTTTTCTTTCGCGTTCCAAGCATCTATTATTATTAAAGCATATCCCAAGGTGATAAGGCCTTGATCTTGACCATACGGTTGATAGACAGAATGCAAGCAGTTATAATGTTCATCTGAAATAAGATATGCTTTTTTCATCTATACCTCTTGATAAGCTCTAGAATATCCTCTAAAGAAGAGAACCCCCTCTTTTAAGGGCTTTTTATTTACAATGAGAAATAATTGTGCTATACTATTATTAATATCTCTTCACTATGGTGAGATATAGTATATAGTATATTTTAACTTTACAGGAGTAGATGCCATGGAAAACAGGCACTCAACCTTTAAATATCAACCTTCAATTACTCATTCTTCTTTTGCTGCCCTTTCTTGGCGCGGCTTATCTTGGTGCTAACACAGCGCAATCTATTTATTACCCCAATTTTTTAGTTTTTAAGTATATATATTTTTATCATCTCTCAAGTACCAGTGTTTTGTGCTTAATTATTTTTGCACAATTTTAAGCATGAGTTCTCAAGAGAATGTATTATTAAGGAATAAACCATGAATAAACTCATCATAGCGTTAGCTGCTATTTGCATTGCTATTGCTGCAATTTTTTATGTAATAAAACCAAAAAATGAAGGCTTACATATTGCTATCTTTTTACCCGCTATTCACCCGGCAATGGATGAAATTGAACGTGGCTTTAAAGAGACTATGTCACACGGCAATCAAACGTATACGTTTGATACGTTTAATGCGGCCGGCAATAAAACATTACTCAGAGCACAAGCTGAAGAAATGGTACATCAAAAGTATGATCTTGTGTTTACCGTAGGCACCTTATGC
This sequence comes from Candidatus Babeliales bacterium, assembly GCA_963716425.1. Lineage (GTDB taxonomy): Bacteria > Babelota > Babeliae > Babelales > JBFXEV01 > JBFXEV01. The sequence continues at coordinate 350,865 of OY970310.1, forward strand.
TCACATACTATGCACACGCTACTAGAGAAACAGCAGAGTGCAACACCATTAGTATTTTCTGCAATTGATAATCCAGAATCTATTGGTGTTACTACAAGTTCTAGAAAGCAAGGCGCTCAAGTTACCGGAACATATATTACTGATAACTTTGATGCGCAGCTTGATTATCTTCGACAAGTAAAACCTACTACAAAAACTATACTTTTCGTATATGACCCCGCGCATGGCACTGGCATGGAAAAAGTAAGGAAGGAACTTGAGGCTGCTACAAAAAGCAAAGAAATAACACTCAAGACAGCACAAATCTTTGCGAGCGTCGACATAGCACAAAAAGTAGAATCTCTTTTAAGCACGGTAGATACCGTGCTTATTTATACGGATCATACTATTGTTTCTGGAGTGGATGCGCTCATTAAATTGTGTAATCAATACGGTGTAACGCTCTATGCTTCTGATCTAAATTCGGAGAGAAAGGAGCTGCTCTTGCTTTTGGTGTGCAAGAATATGAGCATGGCAAACAAGGCGCGCTCAAAGCACTTACTATCCTTGATGATTATAAGCTAGCACGCGATGTGCCAATAACCCCTATAAGTAATTATAAACTACTTATTAACGCAGCTACTCAACATGCACAAGGTCTTACACTATCTGACGATCAACTTGGCATATTGGCACAAGATGCCAATATAATCATTAAGGAGGCATCATGATTAACACACTCTTAATTGTTGCTCAGCAAGCATTAATGCATATACCACTTATTATTGGTGCGTATATCTCTATTGCTCTTATGAAAGTGCCGGATTTGAGCATTGAAACTGCCTATATGTATGCAGCATTATGCTCAAGCATTGCAGTGGTTGCAGCAAGTGATATGCCGCTGATGGTAACTCTTGGCATTGCACTTATTGCAGCCCTGATTGGTAGCGCACTCGTGGGCATAGTATCAAGTAGTATCACACACTTTGGCAAGTTACCTCATTTGCTCTCAAGTATTATCACCTTTGGTATCTTCCATGGGTTAGTACAAATGATCACGAGCCCCTATGTATCGCTGAGCGGGGTTAAAAACCCGCTGAGTATGCTTGGATTATTTTCCAAACAACCAGAGTTTATAATGCTCCTTATTATAAGCAGCATCATAATTATTATTGGAGCATATATATTCAGAACTCAGCTCGGCTTTTCCTATGCAGTCTTTGGCAATAACCCCAAGTTCTTTAGAAACTATGGCACATCAACTGGTTATGTATTTATGTCTGGCATAATCCTCAGTAACGCGCTTGCAGGGCTTTCTGGATATTTATGTGCACAATCTAATGGATTTGCAGAAATGAACATGGGTGTAGGCAAAGTGCTTATGTGTATTACCAGTTTGATTTTAGGAAAAACTTTACTGAACAGTAAAAAACCTATCTCAATCTTAATACCTATTATCGGATGTTTTAGTTATTTTGCTTTGCAACAAGCAATGCTCAAAATTGGTTTTAACCTTAAGTATTTTACCATGCTGCAAGCACTTATAGTTCTTCTCGTGTTACTGTTCTATTATCGCAAGCATGCAGGCCAGCGTATTGAACATTTAGGAGTATAATCATGAAAATAAAAAACTTAACATTTACATTCTCTGGTCAACAACAACCTTTTTTTAAAAATATAAGTATCAGCGTACAGAAAGGCAAACTCACTGCGATCTGTGGCCAAAATGGTGCAGGCAAATCGACGCTGCTTAAACTTCTTGCAGGGCAATTAACCGGAGAGCTACTTGAAGGCAACGTCCTTCTTGATGGCGTTACGTATAACACCCAAAACAACAAACTACCCCGTGAGCTGACCCAGCATATACGGCTTGTGCAACAAGATGTTGATAGCATGCTTGCAACAAATTTAACTGCCAGAGAAAATCTGCAACTTGCGCGTATGCCCAAACACCCAACACTTGGTAGCTTGTCCAAAATTGATACAAAAAAGCTTGTAGCTCAATTGCCTTTTGATCTGGAAACACCAGTACAAAATCTTTCTGGTGGCCAGCGGCAACTGCTTGCAATCGCAATGGCATTACAACAAAATCCTAGCGTACTGCTGCTTGATGAACCAACTGCTGCACTTGATACCAAAAATGCACATGAGATCATGCAACGGCTTGCACAACTTGCACATGAAAGCTCTACATTTGTGCTCATGGTCTGCCATAATCCTGAATTGGTAGAACAGTATGCTGATGAATGCATCGAACTTGAAAGATAATATCGATCTGTTACGTATCTTGAATATTATTCTACCAGTGCTATGTTAGTAGCTATTATAAGTCACCTGCCAACTTAATTGTGAGGAAAAAATGAAAAAATCGCTACTCATCGTGTTGCTTTCTTGCAGTATATTGCCACTACAATGCATGGAGCATCATAGACAACGACTCTATCCATTAGTACCAGTGCTACACGCGAATGTACAGAAGGCAGATGAACAAGTGCACTTACTCACCCATGATTTCTTAGAAAAAGATGGACAGACATTTGCTCATGCTGCTCCTCCATCCTATCAAGAACTCTATATATCCAAAGAAGATAGCGATGCAGAGCTCAAAAGATTACGTGATTTACTTACAAAAAAAGAACAAGAATTAGAAACAGTTTCCAAGAAACTTCCACACAAACTTTCTGTTCTTGAACGAAAAAGAAAAGTGGAAAATCATAATTCAAACATTGTAATTGGTTCTCTCGCAGGTGGCTATTATTTAGTTGATACCGTTGCATTAGGTTTTGCCGTACCCCACCCAACAGAAGACAATAAAATTAAAATTATGGTCTATTGTTTGCATGGCCTAGCTTCTGCCGTAGCAGCAGGATTTGTTGCGGTAGTTAATGCTGGAGAAAAAGGAAATGGATAGTTAACAAAAAAATTAAGAATTTTTAATATTTTTTATAGGGAAAAAAATGAAAAAACTAATACTTACCTTCTTGCTGTCATGTTCAGCTTCCCCATTAATTTGCATGGAAATCACCACAGCAACAGGCTCAGCGAATGCCTCAACGGCCATGATTGAGCGCGCAACTCATGAACAACAGGTTGCATCATTACAAGCACAAATTCAAGCAAAAGAAACTGCCATAAAAGCAGAGAAACTAAAACACGCAAAAGCCATAGTCTCAATGCATCGCCGCTGGGACATAAGAAATGCTATCGCCCCTGCTGCATTTACGCTACTAATTGGCGGAAAAGCTGCCTATGACGTGTATACATTATTGTACACAAAAGAAGTACCCGCATGGTTTAATTATACAAATCTCACCTTGGATGGCGCAATGCTCCTATATACAGGTGGCAAAACAACCTGCCATCTTATGCTCGCTTGCTGCAGAAAACCAAAGGTAGAATAACTAATGACTCTCATAAAGATAACATTTCTTACGCTTGCCGCACTCGCCCTTTTTGCATCTGCTCATGTGCGCTGCATGGAAAAAGCAATTGGGCTAAAATCTTTTCCACCAGCGTACCAATTAATAGCAAACGAGCACACTGCTAGCGCGCAACCACTCGCAGCAGCAATGGCTTCTACAGAGCAAAGTGGTAGCAACCCTGTGTTGGATTCATTACGCCGGCAGCAAAGACTGTCGCCTCGTTTGCGATCATTACTCAGCACAAAACAAACCATTGTAGATGCACAACAAGAAATATTTAAGCACCATGAATTAATAGGCACTGCAGATACTGCCACACAAATTGAATTAAGCATCGCACTTATTGGTCTCATGAACTATTTTATTGATGTTGTTCAGATAATGCAGAGCGATACACCAGACGTTATCTACCCAGTACTCGGCGCGAGTGCAAATCTCGTAGCAACAGTAGGCACAATTGCTGCTGCGATTAACAATTGTTCTAAACAAGCGCACCTCAAGCAACAACTAGATATGCTGCTTGGAGCACTCGATGCATTGGATACTGAGCCAACCGCAGATATTACGCAAAAACGCACTGAGTTATACAAGGTACATGAAAAAATCGGTTCAAATAATACACTAGCTACTGGCCTGTTTATTGGTGGCATGACCTTAAGTGCTCTTAATATTGGTAAAAATATGCTCATCCTTCTTTTGGCCGATGGCAAAATCCCTTTGACTGCTGAGTGTATAAACGCTGGCATAGCCGCTATCGCAGTCGGTCTCACCTTCAAAACATTGGTATTGCATGCAAGAAACCAACGATTGGCAAAAACACTGAAATCCCAACTTGACCAATTGATTTTGAATGAACATGAACAAGAAGAAGTGTAGCAACAATTTCCATAGCATTTAGATGCTAAATCCAAAAGCACCCTTATCAAATGGAAAAAAATAACAAAAAAAGCTTTATTATTAAGCATCATTGCTATATACTTTTTGTGAATTTAACAATTTCCCCTAAGGTATACTAACTATGCATCAACGTTACACTTTTGTTTTATTATTCTTACTCTCACTATTCTATTTGGATCTCCATGCAATGAAGCTACGGGTACTAAGTCAACCCTCAAGAGATGCATATGGACCTCAATTTGTGGAACCTACCGAGAATATAGTTCCACTAGCCTTACAACATACAACAAAAAAAGAGCGTGTCCTTAATGGACATATTAATTGCAGTGATCCCGCTATACTTCTTGAACAAGCGGCGCAGAAATATCAAGAAGATAAATTTGACGAGGCCAAAATATTCTGGAAACATGTTTTACATCAGTCTTCAGATAATCAAGAAGCAAGAGTTATTGCCCGGTATAATCTTGGCCATGCATATTACAAACTCAATCAACCTGAAAAAACAATACGAGCTTGGCAACATGCTGCAAACCAGCAACATAATTTTCTTATTAAAACATATTCCCTCTTTAATCTTTTTTCTCTCTTTTCTTTCCAGGGTAAAGAACTAGAAGCTCAAGAAAAATATGATACTCTCAAAAACCTATTATTCAATGCTCAACCAAGCAATGATGAACCATTTCATGAAGCTGATGCACTCTTTTATTTATCTGGCGTTTGTGAACTTGGGGGAGAACCGGAAGAAGCCGCAAAATATTATGACATGACGTTGATTCTTCTTGAGAGGATAGCCTGGTTACATGAAGATAGAGATACAAAAGTGCAAGCTCTTAGGTATCTTGCGCAAATGGCAAAAGCGAATGGCGAAAAGGAAATACTGCGTAGTTACAGAAAAAATATCGCTTTCTTGCTCAATCATAAATCACTTGGAAAAGCACCAAATACAAAGCGTTAAAACAAACACATATCCTTTATAAGCTGTTGACAGAACAGTGCACAAAAAAGTATCCTCTTACTATACCCCATCAACTCCTTGGTCATTTTACACATAAATTGGCGAATTCGATTGGGATGATAGTTGTAAGATCGCTTAAAAAAGAGGATTTTCATGAGATACTTTCTTTTCTCATTCTTCATTACAATCTTATTTATTTATTCAGCATCGTTTTGCATGGATCACGTGCAGCGGCCTCAAGGCAATGGATCAATACAAGGTGCTTCTGACACTTCTTCTGAACCCCTAGCTCTCTATCAACAAGCTCCCGTGCACTATACACCACCACCAAGTTCAGGCGCGCTTTTAAACGTTTTGCAACAACGCATTCCAAATAATCAACCATTATTAGATCCGGTAAAACGTGTAGAAAATATGGCGTTGATTAAGTCTATTGGTTCATATAATAATCAAACAAAATTATTTAGCCTCATTGGTCTTGCACTCTTTGTAAATGGCATGAAAGATACAATCATTGCAAGCAAATGGGGAGTTCAACCGCAATTTCCCTCGACTGATCTTATTCCACCATCACATTTACTGCCACTCCGTCCTTGCCAGCAATTATGTTATGCTGCTGGCTGCTGCGGCATCCCTAATTGTAGTGGAGAATGCATCCCAGTCTGTGGCGATAAGTGGGACTGCTCTAACACGAGAGCCCCTTTTATTAATACATTAGGAAACACAGCCGGCGTTTCGGCTGCTGTTAACTTTTTTGCGGCACTAGGAGCGTGGATGCTTGCAGCACACAGCTCTCTAAAGCAAGGCAAGGCAGACCAAAAACTGGAACAAATACTACAAGCAGTAGATGAAGCAACGCAAGGCCAGCCATGCATAAATAGCCCTTCATGGTCACGATCAAACAGTGGTACCCATATACACAGTGTACTCAATGAAGTACAACAAAAATATACTGAGGGGCAAGATCCGGAAGTATACATTAGAAAAAGACAAGAACTTATTGATCTTATTAAATCGAGCGGCTCGAGTGATGCTGGCATTAAAATGTACTTGCTCCTTGCTGCTATTTTTGGTGTTAATTTGGCAAAAGATATGATTATTGGTACTGTTTGGGGACAGGAGCATGACACAAAGCATACTCCTGCATCAGCGATCTTAGCAAATCATTCAGCACCAATTGGGCTATGCAAGGTTGCTTGTTGGAGAACAGGATGTTGCGCACAATATTGCCCGCAACCTATTGACCCCTGCACCATAACATGTGAGCCACAATGTGTTGATACAAAGATGGTTGCCAATGCTGTCGGCTGCACGAGCGCAGCTTCTGGAATTGTAAATATTGTATGCTTTGCGGCTTCCCTTATTGGTGCATTTAGCCGATGGCATGAAGGGAATACGACAGAAAAAAGAATCACACAATTACTTGGTCAACTTGATAGAGTAGCTGCACAAGAAGAACAGGAATAATAGTATGAAATCGATGCACGCTCAATGCGTGGCTGCTCCGCTATACCAATGCACTGCGCAGTGCGTGGAGAAACCAAAGAGCCTACTCAGAAGGTTAGACACATTGTGTAAAAAGGGTACGTATCATGAAAATTCTTATTAAAATTATTGCTTTCTCTATGCTCTTTTCAATGGCACCACTTATTGGCATGGAGCGGCCCGGGAATACTCGGGGACTTATCAAGCAAAAGCAGGCAGCACTCTTTGAAAAATATACAACCATTGGGCAATGTGAGGGAGCCCAAAACAGTTTGCGGAGTTTGCAACTGACATGTGCCTTTAATGCGATTACCGATCTTTATATAGCATATGAATATCCGGTAACAAGCGCCTACACCTTGGGTAGCGCCGCGGCGCATTTCTTACTTTGTATTGCATTATTTAAGGTACATAATGAACTTGAAAAGAAAAAATGGAATGCTAGGAAAGAATTGCCAGCACTCATAAGTGCTCTTATTGATCGAGAAACTGAGGCAACTAAAGAAAAAAGAAAAGCAGTAGCCGAATTACACAAAGAAGCATCACAACAGCGAGCAAAGTCATGGGGGTTGCTTTTGGGTGATCTATTGAGCACGGTCAATCTTGTTAAACTCTCCTCTATTGGAAATGCAATCGATGCTCAAGGCCCCTGTGATCCAGCGTTATATTCAATTCTAAACTTTGAAGCTCTTACTCAAGAATTATCAGGGCTTTTTTCGTTTGTTTTTGCCTGCGAGGCGCGTTTGCAAAAAAACAACACTGATCGCAAGATAGATGCCATGTTACAACAACTTGACGCATTAATAGAACGTAATGCAGAAACACGACAATAAAATAAAAGTCGATTGAGATAAACTGAACAAAAAATTCTAAAAAAGGATATTATGAAACTTTCTTCTTTTTCTTTTCTTGCCTTTGCAGTGCTTCTGCATTCTCCATTGTATTGCATGGAAGCGCAACCGCTGCTTGGTGCAAAATATGATTCTCGAGACATACTCAACAAACCTTTGTCACGAGTGTTTCCTCCTGGCACGTTGCAACGACCGGCTCCAGTATTATCACAAAGTCTTGCGGATGTTTTAAAACAACGTAATCCCGATGATGATCCACTTTTTGCCCATGCACAGCGCGCTGCAAATACTGCACTTATAACATCAATTGGTGCGCATAATGCCAGAGTAAAATTACTTGGACTTGCAACGCTTATTTTGACACTTAATGCAGCAAAAGATTTTACCGCATTACAGGTATGGGGGAAACTACCACAATATCCACCCACTGAATTGACACCACCTTCTCATCTTATGCCACTCAAACCCTGCCACCAAATATGCGATTTGGTAGGTTGTTGTTTTGGAGATTGCACGTTTGGACCTGATTGCCAAACTATTTGTAGTGATCAATGGGATTGTTCACGCGATACGCCTCTATCTATTATAAATGAGCTGGGCAATAAAAGTATTGTAAGCCTCAGTGCAAATGGATTGGCTGCGGCGATAACGGGTAGTCTTGCAGTTTGGTTTTGGCATGAAGAAGGTAAAGCTGAAAAGGCTTTAGAGGCCTTGCTAAACCAATTAGATAATGCAACCCAAGGATTACCAAATCTATCTATTCAAACACCATCGCCAAACCCCATACAGGAAGTACTTGATAAGAGTCTGGCACAAGCTCTTGCAAATCAAGATCAAATGCAATTTGATCAAAAACGCCAAGCTTTTATTCATCTTATGAAAGCAAATGGATCTGGCGATGCCAAATTTAAACTATGCGCCTTACTTGCCACTATTTTTGGTCTTAACCTAGCAAAAGATTTAACACTTGGTCACATTTGGGGATTTGATACCACGTATCCAATTACTCCACTTATTCCACCAAATCATCTAATGCCGCTCACCACATGCAAACAAATATGCTGGGCTACGGGTTGTTGCAACATTTTGATGTGCCCAATAACAAATGAAACCTGTAGACAAGCATGTGCATCGCAATGTGTTGAAGAAACAAACACTCGTAATTCTTTTGGTTATACATCAATGGGCACGAGTATTGCAAATCTGGTAGGGCTCCTGGCCTCTGTTTGGGGCAGCATACATTATTCAAGGAAAACAAATACCATTCAGGAACAAATACAACAGCGCTTTCAAGAACTTGATCAACTCATTGCATCAGCAAACGACAATATTGAATAAGGATATTTTATGAACATTACCCACAATTTACCTGCACTACTGTTCTTGATGCTCACAAGCCAAGTATGGTGCATGGATCAACAAAGATATCAACTTGGTTCTGGCTCAAAACCAGGCTCGCCTTCATTACGAGCATCAACCTCACTCAAAGAAATGCTTGCCCCTCGGTATGTTGAACATCCTCTTTTAACGAAAGACAAACGTGAGAAAAATCTATCCTTAATCAAATCAATTGGTGCAGCTGATGCGCGGAAAAAATTATTGGCTGCTGCAGCGTCTGTATGCATCTTAAATGTCGCAAAAGAATTAATTGCATTTGGTTTTTGGGGAAGTGAAACACTCAAACCCTTAACACATCTTATTCCATCTAATCATTTGGTTCCTGTTGAACCATGCAAACCGGTTTGTTACATGAGTGGTTGTTGCGGAAGAGATTGTCCGGATTTTATCGAGTGTGGTCCTCTGGTATGCACAAATCAAACTACTTGCAACACAGAACCACCTTCAATATCCACATCACTCGCACTTCCAACGGCTATTATATCTTCTTTCAATGTGACAACGATACTTTTGAGCGCAATTGCTTTATTGGTTAACAATCATTCAAAAATACAATCAGAAGAAGAATTACAACAAGTACTACAAAAACTGTGCACCTCAAATACTCTCGTTAAAGCACAAGATATAGAAGCTCGTGTATCAGAATCTGAAGATACACCATTGATTGCCACAGATGCCGTTCTTTCTGAAGAACAACAAAAAAACCTTGAACTTATTCGTTCACTCGGCTATCATTCAACTGCTACTAAAATGTGGGCATTTCTTGCACTCATCTTTGGTGCAAATGCAGTAAAAGATACGTTAACGTTACAATTATTAGGTTTTGATACGCCTACTCTTGAAGGTCGATTTCATAATAGTACCACAACAAGCGGTACATTGAATGACCTTGGCAAAACATGCATTGGCACTATGATCGCCAATAGCACTGGAATGGTACTTTCGTGCGTTGGAGCATTACGGGCTGCAACAAAGGCATCCCAAGAAAAATGCCAAATAAAGAAATTACTTAAAAAACTAGATCAATTAACTACTAACGCAGAACCAGCCGAATAACGACTATGAACAGTACACAACTTTATATATCCCTGATACTATGCATGTGTTTTACCAGCTCCGCTATGGATCGCCAAGGCAGGCCACTCTATCGAGTTCTTGCAAGTGGAACTCCCGTTCCCGATCCATTATTTATATCAGAAAAAAGAACGGAAAATCTACGACTCATCAAGGAGGTGGGCAGCTTAGAAAGTAAAGCAAAATGGGAAGCAATTATTGCCCTGCTGCTCGGGCTGAATGCTGCGTCAGATGTTGCTCTTGAATTGTATTGGGGCACAACAACTCAATCTATTAATAATGTAACCACAACTGGGGTATCTAATAGTGCACTTATTGCAAGCACAAATGCGACCTTTATGCTCAACCTCTCTGGAACACTTGTAGCAGCTGGGCTTGCTTTTGCAGATCAACGCGAACATAGAAAAACACAAGAGCGTTTCTCTAGCCTTATTGCTCAACTTAATACACTATCGCAAGAACCTGCATCATCAATTGCTCAAGAACCACAACAAAGTGTTGTTGCTCAGACAAACAGGCTGCGGGTTAATACAAGAGAGCGGCAAGATAACATCACCCTCGTTTCCTCACTAGGTTACTACAAAACGGGAATACCGTTGCTTGCAATACTTGCACTGATGGGCGGTCTTAATTTTGCAAAAAACATGGTCTTTCATCACTTTTGGGGCAACAACCCATTATACAATGGGCACACACCTCCCGATCAAACTCTGCAAAATAACACAACTCGTACAGATCCCTTTACCACGTTAGGATATATGGAGGCGGGTGCATCAGTCATTAACTTAGGTGCAATACTCTCTGCAGGAGCAGGAACCGTTTTGTACTGGAATAAAGCAAAAACTGCACAAAAAGAATATACCAAACTGCTTGAAAGACTTGATCATCTTGCAGCAGATGACTCACAAAGTATAAACTAAAAATGATAGATAATAATTATTAAAAACAAGGAATAGTATGAAAATTACCTCATGTGCCGTTGCAGTATCACTATTACTACTTGCAACAACTGCTCACAGCATGTATCAACAAGCGGGTATGCCTTATGATGCAGTAGATCAACAAGCGGCTATAGAATTTGGGCCCTTTCAGTCCTATCAAAGGCCAGTGCCTTCAGCACCAGCCGCTGAGCCTACCCTTCAACAACAAATTGTAAGAAGATCTCGCCTCAAGAGCTTATTGCTTGCGCCAGAGCGTCAGGCAGAGCATAGAGAGTTAGTCGAATCAATTGGATCGTCGCACGCTGCATCAGTGATGAGCTTGGGGCTTTTTTTAATGTTAGGTTGCAACCATTTAAAAGACTTTTACTTCACTCCTGCAAGCGGTCTCATAAACCATGACAAGATTACCTACATTAATTTGTTAGCTGATAGTCTACTTAATCTGGCAGCGATTGGTGCTGCAGTTTCTTTAGAAAGAAAAACAAAAAAAGCAGAAGCTCAATTAATCAATCTTCTGCATAGACTAGATGGGCTCAGCGAAGGTGCCGCGCAATTGACACCTGCCCAGCATACAACACATCCATCATATACGCGTTATCGTTCATTGTGCTCTGAGGATGACACAATCGATCAAACGTCACTCGAGCAACAGGCGCCGCTTTCTGCGTTGCAAATACAGCATGCAAAAGATATTAGTGTATTAAAAGAACTTGGCTCACTCGATACTCAAAGAAGTATGTGGATTTTAATGAGTTTGTTGTTCGCTGCACAGGCGCTCAAAGATAGTATATATTATAGCGATCGGGCAGATATTTCAACTATCACCACTACCATCAGTGGGGTTGGATCAATAGTATCACTCTTACTGGCAGCTTATAAACAAGACGAATTAGACCAACAAGAAGAAGTGGCGACTGCACACATACAAGATGTTACTACCGTACACGAAGAAATATGAATAAGTCATGGAGTTAAAGCTTGTTGTATATAACATTCTTGTATTATTGCATTCAATGCAAGCGAGCAATGCTTCCAATACATTTGGTGTATATTGGGGGACTTTTGTTCCCCCAACCCGTGCACATGAGCAAGTTATTACGCGCGCATTTTCCATGGGAATTGACAGGCTCTTTGTAGTAATAAATAATCAAGGCCATAAACAATACTGTGCAACGCTTGAAGATCGCATTGCAATGCTCAAACTTATTCTGCCGTGCACATTTCCCATCACCCTGCTCGTACAAGACAAAACAGTATCCTGGGGCATGCAAGAACTCAAAGATACTTTTGGTGCTTATCCTAAAGTATCCTGGTATCTTTTGTCTGGTCAAGAAAATTTGGCATATTGGAACCCGCTCGATGCAGATGCACATGATACTCTTGTTATTATGCCACGCGCAGACTCAAAAACAGTAATTCCAGCAGGTGTTACCCTGCTTATCTTAGAAAAAGAATATAGCGTAATCTCAAGTAGTGCAGTGCGTTTGAGCATTCAACACAAAACATCTCTTTGTTATAACATGGTCAGAGAACGCGTAATGGAATTTATCAAAGAACACAATCTCTATCAATAGAAAAAAATCCTGTTGACAACCGCAATATACGCAAAGTAATATGAGGGTGTCTAAACAATAATGACGTACATAAAAAATAGAGGAGACCACATTATTATTTATGAAGCCACCAGTCTTAACTCCACGTATCTTCACATCATGGCATACTGGCTATAAACAACAGTTTATAACAAATCATTGTTAACAAAATATATATTAATCTCCTATTTAAAAGTGATTATGATGAAAATAAACATACAAAAAAAGGTCGCAAATACCTTAGCTTGGGCCTTGCTCTTTAATGCAATTATGCCAGTAACATTACTGGGTGATATAAAATCATACAGTCAAATACATGGTTGCTCTCAACAAGAAGAAAAATGTAGTGACATATTTTTTAAAACAGTTGATTACATTATTGTGGGTGGTGGTACAGCCGGGCTCACCTGTGCTTGGGGTTTGACTAATGATAAAACGACTTCGGTGCTTGTTCTCGAATCAGGATTAGATCTTACTGCAGATCCTGCAGTTCTTGATTCAGCCGTATTTGATTTTACTGCTCCTTTAACATTTAATCCAAAATATGCATTCACCTATGCTACCAATCCCCTACCATCAGCCCAACAAATATATTCGACAGGACATTTACTTGGCGGTAGTAGTGCCAATAATAGGCTCCAAGCGGTGCGAGGAACACCAGATATATATAATGAGTGGGCAGTAATTTCTGACAATCCAGATTGGAGTTATGCAAGCTTATTACCATTATTCATAAGCCAAGAACATTATAACCCTGATGGAACAATAGTCGATCTTACTCAACGAGGCGTTGCAGGTCGATTATATATTAGCCAGCAAACGCCGTTGACCGATCCATTTTCTGCTGCAGTAGCTGCGGGCTTGGGTATTCCGCTAATTGCTGATTATAATGATCATTTTGCCATGCCAATGCCTCCTTTTTATGCAAATACGGTGGGCGTATCTGCCAATCAACAATGGGCCACTGACTTTTGCCCCACCCAAACATGTGGTGTGCGCTCATTCTCTGCTAATTCTTACTTAAAAGGAATAACTGCAGCTCAAGGAGCTAATCCGCCAGTTCTACCCATAGTTGATGCTCATAATAATGGTATTAATGGCCGCCAATTATTTGTGCGAACAAGTACTACAGTTTCACGTATCTTATTTAATGGTAAGAGAGCTATAGGTGTAGAACTTATTATCAACAAAGGCACTTGCACTAAAACATTGCGCACATTTGCAAGACAGGGGGTTATTGTTTCGGCCGGTTCAATACATACACCAGCGCTCTTGCAACTTTCAGGTATTGGTAGAGCAAGCGACTTAGTTCCACTCGGCATTAATGTTATTCTTGAAAATGATAACGTTGGCTATAACTTGCAAAACCAATATGGCGTTCCTGTTATCATCAACAATGTATGCTCAGCTGATACACCGCCTTGCGCACCTCCTTTTCTGTTTGAATTAAATACCGCATTCCACGATTTGGGCGTAGGCGATGGTGTGCGCAGAGCACAAATTGATTACTTCTCTGCTGCAGCGGCGTTTCCAACGAGTGTAGCTGCTGCATTGGGATTAACAGTAGACCAATCGGCATTTACTTTTAATGATATTGTTCTGTTAAATAATATTTCGGATCCACAAAGTCTTGGGTCAGTGGTGATTTGTAGCACCAATCCATTAACAGCTCCCTATATTAATCTGAATATGTTTACTGATACTGCAGGCATTGGTGGCACAAGCCAAGATCTTGCAGATGCAGTTACCATATTTAAATTGACAAAGCAAATTGCTGTAGCACAACCTGGCGGCACACTTGAAGATGTTCTTTATCCGCCAATGGATCATTATCCGTTCCCTCTCGGAACAGCCCCGGCGGGTGATGATAGCTTCTTAGAGCAAGATGCAATCCATAATCCAATAATAACGTTTCATGCTTGCGGCACATGCAGAATGTCACCCACCTCTGCCACAGGCGTAGTTGATGGTAAACTGAAAGTGCATGAACTTGATAGTCTCTATATTGCAGATAACAGTATTATGCCTAAGTCTACAACAGGCAATACTGCGTATCCTGCATACTTTATTGGTTTGAGACTGGCAAAATTCTTGGGAGCGAATCTTCCTTAAGAATAGAACAAAACAAGGAATGTCAAAGAGCTGTCCTTAACCGGGCAGCTCTTGATGTTTTAATTAACATCTAGTCATTATACGCAAGAGCACTCAATTGCATCAGCTCATTATGCAAAGTATCTATCATACGCTGCTGATTGTTCAGTGCATGCAAAGTAACTTCAAGTTGTTTTTCAGCACAGGCCATTGCTTGGCCAAATGTATCAGTAGATCCCGATGCTTCTCTCATTTGCTTGAGCTGTGGAGAAAGTGAATTCTGTTGTGGAAGAGTAAAGCGTTCCTTGTCTCGCGCTGCGTGCAATAATTCTCGTTGGTATTTAATCTGTTCTGTTTCTCTTTCTCGCGCAAGCTGAAGTTCTTGAACCTCCAACCTTTTTTGCTCGATCGCAAGTTCTTTTTCTTTAAGCTTGCGCGCATACAGTTCACGTTGCCTTTGCTCTTCTTCTTTACGTTGTTGTTCTTTATGAGCAAGCAATAAAACACGCTGCTTTTCTTCTTCCAGCCCAGCCTCTTCTTTTGCCTTTTTATACTGCGCTAATTTAACTGCACGTTCAGAAGAAGTTTCAAACATGCCAAATGTATGTTCATTATCGGCACTAAGATTTGCACCATAACTCAAGCAAGCAAAACTAATAACTCGTAACCATTTTTCCATAGATTCAGCCTTACCTCTTATATAGATACTAAACCATTGGCGTATACATTTGACTCTCATGCATTGCCAATGCGGTCAATTGCTCCAAATCTTTACGCATAGACTCTATCATGCGTTGCTGAAGATTTACTAGTTGCATGGTAACTTCAAATTGTTTTTCAGCATAGGCCATTATGCGATTAAATCTCTCCGTATATTTATGCGATGCACTACCTGTTACGTCTTTTAAAGTAGAAGTTAAAGGTTCTGCTTTTTTCGCAATAACTACCTGTTGTGCTGCTGAATCTTCGATCGCGATCATTTTTGCACACTCTTTTTCTTGTTGTGCAAGTTGCAGTGCTCGCTCTTGCTCTTTTGCTCTTGCAGCCTCTTCTTGAGCACGTTTGCGCTCTACAAGTTGAAAAGCCCTTTGTTCTTGTGCTTGTTTTAATGCTCTTTTCTGCTGGGCAAGTTGCATTTCTTGCTCTCGAGCTAACGCTACTTGCTTTTCCCACTGTTGCGCGAGCACTAAAGCATTTTGACGTTCACGCTCCTCATGCTCTTTTTCCAGTTGTGCAAGCTGCATTGCGTGCTCTTCTTCTTTTGCTCGAGCAAGCTCTTCTTGAGCACGTTTGCGTTCAGCAAGCTGCATTACCCGTGCTTGTTCTTTTGCTTGAGCGAGTTCTTCTTGAGCACGTTTACGTTCGGCAAGCTGCATTACCCGCGCTTGTTCTTTTGCACGAGCAAGTTCTTCCTGAGCACGTTTACGCTCTGCAAGCTGGATTTCTTTCTCTCGCGCTAATGCTTCTTGCTGTTCCTTTTGCTGTGCAAGAGCTAATGCTTGTTGATGTTCGCGTTCTTTGCGTTCTTTTGCCTGTTGTGCAAGTTTCATTGCTCGCTCTTGTTCTTTTGCGCGAGCAAGTTCTTCTTGAGCGCGTTCATGTTCCGCAAACTGCAGCGCCTTTTGTTGAGCAGCCATTTCTTGCGTTTTTTTCTGCTCTACAAGTTGCATCGCTTTTTCTCGTGCTAATGCTTCCTGTTTTTGCTTTTGCTGGGCAAGTACTAATGCTTTTTGCTGTTCGCGTTCTTTGCGTTCTTTTTCTTGCTGTGCAAGTTGCAATGCTCGCTCTTGTTCTTTTACGCGAGCAAGCTCTTCTTGAGCTTGTTTATGCTCTGCAAGCTGCAACGCCTTTTGTTGAGCAGCTATTTCTTGAGCTTTTTTCTGCTCTACAAGTTGCATTGCTTTTTCTCGTGCTAATGCTTCTTGCTGTTCTTTTTGCTGGGCAAGTGCTGATGCTTTTTGCTGTTCACGCTCTTTGCGTTCTTTTTCTTGCTGTACAAGTTGCATTGCCCGTTCTTGCTCTTTTGCGCGAGCAAGTTCTTCTTGTGCACGTTTATACTCTGCAAGCTGCAACGCCTTTTGCTGAGCAGCCATTTCTTGCGCTTTTTTCTGCTCTACAAGTTGCATCACTTTTTCTCGTGCTAATGCTTCTTGTTTTTCTTTTTGCTGAGCAAGTGCTAATGCTTTTTGCTGTTCACGTTCTTTGCGTTCTTTTTCTTGTTGTGCAAGTCGCATTGCCCGCTCTTGTTCTTTTGCGCTAGCAAGTTCTTCTTGAGCGCGTTTATTCTCTGCAAGCTGCAACGCCTTTTGCTGAGCAGCCATTTCTTGCGCTTTTTTCTGCTCTACAAGTTGCATCGCTTTTTCTCGTGCTAATGCTTCTTGTTTTTCTTTTTGCTGAGCAAGTGCTAATGCTTTTTGATGTTCACGTTCTTTGAGTTCTTTTTCTTTTTGTGCAAGTTGCATTGCCCGCTCTTGCTCTTTTGCGCGAGCAAGTTCTTCTTGAGCACGTTTATGCTCTGCAAGCTGCAACGCCTTTTGTTGAGCAGCCATTTCTTGCGCTTTTTTCTGCTCTACAAGTTGCATTGCTTTTTCTCGTGCTAATACTTCTTGCTGTTCTTTTTGCTGTGCAAGAGCTAATGCTTTTTGCTGTTCACGTTCTTTGCGTTCTTTTTCTTTTTGTGCAAGTTGCATTGCTTTTTGTTGTTCACGTTCTTTTTCCCTTACTTGCATGGCTTCCGTTTGAGTTTCTTTGCCTTCAGTGCGCTTTGAAGCTTCTTGAGAATGCTCACGTTTGCCTTTACCTTGTCTCTCACCTTCATTGCGCCTATGCTCTGTATGTTGTCTTTTCTGTCGTCCATACTCTTTAGATTCTGCTTGTCTTACTTTATGTACTTTTTTATTTCCTGTTTCTTCAATCTTTTCTTGCTGCGGCTCTTCTTTTTGATCAGTATCTGCTGCAACTAAATATGTTTGATATCCCATACATACTATACTTAGCGTTAGCAGAAATTGCATTTTCATAATAAATTCCTTTTTACATTATCGTATTACTGAATCGTACATCTTCATATGCCTCAAAATACCCATCTACAGCTCCATCTTCTAACGTTTCTTCTATATCAGATGTTAACTGACGATTAATCAGCTCAATGCAGCTGCCATCCTTCTTATGCTTGCGTTGAAATTTTTGTAAACATGCAAGAAGGTTATACTTAGCATTTTCTAATCGTGTACACGTTTTTTAAGCTTGCATTGGACTTTTTCTAAATAATCAACTTCTTTTTCCGTAATGCATAAACAGTGATTAAGTCTATCAATATCACCTTGCATACTGCTGCTTGTCTCCAGCACATCAAGCTTATTCTCAATGCTCTTCCATTTTTCTTTAAGATCATCTATTTCAGTTTGCAACCAACAAGTGCTCGTGATAAGTGCATCAATTGAACAATTCACTTCATCACAACAAACCTTAAGAGTATCAATATCATTTTGTATTGAATATATATAATTCTGCCAATCTAACATAGTATTTTGAGTAGTATTTATCCAATCCCCAACGCTAGTAAGAGCACTTTCTAATACACGAGTACTTGTTGCTAATGCATCAACAGTAGGGGAAACAATACTCAAAGTATTAGAAATATTTGTTACAGAATGTTGTGTCAGCATTAAATTACTATGTAATTCTCCAACTGTATTTTGGGTGCTTTCCATTTGAACACCCACATTATTAATTTTATCCTGCAAGTTACCAAAATCATTTGACAAGGTATCCCAATATGTATCCAATTCTGCTATCTCTGTTTGTAATAGAGCGGTACTTGTATTTAAAGCATCTATTTGGTCACAACATGCGGCCAGAGCAGCCACTTCATTTTGCAATGCACTAATGTTATTTTCATCAACTACTGCATTAGTTTGCAATGTAATAATATTACTATCGGCTACATTTAACCGATAACTGATCGAAAGCAATTCTTGCTGTAAACCCGTATTTGTTATTATGTTATCTATAAGATCATTAAAGGTAATATAACTGGTTTCAAGCAACGATACTCGATTATCCAGGTTGTGGGTTGCCGTTTCTAATGTCTCAATTTCAGCTTCTGCAGCATTCATTCTGCTATCAAGTGATATTATACCATTTTGAGCTCCTGCCATATCCATCTGTAATAATGTCAATGTAACTTCATCTACTCTCACCGTTGTTTGCAAATTATTAATGGCATTTTGTTCAGTGCTAATAGTAGCTTCAGCAGAAGATAAGCGTGAACCCAACCCAGTAATATTTGCTTGCGCAGCAGTAACATTTGTTTGCAATGTACTTATATTACTTTCATCATTAGACGTGTTAGCTTGAAGTGTTGCAATAGCTGACTGAGCAGTTGAAATGTTAGCTTCAGCACCAGTCATGCGTGTAGTAAGCCCAGTAATATCAGTTTGGGAAGCGGCCACCTGTGTTTGAAGCGTTGATATTGCATTCAGATCTTCACGAGCATACTGAAGGAGTGTAGTGGTGGTTGCTTGCATAGCAGAGATTACACCTTCAGCTTCTGCCATTTGAGTACCAAGGCCGGTAATATCGGTTTGCGCAGCTTGCACATTAACCACCAGCGTTGAAAGCGTATTTTCATCAGCACTCACATTAACTTGCACATCACTTATAGCACCTTGTGCAACAGCCATACTCGTTTGCAAAGTAGCAATATTAGTTTGTGCAGTAATTATATTGCTTTCTGCTGTTGTCATGCGCGTGCCAAGTCCCCCAAGGCTAGTTTGCTGAGCTGATTGATTAGTTTGTAACATACTAATAATAGTTTCATCTACTAGTACATTGTTTTGCAATGTGTGGATTGAACCTTCAGCAGTGGCCATGCGACTACCTAGCCCTGTAAGAGTAAGTTGCCCAGATGCAATGTTAGCCTCATCACCAGCTATGCGTGTGCCTAGGCTTGTAATATCTGTTTGGGCGGCTGCCACATCAGTTTGCAATGTGGAAATTATATTCTCATCCGAAAGAGCATTAGTTTGTAAAGTACTTATTGTAGCCTGAGCAGTAGTGATATTTCCTTCTGCATGAGATATTCGAGTATCCAACCCAGTAATATTAGATTGTGCTGCCGTCATATTACCCTGTAATGTTGCAATATGATTCTCATCTATTGCTAAGTTAGTTTGTAACGCTACAAGAGAGCCTTGTGCCGCAGACATAGTCAGTACGAGTGAGCTCAGAGTAGTTTCATCAGCCATAACGTTCGTTTGCAATGTTGCAAGAGCTCCTTGAGCCATAGAAATTGCACCTTCTGCACCAGTCATGCGAGTACCAAGGCTCGTAATAGTAGTTTGTGCAGTATCCATCAGACCATCAAGCGCAGTTATTTCAACTTGAAGTACACCAGTACTTGTAGTAAGAGCATCTATTTGATTTTGGAAATTAATATCTGCACCTTCAATAAGTGAAACTCGAGTATCAAGAATATGCGTTGCTGTCTTTAACACATCAATAGTATTTTCTGCCATAGTTACCCTATCATCAAGAGTAGTAATAGTAGTTTCTGCAGTATTTAATCGATAATCAATTGATCTTAAATTCTGCTGCAAGCCGGTGTTGGTGAGCAATCCATCTAATTCCTCATTATAGGTAATGTTTGTTGTTTCAAGAATTGATACCCTGGTATCCAATTGACTCGTTCCTGTTTCTAATACCTCAATTTGGGTAGTAAGACCTGCAATATTTGTCTGCGCGCTCGCAAGATTAGTTTCAATAATACCAATGGTAGTTTCATCACTTATCAAACTTGTTTGCAAGGTGCCAATTGAACTTTGTGCGGTTGTTACACTATTTTGCAAGGTAACTAGATCTTCTTGCACTCCTGTTATATTAGTTTCTGCAGTGCTCATGCGAACATCAAGACTATGAGTTGCAGTCTCTAATACATCAATTTCAGTTTCTACATTTGTCATACGACCACCTAAGGCAGTAATATTTGTTTGCGCCACGGTAATGTTACTTTGTGCTGAAGTCATAGCTGTCTGCAAGGAGGCTATATTGCCTTGAACAGTTGTAATGTTACCTTCAGCAGATGTCATGCACGTACCAAGCCCGGTAATATCAGTTTGCGCAGTGGTCATATTAGTTTGTAATGTTGCAATATTGTTTTCATCCACTGCCACATTAATTTGTAATGTGCTAATGGCCCCTTGCGCCGTACTAATATTTCCTTCTGCGGTAGTTACACGAGTATCAAGTGAAGTAATATTAGTTTGCGCAGTTACCATATTAGTCTGTAATGTTGCAATGGCATTCTCATCAACTGCTACATCATTTTGTAATGTAACAATCGCATCTTGTGCTGCTGACATGGTAAGCAATAATGTACCAATAGTAGTTTCATCTGCTACAGCATTTGTTTGTAACGTAGAAATATTTCCTTGCGCGCGTGTCATCTGACCCTGTAAAGTACTAATGTTCGATTCATCAGAAGCTACTTGTGCTTGTAACGTAAAGATATCCCCTTCTGCCATGCTCATACGCGTACCAAGTCCTGTAATGTTAATTTGCGCAGTACTCATAGTGGTTTGTAATGCTGCAATAGAATTCTCATCTGCAGTCACATCTATTTGTAACGTACTAATTGCACTCTCTGCAGTGTCCATACGTCCATCAAACGCTGTTATCTCAACTTGCAAAGCGCCAGTAGTTGTATTGAGAGCGTCAATTTGCTGCTCGAAAGTGGTGTCTTGCGTTTCAATAATTGTCACACGGTCATCAAGATTGTGCGTTGCTGTCTTTAACACATCAATCTCAGCCTCGCATACTGCCATGCGGCCATCCAGCGTAGTTATTTCAGCTTGCAGTGCACCAGTGTTTGTATTGAGAGTATCTATCTGATATTGCAAATTACTACCAGTTGCTACGATAGAGATCACTTGCGCTGCAAGATTATACGTTGCAGTTTCTAATACACTGAGCGTATTTTCCGCAGTTGCCATGCGAACATCAAGATCAGTTATCTCAGTTTGCAATGCACCAGTACTTGATATTATAGTATCTATTTGTTGTTGCAAATTATTATCTGTTGCTACAATTGAGATCATTTGAGTGGCCAAATTTTGAGTGGCCGTCTCTAAAACATCAATATCGGTTTCAACAATACCCATACGACCACCTAAAGCAGCAATATTTGTTTGTGCAACAGTAATATTGCTTTGCGCCGCCACCATTGCAGTCTGCAAGGTAGAAACATTGCCTTGAGCAGTAGTAATGTTACCCTCAGCAGAGGTCATGCGAGTCCCAAGCCCGGTAATATCAGTCTGCGCAGCGGCCATATTTGTCTGGAGTGTTGCAATATTGTTTTCGTCTGTAGCAGCATTAGTTTGGAGTGTGCCAATTGCACTTTGCTCCGCAGTAATATTTCCTTCTGCGGTAGTTACGCGCGTATCAAGCGAGGTTATATTAGTTTGTGCGGTTGTCATATTAGTCTGTAACGTCGCAATAGCATTCTCATCAATTGCTACATCATTTTGTAGAGTAACGATCGCATCTTGAGCTGCTGACATGGTAAGAAGTAATGAATTTATGGTAGTTTCATCAGCCACTACATTTGTTTGTAACGTTGAAATATTTCCTTGTGCCCGTGTCATCTGACTTTGCAAAGTGCCAATATTCGTTTCATCAGAAGCTACTTGTGTTTGCAGAGTAGAAATATCCCCCTCTGCTGTACTCATACGGGTACCAAGTCCAGTAATATTAGTTTGTGCAGTACTCATAGTAGCTAGTAATGTTACAATATTTGCTTCATCTATTGTCGCATTATTTTGCAAGTTAGTAATTGCACCTTCTGCAGTCTCTATAAGTCCATCAAGCACCGTTATCTCACTTTGCAATACATCAGTACTTGTATTGAGAGCATCGATTTGCTGTTGGAAGTTAGTGTCAACTGTTTCAATAATCGTTACACGGCCGTCAAGAGCATTTGTTGCGGTCTCGAGCACTTCAATCTCAGCCTCACATACCCCCATGCGACTATCAAGAGTTGTGACCTCGGTTTGCAATACACCAGTGGTTGTATTTAATGCATCTATTTGGCTTTGAAAGTTATCATCTTGTGATTCAATTATAGTCACGCGAACATCAAGAGTTTGCGTTGCTGTTTGAAGCACATCAATATTAGTTTCTGCTATGGTCATGCTATTCTGAAGGTCGCTTATATTAGTTTGAGCCCCAGTAATATTGCTTTCTGCAGCATTCAATCGATAATCGATTGAGAGTAAGTTTTGTTGCAGTCCAGTGTTCGTGAGTAATCCTTCTATCTCCTCATTAAAGGTAATATTAGTTTCTTCAAGCAATGATACTCTACTATCTAGACTACTAGTTGCAGATTCTAACAGTTCAATTTCAGTGTCAATAGTACTCAAATGCATAGCATGCAGATTAATGGTTGTCTGAACACTTTCAAGATTAGTTTGAATGGTACTGATGGTACCTTCGTCAGTAGAGAGGCTCGTTTGTAATGTACCAATGTTACTTTGAGCAGTTATCACATTATTCTCTATAGTTACTATATCTGCTTGCACACTAGTAATAGTAGTTTCAGCGGTACTCATGCGACCATCAAGGGCTGTAATATCCACTTGTAAAATGCCAGTGCTTGTATTGAGAATATCTATCTGGTTTTGTAAACTACTATCAGTTGCTACAATTGATTGTACTTGAGTAGCAAGATTATGCGTCGCTGTTTCTAGTACATCAATATCTGTTTCACATACGGCCATGCGACCACCAAGAGCAGTTATCTCAGCTTGCAATGTTTGCGTACTTGTATTTAAGATGTCTATTTGCTGTTGTAAATTATTATCTGTTACTACAATTGAGATCACTTGGGTAGCAAGGTTATGCGTTGCCGTCTCGAGTACATCAATATCAGTTTCTGCCGTTGTCATACGACCATCGAGTGCAGTTATATTAATTTGGGCCACCGTAATGTTACTTTGAGCTGCCGCCATAGTAGTCTGCAAACTACTTATATTGCTTTGTGCAGCAGTAATATTACCTTCAGCGGATGTCATACGCGTACCAAGACCTGTAATATTAGTTTGAGCAGTTGTCATATTAGTTTGTAGTGTTCCAATATTATTTTCATCTGAAAGCACATTAGTTTGTAATGTGTTAATTGCACTTTGCGCAGAATTAATATTACCTTCTGCAGTAGTCATTCGCGTGCCAAGCCCGGTAATATTAGTTTGGGCAGCAGTCATATTAGTTTGTAACACACCAATATTGTTTTCATCAACTGCCACATTAGATTGTAACGCACCAATTGCATTTTGAGCAGATGACATGGTAAGGAGCAATGAACTTAGGGTAGTTTCATCAACAGCCACGTTCGTTTGTAATGTAGAGATGTTGCCTTGAGCACGCGTCATCTGACCCTGTAAGGTGCCAATATTAGTTTCATCAGAAGACACTTGAGTTTGTAAGGTAGAAATCGCACTTTGAGCAGTTACAATATTCCCTTCCGCAGTGGTCATACTTATGCCAAGTCCAGTGATATTAGTTTGTGCGGTAGTCACATTAGTTTGTAACGTTGCAATATTGGTTTCATCAGTGGTTACATTAACTTGCAAGGTACTAATTGCGCCTTCTGCAATATCCATGCGCCCATCAAGCGCTGTAAGCTCAGTTTGCAATGCATTAGTACTTGTATCAAGAGCATCGATTTGCTGCTGGAAATTATTGTCAGTCGATTCTATGATAGTCACTCGCGTATCAAGATTATGCGTTGCAGTTTGGAGTACCTCAATATCAGTTTCACAGACGGCCATGCGACCATCAATGGTTGTAATTTCAGCTTGCAGCACTCCAGTAGCTGTATTTAATGTATCTATTTGTTGCTGCAAATTAGTATCAATTGTTATGATTGATTGTAATTGAGTTGCAAGAGTATTCGTTGCCGTCTGTAATACATCTACAGCCGTTTCACATACCCCCATGCGACCATCGAGTGCAGTTACCTCAGTTTGCAACACACCGGTGCTTGTTATGATGGTATCGATTTGCTGTTGCAAACCGTTATCTGTTGCTACAATAGAGGTCACTTGAATGGCAAGAGTATGCGTTGCTGTCTCTAAAACATCAATATCAGTTTCTGCATTCGACATACGACCATCAAGTGCAGTGATATTTGTTTGTGCCATGATAATATTACTTTGCGCTGCTCCCATTGCAGTCTGCAAGGTACTTATATTACTTTGTGCAACAGTAATGTTGCCTTCAGCTGAAGTCATTCGCGTACCAAGCCCAATAATATTAGTTTGCGCAGTGGTCATATTCGTTTGCAATGCTGTAATATTGTTTTCATCTGAAAGTACATTAGTTTGCAGTGTATTAATTGCACTTTGTACAGAACTGATATTACCTTCTGCAGTAGTCATTCGCGTGCCAAGCCCGGTAATATTAGTTTGGGCAGTAGTCATATTACCTTGTAACACACCAATATTATTTTCATCAACTGCCACATTAGATTGTAACGCACCAATTGCATTTTGAGCAGAAGACATGGTAAGGAGTAACGAACTTATAGTTGTTTCATCAGCTACAACATTAGTTTGTAACGTAGAAATGTTGCCTTGAGCTCGTGTCATCTGACTTTGTAAGGTACTAATATTGGTTTCATCAGAAGCAACTTGGGTTTGCAAGGTGGAAATCACACTTTGGGCAGTTGCAATGTTACCTTCTGCAGTGGTCATGCGTGTGCCAAGTCCAGATATATTAGTTTGTGCGGTAGTCATATTAGTTTGCAACGCTGCAATAGCAGTTTCATCTGTGGTTACATTAACTTGCAAGGTACTAATTGCGCCTTCTGCAATATCCATGCGTCCATCAAGCGCTGTTATCTCAGTTTGCAATGAACCAGTACTTGTGCTGAGAGTATCAATTTGTTGTTGGAAGTTATTATCAGTTGATTCTATGATAGTCACTCGAGCATCAAGGTTATGCGTAGCTGTCTCCAGCACCTCAATATCACCTTCACATACAGCCATGCGACCATTAAGGGTTGTAATCTCAACCTGTAAAACAGCCGTGTTTGTATTCAAAGTATCTATTTGATATTGTAAATCATTGTCAATCGCTACTATCAATTGTACTTGAGTCTCAAGGTTATGAGTTGAGGTCTCTAATACACCGATATCTGTTTCACATACTGCCATGCGATCATCCAGAACGGTTATCTCACTTTGCAACATAACGGTACTTGTATTTAAAGCATCTATTTGGCTTTGAAAGTTACTGTCCTGCGCTTCAATAATGGTAACACGAGCATCAAGGTTATGGGTTGCAGTCTCTAAAATGTCAATTTCAGTTTCTGCCGCAGTCATACGCGTACCAAGTCCGCTTATATTAGTTTGCGCAGTTGCAACGTTAGTTTGTAATATTCCAATATTATTCTCATCTACAGAAACATTTGTTTGTAATGTAGAAATCGCAACTTGAGCAGCAGTAATATTACCTTCCACAGAGGTCATACTTGTACCCAGCCCCGTAATATCAGTTTGTGCAGTGGTCATGTTTGTTTGTAACGTTGCAATATTGTTTTCAGTTGCCGCCGCATTAGTTTGTAATGTACTAATAGCTCCTTGTGCCGTACTGATATTTCCTTCGGCGGTAGTTACACGAGTATCAAGCGAAGTTATATTGGTTTGTGCAGTAACCATATTACCTTGTAACACGCTAATATTATTTTCATCAACTGCCACATTAGATTGTAGCGTACTGATCGCATTTTGAGCAGATGACATAGTAAGTACTAACGAACTTATAGTAGTTTCATCAGCTACAGCATTAGTTTGTAACGTAGAAATGTTACCTTGTGCTCGTGTCATCTGACTTTGTAAAGCACTAATATTCGTTTCATCAGAAGCTATTTGCATTTGCAGAGTAGAGATATTCCCTTCTGCCGTACTCATACGGGTACCAAGTCCAGTGATATTAGTTTGTGCAGTAATCATATTCGTTTGTAACGTTGCAATATTTGCTTCATCTACAATTGCATTATCTTGCAAGATAGTAATTGCACCCTCTGCGGTATCCATGCGCCCATCAAGCGCCGTTATCTCAGTTTGCAATGCACCAGTCGTTGTGTTGAGAGCATCGATTTGCTGTTGGAAGTTAGTATCAACTGTCTCAATGATCGTCACACGACCATCAAGATTATGTGTTGCTGTCTCGAGCACCTCAATATCAGCTTCACAGATAGCCATGCGGCCGTCAAGCGCAGTAATTTCAGTTTGCAACACACCAGTGCTTGTGTTTAAAACATCTATTTGATTTTGGAAGTTATTGTCTGCTGATTCAATTATTGTCACGCGAGCATCAAGAGTCTGCGTAGCTGTTTGAAGTACATCAATATTAGTTTCTGCCATGGTCATGCTATTCTGGAGGTCGCTTATATTCGTTTGAGCCCCAGTAATATTGCTTTCTGCAGCATTCAATCGATAATCAATTGAGAGTAAGTTTTGTTGCAATCCAGTGTTCGTGAGTAATCCTTCTATCTCCTCATTAAAGGTAATATTAGTTTCTTCAAGCAATGATACTCTACTATCTAGACTACTAGTTGCAGTTTCTAACACCTCAATTTCAGTATCAATAGTACTCAAATGGGTAGTATGCACATTAATGGTTGCCTGAGCACTCTCAAGATTATTTTGGATAGTACTGATAATACCTTCATCGGTAGAAAGGGTCGTTTGTAATGTATCAATGTTACTTTGAGCAGTTGTCACATTATTCTCTATAGTTACTATATTCGCTTGCGCACCAGCAACGTTAGTTTCAGCAATACTCATGCGACCATCGAGCGCCAGAATCTCATTTTGCAACACACCGGTGCTTGTATTGAGAGTATCTATTTGATATTGTAACTCACTATCAGTTGCTACAATTGACAGTACACGAACATCAAGGTTATGCGTTGCCGTCTCTAATACATCAATATCTGTTTCACATACTGCCATGCGACCATCAAGTGAAGTTACCTCAGTTTGCAACACACCGGTGCTTGTTACAATGGTATCGATTTGCTGTTGCAAACTGTTATCTGTTGCTACAATAGAGGTCACTTGGGTGGCAAGAGTATGCGTTGCCGTCTCGAGTACATCAATTGTAGTTTCTGCCGCTGTCATACGACCATCAAGTGCCGTAATATTTGTTTGGGCTACGGTAATGTTACTTTGCGCTACTACCATTGTAGTCTGCAAACTACTTATATTGCTTTGTGCAGCAGTAATATTACCTTCTGCCGTAGTCATACGAGTACCAAGCCCCGTAATATTAGTTTGAGCTGCACCCATGTTCGTTTGTAGTGTTGCAATATTGTTCTCATCTGAGAGCGCATTAGTTTGGAGTGTATTAATCGCACTTTGTGCAGCACTGATATTACCTTCCGCAGAAGTCACACGCGTACCAAGTCCAATAATATTAGTTTGCGCAGTTGCCACATTAGTTTGTAACGTTGCAATGTTATTTTCATCTACCACCGCATTAGTTTGTAACGTAACAATATTACCCTGAGCGGCTGCCACATTAGTTTGTAGGGTGCTTATATTGCCTTGCACAGCAGTGATATTTCCTTCAGCAGAACTCATTCGCGTGCCAAGGCCAATAAGATTAGTTTGTGCTGTTGCTACATTAGTTTGTAATGTGGCAATATTATTCTCATCTGCAGCTACATTTGTTTGCAGAGTACTGATATTGCCCTGTGCATCGGTCATATTTGTTTGTAAGACACTGATGTTATCTTGCGCAGTCGTAATATTTCCTTCAGCATAAGTTATACGCGTACCAAGTCCAGTAATATTAGTTTGCGCAGTGGTCATATTAGTTTGCAACGTTGCAATATTATTCTCATCTGCAGAGACATTTGTTTGTAAGGTAGAAATCGCACCTTGAGCAGCAGTAATATTACCTTCTGCAGAAGTCATTCGCGTGTCAAGAACAGTAATATTAGTTTGCGCAGTTGTCATATCTGTTTGTAATATAGCAATGTTATTTTCATCTACAGCAGCATTCGTTTGGATCGTAGAAATAGTGCCTTGTGCTGTTGAGATCTCGCTTTCTGCTACGCTCACGCGAACATCAAGCGCGGTAACTTCAGTTTGCAATGCACCGGTGCTTGAGATTATTGAATCAAATTGATCTTGGAAATTTACATCAACCGCTTCAATACTCGTCACACGAGCATCAAGAGCACACGTTGCTGTTTCTAACAGATTAATATCAGTTTCTGCAAGCCACATTCGACCATCAAGATTATGTGTTGCTGTTTCTAATACATCAATATTATTTTCTGCGGCTGTCATACGACTACCTAAAGCAGTAACATTTGTTTGCGCAACCGCAATATTGCTTTGAGCAGTAGTCATACTCGTTTGCAAGGTAGCAATATTACCTTGCGCAGCGGTAATGTTCCCTTGCGCAGTGGTCATATTGGTACTTAGGCCAGTTATATTTGTTTGGGCAATTGCAACGTTAGTTTGTAACGTTGCAATATGATTCTCATCTGTTATAGCGTTTGTTTGTAATGTGGTAATTGCACTCTGCGCTGACGCAATATTACCTTCTGCCGTACTCATACGCGTACCCAACCCAGTAATGTTAGTTTGCGCTGTTGCCACACTCGTTTGTAAAGTACTGATATTACTTTCATCAGTTATTACGCTTGATTGTAACGCAGCAATAGAACCTTGCGCAGCAGCAATCTGACTTTGCAATGTACCAATATTACTTTGTGCAGCTGTAATATTATTTTGCGCAGCAGTCATACTTGCTTGTAATGTAGCAATATTAGTTTCATCTATTATCTCATCGGCTTGTAACGTACTAATATTACTTTGAGCTGTCGTCATATTAGTTTGCAAGGAACTGATTGCACCCTGTGCGGCGGTAATATTATTTTGCGCGGCGGTCATATTAGTTTGCAACATAGCAATGTTAGTTTCATCAGCAGTTACATTGGTTTGTAATGCACTGATATTACCCTGTGCAGCTGACATATTCGTTTGCAAAGTCGTTATATTACCTTGTGCTGCTGTGATACTCGCTTGTAATGCACTTATATTTGCCTCATCATTAGTTGCCCTTGATTGTAAAGTAGTAATACTGTTCTGAGCGGCAGTTACATTAGTTTGTAATGAGGCAACATTAGTATTTGCAGTGGTCATACTCGTTTGCAAGGCGGTGATATTAGTATTTGCAGTAGTCATCTGACCTTGCAGAGTGGTAATATTAGTATTTGCAGTAGTGATATTAGTATTTGCACTGGTCATCTGACCTTGAAGTGTAGTAATACTACCTTGAACAGTGGTGATATTACTATTGGCTGCGGTCATCTGGCCTTGTAACGTTGTAATGTTGCCTTCATCAGTAGTCACACGGGCAGTAAGAGCATTCAATGCTGAACTACTTGCAGTACTCACTTGTTGTAGAGTGCCTCCATTCAGTAAAATTAAATACGTTGCCGTTGGCGTTCCAAAAATGATACTTCCCGGTATGGTTGCATTGACCGGATCTGTCCATAATGTCACACCATTAATCGTCATCGAGCTTGACGTATTTATTGTCCACGTATAACTATCTACAATAGCAGTGGTTGGACCCTCTATATACACAGATCCCTGTGATGTAGTCATGTTCCCAATAAATTCTAACGTAACATTGGATAACCGAATTTGGGACGTAGATGCAGCAAGCGTTAGGGAACCACCACCAGTACCAAGTCCTCTAATCACTATATTTGAAAGATAGAGCGTTGAATTTGCGGGAACAATAATTGAACCACCTCCTGATAGATCAAGAATATTGCCATTTCCTTTTACGTTACACGTTCCAGAAAAAGTATGTGCCCCATTTAATAGTACTTTACCGTTCAAATGCATATTACCGGCATTGCTCCATGTAACTGTATTTGACCACGTAAGAGGAAGCCCTCCAAATGTGCAGCCATAACCGTTGCCATTTACCGTACCATTACCAATGAAAGCATACGTATCTGCAAATATTACATTACTGTTCAGCGTTACCGTTCCTCCTCCAAGCGCAATATTGCTATTATTATTTGCGTTAGCCATTTGAGTTTGCAAAGTACTAATATTTGTATCTGCCGTAGTCATCTGACCTTGGAGCGTTGTAATATTGCCTTGAGCAGCAGTAATATTACCCTCATCTGTTGTTGCTCTAGTTTGTAACGCAGTAATATTTGCATTTGCCATGTTAATGTTACTATTAGCAGCAGTCATCTGTCCCTGCAACGTAGTAATATTTGTATCAGCTGTAGTCATCTGGCCTTGGAGCGTTGTAATATTACCTTGAGCAGCAGTAATATTCCCTTCATCGGTTGTTGCTCTAGTTTGTAGCGCAGTAATATTTGTATTTGCCGTAGTAATGTTACTATTGGCAGTAATCATCTGTCCTTGCAAAGTACTAATATTTGTATCAGCCGTAGTCATCTGACCTTGGAGCGTTGTAATATTACCTTGTGCAGCAGTAATATTCCCCTCATCTGTTGTTGCTCTAGTTTGTAACGCAGTAATATTTGTATTTGCCGTAGTAATATTACTATTGGCAGTAGTCATCTGTCCTTGCAAAGTACTAATATTTGTATCGGCCGTAGTCATCTGACCTTGGAGCGTTGTAATATTACCTTGTGCAGCAGTAATATTCCCCTCATCTGTTGTTGCTCTAGTTTGTAACGCAGTAATATTTGTATTTGCCGTAGTAATATTAGTATTAGCAGCAGTCATCTGAGTTTGCAGCGTACCAATATTTGTATCAGCTGTACTCATCTGGCCTTGGAGCGTTGTAATATTCCCCTGCGCGGTTGTAATATTACTGTTCGCAGTTGTCATCTGACCTTGTAACGAACTAATATTAGTATCAGCCGTAGTCACTAAAGAATTGAGTGCATTAAATGATACAGCAGTTACCGTGCTTACCTGTTGGATAGTACCACCGTTTAGCAACGTACAATATGTTGATGTTGGGGTACCAAAGACAATACCACCTGGAGTAACAGCACTCACCGGATCTGTCCATAACGTCACACCATTTACCGTCATTGAACCTGATGTATTTATTGTCCAGGTATAACTATTTACAATAGCAGTAGTTGGACCTTCAACATATACAGATCCCTGCGACATAGTCATGTTTCCAACAAATTCTAACGTAACATTAGATAAACGAATTTGGGAAGTAGATGCAGCAAGTATTATGGACCCACCGCCGGTGCCAAGTCCACGAATCACTATATCTGAAAGATACAGCGTAGAATTGGCAGGAACCGTAATAAAACCGCCACCAGAAAGATCAAGAATATTGCCATTACCTTTCAAGCAACATGTTCCAGAGAAAGTGTGCGCCCCATTTAACAACACTTTACCATTTAAATGTATATTTCCCGCATTGCTCCACATAACCGTATTTGACCAAGTAAGAGGAAGTCCCCCAAAGGTGCAGCCATAACCGTTGCCATTTACCGTACCATTGCCGGTGAATGCATAGGTATCTGCAAATATTACATTGCAGCTTAGCGTTATGGTACCGCCTCCAAGCGCAATATTGCTATTATTATTGGCACTCGTCATTTGAGTTTGCAATGTATTAATATTGGTATCAGCAGTAGCCATTTGACCTTGGAGCGTTGTAATATTGCCTTGAGCGGCAGTAATATTAACTTCATCCGTTGTTGCTCTCGTTTGCAAGGCGGTAATATTTGCATTTGCTGTAGTAATATTAGTATTGGCAGTTGTCATCTGACCTTGGAGAGTTGTAATATTCCCTTGTGCAGCGGTAATATTAGCTTCATCCGTCGTTGCTCTCGTTTGCAAGGCGGTAATATTTGTATTCGCTGTAGTAATATTGGTATTAGCGGTAGTCATCTGGCCTTGAAGCGTTGTAATATTGCCTTGAGCAGCAGTAATGTTAGCTTCATCCGTCGTTGCTCTCGTTTGCAAGGCGGTAATATTTATATTTGCTGTAGTAATATTGGTATTGGCAGTAGTCATCTGTCCTTGCAAAGTACTGATGTTTGTATCAGCAGTACTCATCTGACCTTGGAGAGTTGTAATATTCCCTTGAGCAGTTGTAATGTTACTATTGGCAGTCGTCATCTGAGTTTGTAATGCAGTAACCGATGTAGCAGACACCGTACTCACTTGTTGGATAGTACCACCATTTAGTAGCGTACAATATGTTGATGTTGGAGTGCCAAATGCAATACCACCCGGCGTGCTTGCACTCACCGGATCTGTCCATAACGTCACACCATTTACCGTCATTGAACCAGATGTATTTATTGTCCATGTATAGCTATTTACAATAGCAGTAGTTGGACCTTCAACGTATATAGATCCCTGTGCGGTAGTCATATTCCCAATAAACTCTAACGTAACATTTGATAAACGAATTTGGGATGTTGATGCTGCAAGTGTTATTGAACCACCACCCGTGCCAAGACCTTTAATGACCATATTTGAAAGATAGAGTGTTGAATTTGCAGGAACCGTAAGAGAACCACCACCAGAAAGATCAAGAATGTTGCCATTGCCTTTCATGCAACATATTCCAGAAAAAGTATGTGCTCCATTTAATAAAATTTTACCATTCAATATAATATTGCCTGCATTATTCCAGGTAAGCGTATTAGACCAGGTAAGGGGGAGTCCGCCAAAAACGCAACCATTACCACTTAAATTCACGGTGCCATTGCCCGTAAAAGTTTTAGAATCGGCAAATATTAAATTACAACCAAGAGTTGCAGTACCACCTCCAAGTGCAATGTTGTAGCCAAGTGTATTCTGAATAGCAACTGTTAAAGCAGCACTAGAGTTTAATAATGTTATATCAGATGCAAAGTTAGGCTGACCCCCAAGAAAATTTCCAGTACCGCTTACGTTAAGCTGCTGGCATACAAACCCTGGCTGAGCTTGCAAAGTTTGATTTCCCGCCATGGTCACCAAACCGGAAGTAGGGTTATAACTACCAGTTAAATATGATTGATTATTGTTATTTTGAAAATAGCCACTATTAAAGTTAATAGTATTTCCCGAAACGGTAGCACCAGAAGGTTGCACTAATGTGCCATTAAAATTTGCAAAGGGATTAGTTATGTTAAATGTTGATCCAGATGCCAACATAAGAGTGGAATTATTACTATCAAAATTTAATGATTGAGCATACATATGCCCAGCCAATACTAGATAGAAAGTTACTACACCCAGAATTTTGAATCTGCTCCATGCTCTTTTTGTATTCATACCACTCTCAAGGTAAGATTATGTACTTTTATTTTAGTCTACCAATTAATTAACATTATTATAACCCACATAGCCACCAAGCTGCACATTCGCACCGGGCATAACTTCTATGATCAAATCATTTGCTGAAACATTATTACCAAATAGTATACCAGTGGCCGCGGTTGTTCCTGTGCTTGTTATATATGACTTACCATCTATTATTAGATTTCCATTTGTCAAGACGAGCCCTACAGATGAGGCAGATAACGTTGCACTATTCAAGAACAACTTGGATGTATTGTCTGTAAAAGCTAACAAATTCTGTGATGTATTGGATGGACTATAATTAAATGTAGAACCATATCCCATCATTATTTGCGAATTTGATGCAATAGTACTCGTCTGACTGCTATTATAGGTAAGCGTATAACCGCCATTAATAAACCAAGAGTCAATGACATTAAAATATCCTGTAGTAAGAGTGGTATTGGCGGTCAGCCACCAGATAACATCATGCAACAACAATTGTGACGTCGTTGCTGCAAAGCTTATCTTTGTTCCTGATACATTTTTTACCACAACATTTTGCATGAGTAATGAAGCCCCACTTGCAATTGAAATGCCGGTTGCATTATTAATCGTAAGGGCATACCCATTGCCTTGAATCTCACATATACCTTGAATAGTCAACGGAACATTCAGTGAAACGTCAGATTGCATAACCAAATTAACCCCATTTAAGGTTAAGCCCCATGTCATAGTGGTTGAAGGCAACTGATAAGCACTCATCGTACCGGGGAGCACCAGCTGATAATTGCTGCCATTAATAATTCCTGCAGATTTAATATTTGCTGCTGAATCAAGGATCATACTGTTACTTAAGTTCAAGGTACCACCATTAAGACTAATAGGGCCTGAAACGGGA
Organism: Candidatus Babeliales bacterium; assembly: GCA_963716425.1. Classification (GTDB taxonomy): domain Bacteria; phylum Babelota; class Babeliae; order Babelales; family JBFXEV01; genus JBFXEV01. Next base: position 385,767 of record OY970310.1, read on the forward strand.
AACAATGAAGTAAACAAACAACTGGTTGTAGCGTTTGTTAAGGTAAATCCGGCGGTAAAAGCACCAAACCCTTCCATTTGATTGGTAGCATCTCCTGATGGAAACGTAATTAATGCTTGCACTGACGGTGCAGTAAGGGAACCATACACAACAGGCAAAGCTGTGGTATATGAAAACATAGAAAGTATAATAATTATTTTATTTTGCATATCTTAAACACTCTGATCAGTAATATAACCTGATGTTACTAAACATGTTGCATTAGGCAACAAACGCATTACTACATCATTAGCAGATGAAACACCATCCCCTAACAACAATCCTTGTGAAGCTTGTGTGCCACTATTGACCACATAACTTTTACCATCAATTTCAATATATCCTTTAGTAAGTTGTAATCCTGCATTTGAAACCTGTAACGTTGCTGAATGTAAAACAAGGGATGCAGTTGAGTCGGCAAATACCAATAAATTATTAGAACTTGTAGATGGACTATAGTTAAAAAATGATCCCCGGTCGATGAGCAACGTAGCATTCGAATTAATGGTACTTATCTGATTTGCTTGATAGTTAAAGCCATAGAGTCCCTTGATATGGAGCACATTGTTCACATTAAATGAACCGGCACTAAAAGTATAATTTGCAGCGCTTAAATCTAACGTAACATTATTAAACGTAATGATTCCCGTGTTATCTGCGCAGTAAAATGTGGAAGAAATTATATTATTGAGTATTACATTTTTAATGGTGAGCGATGCACCACTTGCAACAATTATTGATCCTTGAGCTCCACATTGTATCATTTGATCATTACCATCTATTGCACACGTACCCTGAAAGATAGTGGGCACATTAAATGTAACATCAGAATTAAATCTTAATTTAGCATTATTAAAAACCAAGGTGCCTGTTGCAGGATAATAAAAACTATAGACAGAAAGATAATCAACACTATCGCCAATTGCTATATAATTTCCATTAGGCGACCAACTAACATCATATACGATACCAGAATCAGTAAATCCATATACTAAGGTTAACGTTTGTGCCGTAGCATTAAATGCGTATACGTTAAATTGGGTGCCCGTGCCAGAAGTAGTTCCTATTGCCGCATATTGGCCATTAGGACTCCACTGAACTGATTCCACTGCAAGAGCTTCGGCAACTTCAGCATTAGTCAGCAAAGTAAGTGTGCCAGCCGTAGGATTATGTTGATATATCTCCACACAGCTAGATCCTGATGCCAAACCAACAGCAACATACGGCCCCGTGGGAGAGTAGCTGACAGAATTCACTGCAACGTTCGCATTTACATACGAATTAAGCGTTAAGGTTGATCCATTAAATGAATATAATAACAGTTCATAGGCACCTGACGCAGTACTTGAAGCAGTACCAATCACCAAGTAAGTTCCTGTTGAATCCCATGACAATGCATTTGCAGAAATATTTCTGCTGGTTGCCAAATTTACTGATGTTATAGAAGTAAGTGTATTATTAGAAAATCCATATATATCAATTTCATTAGTTCCTGATGCAGTACCAACAGCCACATACTTGCCTGTTGGATGCCAGCAGACTGCTTCAACAGTTTTTGAAAGAACCACTTGACTTACTATACTAAAACTTTTAGTGGAAGGGGTATATTGCCATACTTGGAAATTGTCTTGTGAAGAGCCAGAGGTTCTTCCCGTTGCAAGATAATATTGCGTTGGATGCCACCGCACACACGTAAAACTAGTAGAGGCAGTTTCAGTTCCTGCGGCGGTGATCGTTGATCCATTGAAGCTATACACGCCAAACGTATCTGATCCACTATTGACCGCAGCAAGATAGTTATTATCGTATGACCAATCACAGGAAAGAATCGCTTTACTTGTATTAATATCGGTAACATATGTCACTATACTTGGACTGACAGTATTGATTGGCAATTGAATAGGACTCGTATCTAAGAAAGTAATCAACCTGCTATTTCCCGTTATTGTACCGCCATTATTAAAAGAAAGTCCACTTTGAAATATAAGATCCTTGCTCAAGGACAGAGTGCCAGTATTTAACGTCACCGCCCCCACGACTGGATAATAAGAATTATATATACAACTGCCACCATTGTTTAAGGTAAAACCATTCACAAATGCTGCAAATCCTAGCATTTGATTCGTTGTATCTGTTGACGGGAAAATAGCAAGCGCCTGTTCACTTACTGTGGTAGTTGATCCTATTGCAGGAGCAAAGAGAGATGCGTAATGCGCAGCACACAACATAGCACACAAAAATAATATGCTTCTTGAACTACAAGCCACCAAATGACAACTCCCCTTGCACGGTCAATGCACCAGTAATATCCATACCAACTGCTCTATTGAGCGTTGTATTATTACCAAACAAGAATGCACCAACTCCAGCATTGAGTGATTGATAAATATTTAATACGGTATTATCTGCAAGATAAAGCGTAGAAAGATTATTTGCAGAACTCCAGGATGATGGAGCTACATTATTATAATTCAAGGCACCTTGACCAACCGTCAAAGTAGCACCCCCAGCAAACCTGATGCTGCAATCATTCTCCACTTGACCCGTACCAAGAGTAATACCATTCTCTGCAGTTTCACTTGCTAATGTGGAATTATTCTTAATTAATATGGTTCCGCTCGCAAGCTCAATACCATTGACCGCCCAAAACATTGCGCCATTGAGCTTAAGCCGTGCTGAAGTATCTGCAAATGTAATCAAGTTTAAAGGGGCAAGTTGTGTACCCGTCATCAGAGGATCATAACTAAAGGTAATACCAAGATCCAAGCTCAAACATGACCATTCACAAATAGTACTGGTCTCCATTGTTTGATACGCAAAAACACCGTTACCGCATAGTTCAACATCTTGTTTGAATAGAATAGACCCGCTCTCAAATTGATAATCACTCTCTTGCACCCACGTTATATTCTCAAGTATCAAGCTACTAGTATTATCAACACATCTAATATTGGATCCTACAATACCTTTTATTTGTGCATTTTTAATATGTAACGTACAAGAGCTTCCTACCACAAGCTCACCACCATTTGAAAGGTCAAGTAAATTGCCATTACAATCAAGCACACCTGATTGGCCAGTGAAGGTCCACATACTTGATAGATCAACGTCGGCTTTAAAATCAATTTTGCCACCATTTGCTTGCCACACAAACGTGCCAGTCCACACAGTGTCCTGAGGACCAAATGAAATTTGATTGCCCCCAAGCTCAATCAACCCACCGCCAATAAATTGCGCATTCGTTGCAAACTTTATATCATTTTGCAAACTAAATGTTCCGCCATTCAACATTATATTGGCTTCAATAGAACCCGAAAGATCACATGCTAGTGCAGCGGTTGGCGCTAAAAATACAATAGGCCCGGTTATATTGCCAGTACCCGCAATGATATTACCTGCACCTTCCACTAGTGTTGCCATTGGCATTGCCCCATACTGCATAAGCAGTACGTCATTTGCTGTCAGTACATTTGACACTGCATCATAGCGATTTGCAGTGATTTGTGCTGTACCATTGGGTAAAATAAAAATACAATTATCATACGCAAATGCCACACCTGTTTCCACAAAGGTAACGGCAAAAGCACTTGCATCAATAGTAAAGTTTTTAAGGATAATGTTTTGTTTAATATCAAAATAACTACCAGCAAGACGAGTCATCTGAACCGTTGTTGAATTAGAAACAAGATTGGCCGTATTAACTATATTGTATAGTACATGACCGCCAATAAAGCTTGCGTTCGACCCCGGATCAAACAATACCAATGGATCATTGCCGCTGGTACCATCGCCAAGGGATACTCCATTCATTGTACTGGTTGATAACACATCTATTGAGACTTCACCAGTATATTGAATACAACCTTTGAGCAAATCCCATCCTGAATTAGTTACTACAAAACTGCAATTATCTAAATTCAAAATAGAAGTAACGTCGGTAAACAGCAATGGATTTTGCGCATCACTTACCAACTGCTTACCCATCACAAATTGCATAGCATCAGTAATGTGCCACGTTGATTCTTCATTTATAACACTGGATTTTTTACTTGCATATGTGAAAGTGTATGACCCTATGAAATCTACCGTATCATTGAATGTTATACTCCCATTACTAAAAATAAAATCACCCTCTTGCACCCAAACAGTAGAATCAAGTATTAAGTTACTCGTATCATCAACACAGCTTACATTGGTTCCAGATACGCCTTTTAACCGTACATTGGAAAGTTTAAGCGTAGCTCCTGAAGCAACTTGAATTGATCCACCGGAAGACAAATCAATTACATTGCCATAACCCTCAATCGTACAATTATTATTGAATATCCAGGTACCTGAAAGCTCTAAATCTGAATCCAATGCAATAATACCATCTTCACTTTGCCAATTAATGGTGCCAGGCCACACTACCCCTTGTGAGCATAACTCAAAACGAACACTATTTAAATTTACTGTGCCGGAGTCCGCAATAACCGCACTGTAGGTAAAATGCGTGTCTTGCCCAAGGTTGAGCGTGCCACCATCTAACGTGATATTTTCACCAACAATTCCATCAATGGCTATAGTAAGATTTGCACTATTACTCAAAAACTCTACTTGACCGGTCAACGAACCGTTACCCAAAATAGTATTGCCAGCACCCCCAACGAGCGTGTACATGGGATTCATGCCTGATGTTAGAAAGAGAGAATTATTATTAGTAAGTAAATTAGTAAATGCGTTATATCTTTCTCCATTTACTACCACACTGCCTGAAGGCAATAAAAAGACGCAATTGTCATATGAAAATGTTTTACCATCAGCAACGTTAGTAACTGCAGAAAATGCTGCATCTATTGTTACATTAGAAAGGATAATATTTTGTTGCATATAAAATACACTTGTTGCCCCGCGTATTAAGGTGGAGGTAGTTGAGCGAGACTGTACACTATTAGGATTTGTCACATTATATACTACATGACCACTGTTAAAATTTACTGAACAACCGGGGTAAAATTCAAACAGCATATCGCCCGATGGCGTACCATCACCTATACAAATACCATTAACGGTAGAAGTTGATGCTATATCAACCGTTACATCACGCGTACACAAAATCTGACCACGAGATAATGGTAATCCTAATGGGGTAACATTTAAAATACAATTATCAAGATTTAAAATACTGGTACTATCGGTAAAATAAAGTGGTTCAGAACCAGTTGGTCCGTTACGACCAATAGAAAGTTGCATACCATCACCAATTTGCCAATTGGTTTTAGTAGCTAATGTACTCGTTTCCAAGCTGTCATAAGCAAACGTAGAGGATCCTACAAAATCAACCTCGCCTATAAAAGTGATGCTTCCAGTATCAAAACTTATATCAGTATTTTGTACCCAAGTCACATCATCAAGCACAAGCTGGCTTCCATTATCAACCATCAAAATACTGGTATTGGAAAGGCCAGAAAGTGATACATTTTTTAGTGTTAATGTAACACCATTATTTACCACCAACGTGCCACCATCAGAAAGATCAAGCGTATTACCATTACCGTTAATAGTGGTATTGCCCGTGAAAATCCATTCCCCTGATAAGCTGGTTGACCCATTCAGATTAATATTTGCATTGGCAGCTTGCCATTGAATCGGCGCCGACCACATGGTATCTTCTGCAGGAAGATCAAGAGAATATGCACTCAAATTCATGGTGCCACCTGTTGAAATTACTGCACCATCAATCAACGTAAGACCACCTTGGAGCGTAACGGTTCCTCCATTGAGCATCAAGTTGGCACTCAAAGAACCGGCCAAATTCATAGTCAATGCAGCAGTGGGCGCAAGAAGCACTATAGGCTCAATAATGTTACCATTCCCTTGAATACTATTACCAGTGCCCTCTACATATGTTACAAGAGGCAGCGTACCATAATGCAAAAAAATAAGATCATTGCCATCAAGGAGCGTTGTATAAGCATTATACCGGCTTCCTGTCAATTCAATCTGGCCATTGGGTAACGTAAACAGACATTGATTATAATTCAAATTTAAACCCGGAGCCACAATCGTGGTGGTCAGTGGCTGTGCGCTTACGGTTAAATTTGTTAATGTTATATTCTGTTTTATATAATAAGTGCTTGCATTGCTACGAGCAAGTTCAACAGAAGTAGAATCAGATTGTAAATTATTGGTGTTCACCACATCCCATACCAAATGACCATTCAAAAAGCTTGCAGTGGCACCCGGGTTAAACTGCACAATAGGATCATTTGCAGCAATACCATTACCAATAAGTGAGCCATTGGTGGTATCAGTTGATTGAATTTCAATATCAACATCACGAGAATACATGATGGTTCCATTGATAATCTCCATACCAGATTGTGTAATAACATATGTACAATTATCTAAATGAAGAATCGAAGTATGATCAACAAATGCTAAGGGCAACAGGTCACTTGTTGGGTTTTTACCAATTTCAAATTGCATATTATCACTGATGCACCATTCAGATTGCGCTTGAATAGTACTGGTGAGCATTGATTCATAGCTAAATGTATAGCTTCCTATAAAATCAACTTCAGATTGTATAGAAATACTCCCGTTTGAGAACGTAAAATCTCCATTTTGCGCCCATTCAATATTATCAAGCACCAAGGATGCCGTATTATCAACACAACTAATATTGGTTCCTGAAATGCCAGAAAAATAAAGATTTTTACACTGCAATGTTGATCCGCTTGCAACAATTATTGAGCCACCAGAACCTAATGCTACGGTATTGCCTCTACCATCAAGCACGCACGAGCCAGAAAAGGTAATGGGTCCTTGAATGAGCATAGGATTTGAAAAGGCCATATATACATTCTCAAATGTATCAGCATTTGCTGGCAAAGCAGTGATTGTTGCGCAAAAATCAAGCACGTAATTATTGCCTTGAACAATTCCAAGACCCTGAAGGAGCGTGAAATTTTTAAAAATAAGATCTTCAAGTAAGGTAAGAGTACCCCCATTCAAATTTATGGTACCAGAAACTGGGTAGACGCTTTGGAAAGTACACGTAGTAGTATTATCTTGCAAAGAAAACCCATTTTTAAACCAGCCAAACCCTTGCATACTGTTATCAGTATCTGAAGCTAAAAACTCAAAAAATGGTTCAATTGATACTGCCGTTGTTGAACCTTTTATTGCAGCATATATTGGAGTAGGGTACAAAGGTACTACCAAAAGAAATATATATAATAAGATGTGCTTCTTCATCGCCAAACCATTTCCTATTTTTTCTTGCGCTCATCACATTTCTTTCCTACACATGAGACTAATCAAGATTTTTAAAAAAACAACCCCCCTGCATTTTATGCATCTTTACAAAAGAAAATGTTACAATAATGCCTGCACAAGCATCCAAATTGAATTTGCTGCAAATACGCCAGACCAAAATGGCTCACCTTCTTTTTGATCAATAAGATAGTATGAAATAAATCCACCCACAATCAAGGCAAGTGAATAATCAATAGGCATTAATAACCCACCAAGCACCAATAATTCATTAATATGAAACTGATGTAATACAAGCCCGAATATCATTCCGATGGCAAGCACATAATAATTAAAGCTGGTGCAATCAAGAAGCAATGCACGCGCTTGAGCTCGCTGAGCAAACAATTCAGGAGATCCCAAGCCAAATTGATGCACGAGTAACCATACTACTATGCCAATGGCAAGACTACTGACTACAATGCCAATCATTTGAAACCTATGGACTAATGCATCAGGCACATTACTTAACTGACCCATTTTTCTGCCAAAAAGCAAATCAGTCCCTACACCACCTGCTATACCCACAAGAGTGGAAATAAGAGTTGCTTGCAACCCGTTTGCCCCAAAAAAAATTAATGCAGGAACCATCACAAATGTGGCAAAACGCCCCATGGTTGCAAGGCCAATCTTACCTGCAATAACTATAATCTGGTACGCTGCAATGCCTGTAGCAGTTATAACAAATAATTGTAGAGGCCAAGAAAAACCGGTTACTGTGAGCATTACTAGCAATAACCCAACAATGAGTACTACTTGAACAATTTTACTCATTACTGTTCTATGTACTATCTGCCACCATGCAATGACTTGTGAAAAACTAGTGCCCTTTGTGCCTTTATTTTTCTGCCAACGCACAATCGCATTATACACACTGGAAATCGCTCCAAAAAGCACAATACCACTACAAAAGGCCATCGCAAAATCATGGCAACCAACATGAGAAAAATAGAGCTTGTTCATCGGCTCTACTAAAAATATGAGTGTCAAAAGTCCCACAAAAAGAGGTATTGCGATCAAGTGACCGGTAATAAATCCAATCGCAAGCAGCATGGGCAATTGATCAAAGCGAAGGGTCAAGCGACCTATAGAGAACAAATGTGCAGATTTGCCCGCAAATAATGTATATTCTCGCGGCACAAGAGGTCCAAGACCAGCCAAGCTTGTTTGAGAAATACAAAACAACAAGGTAGAAATAAAACCAATACCTAATTGCCATGCTTTCTTGAGTTGGTCTCCTGCAAAAATCATGGCATGCACCATCTGACCGATCGCAAAAGGCAATTGTTGAGTGATCATCAACTGTTCTTCAAACATGTTTGCTATCAATAGACCAAATAAGGCGCTAGAAAAAGAAATGCCTGATAAGAAAAAACAAAATAATGGCGGATTATCCATGAGCGCATTAAATTCTGCTTGGTTAACAAAATAATAGGTGGGAAAATAAAACCCTACTCCTGTTGCAAGAATACCTCCTACAGAACCTCCTGCAACACATAAAGCAATAGTTGCGCGATCGGGCGCCCAACGTGCAGGCACCAGATGAGACACCAATAGGCAAATAAGGGCGAGTGTTGGTGCAATCCACGGTCCAATGGGTGTGGCCATGGAAATATAACCCAAAACGGCAGTTGAAAAAATGGAAAGAAGAATAGTGGAGATATAGGCAAGAATCATGTTTTTCCCCTAAGTAAGTGAGCTAAACTTTACCTTGGTGAATGTACCATAATGGAGAAAGAGTGCAAGTATTGATCCCTGTAAATTTTGACAATTCCCTCTCGTGGCTTATAATGAATAGCTAACAAGATATCAGGAAACATAATGCTTTTAATTGTTTTTTTGTACGCTATTTTTGCTGCCACGTTTTCTCTTGGCAAAATAATGCTTAATTATGGTCCTCCCATTTATTTGGTGGGATTACGCATGTTTATTGCGGGGCTCCTGCTTCTCTTTTATCAATATTTTTTTACCAATCAGCGTTTAAAATTTCATTGGGAGCATCTGAGCCTCTATGTACAAGTAGTAATGTTCTCCATTTATATTCCTTATATTTTACGCTTTTGGGGGCTCATTTATATGCCTTCCTATAAAGCATCACTCCTTTATAATCTGGGACCCTTTATTTCTTATTTATTAGGATATTGTTTCTATAAAGAAAAAATTACTTGGCACAAAGTAATAGGATTAATCATTGGTTTTTGTGGGCTTTTACCTACCCTTATGGCAAGCGCACCCACCGAAGAAGCGGCAGGCGGCATTGCATTTATGTCTTGGCCAGAGCTTTCTATTATCGCCTCTGTTTCATCACTTGCGTATGGTTGGATTGTATTACGCACATTAATAAAAGATCATAGATATCCACCGGCACTGGTTAATGGTATGAGCATGTTTGCAGGCGGTTTACTTGCGCTTGTGACCTCTCATATTTTTGAATCACGATCATGTATCATTGATTCAGGCCAATTCTTTGTGATTTTGGCACTCATAATTCTGTTTAGCAACGTGATTGGCCATAACCTGTATGGTTGGCTGCTGCGCTTTTACACACCAACATTTATGGCATTTGCAAGCTTTCTTACACCTATCTTTGCAGCTCTCTATGGCTGGATGTTTTTAGGTGAAGCCGTTGCATGGCATTTCTATCTTTCAACCATTATGGTATTTTCCGGATTAGCCATTTTTTATCATGGTGAAATGAAGGAAAAAGATACTAAAGAATATAACGTTGAAAATCTCGAATCCTAATTGTACATACTAATTATCACTCTTAAAGGAACAGTCCATGTTTAAACAACTCATTATTTTGGCTATCATCGCAGTATTAGTTCTCATTTATTTCGGCTACAAACAAACAAATAAAAATACTATCACTGTAGAAATCACTAAACCAAAAATTGAAACAAAATAGAACTATTTTGCTCTAAGCTTAAAAAAGCCCGCTCATGATATATGTATCATGAGCAGGCTTTTTTATTTTTTTAGTATTTAATGCAGTTATTTACCATCGATATCATGAGCATAACCACCGCCTATCCCATCGAAAAACCAATTAAGTGAAGCGGTACTGCTCTCACCAAGCGATTGAGCTGAAGGCAATTGCGATAAAGGTAAAAGAAAAAGATACTAAAGAATATAATGTTGAGATCTTGGAATCATAAAATCTAGCTATTCTTAAACACGCCCTAGTATACTAATATCATAAGAATAATTGTCGTAAAAAAGGACTGTTCTCATGATAAAAAAATTGCTCATATGTATCGTAATTATGTTTTTGGCAACCTACAATTCTAAGGCGGCATTCGTTACAGCAACGGCTGAGTCGGATGCAGAAAAACGAATTAAGGCATTTACGGATGCTGCATATACCAATAAAAAAGACAAACTAGAAGCTTTGCTCAAAGAGGGAATAGATATAAATAGCAAGGGACCGGGCGGACAAACTGCACTCCAAAGGGCTGCAAGCCAAGGTCACGTAGAAATAGTAGCGTTTCTACTTGCACAAGGCGCAGAGGCTAACAGTGCCGATAAACAAAATATAACACCGCTCATTGCAGCAGTTATGTCATACCCCAGCAGACCAAACTTACCTGGCATTGTAAGTATGGTCAGAATGCTTATTGCAAAAGGTGCTCAAATAGATGCACAAAATAAAAGCGGCCAATCCGCTCTAATGATCGCAATCGCATCACAACTAATTCCGGTCGTACAAATACTTCTTGATGCTGGTGCCAATATTTGGCAGAAAAATTCATTTAATGAAGGACCGCTCGATCTTATTGATGATAAAACCATGCAATCTCTAGTGACTAAAATTCAAGCTGCATCTTCAGAACAAGAGCAAAATTTACTTGGGCAACAACTTAGTGCACTAAAGCAAATAAAGGATATATTCCTTACACAAGAACGAACCGTCAAGGAATTTTTAGATGCCGCTAATGCAAATGATAGAGGTAAAATAGAAGCCTTACTTAGTAAAGGCGTACCCATAAATGGTAGAGACGCACAAGGCCGTACCGCATTACATCAAGCAGCAAGTCAGGGACATATTGAAACTGTCACGTTGCTTTTACAAAAAGGTGGGGATATAGAAAGCAAAGATGCAACAGGGCAAACACTCTTACATGTAGCTGCAGGCAATGGACAAGTACGTATGGTGGAATTTCTTTTAGAAAAAGGAGCGGATCCTTCTAGCCTCGATAAAGAAAATAATACTCCTTTGATGACAGCCATTCTGTCATACCCTAAATATAAAAATCCGGGAGCACTTGCCAAAATAGTACAAGTCTTTCTTGAAAAGGGAGTTGATCTAAATCATCAAAATAAGAGTGGTCAAACTGCGCTTATTTTGGCAACAGCAAATGGGTTAGACACCATAGCACAAATGCTCCTTGATGTAGGCGCAAACGTTGAATTACAAGATGATCTTTCACGAAAAGCAATTGATTGGGCTCAGTTTATAAAAAATAGCACTATTGAAAATATGTTGAGAAAAACAAATGAAAGTAGCCAAGAACAAAAAGCTGAAACGTATAAAGAAGCTCTTCGTTTAAGCGCAGAAAGAGACCGCCTTGATAGAGAAGAAGCCCGATTAAAAGCTGAAGAAGCTCAACGCCTTGAAGCTTTGCGCAAGCAACAAGAACAAGAAGAAGCACTACGCAGAGAACAAGAAGCCTTGCGTTTAAAGAAACTGCAAGATGAAGCACGTCGCCAAGAAGAGCTGCGCTTAAAGAAAGAACGAGAAGAGGCACTACGCAGAGAACAAGAAGCCTTGCGTTTAAAGCAACAGCAAGAAGAAGCGTGTCGCCAAGAGGAGCTGCGCTTAAAGAAAGAACGAGAAGAGGCAATACGCAGAGAACAGGAAGCCTTGCGTTTAAAGCAACAGCAAGATGAAGCGCGTCGCCAAGAAGAGCTACGTCGTAAACAAGAACAGGAAGAAACATTACGCAGAGAACAAGAAGCTTTACGCTTAAAAGAAGAACAAGATGAAGCGCGTCGTCAAGAAGAACTAAATCGTTTACCTGCTGCATTAAATCAACTTGCACAAAGACTGGAAAATTTACAAAATTCACTCCAAGGGGGGCAACGTCATAAATTAATGTTTGGTGAAGCACCTGTAAAAAAGCACCAATAAAAAGTATTGTCTGACTTATGAACTTCTAGCATAGCATCGGATTTATACTTTTAAATTTCGCCCATTTGTTTGCCTGCAAGAAAATGGATATGTACATGAAATATCTTTTGGCCTGCGGCTGCTCCACTGTTTACCACAAGTTTGAAGTCGCCAGTACCTTGCAGATCTTGTGACAGTTTTTTTGCTGCAGCAAACATTGAACATGCAAGATCCATATCTTCATCAGGAATAGATTGAATATCTTTATAATGCTTTTTTGGCATTATCAAATAATGAATGGGAGCTTTTGGGTACAGATCTTTGATGACTAATATGTCATCAGTTTCGTATACCACGGATGATGGTATTTGTTTGGCTATAATTTTACAGAAAATACAAGAATCTATCATTACAGGATCTAAGTTAAAAAAATTCCTCTTCAATACTTCTATTTTGCTAACATTCCTATAACTCGCGGAATGCATTATGACAAGCCCACCTACGCTAATCCAGGCTCATTACGTTCGCTTGGCTAGCTCCGATGCGCAACCAGCGCCTGTACCGTGTAGTAAAATAAATTACTTGTATAGCATATTCCACAAAGAAGATGGCCTGCCAACCGGAGCCTTGGCGCAGGTTGGTGCCGGGAGTCGGAATCGAACCGACACGAGGTTACCCTCGCAGGATTTTGAGTCCTGTGCGTCTACCAGTTCCGCCATCCCGGCTGCTTATTGTAGCTTAGAATAGCGGAATCTGGTATTTTGGTCAAATCAATAAGATACAATTATCAAGGATTTACTTGGTGATACGTATAAAGAGCAAAGATTTTCCCTGCTGGCTTCCAAGAAGGAGTCTCTTTTTTCTTTAATACTGCATATCTTTGTAACTTTGCTTTAATATCACCTACTTGACCAGGAGTTAAACCTGCCACTCTCCAATTGTCTCCGTTTGCGATAAACTCATCTTTTAACGTTTCAAGCTCTGCATCTTCATCATCGCTTAACTGCCCTTCGTCACTATCTCCATCCTCAGACCCAGAAGAATAAGAAGTATCTGATGACGTTGGCTCCTCGGGCTCTTCCTTTTCTAATTTTGTATAGTAATCATCTAACTTTTTAAGCGCTTGATTGTTACTCTGAAGCGACAACTCGTTTTCAAGTGCTCTTAATGGAGTCAGATCAATAGCCTGCAGACTTGCAAGAATACCAGGTAATTGATCGAGTTTTGCTTGCACCAGTGCTAACTTTCCTGTTTTATCACCGCTCACTCGATTTTTCCAACTCCTCTCTTTATCTTCTTCTTCAACTATGTTCGCCACAGTTGCAGCTTTGGTATCTCGTACTGAGTCAAATTCAGATTGAACATCTTCAATAAGCCCTGTTAGCACTTTTTGAGTAGCCACTTTCTTCTTCACCTTAGGCATTGTTACTAAAGAATATACGTCTTTCATCAATTGTTCTGCAGTAGCCGCAGTAAGCACGTCATTAGCAAAAGCTGTAGTAAATGCGTTTGGATGAATTGAATTAACTAGGAGTGGTGACTTATTAAATGCTGCTACAATATCTGTTATTAGACTTTGTAAAGAATTCATATATTCTTGAGCTTTTTTTAAGTCTATTATTTCTGCACGCCGCCTTTTCAATCCCTCAAATTGGCTTTTCAGTTGATCAAAAGCTTGTTTTTGTGCTTTTAATTCAGGCATGTTAATGAGCACGTATACGGCATAATCAGCTTTCCATCTTCCGCCAACATTAGTTTTATTAATTTGATCAGTATTTGGATATATGAATTGCTTTCCATCGTGAATGAAAATATCTGGTGATGGTGTTCCTTGTTGTTTAAGCGTAGGACCCCATACTACCAAACTACCATCCTGAGTTATACCAATAGTTGCGCTGAGGGGACCTGAATTTTCTTCATGAACAGATGGAATTGTTTGTCTTAATGGATTCAATACTGCCTTTTTAAGCGAATGTACAAACACTGGTTTAGGCGCACCCCCAGGTTCTACCAATCCAGCGGGCGGTTGCACTGGTGCCGGCTGTGGTTGTGGCTGTGGTACAGGCTGTGGTCCTGGTACAGGCTGAGGTGGTGGTTGCGGTGCGGGTATTGGACCTGGTGCTGGGGGAGGTGGCGGTGGTGGCACTAGCCCTAAGTCATGTAGTCGATTTTCAATTAATATTCTATATTCCTCTAGTTCCGGCTGAGCAACACCGGGTTTTTCAAGCGCTGCCAAATATCTACGCGCCTCTTCTATATTTTGAGCATTAAAATTTGTATTTGCTTTAAATTCCTCTAACTTCGCAATAATACGCGCCCGGACCTGTTCTGGCGTCTCAGATGGTGGAGGTTGCGGGCCAGGCGCTGGCGGAGGTGGTGGCTGAGGAGGTGGTACTGGTGCTTGCCCCGTTAATTGCGCCTCAAGTACCACTAACGTTGCCGAAAGGGCCTTAAGTTCCTGATCAAGTTGTGCACTTATTTGGCTAGCGCACAACAGAGATACCAAAAGTAACAATATTTTTTTCATATCACGCTCCTACAATTTTTTTTGTACAATATTCTATCTGCTTGTGTTAGTTCACTAACGATCTGAGGTAGTGGCACATATTATTATCTATATATGCCACCAATATTAACGACTATTATAAAAATGTTCTTGCGGCTTCTACGTCAATATTATATTGATCAAGAAGCTCTTTTTCCTTTTGCGAAGGACTCCAATCTTTATTTTGTTTTTTGCCTTCTTTTAACTCTTCGTCTACCCAACTATTTAATGTAGCTTCAGCAAAAGGATCTTTAGGTTTAGCAGGTAAATTTTTCACATTTTCTGCGACATACGCTCTTAATCTCTCTAGTTCGCTTTGTGCAACTTGCGTAGAAGCAGTTTTTTTGAGCTTCACACCCTTCTGAATTTCTCCAAGCAAGCCACCTTGTGGTGGTTGATTCTCTTTTTGCTCTACCGCTAAAGGTTGCACTGACTCGGTTGTTTTTCCTAAACCAGGTGGTGGCGGTGGCAATACAGCGGGAATATTAGGGTTAGGCCCTGTGTGAGGCTGTGGTGGCGGAGGTAATTTAATATTTGGTTGATTAGGCGATATAGGCAAAGGCCGTTTGCCATTACCAGAAGGCGGTGGCGGTACCGGTCCAAATTTTGCTTCTTCTTCTGCAGAGAATGGAACCCCTTTCCCCACCGGCTCTTCACCACCTGGCGTTGGTGGCAGCCCATATGCTTCTTCCTCTTCTGCAGTTAATTTACTCGTATATGGTTCTTCACCACCCGGTGTTGGTGGCGGTCCAAATGATTCTTCTTCTTGTGCAGTAAATGGAACTCCCTTCCCCACAGGTTCTTCACCAACTGGTGTTGGTGGTGGTGTTTCTTCCCCTCCACCTAAATCTTGGGCAAGCTTGTTCAAACTCTCTCTTAGATTTTTGAGCTGTTGCTCTAAGCCATATGTTTGCTGAGCAAACAAAAGGCAAACAATAACAATCGACAGTTTCTTCATTTATGCTCCCAATATTTTTTATTTTGATACAATACTACTCACTTATTCTATGCCACAAAAAATCTATTTTCAAGAGACCCAACTCATCTCTACCATAAAAATATTTCATAACTCCCTGCATTCACTTGCATTGAAGGTTTTTTAGGGGAGTCTGATATCTGCAATTTGCTGTCGGTAGCTCGTAATTTCATCTTTAGATAATATGTTGAGTTCCTCTAAGTGATCTCGCAATTGATTTGCAAATCTAATTTTCCCCTGGGGAAGTGTTCCTTTAGCTGCATTCGCTTCGCTTAATAAAGCATCTAATCTATTTTTTATGTATTTCACATAAAGATCTTTATATTTGCGCACATCAGCTTGTGATGCACCTGACTCTTCTAAGTACTTCAAATAAACACGAGTGGGTCGCCAGCTAATAGATTGATCTGTTAATTGACCTATGTCTTTTTCGTTCAAAATTTTATCCAACTGGCTTCTAATATTCAGCAACAAAGTATCTTGATATTTTTTAAGTTGGAGAGGTGATGCGCCTACTTCTATTAACATGTTTACCAAATGACTTATTTTGCCAATACTCTTATAATCCCATGTTGTAACTTGAGAAAATTCTTTAGCAAGTTCGGGAATCAATAGAGAACGGAGCTGTTCTTGATAGGTACTGCCCTCTTTAGGCAACATACCAAAATCTTTTAAAACCTTAAAACAATCATAAAAAAAATCAATATTGTACTCATCCCACTCTGTTGTCTTTGAAATTTTTTCCAATGTTGATAGCGCTTTTATACCAACCTGTTCTTTATAATAAGTTAAGTTATCTTCAGGCACCCCCGCTTTTTTGAGATCGTCTAAATAACCTAAATAATTCTTCAAACTCAAAGAATTCCATTCCCTCTCTTCTAGCTGTTCTTTGAGCTTTGGTTTTATTGCTTCAAAAAGTTTATTTCTCGCTTCTACTATGATCCCTGGCGAAACAAGCCCGTTTATAGCCTTAATCAAATCAACATAACCAGTTTCATCGTTTTCCGCCAAAAGAGATTCAAAACGCCTATTGAGCATCTCTTCAATCTTCGATTTAGATGTTGCCACAACGTCTGGATGAGCATCATAATTTAATAGCAAATCTAAAAGCCAATGAAGTTCTCTCCAGTCAGATTCAAGGAGATCCACATAAATCCTATCAGGAATTTGTTCGAATAATAAAATTTCATACGGTCTAATTTGGTCTGCCGAGATAGTTTTCAGGTTTTTTGCTTCCGTTAAATTACTCATCAATCTATAAAAATCGTGAAATATATCTTTAGAATATCTGCTAAGGCGCTCCAATAGTTCCTGCTCATTTACTGAAGGTTTAATTGTTGTTCCTAAGCCTGAAGATGGTGGCGGTGGTAATACAGCAGGAGGTTTAGGGCCTGTGTCAGATAGCGAAGAAGGTTGAGACGGCATCAATATTTGACTTTGTAATGGCAGCTTTCTATATTCCTCAAGTTCTTCTGGTGCAACAAGTTTTTTCGTTTCCACCTCGCCCAAATTCTTCTGCAGCTCTTCGAGATCTTCCTTAGTATAATGTAGCCTTGTTTTGAAATTAGCAAGCCAAACTACTTCATCGCGAGGCGGTGGTGGTGGTGTTTCTTCCCCTCCACCTAAATCTTGGGCAAGCTTGGTCAAACTCTTTGCGAGAGTTTCAAGCTCCTGCTCTAAACTCAAACCATACGCTTGCTGCACAAATAAAAAGGATAAAGTTACCAACAACAATTTCTTCATTTGATACTCCACAACTATTGTTTTTTTTAAATTTCAACGTTACTCACCTATTCTATGCCACTCAATATCTATTTTCAAGAGACCACCTCAGAAAGATTAAATATCGGCACATACACTGCAAATATTAATCCCGTAATCATAAGCCCCAATACAATCATTAAAAGGGGCTGTATTAAAGTTGTCACCAATACACTTGTTTTTTCTAACCGTTGTTGGTACACCGCGACTACTTGCTCAAATGCTCTATCAAGACGGCCTGATTCTTCACCAATGCGAATTAAAGCTATTACTGATGGACCACAGAACGTTGGAACGTGAATACCCACCGCGCGTGAAACCTGTTTGCCACGGTCAACATCAGCCCATACTGCGTAAAATTTATTTTTTAACTCGGTCATGGAAATAGCACCCAAAGCAAGTTCCAAAGCGGGGGAAACATGCACCCCACCAGCCGTCAATATTGCAAGTGCTTGCATGTAAGAAAGCAAATTTCCATACCACATAATATGACCTATCACCGGAGTCTTTAAAAGAATTCGTTCATAGGCACTTACTACTTTTTGTGAACGTTTAATCATTTTAATGCATGCATAGAGTGCCAAACAGCATACAATTAACAACAATAAACCACTCATGGTAAACCAACTTGCAAGCCATAATAATGTTTGTGTTGTCCCTGGTAATTCTTTGCCCGCAGATTGATATAAACTGGCAAATGATGGCACAATAAATCCAATGATAATGCCTGCAACAAGTGCAAAGAACATGCACGTGATTGCTGGCAACATGCACACGCGCCTCATTGTTGAACGGAATTGCTCACAAAATGCAAGATACTTTGCGATGGATCTGAGTGCTACTGGCAAATTGCCTGCCTCCTCACCTGAACGCACCACATTAATAATTACTACGTCAAATAATCCACTGTAGACTGCAAGCGCTTCATGTAATTGTGAACCCTCTTCTATACTTGAACTTATGTCTTGAATCACCTTATTAAAACCTACATGCGTGGTTTGTTCAGCAAGAATGAGCAGTGCTGCATCAAGATAAACTCCTGCTTCAATAAGAGTGGCCAGTTGCTCAAAAAAAGTAGTCTTCAAAGACACGCTAATGGGCCTCAGCCGCCCGTACGGTGCAATAACAGATGCTTCTAGCAATGCAATGTTCTGATTTAATAGCATGGTATCAAGCTGCTTGCATGAGCGTGCAGTTAACATCCCTTTTTGATCATGGCCATCTAGACCAATGCCCTTCCACGCAAATTGCGGCATACATTTACTCCTTAAAATATCTTCTTCTGATCTGCAAGCCCCAATAACTCTTTAAATTGATCATACGTTAATTGTCTATGAATTTTCAAGCGTTTCTTGCGACTTATTTCACCCCCAATAAGTTCAACATCATCCTGAGGATAGCCAAGGGACTTGCTCAAAAATTTAACAAGTTCAGCATTGGCACGCCCTTTTTCTGGAGCGCTTTTTAAATAACATTTTAATCGACCTTGAGCATCTATCAGCAGTTTCTGCTGCCCTGATGCGGGGATAACGGTAATATCCACCACTAAAGCCATAACCCTAATTCCTTTGTTTGTTCTCAAGAATTTACCCATTTCACTCTATACTTATTGGGCCAAAAAAGCTAAGCTAGGTAACATATATGTTGCATTGAGTGATAAAATGCATTATCATTTGAAAATTAACGAATGTATGGAGAGATGGCTGAGAGGCCTAAAGCGCTTGCCTGCTAAGCAAGAGCCTCAGAAATGGGGCACGAGGGTTCGAATCCCTCTCTCTCCACCAGCCTGCGCCAAGGCTCGGGCTGGCAAGCCAGTTTTTTTGAAGAATTTTTACAAAATAAATTGGCCCTTGGCAAAGGCTGTCCGCCGGAGTTTGCCGAGCCTAAAGGCCCGGATAAACGTAGGAGGACTTATCGCTGCAATGCCCTCTTGACTCAATCAGCTCAATGAAATACATTTAAAGCATATCGCGCCCGTAGCTCAATTGGATAGAGTGTCAGACTACGAATCTGAAGGTTATAGGTTCAATTCCTATCGGGCGCACCAGGCTCCACTCCTAAAGGAGTTACGCCTGGCACGGCCAGTCTCTTCAAAGGAATGAGTAGTATAAGTAAGAACACTTTCTAAAAAGTGGTGACTGGCAGGCCAGTCTTTCTATGAACTCTACTTTTTAATCAAATTAATTAAACTTCGCGCAAGCGCAGGTTGCGCGCCGTAGTTAGCCAAGCGAGCGTTAGTGAGCCTGGACTAACGAAGGCGGGCTGTCATTTCTCAAGGCATCTCTAGAAAAATTCTAAAAAAAATTGTGCGTAGGCAAATTTCTTTGCATACGCACAACACTTAATTAACTTCGTTTTCTATTACAACTTTTTCAATTATTAAGCCAGTTCTTGAATACGTGATCTCAACGCTATCTTTGGTAACGCGCCAACTTTTACATCAATCTTTTTGCCATTCTTAAAGAAGAACGTTGAAGGGACTGATTTAATCCCATACTCTTGAACAATTGGAAATGCTCCATCAACATCCATTGCCACATATTTGACTGCAAGCTTTTGATCACCAAGAGTTAACTCTTGCAATTCCGCAGCAACTTCATCAAAGGTTGGTGCATATGTTCTGCAAGGTTCACACCATAATGCTGAAAATTTAACTACGGTGATACCTTCATGCTGAATGATCTCATTAAAAAGCTCTTTTATTTCTGCATCAGTTTTACCATGTGCGATCTCAGCAAAGTTAATTACTGAAGAAGAATCAACAACTGCCGCATCTTTTTGCTGAGCCATCACGTGCTCTTGAATCATACTCATTAAGCCTTGAAACGCTTTTTGCATAGCGGCGCCTTGCTCAAGACTTGTTGCCATATAATGTCGGCCAGCTTCAGAACTAAAAAAAGCTACAGCAGCATCAATATGCTCATCGCTAAACTCTTTATCAAAGAATGTTACAAATTCTTGCTCTAAGGTATTAAATAACTTATCATAAGCTACTTTTTTAAAGTCTTCATCGGCAATATTCATATTTGCAAAGATTGGTTCACATGCAGCATTGATCTGCTTGCGATCCATTAAAAGCTCAAACAATGTTTCAATTTTCTGGTGCCTTGTTGCGGTGTTTTGTACCTTAAATGCCAAAATGGTGACCGAGCCAAATACACAAACCAAGAGTGCTGCCATTAAATGTAGTTTATTGAGATGTAGTTTATTCATGTGGTTTATCCTATTGTTATGAATAATGGTATAACTGTTTATTACTTTGAAGCTTTGCTTGCATACTTTAGAGCAACAGCTTTTGCTTCTTCTTGGGCTTTTGTAAATTCTGGAAGATAAGCAGCATGCAACGCATCCATTGCTTGCATATATTCAGCAGAATTTTTGTTAGCACTATACTTCTCTGCAACTAATTGTGCTTGATGCTGGTATTCAGGGTTGTTCAGCAACTCACCGTATTTTTTATATATTTCATGATTTTTTTTGTGCAGCTCCATATATTCCTGCTCCATAGCTTTTTGCAGCTCAGGTGTATACTGTGTTAATTCAGCCGGAGTATGTGCCATAAGTTTATTTTTGCTTTGGAAAGCACACAGTTCTTCCTCTACTTTAGTGAGTTCTGGGGCATACTTATTTCTAATCAATTTGCAAGCTGAGAGAAGCTCAGATGATGGCGCATCATACTGCTTTTGCAAAGCATTAACTTCTTTTACATACTCTGGATTTTTAGAAACCTCTAGCGCTAAACTTTGATATTTTTTTAGAATCCCAAGATATTCATTTTCTAATTTTTCTTTTTGCTCTTTTTCAAGACCAACATATTTCTTAAAACCTTCTTGCACTGCAGCTTCAATAGTTGCTTGTTCATGAGTAAACGTTTCATGCAGCTTTTCTGATACCGTTTTAACATGCGGGGTAATGATGATAGACTTGCCATCAGTCTTGATTTTGATAGTAGCACCTTCTTCAATCTCCAATAATTCCAAAATTGCTTTATCTAAGATAATTGCATTGCTATTGCCATATTTGACTAATTTTTTTAACATAGGGAATCTCCATGATGTTGTATACTTGTTGTTATAATTTTTCACATAATTATAACATAGTGTATACAATGATATAACAATGTAAAGCCCTTTTCTAGATTTATGCACTCACCATAGAGCATGTATAGTAATTCACCCTAAAAATGGGGTATATACCAGGACCCACAGGGTTAGACCAATAAAATAGGCTAAAAAATCACCAAAAACCCTTGCTATTCAGGCTTTTGATATAGTACTATAAGTATAGGAAGCGAGTTCCAGCAGGCACCCAGACCAGGGTGTTTTCCTGAATACGGAACGCGCGAGCTCTGCTTCCTACTAAAAAGGTTGATTACAAATTAGGAAGTGGTATTCAGGCGAGCAACCATGTAAAAGTGGTTGTTTTCCTACATGCTCTATACCGCTTCCTATTCATTAAAAAAGAAGGGGTATACTATGAAATTCTTAAAAAACATACTAGCCATCATTGCAATCCTTGGAGCAATTGGCATGAATGCAATCGCGCAAGAAACTACTACTACAACCACAGCAACTGAAACTGTTGCAGAAGATGCAACGCCTATCCAAAAAATCTCAGAGAAAGTATTACCAACTGAAGAAAGCGTTGCGCAAGAAGAAGTAACAGAAGAAGCAACTCCAAAAGCTGCAGACTCTTCGTCTATTGTAGAACACTTGCAACAACAACTTGCTGATCATTATGCACTCAATACTAAAACGCTCAATTTTCACTGGAACATTACAGGTTCAAATTTTTATGACTTGCATAAATTATTCTATAAGTTCAGCAAAAGCCAACAAAAAACTATAGAAAAAATCGCAGAGCGCATTCTTGCACTTGGCAACAAAGTAGAGAACTCATTACAATATATTTCTTCAAAAACAGTGCTTTCTGAAGAAAAGAATGGTTCTCTGGGTGAACGCGATATGCTTAAGGCTTTACTTAAAGATTATCAAAGCATCAGAACGCAATTAAAAAATGACGTTCTCTTTATAAGTGATACTGATGATGATGCCACATACTTATTATTAACTAAGTTAATTTATAAATATGAAAAAACAATCTGGAAGCTAAAAGCCCTGCTTTCTAAGTAAAAACTTGCAGACCTCCCATTTTTGCGCTATATTTTGAGTTATGACTAAGCTCAGCGGAGAGATGGCAGAGCGGTCGAATGCGGCGGTCTTGAAAACCGTTAACCTGCGAGATCGGGTTCGTGGGTTCGAATCCCACTCTCTCCTCCAACCTGCACTAAAGCTCCGGTTGGCAGGCCACATTCTTAGCGGAATATTTTCTTCTAGATCAATGTATTTAGCAGCTACATGACAATGCGCAGGTTGCGCGTCGGAGCTAGCCAAGCGAACGCAGTGAGCCTTGATTAGCGAAGGCGGGCTATTACGCAGTGCAAATGAATGGCAAGCCCAGTCTTTTTCGAATATCACAAAGGCCCATTTTCTGGGTCTATTTTCATTTACATCCCATTAATTCAATAACCCTCAAGGATCTTCATGATCACCAATGTTACTCATTTAACCCTATATGTGAACGACCAAGATAAAGCGCTTGCTTTCTACAAAGATACGCTTGGCTTTAAGGTACATACTGATGCACAATATGGGCCAATGCGCTGGCTTACACTCAGCCCAGTAGAAAATAAGCATTTTGAGATCTCTTTAATGCTTGCCTCAACACCAGAAGAAAGAGCATTAGTTGGCAAACAAGGCGGCGAAAAGCCGTTCTTTTGTGTTTCAACTGATGATTGCAAAGCGACCGTAAAAACGCTCAAAGAAGCTGGTGTAACGTTCTTGCAAGACGCCAAAGAAGAGCAATGGGGAACCAGCGCTACTTTTGTAGATTTGTATGGCAACATCATCTATATGGTACAACCAGCTCAATACTAATTTTATATTTTTTAGCGAGGGCACATATATTTTGCCCTCGCTTTTTTAAGACACATCCACCCCTATAGAACCTCCTGCCACCCGCATTTTGCCCACGAGTATCTCAATATATTTTACAACCCCCCCTCTTGTGCGGTAACATTAATATAATATATAGATACCACACAACACCGAAAGCATCATGGACATAGTACTGCTACTCAAAGGCTTTGCCATAGGTTTTTTTATCTCACTGCCCGTAACGCCCATTGGAATCCTATGCCTCAAGCGTATGTTTGCGCAGGGACCATTAATTGGTTTCATTTCTGGTTGCGGTTCTGCAACAGCAGATTTTATCTTTAGTATTATTGCTGCCCTTGGCGTTTCATACATCACCGCACAATTGGACGAACACCCTATCCTCATTCAAGTTATTTCTGGGGTAGTATTGATTGGTCTTGGCATATACATACTTGCAACACCGCCGTCTAGTATTAAATCTGATTTAAAAAAGAATGAAAAGTACTGGCATGCCTATCTTTCTACGTGCATACTCACCCTCTCAAATCCGGCTTCTATTATTACCTTTGCAGGTATTTTTACCGCGGCTGGTATTATTTCTATGGATACCGATGCTTATACGGCGTATCTTACCGCTTTAAGCGTATTTTTGGGCGCAATGGCCTGGTGGACAAGCTCAAGCATACTGTTATCATTTGTACATAAACAAATGAGTACTAGAATGCTTAATACAATTAATACTATCTGCGGTATCATTGTATGTATTTTTGGCATACTCGCACTGGTGAATGTATTGTTTAATTATGTTTCATAAAGGAGAAAAGAGCATGAAACTACTACAAAGAATCACTTTTTGTCTATCCATTTTTTTACTGTGCTTTAACGGTGCATGTGACAATGAAGGTTCTGTTACAAACAAGTATAAACCCGAAGTAAATTTCTATGGCTCTGTTACTGATATTGATGATAAACAATACATGGTAGAAGATATTACCCTGTCTGGCCAATTTAAAGATATTCATGTATTTCCAAAACCTCATGATCCTCGTAAATTCTCAACTGATAATTATGAAAAACTCAACTTGGCTGAAGTAAAAGAAATTCGCCCTATTCAGGCACATACTCTTGAGCATAAAGGCATTAAGTATATAGAAATTCAAGTGACGCGCACTGATGGCGGTACCGACCTGTATATGATCCCAAAAAGCAGCTATGTGGAGGCAAACCGCAAACCACGCTCAGGACCTATAGTCAAAGTGCTCACCATGGATCAACTCAAATCAGTGGTAATCAACGATTACACGAGTGAAAAAGAAGACGAAGAAAAAAATGAAGAACCTGTAGAAAAAGAATCATAATTACTAAGGAAATGCTATGCCAATATCAGTAACCAAAGAAAATTTTGAACAAGAAGTAACAAAAGCAAACAAGCCAGTAATTGTTGATGTGTATGCCACATGGTGTGGACCCTGCCAAATGATGGAGCCCATTATTACGGCGCTGGAAAAAGAACTCCAAGCAACGCACTCGTTTGTAAAAATTAATGTTGATGAATCCCGTGATCTTGCCGTGCAGTTTGGCGTTACTTCAATTCCCACTTTTGTATTTGTAAAAGACGGCAAAGTAAAAGGCAAAGAAACAGGGTATATTAATAAAGAAGACTTAAAAGCTAAAATTACTGAATTATTAGGGTAAATTATCGTAGTCTTGGTTTTATTAGAGGGGCAGGCAAGAACATATTGCCCGCTCCTCTTTATTTTGGATATTTATGTTTTCTTGTCCTGCACTTCAATGCCAAGACTGGCAAGCTGATCCCTGAGTTGATCCGATTTTGCCCAATCTTTTCTCTCACGCGCTTTTACGCGTTCATCAAGTAGGTTCTGTATTTCCGGGGTAATTTCCACTTTTTTCTCAGCGAGTGGTTCAAGAGTCAAACCAAGCACCTGCTTGATAAACTGCTTTACCGTTGCTGCAACTTTGGGTTGCTCAAGAATCTCCTTAAGCTCTTCATGGAGCACGCCAAACATACCAGACGTATTTAAGTCTTCTCGCAAATACGCACTCATGCGCTCAACCACTGGCTCTGGTCGCTCACCCCTTTTGAGAGGTTCAATATCTGGCACCTGTTCAAATGCTTTGACAAGCTTTGCATACACCTTATGTGCATTATCAAGCTCTTCATAAGAAAAATCAAGCGGTGCACGATAATGATGCTGAATATAATAATAGCGCACTACCATAGGATCATATTTTGCAAGCAACTCTCTCAATTGTATAAAATTGCCGAGCGACTTGGACATTTTCTCTTTATCAATCCGCACAAAGGCATTGTGCATCCAATAGCGCGCAAATGGCAGTCCATGCAAACTTTCCGATTGCGCTACTTCATTTTCATGGTGCGGGAACACAAGGTCAAGGCCGCCCCCATGAATATCGATAGTGATGCCTAGATATTCTTTTGCAAGTACTGAGCATTCAATATGCCAGCCGGGTCTGCCCCAGCCCCACGGGCTTTGCCAAAACTGGCCTTCAGGCTCTGACTTCCACAATGCAAAATCAAGAGGATCTTTTTTGAGCTTGTTCACTTCCACACGCTCACCCGCTCGTAACTGATCTATTTTTTGCTTGGAAAGTTTGCCATATTCAGGAAACGTTTGAATATTAAAATAGACGTCACCACCCGCCACCACATACGCCTTGCCGGCAGCAACAAGTTGCTCAATAAAGGAGATGATGGCTGGGATGTTTTCTGTAACCCGTGGCTCAAAGGCAGGAATAACCGTATTAAGCCGTGCCATATCTTGGTTGTAAGAGGCAATATACTTATTTGCAAGCTCATGATAGCGCATCCTATCACCAAACTCCACTTGGGCCTTATTAAGGAGTTTGTCATCTATATCAGTAAAGTTCCTACAATAGACAACATCGTAACCTACAAATTCAAGCATGCGATATAAAAGATCAAAGGTTACATAGCATCGTCCATGGCCAATATGTGCATGATCATAGGGTGTTACACCGCATACATACATGGTTACTGATTTCTCATGCTGGGGTATGAACGGTTCTTTTTTCCCGCTCAACGTATTGAAAACTATCATCATAGTGGGCCTATTCTTATTATATAACATTGAAAATAACCATTTATACTATACACTAGTATTGTAAAAAAATTAGCCTATATCAGGCCAATGTATCAAAAAATGTCGCTCAGTTCTAGAACGTGAGCGCTTATTAATTTTTTAATGATAATAACACAAGACTGCAGTATTGTAGGAGCATCTATGCCACGCACCAAGGGTATCACACCTTCTTTTATATATGCTATCTTTCTTACTATGCTTATGTTTACACATACTATAAGCACTACGCAAGAGATAGGTACAAGTGAGGTTGATACGCAGGAAATCGATACTCAAGAACTTGATTCACAAGACCTCAATCCTGGCGAGTCAGACTTAGAAGAATCAACTACACCAACTGATGATATTACGTCTATAAGATATATTAGAAATATCATAGTTAAAGGCAATAGAACAGTCCCCACCGAAGCCATACTCTACCGCGTACCCTACCAAGTGGGTGAGGTATTTGAACCAGATCGCACCCGTCAACTAATACAGAACGTCTATACGCTGGGCAATTTACCCTTTGGCATTGGCTACTTTAAAAATATCAAAGTAGCAGCAGAACAAGTTGGCGCTGATGGTATTAATCTGATTATTATTGTACAAGAAAAAGAGACGGTAAACGAAATCATTTTTGAAGGCAATAAGCATTTGGGCACCAGTGACATCTTAAAAAAAATTCCGGTAGAAGACATCTTAGTAGTTGATGAACAAGATTTAGGTAAATATATAACTATTCTCAAACAGTTATATACTGAAAAAAATTACCATTTTATAGACGTACAAGCACGCCTTGAAAAGGTTGATGGTGCAGTCAATATTATTTTTGTTATTACCGAAGGCAAAAAATCACATATTAAACGTGTGTACTTTAAAGGCAATACAGCGTTTAGTAGTAAAAAGTTACGCAGTTTAATTTTTACTCGTGAAGACTGGTTATTTGGATTTTTAAACAAAGCAGGTTCATATCAACCAGAAGCAATTGAACCTGATAAATATGTTATAGAAAACTTCTACCAAAGTCATGGTTATTTACATGCAAGCGTGGTAGATTCAAAAGTTGATTTTGATCCTACTTCGCAAGATATTTTTATTACTTTCTATGTTGAAGAAGGCGATCTCTATACTATCAATACGGTGCGCGCTCCCGGCAATGAAATCCTTGATGAAGAAACATTATTGCGTGCAATCACCATAAAGCCTGGTCAATTATTTTCTAAAGAGGCAATTAGAGAAAATATGGAAAACCTCAGATTACTCTGGGGCGAGTCTGGCTATATTTATGCTGATATTGCACCGTCTATTCAACCGGATGAAGACACCAAAACAGTTGATATTGGTTTTTATTCAGAACTTGGATCAGAAGTATATCTCAATCGGCTCAACATTATTGGTAATGCAAAAACGCGTGATCGCATTATACGCAGATATTTATTGCTTAAAGAAGGCGAACTGATTACCACAAAAAATATGGATGAATCAAAGCTGCGTGTTGAAAACTTAGGCTACTTTGATCAACGTGATGGCGTAAACTGGAAAATTAATCGCATGGGCAAGAACCTTGCCGACCTTGATTTGATACTTAAAGAAGTAAAAACAGGTAGAGTAGATTTTAAGATTGGATTTGGTGGATCACCTACTGATATAACCAACCCAAACTCCGCATTTAATGTTGGTGGCAGTATCAGCGATACCAATATGTTTGGCCTTGGCATTCAAGGTAATTTTGATGTTGAACTTTCAAAAGATCGTTACTCTTTCAACTTAGGTGTTACAGAACCTTGGCTATTTGATAGACCAGTGTACGCCTCACTTGAATCCTTTTATAAATTTTCTAATTATGAAGATTTAGATCAAACACAAGATGATGTTCAAGAACGGTTTGCGGGCGGTTCTCTAAACACAGGATTTTATTCAGAAAGACTCAATAATACCTTATTCGCTTTTGAACTTGGTGTAAATGACATTGCATATAATAAAAATCCTGAACCCAAAGTTGACCTCACTCAATTCCTCAGTGCAGAATATCAAAATATTCTTGATAGACGATTTTTACCTGGCTTCTTCCCATGGGTTGGTGTTCACGCTTCACAAGATTTACGTAACCATCCTATGCATCCAAGCCGCGGGTATCAATGGAATACGTACTTTAAAATAGGTATTCCCGCAAACACGCGTATTATTCAACCAGTTATTGGTCCTGATGGCAACCCAATTGCAGGACGCCACATAGACCAACAGCGTCTTGGCTACTGGAAAATTGATGCCGATGCCAGTTGGTATACACCAATTATTGGTGAGTATGATTTGGTATTCTGTTTACACGCACATGCTGGTATTGTAAGTACGTTCCATGAAACTGCAATCCCCTATCGCGAATTGTATCACATTGGTGGTCCTGCTTCCGTACGTGGATTTTTGTTTGGCCAAATTGGACCAACATGGCATGGCACCGAATCAATTGGTGGTACCAAAGCGTTCTGGCTCAATGCCGAACTTACCTTCCCCGTATCAGGCGACTTATCTATGAAGGGTGCGTTCTTCTATGATGGTGGTGCAGGATGGGATACGCCAGATGCACGATTTATCTCCCGAGAAAATTTAAGAAATAATAATTTTGGCTATCGTCATGCAATTGGATTTGGTTTACGCTTATTGCGTCCAACACCAGTAAAACTTGATTGGGGTTTCAAACTGGATCGCAAGAAACGAGAGTCCGCTTCTGAGGCACATCTGACGATGTATCATAACTTCTAAAACGAGGGGTATTGGCAAAACTATTTTTGGTGTGGTAATCTCAATGATGAAATACGTCTCTCCATAAAAAGGACTGCCATCATGAAACATACTTTTCTCTTTATGATACTTGTTTCAACTCAACCAAGTATTGCAATGGAGCTCACAGAGCCTCCTTCTGACACTATTGTAGATGTTTCATCTAGATTATCCCGCGCCGCATGGAAACAAGAATTTGCAACGTGTGTTAAAAAAAGAGATAATGAGCGACTTATCTTTCTCCTTTCACCTGAAGGTAAGCCAGCGCCTACCCGATCAAGATTATTAATGCAAGGTGGCTTGCACATTTCCCCAACTTCTGACGCTCTTTCAGAAATTCGGACTCAAAAGGAAGACCTGCTTGCAGTACTCAATAATACACCACCTAAGGATGCAAAATGTTGCAAACATTGTAATATGACCTACGTATGGAATCGCACGGCCGCACCACTCTTAATTGTGCTAGCACAACTACTGTATATAGTAAGCTCAGGATGGTCGCTCCAGCGAGAGTTTAATGATTCATTAATTCACCAACAATCTAACTCCACCTCCATCACAACCCCTGACTATGCGCAAGCAGCTCTTAATGCTGCACCCTCAATTATTGGATTGACAGCAACAGTTATGGGACTCCCATTCTCCATGAGTAATGCCTATGGCTATCTAACACTTTCAAATCAACAAACGCAATATCAAAATCTAGTGCTTCAAGAAGAAATGGTGGAAACCTACAAAAAAATTGAAGCATTGGTTGAGCAAAATCAAGCTGGCATTAAAACTCTCTTAGACCGCGACCGAGAAAGGGGAGCAGCAAGACCTCCTCTAGAGCAAGCACATTGGGAGCAAGGGAAAAACCCACAAGGCAATCTTGAAGAGGTTGATATATAATTGTTCTCTCAGATTTAGATAAAAAATTTTTAAAAACACGAAAGACAAGAAAACTCAAAAATATTGGAATACAAATAGTTCATAAACACATATCAAAAAAACACGGAGCTCCCGCTATGAAATTAAAATATGTAATGATAGCACTCATAATTCCTTGCAGCATGTTGTGCATGGAAATGGAATTGTTGGAAGCGGCAAAACCCCAGCCGCCCTCAAATGAAGTAATAGCATCTATACGTGCAGGCAAATTAAGCACCTTGAATAACCTGCTTGCCAAACAACCAACTCGCTCAGCACCCGTTAGTGGTGATCCATCCAACTTGGAAGCATCAGCTCAAAATATACCTGCTAATGTCTTGGGATTTACCAATCTTCAACTTACGGCGGAAGAACAACACCTTGCACAAAATTTGTTTGATAATTTCTGGCCACGTTATAAGAGCGCATTATTACCATTAGTTGTTGCAGCAATTGCAACAGGTAACTTGGTAGTCACCGCCATTTCCGTAGATAAACAATTGAACACGCCTGGCAACACACAATCACTCCAGAGTATTGTACTTGGCTCAGACGGCTTAACGCTTGGTCAAACGGTGATTACTCTTGCAGCCGCAGGCGGCATAATGGGTAAACAAATATATGCCGGCGTTCTAGATCTTGTACAAAAAGATAAGGTTGATAACCTCAAAAACGCACAGGCGCTCTTGAAAATACTCCAAGCACAAGCTGCAAATAACACGGGTGCTACAGTCACAGCTACACAAGCTGCTCTTGCAAATCAAGTAGTCGTAGTAGCTGCCGATACTAATTCTGCAAATGCAGCAACTACTGCAGAACAACAAGCAGCCGCTGCAGCAACTACCGGACAGCAGCAATTTGATGCCACTAATACAACTGCCATTGCATTAAACAATGGTGGCCTACAAGAAGTTGGACAACAAGTTGCACAAGTAGTGGAGCAAGTTACAAACGCCGCAGGCAATCAGACAGTTGTAAGTACGGCACCAACCCAACCAGCTGCACCGGTTACAAGAAATCTCTTAACTCGCGCACGTCGTCAGCATACTACAACTTATAAACCAGCAACAGATGAGCCAACAATTGCTCACCAATTTGATGCATCCACAATTCCTTTAATAACTGGAGTTGGAGCACCTCAAGAACAAGCAGTTAAAGAAAAAGTTGCAACCGCTGCCCAACCGGCAGGCATTGCACAAAGATCACTTGCTGATGCAACAGCTCCAGAACCTGAGAGACAGCCTGTGGTAAGCTTACAAGACGTTATTGCTGATGAGACTGCTTCAGCAGCGCTTACAGGAATAGCATCTACTGAAGCTCCTGTGCAAGAAAAAACGGCACCGGCAATTCAAGGAGTACCCGGTGCGCTAGAAGATACTACGCAAGTAGCCGCACAACTGGTTCAAGCAGCAGCACAAGAATTAGCCGAAGAAGAAGAACGCCAAGTACTCGCTGCACAAGCAGTTCTTGCTCCACAACAACAAATTCAAGAAGCTCCTCCATTTGGAATTCTACCAGCAACTATGGCATGGCTTCAAGAAGAGGCAGCACGTGCTGCACAAGCAAAGCTTGCTCGACAACCAAGCGATGCTGCGAGCGTTGAAGCATTAGTAACCCAGAACCGAAAACTGGTCGATGAACTATTTCCAGTTCAAGATGATACTGCGGCAGCAGTACAACAAGCAGATGAGCAAGCAGTTCAAGCAACAGCTGCTACACAAGAATCTGGCAATCCTGCAGCCCAGGAAGTTGCTACACCTGTCATTCAACAAGAAGTTGTCACTCCTGCAGCTCAAGAAGTTGCTGCGCCAACGCCACAACGAGTAGATGGGCAAATAGTGCAAGAAACAACGGCTGCTCCAGAAGCTGTTACTCCGGGAGCGCAAGAAGTTGCCGTACCAGCAGCGCAAGAAGCTGAGCAAGTAGAACAAGCGGGAGCCCCTGCTGATAATGCAGATAATGCTCAAACTGATGGCGCAAGTGAAAGCTTGCCTCTTTAAATCAATTAACAGCGAAAGGAAGAAAAACTTACAGAGCAACAAAAAAAGATAGTCATAAACACATATAAAAATAAGGAGTTTCTCATATGAAATTCATGTATTTAGCAATAGCGCTGATCGCACCGTGTAATACGTTTGGTATGGAGGTGGTACCGGTTGAAATGGTCGACCTTGAAGCTGCTCAACCCAAAGAGCCAACTCATGAAATAGGAACCGCTATACGAGCAGGCAAACTAAGCAGATTGAATGATTTGCTTGCCAAAAAACCAACTCGATCAGCATCAGCATTGAGCACTGATCTCTCCAATTTGAGCACATTAGATCAAGGTTCGCTCACTAATGCCCTAGGATATACCACAGTTCAACTTGCTACTGAAACAGAAAGTTTGGCACAAGGCTATGTTGATAATTTCTGGGCACGTTATAAAACCGCGCTATTACCATTTGCTGTTGCAGCACTTGCAACCGGTAACTTAGTAGTCACTGCCATCTCTGTAGATAAACAAGTGAATGCTCCCGGCAACACACAATCACTCCAGAGCATTGTACTTGGCTCAGATGGCTTAACGCTTGGTCAAACGGTGATCACTCTTGCAGCTGCGGGCAGCGTA
This sequence comes from Candidatus Babeliales bacterium, assembly GCA_963716425.1. Lineage (GTDB taxonomy): Bacteria > Babelota > Babeliae > Babelales > JBFXEV01 > JBFXEV01. Next base: position 418,853 of record OY970310.1, read on the forward strand.
ATGGGTAAAGAAATATATGCAGGCGTTTTGGATTTGGTGCAAATTGACAAGGTTGATAAACTCAAAAACGCACAGTTGCTCTTGCAAACACTCCAAGCACAAGCTGCAAATAGCACTGGTGCTGCAGCCACGACTGAACAAGCTGCCATTGTAAGTGCAGAGACAGCCGTTGCTGTTGATACTGTTGCAGCACAGCAAGCAACTACTGCAGAACAACAAGCAGCTGCTTCAGCAACTACCGCGGAAGAACAATTTGATGCAAGTAATGCAGCTGCCGTTGCATTAAATAATGGCGGCGTAGAAGCAGTTGGGCAACAAGTTGCACAAGTAGTAGAGCAAGGTGCAAATGCTGCAGGCAATACAACCGTTGCAAATGCGGCGCAAAAGGTAGATCAAGATCTATAATTCTGGACTTTTAAATGTAAAGCGTATACAGTAAAAGTCTGAATAATACGAATATAAAGCGCTTACAGACAATAAACATGAGCAAGAAAATGTATTTTTTCTTGCTCATATTACAAGTGAATAGTTATATGCTCAAACAAACAAGCCTTACCACGCTACTCTTACTTGGTGTACTATTAATCTCGCCAACTACCAAACCTATTGATATTGACCCGCAACAAGTTGCTCTACAAGTGCTTTTTCGTGCAGTACCAGAAATACTCAAATGGCTAAATAAAGAAGAACACAAATGCCCAGTGCAACCATTAGAACGTCATTCACCGTGCCCTTTACAACTAGCAAAAGCTTTAGAGATTACGTCAAACACTATTACCTCAAATTATCAAAAATTAGCTCCTGATCCTGAAGTTCTTAACGTAGCAATTATGGTACACCTAAAAATACTAGCTCAACTTGAACAAACTGCACAGCAAGGAGAAGAAGACCTTGAGAAATTACGGCTGATCAAAGAACGCAAATATTCAAAACGTGATTTAGAGCTCTTGGCACTCATCAAAGAGCGAGGTTACAAAGATGTCCCTCAAGAAGTTATCTGGCAAGCAAAACGTGACGAATTTGTGGAAGTAAGTCCACACATATATGTTTCAAAAGAAATTATTACACAACACGCACAACCTCAAAACTAGAAGGAAAAATCTATGTATTCAAAGTTCTCAAGATTATCGCTTATGCTTTTAATTAATCTACTAATTGGTTCATCAATAGCCGTTGCCATGAATAGGTCTTCTGTTGAAGAGTTTGCAGAAGAAGCAACCAGAACGTCAAGTGCTCAGTTTAACCACCATTCACATAATTATATTTTTACCGGAAACACGAATGAAGGCAAAGATCCTGAGTCAATACAAGATATAATCCATTTTGGATTTAAGAAGGGAGTACTTGACGGAACTTCTCAGGTGGTTGCATACGCTATTGTCAAATTAGCATTTATGGGTGGTGAGTTTCTTATATCCCCTACGCTTACCAAACAAAAAGAATTATTACAACAGCAACAAGTAGAAGAAATGCTTATGCAGTTAGACAAGAATTTAAAGCGATATCTTGAAGAAGCAAATAAGAATAGTATTATGATCGGCACTCTGGTAGATGGCGCTGTTAAACTTGATGATCCAGAAGCAAAGAAGTTGGCTCTCGCTGCATTAAAAAAATATGCTGAGCAAACACATAACGTGCTTGACATGCAAAAACATGCTTTCGAACAAACAAAAGCTATGGCACAACAACTGGTGAATTCCTAATCTCTAAAATATACTTTTAATACAAGAAACAAGCCGTATGAATAAGATCATGCGGCTTGTTTTCTTTACAACTCTTTCATAAACTATGCATTCCCCTTTATGCTAAAAATGAAGAGTATTCAAAAACAGTTTTCACCACCGCTCTCCCTGAGTGATTCTACGAAACGTCAGTGAAGTAGAATAGTATCGAAGGGTCTTGAGCGGTTTAAGGAGCAACATGCAAAGAGCACATTTCATTGGTCTTTTTGTAGGAATGCATATAATCTTTATCACCTTGCAGATACACAAGCAAAGCTCATGCATTAAATTATCTTATGAAAAACAAAGGCTCGAGAGAGAAAAGCGAGAGCTGCTTGCCCATAAAGATTTTCTTACCGAACGACTAAGCAAGCTACAAGATCCAGAAGCAGTCAAACAGTATGCAATGAATAAGTTACAAATGAAACATATTTCCATTAATCAAATACGGCATACCAATGGTACAAATAAATTATAGAACACGGTCATCCATAGTGTTTTTTCTGTTCTGTGTATTATATGCTATTATGATTGCAAACCTATATACCATCCAAATTAGACAACAAGATTTTTATGCAAACTTGGCAAACAAACAATACAATGTGACCGTTACACAACGCCCGCCCCGCGCGCTTATTTTAGATCGCAATGGCAAACCGCTTGCTCTCAATAAAGACGCACTCTCTGCTTTTATTATGCCTAAGATGCTCAAGCAACCAGAAACACTCAAAAAATTCTTAAAGAAAAACTATCCTAAAGCATATGAGAGGCTTATCAAACGCCCTGATGCACACTTCTTATTTGTAAAACGCCATCTTGGAGAGAATGAAACATTTGAACATGAAGATATTCATATTCTCAAGGAACCAAGCAGATATTATCCACTGCGTGCAGCAGGGCCAGTAGTAGGCCTTACTGATATTGATAATAATGGGTTATTTGGTATTGAACTTACCTTTGATAAGCAGCTTGCAGGAACGCCTATCACGTATGGGCTGGAAAAAGATGCTCGCTCTGGTCACTTTTATTTTGATAAACAAGTAAGAAATGAAGGGCATGAAGGCCAACCAATCAAACTCACCATTGATCGTGATATCCAATTTTTGGCCTATGAAAAAATAAAAGAAGCAGCCCTTGAGTATGGTGCAAAAAGTGCAGCTGCTTTGATAATGGATCCTACCACCGGAGAAATTTTGGCAGCAGTGCAATATCCAACGTTTGATACAGAAAACATTAAACTGCTTGATCAGCAACAAACCAAACTCCATGTGGTCACCGAGGCCTATGAACTAGGATCTGTCATTAAAGCCTTCCTTGCAATCGCAGCGCTTGAAGAACGAGTAGTAACTCCAGAGGAAGAGATCGATTGTGAAAGCACGCTCTCGGGATATGTGCATGGCATGAAAGTGAATACCACTTTTGCAAATGGTACAATTCCTTTTTCTGATGTACTTAAAAAATCTAATAATATTGGGGTTGCCAAAGTTGCATTCCGCTTGAAAGACAAACTATATGATCATTATCGCAGATTAGGCTTTGGTACTAAAACGGGTATTACCGTGCTCGGTGAACAAAGTGGCTTTGTAAATCCTCCTGCAAATTGGTCAAACAGATCTCTTATTTCACTCTCATTTGGGTATGAAATTTCTGCTAGCTTGTTACAACTTGCACGAGCATTTGGTATTATTGCCAATCATGGCTATATGGTTCCGCCACATATGGTGCTTGAAAGTAATGTTGACAATCTTCTTGGTATGTCGCCTGTGCCACGTCCCGATACTGAGGATGGGAAAAATAATCCATTATATTCACCGCTCACTATTTTGCAAATTCGTGACATACTCCAAGAAACTGCTGCTGGTACCACCAAGTCACTCAGCCATATTCCTGGTCTTAAAGTGATGGGCAAAACGGGTACTGCACGATTGATAGTTGATGGCAAGTACGTTGAAAATCGTAATATTTATACCTTTGCTGGTATACTGGAAAAAGGTGATTATAAACGAGTAATTGTCACCTTCATAAAAGAAATAAAAAACGCAGGAGTTCTTGCAAGCGTGATTGCAGCACCGGTATTTGTACAAATTGCACAGCAATTACTTATACATGATAAAAAGGCATAAATGCCCGACCACTGTGACACCGTTTGATAGTAACAGGAAATATTTTTTCTCTAAAAAGGGGTTGGGAAAAGAATGCTAACTACACAGCTTCCACTTCTTTCAACGATCTGCGCAAGCGCTGAACAACACCCTACACCAACTGATCAAACTAACCCATTTGTGTAAAATTAAACTAGCTTACGATATATTTTACATCGCTGCATGGCGTATATTCTACCGCGCTACTCTGTAAATCATGAAAATTTTGCTTTTTTTCTCGACCATCGTGCAATTTTATATATTTTGTTCATGCTGCGCACATAGGAATACATTATTAATTTTTTTCTCACATTTAATAAATTATGTGAAATTTGCATTATTTGTTGATAATTGGAACAGATTCAAAGTGGAAGATATAGGAGAGAAGGGCAAGCATATGCTTTTGCGAGACAACTTGGTATAGTAATCTGAGGGACAAGTATGGGGGTTATTAGGGGTCAGATATGCCCCTAATTGGTTTTTCTCCACATTCTTTTTGCCACCAAAAAGAATTGTGCGCTGCCACGCGTAGTGGCTCAGCGACTAGCTATAATAAATAGATTCTGCGCTGCACGCGTAGTGGCCGAGCGATTTTAGCCGTAATAAATAGTAAGACGATCTTCTCTAATAATTTTGAAAGTATAACAATATGAACTACACTACCATACTTTTTGATATGGACGGCACCATAGTAAATACAGAAATCTTATGGGGAAAAGCTACACACATACTGCTTACACGACGCGGCATAGAAGTCACCGGTGCTTTGCAACGTACCGTAAACTTGCGAGTACGTGGGCTACATGTGAAGGCAATTTGCGCTGAACTAAAAGCTATGTTCAATCTCACTGACGATATTGCAACCCTGGCATATGAAGAAGAGCAATTAGTGCATAGTCTCTATGATACCCATTTAGGATTTATGGAAGGCTTTCATACATTTCATGAGCAATTACGAAAGCTTAATATCAAATGTGCCATTGCAACCAATGCAACCGATATTTCTCTTACAAAAACAAATGATATACTTAAACTTGATACATTTTTTGGCACACATATGTATAGCAGTTCATGCGTGAACAATGTCACCAAGCCTGCTCCTGACATATTTTTATATGCAGCAAAACAACTTGATAGTCACCCATCCGAATGCATTGTCATAGAAGATTCTCGCCATGGCGTAGCCGCAGCAAAAGCTGCTGGCATGTATTGCATTGGTATCAATAACACCGGTATTCCCGAATTTACCCAAGCAGCTGATGCCGTGATAAAAGACTTTACGGAATTAGATGCTCATACACTAATAAGTGGTCAATTTGCTGCCTCTTCGCAAACAAAACAGCATCAGCCATAGAAAATTCTATAATGTCAACACGTATTGATTTCCAATAATCTCAATTATAATTTGGGCGATTGACAGCATAAATGGTTACAGGATAAACTGAGTTATATAGTTAAAAAAAATGAAGTACAAAACAAAAAAGGAAAGGAGACCAATCGCATTCTTATGAAGCCACCAGTCTTATCTTGCATCATTTTTACTTCACGAATACTGGTATAACCGTTAACGTTGTATTTGTTAATCTTTTATCTAAAGTGATTATTATGAAATTAAATATTCAAAAAATGATTGCAAAAACGCTCATACTGGGAATGCTGGTTAATGCATTCTTGCCCACGGCGTTACTTGCAGAAGAACAAAAATCATGTTTAAAACCATGCAAACCAAAACCAAAACCATGTAAAAACAAATTTTTCAAAACAGTCGATTACATTATCGTTGGTGGAGGAACTGCTGGCCTCACGTGCGCCTGGGCTTTGACCAACGATAACAAAACTTCAGTACTTGTTTTGGAATCAGGGTTAGATCTTACTTCTGATCCAGAAGTATTAGCTCCTGGCGCATTTACTTATTCTGTTGATTTAACAAATGATCCAAAATATGCATATACTTATGCAACCAATCCCGTCCCATCGCCTCAAGAAGTATATTCTGATGGCCATACACTTGGTGGATCAAGTGCACATAATGGACTCCAAGCAGTTCGAGGAACACCGGATATATATAATGAATGGGCAGTCTTCAATCCGATATGGAGTTATGCAAACTTATTGCCATTATTTATAAATCAAGAACATTATAACCCGGATGGCACAATAGCAGATCCTACACAGCGTGGCCTGTCTGGTAGATTATATATTAGCCAACAAACTCCTTTGACCGATCCATTTTCTGCTGCATTAGCTGCAGGTTTGGGTGTTCCGCAAATTGCAGATTATAATGATCATTATGCAATCGGCACGCCACCTTTTTATGCAAATACTGTTGGTGTATCTGCCAATCAGCAATTTTCAACTGAATTTTGCCCAACCCAAACATGTGGTGTGCGCTCTTTCTCGGGGAATTCTTACCTAAAAGGAATTACCGCAGCTCAAGGTGCTACCCCACCAGTCCTTCCCATAGTAGATGCTCATAATAATGGCATTGGTGGTCGCAAGCTGTATGTGAGAACAAGTGTTGAAGTTATTCGTATATTATTTGATGGCACCAGAGCTATTGGCGTAGAACTTATTGTCAACGAGGGCAATTCTACTAAAACATTACGTACATTTGCAAGAGAAGGCATTATTTTATCCGCTGGCTCAATTCGCACTCCAGCTTTATTACAACTATCCGGTATTGGTAAACCAAGTGACTTAGCTCCCCTTGGTATTAATGTAATTCTTGCAAATGATAATGTTGGATACAATTTACAAAATCAATATGGTCCTCCAGTTCTCGTTCGCAATGTATGCACAACGGATATGCCTCCGTGTGCAACTCCTCCACTTTTTGAATTAAATACCGCGTTTCATGATTTAGGCGTGGGAGATGGTGTGCGTAGAGCACAAATTGACTATTTCTCTGGGGTATTTGCTTTCCCATCTAGTATTGCAGCTACTTTGGGATTAACGGTGGATGAATCACAACTGACTTTAAATGACATTGGCTTAGGAAATATTTTAGTAGATACAAAAAGTCGTGGCTCAGTTGTTATTCGTAGCACCAATCCGTTAACCGACCCCTACGTTAATCTGAATATGTATACTGATACTGCAGGCGTTGGGGGTACAAGCCAAGATCTTGCTGATGCAGTTACAATATTCAAATTGGCAAAACAAGTTGCCATAGCACAACCGGGTGGAACATATGCTGACGTTATCTATCCGCCTATGGATCATTATCCTGCTCCCTATGGGACCGCACCGGCAGGTGATAATAGCTTCTTAGAGCAAGATGCTTTACATAATATATTTATAGCATATCATGCTTGTGGCACGTGCCGAATGTCACTCACCGCTGCAACGGGCGTGGTTGATGGTAGCTTAAAAGTACATGGACTTGATAATCTATATATTGCAGATAATAGTGTTCAACCTCAATCTACGACGGGCAATACTGCTTATCCGGCATTTTTTATTGGTTTGAATATGGCCAAAATATTAGGAGCAACGCTTCCTTAAAAAGCAATTAATAGTACATAACAGAAGGGACTATGTTTGCATAGTCCCTTCTTTATTTTGTAACATAGAAACATGGCTGTTGACACTCAACATAACGTTAAGGTAAAGTGAATTAAAGAATTCAAATTAAGAAGCATAAAAAAAAGAACGACAAAAAAAGTGGAGAACATCGCATTTTTATGAAGCCACCAGTCTTAACTTGCATTATTTTTACATCACGAATACTGGTAAAACAGTTAATTTGTATTTGGTTAATCTATAATTTAAAGTGATTATTATGAAATTAAGACTTCAAAAAATGATTGCAAGAGCGCTCTTGTTAGGAATGTTCGTAAACGCATTCTTGCCTATGGGATTACTTGCAGAAGACAAATCATGCAATTCATGCAAACCATGCCATGAAAAACCACACAAGAAAGAGGAATGGGATTATGTAATTGTTGGCGCTGGTGGTTCCGGTTGTGCATTAGCTGCAAGATTATCTGATCCAGTACATGGCAGATACAAAAACTCAGTACTCGTGCTTGAAGCTGGTGTAAACTTAAGCGACAATCCACTGGTTGTCAACGTAAACAATATTCTATTAGCAGTTGCCGCTGCCAATGATCCTCTTTTATCTATAATTAATCTTACCTATCTTCTAGAGGATAATCCCTATTCAGAATTTGGCTACATGGAAGGTAGAATGTGGGGAGGCTCCACTGGTCATAGTTACTTAGAGGTAATTCGTGGAACGCCTGCAGTCTATAATGAGTGGGCTGCAATCTCCGGCGATAATCGCTGGCTCTATAGCAATTTGCTCAATAATGTAATAATTCCTCTAGAACACTATACACCAGATGGCACTCCTGTTCAAAGCCCTTTTGGGCCTACACAACGCGGTATCAGTGGTCCCCTTTTTGTTACACAAGAGCCGCCTTTAAGCAGCGATCCGTTCTACCAAGCGGTTGCAGTAGCTACCGGTGCTCCATTTGTGCCTGATTACAATAATCCTAATTATGGTGATGTAGGAGTTTCGGCAAACCAAGATTATGTTACTCCTCCTTTTTTGGGAGCAAACAGTATTCGATCATTTGCTGCCAATGCATTTCTTACTGGTGAACCAAGTGTGGGAGTTCCTGCTATTGTGGACGCCAATGGCAACGGATTGCATGGCAGAAAATTAAAAATCGTTTCAAATGCGCATGCAAATCGAGTCATTTTCTCTAAAGACAAAAGGGCTCGTGGCGTTGAATACGTTATGGGTAATGCAAAAGACAAATGTCTGACAATAAAAGCTAAAAAAGGAGTAATATTGTGTACTGGTGGAGTTTCAGATCCTGCTATTCTCCAACGATCAGGAATTGGTGATGCAGCTCTTCTTAATTCATTGGATATCCCCGTGGTATTTGCAAACTCAAATGTGGGCGCAAATTTGCAAGACCAATATGGGCAGCAAGGAATTATTGGTGGTGTAACCACAAGCGTAGTCCCACCGGCTTATGGCGTTGCATTCTTCGGTTTTGCACCGGCAACAACTACACGTCAATACCTACTTTCAATTTTTGACACATTAGCATTGTTCCCTACCGGGATTGCAAATGCACTTGGCATTACCGAAGGAATTGATGTTTTTGGGGCTAACTGGGCTCCTTCATCAGTTGGTTCGGTTGAGATTATAAGCAAAGATCCATTCGTACAGCCGCGCATCAACTTTGACTTCTTTTCAAACCCAACCGATGTAAATGAAATGATAGCCTTCTATAACCTTTTACCAGAAATTGCTGCACAATATAACCTCATAACTGGCACAAATACAGCCACCGTACTCTGGCCAACTCCAGAACAATATGCCGGTCTCAATGGTGGACTTTTGGGTGCTGCTCTAGATTCCTTAATCCCTTATAATCACATTACGAGCACATGCCGTATGGCTACATCTGCAGCAATGGGGGTAGTTGATGGTACATTGAACGTATTTGGTGTTCAGAACTTGATGGTAGCAAGTAGCGCGGTTGAGCCATTTGGCACCGGAGGAGCGTTCACCGCCTACGTAGTTGGCTATGAACTTGCTCGCACTATTCGCGGAGAATAATTTATTTGAGAATTAAACCAACAAGAAGGGGGCTACATTTCTGTAGCCCCCTTCTTTATTTATCTATTGAGTGCGCTTCTTAATTGATCCATTGATTGTTCACCAGCAGTACCACCAACAATTTGACCATTTCTAAAGACCTTAAACGTTGGCATATTTCGTACGCCCAATCTATCAGTAAAAGATGGATTCATCGCATCTACAAATACAAACTTCGCATTGCCCATTTCTTGAGATAGCGTGTTGAAAATTGGCAACATTTTTCTACAGTGAGGGCACGCATGTGAACCTGCCATAACAACTACTACAGGGTTTTGCTGCACAAGGCTGTTAAACTCTTGTATCCCATTAACGTCAACAACGTTGGCATTAACTTGCATTCCTATATTGAATACCGTCATTGCAACTATTGCTATTACTATTCTTTTCATAGTGTTCTCCTTTGTTTATTAATTAATACTCGCGATTGTACTATTTACCCATTTTGTTGGACAACATTCGTTAATGTTTCTCGATTCAGACTAGTACTAGGAATTGTTGCTACGACGCTTCCATTCTTAAAGACTTTAACGGTTGGTCCTGATACTTTATATTGATAGAGTAAATCATCTAAAGGTGGCATACCAGTTTCTGCAAATATAAATTTTGCATTTCCGTTCGCCCCTGCAACTTCATTAAAAATAGGCATAAATTTTCGACAGTGTGGGCAACTCATAGTGCCAAAAAACACTACTACAGTTCCGTTTGAAAGTTGAGATTTAAACTCTTGTATTGAGTTAGGCCTACTAACCGCTGCCTCTATAGATACGCCAGCGCTCGCTGCCACCATCATTACAGTAAATATTAATAACTTCTTCATAGCTTCTCCTTTTTTTTGTTTTTAATATACATTTCTATAGGTTTCTTTTTATTACATTCTCGAGTGTTGCCTTAGATTGCTCACCAAGCAAACTATCGGCTAAATGGCCATTTTTATAAATCTTAAAAGTTGGAAATCCATCCGGAGCATATTTATCTGCAAGTGATGCGTTATCTGCATCAATATGCACAAACATAACATTCTTCATTTCTTGAGTAAGCTGCTTAACGAGTGGCTTCATCACTTGGCAATGAGGGCACCACTTTGCAGTCACAACAAGAACTACTGCTGGGTTTGTTGAAATATAATTTTGTAACTCAGATTCTGATACTACTTGAACTCGATTGCTTGCTGCGTTCAGTTCAAGATCAGCACTAATTGCAAGCAACATCATGAGTACATATAATAACTTATTCATTTCCTTCTCCCTATTATTTTCCATTTAATAGTTTACATTTGACCAATTCCAAAATATTGAGCAATTTGAAGTTCTAAAAGTGCTTCTGTTGCTGGTGCTCCAATTTCACCTAATTCATCACCATTTCTGAAAGCTTTAATAGTAGGAAGTCCATCTACAAGATTTGGATCTCTACTTTTATATCTCTCAATCACATGAGCTAGTGCGTTATTATCAGCATTCAAATACACAAAAATAACATCTGGCATTTCTCCCGCAATTCGAGAAAGATACACCTTAGGCATTACACATGCTCGACATTCATTTGAGTATATAAATAGAACAATTCTAGGACTACGTTCCAAAACTGCTGCAAATTGATTTTCATCATTTATTAATATTTGATTAGGCCCCAACTGTATTGCATTAAGCTCTAGCATGCTTGATAGCATGAGTGCTGCCAGTAAAAATAATTGTTGCTTCATTTCATTCTCCTTTATTTTATCTCTCTATTTTTTACTGGAACAATTTGTAAACACATACTCGCAAGCTCATCACGCAACTGCTGCCACGTTAAACTGCCCATCAGATAATTTGTGGGCAAACGCCACATATTAAATTTTTCAATCCCTCGTGAGACAAAGTATGAACCATCGCCACTAAAGCCAGATGGTTGATCCATTTCATTTTTAAAAGGGAACTTTACATTCAAATTACCCCTTGAACGAATACCATAGACAATGAGTGGATGTTCTTCGTGACCCATACAAGAGACAAAACCACCATCACCTTCAAAAGATTGTCCGGGACTAAAGACTTGCGATGGACTCACATGACCGCGTGCAAACGAGAGTACTTCCTGTTTTTTATCTATGTCATAAAGATAGTAATTACCGGCATATGTATATGCCAAATATCTACCATCAGCGCTCATTGCGATGGCATTTGAACCAAGCCCCATATATCCTTCTTCCCATTTATCAGTAGCGAATCGCAAATCTGTGCCAAGTTCAATTTCTAAAACTAAAAGCTCATCGCTTACCCAACCTTGCATATTTAATGGTGCTACTGCCAATCTTGTACTATTGTTACTCAATACAGCAGCTACCATATTAGTAGCTCTAACAGCGTCCGTCATTGAGGACCAGGGTATCATAGCAGCAAGGGTTTCTTCATCTCTTTGACCAATATTTCTTACATCCCAAATACGTACACGGTGATCCTCATTAGAAACAGTTGCTAGAAAGCGACCATCAGGACTGAAAGACATACTATATATAGCATGTTCATCCGCTGTAAAATGAGTACGTGCGGGAACGCCCGTATTACGTTGGATATACCAAGTTGTAGCTCTTTTGGTTTCCTGGCTTACGGTACATAGCATCACAATATTTTGTTGTTCATCAACCCAGTTTGTTAAATGAAGATTATCGATGAAGCTTCTTTCTAATGCTGATAATTTTTCTCTATTTCTTGCATATTGTTCAACATAAACAGATTCGTCTAATGCTCGTGCCTGAACAAATTCTTGATAAAAAGCAGGCTGCATCCCTTGCACTTGTAAACGTACTTGCGGTTGTGCTTGCGCACGTATATTCCACATATATATTTCGCCGCGACCATCTGCTACTGCAAGCATTTGTGAATTAGGTGACCATGCAACAGGTGGATCAAATTCAAAACTGTTTGGTAATTTAAATACGGCTACTGGTTTATTATCTTGTATATGCCATACACACAACGTATTATCTTCCATACCCCACGCAAACATAGAACCATCAGGACTTATTGCGCCATTAGTTTGATTAGTCATTCCTCTGATACTGAGCATGGGCTGTTTAAGATATTTACTTGGCAGTTTTAATCCTGGCTTTCGCAAGATAGCTTTAATTAATCGCTCATCGCGTAATGTAAACTTATTTTGTTCATAGCCAGGAAGCAATAACGCCACAGGCTTATGTACAAAATAACAAGGATCAATATTTTTTATAACTTCATCAAACAATGCATCAACTTGTGGAATCTGTTGATTGCCAGCATCTTCACTTACATGATATGCCAAACGCAACTTATTTACGGCGGTGCCCGGAAACCGAGCATCTTTTATTAGGGCAAGTGCAAGAGGAATTCTAAAATTCAAAGGAAAACGACTCACTGCTGCATGTATACCTTGAACGGTGAGTACTACATTACTTAAAATCTTTTCAGCTGCTGGTTGAATGGCAAGTTCGGTTAATGGCTTAACTTTTGATGGCATTACCACTGCAGACTCAACTGCTTGTGCCTCTTCTTCTTCTGGCACTTCTTCCATAGACCAAGCTGAAAGTACTGATACTCCTATAAGTATCAAAAGGAGATACCCTGTTTTTACCGATATAAATTTCATGAGTTTTCCCTGTGTATTGCATATACTTCACTAGTGTTATTCTACCAGATATGATAGTAAAATTTCAATGATATTTTAATAAATAATTGAAATTAATTAAAATAAGGTATTTACCTCCTGGCAAGGCTAATTTGATTAGAAAGAATAGGACAAAAAAGGGGTTGAATTTAGACCTAGGGGCACCTCTTTAGATGGCCCCTCCACATTTCTCTAGTTACTTACAAATACTCAACGCAATCGAGTGGCCAAATTCTTCAACGCACCCTCTAAGTTTTTTAACGCTTGTGAGAGCGGCGATTGCCCCGGGAATGGTATCTGTGGTGGCGGTGGCAACTGTGTAGGCAATGTTGGCGGTTTTGTACCCGGTGGAATGACAACCGGAGGAGGTAGCTTATTAGGATCTATTGGCTGTAATGGCATATGGGGCTTATTTGGCCCACCAACTGAAGGCTTGAGAGTTGGAAGTTGCGTTACCGGTGGCACAGCCCCAGCTATGGGTTGCTTACCAGTAGAAGGTTGTGTTACTGGGGCCACCACTGTGAGTGATTTGACCGGTTGGGGTTTTAACTTTAACTTATCCCGCTCCTCTTGTTCTTTACGCATTTTTTCCATACTTTCAAACAATTCTTTTTCTTTTCGATCTTTTTCTTCTTTTTCTAAACGCTCTTTTTCAAGACGAGCTTTTTCTTGTGCCTCTGGCGATGCAAGCTCTTGCGCCTTAATGCTTTCTTGCACTTTTTGTGGCACACTCTTTTTCTTGAGCTTTTCTTCTAACACTATTTTTGCTTGAGCTTTTTGTTGCTCACGGTCTTGCGATTCTTTTTGTGATTCAAAACGCAGCACTGCACCCAAATCAGCAAGGGAGACAAACCATTCTGTATATGGCATACGAATTGCAGGAATCATATAGTTTTTAGAAAAATCAAAGTAATGCACATAGGAAATAGTTTTTACAAGTTCTTCCTGTAACGATGGAATCTGAGCTATTTGTTGTTTGTTTCCACCACTCTTTGCAGTGATAACTTTTGACTCTGAATGCAGAAGACGCGCCATAGCATTAAAATAATTTTTAAACTCTAAGCCATTTGGTTTAGTTGGTGCACCACCCTTTTGCTGTTTCATATAAGCTGGTGTTCCTGGTAATCGTGGCCAATAATTAGGATTATCAAACCAAAAACCAAGAGTAGGCGAATAGGTTGTTATATAAAATTGATTCGTTGCAATGATTAAATAATTAAACACATCGGAAACGGTTTGTACTTCTTTAGGAGCTTGCTTACCTTTGCTTATTCTTACCCCCTTGGTTACCGGATAATCCCAATTATGCTCAAATAATTTGAATAAATGAGGTCCTCCAGAATAGCAGGAAAAATAAATTAAAGAACCTGTATCCACTTGATTATTTAGAAAGCCAAGCACTTCTCTAAAGGCTCCTTGTTCAATGCCTGCAGTAAATGCTATTTCTGCACGCATTCCCCCACCACCAACATCATATACCACTGGTAACACGGGAGTTGGCTGAGATGGTGAACCATGTCCACCAAGATATACCAACCATTCATGCAAAAAATACGTTTCATTTATATCTGTTTCCTCTTTATTGCCGCCAGGATATTTTAAATCGGTATGTGTTACAAAAATGCGAGGCAACATATATACAAGATGCTGACCAAACAAATACCCCTTTAATATGTCTTCCCATTTATATTGTAACAACCGTTGTACCATAGAGAATGCACGTTGCGGTACCAGATTCTGATAATGGCTATAATTCATTTGTGTCGGATGTGCGTTCATATCTAACAAAGTAGGAGCAGGAATATCAGAAAATCTGTCAATTTTCATGCCGAGCAATGTGTCTCGGCCAGACAATGGCGTACTTAATTGACGCGCAATCGCTGGCGTATCTTGTCGCCTTTCCACTTCTTGCACATAAGAAAGAGGTATTAAAAGATACAAGTAATCTGAAAGTTTTTTCACCATCCATTCTTGCGGCTTAAACGCAGGATTTGGAGAGAAAAATAGTTGATATGCATAGTAATAATAGATCTGCCCATTATTAGGTGCATTTTTAAACATTAAGTCTGTTTTAGGATCATAGCCATTGCCCAATGCTGCCTTAAACGCAGCTATATTTTGCGGATTTGAAAACAAAGGATATCGCTGCAAATAGGACATATCTTTATTTTGCACCGCATCTCTATACATTGTGGCACGCGCAATCAAGTTACCCCACGTTGCTGAGCTGACAATAATAGGAGCTGCTTTTTCAAGCAATGCTGCCATGAGTGCTTGAGTAATTGCACCAAATTCTTCGCTCTGTAATTGCAATTGAGGCTTACTAAACTCTCTCTCTATATTTTCTTTATCCCAATCCATACACATTATCAAATTTCGCGTGCCCGCACAAAATGCTTCAAAACTTACACCACAGAATAGCAGTGCCAAAAATATTCGCTTCATAACCTTACTCCATTCTAGTCCTCAATACCGCTCATCCCGAGTGAATCGCGATCTATCCGGCGTAGACGGAAGCAATTAGTATCGAGGGACAATTTTTTACCATTAAATTTCCATCTTCAGTATAAGAAATTACACCGTATGAAAACAATGATTTGCACTAACTCTGCATTCTTTCTTTAGCTATTGACCAGCGGAAGATTCAACAGGTTGTAATCCCGGTAGCCCTTTTTTCATAGCCTCAAACCACTCTTGCGCTTTGCGCTCTTTTTCTTGTCGAATACGCTCTTCTTTTGCCTTGAGACCCTTTTCTTGATTTGATTCAGGCTCCTCTTGCTCTGTCTGAGGCGTTAATAGAGATCTTCCTTTTTCCCTAGCCTCAAACCACTCTTGTGCTTTGCGTTCTTTTTCTTGACGAATACGCTCTTCTTGCTCGAGAGCCTTTTCTTCAGGCTCCACTTTCTCTATCTGAGGCGTTAATCGAGATCTTGCTTTTTCACTAGCCTCAAACCACTCTTGTGCTTTGCGTTCTTTTTCTTGACGAATACGCTCTTCTTTTTCCTTGAGACCCTTTTCTTGCTCCGATTTGCCCTGCTGGGGCTTTGGCGCGGGAGGCAAAGGTCTTCTAACTGAAACAGGTTTTGGTGCAATATTTTCCCGCTCTTCTTGTTCTGCGCGCAATTTTTCTATACGACCAGACAGCTCTTTGCTTTCTTTTTCTTTGCGCACTGTTGCTTCTGAAACAGGGGCCTGCCCCTCATAAGCTTTAATACTTTCTTGTACCTTTTGAGGTATCCCTTTTGTTCGCACCTCTTCTATAAGGCGTTGCGTTTCTTCTATTCCCCTCTTATTCATTGCACGTATTGCCTCTTCGTATTTAATAATCACCGTGCTACCTAAATCATTTAATGACACAAAATATTTTGTATGCGGAAAACGAATTGCAGGAATTTGATATTTATTTGTAAAATCAAAATGATGAACATATCTAATACTAGTTTCTAGCTGCTGTTTAAGTGGTATTGGCCTAACTGATGGTGCTTCCGGATGCAAGAGCTGCGCCATACTTTTAAAATAATTTGCAAAGTCCAAAAGACTCTCTCCCCTAATTGAGTTATAATAAATACCTGTCGTATTATATGAAAAAATGGCAGCTAGAGTCTTAGTATAAAACTGATTAGTTGCTATGATGAGATAATTAAAGATATCAGAAACTGGGGGAACCTTACGTTTATAAACAACAAGTTCCTCACCTTTTTCTTTAGTTACTATTTGAGCCGTTTGAGCTTCAAAAATATTCTCAATCTTGAATTCTTTACCAACTGTTTTAGGATAATCCCATGAGTGCTCAAACAACGTCAATAAATGTTGGCCACCAGAATAGCATGAAATATAGAGGAATGAGCCTGTTTTCACACGATTATTAAAAAAACTCAGGAGCTTTCTAAAATCATCCTGCATCAGTCCCGCTGTAAATGCCATTGAAGATTCCTCTTCACCAGGAATAGATTGAGAGCCATGACCATCAAGATATACAAGCCATTCATGTAAAAAGTACGCCTCATTAATATCTGTTTCTTCTTTATTACCTCCAGGAAATTTGAGATCAGAACGAGTTACAAATAATTTGGGCATAGCCTCCAGAACCATATTGGAAAACTCTAAAGGATTCTGCATTATTGTTACATGTGCCTTAAGGTCCAATAACATACTTGAGGAAACATCGGCTAATTTATCGATCTTCATACCAAGCATAAGCTCACGTGCCGTTAAAGATGTGCTCAATTGACGTGCAATAGCAGGTGTGTCTTTGCGCTGCGCAAGTTCTTCGAGATATGCAATGGGGATCAAAACATACAAATAATCAGAAAGTTTCTTGACCATCCACTCATTGGGCTTAAAGATAGGATCTTTAGAAAAAAATGTTTGATAGCTCATAAAATATTGAATTGAAGTAGTATCACCGCTAACACGCATCAGATCTTTTTGTGGGTCATAATCTTTAAGCATATCAATTTTAAATGCCTTTAAATTCTGTGGTTTGCTCAGCATAGGATACTGCTTCAAAGATGATAGATCCTGAGCTTTTACAATATCGAAGATCTTGCCCGGTTCAATAGCATTATACCACGTACGAGAGCTAACAATAATTGGTGCTGCTTTTTGCTGCAAAGCAGCAAGCAATGTTTGTGATTCTGCACCTGCTTCTTTATGTTTGAATTGATAAGATTGATCTTTAAATTGTTCAAGGAGAGTCTGCTCACTCCAATCCAAGTGCATCATGACATTCCGTATGCCGGCACTTGAAATCTCTTGGCTTGCGCTACACATAAGTAGTGCCAAAAATATTCGTTTCATATCTTTACTCCATAAGTTAGTTAACTATCTTCAGTATATGAAAATGCGAGAGGCCAACACAATAATTGGCACCAACTCTGGATTTTTAATGTGCTCCGGGTATATCATTAACAGCAGAAGAACAAAAATAGCATTTAATAAAGGTTAATCATATGCCACAGAAACATATAACCGCCCAAGACATAATCATTCCCGCAGATGTGCCACAAGCCATGCATGCAACTTATATTGAAAATTATCTTATGCTTACCAAAAACACAGGAAGATTTTTTATATTTGCTTGTGATCAAAAGATTGAACATCTTAATCAAGATTTTTATGGCACCAACGTTCACCCTGATGCAAACTCCCCTGAGCATATTTTTAAAATTGCTGAGGTGGGCCACGCAGGAGCACTAGCCACACAACCTGGCCTTATTGCGCGGTATGCAAAACAATATAACAACATCAATTACATTGCAAAATTAAATAGCAAAACATCACTCATTAAAGCGGAACAACAAGATCCGCTCTCCAAACAATTGTGGTCTGTAGACAATGTAATAAAGCTAAAAAATGAATCAAAGTTACCCATACGTGGGGTTGGGTACACAATCTACCTTGGCAGTGAATATGAAACCACCATGCTCCATGAAGCTGCCCAAGTGGTCTTTGAGGCACATCAACAAGGTCTTATTGCCATGCTCTGGATATATTTGCGTGGCAAAACAATTCAAAATGACCAAGATGGCATGCTCACAACAGGTGCATGTGGCCTTGGGACAGCCCTTGGTGCCGATATTGTAAAAATAAAACCGCCTCAAAAAGACACTGAAAAAACAAGCGATGAATGGTTGAAGGTCGCAACACAAGCTGCTGGTAACACAAAAGTAATATGTGCTGGTGGCAGTATTATGAATATTAAAACATTTTTGGAGATTCTATCTGACCAATTGACTAAAGGCCATACAGCAGGATGCGCTACCGGGCGCAATATTTTCCAGCGTTCATATGCTGATGCGGTTGCTGTAACACAATCTATTGCGGAAATTGTCTATGGAAAATAAAAAAGTAGGAGGCAACTATGAAGAACCATGTACTCTCAGTTATGCTGCTCTCTTGTATGTGCTCCCTCCATGCAATGGAATTATTTGATTCATGGAATTCCCCTTCATCAAAAAGGAATCTTTCTGATGAAGAGAAAATGGATAATTCTTTACATGCTCCACAAATGTCAAATTCACGCACTATGTTAATTAACTCTATTCTTGCCGATAATGATACTGGTGTAGTACTCGCACTTATAGAATATCCTGATCTCAATGTTTCTGGCCAAAAATATGGCCGTGATGACCCACCTCTTTGTATTGCTGCAGGCCAAGGGCACCGCACCGTACTGGAATCTTTACTCGTCAATAGAGCCACCGTTGAGGTATGTGATGGAAATGGTGATAGTCCATTGCATTATGCAACCAGATTTGGTCATCTTACAGCCGCAAAAGTGCTCGTTCGACATGGTGCTTCTCTTGAAGCCAAAAATATGTGGGGCCAAACAGTGTTACATCAAGCACTCGAAGAAGCGCCACTTAATATTGATCTTATAAGATGGCTTCTCAAAAGAGGCGCGAATGTGAATGCACAAGATGAAGAGGGCAAGAGTGGAGCCCATTATGCATGTATGCATGATCGAGAAGACCTTTTAGAATTATTAAGAGAACGTAATGATGTTCAATGGGATTTAGAAGATGAAGATGGCATCACACCAAAGGAAATGCCACTGCTTGCCTATTATATTCCACCACCACCGCCACCATCACCCCAACCCGAACAATGCACTATTTCTTATGCCAACCTTGATGATCTTTTTGGTACTTTCTATACAGATGAAACAATTGAACAACAGGTAGCTAAAGCCCATGATCAAGAAGACCTTAGAGATGATAGAAATAGAACAATTCATACCTATTATTGCTTGCCATCTTTAGAAGTAGATGACGCTGATGATGAATTTGATACTTCAGATGATGCATTTGATACTGCACGTGACGAGTTTGAAGGTCCCCCTCCTTTGCTTGCTAAGGTTACCAGCCAAGATGACCAAGAAGAAGAGATCAGCTGGGATTCTGAATAGTCTTGGGATAATAGCCCCCACAGGGGGGCATTCAATTTTCATGTTTGTTATCGCAGCTATGTTATTGTGGTAATGTTCTATCATAAGCAGCCCGTTTAGCTGGATCAGAAAGAATTTCATTGGCAGTATTCAACTCTGTAAACAAAGCCTGCGATCCAGTTGGTTTATCCGGATGACGTACGAGCGCTAATTTTCTATATGCCTTCTTAATATCATCCTGTGTTGCATCTCGCGCAACCCCGAGTACCTCGTAGTAGTTTTTCACTTTTGGTGCTGTTGGTTGTTTGGCACCTGATGCTGTCGGTCGATTGTCGCCTGGGACAATATCAGTAGCCTTCAAATTATTCTTTAATGATAGACCACTTTTTGCTTTGCCGCTCAGGCCTTTAAGTGTACCGGTTTGCTGATACAATGCAGGAGTGTGTTTTTCTGAATATGATACAAATACTGTTTTTTGTCCTGGGCGAATAGTATATTTATCAATTCCTCGTGAATTATATATTTCTAAATACAGCAAGAATTTGCTTGGATCTGTAACTTTAATTTGTGCTCGGCCAATTGCTCCGTCCTGCAAAGTGAATCTTCGTGGGGTGGTACCCCAATCGCTTTTAAGGACAGTGCCACCTTCTACTACCAATTTGAAATCAATGATGCCATCTTTATTATACAACTCAAAGGTAGCATCATTATTGGCAACCTCTGATTTTGTTGCACCTTTAACTGCCGGAGTAAACAAATTTGTGAACAGTACGAGCGTAACGAGCGTCAATGCCAATAAACTTTTATTCACTATCATCCCTTTTTATTAAACCTATTGCTAATACAAATATTCTGCTTCCATCTATTTTGATAATAACACAAAGAGCACAAGGTTTTCAAGAGTTAAAAATGCAAGGTCATTTATATTATTATTTCCATACTGGTATCGCTCCACTTGGCAATCACCTAAAATGGCACTAAGCTAATAGCACATACTTATTCTTCAGACGAATTAAAAAAAGGATCATATGAAAAAGTTTAGCTTATGTGCTTTCTTATGCTTATTTATAGGCAATATTATTGCCGATCAGCTCATATATGAAAATAAACAATTTTTTAAATATAAGTTCACCGGCAAACATGAAAAAATGAGCCAATCATTTATTTTTCCCCGCCCGGTATATACGCTCATTGAAGCACGTCAATTTCTTACGCATGAATTCTTTGCAGACCCAAACTGTGGTGGTGGCGTGTTTCAAGCATTCGCTGCCTATCAACATGCACGACCTTCCCATAAGGTGGGCGAATATTTTGCGATAAATTTTAAAAATAATTTAACCGTGCTTGGTGATGATGTTGACATTAATCCTATAGACCCTACCACACGCCTGCCAGTGCCCAGAGATGTGCGTGCAGAATGGTTAGGGCTTGATAGCAATTTTAATGGTGAAATGAGACTTTCGCCTGCGCAAACCCAATGGGCCGCCTATCTTGAATATTATCAAAGTTTTAAAGCTTTTACCGATAACTGGTTCCTTTCAACATTCTATCTTTCGGCCGCCTTACCCATTCAACATGTCAAAAATGATATGAATTTTGAACAGTTCATCGCAGTACCAAGTACTCGTCCGGGCCCTACCGATTTGTTTGAAGCATTTAATCGACCTGAATTAAAAAAAGCACGTATTCCTATTGAGCCACACCACAAAACAGCAATTGCGGAACTTATTTTAAGGCTGGGTAGTTATTTTATGCATGGCGAAGATGGATTTGAATTAGGCCTCTATTCTATGGGTGTTATACCACTTGCTGATCACGCGAAAGCAAAACATCTTTTTAGTCCCATGATCGGGCACAACGGCCATTGGGGTGGTGGTACTGGAGTTAATTTCCAAATGCCCCTTAACTGCTCAACTGATGAACGAATTTTTGCGTGGTATGTAGATCTTGAACATATATTTTTATTTAGAGCAACTCAAAAACGAACACTTGATTTACGGCTAAAGCCCTGGAGCCGCTATCTATTACTTAATAGTGTTCATGGCCAATGTAACATACCGGCAGCTAACGTACTCACTCGTAAAGTGCGTGTAGAATCTTATAGTATATTTGATGGATCAACCGGCTTTAGATTTTATAATGATTTTTGGGCTTTTGAATTTGGGTACAGTGCTTGGGCACATGGCTTTGAATGGTTACGGCTCAAAGAACCCTGGCTTGAAGAATTTGGTATTGCGGGCCAAGTTGTTCCTGGAGAGCCACAACTATTTGTCAATTGTGTGCCGGTCTGCCCAACTGCAAGTAAAAGTACTATAAGTTGCCAAGCTGCAAATGACGTAAATGATCAAGGTGAATTACAATTCGTACCAATCAAATGGTCTGATTTAAATTTCTATTCTGGTGCTGCACGCGCTGCAGTAGTAAATCGCTTTCACGTTGCCGTTGGCTTTAAAGTTGATGATAGACGATTTGCATTCTTTGCAGGTCTTGGTGCATTTGGCGAATTTCCACGTTTAAATACTGCATTTGGTCAATATGGTGTTTGGGCAAAAATTGGCGGCTCTTTCTAAAAAATTAGTTGACAAAAAATTACCAAGAATATAGCATATTAAGGTATACTAACAATAACAATATAATCCAAAGAGTCACAAAAATGCATATCTTTAAAAAACTACTTCTAGTCACTTGCTGTGTTGCAAATGCTACTTTCTGCACAGAACTCCCTACTGAACCTGTTCCTACAGAATTGAACAACGCTCAGATTCAAAGAGGCATTCAAATACTCAATGGGCATTTTCATGAATTAGAAAAAACGCTTAAAACATCTACTATCCAGAATGAACGATTTCACCAAGACATGCTCTCGGCTTTAAAGAAAGCCACAAGAACAGTCTCACCACTCTCTGCTGTCTTGATAACTCTTCTTTCATCTATTCTAGTGTTGGAACATAAAGATACGCTTAAAGCCGCACTTACCAAAGAAAATGCAAAAAAGGCTTGGGATCAAAGAGAAGAAATCTACAGCACCGTAAAAGAATCTGCGCTTACAGCATGTCTTAAGATTAAAGAGACTATGCAAAAGGCTGCTCAAGCACAGGCGCATGACGCTGCTGCACAACAGGCTTCTGCATCCCCTGTAGATCAAGGACAAAATCCTGTTGCTACGGAACAAGTTACCCCAGCAGCGGCAATTGAAGCGCAGCTCGACGACCATAAAGGACTGGAAGAAGCAAATAATCGACTGCAAAAAGAATTGCTAGAGAAGAATGCATCAGTAGAATCCTCTGCTCCTGCAACAGAAGGCTCTTCTACTCCTGCAACACCACAAAATGCTTCTGAATTTAAAAATCCAAATAATCAAAGACAAGACTAAGCGCATATATCAAATAGAAGAAACACATAATATTGCTATCTGCAATTATTTTATGATACTCTAAAAGGGACAGCAGGAGAGATCTTGCGGTCCCTTATTTTGTATGTGAACCTGTAATAAACCGTTATAAAGGGGTACTTTAGAATGAAGCGTCTATTAAACATAATCACCATTGTCTTTATGATCAGTTCAACTGGATTTGCTACCCTTGAGGCAGTTGAAAGATTGGCTTCTGGTCTTTGTACCCATTCTGAACCTAAATTTGTAAGAAAACCCGTTCTTGATGAAAATGGTAATCAAATAGGTGAAAAACAAGTTATTGATATTGGTAATGGGCAGGAAATAGCAGCTGGTGATGATTGGGATAGTAGCTGGCTTGCAAGCAATGATGATAGAATTACCTTTGATTATGACATTAAAACACGCCGCGAGTATCGCTGCAATCAAATTAATATACCTAGCGAAAAACAAGGCCTTGCAGTAGAATGTCACCGCCGTGGGTTTGACTACGGCTTCTTCACAAATGGTTCTGAAGAATGCTTTACCTCATGGGATTTTAATCGTGATTATGGCAACCTTGCAGAACCAAGCACACCAACAGGAACAAGGCCCAATGTAAGAAAACCGGTGGCTAATCTACAACCCGGCGCAAGAATATTTACACGGCCACACTATTAAATGATCATCTTATAGTTGTCCCATAATTCTTTGTGCCATCCTTTGTGACCACCATTGGTTCCCACCGCAATGCGTGTAATTCCCAAGCTATTAGCTTTTTCTAATCTCGTTATAAATTCAGCATCATCATGATTATAGATAATTTCATCCGGATTCTCAAAATAGAGCACTACTTTGAGTTTAAGTCCCTGTAATTCATCAAGCGAATCAATAGGTCGCAAATTATTTTCTTTATATTTTTGGGCAAACAGTTTAAGTTCAGGCAGAGCTCCGCGCCCGTGCATAATTTCTTCCACTGATTTAAGTGGTGCATCAAGCAATACAACCCCCTGCTCAATGGCGCGTAGCATAGCTTCTTTATCAGCTTCTGTAATGCCAATATCGTTAAGCTCTCCATCAAACCTATGTCCATTCAACATGGCCAGTAGATTTACCACCGCTCCGCCACCTGCTGAAAATCCATATACATTTATGCGGTGAGCACCAGCAGCAATTACCGTTTTGACTGCAAAGGCAAGCGGCAAAATCTCATCAATTGATCCATGGCGTAAGTTATGTTCGTCACTCGGTCTATAATCATGATCAGGTAAATTGAGCGTAAGCACGTGCCCGGTAAGAGGCGCATTTTTTGCAACAAAATTGCCAATCTTTTTATTAGCGCCATAACCATGGGCAGTAATAGTTATAAGATCACCTTGTGGAGATTGTGTTGGCAGTAATTCAAAATCTGGATTATAGCCAAAGAGCTTGGTGCCTTCTATATTTGCTTGTAATAAATTGTTTTGCAAACGAGTTGCTACTGTTTCTTGCTTGCATGTGGTGAGCACTATTGTGCATAAACACATCAAACTAATTCCTGTTATTTTTTTTAACATAACATTCTCCGTTGTAAAGTAGATGCGACTACACACTCAGTATACCAAAAAAGGCCCTGCAATATGCAAGGCCTTTTTGATTTATTTACTGTTGTAAAGATATTTATGTTAACTGATCTAAAATATCTTGATATTCTTTTATAACATCATCCATTGCTAGAAAACCTGCAGGTTTCATCTTGTTAATATGATCAATCATATCTTGAGTTATTTCAGATACTGGAAAACGAATATGTCCATTCATAAGCACTTTACATGCTTCAAAAAGAGCCAATTCCATTTTGCCAATACAAGGCATTACTGCAATTCGAAATTTCATTGCACAATCGCTAGCATCAACATAATATTTTGGAAATTGATTTCTTAAAGCTAATTCTTCACCAAAATACCACGTATTCATCTCTTCAATATGAGCATGATATTCATTAATTATCTTCTCGGCATTATCTGAAACTCGTGCACTCTCAAACAGAACTTGAAAAACTTCACTAGTTTTTTTAAACATCTGTATATCAAGTTCGCAAAGACGCCTTACAACCTCTTTACCTTCCTCGGGCAACACTACATAATACTTTTCCAAGATAGAGGGAGTATTTAAAGGCTCTGGCATATTATTGTATGCGCTACCAAGAGAAGGAAGTAGTAAAGATAATCCAACAACAAAAGACAATATTATTCTTTTCATAGAGCCTCCATTTACAATGGCTTTATTTATAAGATATAGATAAAGGCCCGGTTGTTACCGGGCCTCAAATTACAATTGATTAGTACATGCCGCCCATGCCACCCATTCCTGGATTCATAGGAGCTGCATCTTTCTTCTCTTCAGGAAGATCAGAAATGATAGCCTCTGTAGTCAACAGTAAGCCAGAAATTGATGCTGCGTTTTGAAGCGCAGTACGTGATACTTTAGCAGGGTCAATAATGCCCTCTGCCACCATATCAACATATTCACCAGTTTTTGCATTAAAACCAATGTTATCTTGTTCTGTGCGAACTTTATTTACTACCACAGACGCTTCAAAGCCTGCATTGTCAGAAATAATTCTAAGTGGTTCTTCAAGTGCGCGTACTACAATTTGAGCACCAAGTTTTTCATCGCCTGAAAATGTATCAAGCATAATCACTTTTTGTGCACGTATAAAGATAGTACCACCACCTGCAACCACACCTTCTTCAACGGCCGCACGAGTTGCATTAAGCGCGTCTTCAATGCGGTCTTTCTTTTCTTTTAATTCAGTTTCAGTAGCAGCACCAACTTTAATTACAGCAACACCACCAGACAACTTTGCAAGCCGTTCTTGGAGTTTTTCTTTGTCGTAATCTGAGCTTGATGCTTCAATTTGCTTTTTAATATAGTCAACACGACCTTTGATCGCTTCAACTGAACCAAGACCATCAATGATTGTGCAATCATCTTTTGTCATGATCACACGTTTTGCTTGTCCAAGATCTGCAAGGGTGATGTTTTCAAGCTTAAGACCAACTTCTTCAGCAATAAGCGTGCCACCAGTCAACATTGCAATGTCTTCAAGCATTGCTTTTCTGCGATCACCAAAGCCGGGAGCTTTTACCGCAGCAACGTTCAACGTGCCGCGCATTTTGTTGATCACAAGTGTAGCTAGTGCTTCACCTTCAATATCTTCAGCAATAATCATAAGTGATTTACCTGCACGTGCAAGTTGCTCAAGAACTGGCACCAAGCTTTTCATGCTAGTGATTTTTTTGTCATAAATCAAGATTGAAGGATTATCAAGAACTGCTTCACTCTTTTCATGATCATTCACAAAATAAGGAGACAAATAGCCACGGTCAAATTGCATGCCTTCTACAACATCCAACTCATTTTCCATGCCTTTTGCTTCTTCCACCGTGATCACGCCATCTGAACCCACACGGTCCATAGCTTCTGCAATCAACTGACCAATCTCAACATCTGAGTTTGCTGAAATAGTTGCAATTTGCTCGATTTCCTTTTTGGAACTTACTTTTTTTGATTGGCCTTTAATAAAGGTAACCACGGCGGTTACTGCTTTATCAATACCACGTTTAAGTTCCATAGGGTTTGCACCAGCAGTAACGTATTTGTTACCTTCACGAAAGATTGCTTGCGCAAGCACCGTTGCAGTGGTTGTACCATCACCGGCAACATCTGCTGTTTTGCTTGCAACTTCACGCACCATTTGTGCGCCCATATTCTGGAACTTATCTTTTAATTCAATTTCTTTAGCAACTGTTACACCGTCTTTGGTTACACCAGGTGCACCAAACGATTTTTCAAAAGCTACGTTACGGCCACGGGGCCCGAGGGTTACTTTTACGGTATCGGCCAATATATCAACACCTTCACGAATCTTTTCTCGTGCATCGGTGCCGAATAAAATTATTTTTGCCATAGCTATCCTTTATACTTGTTCAACAACGCCAAGAATGTCATCTTCGCGTAAAATAACGTGTTCTTTACCTGCTTCAGTACCCGCGTATTTACCAAAAAATACTACGTCACCGGCTTTTACAGCAAGTGGAGCTACTGAACCATCATTAAGTACACGACCAGAACCGACCGCAATTACTTTACCTGTTTGGGCCTTTTCTTTTGCCGCATCAGGAATAATAATGCCACCAGCTGTTTTTTCTTCTTGCTCCAAGCGCTCGACTAAAACGCGATCATGGAGTGGGCGAATCTTTTGGAACATCGATCCTCCTTAGTTATATGTTAGGGAACTAGTTATTTGTACTGTTTTTAACTGCCTGTAGAGGCAAAAGACGTGTAAGGTCATTCGAAAATGCCTGATTCACACGCTTATAATAAGTATAAGCCAAATGGCTTAGAACGCAATATTTTATAGAAGTAGACTCAGATTTCTTTCATACGTTTTAGCAGCCCTCCTGCTGAACCTCCTCGCCCAGAAGCTACGTGCCTATCCCGGCGAGATATGCCTAACTTTGCTTGCCTCCTCGTATTTTAAAAGTGTACTCTTAGAAATTCTACTGATCATTTACCTGTATTATCGCTGGAGCCGCTCACGCCGCGGCATGCACATGCCTTTTTTTGTGCAAAAAAAGGATGCAAAAAAGCACCAGCATCCTGCTGGACCTTTCCGCTATCTCGCAGAATGCTATGCCTCTGCAACTCAGCTTACAGCTTCGCCGCGAGACATGCATGCTGCGCGCATAAGAAAAATTTAATAAGTCATGTTTCTGTGGTATCAAAATACAAGGGCTTGCAAGAGGAAAACGTATAAGAGTAGTTTATGAAGCTCGCCCAGCCGGCGATAGAGGCGAAAAATAATTGTAAGAAAGTCAATTAATACATCTTATTAATAAAAGAAGTCTTTAGATAGCCTAATTTACAGGATCGCAGTCCGCCGTAGGCGTGGCGGCGAAGCCGTAAAGCTAGGCGTTATCGGTGAGTCCAGCATCGTGCTGGAGCCCTTTTAATTAAAAGATTGGGCGAGCAAAATCTTTTATCCTCGCCGGACAGGCGCAAGGTATTAGCAAATATGAAATAAATAATCGGCCGCGAAGGAACGAAGAAAAGAACAATCTCAGTATAAAAAGAAAAATTGTTATTCGATCAATTAACTTTGTGTTATATTAAAGATCAAAACAATTAAAACAAAAGTAAAAAATCAAATGAAGACACAACCCTGGATTTTCCTACTATTCACCTTACCCATGTACTATCATCACCCACTATCTGCTATGGAAAGTGCAAAAGACAGAAATCTTAAAATCATAGCTTGGACTGCTTCTGCCATGGGCACACAAATAATCGCAAAACTTATTCCCAAAACAACTGCTAGTCAGTTAGAAGAAAAAATAAATCTAACGATTAACGATATTGCCTCAATGGGCACAGTGGCAACCAGCTTAATGGCAGTAAGTTTTGCATTTTCTGAAGACCGTAAAGCTAAAATTCAACATTTTGCACAGCGGTTTCCCGTAGCATTATTACTGGCTAAAATGGTTACCAGTAAAGCTATCAAACAATCTACTCAGCACGTTCCCATACTTAAATATTATTTTGGCTGTCCCAATAAAGAATGCATAGGTACATGCAATTCATGCGCACTCAGATCTATCATGCTTCTTACTGGAATTTTGCGCGTAATTGTATAGTTTCTAAAAAATAGCACCTTTTGGGGCTGTTGACCTTGCCCTATTTCTGTTTTAATATGGGGACGTAAAAAGCGTTCTTCGAAATTCTGACTTAACTTCAGACACCTTAATGACCAAGCTTGAGAATAGGACAGAACAAAAGTTGGTATCAATGTTTAATCATTAACCGCAAAGGAGCTTCCTATGAAGAAGTTCATACAAGTATCAATGTGTATAGCATTACTGGGTAGCACAGTAATAAAAGCGAATGGGACATTCGACAAAGCAACTGATGCTGCACAAGGCGCAACGTTTGCCGCAGCTGGTGCATTTTTGGCAACTGAGCACGGAAGAACATCGTTGAAACGTATGCTTTTAAACGATAGCACGGGTAATATTAATACTAAACATGTAGGCATTGCTGTAGCTGCTGGCGCAGCTGTTGGTGCAATGGAAAATTACGGATTACATAACTATTTACGAAAGCTGCCTGCTGTTGGTGATACAGCAGCCGATTTTGTTGAAGATCATAAGTATGGTGTAGCAATGGGAGCTGTAGTTGTTGCACTATGGCTTTGCAACCAATTCCTTAAAGCAGCAGAATC
Source organism: Candidatus Babeliales bacterium (assembly GCA_963716425.1). Taxonomy (GTDB): domain Bacteria; phylum Babelota; class Babeliae; order Babelales; family JBFXEV01; genus JBFXEV01. The sequence continues at coordinate 448,474 of OY970310.1, forward strand.
TGCAACATAAACAGCTAACATTAACGTAACAAAATGCAATGTAAACAGGTGGGCATTAAAAACCCACCTGTTTACATTTTTTAACTTTTTGTTGAAAATTATGCTTCAGCCTTGTGAGCAGCCTCTTCTTGTTCCTGCTTTTTCTGCTGCTCCATAAATTGAGCAACTTTTTCTGGAGTTGGCTGATAGAGATCTATTACCGCATTGCCTGGGTCACGAAAACTTGCCATAAAACCATGGAGCGCTTCCACCGGTTCACGCACAAATTCAATACCCTCTTTTTTGAGTTGTTCGAAAGTTGCATTAAGATCTTGGACTTCAAGCACTATGCCAGTGCGATGGAGAGGTAGTTCTTGACTAATGGGTGCCAAACCAATCTTGATATCACCAAGCTGAAATTCGGCCCATTTACCTTTGATATGAAAAATAGGGCGCAAACCCAATTTGTTATAAAATGCAACACCTTTTTCTAGATCAGGCTGCATGAGAATGAGCATGCTAACGCGCGTTGGATATACTGACATGTTCTAAAATCACCTTTATTATGATTGTAAATGCAAAGAACCCAAAATTATAATGCTGGTAACCATAAGAAGAACAGCTGAAATCAAGGTAAATCTTTTCACCTAAAAATCCTTTATTGTATAATTAGCCAGACAATCAGCACCTCTGATAGCCCTTTATAAGTATTAGTATACAACTAATAGCCATAAAAATTCAATAAAATTGTATCATTTGCCATCAAAGGGGTATCTGGTATTCTTTTGGTAGTAGCTCTTTAAAAAAAGGACCGTTAATGCATAAAGCTCAAATATTCCCCTCACTCATGTTGGCAGACTTACTCAATCTAGAAACAGTAATAAAAACCCTTGAACCCCATTGTGATGGATTCCATATTGATATTATGGACAACCATTTTGTGCCAAACTTAACCTGGGGACCCGATCTGACCAATCAAATTGCCAAAATTACCACAAAACCACTCCTTGTTCATTTGATGATAGAAAAACCCGAGGCCTTGATTACAAAACTAAAACTTACTCAAAAAAGCGTAATTTCATTTCATCTTGAAGCCACTCGTTCTCCTCAGATTGTTATAAGTGAGATTAAGAATGTAGGATACGTGCCCAGCGTTGCAATTAAACCAAAAACACCGCTTGAAGCTCTTACCCCTTGGCTTGATGAAGGCATACCCCATGTACTTTTAATGTCGGTTGAACCAGGATTTTCTGGGCAATCATTTGTACAAAGCTCAATTGAACGGCTCAAAGAGCTGGTTGCTATGAGAAAAAAAAATAAACATGAGTTTATTATTTGTATGGACGGGGGGGTATCAAAAGACATAATTGGGTTACTTCATAAAGAAGGTGCCGAGCAATTTGCGGTAAGTAGTGCTGTGTTTGCCAAGAAAGATCCAGTAGCCGCGCTCAAAGAATTGTACCAATGCCTCAACGCGTCACCAACGTGACTTGATCGGCATGAACACTAACTTATCTTGGCAACATCCTGCAGATATTCATGCACCCCATTTACTTTAAGAGTAAATTTTACTGGCAATGAAGGATCATAATTCAGTTCAATGGTATTATTACCGCACAGGCCCGGAAGAGCTTGCGCCCAAAACCGTTTGCCTAAGAGATATAAATCTCCCGATCGCATGCTTGATCCGGTAGATTGAGTAATTGAAGGGATTATGGAAGGAATAAATCTATACTCAATTACCAAGTATGCCAAACAATCTCCTGGGGTTATATGCCCTTCTTGATCGGTAAACGTATATTGCTCCTGAGGTGATAATGTTGCATGAACGTCAGGCAAAGCAAGACTACTGAGAGGCAATCCTGGCCAGCCCGTTTCGTGATCACCATATACCGCTTGGCGGGCAGTGGTAACCGCATGCGTAAACCAGGCATTGATTTTCATTTCCACGCATGAATTATTCTTAATAGTATAACTATGAAGAGCAAAGCTTTGAGTCTCCAATAAGAAAACAAGAACGAGCACTATGATGAGTATATGTCTTATGTGCTTCATTGCGAGTCTCCCCATTTCTCAACTTAATTGATCACCCATTTATACTGCTACGCCGCTTTTGCCTGCCTGTAATTTTTTTGTCTCAGGGAAATTGTGATATTGCTGGATCAACTCTTTTCCTTTAGCATCACCGAGTGCATAGGCTCTTCTTAGATTTCGCTGTAATCTCTCGGGTGCTTGCCCAAACAAGTCAACTTCGGTTTGAAGGATTAATTTCATAATTTCATAATCATTTAGGTACGCAGCAAACATTAAAGGAGTCCATTTAGTAAGATCATCAGGTGATTCTATAAATGCAAATAAAAGATCTTTATCGGTCAATAGCTCACGAATCTTTTTTAAGAGAACTTCAACTGTTCTGATATGCTCACGATCTATTGCGATATATAAGAGCGAACGACCATATTTATCTTTATTATAAAGAATATTAAAAAGCGTCTCTTGATTATTACCATACAGCTTTTTAAGAAGATCAAGCAGCCAGCTCAATTGTTCTGCTTGCCCATTAGCTGCATAATGCATAAAAATATTCCAACCATCACGATCTTCAGTAGTTATAAAATCCTTGAATTCTCTAGGAGAATAGATATCTTGCGCACTCATAATCATGTGCTTAAATTCTTTATCTACTTCAGGGTCAAACTTTGCATCAAAACTTATGGTCTTAGCCAATAAATCCTTGCTTAATTGAGGTTTCTTTTGCGCACTTGTGGCAGCATATAATGAAACAAAAACTACTGCCAAGGAGCCAATACCCGCTATTATATACTTCTTCACTGCTTTTCCCTCTTTTTCATCTCAGAGCGATTCCCGCCTCCCTTGCTTCACATTAATAATAACAAATATTATTTTATAATTGCAATAACACAGAGTAAACCATACTTCAAACAACCGCTCAGAAAGCAACTATGAAAGCAAAACGTAGACAAAATATACAAAATTACCATAATTGATATTAGAAAACTTTGTCTTATTCTAGGGAAAAATTGCATGAAAAAACTAAACTCAATCTTATTCGCCATTCTTGTTATTCTCTCTAGTTCCTGCTGCTATTCAATGGACGGCAAAAGAGGTTTAAGCAAAGAAGATCTCAAGCGGGAACGCACAGTACTTCTTGAGATATCCTCACAGAGACCTGAAAAAAAACGAGTTGTCAAAGAAGTGCACCACTTGCGCTGGCAAGAAGCTTCTATTGAAGGCACACATATGAGTACCCTCACCCCAATAGAAGATATTGAACAGGTCATTCTAGAAGTAGATCCTATTGCCAAAGCAATGTATGAAGATAATGTTGAAGAGCTTGAACAAATCCTCTGTAGCAAGTCACCAGATATATTGTGCAAAACACCTCATCTTATTGATGGCATTCCCTATCCAGCATCTCTCTTGGAGATTGGCGCTGCAAGATGTTCTTATAAATGCCTTAGGCTTTTTAGGGAGCTGCTTACTATGCCGCCACCTAACGTAACCTTAGTAAAATTAAGCTGTTACACACTGACCCAAAATAACGGCAATATCGCCTTTGTACATCCTGACATTGATATTTCAGCGCGTGCAGCATCTGGCAAAATGTGCCACATGTATGCCAATACAATGCCCGCTTTGCGCAGACTTTTTGAACTTTCACAAAAAAGTGCTTATACTCTAGCAAGAAATACTGGCAATTTTATACTTGCACGACTTCTTGTGCCGATTCCTGAATAATAATGAAATATTCTTACTATTTTTTACTGTTATGCGCTCTTTTTTTCCAGGCAGATCTCTATGCCATGAAAAGATCACGCGCCGTGCAATCATTTTCTCCTTGGCCCCCACAATTATGGGTTACTCTACAAGCAAAAAGAATATTTGCACAAGAATTGCATACCCATACTATCTCTGTTGCTGCTTTTATAAAAGAACAACTTGAATCTGCTCGCAAAGATATGCTTGCAACGATCACCCAAACGGCAGCCCTCACAGAGGATGATATTCAAAAAATGAGATCTTTTACTTGCCTAGTGAAAGAATTTGATGCACGAGCTGCACAGCATTCATTTTTGTATAGAAAAGATGATTATCAAGAAGAAATGCGTGAACAGTTTCCTGGTATTCAAACTCTCATCCATACGTTTAAAGTGAATACCGACTTTAAGATATATTACGATCCAAAGTTTCACCTTGCTACCTATTATGATCGATCACTCAAAGGGATCATCTTTTCAGTCGATGGCTCACTTGTCCTTGCACATCCACATAATAATGAATATGCTTTGCGGCCTGAACTGACCATTGGTCCGTCGTTTTATCAGCTCAGTCTTGATGAACAGTGGGGTTCTTTGGCACGCCAAGTTGCAGGGCATATAGCACTTGAACATGCAACGGAGCGATATGTTTTAAATGAAATCCTTAAAAAAAGAAAAATTTCTACCGATAAGGCAAAAGCATCACTTATGACATTGCGTCAATTACATGCATTAGAAGCAGATCTTGTTCCTGCATCTCATGACAGTGCTTTTGCTTGGTATGTTTTACGTTGGTTAAAATTACAAAGAAATGCGCCAGATCACACCCAGATTAAGGACCGCATACTCAATGTAAACGCAGTGCTTGATTTGCATATTGAATATGATTCGATAACGAATAAGAAATATTAAAAATTCCTGCTCTAAGATACTGCTTTTACACAACGAATCTCAAAACCGGAATTTCATTTTACTCAAATCTAAAAAAAACGAGATGCCATAAACGCACGGCCTGAACCTAATTTTAAATATTTTTCAAATGCTATGGCTTTGTATTTATCTTCAAATTCTAAACAAACTAACTTTTTCCACGGTATTTTGCTGTATGAGGAGAAGAACCATTATTATGGTTAGCTAAACGCTCTTCAAAGTCATGCGTATGCCCTACATAAATTTGTTCTGGATATTTTATAGATTGAATGACATATACGTAATGCATAGAACAGATGATGTAAATTGTATAACTAAATTAGATTGATATAATGTTATTTAAACTGGGCTGCCAGGTCCTCCTACGTTTATCCGGGCCTAAAGGCTCGGCATCCGCCTACGTGTCTTTGCTTACTACGGCGGAGTAAACAACTCCGGCCTGCCCGACGGAGCTTTATGCGAAGTCTGGGCGGACAACCTACGCTTAGCGTGAAGAAACAAATTTTGTTTATTATCTTATTTCCTTGAAGAAGCTGGCTTGCCAGTCATTTGCTCGGCGTGATTAACATTTTCTTCGATTATATACACCTACCGGTATCAAACTTTTACTGGTTGGCTTTGGCAAATGACTGGTGTGCCCGGAAGGACTTGAACCTTCGACCTACTGATTAGAAGTCAGTCGCTCTATCCAGCTGAGCTACGGGCACTCGAGATACTTATTGTACCGTATCTTTCTTAAAACTCAATTCTATTCATCATGCTCTCCCTGAGTGATTTGCGAAGCAAATTATATCCAAGGGTTATTGAGCGGGTAAATATAATCACAATTTTGTAGGCACAAATACTTTATTGAATTCAGTAGCAATCTCTCTGAGTTTCTTACGATCAGTCTCAGTTAAGTTCTCGCTTACCTCAATAGCATCATACACATCTTGATATACCGATTTTACATAGCTGACATATTGCCGTGCAAACGTATACACCACTTCCGGCTTGAGTTTATCAAGATAGTTCTCTTGGAGTAAAAAGAGCATGAGGGTTTGATCCACAAATGTATACCCCACAAACTGTGGCTGCTTAAGAAGCTCTATTGCAAGCCGCCCACGGGCAAGTCTTCGCTGTGCCACCACATCAAGCTCGGTACCAAACTGTGAAAAATCAAGAAGTTCATGATACTGAGCGAGTTCCAAGCGCAGTGATCGCGTAACACTTTTGATAGCCTTTGTTTGAGCAGCACCACCCACACGAGAAACTGAAAGCTCAATATTAACTGCAGGCCGATTACCGGTATTAAATAATTTGGTATCCAAAAATATCTGACCATCAGTGATAGAAATCAAATTAGTAGGAATGTACGCAGTAATATCATCACTTTGTACTTGCACAATCGGAAGCGCGGTAATGGAGCCGCCGGCAATAAATTTACCTGCACGCTCAAGCAAACGTGAATGAAGATAAAACACATCACCAGGATATGCTTCACGGCCCGGTGCACGGCGGAGTAAAAGTGACATTTCACGATAGGCAATTGCATGATTACTCAGATCATCATAGACAATAAGCACGTCTTGCCCTTGATCTCGAAAATATTCGGCAATAGTGCAGCCTACATAGGGCGCCAAATATTGATTAAGCACCGCTTCCGATGAATCAGCAGTCACCACAATGGTATACTCAAGTGCGCCACGTTCTTCCAAGGTATGCACCAAGCGAGCTAGATTTGCTTGACGTTGACCAATAGAAACATACACGCAGAGCACATCTTTACCCTTTTGATGCAAAATAGTATCAAGCGCTATAACTGTTTTACCGGTATTACGATTACCAATTAATAATTCTCGTTGACCTTTGCCTATAGGAATTAAGGCATCAATAACCATTACGCCTGTTTCAAGCGATTCATTAACTGGGCTTCGCTCAATCACGCCTGGGGCAAGTGCTTCCACTGAGCGATGTTCTGCAGCCTCAACGGCGCCTAATGCATCAAGAGGTTGACCAAGTGCAGAAATCACACGACCCAATAACTTTGGCCCTACTGGTGTCTTAAACACGCCACCAGTACGCTTTGCCACTTCATGCTCTACAACAGGGATAGTGCGATTAAGCAAAAAGATAGCAACAGAATCTTCATCTAAATTAAAAACAATTCCCCTATTGCCCCCTTCAAATACAATAAGTTCACCATACACGGCATTCTTTAGGCCATGTACACGGCAAATGCTATCGCCAACTTGAATAACAATGCCAATCTCATCAAGTTTTTGATTTTTTAGGTCGCCTAATGATTGTTCAAATAAAGATACCAAATCACTGCTTTTGACCTCCATAACACGCGCCTTTCTTTACACTATAAATTGGTGCAGATATAGCTCATTAAGCTTTTTTTGTATTGAATATTCCCACAGCCTCGTATCACTTTGCAAACGAATACCTGCAATGAGTGACTCATCTATTTTTTGAATAGTTACTATTTTTTTTCCTGATAATTTTTCAATAAAATTTATAATAATCTCAAGTGCTTCCTTATCAAGTTGTGCTGAACTACTTATGTGATAGAGAGCGATATTGTGACGTACTCTATAAAGCTTGGCTATCTGATATAGAATTGCGGGAAGCAATATAAGCCTATTGTGTTCACTTAAGAGATCAACTAATTTTAAGAGTGAAGCAGGCAACTTGTAGTGAGAAAATAAAGCTGTAAGACACGTGCGCTGTTCACTCACGGGCACAGTAGGAAGCTTTAACACCAGCAGCGCTTGATGATGAGTACGTAAAAAATCTGCGGCTTGTGCGCAGCGATCACTCATTGGAAGATCAAGTTGTTCATCAAATAAATGTATATACGCTGTAGCATACCGCTTTGAGAGTATTAGTTCACCATTCATCTGACACTCTTTTTCATATAGGTAATAATATCATGGAGATATGCATCTTGTTTTTGAGGCTCTTTAAATTGTTCATCAAGCATTCTATGAGCTTTAGTAATAACCTGAGGCAGTATACGAAGAGTAAGTTGATGTTGAGCATATAATTGCGCTTGCTCATGTGCTTTTTTTTCAAGGGCTCTCATGATGGCAAGCTGTTCTTCTTGATTATTAATCTGTTCTTGATCTTGCACCTTACGCCAGCGAGCTACTTTTTCAAGTAAAAAAATTGATTGGCGCTGCTCTTCTTGTATCAAATTCTTAAGCCGCTCTTGTTCTTCTTTGAGAGCTTGCTCTTCAAGTTGAAGTAAGCGTTTTGCTTCTTGCCTTGAACGCATATGCTCAAAAAGCAAATTCCTTCCATACTTAGTATACAGATAGTACGCTAACGCTATAACGATACCAAAATTAATAAGGGTAAAGAGTATGTCTAAATTAATGAACATGCTCAACCTCACGCAGTAAAGAAGCTACGCAAGCATCAATAATCTTGGTTTTCTCTTCTGGTGCAAGCACAGGGATAGTAGGAAGCTCTTGTGGTATGCTTACAATCACCATTTTTAATGGGGGCATAATTTTCTCTATGTGCGCACGTACAGCTTCTAAGGCCTCCTGTTGTTCTTGTTCAAGACCTTTGAGGATACTAGCTTGAATCTGCATGCTCTCTTGAAGATGCTTCTTTTCAAGTTGATCTTCATTAATTTGAAAAATGGCCGGTCGAAACAGAAATCGCTCTAATATAAGATACGCAATGAAAAAATGTATGGCCTGCACGAGGAACGTACCGTTCAACATAAGCGTGCAACCTTTATTGTTTTATCGATTAAAAAATATAAGTAGCAAAGCAATCAAAAAGGCATATATCGCAGTTGACTCAATAATGGTCATAGAAATCAACATAGTCATGCGAATTTTATCAGCACTCTCTGGGTACTTACCAATATATTTACATGCTTTTGCACCAATCAATCCTTGACCATAGGCAGGAGACAAAGCGCCTATGCCCATAGCAAGAGCCGCACCAATAAATGCTGCTGCTTTGGCTATTTCCATTTCTTGCATTATAAATACCCCTTATAATTTGGTATGTTTGTATTTTCTTATGCGCAACACACTATATCGCTGCCCTTCCCTCGATACGATTCGTTACACGAATCACTCCCAGCCTTCGCTAATCCAGGCCCTCAGGTTTGGCTAGCTTCAGCGGGCACGGCCGATGCTATCTGCCGTCTTGCCACGCTAGCTTAGGCGTAGTGGGAGCCTTGGTGTAGACTGGAGGATCCTTGCCCCACTTCTCTTAGTCTACTCCTATTAAAGGGCTTTGTTCAAGCCCCTGCGCATTATTTTTAAAAAAATTACAAAGACACTCGAGTTTCATGCCCACCACGTGGATTAGATTGATGCATAGTTACGCCAAAGGTTTTGCATATTTTTTCAAGATGGCGTTGTTGTTCTTCTACATCATCTTCAAAATCATTATTACAAGAAAGCGCCAAGACAGGCAGTTCTTTTAAGTAAGGAGCTACGTCTTTTTTCTCAATAAGCCATTGCTCATGCTTATCATGGAGCATAGTCAGATATTCTTTGGTAACACCCACTTCTTCAGTGCGGTTACGTTTTCTCAAGCGATCATAGCAAACAGAAGGATCAGTTTGCAAATAAATAAAGCCATCTGGTTTGGTAGCATAATTATCAACTAACCATGCAAACCATTCTTGGTATAATTTCCATTCAAGAGAACTCATAACTCCCATCTGGAAACAGTTCTTTGCAAAGCAATATCTATCAGAATAGACAGAGCGCTCAAGAATTTGGAATGGCTGTGCACATTTTTTTAAATATGCTTCTTGCTCTACCACACGAGTAACAAAAGCATAACTTTGGAACGTATACGACCAACGGTTAATATCTTTATAAAATAAATCAAGCAAATTTTCATGGCCATCTACTTCTTGCCATTTGCGATGTGGCTCGTAAACCACTTGCACATTAAGCGATCTTTCCAATATCTTTAAAAAAGTAGATTTACCTGCGCCAATATTACCCTCTACCACTAAAGATTGTGGGCGGTTTTTACGCTCAGCTATCATGGCAGACTGCCCTTTGCTAGTAATGTTAATGTATAGTTATTTTTACGTACTTAGATATCAAGACTACCGAGTTTCATTAAAAAAAGCGAGCATCAAAAGCAGAAAAAAATGTATGCTTTTGTCTTACGCTCAAGAAACTGTTAGAATTAATACATTCGTAATCTCTTAAACTATTCTTACTCTACTTTTGTATTTTCTAAAAAAAGATAATTTATATAATTGACACGGTAAAAAAATGAACAAACTAAAATGTGCTCTTCTTCTTTTATTCACTCTTGGCAATGCAAAACCTATCTTGGCTATGACCGATGAGTTTATGCTTGAGTTTGATACTCTCTTTGATGATATAACTCTTGATGAGCCAATGCTTGATTCCATTGAAGAAGACGAATTTATAGAATCTGAAGAAGTGTTACTTGAACTTGCCCAGCATAATGCCGATCCACTGACTGCATGTGATGCAGTCAGGCTACTTACTAATCCACCTATACAAGCACAAATACTACTCCAAGAAGATTTATACCGACACACCAATCCAAATAACAGTAGATCACTCCTTAATCTACCCGGCTTTTATCATCATTATTTTTACCCTTGTGAAAATTATTTTTGGGTGCAACTTTTTTATAACCAAACAAGCAATGGCTTTTATACTAAAGAGAGTACACAACTGCAATCATATGTTTTATTGAACAATCCTAATTTAATTCAAATCATTGAACAATTTGAAATAGAACAAGATCTTCCTTCTATTCTTGCCGTATTAAGTAACATGAAGCTCCAAGAACGGCGGCTTGGACTCATGTTTGGCATACAACACATTTGGAACAAATGGCATGCACGAGCATATGCGCCATTCTATTATTTAGAACGAAATCTTTTTATTACCCCAGAAGAACAACAAATGCTTGAGCTTGCTGGATTACCTGCCCTTGAAGACCCTATGGATTTTGCACGAAAACACGTGATCATTGATAAGCTTGGTTTTGGTGATACTCGTGTGGAACTTGGTTATACTCCGGTTGATGATGATAATCAAATGTTTAGAATTGGCGGATTATTTACCATCCCTACTGCTTTTGCATGCAAACAAGGGCTGTTTGGTACACACTTTTCCAAAAGTATGCCTGCTCCTAATTTTAATTTACTTAGTTTTTTAAATACTATTCTTGTTGATAAAGACATGGATCTTGCACTAGAACAAGGATCTGATTTTTTAATAGCCGCTGTTGATCGCTTATCTACCATGGTATTAGAGACCGGCATGGGCAATGGGGGGCATTTTGGCTTGGGTCTTTTTGCCGATTATGAACTTGATCTTTCACCCTGCTGGACATTACGCTCAAAAACATCACTTGAATATCTGATCCCACACACTGAAAAACGATTTTATATTATGAAGAAGATTCCCGAAGAATTTGATAGGGATTATGCCTCAACAGATCCAGTAGTTTGTGAAGAAAACTTGGCATTCTTAAATCAACAGCTGATTCAAACATTGTTCCCCACCATGTTTAAAACAAACATTCGCCCAGGTTATATATTCATGTGGGATACAAGCCTTACCTACCAAAGTGAAAAACTTGATTTTCAGTTTGGTTATGACCTTTACTGGCAAGATAAAGAAAAATTAGGTACAATCAATGCAACAGCAGCTGAGCGAGCTCAATTACGCACTAACATTGCAATTAAACCAGGAGCTTACCAAAGTAAACTATTTGGTGACCTTATATATAAGAAGAAAGGAACCTGTAGAGATTATCATTTTGGAATACATCTTGATGCATCGCTACTCTCTTCCGGCATAGGAAGAGATTTCACGCTTGCCCTTTATTTTGATACAACTATTTAAAAAAACACAAAGGAAATATAGTATGCAATTACATAAACTATTAACCATTATTATTTTAGCTTCACATCTTTCACTTTCTGCTAATTCTGCCAGCTCTGCTAACCCAGCTAATTCTGCTGTTGAAGCCACAATAATAGTGCTCACCTCAAAAGTACTCAAATTCATAGACGGTATCTCTCATGCAATGGATGGCCATACCATTCTTGATATGAAAATAATTAGTGGTAAAATGCGTAACGTTATTTATGGGCACTTAGATCCACACACAAAAAAAAGAATTGGGCTGTTTGAATTTCAAGGTAAAAAAGCAAGCTTACATATGCTTGCACGGATAGAAGACCGTATACAATCCACCTATAGAGCAGCACGAGAAGATTTAGAACAAAAACACATTGCAGATATCACTCATTTTAATACCCAATGGCAATTACGTGAACAAGCTCTGATCGAACAATGTGATGACCAACTCCATAAACTTGAAGAAGAGATACTAAAAAAACATAAAACCACGGAGAATCGTGAAATTGCTATGAAGCAAGCAAAAAGAAATGTTTTACGCAAACACGAGCAAACACTTGCCAAAGAACTTGATGCCCTCAAACGAGCTCATATTCTTGATTTTGAATTATTTAGTCTCGAGCTTGAAGAATTAGATCAAAAAAGAACCCAGCAGCTCAGTTTACTCAGTCCCGCACTAGCAGAAGCAAAGAAAGCTTTTAGTGATATTACGTTCCCTTTTATGGAACAAGCTCGTGGATCCAAAGATTTTATGGTACCTCTTATAGAAGAATGGGCAGAACGAGCAGGTCATAAAGATAGTATGCTTTTGCGTTGGAGCGAGGAAGATGCAGGCTCTGAATTAAAAATGTTTGATCAAGATATCACTACCTGTGGACATCTTAATGATATGTGCAGTAACTTGCTCGATTTCCTTACTTCGCTCATTGCAAGCTGTCCCCATGCTGTTGAACAATATGAAATCTTAAAAAATAAGTTATCTGCCCACCATGACCCAAGCTGAACAACTTAATGGCACCATAGAACGAGTAGTATTTCATAGCGCGGACACCGGGTTTACGGTGTTCGTGCTCCAAATTTCTCATGCAAATAGCACCACGGTAACCGGCAATTTTGCAACAGTTCACCCTGGTGAATATGTAAGTTTACAAGGCACCTGGTCAACACACAAAAAATTTGGCCGGCAATTTACGGCAACTAGTTGCACTACACAAACACCCACCTCTGTGCTTGGTCTTAAAAAATATCTTGGTTCTGGGCTGATTAAAGGTATTGGCAAAGCGCTTGCAGAACGATTAGTTGATACGTTTGGCACCAAGATTTTAGATATCATTGATAACGAACCAGATCAATTACACAGGATTCCTGGCATTGGTCAGAAACGCATTGAAATGATAGTTAATGCCTGGCATGATCAAAAAGAGATTGCAAGCATTATGCTCTTTTTGCAAGAGAAAGACGTGTCTCCGGTGCTTGCTACTAAAATTTATAAACGCTATGGTAAAGAATCCATTGCAATACTCAATGAAAATCCCTATCGCCTTGTGCAAGATATTTGGGGCATTGGCTTTAAAACTGCAGACAGCATTGCCAAAAAACTGGGTCTTCCTCATGATTCAGTAAAACGAATTAAGGCTGGCATCTGCTTTGCCATTCAAGATGCCACAAACAGAGGGCATTTATATGTTGAACTGGAAGCTTTAAAAACCAATGTAGTTACCTTGCTTGAACTTGAAAATAGTCAAACAGAACAAAAAGTAAAAACTGCTCTTCATGAGCTCTATAGCCAAGATACCATTAAGCTCATTAGCCATAATGAACTGCATTATATTACGCTTGCTCCCTATTATTTTTCAGAAAAAGGACTTGCTCAAAAACTTAAAACGGTACTTGAATACAAAAGCCCTTATTTGTTTGATCTAGATACTGTGTATAAAACAATTGCAAAACCATCACCCCACAAAATTGCACTCAATGACGAGCAACAAACAGGCATTATGGCCTGCTTGCAACATAAGGTCACCGTAATCACCGGGGGACCTGGTACTGGTAAAACTACACTCATTAAACAACTACTTGAAATTCTTGATGAGTATCGGCTCATTTACCGACTGGCAGCGCCTACAGGCCGTGCTGCAAAGCGAATCACTGAGGGCACGGGCAGACATGCAGCAACTCTCCATCGCTTACTTGAATTTGACCCAAGCATTATGAGCTTTAAACATAATGAGAGCAATGCACTTAAATTAGATTTTTTAATTATTGATGAAGCATCTATGATTGATGTGTTCTTGGCTCATGCGCTTATGAAGGCAATGCCTATCTCTGCCCACATTCTCTTTATTGGTGATATTGATCAATTACCTTCGGTGGGTGCTGGCAACGTACTCCATGATATTATTGAAACGAAAACTATTCCATCTGTGCGTTTGCAACATATATTCCGTCAAGCGCAAGACAGTATGATTATATTAAATGCACACAAGATTAATAATGGCGAATTTCCAAACTCAGAACATACTGGCGCCAAAAAAGATTTTATATTCATTAAAGAAGATGAACCCACTGAGGTTCCTCGGCATCTAGAAGATATTTATAAACATACACTCAAAAAGTATGGCATCTCTCCCGATCAAGCAATTGTCTTAGTTCCTATGAACCGAGGCCTTGTTGGCACCCAAAAACTAAATCATGATCTGCAAAGCTTCTTAAACCCTGATCCAGAGAAATCCCATGTAATGCGATTTGGCACTGCATATAAAGTGGGTGATCGCGTGATGCAGATCAGGAATAATTATGATAAACTCGTATTTAATGGTGATATTGGCACTATTCATACCATCGATCAAGAAGAGCAAATCTTACATGTACTGATTGATGAGCGGTTGATTGAATATGGATTTGATGAACTGGATGAACTGGTGCTTGCCTATGCTATATCAATTCATAAAAGCCAAGGATCTGAATATGCAGCGTGTATTGTTCCCATTTTTATGCAACATTTTATGCTCCTGCAGCGTAATTTAATTTATACGGCAATCACCCGTGCAAAAAAATTATGTATTTTTATTGGGCAGTCTCGCGCCATTGCAATGGGTGTTAAAAATAATAAACAACAAACACGCATCACTTTCTTAACAGAATTTATAACCACCGATTTAACATGTACTTAAAAATAAGTCTTTATTCTTTTTTGTGTAATTTCAAATACAATAACAGGGTTTACGCTATTACTCCAACCCGCTGGCGATGCGCGCCATCCCGGAAGAAGTATCCATGGCTCCTATGAACGAGGACTCTCTATTCAGCTTGCCGAACTCCTTAAATCAGCACTTGAACACAGAGACCCAACACTCACTATTCTCATCCCGCGCTTGAATAGTCAAACAGTTGAGCCTTTTGAGCAAGCATCCATTGCCAACAGGCTTCAAGTGGATGCCTATATTGCACTCATGCTCTATGAACAACAAGAAAGCAATCCCCAACTTGCAGTATATACGTATGCTAACGATCCCAGTGATGCACAAAAAAAATATAATCCAAATATTCTGCAATTTGTACCGTTTGATCAAGCGCACATTAAAGAACAGAAAACAAGCTCGCGCATGGCCCAAGAGCTACTCTCTAGCTTTAAAACAAAACCAGTTTTTACCATTATGGGCAACCGCGTGCATGCAATTCCCCTTAAAAATCTTGCAGGCATTAGTGCACCGCACATTGCTCTTGAGCTAAGTGTACAAAATCTTAAACAGCTTAATGCCTACGCGCAATCTCTTGCAGATGCTCTTCTTACTATGATTGCATCTCTTAAAGAGTGGAACATGCACTCATGAGTATGTCCGGAAAACAAACTGTTCTTATATGCGGTTTTGCGTTGTGTGTTGCAGCAATTCTTTTTGCCATATCTCAACAGTGGATTATTTTCCGCTTACCGCAGGTACATACACAAAGCACAGAGGAGCACGTAATCACCAAACAGCAAGTAACACTTTGGTTCTTGCATCAAAATCAATGGAAAAATGAAAAGACTGAATTGCTTTGGTCCCAGAATATTAGTGAAAACATCAGCCAATTGGTAAGTGCATTGCTGATGCTCTTTGAAGAAGAGCAATTTCTTGCTAAAAAGACTACGGTACAATCGGTTACGCTTACTGCTGACCATATGACAGCTCTTATTTCTTTTGACCGGCCGCCACTAGAGAAACAAGCAAGTGTCTATGCGAAATGGATGATGATAGAAGCAATACTCAAAACAATACGCACAAATGGTATAAAGATCCAATCTGTGCAATTTCTGACCCATCATCAACCAATGCAGGATGCTCATTTGGATTTCATGCGCCCCTGGCCAGTAAACGGCTTTCAAGAGTAACTCTACCCCATATATCTTGCATTAAGCCTACCATATATGGTAGAGTAAAATTGTATAAGACTTATTTATTAAAAAAGGAGTAATCTATGTTTGGCTTTAATCTTACAGAATCCCAAAGAGGTTATCTATCTCTTGCAATTGGCATAGTTTTATTATTGTTTTCGATGGGCTTTTTCATCAGCCTACTCAAAGGTATAATATTCTTTTTCTCATTGTTCTTAATTACGTATGGGCTAATCAGCACACATCTAGTACAAGAACTCTGGAGAAAAATAAAAAGCATACATCATAAGAAGTAATTTTACTCACTGAGTTTTTGTTGCTCATCAATTGCCACGTACACAGGAACGGCAATTTTGATGCCTTGCTTTCTTAAAGCGGCAACAATGGCAAATCTCACGTCACTGGCAATATCCCATTTATTTAAAATATTATTGTCAGTGACAAAACCTCTGATCATAAACTTGAATCCATATTCCCCAAATTCATCAAGACGAATCACCGGAGCTGGGCTTTTAAGTACGGCAAGACTTTTATCAAGAACTTCAGCGATAATATCCCTCACTTGTTCAGGATCGGCAGAATAGGGGATACTCAGCATGATATCATCAAATGCTACAAAGTTGCGCGCATAGTTCCAATTGGATAGTGGATCTTTTACTATCATGGCATTAGGCACAATGATGGTATAACTATTTTTACGGCGCAGAATAACTGAGCGTGGCGTTATACGCCGCACTACACCGGAAAGCTCTTCATTAATCTCAATGTAATCACCAATTTGGATTGGTCTCTGTACCAAGATAATAAAATAGGAGAAGAAATCAGCAAGCGGCTCTTTAAACAAGTAGGTAATAGAGGCGATTAAAAATCCAAAGGCCACCAGATAGGTGCCTAGTTTTGCCCACAAGAATGCAACCACAAACACAACAAGAATGATCATGTAGCGGGTGATGCTCATTACCGTGTTCTGAACACCCAAGTCCACCGGAATAAGAGAGAATATGCGACGCAGCACAAAGCGATTAACGGCAGCAGCAAGCACAAAGCCACCAATAATAATACCTGCAAGCATAGCCAAACGTTGTAGAGTAAATGAATATTTTTGACCTTCTTCCATAATAGGAAATAGCTCATACTCAAACAAGTTATATACATCACTAAAGCTGATAGGCACATCCCACATCTTCAAACCAATAACAATGCCTACAGTCCCCAGCACTACAAACAAAATAATGGTAAATAATCCATACCATGTTTTTGATGCAGGAAAACGCTCTTTATACGTATCATCCTGTGAAATAAAAAACAGTTGTGAAGAAACTTGCTTGCTCCATCCTTGGAGCGCTGAAATCCCCCAAATAAGAAGTAACGTGCCCGCAAGACCTTGCACCACATATGAAACTAAGTTGCCATAACCACCCACATAAGGATCACTGAGTACCATAAGCACAATAATAAGTGCCAAGAGCACATAATAATAACGATTTAATTTAGCGGCAATGTATGGCCAAAAAGCACCGCGCTTTGGTAGCAAACCTACAATTTCTTTGCGACCAATAGAAAATGCCTGGAACAGCAATATGGGTATGAGTACTCGTGCAACCACAGAATACATAGCAAGTAAAATACGTGGCGTTTGCGATTGCCGTACTATATCGGTCATAAATGCTTGGCGGAAAAATAACAGCATAATTGCCACATAAGCAAGCACAGAAAATGTGATCGCAAATCTACGCTCAAAGAGAGGAACAAAGATTGCATTCTCTTTTGATTGATTGAGCGCACGCACTGACTTACTGAGTTTATGCGCAAAATAAATCCAATACGGTATTGAAAGTAAGTAAAAAAGCACACGAGGGAATGATTGCGTGATCATATGAGTTTGAATAAGCAAGAGCACTAAAAACCAAAGACTCATACCTACTATATGATCTCTAAAAAAACCTATAATAGCTGCGGCAATGCGACTTACTACAAAGGTGACATGATGCTCTGGTTTACTTAAGAGTAAAAATGCTTGCATAGAAGGAAGCAAACTGCGTTTTAGAAACAGCATAAGGAGCAACATGCCCAGCAGAAATACTAGTACAAAAAGAACTGTCCCTGCATGAGTGAATTTTTGTTGGATCCAGGTGAGTATCTTTGCAAAGCTCATTTGCTCAAAATAATGAGCACCACTTGCCCACGTGCGAGAGAAAAATGCTTTAATATCGGGTAACAAATTGGCAATGCCCTCACGGGTGATTGCATACTCAGAGCGTTGCCAAATACTTTTAATTTCAAGCTCATCAAGCAGCACTTTTATTTCTTTGACCATAAGCTCAGAGAGTGCGATTATGGTAGAATAATTTTCGATACGCATTCTATTTGCTACAATTTCTTGTTCAAGTACGCCATAGGCATTTACCAAATAGGAATGTACCTGAGTGAACAAATTGGCATGACCTGCAAATACGGTATCTTTTTGACCAGGTATTTTTTTTATTTCTTCTCTGATCGTATCCTGCGAACGATTTTGTGTGCTTAATAATTCAGTTGCCGTCTTACGCTTTTCAAGAAGCGAATTTGCAATTCGCTCTTGCTGCACAATAATATCTTTATATTTCTTAATTTCATTATTGATAGATTCGGTATCTTTGAGTAAACCACGGGTAATATCATACCAAGAACGTTTTATATCAACCATTAATTTTTGATATTGCTTACGTGCATTTTCCAAATCTAATTGAGCATTTAATTGCTCTATTTTACGTTCATAAAAAAGAAGCTGTTCATGTAAATAGCCAATATATGCCAATTTCTGATATGATTGCGCTGAATCAGGATTTAATTGCCAATCAACTTGAGCTGATACGTCCAAAGCTGCACCAGGCTCCTTTTCAAGTAATTGCTTGACTTGTTCCCTCAAAGAAGTGAGCTCTGCTACTTTCCTAAAATATGCTTCCCTTTTGGCGCCGGCCTCTTGTTTGACCTTTTCAAGTTCTTTTTCTTCAAGTTCAATATCAGCAACATCTACACGCAACTTTGTTTTAATTGCCATAAAGTTCTCTTTAAGAACTCGTAATTTTTGTGTTTCATATACAAGCTGAGTCGCAAGCAAATTGTTATTTTCTCGCACTTGTTTTTCTTTCATGCGCACAAAATCTAAACGCGCTCCTGCAAGAATCACTTCTATATCAAGCAATTGTCCCCGTTGCTTGATGCTAAGCCCTTTATCTTCACCAGCTTCAAGTGGCACAGTTGTTTTATCTTGAAACTCTTCCTGTGCTTTACGTTTATCATCATATTCTTTTTGTGCTGCTACCAAATCTTTTCTGCGTGACTCAAGCTCTAACGCCATATCCTCTTTTTGATGAACGAGATGTTTAATACGTGCATCTTGATCAAATACGCTGCTACTAGCTTTTTCAAGCTGTTCAATAGAGTAATATGATTTTGGTTCGAGCTTAAGTGCATTAAATTGAGGATCTTTCAAATACCCTTCTAATAATTTTATATGCTGCTCGAGCATACTTATAATTTCTTTGCGCGTGATACGTTTACTTAAAAGAAGTTGATGTATTTCTTTTAACAGCGTATTTTTTTGCGTTAAAAACTCTCGAACGTTAGATTTCTTTGCAACGTCCAGCTCTTGTTGCGTTTTTGCAATTTGAGCTTCATTCTCATTAATCTGCTGCTGCACTGCAAGAGCGAATTGCTCCGTTTCTTGCTCATATGCTTTGGCATCCGCGCTCACGTGCGAAAGCACTTCGCGCTGAATCTGATTTTCTGATGCAAATACTTTTTGAGCCGATTGCTCGTCTTGAAATAACGCCTTAAAAAAACCGCCATTGAGCGGTGATATAGCAGTACACAACACTACTATCATGTACCCTAATGCTTTAATGCTCTTAAACTTCATGGACTGCCAATTTCCCTTTAATAAAGCCAATTGTCTTAAAATATGTTCGCTGAGGATGGCACGAAATGGCATATCGTATCCAATTAAAAAGGTGCGCCATAACGTCTACGTCAACAGCCTCATTTAACATACCCGCCAAAGGCAAAGCAAGCAAGCGCTGTACTTCCCTTTTATCCTGTAACATGTCAATTTCTTGCCTGAGTTGCCACAAAAATTTTGCTACCAACATTATTTTTTGCTCATAGGTCAATTCATAATCACCCGAGCAGGCAAACCGGACAAGAGAAAACATATCCGCATTCACATCATGAAGCTCTAAGAAATAATACGAAAGTTCCAATATAAGATGTAAAAAATCAATATCAGACCGCGCACTCATAAAGGGCGCTGCTATCATAGTAGCCTGATCTAACACATATATGCCCGTACCTTCCATGGGAATATATACAAGCTCCATCCCTGGCCATACCTTCTCCAAGAGGCGCTCATCACGAATAACTGCTTCTATTCTGCCCAAATGAGCATCAAGCACTGAAATCTTTTGCTTCTTGGGCATATAACGCCTGAGCACAATGCCTGCATGTTGCTGCATAATCTCCCATTCTACTAATAGATATATATTCTAATAATAGCTGAGATCATCAAAGAATACTATCAGTTTTTCTAATAATACCGTATTCAACAATGATATTTAATTACAATATATTGCTTTTTTAATGATGCAAACTGTATTATTAAAGTAGATATCTAGGAAATGAAAACCAACCCGCCCTCTCTGAGTACTCTCTCAAAACAGTAAAGATGAGCGGCCGGAAAACAAAAGGAGAAGTAATGAACATTAAATTTTTACTGCTTGCTGGCATGCTCATAAGCACTACAAGCTTTACTCACCACCTTGGTACCGTTTCTAGTATACGCTATACCATACGTCCCAACATATATTCAAGTGATTCAGTCCTCTATGATCTTGCTCAGGGAACCGTACATGTTACCTCTCCTGACGGCACAGAGAAGCGCTATGCACGCGCGCATATGGCACGATCTGCCCCATGGAATGCCAAAACAATATTTGGTAAAATTACCGTTGATCTTGCAAATGAACTTGCAGGCACTTGGTATATCTATCACTAGAGATTCAAAAAAGCTTGTCTGAGAGCCTTCCAACCATCGTATCCTTCCTTGCTTTTCTAAGTTGTTTATCATATGCTATGTAGTGTTGCGCAAAAATGTAAAATTGCGCAAAAAAAGCATCGGAAATTAGAAAAATTCTAATTGAAACTATCACAAACACCCTTTCGCTCGAAGGATATCCTCTCATGTTAAGAAATCACTTTACCCCTTACTTGCTTCTCAGCTTGATGCTCAGTTTACTGGTTTCACCCCAGCAGATATTTGCTGAAAATGCCTACCAGGTAGTTGAACAAGAATTGTTAAAAACCCTTGCTCCCGGACAAGACCAATCAAAACGTGCCGACGTTGCCACTCTTGAAAGCAAAAACAAGCCTGGTATATTTAACCCTACCGTACTTGGTGAATATGACCAATATGCTATTGCTCTCAATCTGTTAACACACAATGTTGATCAATCTGCAACAACCATTATCGATACTAAATTTATTAAAAAAATGGAATTACTCTGTGGTAGTGGAGCACCGGAGCAACATTTATTGGCTCAGCTTGATATGACTCAATCACTGTTTGGTAAACTTGCCCTTGCAAAAATGCTCGTGAGCCCTATCCGCTCATCAGAACGTATCATGGAACGCCAAGCATTCATTAAAGGTATACTTACCGATGATAATAACACAGAAGAACTTAATGTTCTTTTTGGGTCTTTGCGACCACTTGAAGCTGATATTCTTTCTTATTGGCAAGAGGAAAATGAAGCCGCCAAAGCAATGCTCGAACGCTTATATTTTGGCAGTTATCTTAATTTCTTGAACCAAAGTACTCTTGGCCTGGAACTAAAAACGCGCGTGCGAAACCTTGGCACCATGATATTGGCTACATGGCCTCTGCTTCCTGGTCTTGCTTTTACAACCTACAGCAAAGGCAAGCAAATGAGACCCACTGACGTTGCCAACGAGGTAAAAAATTTTGCTTTATCTTACTATCCTTACCCAATGGCTTATGAGGGTAAATCTACCCAAGAAATTGACCAACTCTTGAAACATGGGGAAAACCCAAAAACTCTTGGTGATATGTTCACTGCCTTCGAAGCTGGAGTAGCAGTTGAAACCTTAAAACAGGGCATAGAATTAACTCCTCAAGAAATCAAACAGATAAGTAAACCTGCAAAAATAATATGGGCTGGCGGTAAAGCTGGTATCATGGCGTTTTATCTGTGGCTTTTAAATAAAGCCGTTAATAATGCACAACTTGATACTGCTACCACAAACTATTTGCATGCGCGCCTTATCAAATTGGCAAGTTATATTGATATTATCAAAAAAGCCCATGCCTATTTAAGCCAAGTTGATGGTGCTCAAAGCATACCCGCTTTAAATACGCTAACTGCCTATTTTAATGGCACTGCGCCAATTTCAGATCAAGCAAAACAATTGCTTTCTATGCTTGATTCATCAACCTTTAAAGGTAATCCTTCATTATTTACACTTACTGGTCGTGTGCTTGCAGCACATAAATTGATGGAACAGGTAAAAAATGAACTCGCACCGTTCTTCGATGCAGCCGGTGAAATTGAAGCATATTACAGCGTTGCAAAATTGTATGCCGAACACCAAGACACAAAAGCTCATTATTGCTTTGTAGAGTTTGCAGGATCAGATAAACCGTATATTGAAGCCGAAGGATTCTGGAACCCGTTTATTGATGCAAACAAAGTGGTAACCAATGATATGATACTTAATAATTACGCCGACCAGCATAATGTGATCTTAATGGGACCAAACACTGGTGGTAAATCAACTATTATTAAAGCCGTAGCAATTAACTTATTGCTTGCACAAACATTTGGTATAGCAGCTGCCGATAGCATGACACTTACCCCATTTGCTATCATTAACTGCTACTTAAATATTACTGATGATATTTCAACAGGAACATCGCTGTTTCATGCAGAAATAAAGCGAGCTAAGGAACTGGTGGATCAGGTGAAAAAACTGAAATCAAATGAGTTCTGTTTTACTATCTTGGATGAAGTGTTTAGTGGTACCAACGCAGAAGGTGGTTCTGAAGCTGCATATAAGTTCGCTCACGAGCTTGGCACTTCAGCAAATACTATCTTGGTTATTGCAACCCACTTTGCCAACATGATTGAACTGGAAGAAACAAGTAACTTCAAAAATATGAGTGTTACTGCAAGCGTTATGGAGAATGGTAAACTTAATCGTCCATTCAAATTAGAGAATGGTCCGTTCCATGATCCAGAGAATACTATACTCAAAGCACTCCTTGAGCAAGAAGGTATTTTTGCATAAGAGACTTTTGTAAGAACTAAGATTAAGGGGCATGGTATCGTTTTGATATCATGCCCCTTATGTTTTCTAAAACTAAATTACAATCCTAAGTCTTTCAAGAACGCTTCTTGATTCGGTCCAAGTTTTTCTAAAAACGGAATAATAAGCCTAACCCTGGAATAAGCTTTATAACAAATTTGTCACAATACAGGTTAGAAACAACAAAAATATACCAAAAAATACATAATTGTTTACAAAATTGTTAACATTATGGTATAATGAGTTTGAATGGAAGAAAACAAATCTAGGGAGTAAACAATGACAAAACTTGTCCGCATGGGCGTAGACACATATGAAAAACTCACGCAACTTTCAAAAAAATCAGGAATATCCAAGCAACGAGTTCTCGATATGGCATTAGAGCGATATAAACGCGATCAGATCATGGATGAAGCAAATAGAGCATATGAAGCCATAAAAAAAGATCCTGCAGCATGGAAAGAAGAACTTGATGAACGCGCACTATGGGATATAGCACTTGCCGATGGCCTTGATGATGAGTAATTTGATCCCTAGCCCTGCAAGGGGTGAAATCTGGTATATAAACCTTGATCCCACTGTCGGCCATGAACAAACGAAAACGCGACCCTGCCTTATTATATCTAATAATAAGTTTAATCGTGGCGCTTCAGATCTTGTTATAGCAATACCGATAACCTCAAAAATGAAATCAAATCCTTTGCACATCCCCATTCATCCACCTGATGGTGGCATTACTATGCCCTCATTCATTTTATGTGATCAGATTCGGGTTGTTTCTCATGAACGAATTCATGGAGCATGTCTTGGAAAACTCTCTCCAAAAACCATCGCTCAAGTAGAATATGCAATAAAGATTCTTTTAAATATATACGAATAACTAACAACATTAAAAACTAAGATTAAGGGGCATGGTATCGTTTTGATATCATGCCCCTTATATTTTCTAAAACTAAATTACAAGCCTAAGTCTTTCAAGAACGCTTCTTGATTCGGCTCACGCCCCAAAAAGTCTTTAAGAAGTTTCATAGGGTGTTCACTACCACCTTTACCAATCACCTTTTGTGCATACACGGTGCCAATTTCTGGATTCATTAACCCGAACCGCTTAATGTGTTCAAACAAATCAAGAGCATATACAGAAGACCACATATAGCCGTAATAGCGAGCGCCATATCCTGTTAAATGACCAAAGGAAGCTTGGGGATGAATCTCTGGATCAAACACACTGTATTTAGACGTTAAAGCATGTAATTCACATTCAAGTGCATTGGTATCCTTACAACCACCCGGGCCAAAACATTTGAGTGAAAAAAGCGCAAGATTACTTTGCCCAAGCACAGCACCGCCTGAATTAAAATTCTTAAGTGCAATAATAGTATCAATGAGTGTATCTGGAAGTGGTTCACCTGTTTTATAATGACCTGTTACATATTTAAGAAGATCTTTATCCCAAAGCCATTCTTCAAGCATTTGCGATGGCATTTCCACAAAGTCTCTTTTTACATGCGTGCCTGAATGACTTGCAAGTTCACAAGCTCCCAATATTGCATGCATTGCGTGCCCAAATTCATGAAAAAATGTTTTTGCATCGGTCCGTTTTAAAAGTGCAGGTTTGTCTGCGGCAGGTTTTGGAAAGTTGGCAAGAACAACAGAGAATGATGGTATACGTGATCCCTCTTTGGTTATTAATGCAGGCGCAATACCAATATGACACGCGTGCCCATATTTATGTGCTCGTGGATATAAATCTAATATCAGATAGCCAAGCAAATGATTATCTTTTTTATTGCGTACGGTAATAAGCGTTAAATCTTCCACCCATAAACAATTGATGGGTTCTTGATGCATAGTCACATCAAAAAAATTCTGATAGATATTAAGCAAACGATCAATTGTTTGCTGCATGGGAAAGTACTCACTTACTTGACGCTCATCAAGCTGAAAATGTTTCTTTTTATACCATGCATTTGCGAACCTACCATCCCAAGGATACATCTTACCATCAGGGCTTAATACCACTGATGGTGGCAAATCGGCTACTAATCGTTCAAACTCACGATCATACTTCTTTTGTGCTTTTGCAATGAGCTCGCCAATAAAAGCCTCTGCAATTTCTGGCGTTTGTGCCATTTCATCGTCAATATTCAAATGTGCGTAGCTCTTATAGCCCAAGAGCTGTGCAAGTTGATCACGCTTTGCAATAATTTGATTCAATACTTCAAAATTCTCTGGATACGCTTTATTGAGCATTTTTTTAAATAAACGCTTACGTGTGTTTTCTAGAGTACAATGCTCCATCACCGCAAAAAATGTTGGATAATCTACACCTACCCTATACTTACCATTTTCAGTACGCTTTAATCCTGGAAGAAGATCAGCATCAACCCCCGCAAGTTCATCCTCTGTTGCCTCAATAAAACTTGCATCAGCATTCAAATTATTTTGAAACGTGGTACACAATTGAGTTAACTCTTTTTGAAGTTGAGTTACCTGAGCACGTGTTTCTTCAGGCAAATCAAGACCACTGCGTTTAAAGTCACTCATCGTCTCATCAACAAAATAACGCTCAGGAGCAGTTAATTGCTCAGCTTGAGCCGTTGTCTCATAATACGCCTTAAATGCTTTGTATAATTTTATATTTTGCCCAAAGATATCCACTGCTTTTTGGCTTATCTTTACTTCAGCCTCTTTGGCTGCTTCACGTAGAACATCATCAGGACTGACATACATAATAGTTGAAATAGCTGCAGCTTGAATAAAAAAATTACTTGAAACAGTATCAAGCGCACGAGCAGTATTATCAAAAGTGCGTTCATTATCGGCAATTGCAATAATTGCATCTATAGATTGCTGAGCTTCCGTAATAACCTTTTGAGCCAAATCATTAATCTCTTGCGCTGTTTTAGGAAATAATGCACACGCACTCTCTATATCTTGAGTATATTGGTGTAATAACGTTGGTTTAACCATTTCTTCTCTTTCTTGAGCGCCACCACACCCTACAAATGAACACAGCAACGCAGACAACATCCAGACATTTCTTTTCATAAACGTTCCTTAATTAAAATCTGACACAATATCCTTGAGTATATAGAAAAAGTGCAACAAAAAATAACTTATGACAACCCTAAGTCTTTCAAGAATGCCTTTTGATTAGGTTCACGCCCTAAGAAATCTATAAGAAGTTTCATAGGCGGCACGCTCCCACCTTTGCCAAGCACCTTATGCGCATACACGGTACCTATTGCAGGATTAAGAAGTCCATATTTTTTGATGTACTCAAAGAGATCAAGTGCATAGACTTTGGACCATAAATACCCATAATAGCGGGCACCATACCCAATCAAGTGACCAAATGCAGCTTGCATATGACCCTCAGGGTCAAACTCATAATGCTTATTGGTCTTAAGAAATAAATTTTGCCGTAATGCATCAACATCTTTATGCTCACCAGGACCAAAAATTTCCAAGCTAAATAAAGAGTAATATGATTGAACTTCTATAAATTTACCCGAACTAAAATTCTTTAATGCAACAATAGTAGCAATCATTTCATCAGGCAATGGCTCACGGGTGAGATAATGACCTGATACTTGTTTGAGAATGTCTGCATCATACATCCATTCTTCAAGCATTTGTGATGGCATTTCAACAAAATCAGTTTTCACATTCGTACCGGATTGATCAGCAAGGTGTGTTGCTCCCAAAATTTCATGTATGGCGTGTCCAAATTCATGGAAAAATGTTTTGACATCATCATGAAGCAAGAGTGCAGGCTTAGTTGCAGTAGGTTTAGGAAAATTGGCAAGAACAACTGACAATGCAGGAACTACAGTGCCATCTTTCTTAAGTAACGCAGGAACCAAGCCAATATGACACGCATGCGTATATTTATTGGCACGTGGATGCAGATCAAGTATCAAATAACCAAGCAATTGATTATCCTTCTTAGTGTAAACGGTCACTAATATAAGATCATCAACCCATAACCCGCCTATATGTTCCTGTTTCATGGTCAGGTCAAAAAATGTTTCATAGATTTTTAACAATCGATCGATTGTTTGCTGCATCGGAAAATATTCGCTCACCTGTCTATCATCAAGCTGATAATGCTTCTTTTTATACCATGCTTGTGCAAATGCAATATCCCATGGATACATTTTGCCATCAGGGCTTAGCACAACCGAAGGTGCCAAATCTGCTGTAAGTTGCGCAAATTCCATATCGCTTTTTTTTGATGCTTTTTCAACCAACTCAGTAATAAATGCGTGAGCCACTTCTGGCGTATGTGCCATTTCATCATCAAGATTTAAATGCGCAAAACTAGGGTACCCCAACAACTTTGCAAGCTGATCCCTTTTTTGAATTATGGTGTCCAGCACTGGTATATTTTTAGGGTAAGCACGATTTTGAAATGCTTTATTTAACCGCTTACGCGTTTCTTGCACAGTACCATGTTCGATGACTGCAAAGTAGGTAGGATAATCAACGCCCACTCTATAATTGCCATCTTCTGTCTGTCTCAGTCCAGCAATAATATCTTCTGCAACGCCCTCTAGTTCATCGCGAGTTGCCATAATAAAACTAGCATCAGTATTTGCGTTATTCATATAAGCTACCGAAAGCTCACCCAATTCTTTTTCAAGCTGTACCACTTGAGCACGCTTATCATCCGGTAGATCAAGGCCATTGCGCTTATAACTACTCATCGTTTCATCAAGAAAATACCGTTCTTGATCCATTAAATGTTCTGTGGGGGCAACCTGGTCATAATACGTTTTAAAAACTTTATAAAGCTCATGATTATGCCCAAATAGATCTATAGCTACTTTTTCGAGAGTCACTTGCGCCTGATTTGCAGCATCTCTCACATCTGCATTGGGATGCACATACGAGAGCATTGCAATACCCGAAGTCATAATCTTAAAATTGCTACCTGCTGTGTCAAGCGCTCGTGCAACAGTATCAAATGTCCGCTCTGTCTCTTTTACCGCAACGATTGCAGCAACAGCTTTTTTTGCTTGTTCTGTGGCATATGCTGCCCGTTCATTAATTTCTAGAGCAGATACAGCAAAAAAATCCCGTACACTGCTTAAATCTTTGGTATATTGATATAAGATATCGGGTTGCATTATTTCCTCATGTGTAACGGTTGGCCATCCACATCCTGCCACTAAAGCGAGAATGAACGCCATTGCATATATATTTATTTTCATTGGCTTTGTATCCTATTTTTATTATCTAATTACCCATATTATTTCGATAAGGTTAGTATGCAAAAAAAATAAAGGTTCACACAATATCTAGCATACAGCAAGCTCAAAAAAACCCTATCGCCCGCGATTAACAAGATATATGACTAAAATTAATCATTTATATCAAAACTCCGCTCGAAACCCTTCGATACAATCTCTTCGAGATCACTCAGGGCGAGCAGACCGCTCATATTGAGCGTTTTTTCGAAGAAAAAATGTATCGAAATATTAAGCGGTCCGAAAAAAATCCAATCTAAAAGAGCATACCCAAAATACTGCAAACCATTGATTGCAAGCAATATTCCATATAATTTTTCACACGAATATTGCTTTTCGAACATTTCTATTTGTATAATTAACAATGTAAGGATATTTCTAGCTGAAATGTCCTTGCGTTTGAATAGAGTAATTAAATATGAATATTAAGGAATTAAAATGAATAAGAAGAACCTTGTAATCTATTATATCGCTGTTATAGGCGCGTTTGTATTTACCCAGGCTCCGTTCTGGGTAGCACGCAAAGCTACTGCTGCTTCATATGAAACAACAGTAACAAAAAGAGCTCCACGAGCTCATGCCACTACAGCACGTGCGCATACCAAAAAAGCTGCTCTTTGCACCACACCTCCGTGTGGCATGGCAGCTACAAAGCATGCGCATAAACCATACAAAGCCATCAGTAGCTCTGTATGCACATTTGATCCAGAACGTAATATGCTTATGTGTCAGCATGGTGAAGGGATAACCCTTGAATTGCCAGTGACTCTTAAGAAGTTCTCTGGAAATCCTTTAGACTATGTGGCACGACTGCCTAAAAGCAAAAATGCTTTATGCGGGCTACCTATAGCCAAAAAAGGTGAAATGGTTGGAAAACATGATCTACAGCAATGTGGACTTGTGATCGACGAGGCTCGGTTATCAGAAGCATCAATTGTGATGGGAGAGAAACTGAAGACCCTCAAACCTAAGCATATCAAAACAACGGTAGCACAAGCTTCCGCACCAAGCACTAATATCATCACTGAGTAGTAAACATCATCCCGAAGGGCCCCTTAAAAGGCTCTTCGGGATAGTTATTTTTCATCTTCATCTTTAGTTTGCTCGAGTGTGTCATGGCCTGCCCTGCTCCACCATTCTTGAACCGGTGCAAAAACAGCTCGCCATAGAAGTGAAGCTTTATCTTGTATGTTTACGCCATATAATTCCTTATAGCGATTGCTTTGATACTCAGAGTAGGCACGTGCACGGCGATAATTTTCCCGCAATAATGGATGATGCGGATCATTACTTTGCTTACGTATGGCAACAATAGGATAATCATGCACACCATCTTCGCCGGTAATCAGGTTTGCATCAAGATCAAAAAAACACGGGTAATATGTTTCAATGGCATGAAGCAACCCTGGCAAATGATTAAGAACTGTTTTAATAGTTGAATGATTAAGTTGATAGCCATCCAATTGTGTTCGCACGTTATATGCAATACATTCTGCTTGCGTTCCTGGTCTTGTTTTTCTGCTACTCATCCAAGCCGATTGTAATGAACCAAAAACTTGTGTGCAATCATTGGATCCATAAAAATTGAGTATTTTTTTTATATTAAAAGCAAGTTCGGGATTTGGGATTCCCGCAAGTACCGTTTTATCTACTTCAAAATCAGGCGTGGGTGATGCCAAATGAATGGCGGTATCTATGGGCAGCTTATGATCTGCTTTTAACATCTCTAAACCTGCCCAATTGACTACGTTACAACCATGCGAATGTGCAATAGTCCACACATGATCGTATTCTTTGCAAGAGAGTAAAAAATCAGCAAGTTGTTTACCCGCTTCGTGGCGCGCCTTAATATCTAATATGCCTGACCATGCAAATGAAATAATTTCTACCGCTTTATTATAAGAAATGCCTAACGTATGAGCCAAGTTTATAATAGAATGCGTAGATTTTCTTTCTAAATTGTCACCAAATCCAATATGATTTGAATACGTGCCATGCACACACACTAAAGCCATAAGCCCCGAACGTCTTAAACTTGGCAGGATGGAATGCGTTTTAAACCCTGCTGTAATTGATGTAGGTTCAGCAACAGGCTCCAAGCATGCAGTGCCAAATTCCATAACAGACATACTCATGGTATCCCCTGCAGTATGTCTAACTATGGCATCAAAAGGATTAACTTCACTCAATTGTACAAAACGTGCTTCACAAAAAATATGATCTGCTGGCTGAGGTCCATTGCAAATGACATCCAAAAGTCGATCTGCTGCACTCGGGCTTGCGTTGCTATTAAGATCCATCCGCCGCTGCGCCGATGAGTATCACGGTGACCTTCAATAAGCTCCCAGCCTGCGCCAATTCCTTCCGCGGACGCGGCAGAACGAGCGGATCTCGGAGTCGAATCCATTGCGATGAGTGGAACCGCTGTGAAAATACAACAGAAAAAAATACTTATTTTATACATGCGCATGCGCCCTACCCTCCTTAAAGCTAAAACTTCTATGTCTCTTTGCTACTAATATACTCGTTTTACCTTATAGAGCACAATGACCAATGCTAGATTTAATGTCTTGATTTCATGTTAACAATATTCATGGCCGGTTATGACTCGTTTTCCGATCACTTGTTTTACGAGACATAATGCCGCTGGGCCGCTCTCGCCGCGGCAGGCGCATGCCTTTTTTTGTGCAAAAAGAGGACGAAAAAAAGCACCAGCATTCTGCTGGACCTTTCCGCTATCTCGCCTAATGTTATGCCTCCACCGCTCCGCCCAAGGGCTCCGCTGTGATGCATACATGATGCGCGCATAGGAACAATTTATTAAATTTTTCTTTTCATGTTTCAAAGGGTTTCGAATGATTAAAAATGATATGTATTTGCCTTTTCGTGAGCCAGTTGATATCCATCCACCCACACAGAAATATGCATAGAAACTAAAAGATAAGCGACGGCACGAATTAACCCAATTGAGTTAATAATCTGGTTGATAAGGTATGGGAGGTTATTAGGAGGATAGTATGCCTCCTAATTGGTTTTTGCACCCTTTTTGGCACCAAAAAGGCGTGCGCCTGCCGCGGCGGGAGCGGCCCAGTGATGAGCATTTGCAAAGATAAAGACTTTTTCTATATAACCTAAAAATCCCCATTTTCCCATTTACGCGCGATAAACTCTTGACTCAAAACTAAGGATATATTATAGTGATAATAGAAAGTATATATGGCTAATACTACAGGAGTACGCCGCCGATGAAAACCACCACCTACATTTCTTAAGCTCAACTGCTTAAGATTCTCTTATAAAACTGCTTTTCTAAAGTAGTTTCTTGCATTTCCTTTAAAGTATTAAACACAAATAATGCTACAGTTTTTTCGCATTCAATTGTTTTTGTTTATACAAAACTCATTGAAACCAAAACATTGTGTAAAACTAAGGTCAACAACATGACTCAACCGATATTATCCATACGTTCTGTTGAAAAACAGTATGGATCCATGCGCGCACTCAAAGGCGTATCTTTTGATTTATATCCTGGCGAGGTGGTAGGACTTCTTGGCGTGAATGGCGCTGGTAAAACAACATTATCAACTATTGTTGCTACCTTGCATCCTGCAACCAAGGGTGACATTTTATATAATGGAACATCAATTTACAAGGATATTCCTGAATATAGAAAGCATATTGGCTACTGCCCACAAAAACCGAATCTAAATCCTCTTCTTACGGTAAAACAGAATTTAGAATTTGCGGGTAGATATTATGGCATGAGCGATGAGGCAATTCAAAAACGACTTGCCGAACTGAATAACTATTTGGGTATTAATCAGTATATGCATGCAAAACCCGATGAGCTTTCAGGTGGCTGGAAACAACGCTATATGATTGCACGTACGTTAATGCATTCGCCAAAGATCATTATTTTAGATGAGCCAACGGTAGCGCTTGACCCTGCAATCAGAAATCAACTCTGGCATTACATTAATCAAATCAAAGCCCAAGGTGTGTGTATCCTGCTGACAACGCACTATCTTGAAGAAGCTGAAAAACTTTCTGATCGAGTGGTGTTGCTGGCAGCTGGTGAAATTAAACTCATTGATACGCCCGCGAATTTAATGCGAACATTCCAAATGGGACGACTTGAAGATGTGTTCTTGGAACTTACACAAGAACCAAAAGAATAAGGAATTTTATGCAATTATTATCATATGTACCAATTTTCAAAAGTCTTTTACAAACAGATTTACTTTTACTTAACCAAACAATCAAAGATAAACTGATTGACCTGTTCATTTGGATAATCACCATGGTGCTGGTCAATACGTATTTGATGCCCGCATTTGGATTATCTCAATCATATAGCGGCTTTCTTATTGCAAGCTTAATTGGCAGTGCTGGATTGTTTGAAGTATATGCGAGTGCTACTAATTTGATTGGTGATTTTAGTGGGATTAATATTACTTCTTATTATTTAACATTGCCTATGCCTTCATGGCTTGTATGGATTGAGAAAATGATATTTTTCACTATCAATACAACAGTAATAAGTATATTAATATTACCCATAAGTAAATTACTCGTATGGAACTCATTTAGCCTTGCTCAATTCAGCTTGTTTAAATTTGCCATCGTATTTTTACTATCGAATATTTTTTCTGCTGCTTTCGCGCTCTGGGTTACCACGCGCATTCCGGGTATGGAACAAATTGGCAGCGTTTGGATGAGATTTGTATATCCAGTCTGGTTCTTAGGCGGATTTCAATATTCATACCAAGTGCTCCATGCATTTAATCCATATTTGGCTTGGCTGAGCTTGGCAAATCCAATGCTGTATATTATGGAAGGTATGCGTGCTGCAGTATTAGGACAAGAAGGATCACTCAACTTTTGGCTTTGCTGCGTAATGATCATTTTCTTTACCGCACTGTGCATGTGGCATGGATTAAAGAGACTTAAGCAAAGATTGGATTATATATAGAGAACCGCTCAAGACCCTCTCGTCTACGCCAGTGCATGTTGTTTAAAATAGATGACCGTTTATCTCGAGTAATTCGTATAATGAATTGTATAAATAATAGAGACCGGTCATAAGGTTGAGTGTGATAACAAGAATTAAATGATAGACAAACGGACCGTTCACCCTGAGTGATTTACGAAGTAAAAATGTATCGAAGTATAAAGCGGTCCTTTATTTTTTTTGGAGCCTGCGCCACTCTTCGCGCAAACGTATCGCCGTTTCAAAATCAAGATTTTCAGCAGCAGTTCTCATTTCCACCTCAATTTCAACAAGACGCTTATGAAGCTCCTCATCTGTTCGTGCAGCCTCTAGAGCCTTTTTACCTTTATTAGATTTTGATGCAGCTTGAATGGCAGCTTGTAAATCAGAAATACTTTTGGTAACTTCTCGTTGCACAGATTGCGGCGTGATATTATGTTCTTTATTATACGCTTGCTGGAGAGTTCTTCTGCGGTCAGATTCCTGCATTGCAGTACGCATAGACATAGTCATCTTATCCGCATAAAGAATAACTTTTGATTCTGTATTACGAGCAGCTCGTCCCATAATCTGAATTAAAGAACGCTTATCACGCATAAAACTTTCTATATCGGCATCCATAATTGCCACTAACGCAACTTCGGGCAAATCAATACCCTCGCGCAATAAGTTCACACCAACTAAAACATCAAATACACCAAGCCGTAACTTTTGCAAAAGCTCCGTCCGTTTTGGCGTTTTTAATTCTGAATGCAAATAACAAACTTTCAGTTGCCGCTCTTCCAAATAATTGGCCATTTGCTCAGCAGATTGTTTTGTCATCACCATAACAAGAGAACGCAATCCTTTTTCTGTAGTAGCTTTTATCTGACTTATTAAATGGTCTATTTGACCTTCGCGCTTGTGCACTTCAATTAAAGGATCCACCAAGCCAGTTGGTCTAATAAGTTGTTCTACCAGATTATCTGATTGCGCAAGCTCATAATCACCCGGCGTTGCAGAAACAAACAGAACATCATTAAAATAACGCTCAATTTCTTCAAACTTTAATGGTCTATTATCATATGCAGAAGGCAACCGGAACCCATAGTCAATAAGAGTTCCTTTGCGAGAGCGGTCACCGGCATACATACCTCTTAATTGAGGTAACGCCATATGTGACTCATCAATGATAAGTAAAAAATCTTTGGGAAAGAAATCAAATAAACAGAATGGCGCCTGGCCCTCTGGTCTTTCTTCAAAATGAGCAGAATAATTTTCAATACCAGAGCAATACCCTACTTGGTCAAGCATTTCAAGATCGTGGCTGACACGTTGGCGTAATCGCTCTCGCACTACCACATTTTGAATTTGTGGCAATTGTTCTTCAAGCTCAGCTTCTATGCTGCGCATGGCGATTGCTTTTTTTTCTGGCGTTGTTACAAAATGTTTTGCAGGAAAAATAATGGTGTTATCAAGTGACATATGCACCGTATTATTCATTTTATCAACCCACTGCAGCGATTCTATAGTATCGCCAAACATTTCAATGCGCAGTACTTCATCCTGATACGGCAAACGTACTTCAATAGTATTGCCAAGTACTGCAAACATACCAGAAGCTTTTTGAACATCATTACGTTGATATTGAATATAAATAAGCTTATCAACAAGATCGCGTCGCTTTATGTTTTGACCCACTTTAAGAGGAAAACCTAAATTGCGATAATCACTCGGATTACCCAACGAATAAATAGCTGAAACAGAGGCGATCACAATAGTATCATCTCTATTTATTAAGGAAGCTGTTGCTTCTACCCGTAGACGTTCAATCTCCGTATTGACCTTAGTCTCCTTGGCAACATACACGTCTTGCGCGGGCAAATAAGATTCTGGCTGATAATAGTCATAATAACTGACAAAATAGCACACCTTATTTTCAGGAAAGAATTGTGAGAATTCTTCATACAACTGCGCGGCCAGGGTCTTATTGGGCGAAAGGATAAGCACTGGCTTATTCTGTGAGGCTATCACATGAGCCATGGTAAAGGTCTTTCCAGAGCCAGTTACCCCTATAAGGGTAGACTTACTCGGTCGG
This sequence comes from Candidatus Babeliales bacterium, assembly GCA_963716425.1. Lineage (GTDB taxonomy): Bacteria > Babelota > Babeliae > Babelales > JBFXEV01 > JBFXEV01. The sequence goes on from OY970310.1 coordinate 484,102, forward strand.
GCCTTGATCAACTTGTCTATCGCCTCAGGCTGGCTACCTGCAGGTTCAAAAGGAGCATGAAGCTTGAATGTTTTTTTCATATATACAATAATACCATAAAAAAAGGCGCTTGATAATACAAATTAAAGATTTTGGCCAGGGTAAACGCATTTAAAAGGCTTTATTATAAGGAATTATCCTTACCATTCTCCCTTCCCTAGATACAATTCGTTGCACGAATTACTCGGGATGAGCGGTATATCGACTTTGCCCGGCGTAGCATTGGCGTAGACGGGAGGGTCTTGAGCGCCCCTAAATTTATCATTTTCTTGACACCAGTATTTGTATCTCTATATAATCGAACCAAGTGTAAAGAAGTTAATTTTACTGTTTAAAATAGGAGAATGGTATGAACATAGTAGGTAAACGATCACTGAGTTTAATAGTGCTCATCATCGCTTTAATGAGCCAGTATAGTAGAGCAAGCCAAGCAGAAAATCAATGGTTACATGAAGAGCACGATCTCAATCCAGGTCAAACCAGAACAATTCAAGGTAGCTGGCAAACTCTAGTGAACTCACCAGATTTTGCTGTGGGCACACCACTCCTTCTTACTGATGGAAGCGTGATGGTACAAAATATTTCCAGTCCTGGGCAGATCTGGAAATTAACACCAGATAACTTTGGAAACTATATCAATGGCACCTGGCACCAGCTAGCATCGCTGCCCACTGGCTATGCACCACTTTATTTTGCTTCTGCTGTACTGCCCGATGGAAGAGCTATTTATGAAGGGGGAGAATACAGCCTAACCTCCACAGACGTGGACATAAACCTCGGCGCCATCTTTGACCCTACTGACGGTCTATTAGGGACCTGGACACCAGTTAATCCCCCACCATTTTTTACAAATGAATTTACTTCAACCCCTACGCCCATTGGTGATGCTGCGAGTGTGATATTAGATAATGGCACCTTTATGCTGGCAGATGCATTGAGTAGACAAGCTGCACTATTAAATCCTATAACACTCACTTGGGTGGAGACAGGTTCGGGCAAATTTGACTCAAACAATGAGGAAGGATGGACACTACTTCCAAATGGCAAAGTATTAACTGTAAATACTAATGTAGATCAAACCACTAATAAACGCTTGATGGGGTCAGAAATATATAATCCACTCACTGGTACATGGAGCAATGCGGGCAGCACTATTGTACAACTGAGTGATTATGGAATTAATTATGAAATGGGCCCTCAAGTATTGCGCCCCGATGGCACCGTCTTTGTACCAGGCGCAACAGGAAATACTGCAATCTATAACTCATTTACTGGTCTTTGGCAAGCAGGTCCCATACTTCCTATGCAAGACAGCATCCAGTTAGTGTGCGCAGATGCCCCAGGAGCACTACTGCCTAATGGCAATGTTCTATTTGCAGCAGGTCCTGGCTTTGCAAAAATGCCCACATATTTTTATGAATTTGATGGCTCAACTTTTTTCCAAGAGCCTTCCGACCCAAATGCTTCCTCCAGCCCCACCTATGCATACAATATGCTCGTTCTTCCTACCGGCCAAATAATACTGACAAACATTCTTTCAACTACTGTATCTATTTATACGCCAAGTGATACAAGCTATAATCCAAATTGGGCGCCAATAATTACACTTGCACCCTTGAAAGTCAGCCCTACAAAAACCTACAAGATCACCGGAATCAGATTTAATGGTATGTCACAGGGTGGCATGTATGGTGATGACGCTCAATCAGCTACCAACTATCCATTAGTACGCATTACCAATAATAGCACTGGTCACGTATTCTTCTGCCGCACACATGATCATAGTTTTATGGGCGTTGCTTCAAACCAAAAGGTGTACACATACTTTGATGTCCCTGCGAACATTGAATTGGGCAAGAGCATGATAGAAGTGGTGGCAAATGGTATTCCATCAGACCCATTGTGTATTTTTGTGCAATAACATATTTGTAATATTTAATTTATATCTTTTAGGAGAGCCTATTCCTCATTGGAGTAGACTCTCCCATTAAAAGATTTAATAAGTTGTTTCTTGATCTTCTTGACACAAGTATTTGAATCTCTATATAATCAAGCCAAGTGTAAAGAAGATAATTTTACTGTTTTAAAATTGGAGAACGATATGAACATGGTAAGTAAGCGATCACTGAGCTTAGTACTACTCGTCATTTCATTAATAAGCCAGCATGGTAGAGCAAACAAAGCAGAAAATCAAGTATGGTTACATGAAGAGCATGATCTCAATCCAGGTCAAACCAGAGCAATTCAAGGTAGCTGGCAAACTCTGGTGAATCAACCACCTTTTGGTGGCAACGCCCCTAGTGTGGGCACGCCACTCCTTCTTACTGATGGAAGCGTATTGGTACAAAACACTGACTATCCCCAGACTGGCGAGATCTGGAAGTTAATACCAGATAGCTTTGGAAACTATATCAATGGCACCTGGCAACAACTCGCATCTTTACCAACTGGCTATGCACCACTCTTTTTTGCATCCGCTGTACTACCCGATGGAAGAGCTATTTATGAAGGTGGAGAATACAATGAATTCGGTCCAACAAACTCAGACCCTGTCTGGACGAGCCTCGGTGCCATCTTCGACCCTACTGCCGGTCCATTAGGAACCTGGACGTCGGTTAATCCCCCACCATTTTTTATAAATTCAACTACTGATCCCCATATGGGCCCTGCGTTGCCCATTGGTGATGCTGCGAGTGTGATTTTGGAAAATGGTACCTTTATGCTAGCAGATGCATTGAGTAGACAAGCCGCTCTATTAAATCCCATAACGCTCACTTGGGTGGAGACTGGTACCTTCAAATTTGACTCAAACAATGAGGAGGGATGGACACTACTTCCAAATGGCAACGTATTAACTGTAAATACTAATATAGATCAACCAACTAATCCGCATTTGACCGGATCAGAAATATATAATCCACTTACTGGCGCATGGAGCAATGCGGGCAGCACTATTGTACAACTGAGTGATTATGGAAATGCTTATGAAATGGGTCCGCAAGTATTGCGCCCCGATGGCACCGTCTTTGTGCCAGGTGCAACAGGAAACACTGCAATTTATAACTCATTTACGGGGCTATGGCAGGCAGGCCCAATGCTTCCTATCATAGGCAGCCAGTTAGCGTGCCAAGATGCTCCTGGAACATTACTGCCTAATGGTGACGTATTATTTGCCGCTTGCCCCTACGGCTTGGCATCAGAAGGTAATGGTCAGGGATTACCACCAACATACATATTTGAGCTTACTGGCACTACGTATATTGAGCAACCCACCGTACCAGATTTTTCCGTTCTTCAAGCTAATTACTTCAATTTGCTCGTTCTTCCTACCGGCCAAATAATGATGACAAACGTTGATAATACTAACGTATATATTTTCACGCCAGGTGATACAAGCTATGATCCAAATTGGGCGCCAATAATTACACTTGCACCCTTAAAGGTCAGCCCTACAAAAACCTACAAGATCACCGGAATCAGATTTAATGGTATGTCACAGTGTAATATGTATGGTGATGACGCTCAATCAGCTACCAACTACCCATTAATACGCATTACCAATAATAGCACTGGTCACGTATTCTACTGCCGCACACATGATCATAGTTTTATGGGCGTTGCCTCAAACCAAAAGGTTTATACATACTTTGATGTCCCTGCAAACATAGAACTAGGCAAGAGCACAATAGAAGTAGTGGCAAATGGTATTCCATCAGACCCATTGTGTATTTTTGTGCAATAACATATTTGTAATACATTATTTAAAATCTTTTAAAAGAGCCTATTCCTTGTTGGAGTAGGCTCTTTCATTTTATAAGGTCATCTTGCATCTTGCTCTCTTACAAAATTTTTTTGATGCGCTTAACCACGCACATAAAAAAGATAAAAAATGAAATGTATAAAACCATTAACTTTTTTTCTTGACAGAAATAATCATTTATGTATATGCTCAGAGCATGAGTAATATTGTGAGTTGCATAAAATAAAAAAAGAGGTCTTCAATGAAGTTTTCTAGATCGTTCAAGAAAAATATGTGCCATGCCATTCTTCTTGGCTTTACCTCACAGCTGTTTGGCACATTTGCGCTCGTAGCAAACCAAACGCTCCCACAACAAGCACTTGTACAAACAAGTCCAGAATATGTAGAAACGCAAGAACACAGTCTTGACGTTCTTATTATGGAGCTTGTACAAAAGGCTGCTTTACAAGATACTGAGTGTGTTCCATCGCAAGCCTTAATGCGCTGCTATCAGCGCGTGACAAATGGTTATAAAACTTTACTTGTTGAAGATGTAATGCAAGCAATGCCAGAACTGCTTGCCTATGCGTTTCAAAAATATGATGAAACTATGGGCACCCGTTCAAATCGCCCGAGCGATACTGAGTGGGATGAGGTGAAGATGGCACCCACTTCTATGGATGCTAATTCACACAAAAATATAACGGAACGCGACCTTGTTCAATTACTTCTCATTATCAAAAAACGAATTGGTACCATCAATGATTCTGACTGCGTAAATTCAATACTTGGTATTTTAGGTAACGCATGTGCCGTATTTGGACCTAACACTAATCTTTCACTTAAAATTAAAGAAATAATAGACACGCTCGGTACCGATTTTGCATCACTCTCTGAAGCTGTTTCATCGTGTTGTACTGAAATACTTTCTACTATGGGCGCTGACTTTGAGCATACGTGGTCACTCATTGCAGGTATTACTACCGCCGCTGCAGCACAACATCAACTTGCCAGTGAAAATGTAAATCAAAGATTTGATGTCCTTGAACAATTGATCACGAATGCCAATGCACATCAACAACCACACCAATCTGGTTCATCTAAAAATGTTATCAAAACTATTTTAGAACAAACTGATGTCTTGAATACCAAATTTGAAAAAACTTGGGACTTCATGGATGAGCAAAATCAACTTGCAAAAAGCGAAACCGATTATCTTGTTAATAAACTGCAAGAACAAACTGAAGAGATTAAGAACTTATTAGACGAGCGACCAATAACGCTTGCATTAAATATAGAAGAACTTCAAGAAAAAAACATTACCGTAGTCTGTGATCAAAAAGAAGTTAAAGATGCTATCAAAAAATCTTCTACAGAACTTGCTGAAGATATTTCTGATACCAAAAAAACAGTACATGAAGGTTTTAAAGATCAAACAGAATTGGTACACCATAAGTTCCACAAACAAGCAGAACTGATTGAAGATCAAGCCCAAACTCTGTATCACAAATTGCATGAACAAGATCAGTTAATTGCAGATAAATTAGAGCATGAAGTCAACTTTATTGACCATAAGTTCCATGAACAAGCAGAATTGATCGAAGAACAGACAAAGAAAATTCTTGAACATGCATCGCATGCACCACATTCTTCTGAAATTTCCCACGCACCACATATTTCACCTGAATTTATTGAAAAGCAAACGGAGTATCTAGCTCATAAACTGCACGAACAAGACAAATTCATAGCTGACAAATTTAAAAATGAAACCAAATTTATTGATCATAAGTTCCACAAGCAAGATGAATTAATTACTGATCAAACTAAAATCTTGAGCCATGATGTACACAAGCAAGGTACAGTAATCACAGAACTCATTGAAGAACAAACAAAGAAAATTCTTGAACATGCATACCATGCACCTCATTCTTCTGAAACTTCCCATGTACCACATGGATCTCATGTATCACATGAGTTTATAGAAAAGCAAACAGAGTACCTTGCTCATAAGTTACACGAACAAGACAAATTCATAGCTCATGCATTTAAAGATGAAACCAAGTTTATTGATCATAAGTTCCATAAGCAAGATACTTTGATAGAAAATCAAACTGATATTCTAAGCCATAAGCTCCATGGCGAGCATGCATTTATTGAAGAGCAAGCTCAAGAAATCAAGCATTTGATCCACAAGCAACCACATGTTCTTCTTGATGAAATAAAACATATTATCAACAAGCAACCAGTCACTCTTGTCTGTGATATAAAAGACCTTCAAGAAAAGGTAACATTTGTATGTGACCAACATGAATTTAAGGAAGCTTTAAAGAAATGTTGTGATGATCTTGCAGATGATATTTTCTGTACTCAAAAGCTAATCAAAAACGAATTCCATACCCAAAAAGAATTTATTACAGATCAAACAAAAGAAATCAAGCATAAGATCAACAGGCAAACTGACATTCTCACTGATAAGATTGCCGATGTAATTGCAACCGTTACCGAGTGTTGTGAAAGTCTTCATGATGAAATGCAAGATCTTATTGATGACCAAACTAATGAGCTTAACCATAAGATCAATGAGCGCACAAATACTATTGTGTGTGATATTAAAGATCTTAAGGCAACACTCACTGCATGCTGCGATGACCTTGCAGATGATATTTTCTGTACTCAAAAACTGATCAAGGATGAATTTAAAGAACAAACCGCTTTAATTAATCATAAATTCCATGATCAAAGAGAATGTATTGAAGAACAAACTAAAGAAATTAAACATAAAATAAACAGACAAACAGATATTCTCACTCATGAAATTAACGATGTAATACACACCGTTACCGAATGTTGTGAAAGCTTGCATGATGACATACAAGACGTCATTGATGAACAAACTATTGAGCTTAAAGAAAAGATGCGCAAACAAACACATGTTGTTGTTCGTAACATCATGGATCTTAAAGCAACCGTAGCCGAATGTTGCGACGATCTTGCAGATGATATCTTCTGCACTCAACAACTTATTGGCGCAGGCTTTGAAGAGCAAGCAGCCTTAATTAACCAACGGTTCTGTAAAACTGATGAGCTACTTGAAGTTATTGACTGCAAACTAGGAAAATCTAAAGTCTGCAAATCGCATAAGCCGTTTGGCCAAGTGTTACCTGCTCTCGATGTAATCCATGATGAACAATTTGAACAAACAAGTGAAATTAAACATAAGATCAATCGCCAAACAGATATACTTACTGATGAGATCAAGGATGTAATTTCAACAGTCACTGAATGTTGTGAAAGTCTTCATGATGGTCTTTGCGACGTTACACAAATGCTTGATGATATTACTGATGCTGTCTTATGTACTCAAAAACTGGTGTGTAAAGGCTTTAAGGAGCAAGCAGATCTGATTGAAGAGCAAACAAAAGAAATCAAGCATAAAATCAACAGACAAACCGATATTCTTATTGATGAGATTGCCGATGTAATTTCAACGGTTACTGATTGTTGTGAAAGTCTCTATGATGAAATAGGTGATATGCAAGAACTCATTTGCAGAGGCTTTAAGGAATTTGATTGTGTTCTCACACTGCAAACAGAACTTCTTGCTTGCAACGTTACTGAACTAGACGACTTAAAGACAACAATTATGGAGTGTTGTGATGATCTTGCAGATGATATATTTGATACACAAACACTTATTATTGCATGTTGCAAGCAAACGCAATCTCTCATTGAAGAATGCTGTGAAGAAACGCACTCACTCATTATTGACTGTTGTATAGAAACGCAATCACTCATTGAAGAATGTTGCGAAGAGACACACTCACTTATTATTGACTGTTGTATAGAAACACAGTCTCTTATTGAAGAGTGTTGTGAACAAACACAAAGCAACTTTGAACATACCTGGTCATTGATTGAAGAATGCTGTGATGTAACACATTCTCTTATTCTTGAATGCTGCATAGAAACACAATCACTTATTGAAGAATGCTGTGAGTTAACTACAAGCAACTTTGAACATACCTGGTCATTAATCAATGCTTGTTGCATAGAAACACAATCACTTATTGAAGAGTGCTGTGAACAAACACAAAGCAATTTTGAATTTACGTGGTCACTCATTGAACATCTTCAAATCACTGTTTCGGTTGACTTCACTGAAATACTTACTACCTTGAGTGCTGACTTTGAACATACATGGTCATTAATCGAAGAATGTTGCGAACAAACGCAAAGTAACTTTGAACATACTTGGTCACTCATTGAAGAATGCTGCCAAGGAACACAGTCTATCATTAATGCATGTTGTAAAGAAACTCAATCGCTTATAGAAGAATGCTGTGAGCAAACTGAAAGTAATTTCCAAATAACCTTTAGTTTAATCAAGGATCTTAAAGAAACGGTGACAGCTGGCTTTGAACATACATGGTCATTGATTGAGGAGTGTTGTGAACAAACACAAAGCAACTTTGAACATACCTGGTCATTGATTGAAGAATGTTGTGAGGGAACACATTCACTTATTTTTGACTGTTGTGAGGAAACGCAGTCACTGATCGCAGAATGTTGTGAGGAAACACAGTCTCTTATTGTTGATTGTTGCATACAAACGCAAAGTAACTTTGAGCATACGTGGTCATTGATTAACAATGTTGAAACAACACTCACTCAGTGCTGCGCGCAAACCCAAAGCAACTTTGAGTTTACCTGGTCACTCATTGAACATCTTCACTTTAACTGTGATCTTACTGAAGTACTCACTACGTTAAGTGCAGACTTTGAACACACCTGGTCATTAATCAATGCTTGTTGCAAAGATACGCAATCACTGATCGCAGAATGTTGTGAGGAAACACATTCTCTTATTAAGAATGTTGTGCGCTCACCCAAAGTAATTTCATTCATACGTGGTCATTGATTAACGATGTTGAAACAACGCTCACTCAGTGCTGTGAGCAGACACAAAGCAACTTTGAGTTTACCTGGTCACTCATTGAACACCTTAACGTCAGTTGTGATCTTATTGAAGTGCTCACTACGTTAAGTGCAGACTTTGAACATACCTGGTCATTGATTACAGCTTGCTGTGAGCAAACGCAAAGTAACTTTGTGCATACGTGGTCGTTGATCAATGATGTTGAACGTACATTAACACAATGCTGTGCGCAAACTCAACAGCAATTTTGAATTTACGTGGTCATTAATTGAACATCTTAATGCTACCTGTGATCTTACTGAAGTGCTCACTACGTTAAGTGCAGACTTTGAACATACCTGGTCATTGATTACAGCTTGCTGTGAGCAAACACAAAGTAACTTTGAACATACGTGGTCATTGATCAACAATGTTGAAACAACACTCACTCAATGCTGCGCACAAACAACCAGCAACTTTGAGTTTACTTGGTCACTCATTGAACATCTTAATGCTACCTGTGATCTTACTGAAGTACTCACTACATTGAGTGCTTGTTGTGAAGAAACTACAAGCAACTTTGAATTTACCTGGTGTTTGCTTGCAGCATGTTGTAATGAAACTCAATCTCTCATACAAGAGTGTTGTGCTCAAACAAACAGCAACTTCTTGCACACATTCAGTTTGATTGAAAGTATCTCCGCTGGTGGTTGCCCGTGTGCACCAATACCTCTTACACAAGCTGATGTGGTGGGTACTATTACTCTTGCTACAGCGGGTGTTGTCTATTGCATGGCGGAAAACATTACCGGTAACATAGTAATCAATGCTCCACAAGTCACGGTCTTGATGAATGTTCGCCAACTGACTGGTCTTATTACCATTAATGCAATTGATGTCAACGTAGAAAATGGTTTTATCCTAGCTCTCGCACCAACTGACACCACTGATGCTGCACAAGCTGCCGTCACCGTTGGCGCTCAAGAAAACGTAAGCTTAATTAACTTGGTGATCACCTGCCAAAATACCACAGCGGTATCTGGATTAAATGGCGTTAATGGCCGTACTGGTATAGCAAACAGTGGCTACACAAACACTCATTACTCAGTGCTCTATATCCGCAGGTGCCGGTGCAAATGGAGCAAATAGCACTACTGTTAACGCTGGTGCTGGTGGCACTGGTGGTGATGGTATTGATAACAGTGGCAATGCTACCTCTATTCAAGAAACTACTATAACAACTGGCGCTGGTGGTAATGGTGGAAGTGCGAGTGTTCGCAATGATCTTAATGGTGGTGCTGGTGGTGCTGGCGGTATTGGTATTGCGACCACTGGTAATGCTACCTCTATAGAAGATTCTACTATAACAACTGGTGCTGGTGGCGCTGGTGGTAGTTACCACAGCTACCAATGAAAGTGGCTTTGGTGGCAATGCTGGTGTTAGTGGTAATGGTATACAAACGAGTGGAACTAATACCAACATACAAGATACTACTATAACAACTGGTGCTGGTGGTACTGGTGGTGGTAGTCAGTCAAAAACTGCTGAAGCTGGTGGTGCGAGCGGAGTTGGCATACAAACCAGCGGAACTAGTACCAACATTCAAAACAGCACTATAACAACTGGCGCTGGTGGTACTGGTGGTGCTGGTAGTGCTGGTGAAGCTGGTGGTACTGGTGGTGCTAGTGGCATTGGCATACAAATACAAGCCAGCGGGAATAATACCACTATTCAAGACACAGCTATAACAACTAATGTTGGTGGTACTGGTGGGCAATCGACCCCTGCTGGTGGTGCTGGTGGTGCTGGTGGTGCTGGTGGTAACGGAATACAAACAAGTGCTAATGATACCTCTATTCAAAAAACTACCATAACAACTGGTGGTGGTGGTAATGCTAATAGTAGTGGTGGGGCTGTTAGTGCTGCTGGTGGTAATGGTGGCTATGGTATTTTTGTCACCGGAACTGCAAATCGCACTGATATTGTTGAATGCTTTATCTTAAAAACAGGCCAGGGTGGCATGGGTGGCAATAATACTGGTGGCCATACTAATGGCAATGGTGGCAATGGTGGGGACGGTATTTATATCAATTCAGACACCCTCAATACTGAAGCTCGCTTAAACACTATTGGCAATACTGGTGCTGGCGGCGCGCATGGAACTGGCGGTACTACTAATGGAACAGCTGGTCTTGGTGGACGTGCGGTGACTGACTTGAACCCGAACATGACTTCCGCAACTGGGTGCATCAGTTATCTACCAAAATTTTGCGTATGCAATTGCGGCAGCTATAAACCCTCCAGTAACACAACCACTACCGTATTATTACAAACTCCATAATTCCCTAACAGAAGGTGGTGTTGCTGTTAATGCTTCACCTCCACCAACATTATATTCTAACGTATATGTACCTTAATAATTAAAGTATTTACTAAGAGTCTCTAAGGGCTGTAGCACACTAAGTGTTACAGCCCTTATCAATAAAACAATAAAAAAACTTTTTTGATTCACGTAAGCATCCATTAACTTTTTTTTCTTGACAGAAATAATCATTTATGTATATGCTCAGAGCATGAGTAATATTGTGAGTTGTATAAAATAAAAAAAGAGGTCTTCAATGAAGTTTTCTAGATCGTTCAAGAAAAATATGTGCCATGCCATTCTTCTTGGCTTTACATCACAGCTATTTGGCACGCTTGCATTAGCAGCAAACCAAACTCTCCCACAACAAGTACCCGTACAAACAAGTCCAGAATATGTAGAAACGCAAGAACACAGTCTTGACGTTCTTATTATGGATCTTGTTCAAAAGGCAGCTTTAGAAGATACAGAGTGTGCTCCATCTGCGGCATTAATGCGCTGTTATCAGCGTGTGACAAACGGCTATAAAACACTACTTGTTGAAGATGTAATGCAGGCAATGCCAGAACTGCTTGCCTATGCATTTCTAAAATATAATGAAACTATGAGCACCCGCTCTGGTCACCCAAGTGACACTGACTGGGATAGTAAGTCTTATAAAAATATAACTGAACGCGACCTTGTTCAATTGCTTCTCATTATCAAAAAACGAATTGGTACCATCAATGATTCTGATTGTGCAAATTCAATACTTGGTATTTTGGGTAATGCTTGTGCAGTCTTTGGACCTAACACTAATCTTTCACTTAAAATTAAAGAAATATCAAACACGCTCGGTACTGATTTTGCATCACTCTCTGAAGCTGTTTCATCGTGTTGTACTGAAATACTCTCTACAATGGACACTGACTTTGAGCATACGTGGTCGCTCATTGCAGGAATTACCACAGCTGCTGCAACACAGCATCAACTTGCAAGCGAAAATGTGAACCAACGATTTGATATCCTTGAACAATTGATCGCAAATGCCAACGCACATCAACAACCACACCAATCTGGTTCTTCTAAAAATGTTATTAAAACTATCTTAGAACAAACTGATGTCTTGAGTTCTAAATTTGAAAAAACTTGGGACTTTATGGATGAGCAAAATCAACTTGCAAAGAGTGAAAGCGATTATCTGGTTAATAAACTGCAAGAACAAACTGAAGAGATCAAGACCTTATTAGAAGAACGACCCATAACGCTTGAACTAAACATAGAAGAACTTCAAGAAAAAAACATCACCGTAGTCTGTGATCAAAAAGAAGTTAAAGATGCTATCAAAAAATCTTCTACAGAGCTTGCTGAAGATATTTCCGATACCAAAAAAACAGTACGCGAAGGTTTTAAAGATCAAACAGACCTGGTACATCATAAGTTCCATAAACAAGCAGAGCTGATTGAAGATCAAGCCAAAACTCTGTATCACAAATTGCATGAACAAGATCAATTAATTACAGATAAATTAGAGCATGGAGTCAACTTTATTGACCATAAGTTCCACGAACAAGCAGAATTGATCGAAGAACAGACAAAGAAAATTCTTAACCATGTATCGCATGGCTCACATCCTTCTGAACCTGTATCGCATGGAACACATGAATTTATTGAAAAACAAACTGAGTATCTTGCTCATAAACTCCATGAACAAGACAAATTCATAGCTGACAAATTTAAAGATGAAACTAAGTTTATTGATCATAAGTTCCACAAGCAAGATGAATTAATTACTGATCAAACTAAGATCTTGAGCCACGATGTACATAAACAAGGTACATTAATCGCAGAACTCATTGAAGAACAAACAAAGAAAATTCTTGAACATGCACACCATGCATCCCATACACCACATTCTTCTGAAACGTCTCATGTATCACATGGATCACATATTTCACATGAATTTATAGAAAAACAAACTGAGTACCTTGCTCATAAGTTACACGAACAAGACAAATTCATAGCTCATGCATTTAAAGATGAAACCAAGTTTATTGATCATAAGTTCCATAAACAAGATGAATTAATCACTGGTCAAACTGATATTCTAAGCCATAAACTCCACGGCGAGCATGAATTTATTGAAGAGCAAGCTCAAGAAATCAAACATTTGATCCACAAGCAACCACACGTTCTTCTTAATGAGATAAAACATATTATCAACAAGCAACCAGTAACTCTTCTATGTGATATAAAAGACCTACAAGAAAAGGTAACATTTGTATGTGATCAACATGAGCTTAAGGAATCTTTAAAGAAATGCTGTGATGACCTTGCAGATGATATCTTTGAAACACAAAAACTCATCAAGAATGCATTCCATACCCAAAAAGAATTTATTGCAGATCAAACAAAAGAAATCAAGCATAAGATCAATGGCCAAACAGAGATTTTATCTCTCGAGATTAATGATGTAATCCACAGAGTTACCGAATGCTGTGAAAGCTTGCATGATGAAATGCAAGATCTTATTGAAGATCAAACTAAAGAACTCAAAGAGCAGATCAATAAGCGCACAGATACTATTGTGTATGATATCAAAGATCTTAAGGCAACACTCACTGCATGCTGTGATGACCTTGCAGATGATATTTTCTCTACTCAAAAACTAATCAAGGACGAGTTTAAAGAGCAAACCGCTTTAATTAACCATAAGTTCCATAATCAAAGGGAATTTATTGGAGAACAAACTAAAGAAATCAAGCATAAGATCAAGCACCAAACCGACATTCTTTCTCTCGAGATTAATGATGTAATCCACATAGTTACCGACTGTTGTGAAAGCTTGCATGATGAAATACAAGATCTCACTGATGAACAAACTCGTGAACTTAAAGAAAATATGAGCAAACAGACACAGGTTGTTGTTTGCAACGTCATGGATCTTAAGTCAACCGTAACAGAATGTTGCGACGATCTTGCAGATGATATCTTCTGCACTCAACAACTTATTGGCGCAGGCTTTGAAGAGCAAGCAGCTTTAATTAATCAACAGTTCTGTAAAACTGATGAATTGTTAGAGATTATTGACTGCAAACTTGGAAAATCTAAGGTCTGCAAATCGCATAAGCCTTTTGGCCAAGTGTTGCCTGCTCTTGATGTAATCCATGATGAACAATTTGAACAAACAAGTGAAATTAAGCATAAGATAAATCGCCAAACAGATATACTTACTGATGAGATCAAGGATGTAATTTCAACAGTCACTGAGTGTTGTGAAAGTCTTCACGATGGTCTTTGTGATGTTGCACAAATGATGGATGATATTACTGATGCTGTCTTATGCACTCAAAAACTGGTATGCAAAGGCTTTAAGGAGCAAGCAGATCTGATTGAACAGCAAACAAAAGAAATCAAGCATAAAATCAACAGACAAACAGACATTCTTACTGATGAGATTGCTGATGTAATTTCAACGATTACTGAATGTTGTGAAAGTCTCCATGATGAGATATATGATACACATGAACTTATTTGCAGAGGCTTTAAGGAATTTGATTGTATCCTCACGCTGCAAACAGAATTGCTCACTTGCAATATTAATGAACTAGATGACTTAAAACGCACAGTTGTTGAATGCTGTGATGACCTTGCAGATGATATATTTGATACACAAACACTTATTATTGCATGTTGCAAGCAAACGCAATCTCTCATTGAAGAATGCTGTGAAGAAACGCACTCACTCATTATTGACTGTTGTATAGAAACGCAGTCTCTCATTGAAGAATGTTGCGAAGAGACACACTCACTTATTATTGACTGTTGTATAGAAACACAGTCTCTTATTGAAGAGTGTTGTGAACAAACACAAAGCAACTTTGAACATACCTGGTCATTGATTGAAGAATGCTGTGACGTAACACATTCTCTTATTCTTGAGTGCTGTATAGAAACACAATCACTTATTGAAGAATGCTGTGAGTTAACTACAAGCAACTTTGAGCATACCTGGTCATTAATCAATGCTTGTTGCCAAGAAACACAATCACTTATTGAAGAGTGCTGTGAACAAACACAAAGCAATTTTGAATTTACATGGTCACTCATTGAACATCTTCAAATCACTGTTTCGGTTGACTTCACTGAAATACTTACTACCTTGAGTGCTGACTTTGAGCATACATGGTCATTAATCGAAGAATGTTGCGAACAAACGCAAAGTAACTTTGAACATACTTGGTCACTCATTGAAGAATGCTGCCAAGGAACACAGTCTATCATTAATGCATGTTGTAAAGAAACTCAATCACTTATAGAAGAATGCTGTGAGCAAACTGAAAGTAACTTCCAAATAACCTTTAGTTTAATCAAGGATCTTAAAGAAACGGTGACAGCTGACTTTGAACATACATGGTCATTGATTGAAGAGTGTTGTGAACAAACACAAAGCAACTTTGAACATACCTGGTCATTGATTGAAGAATGTTGTGAGGGAACACATTCACTTATCTTTGACTGTTGTGAGGAAACACAGTCACTGATCGCAGAATGTTGTGAGGAAACACAGTCTCTTATTGTTGATTGTTGCATACAAACGCAAAGTAACTTTGTACATACGTGGTCACTGATTAACAACATTGAAGCAACGCTCACTCAGTGCTGCGCGCAAACACAAAGTAACTTTGAGTTTACCTGGTCACTCATTGAACATCTTAACTTTAACTGTGATCTTACTGAAGTACTCACTACGTTAAGTGCAGACTTTGAACACACCTGGTCGTTGATCAATGCTTGTTGTGAAGAAACGCAATCTCTGATTGCAGAATGTTGTGAGGAAACACATTCTCTTATTATTGATTGTTGCATACAAACTCAAAGTAATTTCATTCATACGTGGTCGTTGATTAACAACGTTGAAACAACGCTCACTCAGTGCTGTGAGCAGACACAAAGCAACTTTGAGTTTACCTGGTCACTCATTGAACACCTTAACGTAAGTTGTGATCTTACTGAAGTGCTCACTACGTTAAGTGCAGACTTTGAACATACCTGGTCATTGATTACAGCTTGCTGTGAGCAAACACAAAGTAATTTTGAACATACGTGGTCGTTGATCAATGATGTTGAACGTACATTAACACAATGCTGCGCGCAAACAAACAGCAATTTTGAATTTACGTGGTCATTAATTGAACATCTCCAATTTAACTGTGATCTTGTTGAAGTGCTCACTACGTTAAGTGCAGACTTTGAACATACATGGTCATTGATTACAGCTTGCTGTGAGCAAACACAAAGTAACTTTGTGCATACGTGGTCATTGATCAATGACGTTGAAACAACGCTCACGCAATGTTGTGCACAAACAACCAGCAACTTTGAGTTTACGTGGTCACTCATTGAACATCTTAATATTACCTGTGATCTTATTGAAGTACTCACTACATTAAGTGCATGTTGTGCTCAAACTACCAGCAATTTTGCATTTACCTGGTCTTTACTTGCAGCATGTTGTGAGCAAACTCAATCTCTCATAGAAGACTGTTGTGCTCAAACAAACAGCAACTTCCAGCTCACATTCAGTTTGCTTGAAAACATCTCCGTTGGTGGTTGCCCATGTGCACCAACACCTCTTACACAAGCTGATGTAGTTGCGGGTACTATTATCTTAACCACAACGGGCGTTACCTATTGCATGGCGGAAAACATCACCGGTAATATAGTGATCAACGCTCCACAAGTCGAGATCTTAATGAATGGCTGTCAACTGACTGGTCTTATTACCGTTAATGCAATTGATGTCAACGTAGAAAATGGTTTTATCCTAGCTCTCGCACCAACTGACACCACTGATGCTGCACAAGCTGCCGTAACTGTTGGCGCTCAAGAAAATGTGAGTTTAATTAACTTGGTGATCACCTGCCAAGATACCACAACGGCATCTGAATTAAATGGCGTTAATGGCCGTACCGGTATAGCAAACAGTGGCACACAAACACTCATTACTCAGTGCTCTATAACCGCAGGTGCCGGTGCAAATGGGGAAGCAAACAGTGGTACTGGTGGTACTGGTGGTAATGGTGGTGATGGTATTGATAGCAGTGGCAATGCTACCTCTATTCAAGAAACTACCATAATAACTGGTGCCGGCGGTGCTGGTGGTAATGGTTCTGTTTTTGGAGCCAATGGTGGCGATGGTGGTGCTAGTGGTAATGGTATTAATATTAATAGCAGTGGCAATGCTACCTCCATTCAAGAAACTACTATAACAACTGGTGCTGGTGGTACCGGCGGTAATAATGGTGGTGGTTCTAGCGATTCTGGTGCTGGTGGCAATAGTGGTAATGGTATACAAACGACCGCTAATGATACAACTATTCAAGACACTAGTATAATAACTGGTGCTGGTGGTACAGGTGGTGTTGGTGAGTCATTTGGTTTCGGTGGTATGAGCGGAATTGGCATACAAACAAGCGGAATGAATACCAATATTCAAAACTGTACTATAACAACTGGCGCTGGTGGAAATGGTTCTGGTTCTGGTGGTTCTACTAGTGGTGGCACTAGTGGTAACGGCATACAAACAAGCGGAAATAGTACCACCATTCAAGACACTACCATAACAACTGGCGCTGGTGGTGCTGGTGGTTCTGGTGGTAGTGGTGCTGGTGCTGGTGGTGCTGGTGGTAATGGAATACAAACAACCGCAAATGATACCTCTATTCAAAAAACTACTATAACAACCGGTGCTGGTGGTAATGGTGGTAGTGGTACTGTTGGCGGCGCTGGTGGTAATGGTGGCTATGGTATTTTTGTCACTGGACCCGCAAATCGCGCTGAGATTGTTGAATGCTTTATCTTAAAAACAGGCCAGGGTGGTGCTGGTGGCAATGCTACTAATAGTGGTGACACTAATGCCAGTGGCGGTAATGGTGGGGATGGTATTTATATCGATTCAGGCACCATGAACACTGAAGCTCGCTTAAATAATATTGGCAATACTGGTGCTGGTGGCGCTACAGGAACTGGCGGTACTGGTGATTTTCCTGGTACTGGTGGTAGTGCAGTAGTTGATTTGAATCACGTTGCAAGCTCTGCCGGTGGATCAGTAGTATACCAAAACTTTGCCTATGCTATTGCCAATACATCGTTTCGTTATGAGTATTTTAATCCAACCCCAATGGAATTCGGTTTTGCTGTTACTCCCGCACCAGCAAACATATTTGATAACGTGTATGTACCTTAATAATTAAACTATTACCAAGAGTCTCTAGGGGCTGTAGCACACTAAGTGTTACAGCCCTTATCAATGAAACAACAAAAAAATGCTATTTATTCTCTTGAACATAATAAACTTTTTTTCTTGACAGAAATAATCATTTATGTATATGCTCAGAGCATGAGTAATATTGTGAGTTGTATAAAATAAAAAAAGAGGTCTTCAATGAAGTTTTCTAGATCGTTCAAGAAAAATATGTGCCATGCCATTCTTCTTGGCTTTACATCACAGCTGTTTGGCACATTTGCGTTAGTAGCAAACCAAACTCTCCCACAACAAGTTCCCGTACAAGCAAGTCCAGAATATGTAGAAACGCAAGAACACAGTCTTGACGTTCTGATTATGGACCTTGTTCAAAAGGCAGCTTCACAAGATACGGAGTGTGCTCCATCTGCGGCGTTAATGCGCTGCTATCAGCGCGTGACAAACGGCTATAAAACATTACTTGTTGAAGATGTAATGCAGGCAATGCCTGAACTGCTTGCCTATGCATTTCTAAAATATGATGAAACTATGGGCACTCGCTCTCGCCCGAACGATACTGAGTGGGATGAGGTGAAGATGGCACCCACTTCTATGGATGTTAATTCACACAAAAATATAACTGAACGTGACCTTGTTCAATTACTTCTCATTATCAAAAAACGAATTGGTACTATCAATGATTCTGATTGCGCAAATTCAATACTTGGTATTTTAGGTAACGCATGTGCCGTATTTGGACCTAATACTAATCTTTCACTTAAAATTAAAGAAATAATTGACACGCTCGGTACTGATTTTGCATCACTTTCTGAAGCTGTTTCATCGTGTTGCACTGAAATACTTTCTACTATGGGCACTGACTTTGAGCATACGTGGTCACTCATTGCAGGCATTACTACCGCCGCTGCAGCACAACATCAACTTGCAAACGCTCAAGTGAACCAACGATTTGATGTCCTTGAACAATTGATCACAAATGCCAATGCACATCAACAACCACACCAATCTAGTTCTTCTAAAAATGTTATCAAAACCATTTTAGAGCAAACTGATGTCCTTAGTTCTAAATTTGAAAAAACTTGGGACTTCATGGATGAGCAAAATCAACTCGCAAAAAGTGAAACTGATTACCTTGTTAATAAACTGCATGAACAGACAGAACAGATCAAGAACTTATTAGAAGAACAACCAATAACGCTTGAACTAAACATAGAAGAACTTCAAGAAAAAAACATCACCGTAGTCTGTGATCAAAAAGAAGTTAAAGATGCTATCAAAAAATCTTCTCTAAAACTTGCTGATGATATTTCTGATACCAAAAAAACAGTACATGAAGGCTTTAAAGATCAAACAGAATTGGTACAACATAAGTTCCACAAACAAGCAGAACTGATTGAAGATCAAGCCAAAACTCTGTATCACAAATTGCATGAACAAGATCAATTAATTGCAGAGAAATTGGAACATAAAGTCAACTTTATTGATCATAAGTTCCATGAACAAGCAGAATTGATCGAAGAACAGACAAAGAAAATTCTTGAACACGCACCCCATGGTTCGCATGAACCGCATTCACCACATATTTCACCTGAATTTATTGAAAAGCAAACGGAGTATCTAGCTCATAAACTCCACGAACAAGACAAATTCATAACTGATGCATTTAAAGATGAAACCAAGTTAATCAATTATAAGTTCCACAAGCAAGATGAATTAATCACGGATCAAACTAAAATCTTGAGCCATGATGTACACAAGCAAGGTACATTAATCACAGAACTCATTGAAGAACAAACAAAGAAAATTCTTGAGCATGCATACCATGCACCGCATGAATCCAAACCTTCACATGAATCACATGAATCACATGAATTTATAGAAAAGCAAACTGAGTATCTTGCTCATAAGTTACATGAACAAAATAAATTCATAGCCGATAACTTTAAAGATGAAACCAAATTTATTGATCATAAGTTCCATAAGCAAGATGAATTAATTACTAATCAAACTGATATTCTAAGCCATAAACTCCATACTCAACATGAATTTATAGAAGAGCAAGCTCAAGAAATCAAACATTTAATCCACAAGCAACCACATATTCTTCTTGATGAGATAAAACATATTATCAGCAAGCAACCAGTAACTCTTGTATGTGATATAAAAAACCTTCAAGAAAAGGTAACATTTGTATGTGACCAACATGAGCTTAAGGAATCTTTAAAGAAATGCTGTGATGACCTTGCAGATGATATCTTTGAAACACAAAAGCTCATCAAGAATGCATTCCATACCCAAAAAGAATTTATTGCAGATCAAACAAAAGAAATCAAGCACAAGATCAATCGCCAAACAGACATTCTATCGCTTGAGATTGCAGAAGTAATTGCAACCGTTACCGAATGCTGTGAAAGCTTGCATGATGAAATGCAAGATCTTATTGAAGATCAAACTAAAGAACTTAACCATAAGATCAATAAGCGCACAGATACTATTGTGTGTGATATTAAAGACTTTAAGGCTACACTCAACGAATGCTGTGATGATCTTGCAGATGATATTTTCTGCACGCAAAAACAGATCAAAGACGAGTTTAAAGAGCAAACTGCTTTAATTAACCATAAGTTCCATGATCAGAGAGAATGTATTGAAGAGCAAACTAAAGAAATCAAGCATAAGATCAATCACCAAACGGATATTTTATCTCTCGAAATTGCTGAAGTAATTGCAACCGTTACCGACTGTTGTGAAAGCTTGCATGATGAAATACAAGACGTTATTGATGAACAAACTATTGAGCTTAAAGAAAATATGAGCAAACAAACGCATGTTATTGTTTGCAACATCATGGATCTTAAAGCAACAATAACAGAGTGTTGCGACGATCTTGCAGATGATATCTTCTGCACTCAACAATTGATTTGTAAAGGCTTTGAAGAACAAGCAGCTTTAATTAACCCTAAGTTCTGTAAAACTGATGAGCTGCTCGAAGTTATTGACTGCAAACTAGGAAAATCTAAGGTCTGCAAATCGCATAAGCCTTTTGGCCAAGTGTTGCCTGCTCTTGATGTAATCCATGATGAACAATTTGAACAAATAAGTGAAATTAAGCATAAGATAAATCGCCAAACAGATATACTTACTGATGAGATCAACGATGTAATTTCAACAGTCACTGAGTGTTGTGAAAGTCTTCACGATGGTCTTTGTGACGTTGCACAAATGCTCGATGATATTACTGATGCTGTCTTATGCACTCAAAAACTGGTATGCAAAGGCTTTAAGGCGCAAGCAGATCTGATTGAAGAACAAACAAAAGAAATCAAGCATAAAATCAACAGACAAACCGATATTCTTACTGATGAGATTGCTGATGTAATTTCAACGGTTACTGAATGTTGTGAAAGTCTCCATGATGAGATATATGATACACATGAACTTATTTGCAGAGGCTTTAAGGAATTTGATTGTATCCTCACGCTGCAAACAGAGCTACTGGCTTGCAATATTACTGAACTAGATGACTTAAAACGCACAGTTGTTGAATGCTGTGATGACCTTGCAGATGATATATTTGATACACAAACAATTATTATTGCATGTTGCAAGCAAACGCAATCTCTCATTGAAGAATGTTGTGAAGAAACGCACTCACTCATTATTGACTGTTGTATAGAAACGCAATCTCTCATTGAAGAATGTTGTGAAGAGACACACTCACTTATTATTGACTGTTGTATAGAAACACAGTCTCTTATTGAAGAGTGTTGTGAACAAACACAAAGCAACTTTGAACATACCTGGTCATTGATTGAAGAATGCTGTGATGTAACACATTCTCTTATTCTTGAATGCTGCATAGAAACACAATCACTTATTGAAGAATGCTGTGAGTTAACTACAAGCAACTTTGAACATACCTGGTCATTAATCAATGCTTGTTGCATAGAAACACAATCACTTATTGAAGAGTGCTGTGAACAAACACAAAGCAATTTTGAATTTACGTGGTCACTCATTGAACATCTTCAAATCACTGTTTCGGTTGACTTCACTGAAATACTTACTACCTTGAGTGCTGACTTTGAACATACATGGTCATTAATCGAAGAATGTTGCGAACAAACGCAAAGTAACTTTGAACATACTTGGTCACTCATTGAAGAATGTTGTGAAGGAACACAGTCTATCATTAATGCATGTTGTAAAGAAACTCAATCACTTATAGAAGAATGCTGTGAGCAAACTGAAAGTAACTTCCAAATAACCTTTAGTTTAATCAAGGATCTTAAAGAAACGGTGACAGCTGACTTTGAACATACCTGGTCATTGATTGAAGAGTGTTGTGAACAAACACAAAGCAACTTTGAACATACCTGGTCATTGATTGAAGAATGTTGTGAGGGAACACATTCACTTATTTTTGAATGTTGTGAAGAAACACAGTCACTGATTGCAGAATGTTGTGAGGAAACACAGTCTCTTATTGTTGATTGTTGCATACAAACGCAAAGTAACTTTGTGCATACGTGGTCATTGATTAACAATGTTGAAACAACGCTCACTCAGTGCTGCGTACAAACCCAAAGTAACTTTGAGTTTACCTGGTCACTCATTGAACATCTTAACTTTAACTGTGATCTTACTGAAGTACTCACTACGTTAAGTGCAGACTTTGAACACACCTGGTCATTAATCAATGCTTGTTGTGAAGAAACGCAATCACTGATCGCAAACTGTTGCAAGGAAACACACTCTCTTATTATTGATTGTTGTGAGCTCACCCAAAGTAATTTCATTCATACGTGGTCATTGATTAACGATGTTGAAGCAACGCTCACTCAGTGCTGTGAGCAGACACAAAGCAACTTTGAGTTTACCTGGTCACTCATTGAACATCTTAACGTAAGTTGTGATCTTACTGAAGTGCTCACTACGCTAAGTGCAGACTTTGAACATACCTGGTCATTGATTACAGCTTGCTGTGAGCAAACACAAAGTAATTTTGAACATACGTGGTCGTTGATTAACAATGTTGAAACAACGCTCACGCAATGTTGTGCACAAACAAACAGCAATTTTGAATTTACATGGTCATTAATTGAACATCTTCACTTTAACTGTGATCTTGTTGAAGTGCTCACTACGTTAAGTGCAGACTTTGAACATACGTGGTCATTAATCACAGCTTGCTGTGATCAAACACAAAGTAACTTTGAACATACGTGGTCATTAATCAATGATGTTGAACGTACATTAACGCAATGCTGTGCACAAACAAACAGCAACTTTGCGTTTACGTGGTCACTCATTGAACATCTTAATGTGACGTGTGATCTTATTGAAGTACTCACTACATTAAGTGCATGTTGTGCTCAAACTACCAGCAACTTTGAATTTACCTGGTCTTTACTTGCAGCATGTTGTGAGCAAACTCAATCTCTTAATCAAGATTGTTGTGCTCAAACAAACAGTAACTTCCAGCTCACATTCAGTTTGCTTGAACGCATCTCCATTGGTGGTTGCCCATGTGCACCAACAGCTCTTACACAAGCTGAATTTACGGCGGCAGGTGGCACACTTACCCTTGCTACTCCTGGCGTTACCTATTGCTTGGCAGAAAACGTTACCGGTAACTTAGTGATCGGTGCTGCACAGGTAACGGTCTTAATGAATGACTACCAACTGACTGGTCTCATTACCATTAGTGCCAGTGATGTCAACGTACAAAATGGCTTTATCCTGGCTCCAGCCCCTGTAAGCACCGCTGATGCTGCACAAGCTGCGGTGACGGTTAAGTACGGTTAACGTTGTAGAAAACATAAGTTTAATTAACTTGGTGATCACATGTGAAAACACCACAATAGTATCTGGATTCAACGGCGTTAATGGTCGCACTGGTATATTTAGAAGCAGTGGTGCACAAACATTCATTACTCAGTGCTCTATAATCGCAGGTGCCGGTTCAAATGGAGAAACAAACACTAGTGGTAGTATTGGCGGCACTGGTGGTGCTGGTGGTGATGGTATTGATAACAGTGGCAATGCTACCTTTATTCAAAAAACTACTATACTAACTGGCGCTGGTGGTACTGGTGGTACTGGTAGTGGTACTGGTTCTATTATTGGTGGTAGTGGTGGCGCGGGTGGCATTGGCATACAAACGAGCGGTAGTGCTACCTTTATTCAAGAAACTACTATAACAACTGGTGCTGGCGGCACTGGTGGCGTTGGTAGTAATAATAGCTCTCTTATCAACACTGGTGGTCACGGTAGTAGTAGCGGTAATGG
This sequence comes from Candidatus Babeliales bacterium, assembly GCA_963716425.1. GTDB lineage: Bacteria > Babelota > Babeliae > Babelales > JBFXEV01 > JBFXEV01. Next base: position 508,695 of record OY970310.1, read on the forward strand.
TATACAAACAAGTGCTAATGATACATCTATTCTAGACACTACTATAACAACTGGCGCTGGTGGTACTGGTGGTATTGGTTTCGGTTCTCTTGGCCATGGTGGTACTGGTGGTGGCAGCGGAGATGGCATACAAACGAGCGGAGCTAGTACCAACATTCAAAATAGTACTATAACAACTGGTGCTGCTGGTGGTGCTGGTAGTGGTGCTGGTGCTGGTTCGGGTGGTGGTTCGGGTGGTATAGGCATACTCATACTAACAAACGGAAATAGTACTAACATTCAAGACACTACTATAACAACTGGTGCTGGTGGTGTTGGTAGTAGTAGTTCACTTTCTGATGGTGGTATTGGTGGTACTGGTGGATTTGGTATAGAAACGAGCGCTCTTGATACCTCTATAGAAAACTGTACTATAACAACTGGTGCTGGTGGTGCTGGTGGTCATGGAGAAACTGGTAGTACTGCTGCCAATGGTGGTCCTGGTGGCTACGGTATTTTTGTCAACGGAGCAACTCGCACTGATATTGTTGGATGCTTTATCTTAAAAACAGGCGCAGGTGGTGCTGGTGGTGCTACTAGTACTAATAGCATTGGTGGCAATGGTGGAGACGGTATTCACATTACTGCAAGCTCCATGTACATCGAAGCTCGCTTAAACACTATTGGCAATACTGGTGCTGGCGGTACCGGTATAACAGCTGGTCTTGGTGGCCGTGCAGTGACGGATTTAGTGGTAATAACTAATCTAACAAATCCTTCAGTTGGAGGTGCATCAGTAATTTATCAGAACTTTGCGTATGCGATTGCCAACACAATGCCTTACTACGAACTCCATGGTTCCCTAACAGAAGGTGGTTCTCCAATTACTCCTGCGCCAGCAAACATATATGATAACGTCTTTGTACCTTAATAATTAAACTATTACCAAAATCTCTAAGGGCTGTAGCACACTTTGTGTTACAGCCCTTATTCAATGAAACAATAAAAAACTTTTTTTCTTGACAGAAATACTCATTTATGTATATGCTCATGCATGAGTAATATTGTGAGTTGTATAAAATAAAAAAAGAGGTCTTCAATGAAGTTTTCTACATCGTTCAAAAAAAATATATGTCATGCCATTCTTCTTGGCTTTACTTCACAACTGTTTGGCACATTTGCGCTTGCAGCTCATCAACCGATCGTACAAAATTGGAATCAGCACACTGCTGCAGATTATAGAGAACCCCAAGAAAATATTCTTAAATCACTGCTTCTAGAGTATGTACAGCAAACTGATTCTTTATCTATAGAAGATGCTCCCTCACAAGCATTAATGCGCTGCTATCAGCGAATGCTCAATGGAGATGATACGTTAGTACTTGAAGACGTAATAGAAGCAATGCCAGAACTTGTCAGCTTTGCTTTGCTTAACTATGAAAAAGATACAGCTCGATCTGGCAAAGACACTATTTTTGATACTTTTAATAAAAAATATGCGCAAAGTTCATTTGCAAGTAGAGGCCTGAGTAAATGCGGTTTTTATAAATGGATGTGTGATCTTAGTAACATTAAGAAAAACCTAAAAAAATGTTGTAAACAAATTCATATTGATTTTAAACATACATGGTCATTGATCGAAGAATGTTGTGAGGAAACACATTCTCTTATTGAACAATGCTGCAAAGAAACTCAATCACTTATAGAAGAATGCTGTGAACAAACTCAAAGCAATTTTGAACATACTTGGTCATTGATTGAAGAATGCTGTGAAGGAACACAATCTATCATTAATGCGTGTTGTAAAGAAACTCAATCACTTATAGAAGAATGCTGTGAGCAAACACAAAGCAACTTTGAACATACTTGGTCATTGATTGAAAACCTTGAAATCACTGTTTCAGTAGATTTTACCGAAGTACTTACTACCTTAAGTGCAGACTTTGAACACACATGGTCATTGATTGAAGAATGTTGTGAACAAACGCAAAGTAACTTTGAACATACTTGGTCACTCATTGAAGAATGCTGTGAAGGAACCCAATCTATCATTAATGCGTGTTGTAAAGAAACTCAATCACTTATAGAAGAATGCTGTGAGCAAACGCAAAGCAATTTTGAGTTTACCTGGTCATTGATTAACAATGTTGAAACAACGCTCACTCATTGCTGTAAACAAACCCAGAGCAACTTTGAGTTTACCTGGTCATTAATTGATCATCTTCACATTACAGCTTCCGTTGATTTTACTGAAGTGCTTACTACTTTGAGTGCTGATTTTGAACATACTTGGTCATTGATTACAGCTTGCTGCCAAGAAACGCAATCACTGATCGCAGAATGTTGTGAGGAAACTCATTCTCTTATTATTGATTGTTGCGCACAAACACAAAGCAACTTTGAGTTTACCTGGTCATTAATTGAGCATCTTCATTTTAACTGTGATCTTACTGAAGTACTCACTACGTTAAGTGCTGACTTTAACAAGACTTGGTCTAAGATTGATGCTTGTTGTGAACAAACTCAAAGTAATTTTATACATACTTGGTCATTGATTAATAATGTTGAAACAACGCTCACTCAATGCTGCGCACAAACACAAAGCAACTTTGAGTTTACCTGGTCATTAATTGAGCATCTTCATTTTAACTGTGATCTTACTGAAGTGCTCACTACGTTAAGTGCTGACTTTAACAAGACTTGGTCTAAGATTGATGCTTGTTGTGAACAAACTCAAAGTAACTTTATACATACTTGGTCATTGATTAATAATGTTGAAACAACGCTCACTCAATGCTGCGCACAAACACAAAGTAACTTTGAGTTTACCTGGTCATTAATTGAGCATCTTCACTTTACCTGTGATCTTACTGAAGTGCTCACTACGTTAAGTGCTGACTTTAACAAGACTTGGTCTAAGATTGATGCTTGTTGTGAACAAACTCAAAGTAACTTTGTACATACGTGGTCATTGATTAATAATGTTGAAACAACACTCACTCAATGCTGCGCACAAACCCAAAGCAACTTTGAGTTTACCTGGTCATTAATTGAGCATCTTCACTTTAACTGTGATCTTACTGAAGTTCTTACTACTTTGAGTGCTGATTTTGAACACACCTGGTCATTGATCAACGCTTGCTGTGAGCAAACTCAAAGTAATTTTGAACACACCTGGTCATTGATCAACGCTTGTTGTGAGGAGACGCAATCACTGATCGCAGAATGCTGTGAACAAACGCAAAGTAACTTTGAACATACCTGGTCATTGATTAACAACGTTGAAACAACACTCACCCAGTGCTGCGCGCAAACTCAGAGTAATTTTGAATTCACTTGGTCATTAATCGAGCATCTTAGAGTTACGGTTTCAGCTGACTTCACTGAAGTGCTTACTACCTTGAGTGCTGATTTTGAACATACCTGGTCATTGATCAATGCTTGTTGTGAGGAGACACAATCACTGATCGCAGAATGCTGTGAGGAAACTCATTCTCTTATTATTGATTGTTGCATACAAACGCAAAATAATTTTGAACATACCTGGTCATTGATTAACAATGTTGAAACAACACTCACCGAGTGCTGCGCGCAAACACAAAGCAATTTCCAAACAACATTCAGCTTGATCAAGGACCTTAAAGAAACAGTGACAGACTGCTGTGCGGCTCTTACCACTGCACTTGGCTCTGGAACAGATCAAATAGTATCATTTAGTTGTACTACAACCTCTATTAATGATCTTGACGTTTCAGCTATTAGCTTACTTAAGACCTTGCTCCTACAAAGTTGTGAAAATTCTTGTTGGCTGCTTTCAATAGATGAAACTGGTTCTTCATTAAATGACTTTATACAAACTGATGGCTTATGGACAACTAATGGCGTTGATATTACCACTACAGCAACACCATTTCTTATTAATGCTCTTCAGTATAAGTATCTACAACCCGCTTACCAAGTACTGCAAGTAGAAATAAGCTTCCCAAATTCACAACCACCTAATGTTAATAATGCTGTTGTTGGTGGACTTCTTTTCTATTGGACTGGAAGCGATCAATCTGTAGCAGGTCCACTAACTTGTTATTTTGATTTTAATACTGATAGCAATGGGCAAGTGGTCCCAGGCTCTTCCCACGTTGCACTAGAAGTATTTAGAAGTGGTGGCGGAGCAGGATCCATCTCATATCCTATTTTACTAGATACCTATTATCAAATGACAATTATCATATCTCCATACAACATCATGTCGGTATATATTAATGATGCGCTTATTGCACAGACCAATACTACCACTAGTTGGTCTGGACAAGTATTAGGAGGTTATGTTGGTTTCTGGGCAGCATTTGGTACGGTAAACTTTAGAAACTTTAAGAGTTGGTTACCACAACCATTCCCCATTTAAACTCATAAACGAAACAGGCAAGCAAGGGCTGTTAACAGTACAATGTTAACGGCCCTTATTCTTTATGCCATTTGTCTGCAGATGTGCAACATTTCCCCACGATACTCTAGCGGCATTCCATGCGAACATAAAATACTTTTTAAAAAATACATGTATTTTCTTGACATCTCTTTTACCATTGATTTATGGTTATAGTGGTAGTAATATAACTTCAATAAAAAAGGAGCCTTATGAAGTTTTCTAGTTTATTCAAAAAAAATATTAGCCATGCAATTTTGCTTGGCGTTATTTCACAATTGTGTGGCACGTTTGCCCTTGCAGCTCAACAACCAAATAAAAATAACCGCGGTCAGTACACTGCTGCAGATTATACGGAGCCCCAAAAAAATATTCTTGAGTCACTTATTCTAGAGTATGTACAACAAGCAGACACTACAGAAGATGCTCCCTCACAAGCAGTAATGCGATGCTATCAGCAGATCTTGAGTGGAAATGATACATTAGTACTTAAAGACGTACTAGCAGCAATGCCAGAACTGGTTAACTTTGCTGTGCTTCAACATGAAAAAAAAGCAACTCTGTCTCAAAAAGAAACTACATTTGATAGTTTTAATGAAAAATATTCACAAAGCAAATTGGCTAATCGCTGCTTGCCCGATTTCGGTTTTTATAATTGGATGTGTGAACTTAATACTATTATGAAAAACCTAGAAAAATGTTGTAAAGAGACTCGTAGTGACTTTAAACAAACATGGAGCGTGATTGAAGAATGCTGTGACGACATTATAGAAAGAGTTAATACTTGTTGTGGACAAACCCAAAATAATTTTGAATATACCTGGTCAGTGATTAATGAAGTTGAAAATACGGTAGCCGAGTGCTGTGAGCAAACTCAAAACAACTTCCAAACAACGTTCAACTTGCTCAATACCCTGCTCCAACAAAGCTGTGAAGATACCTGTTGGAAACTAGCAGTGAATGAAACTGGCGCATCCTTGAATAACTTTACACAAACTGATGGCGTATGGACAACTGATGGCGATCATATTACCACAACGGCAACTCCATATCTTATTAATGCACTGAAATACAATTTCCCTGTGCAACAAACGTATCAAGTGTTACAAGTAGAAATCGCATTTCCAAACTCTCAACCACCAAATGTTACCAATGCAGTTGTTGGCGGTCTTCTTTTTGATTGGACGGGAAGTGATGAAACGGTAGCAGGCCCATTGACTTGCTATCTAGATTTTAATACTGATAGTGATGGACAAGTAGTACCAGGTACTTCAAACGTTTCTTTAGAAGTGTTTAGAAATGGTGGTGGGGCAGGAAGCATTGCTTATCCAATTTCACTCGACACGTATTATCAATTAACGGTTGTCATGTCACCATATAACCTGATGTCAGTTTATATTAATGACATGCTCGTTGCGCAAACCAATTATGGTAGTAGTTGGTCAGGACAAGTACTAGGATGTTATGTTGGTTTCTGGGCAGCATTTGGCACCGTGAATTTTAGGAACCTTAAGAGTTGGACGGCTTTACCATTCTTCTTATAAACTAACAAACTAAAGAGGGGCATAATACAGTATCAAAAATTTTGGGCACTTAAATGTACTATTAACAATTAACTAAATAATTTATAAATTTCACAATTTTTCTTGACAGAAACAATCATTTATGTATATGCTCAGAATATGAGTAATATTGTGGGTTTAAAAAAATAAAAAAAAGAGGACTTCAATGAAGCTATCTACGTCGTTTAAAAAAAATATATGTCATGCCATTCTTCTTGGCTTTACATCACAACTGCTTGGCACATTTGCTCTTGTAGCTCATCAACCAGATCCCGTTAATAATGATCAGTACACTTCTGCAGATTATAAAGAACCCCAAAAAAATAATCTTGAATCACTGATTCTAATGTACCTACAACAAGCTGATACTTTATCTACAGAAGATGCTCCCTCTGCAGCATTAATGAGATGTTATGAACGAATGCTCAATGGAGACGAAACGTTAATACTTGAAGATGTAATAGATGCAATGCCAGAGCTGGTGAGTTTTGCCCTGCTTCAATACGAAAAAGAAGCAACTCGATCTCAAAAAGGAAGTGTATTTGATATATTTAATATAAAATACTCACAAAGTACATCGGCTAATCGAGGCCTGAGTAAATGTGGTTTTTATAGATGGATGTGCGATTTTAGTAAAATTAAGAAAAATCTAAAAAAATGCTGTAAACAAATTTTTATCGACTTTAGACATACATGGTCATTGATAGAAGAATGTTGTGAAGAAACACACTCTCTCATTGAACAGTGCTGCAAAGAAACTCAATCACTTATAGAAGAATGTTGTGAACAAACTCAAAGCAACTTTGAGCACACTTGGTCACTCATTGAAGCATGCTGTGAAGGAACACAGTCTCTTATTAACGCATGTTGTAAAGAAACTCAATCACTTATTGAAGAATGCTGTGAACAAACACAAAGTAATTTTGAACATACGTGGTCATTCATTGAAGCATCCTGTGAAGGAACACAGTCTCTTATTAACGCATGTTGTAAAGAAACTCAATCACTTATTGAAGAATGCTGTGAACAAACACAAAGTAATTTTGAACATACGTGGTCATTAATTGAAAACCTTGAAATCACCGTTTCGGTTGACTTCACTGAAGTACTTACTACTTTAAGTGCAGACTTTGAACATACATGGTCATTAATCGAAGAATGTTGTGAACAAACCCAAAGTAATTTTGAACATACTTGGTCGCTCATTGAAGAATGCTGTGAAGGAACACAATCTATCATTAATGCGTGTTGTAAAGAAACTCAATCACTTATAGAAGAATGCTGTGAACAAACGCAAAGTAACTTTGAGCATACTTGGTCATTGATAAGTGATCTTAAAGCAACACTCACTGAATGTTGTGAAGAAACTCAATCACTTATTGAAGAATGCTGTGAGCAAACTCAAAGCAATTTTGAATTTACCTGGTCATTGATCGAGCATCTTCAAGTAACCGTTTCAGTTGACTTCACTGAATTACTTATTACCTTAAGTGCTGACTTTGAACATACCTGGTCATTGATTGAAGAATGCTGTGAGCAAACGCAAAGTAACTTTGAACATACTTGGTCATTAATTAGTGATCTTAAAGCAACGCTCACTGAATGTTGCGAAGAAACTCAATCACTTATTGAAGAATGCTGTGAGCAAACTCAAAGCAACTTTGAATTTACCTGGTCATTGATCGAGCATCTTCAAGTAACTGTTTCAGTAGACTTCACTGAATTACTTACTACCTTGAGTGCTGACTTTGAACATACCTGGTCATTGATTGAAGAATGCTGTGAGCAAACGCAAAGTAATTTTGAGCATACTTGGTCATTAATTAGTGATCTTAAAGCAACGCTCACTGAATGTTGCATAGAAACTCAATCACTTATTGAAGAATGCTGTGAGCAAACGCAAAGCAACTTTGAACATACATGGTCATTAATTAGTGATCTTAAAGCAACACTTACTGAATGTTGCATGGAAACACAATCACTGATTGAAGAATGCTGTGAACAAACGCAAAGCAACTTTGAGCATACTTGGTCATTGATTAATAATCTTGAAGTCACTGTTTCAGTTGACTTCACTGAAGTGCTTACTACTTTGAGTGCTGACTTTGAACACACATGGTCATTGATTGAAGAATGTTGTGAACAAACCCAAAGTAATTTTGAACATACCTGGTCATTAATTAGTGATCTTAAGGCAACACTCACTGAATGCTGTAAAGAAACTCAATCACTTATTGAAGAATGCTGTGAACAAACACACTCTCTTATTACTGAGTGCTGTCAAGAAACACAGTCTCTGATTGAAGAATGCTGTGAACAAACGCAAAGCAACTTTGAACATACCTGGTCATTAATTAGTGATCTTAAAGCAACACTCACTGAATGTTGTAAAGAAACTCAATCACTTATTGAAGAATGCTGTGAGCAAACACAAAGCAACTTTGAACATACCTGGTCATTAATCGAGCATCTTCAAGTCACTGTTTCAGTTGACTTCAATGAATTGCTCACTACATTAAGTGCCGACTTTGAACATACATGGTCATTGATTGAAGAATGCTGTGAACAAACACAAAGCAACTTTGAACATACATGGTCATTGATTAGTGATCTTAAAACAACACTCACTGAATGTTGTAAAGAAACTCAATCACTTATTGAAGAATGCTGTGAGCAAACGCAAAGCAACTTTGAATATACATGGTCACTAATTGAGCATCTTCAAGTCACTGTTTCAGTTGACTTCACTGAATTGCTTACTACCTTAAGTGCTGACTTTGAACATACCTGGTCATTGATTGAAGAATGCTGTGAGCAAACGCAAAGCAACTTTGAACATACGTGGTCATTGATTGGCGATCTTAAAACAACACTCACTGAATGTTGTAAAGAAACTCAATCACTTATTGAAGAATGCTGTGAGCAAACGCAAAGTAATTTTGAAATCACATGGTCATTAATTGAGCATCTTCAAGTCACTGTTTCAGTTGACTTCACTGAATTGCTTACTACCTTAAGTGCGGACTTTGAGCATACCTGGTCATTGATTGAAGAATGCTGTGAGCAAACGCAAAGCAACTTTGAACATACGTGGTCATTGATTGGCGATCTTAAAGCAACACTCACTGAATGTTGTAAAGAAACTCAATCACTTATTGAAGAATGCTGTGAGCAAACGCAAAGTAACTTTGAGTTTACGTGGTCATTAATTGAACATCTTAATGTCAATTGTGATCTTACAGAAGTGCTCACTACATTAAGTGCGGACTTTGCAATCACCTGGTTTAAACTTGATGACTTCGAAGAATGTTGTGAAAACAATTGTGTTAAACTTGATTGTATCAAACAGATACTTGTTGATTCTTCTGCAGCTCATATTCAAGTGACCGGTCCAACTCAGATCAACACGCCAGGAACGTATGTCTTGATTAACAACGTTATTGGCAAAATCTCTATTAATGTTGGTAACGTCATCTTAGACTTAAATGGCTTTGAGGTCATTAACATGAGTGGCGATGGCATATTTGTGGGCGACGTAGCAAACGTGGTTATACAAAATGGTGTGGTTACATCTCCAACTAATAATAGTATTAACTTGAATGGTCCATTCAATGTTACTATTGCTAATGTTTACTTTGCAGCTTCATCTATTGGTCTTAACGCCAATAATGTAAACAGCTTAGCCCTAGATCATTGTGTGTTCTATAATAGCCAAGCAGCAATCTCATTCGTAAATGTAACTTCTGGGGCAATGATAGAATGCCAATTTGTGAGAAACTTGGCAGCTCCTGGACAACCAATTATTACGTATAATACAGTTACAAACATGACATTGAGAGACTCTTATATTGTTAATAATATTTGCTCAGGCGCACCAGTGATGAATATAGTAGGTTCACATGATCTTAAATTTCTGAATCTTCGTGTAAATGAAAATAGCTCAACAAGCGGTGTATTTGCCGGTATAGTAATGGATGCTGGTTCAGATACAAGTGCCTTTGAAAACTGTGCATTTAACCTGAACACTGGTACTGATGAAGTTTATGGTCTGTGGATTCAAGGGAGTAATAGTATTAATGTGATTGTCTCTAAAGCTGCACAAAATGCGACAAGTGGCACGCAAACAGTTGCTGGATTCTATCTTGATGGTGCTACAAATTGCACTATAAATGATTCACTTGCAAGCGGTCATACATCGAGTCCTAATAACTCAGCAGGTATACTTATTGATAGTTCTTCAACTGGTTGCTCTTTAATGAACAACGTACTTTTGGATAACATCTATGGTATATGGAATCTAGGTACAACGTCAGGCATATTGCAAAACTATGCTGATACTAATACTACTAACTATATTGGTGTAAACCCAATATTGCGTTTAACTGTATCAACAGGTACATTCCTGGCGGCAGATGTGCCTCCAGCAGCACCATACTTTAATAACCTTGCAAACATAAGCGCAATTTAAGTAGTAATAAGAGGTGGGGGCAGCGTTCATCTGCCCCCTAAACCGTTCGATCTCAAAAAAAGAAGTTACGGGATACGAACAAAAAAAGGATACTAACATGACACATTTCTTTAAAAAAATACTTGGGATCTTTTTGGCAATGAGTGGTCTCTATACCACTAGTTTCTGCTCAGATCCTGTACCAGCCACCACCATACTTGTGCAATCTTCACTCTCGGTAATGAGCTCAGGTGGAACAAATTATCTTTATTTTACGGCAAGCAATCCAACAGGGTCAGCCATCACTAGTATAGACATTGCAGTATCAATACCCACTGGCTGTACGGTGACCTCCAGTGTGATACCCACTGGCACCACATATACTTCAGGCACCTGGTCAATCCCAACTCTTGCTGCAAATAGTAGTAAGCAATTGATCCTTAAATTTACGTATAGCGGTGCTAGTGATATAACTATCACTCCTTCTGGAACTATCACAAGCGGTGGCAGTGGTTCATCTTCTGTATCAATTTCAATAGTACCAAATAATATTCTTGTAGAAGCTAGCAAAACAGTAATGGGCTCTGGCGAAACAAACAACATATACGTAACAGCAACCAATGACACTGGTTCAACGATTACTAACATTAAAATTTCGGTGACAATACCTGCAGGGTTTACGGTAAATTCTACCGTGGTACCAAGTGGCTCAACATATAGCCCTGCAGCAGTGCCTGGTGTTTCACCTGGTACATGGACAATTAACAGCCTTGCTTCAAATAGTAATACACAACTGGTCCTGCGTGTTACCTATACGGGGTCTAGTGGTGTAATTGTTACTCCATCAGCAACGTATACACAGGGAGGTACGGGTAGTTCTTCAATACAGATTTTAGTAGGCTGTCCATTCTTGGCTTGGAGTGCCACAAATACGCCGGTAACCATTAATAATGGTAATGACGTAGACTTTCAGCAGCGCAGGGTCCCCTACATCATATAGTATCAATCTTTTTACAAGCACACCTTCGCAAGGTGTTCACGCTACTTTCAATGGTCGCTTACAAGATATGAACCCTCCTGCCGGTTATCCGGCATATGTTGCTCGGTTCCAAAATAGCACCAATACCGGTGTTAATGATCTTATTGCACCTGTTCTTACATTTAATAACGCGTATACCGGTTCAACATCAGGTAATGCTCCATATCCAATGGTATATCCAAATCCAGTAGATGGCTTTCTTAATCCAGCCTATCCAGTTACCTCTAATCCGCCAAACTACCTTGAAGGTATATTTGTTCTTGATCCGGTTACCTATCCTGATGGCTTGAATGGTTTCTCATTCTTTATTTATGATATCGATTCAACTCCTACAAAAGGCTGGCAAGATGCGGTGATAGTATGGGGTACCGACGTTAATAATAATATGGTTGCACCTATCACCCAATATTCAGCAATTACCACCATATATGACGTTCCGGTACCGTCTCCGAGTAATTATACCGTTAATATTGGAGGCAATAACCCATCACTCACCTATCCAAATAACTTGGTCAATTATGATGAAGATGATCCCCGTGGTCGTGTAACTTATTTATTCCCTACCCCAATAACAAGTATTGGTATCCGTTATTTTAGAAACTCGCAAATAAATAGTCAGCATTATGTGTGGCTTTCTAACTTGTATCGTGGATGTGGCACAGACTTAAAATTGAGTTTAGAAGTTGAAAACCCTGAGCAATGCGAGCAATGCTTTACCTACACAGTAGTCGCTCAAAATAATGGACCAAGTGACGTTGGGCTAGCGCAAGTAATTGATGTACTTCCTGCTGGACTTACGTTTAACAGCGCAACAGCAACCAAGGGAACCTTTGATTCATCAACTGGCGCATGGACTATTGGTTCACTCACTGCAACGCCTATGGAAACTGAAAGCTTGTATGTAAATGTGTGTGCAACTGATTCATCAATATCATTCTCTATGGTATTGTATGGTGATGGGGATCAAACTGTTCCCGGTGATAATATAGTTACTGAGAACGTAATAGTTACTTATATTGTAGTTGAAGATGCTTTTGCAATTACTGGCGCAGAAACGCCGGTGAATATCAACTGGGCTGCAAATGATTATTCCATTGGTGGCACATTGAATCTAAATTCATTTAGCTTTACTCCTCCCAGCCCAACAGAAGGTATGGTAACCGTACCGTCACCAGGTTCTGGATTCTGTACCTTTACACCAAATCCTGATTTTTCAGGAACAGCATTAATTCCTTACACCGTATCCGATAGCAACGGATGTACTGGTAGTGCAACGATTCACGTTATGATTAATGGTGCGCCCATTGCACGAGACGATAGCGCAACTACTATTCCTGATAGATTAGTAACTATAGATGTTGCTGCAAATGATACGTATGCAGTGGATTCAATATTTACCTTAAGTACAGCACCAGCAAATGGTGTAGCCGATGTTAATACTACTGGTACTGCAGTAACCTACACGCCTAACCCAGGTTTCTGTGGGGTTGATACGTTTACCTATACAATAACCCAGCCTGATTCACAAACAGCAACAGCAACTGTTACAGTAACGGTAATTTGCCCCCCAATTGCGGTGCCTGATTTTGCTTCAACTCCAGAGAATACTCCGGTACCTATAAACATTGCTGCCAATGATACGTATCTTCCTGGTTCAGTATTTTCATTGCTCACAAACCCATCAAATGGTATGGCAGTTGTGAATTCAAATGGAACTTCCACGTATACGCCGAATAATGGTTTCTGTGGTGTGGATACCTATACGTATCTGATTACTCAACAACCAGATACTGACTATACGCAAACTTCATCCACTACCGTTACGGTAGACGTAGTGTGTGGTACTCCGCCACAAGCGTATAATGACTCTGCTACAACACTCGTTAATACACCGGTAACTGTTCCTGTGCTATTAAATGATATTGCAGGATCATATCCATTGAATCCAGCGTCAGTAACTATTGTGACGCAGCCGATGTATGGCACAATAACAGGTATTGATCCAGTAACTGGTAATGTTACCTATCTGCCTAATCCATTCTATGTAGGACCAGATACCTTTACATATCAAGTGTGCGATACAAGTCCTACACCACAATGCACTACGGCAATTGCGTATATTACTGTGCTACCGCTTAACATGCCGTGCCCAACCGTATGTAGTACAGATTGTTGCAACAACCCGTGCCTTGATGAGGTAAATGAATGTATGTGTACCGCAAAATCATTTGCTAACTTTACACCGGTTGATGGTACATGGACTCAGGTTGGTAGCGTGGTGAACACGGTTGCGCCTTTGAGTACATCTAACTTCTTGCAATATAACACATCAGTAGCTCAAGGGCAGGAAGAACTTCAGGTTCAAATTCAATTCCCTGCTGGGCAATTGTTGAACCAGTATGTTTCTGCGGGAGTTGTTACGGATTGGAATGGTTCAAATGAAACCAACCAAAGAGTAGTCTATATTACCTTTGACTACAGAACTGGAGCTCCTCTAGATTCTAGAGTGGCTATTGGTGGATTTGATTCATCTGAAGTGGTATTTGATCTGCCATTCCAGATTGTTCTGGGACAAACATATACAATGCGCTTAGAGAAGAATCTGCTTCAAACGAATGTCTATATTGATAATACCTTTATAGGAAGCTCAAGCACTGGAAGTGTGACCGGTAACTATATTGGCATGTTTGCCTTCCAAGCAATAGCTGATTTCTCTAATTTAACAAGTTGTTCATACAATTTGACGGCGCCTAACTTTGTAGCCGATCCCACTTAATCATCATTATCTGTAAACTAACAAATGGGCCAAGACGTAATGTCTTGGCCCATTTGTTTTACGGTGAAATGTAATAATTTAAAAGAATAAAACTTGTTTTCTTGACATCCATATTCAATTATATATATGATCATATTGTAATAATATTTTAAAAAAAAAATGAAAGGTTTTCAATGAAGTTTTCTAATAAGTTCAACAGGAATGTATGTCTTGGCCTTCTGATTGCATTTATTTCTCAATTAGGCGGAACGTTTGCTCTTGCAACTCAACAAGCAAGTCCCATTAGCTGTGATCCACAAACTTCTACCGAGCACAAAAAATCACATGGCAATCTTCTTGAATCACTTATTGTAGAATATATACAACAAGCAAACTCTTTATCCGCAGAGGATGCTCCTTCACAAGCCATATTACGCTGCTATGAGCGAATGCTCAATGGAGATGATACATTAGTACTTGAAGACGTACTAGAAGCAATGCCAGAACTGGTGAGCTTTGCGTTACCCAATTTTGACAGTGATTTACTCACGCGTAAAAAATGCTGTCAAAATATATTCGATACTATAAAATGTAACAAATGTGGCTTTAAGAAATGGATGCACGATCTTAAGAATATTAGAGAAAAACTTAAGAAATGCTGCAAAGAAACTCATATTGATTTTATCCACACTTGGTCATTAATTGAAGAATGCTGTGAACAAACTCAAACCAACTTTGAATTTACATGGTCCTTAATCGAGCATATTCAAGCAAGCTGTGATCTTACTGAAGTACTTACTACCTTGAGTGCTTGCTGCGAACAAACGCAAAGCAACTTTGAACATACTTGGTCATTAATAGAGCATATTCAAGCAAGCTGTGATCTTACTGAAGTACTTACTACCTTGAGTGCTTGCTGCGAGCAAACGCAAAGTAACTTTGAACATACTTGGTCATTAATAGAGCATATTCAAGCAAATTGCGATCTTACTGAAGTACTTACTACCTTGAGTGCTTGCTGCGAACAAACACAAAGCAACTTTGAACATACCTGGTCGTTAATAGAGCATATTCATGCAAATTGTGATCTTACTGAAGTACTTACTACCTTGAGTGCTGGCTTCAATACAACAGACTCTAAGATTGATGCTTGCTGTGAACAAACGCAAAGCAACTTTGAACATACTTGGTCATTAATCGAACATATTAAATCCACCTGCGATCTTACTGAAGTACTTACCACTCTAAACGCTGACTTTAACACAACTTGGTCTAAGATAGATGCTTGTTGCGTACAATCACAAAGTAACTTTGAATTTACATGGTCATTAATCGAACATATTAAATCCACTTGCGATCTTACTGAAGTACTTACAACTCTAAATGCTGACTTTAACACAACGTGGTCAAAGATTGATACTTGCTGCGTACAGACACAAAGCAATTTTATACATACTTGGAGCTTAATTGAAAACATCTCAGTTGAAGGTTGCCCTTGTGCACCAATACCTATTACACAAACTGATGTGCTTGGTGGTGTTGCCACACTTTCCCTGCCAGGGCAAACGTACTGCTTGGCTTCAAACATAAACGGGAAAATAGCAATAACGGCTGATGATATTACGTTACTTCTGAATAGCTTCCAAATAAACAATACCGTTGATGACGCCATATTTGTGGCAAGCGTTAACAATATCACTCTCAAAGGTGGTCTCGTTTCAGCTCCAAATAATAATGGTATTAACCTTGCAACTACAATTGACAACGTTGAAATTACTAATGTTGACTTTGAAGCTTGTAAAGTAGGTTTAAATGCTTTACTTGTAAATAGTTTGGTAGTGAATACATGTGTCTTCTATGGTGGTCAGCAAGGTCTTATCTATAATACAATAACAGGAGGTACGATTACTAACTGCCAATTTGTAAACAATACTGCATCAACTGGCCTATCAATTGTTGCCTTAACCAGCGTTAATGAAATGACAATTGAAAATACGTATGTAACTCAGAATGTATGCTCAGGTGTAGTTCCTACAACAAATGTTCCTATAGTAGATGTTCTCAATTCAACTGATCTCAAATGGATTAATATTCATGTGAATAATAACTCTAATGCAGGCAGCGCAACTGCTGGGATTAAAGTTGAGAATGGAACGAATGTCTTATTCCAAAATAGTGAATTTAATAGAAATATAAGTGGTCTAGGCGATTCATATGGTTTATGGCTATCGGGTTGTTCTATGTCCGATGTGGAAGGTTGTACCGCCAATGGCAATGTTAATACTAATCTAGCTAATATGGCAGTTGGATTCTATCTAGATAGCAGTACAGGCTGCTCAATTGTTAATTCGGTTGCAAAAAACCAAACTGGTGTTCTTCAGACAGCAGGTATTAAAATAATCGATTCAGTAAATTGCTATATTGCCCGTAACCAAGTAATTAATAATAATAATACTGGGGCTTCGGGTAGTGGTTTTGGTATATGGACTGTGGGTTCAAGCATAGGAGTACTCCAAAATTATGCTGACCAAATCGCAGGAATGACTACAAACTACTCTGGAATTACGCAACCTATAACGCTTTATACTAAAGCCACTGGTGCATTTTCACCTGCACCGGCAATATTTGATAACGTAAGCGCAGTATAAAAATACAACGCATTATTATGAATTTTATGAGGGCTGTAACATTAATGTTACAGCCCTCACACACAAGATAACAAAAACTTTTTGATTCACTTGAGTATACAAACAAAAGGACAATAAAAGACTTAACATGCATAATCAGATATACGGTATGCTCATACCGTGAGTAGAAATTATAGTAAAAAAAGGTATTCTATGAAATTTTCTAATGTATTCAAAAACAATGTTTGCTATGCCATTCTTCTTGGCTTTGTTTCACAATTATGTGGAACGTTCGCTCTTGCATCTCAACAACCAAATCTCATTAATGGTAATCAACATCCGTCAGATTATAAAGAATCCAAAGAAAATGTTCTTAAATCACTTATCATGGGGCTTGTAGAGCAAGCTGCTGCCACAAATTATGCTCCCTCACAAGCATTAATACGCTGCTATGAGCGAGTGCTCAATGGAGATGATACATTAGTACTAGAAGATGTATTAGAAGCAATACCAGAATTAGTAAATTTTGCGTTACCCAATTATGAAAAAACAGCTCACTCCCTAACAGAAAAATTTGATACTGATTTATTTACCAGTAAAAAATGCTGCCAAAATATTCTTGATAATATAAAATGCAACAAATGTGGCTTTAAGAAATGGATGCATGATCTTAGTAAAATTAAGAAAAACCTAAAAAAATGTTGTAAAGAGTTTCATATTGATTTTAAACATACCTGGTCGTTAATTGAAGAATGCTGTGAACAAACGCAAAGCAACTTTGAGTTTACCTGGTCATTAATCGAGCATATTCAAGCAAACTGCGATCTGACTCCAATACTTACTACTTTGAGCGCTGACTTTAATACGACCTGGTCAAAAATTGATGCCTGCTGTGAGCAAACACAAAGCAACTTTGAATTTACTTGGTCACTGATTGAGCACCTTAACTTTAATTGCGATCTTACGGAAGTACTTACTACTATGAGTGCTGACTTTAATACAACTTGGTCTAAGATAGATACATGTTGTGCGCAAACACAAAGTAACTTTGAGTTTACTTGGTCATTAATAGAACAAATTCACGCAAACTGTGATCTGACTCCAGTACTTACTACCTTGAGTGAATGCTGTGCGCAAACACAAAGCAACTTTGATTTTACTTGGTCACTCATCGAACATATTAACTTTAATTGTGATTTAACTCCCATACTTACTACTATGAGTGCTGACTTTAATATGACTTGGTCTAAGATAGATGCATGTTGTGCGCAAACACAAAGCAACTTTGAATTTACTTGGTCAATTCTTGAAGAATGCTGTGAAGAATTACATGAAAAACTTGAAATAACAGATTCTCTCATTATTGAATGTTGTCTTCAAACAAAAAGTAACTTTGAGTATACTTGGTCATTAATCGAACATATTCATGCAAATTGTAATCTCACTGAAGTACTTACTACCTTGAGTGCTTGCTGCGAGCAATCACAAAGTAACTTTGAGCATACCTGGTCACTAATAGAGCATATCAACTTTAATTGTGACCTGACCCCAGTACTTACTACCATGAATGCAGACTTTAATACGACCTGGTCTAAGATAGATGCATGTTGTGCGCAAACACAAAGCAACTTTGAATTTACTTGGTCAATTCTTGAACATCTTAACTTCAGCTGTGACTTAACTCCAGTACTTACTACCATGAATGCAGACTTTGAACACACCTGGAATCTCATTAATAACGTTCAGACAAGTCTCGCTACCTGCTGTGAAGAAATACAAAACAATTTTGGCGTAACGGATAACTTAATTGGCAACCTTCATACAACGGTAACAACATGCTGTGCACAAACACAAAGCAATTTTGAGTTTACGTGGTCACTCATTGATCATCTTAACTTTAACTGTGATCTGACTCCAGTACTTACTACCATGAATGCTGACTTTAATGATACCTGGAATCGCATTAGTAGCGTTCAAGTAAGCCTCCTTACTTGTTGTGAAGAAACGCAAAACAGTTTTGGCGTAACCGATAATTTAATTCAAAATCTTCATACAACAGTAGCTACGTGTTGTGCACAAACGCAAAGCAACTTTGAGGTTACGTGGTCACTCATTGAGCATCTTAACTTCAGCTGTGACTTAACTCCAGTACTCACTACCATGAGTGCAGACTTTGAACATACCTGGAATCTCATTACTAGCGTTCAAGTAAGTCTCCTTACCTGTTGTGAAGAAACGCAAAACAGTTTTGGCGTAACCGATAATTTAATTGGCAACCTTAATACAACGGTAACTACGTGTTGTGCACAAACAACCAGCAACTTTGAGTTTACCTGGTCACTCATTGAACACCTTAACTTTAATTGTGATCTTACTCCAGTACTTACTACTATGAACGCAGACTTTGAACATACCTGGAATCTCATTAATAACGTTCAAACGAATCTTGAGGTCTGCTGTGCAGAAATTCAAAACAGTTTTGGCGCAACTGATAATTTAATTCAAAATCTTCATACTACAGTAACAACATGCTGCGCACAAACAACCAGCAACTTTGAGTTTACCTGGTCACTCATTGAGCATCTTAACTTTAACTGTGACCTTACTCCGGTACTTACTACCATGAATGCAGACTTTGAACATACCTGGAATCTCATTAATAACGTTCAAACGAATCTTGAGGTCTGCTGTGCAGAAATTCAAAACAATTTTGGCGTAACCGATAATTTAATTCAAAATCTGCATACAACAGTAACTACATGTTGTGCACAAACAAACAGCAACTTTGAATTTACGTGGTCACTCATTGAGCAGCTTAACTTTAGCTGTGACTTAACGCCAGTGCTCACTACCCTGAACGCAGACTTTAATACAACGTGGAACCTCATTAATAACGTTCAAACGAGTCTTGAGACCTGCTGTGCAGAAAATCAAAACAGTTTTGGCGTAACAGATAACTTAATTCAAAATCTGCATACGACCGTAACTACTTGCTGTGCACAAACAAATAGCAACTTTGAGTTTACTTGGTCGTTTATTGAGCACCTTAACTTTAACTGTGATCTTACTCCGGTACTTACTACTTTAAATGCTGACTTTAACACAACGTGGTCAAAGATTGATACTTGTTGCGTACAAACACAAAGCAATTTTATACATACTTGGAGCTTAATTGAAAACATCTCAGCTGCAGGTTGCCCTTGTGCACCAATACCGATTACCCAAGCTGATGTCCTTGGCGGTGTTGCCACACTTTCCCTGCCGGGGCAAACGTACTGCTTGGCTTCAAACATAAACGGGAAAATAGCAATAACGGCTGATGACATTACGTTACTTCTGAATAGCTTCCAAATAAACAATACCGTTGATGACGCCATATTCGTAGCGAGCGTCAACAATATCACACTCAAAGGTGGTCTCGTTTCGGCTCCAAATAATAATGGTATTAACCTTGCAACAACCATTAATAACGTTGAAATTGGTAACGTTGACTTTGAAGCTTGTCAAGTAGGTTTAAATGCTTTACTTGTAAATAGCTTGGTAGTTGATACATGTGTCTTCTATAATGGTCAGCAAGGTCTTGTCTATAATCAAGTAGATACTGGTAAAATAGCTGACTGTCAATTTGTAAGTAACGTAGCACCTACTGGACTATCGATAGTTGATTTCAATACAGTTCATCGTATAACTGTTCAAGATACCCATGTAGCAAATAATACATGTTCAGGTTTAATTCCCACAACAAATGTTCCTATAGTAGATATTCTCAATTCAACTAATCTCAAATGGATTAATATTCATGTAAATGACAACACTAACGCAAGCAGCGCAACTGCTGGCGTTAGTGTTGAGAATGGAGTGAATATCAAATTCCAAAATAGTGAGTTTAATAACAATGTGAGTGGTCTAGGCGATTCATATGGATTGTGGCTATCAGGTTGTTCTGTTTCAAATGTAGAAGGCTGTACTGCTAATGGAAACGTTGCGTCTATAGGTACTAATGGCATTGGGGCAATTGGATTCTATCTTGATAGTGGCACGGGCTGCTCTATTGTTGATTCAGTTGCAAACAACCAATCTGGCACTCTTACTACATCTGGTATTAAAATTGTCACTTCACAGAATTGCTATATTGCCCGTAACCAGGTAATTAATAATGCCATGTATGGTATATGGACCGATATAGATGGAGCAGGAGCTTCAAGAATATCAGTATTCCAGAACTTTGCAGATCAAACCGGTGGTGCACCTTACAACTATACTGGATTTGTATTTCCTATAGTACATTTTACCAAAGCGGCTCCCGGGTTTACTCCAGCGCCGGCAATATTTGATAACGTAAGTGCTGAATAATACAATGTAACGAATCACTAAGAATTCTGTAAGGGCTGTACCACTTATTGTGCTACAGCCCTTTTGCATGACACAAACACTTTTTTGATTCACTTGACTATACAAAGGAAATACATAAAATCATAAACTTTTTTTCTTGACATACATTATGCGATATGTATATGCTCAAATTGTGAGTAGAAAGCATATCAAAAAAATAGGCCCTTCTATTTATAAAAAACTTCGATAAAAGGCAACCAATTTCTCTGTGAGCGCTTCAGGTGCATAGCGCTTTGCCGTTTCAAGTGCATTACCGCGCATGCGTTGATGGAGTTCGCGATCGCGCGCAATGTGTTCAATAGCTGTTTGCATTTCACTTGTATTCTTCACTAAAAAACCATTCTCACCACTCTCTACAATATCTTCTTGGCCAGGGCCATCAAGAGCAACCACGGGCAAACCACAAGCCATTGCCTCAGCAAGCACTAAACCTTGCGTATCTGCAAGCGATGAGAAAAGAAAAAGGTCAGAGGTGTGATACAGCTCTTTAAGAAGTGTACTCTCAGGATGCACCACAAAGTGCACCACATCAGATGAAAGTCCCAAGTTACCGTAGGCATATTTCTGTAATGCATCAAGCTCACTACCAAATCCTGCCAAGGTAAATCTAAACGTATGCTGATCAAGGCGCGAGAAACAATCAAGTAAAAAAGGAATATTTTTCTCTTTGACAAACCTGCTACAGGTCATCAGATGAAATGGTTTATTAGATATACCAAAAGGTATACGTTGCATACTTTGCATACGATCATGTTCCACATACACTCTTTGTAATGGACTTGGTAGTAATACTCGTGGCGTTTCTATAGCTGCTTCTTGGAGCAAACGTTCAGTCTCACTACCAGGCGTAATAATACCATCAACTCTCTGACAATACGCGCGAACCTGCTTACTCACTAGTTTTTTAAGAAGATGTTGTGGCAGCAACGGAACGTAGTGGGTATATTTATCATATAAACTATGATACGTAAAAATACAGGGTATGCTCTGCGCTTTTGCTGCTTTGAGCCCTGCTTTACCTAATAAAAAAGGATGATGACAATGTATAATATCTGGCTGTAACGTTTTAATAACGCTAGCAATTTGTGTATATGCACTTAAAGGAATAGCAAAAGGAATACCACGATACGTAAATTTAATAGGACAGTAAATACGAATAACTCCTTCTTCAAATTTCTTGTAAGTTCCCTGAAAATCTAAAGTAATTAAGCTTACCGTATGCCCCTCTTTTATAAGCTCCTCTTTATATGCATTAATAGAACTGACCACCCCTGCCTTAAAGGGAGCCCAGTTATTGGTAATAAATACGATTGATAGATGTTTATTTGCCGTCATACTAATCATTACGCTCCCACTAATATATCACAATCATTACTTTCTATAGATTAGTATAGCTCTAAAAATAAGGATATATTGCTTATCTCTTTCAAAAACAACTGGCAAAAATTCTTACATCGTCTATACTTTTTTTGAATAACCAAGCAGGATGCTTAGTTAACTTAGCTGACCAAAGGATATTTGATGGACGAAATGCTCATAACATATCAAGATGCATTGCATGCCCTTTCTGAGATGGAAGAAACCCTCGATGCTCTTGATAGTGAAGAATTTTCACCAGATGCTTTTAGACATTTAATTGAAACATATAAAGAGGCCTCTGATCTCTTTTTAAACTTCTTAGCAGAGTATATTGAAAATGTGTGTGAGACTCCTATAGGAATACACAAACCAATGAATATTCTTACCGTAGCTCAGGAAGAGAAGATTATAACAAGCAAAGAATTCAAATATCTTTCGCAACAATTTACCAACACAACTCTTCTTGCTTTACCAGAAACAGAAGATGAAGCAGATGAAATGTTAGAAAATTTTGCAACGATCCATGATACCATGAAAGATATTTTGGATGAAATAGAAATGTAATATGTTTTGATGGGGAGTTTTTAAACTCCCCACTTTTAAGTTCCACGTCTAGGGAAATTGTTTTATACCCAATTTTTGCCAATCGGCCATAAATAATTGCATTCCTTTATCAGTAAGAGGATGCTCAGTCATTTTTTCCATAATGCTCACCGGTAAGGTAGCAACATCTGCTCCCGCAAGAATTACGTCATGTACGTCCCGCACCGTGCGTATTGAAGCTGCCAAAATTTCTGTATTATACCGATACTCATCAATCATGTGGCGCATTTCTTCTAGTATCACGCGGCCATCCACATCTATATCATTCCACCGGCCTATAAACGGGGAGATGTAGCGTACGCCCAGTTTTGCCATCACCATTCCTTGAATGAGAGTAAACACAAGAGTAACATTAATTGCTATATCTTCTTGAGTCAATTTATTAATAACAGCATAGAAATTACGCTGGCAAGGAATTTTTACTACCACATTATCTGCAAGGCTTGCAATCTCTTTTGCTTGTTTATAGACTGCATTTGGTTCTGTTTCAGTTACCTCAACACTGATATCATACCCCTTCATCAAAGCACAAATATCTTTAATAAGCTTTTTGATATCCCCACTTTCTTTGGACAAAAGCGTTGGGTTGGTGGTAACGCCATCTATAATGCCTAACTCATGCCATGTGGCAATGTCTTTTAGATGTGCGGTGTCTAAGAAAAGTTTCATTCATTTGCTCCTGATTATTAAGATGCTCGTATCCTTCGACAAGCTCAGGACGAGCGCTTAGCAAAAGTGCGATTATTCCGCTCTCCCTGAGCCTATCGAAGGGTCTTGAGCGGAATCCTTGAGTAAACTCCCAATAAAAAAAGCGTATCACATACACTTAAAGTGTCTATGGTATTCCTAAAATACCACTCTCACATTTTAATTGTATTTAAACTATTTCGTTCAATACCATAAATTCATTACACTGAGAATGAAAAGAAAACTAAGATTCATCATAACAAGGAGGGGCTTATGATCAAAATAGAACCCCGCAATGCATTGCATAATAACGTATCTGCTCTTACCATAACTTCACTCTATGGCACAGTGACTATAACAGAACCAGTACTTAT
Organism: Candidatus Babeliales bacterium; assembly: GCA_963716425.1. Taxonomy (GTDB): domain Bacteria; phylum Babelota; class Babeliae; order Babelales; family JBFXEV01; genus JBFXEV01. The sequence continues at coordinate 532,939 of OY970310.1, forward strand.
TGATCTATTACAAGCGCCATCTATAAAGCGACTTGAACATATTAATCAATACGGCATTACACCCTTTATTAAAACGTTACCACCTTATTCACGCTTTACTCATTCTGTAGGCGTGATGATATTACTACGGCTCTATGGTGCTCCTCTTGCCGAACAAATCGCAGGCCTACTCCATGATGTATCTCACACAGTATTTTCACATGTTGGTGATTTTTTATACACTGCTACACACAATGATTCATACCAAGACACCATTCATGAATGGTTTATAGAACAAACAGAACTCAAAGATATTCTCGCGCGGCATAATTATAGCATCGGTGATATTATTCATAAAAGCGGCATGTTTCCGTTACTGGAACAAGAAATACCCGAAATATGCGCAGATCGGCTTGAGTATGTGCTCTATGGTGGCCAACTTACAAATATAATATCGCAAGAAGATATTATCTACTTACTCAAACATCTTAAAACAAAAAATAATCAATGGTATTTTGATGATCTTCATGCCGCGCGATTATTTGGTGAGTGTGCTCTTTCACTTACTAAAAATGAATTTGCTTCAGCTTCAGGATTGCTTACCTATAAATGGGCAGCCCAAGCCTTACACCGTGCATGTGAGATCAACCTGATTGATAAACATGAAATTCATTTCTCTATAGATCAACTGATTTGGCAAAAGTTGTGTTCTTGTGAAGATGTACATATCAAACAGCACATGCATAACCTTAAAAATTTTGCGAGCATTATCAGCTTAAGCACCATACATGATTATGATATTCATATGATTGGGAAATTCAGAGGGATCAATCCGCTTGTTCTTCATAACAATGAATTAAAACGACTCACCGAATGGGATACAGAGTTCAAGCAAGAATTTGAAAAAGTTGAACAAACAATTGCACAAGGCTGGTACATTAAATGCCTTACTTAGTAGATTGTTTTTGATTCAACACCTTTTTTACGAGCAACATACACGGTGCCATCAAGACGTTTTTTTATAGTAAAATCCCAACTTTGGCACCGATTCCACGTTTCTGGTATCACCAATAAATCATCAGGACCTACATCATCAACTGTCTTCCATTTATCAGAATAATCTTTGACTTCATAAATACATTTCTCTTCTCTATTAAAGATCTTTTTTTCCCCTGCAACGAGCGTATGAGTAGACTGCGTTCCATCTTCATCAGTTAATTGTATGGTAATATCCATACCTGATTCATTTGATATGGTGTCTACATAACAATAGAGAGATGCCGATAAAGAAAGAATGACACCTAAAAACAGTAATTTTCTCATGAAATCTCCTTAATAGACAATGGTCTTATACACCTTAATTATACTAAAAACAGATATCGCAAAACAATAGTTTACTTAGATACCAACAACACATCCTATAATATTGCTATCTGAATACTTGATTTGATACACTGAGAGTGACCTGGAATATATTCTTATTTTTGATACCAAAGGGAACAGAGTATGAAAACTTCTTTTTTTATAAGCACGTTGTGTACATTACTCCTGTCTTGCACTCTGCTGTTGTGCTCTCAAGAAGACATGCAACAGCTCTTTAAAGATGCAGATAAAGGAATGTATGAAAACATACTTGAGACTATAAAAAAATCATCTCTTCCACCCCAAGACATTATCACTGCCCGTGATAGTAATGATAATTCAATTATCTCTGCTGCAATTAAAGCTTATCCGCAAGCTACAAAACAATATGGCGATAAAAAAGCCGCACAGATGCTCTTTGAAATGCTTACTCTTCTACTTTCAAAACTTTCTAAAGACCAAGCTGTCCAACTATTAAATATTCAAAATAAAGCAAGCATGACTGCACTTTTTACGGCAGCACAATTAGGCTTACCCTTAAAAATTATCGACTTACTCCACGGCTACGGTGCAATAGTGGAAACCCAAGAAAACAAAAAAGCCTCTACGAATGCCAAAGATCCGTATACCAAACGCATTCTACAAGAATGGGAAAATGTTGAAGGTGATTCAATAAATATACCAAATGGTCAAAGAATACAATAAGCTGTTGACAAATTACTCATTATTTGCTGAACTTAGATTATATATAATTTTTATGTATAAACCCGAGAGAGAGCACAATGATGAACAAATCTATTTTTTACGCAGCTTTGGCTGCCTTTTCATTACATTCCACCCAACTATTTAGTGAAACAATCACCGCCTCAGAATTTAATCTTATCTATACGTGTACCAATCCATATCAACCCACTGAAACAAGTACTATTATTCTTGATGAAAATATTGTGATAGAGGCTGTTGTTGGCGGTTGTGAGCTGATTGTGCCAGGTCCTGGTTTTGATCCCGCAACTGACGTTGTTATTTTTACTTCAACTGATAATAACTCGGTCATTATTCTACAAGATGGATTATGGATAGTTGGCTTGAACCTTACCTTTAATGGTAATGCGCAATTCCAAATCCAAACGGGAGCTATCCTTGCTTTGGAAAATAACCCCATAGTACGCATGAGTGGAAACAGCTTATTTAGAACCGTGCAATCTTAAAGAAAAAGAGAATTTATGAAGCTAAAAAAAATACTAACCCATATCAGTATCGGTATTATCGCGATCACTCACGTGTCTCTTATTGCGCGTGAATTTAGATTGCCCATCCCTCTTCTTAAATATATATATCATCTTGAACCATTAGTTCCTTCTGAAGAAACATGGACATTGAATGCATGGGCAGGATATTTTCAACGCAAGTGTGACACTGCATACAATGTGCAAAGCACAGACACTCATGTAAGCCCCCTCTCTGCATTACTTTTTAATCAAGCTGATTTTCCTTTAAACAATGTTTTTGGTACCCAAAATGTACCACCTATTAATATTCTTTTTTCCACAATATTTTCTCCTCGTGTCAAATATATTGATCGCGGTGCAGTGTTTGGCTTGGTTGGCTCACATGCAATCAATTGCAATGTGGTGGTTGGTGGACGATTGTCCATTCCCTACAGAGATTTTGAAATGCGTTTAACCCAAGGGCCCATTGTAAATAACACGCTTAATCCTGCACTCCTTAATGCGGTAATACGTGAAGGAGCAGAAACAATTCCGGGAGATCCATCATCAAAAACCTTTGCCTATAGGCTTGATTTCTTGTCAGAATTGCCAGCAACGTGGACGGAGCCTGGTATTAATATAAAGCTAGTCAATTATGCAAATAATCAATTTCCTGGCAATGATATTACTATCGCTAATGTGGATGTTACAAACAACCCATTATTAGACCCACTAAATCAAAACCCAGTATTCGTGGTTGAAAGAACAGATGGCTCTGCACCACCTCCCCCTTTTGGCGCTTCCCTTACAAAAGTGCAAGGATTCCCTGCTCTTCCAGCTAACGGTGGTGGACTTACAGATAATGCAGCAGCACGCTTTGTAACTGGTACAAACTATACACCACTTGGTAATAATGTTGCCCAACAAGCACAGCTTTGGGTAGAACCAAGTCTGGATCCAGCAGGTGTCCCCGTAAATAATGCACAGATCATTGAAATTGCAGTTGACCAGCTTATTAGTTCACCAGCAACGCCAATCAACACCCTTTTAAACAGTTTGGGTATTACCTTTAATTCGCAAAAACACAAAGGCGTTGGTGATATTGATGCCCAATTCTTTACGCAATACTGGTGGAATACCTGTTCATTTGTAGAAGGTAATATTACTGTACGCATACCATCAGCTCATCGGCAAATGAACCCAGGTCTCATTTTGCTCGAATCGCTTGGCAATAATGGGCACACAGAACTTATGCTTGGTGGTCGTGGCTACTGGCATGATTTTAATTGGTTCTTATTACAAGCAGATGCTCTCTATTCATGGGTATTTAAACGAAGAGAAAATGTTGCAGCTCCTTTCCAAAATGCAACGGTAAAAAATATTGGGCCAGCAGTGCCTGCAGATATACATTGGGGTTACTTTGTAGGGCATTTAGAAGCGGCAGCCTATCCGCAGATAACTGACCGCGATTATGCAGTTCTGCGTTTGGGTTATGAAGCATATGTAAAAACAAAAGATCATATATCTTTGCGAGCAAACCCTACATTTACTTTTGTACCTAATCTACCAGCCCTTGATCCTGCAGCGGCAGTGTTGAAAGTAGATACGCATGTGACTGCACATACCATATATGGTGAAGCAATCTTGCGCCATGACTTTGATTATGTTACTGCGGGTATTTTTGCAAGCGTTGGTCGTGTGGTTGGTGGTAAAAATACGCCACGAGAAACTAATTGGTATGTTGGTTTAGAATTTTCTGCATAAAAAAGAGAGACACTCACAATGAAACATATATTTAACATTTGTTTGCTCCTCCTTATTGGTGTAGCAACTACTGCATATGCTGACACTACAATTTCAGATAACATGCTCGGCCTCAATCAAAGCTTGGAGCTTTCTCAAAGTGCTACTGCTGGCACTCTTATAGTAATGCAAATACCAACTGATGGCATAGTCCCCCCCTCACCATCGGCACCCGCTGGCCAAGATGTTCGCTTAGTAACCGTATATCTTCCTCCCAACTATGCAAATTCCACAGATAGCTATCCAGTTGTTTATTACTGCCCAGGCCTTGGTGGTACAAATGTAAATTATACGGTAACCAATGCAGCAATTTTGGATGACCTCATTAGCTCAGGTCAAATTGTGCCCATGATTGTAGTGAATGTTGACCCAAGTTTGATTATTGGACCAACTGATAATACGCCTGGATATATACCCGATACGTACGTCTATCTGGGTTCTTGGTATGTAAATTCAGCACTGAATGGTCAGTTTGAAACTTTTATGGTTGAAAATACGGTCAATTTTATTGACGCAAATTTCCGCACTAAGGCAGAAAGAGCATATCGTGCCATTGCAGGACAATCAATGGGCGCTTATGGATCACTTTATCTTGGCATGACACACCCGGAAACATATATTGGATTTGGCTGCGAAAGCGCAACTGCCTTTTGGGCGGATGCAACTACTAATCTTGCACGAGAACCCGATGGTGCACTATTTAGCATAAATAGTCTTATACAACCGGAAATACCAACAACTGGACCCGGTGCTGGCAAGATTGCCCCCACTAATGGTGGTGGCGGTACGCCAACTGAGCAAAGTGGCACCTTCTCATTCTTCTCATATTCTGCGGCGTTTAGTCCCGATTTAGATGCTATTGCAGGTCATCCTGCAAACCCATTCCAAGGCACCTATTTTGTTGATCTTCCCTTTTTAGTAAATGGCGATGGCACTCCCGTCTATGGTCCACCAATTCCTTATATTGGTGCCAATCCTCTCCCCCCTGGTAACCCTGTTGTATTTCCCAATGGGTCATTAGTGCTTGATCAAGAGGTAATAGATCGATGGATCACACATGATCCTTATCATCTTATTGATGCAAACATACCAACGTTAAAGACACAAGCTTTTTATTTAGATGCTGGCGACGTGGAACTTATTGATAATCGCGGAGCTCGACTTATCTCAGAAAAATTGGCTGATTTACAAATAGATCATGAATATCTACTCTTTATGGGTGGTCATACTGACTGTCTTGATACACCACTCTGCTCTCGCACAAGAACAATATTCCAAATGTTTTCTGCAGTGTTTTCTGAAAATGGACAAGATCCAAATATCATACGCTCTAAAATAGTTGGCACGGGTACTATTATCATTGAACAAGATGCAGTTATGGAAGTTAATAGAGGTACCATGCTCGGCATTGAAACTCTTCCTACCGATACTACATCCCCTTTGATGTATCCACCAATAACTATTACCGATATTGCTCTCCAGCTTAATGATAATGGACAAGTATTAATTGGTTCTGATACACAAGCTGGTGGAGGACTCCAGATTGGTAATTTATTTAGCAAAGCAAAAGTATTTGGTAATCCATCACTTGCAACCAATGCAATTACGGCCACTATTACTATCGATGGTCCAGGAGCTCTTTTTCAAGTAGGAGAGCAGGGGTTTCTTGGCTTTGGTGTTGGACTTGTTGGACAATTTCCAATAATACCTAATGACTGGGGCATGAGCTCATTATTTAATGCAAATCAAATCACACTTAATATTTGGGAAGGTGTCTTTGAACAAAAACAAATAGCATCGGGATTAAGTCCCTTGGCTGCGGTGCTTGCCATTGGGCCTTGTCTCAATTATACGTTTAGCCTTGACCCTATCAATGCCAATATGCGTGGTGGTGGAAACTTAGCTACCATTCCTGATGGATGGCGTTTGCAACCGGTAAATATTCTAACCCCAGGACTCTTAAGCCCAGGGGGTATACGCCAGGAGATTGACTTTGGAGAACCAGTAGTGCTTGATTATTTTTATAAAAGAAATATAGCATCTACCGGGCAATATACCAATGATTCTTTCCGCAATCTGCTTTCATCTGCAAATCAACTTGATAATCGAGGAAACCCAAACCCGTATGAATTCAGTGGCACGGATACGCAATTTACTGATTATTTAGCAGCTCTCGTGTATATACAAGAAGTTCAAAAAGAAGGTGCAATATCAGATGTAGATGGTGCTATTACTATTGGCTATCTTGATATTGTTAATTCAACATCACAATTTGTGCGCACTACGAATCTTCCTCTACAGCCAGGGCAACAATTAGATTTTAATAAAATCTTAAATGATGGCGTAATAGGCATTTGGGTAGAAACTATCAACAATCAGCGAGACCTCATTACGGTATATGATGTAGAACCAGGAGAAATAACTGCAGGATAATCTCGCATGACACTGCGCCATTGGTTGTTATTTATTTTATCTGCATTTTTATTTGGTGCTCCCTTACTGTGGAGCACCTATACGTGGCCGCTTGTTTTTTTATTTGCGATACCGCTGTTATATGTAGCAGTATATAATAATCTTTCTTTTGGATATGGTTTTTTGTGGGGCATTATTGCATTTGGCACGCACACGTCCGGTGTGTTCCTAGGCTTAGATAATATGGCTAGAGGATCAGTCGCAGAGCGCTTTGCTCCCGTATTGCTTATAATTTCTTATATTTCTTTATTTACACTTATTTGGTTTGCGATAAACAAGAAAATCATAGATTACTTTGCATTACACTCTGTTCTTGAAAAACTGACCGTATGGGTGATTACCTATTGGCTCTTTATCCTGTTTATGGAGCATTATTCTTTGGCAATCTTCAGTCGGTATGAAGGATATTTTCTATTCAATCCAGTATTTGTACTGGCTGAAAAACCACAATTACTCACTCTCCTGCCTTACATTGGCAAGTCTATGCTCTTATTACTTATTCTGTGCTTATCAGGATCGATTGTATATGCATATATTACAAGATCAATTCAATCCTTTATCGTACTACTCATGTTTACAATACCCTGGATTCTTAGCTTAACAATTGCCATACCCACAACAGAAGCTCCTCTTTGGCTTTCAAAAATAGCACCCTTACCAGTTATCATCCCCGATATGATAAATCTGAATAAGCAAGCATTAGCTACACAAGAACTACTCAAGTCCGCAGCAGAGCGATATCCAGAAGCTCAGCTGATTATAACACCCGAATCTTCAATGCAATGCAGCCATTTAAGTACAACCCCAGCATTATGTGGCATCTGGTCAGAAAAAGAACTTGGCCGACCTCTTCACATAATCATAGGGGCTTTCCGCTGGGATGGACCAGACTATCGCAACACGCTCCATTGGATTAATAATGGGAATTTAGAAAAGATATTTGATAAACGACATGCCATGCTTCTTACTGAACAAATTCCTCCAGCATTTAAATTAAAAGTATTGGAACATTTATTTTTTACTACGTTTCCTGGAGTTACTCCAGCAACTGCTCCACGCCCTTTGTTTAACGTTTTTCCTGGAGTTTCATTTATACCATATATCTGTTCTGAGCTCTTTTTTAATGATCAACCTGATGATAATTATGAGAAAGGATCTACTATTCTTGCAAACACTAATGACTCTTGGTGCATGAATACTAACATTGCTGCCCTCATGCACCTTGCTGCCCGATTTAGGGCAATACAATGGCAACGCAATATACTCTATATATCATTTTTATACGCGACCTATTTTGATACGTATGGTAATCAATTTAATGTAAAAACCAATGCTAGCGCAGCATCATTTCAATAGTCTTAGAATCTGTAGGAGCACCAAAATCAGTAGGAAACTCTAAAAGACCTTTTGATGATGCTTGATATTTTACCATAAGGCCTTTATAATTAGCCCAAATATATACCGTTCCTAAATTACCTACTTCTTTTGTTTCACCAGGTTGTATCGTAATACCCTGACACATTGAATCGTTACTTGCTGCATTGCAAACCTTGATAGACACAGGCTCAGGAATTACCTGCACAGTCCCAAGCTTAATAGGACCAGTAGCGGCATAAGGTTTGCCAAAAGTACCTAGATTAACTGCCTTTAAACCACCAACATTGGTGGCTGCACCAAGAGCCAAGCTATTTTTAACTTGAATAGCACTCGCAGCTCCTATATATCCACATACTAACCCTAATAATAATACTTTTTTCATATAAGTTCCTTTTTTAGATATAACTATTCTTTTTCACAGCTAAATAGACTTCTTCTCCACTTCCAGTATGCCACAAATGGCTTAAAAATATCAAGTAGAATTTAAAAAAATGCCCGATATTTACTCCCTAAACTTTTGTTATTTATGCCTTATTTAACCTGCGCTACAGACATATCAGAATACTATCAGTGAAAATCTATTGCATAATAGAAAATAAAAATGATACACTGAGGCTGTAAAGATATACAACCAAAATAGGATTCAGCATAAATATTGAGTAATTAATGGAGTATCAAACGTGAATATAAAAACTATACTTTTTTTAGCTACAGCATGGTTGATAGCAACAACTTCGCCATTTGATTGTTCTGCAGGAGGACAACCACCAACAAAAGTGTACAACTTATGCACATCAGTTTATAGTGGCAGTTGCACAACAGGCGCGTTAGGACTTAATGCGGTGGGTAGTAAAGTAAGTTATCCGAGCAATCTACCCGTAACTGAAAATTTCGGCAAAATTACTGCCCAAACAACTAAAAATCTCACTATTCCCCTTGCCAATGCGGACTTCTTAAAATCAACTCGGTTGTATGCCTTCACGCCGACGGAAGGTACGTTAATAAAAGATAAAGAAATAAAGTTGTTGATTGTTTCTTTTGATCTTACACAACCATTGCCTGCTTGGACCCCTCTAAGTGTAAAAGCTGAAGCTACCGATGCAAAAACGAAATATCCGAATATGCAAACAATGGTGAAAGTATATAAGCAAATACAAGGCGAACTTCTATGGACAGAGCTTGGCTCAACGTATATAGATACTAAAAATTTGGATCTAACAAAACCATTAACCACCAAAATTACCATACAACCAAACGCAAAAGTAGCAATTTTTCTACCTGCTCATCTTGATGATCAAGGTAATTTAGTTGCAGAAACGCCGCTGGAAGGCGACCTAAGTAAAATAGGATAAAAATGAAAACAACCATATTAACAAAAAAAGGAACCCTTATGAATATACAATCAAAACTATTACTCGTTGCAGCAGCAACGCTCGCATTAATTCCCCAAATGGGATTTGCGGGTGCAGGTAACGTTATACAAACAGCCTGTGCAGGTAACTTTGCAGGCGGATCATGCTCAGTTGGTGGCCAAAAAGGAGCAGGCGGTAGTACATCCTTTAATTTAGGATTGAATGCTGTAGGAAGTAAAGCTACTTACAATATTGGTGGCTTTGCACCAAATGGTTCATTTGGCGAAGTACGAACAACAACTACTAAAAGCTTGGGACTTCCTAATGCAAGTGATTCGTTGCTTAACTCAATCAGACTATACAGCTTCACACCAACACAAGGTAGCAGCATGATAAAGGGTCAACAACAAGATTTATTATTTGTTGCTTTTGACCTTACAAAATCACTTCCTAGTTGGACACCTGCATATGTAGTGAGCGAACTTAATGATACAAAGAGTGCTAACGCAGGTGCACGATCAGCGGTATATGTGTACCGCCACATTAAAGGTGAACCAGCTTCACAATGGACTGAACTTGGAAAAGCTATCACAGATGCTGCGGCAACTGATTTAGCAAATCCAGCAAACAATGTTAAATTTACAATTACACCAGAAGCTAAAGTGACAATTCAATTGAATCCTATGAAAGATGCGTCTGGTAATACTGTTACTCCAGAACCTATAACAGGTGACTTGGGTAAAGTTAGTTAATGAATTATAGAACCCATTAAGGTTGTTTTAAAACCGACCACGAGTGACCCTCGTGGTCGGTTCTTTTTAATATCAGCGCGTATACTCGAACTAGATTATTGAACAAATAATATAAAATTATTGCATATTAGAAAATAAATATGCTATTATAAAGGTGTAGACTAGAACTGAGCAAGTTGCTCATTAATCTATGTTATATAGAAAACAACCATATAATCAAAAAAAGGAATCCTTATGAATATACAATCAAAACTATTACTCCTTGCGGTAGCCATGCTCGCAGTTCCTCAAGTGGGATTAGCGGGCGGTCCAGGTAGCGTTATACAAACAGCCTGTGCAGGTAACTTTGCAGGCGGTTCATGCTCAGTTGGTGGCCAAGGTGGAGTAGGCGGTAAAACATCCGTGGGCATAGGATTGAATGCGGTTGGAAGTAAAGCTACGTATAATATTGGTAATTTTGCAGCGAATGGTTCATTCGGCGAGGTACAAACAGTAACAACTAAAAGCTTGGGACTTCCTAATGCAAGTGATTCGTTGCTTAACTCAATCAGACTCTATACCTTCACACCAACACAAGGTAGCGGCATGATAAAGAATCAACAACAAGATTTATTATTTGTTGCCTTTGATCTTACAAAATCACTTCCTAGTTGGACACCTGCATATGTAGTGAGCGAACTGAATGATATTAAGAATGCCAACTCAGCTGCAAAATCGGCAGTATATGTGTACCGCCATATTAAAGGTGAACCAGCTACACAATGGACTGAGCTTGGAAAAGCTGTCTCAGATGCTGCTGCATCTGATTTAGCAAATCCGGCAGGCAATGTTAAATTTACTATTACACCAGAAGCTAAAGTGACGATTCAATTGAATCCAATAAAAGATGCATCTGGCAATACCGTGACTCCAGAACCTATCACAGGTGACTTGGGCAAAGTTAGTTAGTACATTATATAAAAACTAATTAGGTTGTTTTAAATCGTCCACGAGTGATCCTTGTGGACGATTCTTTTTATTTCTGAGCGGGATTCAAAACTGCCATTTTTCTAGGCTTTGCAGGAGTTATTGCAGACTATTGAGCAAATAAGGATATATTTATATCAAACTATTGCATATTAGAAAATAAATATGCTATAGTAAAGGTGTAGACTAGAACTGAGCAAGTTGCTCATTAATCTATGTTATATATAGAAAACAACCATTTAAATAAACAAAAAAGGAATTCTTATGAATATACAATCAAAATTATTACTCATTGCAGCAGCAATGCTTGCATTAGTCCCTCAAGTGGGATTAGCAGGTACTGGTAACGTTGTGCAAACAGCCTGCGCAGGTAACTTTGCAGGCGGACAATGTTCAGTTGGTGGCCAAGGAGGAAAAGGTGGTAGTACATCGCTCTCTTTAGGTTTGAATGCAGTTGGAAGTAAAGCTACTTATAATATTGGCAGTTTTGCAGCAAATGGTTCATTCGGCGAAGTACGAACGGCAACAACTAAAAGCTTAGGACTTCCTAATGCAAGTGATTCGTTGCTTAACTCAATCAGACTATACAACTTCACACCAACACAAGGTAGCAGCATGATAAAGGGTCAACAACAAGATTTATTATTTGTTGCTTTTGATCTTACAAAGTCACTTCCTAGTTGGACACCTGCATATGTAGTGAGCGAACTTAATGATATTAAGAATTCTGACTCAGCTGCACAATCAGCAGTATATGTGTACCGCCATATTAAAGGTGAACCGGCTACACAATGGACTGAACTTGGAAAAGCTGTCACAGATGCTGCGGCAACTGACTTAGCAAATCCAGCAAACAACGTTAAATTTACGATTACACCAGAAGCTAAAGTTACGATTCAATTGAATCCTATAAAAGATGCATCTGGCAATCTCGTGACTCCAGAGCCTATCACAGGTGACTTGGGTAAAGTTAGTTAATGAATTATAGAACTCATTAGGTTGTTTTAAAATCGTCCACGGGCAAAACTCGTGGACGATTCTTTTTTGCATCACATGTATACCATACTTCCATTGTAACCATTGACAACAATACATCCTCTAACTTAAAGTTATACTAGTATAACTTTAACACATAAAGGGAGTATATGATGCGCACAATCGCAGTCATTAATCAAAAAGGTGGCAGTGGAAAAACAACCACCGCCGTAAATCTAGCAGCAGGTCTTGCTGAAAACAAGCGTAACGTTTTAATTATCGATCTCGATCCACAAGGTTCAACCAGCTCATGGTTAGGCATATCTGATGGGGATGGCAAAAGCCTCTATGATGTATTTGTAAACAAAGTACACCTAGAAAGCATTATCGCAAAAACGGACATTGCATACGTTGATGCGGTAGCATCTTCCAATTGGCTGTTCGGGCTTGATAAAGCACTTGCACATGAGGTAGGATCAGAGACAATTCTTAAACAACAACTTAAAAAACTTGCTGGTAAATATGATTACGTGCTCATTGATTGTCCACCAAACTTGGGCATACTCACCGTGAATGCACTCACTGCAGTAGAGGAAGTGATTATTCCGGTGGAAGCACGCGTTATGGCATTAAGTGGCCTTGTACAATTAATGCAAACCATTGACGTGATCAAAGAGCGGCTCAATAAAGATCTACATATTGCAGGCATTGTTCCCTGCCGTGTGGATGGTAGAACCAAACATGCAAAAGAAGTAGTATCCGCGCTGGAATCTAACTTTAAAGGGATGCTCTATAAAACAGCAATTCGAGAAAATGTGCGACTTTCTGAAGCACCATCATTTACCAAACCAATTACTGAATATGACACACGCTCGTATGGTGCATGCGATTACCGCAGCTTGGCAAGTGAAGTTATTAACCAGGAACAAAAATAATTTTTCGAATATATTTGTCATTATTTGCAAAAATGCCAACTTCTCTAGATGGCTAAAGAAAACAAATAAAGGATTTAAAAAAAATGAATAATAAAAAAACGATGGGCAACAATCCACTGCTTGCCTACCTATCATCATCTACTGAAGTTTCAACGGAAAAAGAAAAAAATAAATCCAAAAAAGCTACGGTGGATGTTTCACCCAAACAACGAGTGACCATTCATCTTTCAACTGATTTAATAAATCGAGTAAAAGATGCAGTCTATTGGGAGCCAGGATTAACGCTCACTGCGTTTGCAGAAGAGGCTCTTCTACGCGCTCTTCTTCAATTGGAGAAAAAACGTGGTGAAAAATACCCAGAACGCTCTGAGCATAATTTAAAAGGAGGAAGGCCCTTAGGTTAAGTATTTTTATGTACCCCACTTATAGTAGTTTTATAAAAAATATGAGTGGGGTACTGTAGATTTTATGCAGTTCAAATGAAAATTTATTATGGTAATTTTGTAGCGTGCTTATAAATATCATGCCATGGATCGCCTAAAACAGACAATCTCTTGAATACATTTTTGATATTATATTTTTGTGCGGTCAAAGATTTTTTCTTTACTTCATCCCAAAAAAGTGGCGCTGCCACTGGAGCCTTTTCATATGCTCTGATCGAATAAGGAGAAACTGCAGTTTGCGCAAATGCATTACGATTAATATCAATAAATAATCGCCCTGCCCGTTTTTCTTTACGAGCTTCCATAGTCAAATTCTTTGGATCATCTTCAATAAGAATTTTGCCCACTTCCTTTGCAAAATCGCGAACAGAATCAAACGTATACAAACGTTTTAAGGGCACGGCAACATGTAAGCCGCGGGAACCTGTAAGTTTTACAAAAGGTACCAATTTATTTGTCTCTAGAAGTTCCTTGAATCTCAATGCAACGTTACATATAAATGAAAATGGTTGATTTTTGCCCGGATCCAAATCAAAGATTAAAAGATCTGGTGATTCAATTTTATCAACACGGCTTAACCACAGATGCGGCGTTAAACACGCTTGTTGCCCCAAATAGACAAGAGTTGCTGCATTATTGCATACCACATACTCAGTGCTACTGCCGTCTTTGTTTTTTACCGAACAGCGCTTAATCCATTTGGGGAAATATGACCCAGCATTTTTTTGATAAAAATCTTCACCCTTAATACCATCAACATAGCGGTGCATAGTGACCGCACGATTGTACATGTGCGGCACCATGTACGGTGCAATTTTTTCATAATAATCAATCACTTCACCTTTAGTTATTTTTGATTGCGGAAACCAAATTACCTCTTCATTGGTAGTGGTGATTACGTGTTTATCAACGGTGCGCTCCATACTTTATCTCCTTTCAGATCATAATAATTTATCTGCCATGTTTTATCTATAACACCAGCATACTGTACGAACGAGTACATCAAATAGATGTGCCAAATCTAGTTTTACACTAAATGCTGTTGATAACATACGATCAAACACACTTTTATATTCCATATTTTTTAATTGATCTGCATATCTTTCAGGAAATTGTTCATAAATAGTTCGCTTTAGTACAGGACTTATTTTTATTGCAACTTCTTGAAATGATGCAGTTTCGCCCTCTGTGCTATAAAGATCAAATAATGCATCGCAAGATGCATGCCATTCAGTTGGTGTATACCTTTTGTTGTCTTGCCATTCACTAATAAAAGCAGTAAGCACACGAAGATCAATAGTCCGTTCACTATACGCTCGTATAAATGTATATATAGTGGATATGCTCATTATACTCACAAGAGAAGCACCAACTGTTTGCGTATATTGTTTCAATCGAAATGAGTGCGATTGCTCCGGAAGCACACATTCGGCCAATGAAGATACCACAATACCACTTGTAGTCCCTGCGATCAGTGAAGGAATCCACCGCTTGGCATTCTGGGTAAATGTTTCTAATTCTTTCTGAGATTCAAGAATAAAAACCTGTTCAACAAAATACCAGGGACGATTCTCAAATAATGCTTTTACTGGATCGGCTGCTTGAGCTACTGAACACCACATAAATAACAAGAAAAGATGAGCATGAAGAATATATTTTTGCATAAAAAACTCGATCTAAAAATAAAACTTGAACAAATTCCAACAACCTGCGCTTTTAGAACAATCTCACTACTGTTATCCTGCCAAGGTCTCCTTTTCTGATAATACACACGTTGCATACATTATCATAAATACCAACAAGTGTTCCCAATGCGTACGTTGTTGCAAATGCTTGCATTAGAGTACATTGTATACCTTACAAACAACACAAACATAGTAAGCATTGTCTTATTTTATGACAAAGTTAATCATACGATTGGCAACGAATATCACTTTAGAAACAATCTCACCTTCTAACCATTTGCCAGCTGCTTCTTTTGCTTCTCTAGTCACAAATTCTTGATCCGCATTTTGTGCTACGGTGATCGTTGCTCGTGTTTTGCCATCCACCTGAATTGCAATGGTGACCTCATCGCGCGCTGCCAATTTTGGGTCATAGGCAGGCCATGTACAATGCTCTAATTGTTTGCCACATATGTCTTCAAGTAATTCACTTGCAATATGTGGCGCCATCACAGAAAGTGATACAAGAATTTTCTCTACACTAGCACGTGACAATTTTGCTTTTTGCTTAATCAAATCATTAAATAATTCCATTGCTGCGGGCACTGCGGTGTTTGGCTTAAATGCATTAATACGTTCTTGAAACTCTTTAAGAAAAAGATGCACGCGTTTTGTTACTGCTACGTTTTCCGTATCAGTAATAATTGATGTATCGGTCATATAAGTCCATACTCTTTGCAAGAATCGTTTGACTCCTTCAAGCCCCGTGTCTTGCCACTCACAATCAAGCTCAGGTGGTCCCATAAAAAGAATATACATCCGCAACGCATCAGAGCCATATTGAGCTACCATGTCATCAGGATTTACTACGTTTCCTTTTGATTTTGACATTTTTTCAACGGCACCAGAAAGCTCCGAATATTTATTGACCATGCCTTGATTAAACAATTCTTTGAATGGTTCATCAAAAGGTAAATACCCTAAATCATAAAGTACTTTGGTATAAAACCGCGCATACAATAAATGTAAAATAGCATGCTCCACGCCACCCACATACAAATCAACTGGCAACCAATATGCCATGTCTTTTTCATCAAATGGTTTATCAGTTAATGTTGGATTTGGATAACGCAAATAGTACCAACATGATCCTGCCCATTGTGGCATAGTATTTGTTTCCCGCTTTGCAGGACCATTACATGAAGGACACGCAACGTTTACCCATGATTCAATTGCTGCAAGTGGTGATTCACCGGTGCCCGTAGGATGATATTCTTTTACTTCAGGAAGAACAACTGGCAACTCAGATTCTGGTACTGGCACCACACCACAACGTGCGCAATGTACAAGCGGAATCGGTTCTCCCCAATAACGTTGGCGAGAAAAAATCCAATCACGTAATTTATATTGTGTTTTTCTAAATGCAAGATTGAGTCCCACCAAATAATCAGTGATTACCACGCGACCTTCTTCTTTTGCTTCAAGACCATCAAATTGCAAAGAATTAATTAATACGCCATCACCAGGATACGCTTCTTGCATGTCGCCATTATCATCAAGTTTTACAAACGGTGATGAAATGACTTGCTTGATAGGCAAATCATATTCTTGCGCAAATGCAAAATCGCGCTCATCGTGTGCAGGAACTCCCATCACCACACCCGTGCCATATTCTTTTAACACGTAACTTGCAAGATATATTGGCAACTTATGTTGAGTAATAGGATTAAGTGCGTACGCTCCAATAAATACACCTGTTTTATCTTTGCTTGTTTCTCGTGCAAATGGTGACATACCATTAACAATTTCTTTGTAGGCATTCACTTGGGCTTGATGCGCAAAGCTAACGAACTTTTCAACCAACTGATGATCTGGTGCCATGGTCAAAAAAGTAACACCACAGATAGTTTCTGGGCACGTGGTATAGACCGGCACTATAACTTGATTACCGTGTGCATCAAGTGCGGTAAAATGAATTTCAACGCCTTCAGATTTTCCAATCCAATTGCGTTGCATTGTTTTTACTTTTTCTGGCCAATCAAGCTTATCAAGACCTGTTAATAATTTTTCTGCATACTCAGTAATTTTGAGCACCCATTGGCGTACTTCTTTTTGTATCACCACTGAACCACACCGCTCACAATGACCATCAAGAACTTCTTCATTTGCAAGACCGGTCAAACATGAAGTACACCAATTAATAGGCATATTATCTTCATATGCAAGACCCGCTTCATACATTTTCAAGAATATCCATTGCGTCCACTTATAATATTCAGGATCAGTGGTGCTTAATTCTTTTGACCAGTCATATATTGCAGCAATTTGCGTAAGTTGTTTTTTAAAATGACTAATATTTTTATAGGTGCTTTCCTTGGGATGAATACCTTTTTTTATCGCATCATTTTCGGCAGGTAAACCAAACGCATCCCACCCCATAGGATGGAGCACGTTATACCCCTCAAGAAGTTTTATACGAGCATAGATATCAGAAAGTACATACCCACGCCAGTGGCCTACATGGAGTCCTGACCCGGAAGGATATGGGAACATATCAAGGCAATAATATTTTTTACCTGAACCGGTAGGCTTTGCATACCAATAAGGATTATCTTGCCATCGCTGCTGCCACTTCTCTTCTATTTTACGTACATCATAATTCATGGGGATGCCCTTAAGTATCAATATTTCTTAGTTTCTTAAGTGTACCACAAACAGCTTGGGGTGCTAACCATTGTATTTAAAGAATAAGATTCAGTATGCTAAAAAGTGAAAGGATGTTTCATGATACACCCTGCTCGCCCTTGGACTCTTATACTCTCATTACTTATTACCTCATTTCATGCTCTCCATCCAATGGACAACGATAAGCCACCTGAAAAAACCCCCCTTTCAGACCACTTAGAGAATTTTAAGAGTAAAAAAACCAAAAAAGCAGTTCCCGAGAGGCCTCTTGAAGTACAAAAAGAAAAATCTCCTCTTGCAAAGCACCTTAAAGAATTCAAAGAAGGCAAAACAAAGAAACCAGTACCGCCAGTGCATGAACCTGCAGCATCAGAAGAAGAGCATGCGCTTACAAAGCACCTTACTCAATTTAAACAGGGCACAATCCGTAAATTACCTGGACGCATTGAGCAAGCAGCGCCCGTAGAAATACCTCCTCTTGCTGCCCACACGAGACAGTTCTTTGACCCAATAACTTGTAGACGCCAACACGTACAACGTGAAGCGCCCCCTCTCGAAAAAACAGAGATTGAAAAAGTGCATGCAGCTATTGCACTCAGAAAAGCAGTAGTCAATAATAATAAACCTCTTGTACAGGAATTACTCTGGCAGGGTGTTGATCCTAACGCAGTACTTGGCAGCCATAAACAATCTACACTCCACTTGGCAGCAACACTGGGTCATCATGAAGTTCTTGAAATACTTCTTGATGAACCACTCATTGTTACCGATGAAAGCGATCAGTCTCAGCGCTCACCACTTTTTTATGCCATCACAAACAGACGTCCCCACTGTATGGGCCATTTACTTGAACATAGAGCATGGGTAGGGCCTGATAGAGACAATTTCACTGCACTTCATTTGGCGGTACAAGAAGATGATATGTTTTCAATCCTTACATTTCTTACATATTGCATTGACCCCATAAAGGTGATACCTGAACCATCCCCGGCGCTCATTCCACTACAAAATGATCAAGATGTTTTTGAGGTACTCGATCAAATTATTGCCACATTAAAAAGTCACGATGAAGAAGATGTTATAGCATATCCTTCATTGCGTACTCAATGTATGCAAAAAATAATAAGATTACATTTGGCAGCACAAAAATTAGTGCGATGTGATGTCCTGAGTACAATATGGGGTAGGCCCCTTGCATATCACTTGCCAAGCGACATAGGTCTCGATTTTGCACAACACATGGATTTTGCAAGAGCGCGCATTTTTGTTCTCTCGTTTTCTCCCCATGATCATGAAAAAATTGCAAAAACGCTTGCCTATCATTATGCAAAAGAACATATTAAAAACCTGAATAGATTATTAGGCACGGTAACAGTCGAGGGACAGACGCCATTACAAATGGCAATCTTACATAATAGGTCACCATATATACAAGGCTTAGTTACTCCCTTGCATTATGCCACGCATCTGAACGTTATTCTAAAATCAATCCCAAATTTAAAACCATTCTTAAGCGAAAATCCTGAAGAACAAGACCCTTTTTTCCTTTTTTATTATTTATTTGTCTATCGCCTTCTTGGCGGTAAAGTTATTTTTAATAACGAATAAGAAGCTTCAAAAATAAAAACCCCCAAGAAAGCTTGTGGTGCTAACCATTGTATTTAAAGCGTAAGATTCAGTATGCTAAAAAGTGAAAGGATGTTTCATGATACACCCTGCTCGCCCCTGGACTCTTATACTCTCGTTACTTATTACTTCATTTCACGCTCTCCATCCAATGGACAACGATGATCCACCTAAAAAAACGCCCCTTTCTGAACACTTAGAGAATTTTAAAAAGAAAAAAACCCAAAAGACAGTCCCCGAACGACCCGCTGAGGAACTCGCAGTACCCGAAGAAGATCTTGCACTCGAGAGACATCTTACGCTTTTTAGACAAGGGAAAACGCGAAAGTTGCCTCCATGCACTGAGCCACCCGCTCTCTTGGAAGTAACCCCCCTTTCTGCGCACACAAGCGAGTTCTTTAGACCAACAGCTCGTAGAAGACACTGTGTACAACTCGAGGCTCCTCCTAAAGAAAAAACGGAAGAAGAAAAAAATTTAGAAAAAGATCGAAAAAAATTAGAAAAATTCGCCCTACGTTCTGCAGTTGTAGATAATGATATTCCAAAATTGAAGGCTTTGCTTATGGAAGGTGCGGAGCCCCATGCAGCTCATAATAGAACAAAAGAAACAACACTCCATGCTGCAGCAAGCCTTGGCCACGATCAAGTGCTTGCAACCCTTCTTGATCACACTGAGATTAATATAGAGTGCATAGATCAAGATCGGTTTCCTGCAATAGTGCATGCTGTTATGGGAGATCATCCTCATTGCATTGGTCACCTGCTCGAGCGACGTGCATGGGTTGGCCCTGATGAACATAATTATACCTGTATGCACACGGCTATCGACAGAAATAATTTATTCTCTCTTCTTGCATTTCTTGTGTATTGCGTAGATCCTATCACACCAATTCCCGATCCACCACCACCTCTTAACGTAAATAATGATAATAATAATAATGATAACCCAGTGGCAGAAGTAGCCCAAGAAGCTGATCCTATTGAAGAACTTGATACCCTTATAGAATCGTTAAGATCTAATCCAGTTCCATCATTACAAGCACTCTGTCTGCAAAAATTATTAAAGACTCATCTACTTGCCAATAGAACCAATAAAGCATTGCGTTGCGATATATTAAACCAAATTTGGAATGGCTCTCTTACCTATAAATTACCAGAACCAATTGGCCTTGCTTTGGCACCTCTTATGAGCTTTGCGACTGCCCGCACTTTTATCGCCTCATTTTCACCAAACGATCATGATATAATAGCCAAAGTTCTTGCAGGGCACTTTGCTAAGATGCATCTTACAAATATAAAGCGATTGCTTTGCACTGCAACAGATCAAAAGGAAACTCCACTCCAAATGGCACGTGCACTCAATCGACCAATTTATATGCAATCACTAGTTGATCCTACGCAATGTATTCAACATCTGAATATAATGTTAAAATCTATTGCTCCCTTGGCACCATTTTTGGCTGAAAACCCACAAGAACAAGACCCTTTTGATCTATTTTATCGTTTGTTTATCTACCATCTTAAAGGCGGCAGGATCATATTTAATAAGGACTGTTTTAAAAAGTAAGATGTATTTTATGACAATACATACTATGCATACTATACACACAACGCACACCTATTGAACCGTTGCACCTCAATCTATCTTTTTGATACTCTAGAGTCAGATACCAAGGAGGTTATAATGAATACAAAGTTTTTTTTAAGTATAGCATACATACTCATTTTCTCAGGAGCATCAACTCTGTGGACCATGGAGGCTGCTTTTGGACCACGCAGATTGATAATCCTTTTTGACCCGCATGGTCAAGAAATTGCAACTTCTACTGACTTTGCAATTATGTCTGGCCTTATTGCAGCACTTGAGCAACAAACTGCTCCTATAATTGTAAGCGAATCATTATGGAACAATTTTGTCATCAGACGTCATCGCTACGACAAACTTAAAGATAAACACTACACGGCCGCCGTGATACATATGGAGCTCCTCCACAAATATGGCCCAACGCTTACTGGTCCCAATTATCTGAGCAACAATAAAACTATAGAAAAATTGCATGATCTCTATGCTGCCCATTATGGCTACTATCAACAAGCTCTCCAAGTTATACGTAAACATCCGGCTACTCCATTCTCTTTTACTTCTACAACGCAATCAGCAAATCGAGACCAAGCCCTCAAGCAAATTAACGTTAAAGAGCAAGAATTGCAACCGGATAACCCTTTAAGAAAAGATATTGATTTTGATTTCGTGTGTTATAAAACACTATTTGACCCTAAAGAATGGACTGTGCATCATATACCCAATTTGGCATACATTTTGGTACCTCAAGCGTATGAAAAAAAACTTATACAACCTAAAGACCTTCCGCAGATCAGTAATCTTACAAAGCGGGAACTAGTTCTTGGGCTTAAGGTAGATCATATGGCCAAGGTGAGCGATCCACTCAAAGTACCTGATCAAGTAGTGAGCGCCAAACAAGCGGAGGCCACTGATAAAGCTGATTTAGGAAAAATTTTTGTAACTCGGCAAGATCTAGGATTACTTGCACCACGTATAAAACAAAAAGCACCAGAATCATTTGAGAATTATTTAGGCGCGTGGAATGTCTATGCTACCGGCCATGGTTCGCCTGATAAGGGGGCATCCATCCAAGAACAAATAACGGCCAAAGAACAAGCACTGGCTCAATACAGGCAAGAACTGGTCCAATTAGACAAAGATATTGCCAAATATACAAAAGATATGCAAATCATTACTACACAATTAAGCCGAGGCATTTATGCTGCTGCATTCGTAGCCAAAGAAGCTACGCAAAAAATTTTAGATATTCTTCATGAGAATAAAAATGCATCTCAACAGTATGTAATTGGTCTCATGCAAGAAATCATTAATTTGAGTAGTGGTATTCAATCAGGCAGAGACGGCGGCGTAATTGCGGGCCTCTACATAGATGAATTTAAAGAAGTTCTTGGATTTTTTAATAGCTCGGTAAGAACCGGGTTATTTTTCTATGATACCTGCTTTGGCAGTGGGAAAAATCTTGAAGCGGGATTTCAGTATAAAAACATACCTCAAACATATAATTATGCTATTGCTTCTGGTGCAAGTGTTGATGCACCAACAACGGTAGGTGGTGCAAAAATCGCAGTGCCACCGTATACTGGACAAGCAGGAACACTTTTTGTACAAACCCAACTACGTAACGGCCAAGAAGACTTTAAGATATATGTGGAACAACGTTTTGATACCTACTTTAAACAACTTGAAGAATTCCAAGTTGGTACCTCTCAAGAAACGCTCGCTGATATCTTAAATACTATTCACACATTTAAAATATCAAAATCTTTAATTAGACTCCATAATGTTCCCTTAGTACGTTTTCCAAGCACAGAGTGGTTTAGAGTGGTTGATATGCCAAAAGTTGTTGCATCTATCACAGAACAATCGGTAATTACTCATCAGGCAGAAAATAAACCGTTCAAACTGACCACACAAGAAGCGCTTCTTATGTCTACGCCTCATGTTCCTGTTCCCGTGAATATAGAAAACAACAAGATG
This sequence comes from Candidatus Babeliales bacterium, assembly GCA_963716425.1. GTDB lineage: Bacteria > Babelota > Babeliae > Babelales > JBFXEV01 > JBFXEV01. Next base: position 556,100 of record OY970310.1, read on the forward strand.
CCTGCAGTGCTTTCTATGATTGGCGGTAATGCCGACCATTACTTTGCAGAAATTGATGCGCCCAAAGTGCCATTATCAGTGGTCATACAACAGTTCATGCCGATCCCAGGGCAATACTTCACTAAAGGCTTCCTTATCAAAAAACTCACCTGCCTAGTTGATACACATCCTCTCTATAAAGGACTCATTGCAATCGCCAAGGGTGACAAGGTTACGTTACAGGATGTGATTATTATACAGAATGATACAGAATATTTTACTGAAGATCCGCACAATAAAGTAAATGTTGTGCTATTTACCTATACAGGAATAAGCCGATCGCAAGCGCTTATACATCAAGCAATATGGCCAACCTCTCAAAAACTGTCATCGAGTGAAATTCCAAATCTTGAATATCTGCCCGAAGGGAAGAATACGACAAAACTACTTGCCAAGGTCGCACAAGCATTTGCACAAAAAAGCCAACCGCCAATTGCACGCGCAGAACAGCTTGCAGGACGCAAACAAGTGATATCTTCTCTACAGGAAAAAACCGCAGAAATTAAAAAGAAAACTGCTCCACTTCTAAAAGCCGCTCCCTTAATAAAAAAATATAAAGAAAAAAGAGAAGAAGGGCCCCAAGCTCTGTCTTCCTGGATAAATTCGCTCTCATTACAGGATCGCGAACTGATAAAAATAATTCAAGGACAAGAGTTACCCACTACACCAGCTACGCTGACTAAAAAAGAATTTGCAGCTTTCAAAAAAGGGCAACAACTACCAACAGCTGGAGGTGGTGTACAACCTACAATATCCCTTAAAGACGCGTTACAACAACTTGAAAGAAGTTTAAAAAATCTACAACAAAGATTAAGATAATAAAAACAACATATTACAAGGAGGAGAAAAATATGAAGAAGCATATCATAATAGTACTTGGCATTAGTCTCTGTACGCTTATAAACATAAAAACAGAATCAATCAAAAAGATTGTGATTCCTGCTGCAGGCATTGGGTCACGGTTTTTGCCACTGACCAAGGCCATTCCCAAAGAAATGATTCCACTTAATGAAAAACCAGCCATGCACTTTATAGCTGAAGAAGCGCAAGGAGCAGGCGTTACTGATATCGTAGTAATCACTAGTGACTTTAAGCAAGCACTCAAAGATTATTTTGACACTACAAAATCAGAATTCTTAAAACCACTAGGCAAACATCATATGGTTGCCCCTTACGAGCAAGCACTTGCCAATCTCAATTTTACCTACGTGCAACAAGATGTTCCTAAAGGGTTGGGGCATGCAGTGCTGCTTGCCGAACCTGAAGTTGGCAACAATTATTTTGGTGTGATATTGCCTGATGATATTTATCTTGCAAAAGATCCTGCCATTGGTCAACTTATGCGTATTGCTGAGCGTGAGCAAGCATCTGTTATTGCCGTGCAAGAAGTACCTATGAATATGGTGCATAACTATGGTGTGATCAGCTATAGTAGACAAATTGATGCGCAAACATTTGAAATCAAAGATTTGGTTGAAAAACCAGCTCGGGAAAAAGCACCCTCAAATTTGGCTATCGTAGGCCGCTACGTGCTCTCTCCAAAGATTTTTGAATCACTCAAATATCTACAAGCAAATAATATACTCACCAAAAATGAGTTGCAATTGACTGATGCTATTGCTCATATGCTCCACACGAGTGGTGAACGCGTTATTGCCTGCCTTGTTGATGGCGAACGGCATGATACAGGAAATCCTCTTGGGTGGATGAAAGCAGTAATTGCAAATGGATTGCAAGATACACGATATCATGACCAATTGGTTGAATTTATTACACAACAATTGTTTAATTAGCAAACTGATGAAGATAAGCATGAATCGTACACTATTTGTTTTACTTTCATGCTTGTTCTCTCTCGATTCCTGACATTTGCCTACCAAGTCAACTATTACTAAAAAAGAATTTGACGTCTGGCGCAAAGCCCTCTAATTCCTATCTTTCTTATTCTTGCAAATACCCTATTCCTTTGGTAAAGTTATACCTACATTTTCACAAAACTAGCACAGAAGGAAAATACTCGTGAAAAAAACTCTTTTTATAGCACTTTGTTTAATTACAAGTTATGGCCAAGCAATGGACCGATCTGAACAACAACTTTCAGATAAACAACGTAAAGAACAAGAATTTGAACAACGCATGCTTGCAATGCGTAATACACAAGCACGCCGTGCAGAACTTGCAGCAAAAGCAAAGCAACAAGATGAGCAAGCTAAAGCAGCTGCTGCAAAGAAAACCGATGCATGTAAGCACGACCACACCCGAGAAGCCGTTATTATAATAATGATAAAAAAATCTGCAGAAGAAAACTAAAAAACATATTGCAAAGAGCAAAACGATTGCTTCTGATTTTGTAGTTAGAGTATGCTGAAATGGTAATAGAAGTGACTGATCGTTCAAACAAAAAAAAGGAGAACATATGTTTTCATTACGAGATTTTCTCATTTTCATAGCGGGTGGTGTTATGGTCCATTTGCTTTCACATATAACACTTGCAGTATCTGGTGTATTACCTGTTACTGTTGGGGGTATAGAAATAACCTCACAAGTAAACATGATAGCCATTGTCCTCAATGCACTTATTACCATTGGTTTATTGTGGTGGGCTTCCCGCTTGCCTACATGCGTTGAGCGTCAAGGGGATACCCGTGTATACAAAGCGTGATTGGGTTATTTTCTTTGCAGGGGCAGAAGTGTTTCACACACTATCACATATAGTGCTTGCACTATCTGGCACCCTGCCGCTTACTTTTTGGGGTTTTGAATTTACCTCAACTTTTAACCTTTTTGCAATTGGAGCAAATGCTCTTATTTCTGTCTGGTTAGTATGGTGGGCATCAACAGTTACCAAGTAAATTTGTCAAAATAGAGCCCAGTGACGTTCAAAAATCACTGGGCTTTCTTTTAATCAGATCTATTCCTCTTGCTTACATAAGCATGACTCGATTATAATATACATAACTAACTTGAAACTATTAACAAGGAAATCATAATGCACAAATATATATTGATCATTGCATGTTTAGTTGCAACTCATGGCCTTGCAATGAAACCCACTAAGCCAGCGCCACAAGATAAAGCTCAACGTGAAGCAGACTTTGAAGCACGTATGCTTGCAATAAGAGAAGAACAAGCCAAGCGAGCAACCAAAGAACAGTTCACGTACAAACATGAACAAACTGAAATTCCTGGTATAGGCACCATGCACTCAGGTAGTATTGATTTTGGGGAAGGAATCTCTTTTGAAGAATTTAAAAAATTATTCACACAAGCGCAAGCTGAACATGTAAGAGAAAATCCTCAACAAAAATCCGAGAAGAAAATACCGGTAGACCCTGCGCAAAAAGAAAAAGAACTTGCAGCACGAATGGCTGCAATGCGTATAGAACAAGCAAAACGAACACAACAAAGTCAACAAAATAACAATGCTCATAAAAGCGATTTTATTGAACACGGCACTGTTTTTATGACAGATTTTAATCGAGAAGAGTTTAATGAGTTACAAAGGAAAAAAGGATTTCAAGCATACCCTGAGCCTGATGGAATTGTCTTTTTTTGCAAACCCGGCTATGGACATGAAGAACACCGCGCGGAACATCTTGCAGCGTATAGAGCGCAGAGAAAAGCTCGCGGTAAATAAATTTTATTCAGCAGCATATTTTTGCAGCAATGCTTTAAGTTCTGGGTCTTTTGCTGTTTTTAAAGCCGAGCGTTCTTCAAAAACTTGATGCTTTGTCTCAAAACGTTTTATACAGGGATTTGCGTGCGCATTAAGAAGGGCAATAAGCACCGCTTTGAATGATTCTAGGGGCGCATGTGCTGGCGTTGTTACGGAAGAATAGTGAACAGGATCTTGTTGATCACGAATAACGCGAGTGACCTGCTGGGCGCTATGCTTTTTAACATACTCTAGTTCCCGCACAAGTGTTGTGAGCAAAAAATGCTTTTCAATGCGACCTGTATCAGCCATTCTATGGCGCACTAGTTGATTTGGTTGGGCTCCTACACCGAGTAATAATTGAACACTCTCCACATCACCAATGAGTGCACGGCACGCAAGGGCTACATTGGCATCACCAGTATTTGGTTTTGCTTGTTTGCCAAGCAACGATCTGAGTATGGGAATAACGTTATGTGCAAAAGGGTGTTCCCTGGGATGCGCACTCACCAACACTAACACTGAAGGATACCTGAATCGACCATCAGCAGATACAAATGCATAATCAACTTCTACACCTTCTTGTATAAGTTTGCTTACTACTTCAGGTGAGTTGCAAGATGAAGCTGCAACTTGCAAAAGAGTTAATTGATAACTCATCTCTTGCAGTTCACTCTTCACTTCAAATAATAGTTTGGGATCAACACCTTCCGCTATTAAACTATTTACCGCTGATGTATCACCTTGATCAACTGCTTTGAGCAAACTCAAGCGCTTTGGATCTTGGCACTGTATAACATAGGAAGGCAACATGCCATGCATGGTGCGTGAAAGAAATGTCAAAAAACACAGTACTACTATTTTTTGCATGATTATAACTCTTTTCATACTATTATCTATATCAATACCACCTCCGCACATAACGTAGCGCAAATAACATCTTAGTGTCAACAGCTTACTATTCGTGCCAGTTGTTAGCCTTTACGTAACCCCTAGAAAACCCTATATTTAATAGGTCTTATTTTGCTATACTATACGTAAGGAGAATCCCTATGAATCAGCTCTTTAACCTCTTATGCTTACCTGCGTTGGCAGTATGCTTGACTCTCCAGGCAATGGAGCCGGGCAAACCCTGTACTACTCCTAAACTCTTGTTTATTGAAACAGGTAACAACCCGGGGTATGCATTTAACAACTTTATGGGTATGGCTCAATCTCTCGGCTTTGAACCCACATTTAAACAAGGCTATGAAGTAGATAATACAACGCTCGATCAATATGCCACCATAGTGCTTAACGTTGATCACTCTTTATTTAAGGCGCTTACTAACACTCGTAAATATGCCTCATACCCGCCACAACCCTTTGTTATTGTCCTTCAAAATATTTTAAGAGAAATTGCAACTCTTAAAAACAAACAGATCATATTCTCTTTACCAAGCTCTGCCATCACTAAAAATGACCCTGATAGCCAAGCTATTGTAGAAGAACTTCTTGCACAAAGTAATAGTAGAATCCCTGTAAAATCAATACCAACTTTAACAGATTATATAACACTCTTTAAAGAACCAGATTCTCGTAAGCGATTCATGTATGCAACTACTCTTGCGAGGGTATCTAAAAAAGCATTAAGCCCAGAATATGAAGCGGCTCAAGAAAAGTTCAAAGGTGTAGAGCAATCCGGAGATATGGTTGCATTGCCTTCACCAATGCCCGCAGAGCCAGAAGCATTAGCGCCACTGTGGCCACATGGTGTTACTTGGCAAGATCAAGGCAATAATAATAGAATACTTCTGACCCGAGATAGCTATATAAATTTTGCAGATGTTAGTGAAAATTTTCTTATAAATCCACTTGATGAATCACTGCGCTATGAATTAGTTGCTGTAGCATATCGTACATTGCAACAATTCTTAATAGATCGCCATGCACCAGCTACACAAATCCCGTCCGCACTCTCAAGCACTGCCGCACGTGCAGCACAATTAGAAATGCAAGGAAAACGCTCTACCCGCACCTATGCACCCAGTCATGCTTGGCTTAAAGAAAAACCAGTCAGTTGCGCATGGATGGATGTTAAATCGTTCTATGCAAAAGGGCCGGAGTCACTTGATGCTATCCTGCATTCGGGCATAAATGTCTTGTGGCTTGACCTTATTCCAGAAATCTTTTTGGCCGAAAATGCGCGGTGTGCCGATAGAAAAGAAGAACTTCTTACTCACGTGGAATGGTTCACCAGAAATTTACAAGAGCGTGCCAAGGTATTAGGCAAACCTCTACCTCTTCTTTTTATGGGTACAGATATTACGCTCAACTATAGAACGGTGCCGGTGGATGTTGCTGCAGTTGATATTTATGGTACTAAAATGCCAAAGATCCCAAGCCCACTTAATGTGCAAGGATTTTGGAAAACACAGGTGAGTGATGTTATTGATTCATTTATAACCGCATGGCAATCAAAAATTGGCAACGGGCTACCGCTCTCAGGAATATTTTTTGATTTTGAAATGTACCAGGCTCCCGAGCAAGCAAGCAATTATACTGACATTATGGATTTCTCCGATTTGGCATGGCAAACATTCCTTGATGCAAATCCTCAACGCGAAATACCGGTGCTTGATACCGTGCCTGGGCGTGTGCTCTATCTTATTGACACCAATCAAATGAATGCATACTTTAAAGCATTAACAGCCGAGGCAAAACGTATTGGCACATTAGTGCGCCATCGTATTAAAGAGCGACTTCCTCATGCCATTATTGCAACATATAATGCAAACATTCCATCAAGCTGGTGGTATACAGGCTTTATGTCCAGCTTAAGTAGCCCAGAAGAACCATTGTTATGTGCAACATTTAATAGCAATTTCTTTTCCCATGCTGAGTGGCTAGAAAAGCATGGAGTATATCTGCATCATCTGCAGGTACTTATGCTTTCTAAGTTACGTAACCGGGATGATTTTAAACAAATTGATACTATTCTAAAGAATCATGATGGCATTTGGTTTAATCGCTTTTCGCGCCTTGCTGAAGATCCACAAGGCAATGCTGACCACATTGAATCCTCACCACTTCCTGCTGATGAAGTAGCCCGTGGGATAGGCGAGCATCTGAATAGTAAAAAGTAATTTGATGGGCATTAATACTAAAAACATTAATGCCCTATTTTTTGATAAGTAATTTATTTTTGTAGATGAGCTTCTAAGAACCACAGATTTTTATCAAGCATTCTTACCAAATCAATATACAAATCATTGGTTGCCATATCATCTAACTTTGCAGTTTCATCAATATTATTGCGAGAAAGTTCACCCAAAATAGCAAAGTTATGCGTTAAATGTTCTAAATGATCTTTTTCTGCAAAAATATCAACAGGATATAGACGTAGCTGAGTATTTTTAACTGCTTCTTGCAATGTACCAAGTGCAGTACCACCCAAACTGGTTACCCGTTCTGCAACAATGTCTACTTGATCTTCTACTTCTTCTGCAATTTCATCTAACAATTTATGCAAAGCAATAAAACTCATGCCCTTAATATTCCAATGCGCTTGTTTACATTGAATAAACAGATCAGTAGTAGAGGCAAGCGTCTTATTGAGTAGACCAATAATTTGCACGCGTTCTTTTTCCGGCAAACTCATTTTGGTAGCGTGTAACATATTCTTCATAAAATTTCCTTTCAATAGTATGAACTCTCACTTTCCCTTAGTATACAGAATTCGTTTTTTCAAATGCAAGAACTACGCTTCAAAAATAATTGGCATGAGCAGGTTATTCCAAAATCTATTATATATCTCTTGCGTATGTATCTCATTTTTATATATGGTTATTCTAGTTATTAAACAATAGATACATTTAAAAAAAAAGGATACTATAATGAATCCCATTTTAGAAGCACTTCCTACAAATCTTAGGGCTAAACTCATAAAAAAAAAACAACCCAGCTTCATTATACCAATGCTTGCAACCTTAACTCATAAACGATTCTATAGCCCAGATTGGATGTATGAACGCAAACTTGATGGTGAACGCTGTCTCGCTTTCAAAAAAGGTAATAAAGTTTCACTGCGCACGCGTAATGATGAATCTGAGAACACTAGTTACCCAGAAATTGTAGATGCTGTCTCACTCATTGATGCTGATGTAATTCTTGATGGAGAAATTTGTGCATTCAAAAATAATGTGAGTGATTTTTCTCGATTACAACAAAGAATGCATGCAGCAAGTAAAGAAGAAGCACTCAAAAGCCGCATTCCCATCTTTTATTATATCTTTGATATTCTCTATTTAGATGGTTATGATTTGACTCATCTGCCACTTATTGATCGCAAACATATCCTTAGAAAAGTAATCTCTTTTAGAAAGCCATTACGCTATGTAATGCACCGATTTGGCACCAGCGAGTCATATTATAAAGGCGTGTGCAAAAAAGGATGGGAAGGTCTTGTGGTCAAAGATAAAGAAGGTGTCTATGAACATAAACGATCTCCATTATGGCTTAAATTTAAATGTGTTGCCGACCAAGAAATGGTAATTGGTGGCTATACAAAACCAGGCGGATCACGCGTTGGTTTTGGTGCACTCCTGCTTGGTTTTTATAAAAATGGAAAGTTTCATTACGCAGGTAAAGTGGGCACGGGTTTTAATGAACAAACACTTACCTTTCTTAAAAAGAAAATGGATAAACTTAAAACAACACGTAATCCATTCTACAATTATGATGATTCACTTGAAAATATAACTTGGGTAAAACCAGAATTAGTCTGTGAAATTGGCTTTGAAGAATGGACCAAAGATAACAAACTACGCCAACCACGCTATCAAGGATTGCGTAGAGACAAACCAGCAAAAGATGTAGTACAAGAAATATAATGTTTTATTACTCTATTTTTAATGGTTTTGCTTGATGCTCAAAAGTTTTCCACGGATCTTCTTTCTGAGCAAGCCTCTTAAAAATAGTATGCATCTTATATTGTTGAGAATCCGTAGAATGCAATTCATCCCACTCAAGTGGTGTTGCAACAGGTGCATATTCATGAGCACGAACTGAATATGGTGCTACGGAAGTAGCACCATACGTATTGCGCAAATAATCAATAAATATCTTATTTTTTCTTTCAGATATATTCATTTCAGTGGTCATAAGATCGGGATGCTTTTGAGCAAGTTCATGTGCTATCTGTTTGGTAAAATTATGGACCGTAGAAAATTGATGTTCTATTTTAATCGGTGCGACCACGTGAAAACCACGAGAACCGGTTGTCATCACAAATGGTATCAACTTATGTTCTTCTAATAATGCTTTTACTGCTCTTGCAGTAAAATGTAACTGTTCCACATCATTATTGGCTGCAGGATCTAAATCAAATACAATTTTATTAGGATAATCTGGTTTTTTACTAGTACTCATCCAAGAATGGAGAACCACGGCTGCTTGATTTGCAAGAAAAACTAAATCTGCTGCTTTATCAAGAACAATAAGCGTTTGCTTTCCCCCTTGCCGCAATTCTACTGTTGTGTGATGAATCCAAGAAGGGAAAAAACTAGGTTCTTCTTTTTGATAAAAACCTTCTTGAGCAATCCCGTTTGGATAACGGTGCATTACCATCAAATGATCTTTAATATGAGGTAATAAATAGGGGGCTATTTTTTGATAATAGTCGATAAGATCACCTTTAGTAATACCGGATTTAGGAAACAATATTTTATCAGTATGAGAAAGCTCAATAGTGTGACCATCTACTTGTATCTTTGTATTCATTTTTCCTCCTTAGATTACACACCAAATGGATACGTTTCTGGTAATTCTCCTGCTGACCATATCGCTGATTTTTCAAGTGGTTCTACTGCATGCGTAGTATCAAAATGAATCATCACATCAAACTGCTCAGGCAAATGTGAAAAAAAGTAATGGCTTTGCCGCTCGCGCTCAGGTACATAGATCACCCCAATTGCCCGTTGTAACCGCTCAACCATTAATATCTCCTTAATCCGTTCTTCTTGATGCGTAAACACCATAACATTTTCAAACGGTAGTTCGTGGAACAATGCTTCATAACTTCCTTCTAATGAAGGCCGCACATGTTTACGCTCAACTTGACCACCCCAACTGGATGCTGCGCTCACGGTACCAGTATGCGTACTAAATCCTACTGAGATCACTTCTTTGCCATAGCGCTCTTTGAGTAATTGCCCAACATTAATTTCTCCATGGCGAGCCATTTGGGTCGCACGCGCATTACCAAGGTGTGAATTATGAGCCCATACAATTATTTTGGCTGCTGTGCCATTATGAGTACCGAATTTCAGTAACGCATCAACCGTTTCTGCCATATGCTGATCACGTATATTCCAAGACTGTGCAGGATACCCTTCAAACATGGAGCGATAGTAACGTTCTGCATCGGCAACCACCACTGCATTTTGCTCCACATATAATCGGCATTCCCGATCACCGAGCGTGCAATTTTTATAAAAACCAATTTCTTTTTTCCTTAAATCAACCAATTGATCAAGGGCGCCTTGTCTACATGATTGATCTGGATACAATGTTGCATATTGCCCATAATACTGAGGATCAAGAAAGGCATCAAAACAACTATAATGCTCACGCGCTTTTTGTGCGCTCACCGGATCAATTGTTTCCAGTAACTCAATCACCACCTCCATTGATCGATGCAAACTATAGAGATCTAGGCCGTAGAATCCAACTTTGCCATTCTCACGCTCACCCGCATTATGCATACGCAACCATTCAATAAAGTCAGCCACTTCTTGATTGCGCCACATCCATGCAGGAAAGCGTTTAAAATCGGCAAGTGCCTCACTTGCATTTTTATCAGTACCACTTTTTTTGGCATATTGATTTACCCGATACGTATCCGGCCAATCACCTTCTATTGCAATAAATTTGAATCCTTTTTCTTTAATAAGTCGTTTGGTTATGTCTGCACGTGCTCTATAAAACTCACGTGTGCCATGTGTTGCCTCACCTAACAATACAATATCTGCATTACCTACATATTCTAGTAAAGGATCATAATCATCATCGGCATCTTGCAATACATGCATATGTTGTTCTATTACATCAATGACTACTTGATCATCATGTTTCATAACCATTTCTAACTCCTTATACAAAACTATATTTTTAACTTGATATTACTATACAAAATTCCCTTTTTTAAATGCAAGAACTCAGCACTCTTAAAGAGAAAATACTCAGCACATCTGCCCCCCAGCGCATTTATCATAATAGAATTTATTTATATTATATAAAATATAATTGTTGACATTGAATCACTGCTATCCTATACTGGTCATGAGGATCTACATGATACAAACCATTCCTACTCTTATCACTGGCATCGATGATGCGACAAAATGCCCCGTAATCGGATCAATAATGCTTGCGGGCGTTATAGCCAGTCCAGAAACTATTGCCCTCTGGAAAGAGCAAGGAGTAAAAGATAGCAAACTCATTGCTTTCAATAAACGAGAAAAACTGGCATGTCTTATACAAGAAACAGCTATCGCCTTCTCTGTTCGCAAGATGAAACCCTGCATGATTGATAACAAGACATTAAACCTGAATGAATGGGAAATGCTCACCGTCTGCAAGATTGTAGAAGATCTTCAAAAGCAAACACAAGTGGAACTTGGCCAAGTAATTGTAGATAACTGGGAAGTATCTGAAAAATTGTTCCATGAGCGATTTGTACAACTTATGGGCAAGGATAAAAGAGCGCAGCTTGAAGCACTCAAGATTCACCCCAAACGCAGAAACTTGCGTAAAGTGCAATTTATTCCTGAGCACCGTGCTGATGAAAATCACATTATTGTAGGAGCTGCATCAATACTCGCAAAATCTGCCTCTGATCGTGAATACCGCAACCTAAAAAAACGTTATGGCAACTTTGGCAGTGGCAGCCCTGGCGATCCTAAAACACGTCTTTACGTGTGGAAGCATCGCCATAATCCACCACCACTTATTCGCACTAGCTGGAATACATTCAAAACATTATCTCAAATAGAATCAATCGAAGAAGATTGGTTGCATATTGCTCGTCAGGCAAAAAAGAAATAATTTTTTCCAACTCCTTTTAAAAGTTTATTTCTTGATACCAAACGATTTATTATTACAAGAAGAAGTCCCGCACCACCTACCCCTACTGCCCTAGATAGCGTGTCTGCATCCATTTTTGTTTTGCGCATTCCTATCCATAAAGCATACTTTTGGCGTATGTTTCTTCAAACTTTTCAAGGGTCTCTTCCTTCATTGCACGCAATACATAATAGTGTTGCCTTTCACATGCGATCATATGGCATTGGATCATGCGACCTAATTACTGTTACTTGAAGTACACATAACGAAACCAACAACATTAATTTTTTCATAACAATTACTTTCTCTTAAGTTTAGATAACTCTAAATCGATTGTATGTACGCGTAAGAAATTCAACCTCTTACATGACTAATTACAATATTTGCTGCTAAAAGACCAGATACAATGTAGAGGATTATATTGGTTGTTTCTGAATATTTGATAACGCGTTCTTTAGTTTGCTTAACCTTTTCGGCACATTCGCCTCTATAGGGTGCAGCTTTAGCCCACAATGGATCAAATTGCTCAATGGTGGTTGCCTTCTTAGAGAGTAACTTGTAATACTCATACCGCTCACAGGGATCACAAGATTTCACTTCATCTTGCGCCTTTATCACTGCTACAGGAGACATCCACAAACAAATCATCAAGAATAATTTTTTCATAAGAATTGTTTTCTTTCCAGCTCAAATAATGTTAAATAATGGTACACATAAGGAAGTAAAAAAGATTCATTTTTTAAGATCTTGTATGATTTTCACCACAATAAGACCAGATAATAAATATACACCGATCTTTGCTCCTTCCATTGCTTTGACCAGTCTCGCCTCAACGTGCTCAGTTCTTTCCTCACATGCAGATTGATAGGGCAAACCTTTAGCCCACATTTCATCAAATTGTTCTTGCGTGGTTGCCTTTTCTGCGCGTAGCATAGAACTGAGCTCTTTCACAAGGGTCACATGGTTTTACTTGGTCTTGCGGCTTAATTGCTGTTACTGGAAGTACACACAAAGAAATCAACAAAAATAATTTTTTCATAGCAATTGCTTTCTTTAATGCACCGGAACGGCATATCCAGCTTTTTAAACTCATTTAACTATAAATCCAAACAACCAAAATGTAAAAATAAGCGCTACAATCTCAGTTTTTTTTCACGTTCATTTGTTTTATATCGTTGCTAATCGCTGGGCCCCTCATGCCGGGGAAGCACACGCCTTTTTTGTGCAAAAAAGGGTGCAAAAAGCAATTAGGAGGCATACTATCCTCCTAATAACCCCCATACTTTATCAACCAGATTATTAACTCAATTGGGTTAATTCGTGCCGTCGCTTATAGTTCTAGTTTCTATGCATATTACTGTGTGGGTGGATGGATATCAACTGGCTCACAATATAAAATGGTTAATTATCATTATCATTGTTCAACCTAGATCAGTGCGTTCAAGATCTAGTTAAATGCTGCAGAGAACATTACATATATTAAAAAGATATTTAAGAAGAAATTAGGATAAAGCCCGCCCGTCGGCGGTAGAGACATTAATTAAATTCTCATTCTTAAAAAGGCATTTTTGACGTATGCAATTCTCTTAGCAGTCGACCTTTTCTAACGCACTGTGCTAGCGCCGAACAACGGCATATATAATTAGCCATTTTATATTGTGAGCCAGTTGATATCCATCCACCCACACAAGAATAAACATAGAAAACAATCGATAAGCGACGGCACGAATTAACCCAGTTGATTAATAATCAGGTTGATAAGGTATGGGAGGATTAGGAGGGATAGTATGCCTCGCTAATTGCCTTTTTACACCCTTTTTGGCAGCCAAAAATGGTGCCTCGGGTGTGAGCAGCCCAAGGAATATCAACCGTTTTGAAAATGAGGGTTAGAATTAATCAGTCGAGTTAATAAGCGGTGTGAGACATCTTATCAATTCACCGAAAAAAAATTCGTAATTAAAAACACTTGAATCCCAATAATCCTTTTGTGTATCCTCACAATATAAAGAAGGAGAAAGAATACCATGAACCAATTTTAGAAGCATTACCGGAACAATATCGAAAATTACTTAAAAAAAAGGCACAACCTACTAGCATTAAAGTAGAACTTGCCACTCTTACGCACAAATATTTCTTTAGCCCTGAGTGGATATATGAACATAAATTTGATGGTGAGCGTTCTATAGCAATTAAAAAAGGCAAAAGAGTTTCTCTTGTTTCACGCAATGATAAATCACAAAATATTAGTTATCCTGAAATCAAGGAAGCGATCGAAAATTTAAATGTAGAAAGTATAATTCTTGATGGTGAAGTTGTAGCTTTCACGCATGGCAACACTGATTTTTCTCGTTTGCAACAACGCATGCATGCAAGCTCAATTGAAAAAGCAAAAAAATCACGCATTGCCGTCTATTATTATATTTTTGATATTCTTTATTTAGATGGCTATGATCTAACGCGTTTGCCGCTCATTCTTAGAAAACATATTTTACGTCATGCATTTCATTATAAAAAACCGTTACGATTCACGACACATAAAATAGGAGCTAGTGAATCTTATTATAAGAGTATCTGTAAAAAAGGATGGGAAGGATTAATTGTCAAAGATATTAATAGTGTTTACGAACATACACGTTCACCAAGATGGCTCAAATTTAAATGCGTAAAAGGACAAGAGTTAGTTATTGGCGGGTACACTGATCCTCAACACTCACGCATTGGTTTTGGTGCATTACTTTTGGGGTATTATAAACGGGGCAAATTGCATTACGCTGGCAAAGTAGGTACGGGTTTTGATACAGAAACATTAAAACTTCTTAAAAGAAAGTTTGATAAACTAGAAACAAAACATAATCCATTTATTAACTTTAATGACTCCTTCAAAGGCATACATTGGGTAAAACCAAAACTTGTTTGTGAAGTTGGATTTACCGAATGGACGCGCGATAATAAACTACGCCATCCCCGTTATCAAGGACTGCGTAGAGACAAACCTGCAAAGCTGGTTACTCAAGAAAAATAATTATTTATTCTTTTTTGTTTTTAAATAGCTCAAATAAAATTCGTAATTGTGGGTCAGTTACCATGGCCAAAGCCGATCTTTCTTGAAATAATGGACCGCCAATTACTTCTGACCGGTTCAAGTTAGGAATTGCACCAGTCTCAAGTAAACTTTGCACAATCGCCATCCTCACACGAACTCCTTCTTGATCTTTATTTTGTTGATTTCTATCTTCAATGTCATACATAAGCGTTGTTAAAAGAAAATGTTTCTCTATATGATCTGAATCAAATCTTCTTGCAAGCACAACTGGATGAGGATCAGCCCTCGCTTGGAGTAATAATTGCACACAAAGAAGGTCTCCTGCACATGCGCGGTAAGAAAGTGGCGTCCCAATCATATCACGCACGTTTGGATTTGCGCCTTTCTCAAGAAGCATCCGTACTATAGCATGTCCTTTTCCATGATCTTCATTCTGAAGTACCCTACATAACACTAAAAGTGCAGAACCATGACCAGGGCAATTTCTTACTGATTCGTCAGCAAAATTTACATCCACAGGCTGGGCAAGTAACGTTGCAACCGATTTTTCTGCAAGAAAGATAACGGCAATTTGTAGCAAACTCAATTTAAAATTGCGCTCTTTAGGATGAATAATATCATAGGTTTCAGACACCGTTACGAAAACTCTAGGATCAACAGTGCGCAGTCCCTCAGCAACACACGCTACATTATCAACTTTAAGTGCTTCCACCAATTGATACGTAGTTTCATCAGGGCATAGGAACTTACTTGCAATACTCATTTTCATAGCTCTAAGTGGGCCTGTATACACAGTACCCATACATATTACACCATATAAAAAGCATCTTAAGATCATATCATTCCCCTGCTTGAACATGTTTCTTACCTAAGTACAGAATAAATCAATCAGCTATCAAACTACAAGGTCTTAACATATCTTTTTGAACTAACGCATCAGAAAAACGCTTTTCCATCAACATATACCATAAAAGGACTACCAAATCCAGCCATACAATGCTTGTAACTCATTCCCTTGAATTCATCAACTTCTCTTTGCTAAAGTAAGGATAGGAGATAATCCTAATCTTACAAGATAAAATGGGGGAAATAATGAAAAGGTATGTCATACTTATCATGGGTTTAATGCCAACTTTTGGACACGCCATGCAACGACCCGATAAGCCGACGGTTGAGGGTTGGGAGCGCGAAGAAGATGAATTACTCAAAAAGATGGCACAAATACGGTTAGAGCAAGCCAGACAAGAACTGCAGAAAATGCGGGAATCAAATGAGCAACCTGATGGTCGCAATAAGACAACTCCTGAATTTATTCACGAACTGAGAAAATATAAAAAAGAACTTGAAGAGAAAGAAAAAGATGTCACTGGTACTGAACCCAAAAAACTATCTTTCTTTGTAATCCACTCTCCATCATCAGACTGTATCGAGCAACATAAAAAAGCTGGGTATCTGGTATTTGAATATCATGATGGTATTACTGGTTTTTGTTTACCAGGGCATGAGCATGAGCTCAATGAACAATTAATATTAAAAAAGCAAAACCCAAAAAAATAAGGAGTATATCATGAAGTTATGTAGAGTACTTACACTAATTTTTTTAAGTTCCACCATGATAGGCGCCATGGAACTTGAAAAATTCTATCCAAGAACATGGGGTTATAGTACACATGAAACAAACACTGCTCATCAACCTTTGATCAAATGCTTTGTTTGGGGAACATTTATTATTCAAGATGCCCAAGGCGAAGAACATGTGTTATGTCAAACCGACGCCCAGCGCGGTGACATGCGTTTATGGCCAAACGGACATGACAGATGGGTCTGGAGCAAAACAAAAACGAAACATTGTCCTGGTGTTCAACCAGAGGATTTTAAACATTTAATAAATGATACCATTGCGTATCTTATTCTCACACGCGGCGTTGAAGGTGCTTTAAAAACAAATTCACGCAAACTAACTGAATACCTTAATACATTAAAAAAAGAATATCCTAATCTTAAAGTTTTGAAATTGCTCACACCAGAGGCAGTTGGAAAATACAATAGTTTAGTGCGTCTGGGCAAAAACGTTGTGGGTATTTTTCATGCTACATGCTAAGTCGTGAGTATGAACCTTCATAAAATAACCCTCTGAGCACACTCATGCTCCCTTATTTTTTGCCCCCCAAAAGGTATTGCATACCCTACACAAAAAGAGCACACTAGAATAAGTACTAAAATTAAAAAATTAATGCAAAAAAGGTGCTTACCCTCATGGCTCACATACCATCACCACAACAACAAACAACCCCAATAACCACTAAGCAAGATGAACTCATTTTAGTGGTCAAACGCAAAGATTTATTTGCTCACCATGCTCCCTGGTCAGGGCTCAAAGAAGTACACTTTGACACCTACTTACAAACTATTCAAGAGAAAAAAGAGTTCTTGCCACGCTCTCTTATGGAAGTTGATACAAGCTACAAACAAATAATTCCTTACTTGATTTTTGAGCATAATAATACCTACTTCTTAATGCAGCGGCAGGGTGATGCCACCGAAAAGAGACTGCAAAATAAATATTCCCTTGGCATCGGCGGCCATATACGCCAAGAAGACATGACCAGCCATTCCATTATTGAATGGGCAAAACGGGAATTCCATGAAGAAGTCTCCTATGATGGCGACATAGAAGTAACGCCACTTGGTGTCCTTAATGATGACTCAAATCCGGTAGGGCAAGTACACGTTGGCTTTGTCTTTTTGTTAACGGGCGCACATGGTGATATATCGGTAAAATCTGAACTTAAAAGTGGAAAACTCTTGACTCTGGATGAATGTAAGACTTACTTTACTAGTATGGAATCATGGAGTCAGATTGTGTTTGAATTTTTAATAAAGAACCAATAATTATGTATTTTTGGCATACGGGCAAACTCACCTGTCAATTGAAGCATCACACTGTTTCCAGTGTGGGCAAGCTCGTTTACTTATTTATTTTTATAGTACAATATGCAACAGGATTTCTTGTTTTTCAGGCAGTGCCTACTGTCTATCGTATGCTCTTTGCGTATGCAAAAGAACAGCTTGAAATGCATACTGGACATCCCAGTTTAATGGTAAAAGTACATCAAACAACACCTGAGTGGTTCCCTGGTGCGCTTACTATGATTGTGATTATTGGATTTATTGCTTGCTTTTTTGCACATTACCCTCACAATCTACGCTTATTTATAGATAGATTTATTTGTTTGAATACACCAATAAGTCTGCGAATCCTCTTTGTTTCATTGCTCTTTTTTGGTCTTGCCATGCTTTTTGGCGGGTTACATTTTGCAAATGAATTTCTTGAATTACAAGAATCTGTAACACATGTACCTGCTGGCACATTTTCTTCATTATGGTCATATTTCAGTCAGCTCACAGGATTACGATACATCATTGAAGGACTTGCACTCCTTGAAGGGGCACAACACATATTCAAGGATATAAATGTATTCAGCTTTTATGCACACACTGCCAGTTATAGTATTGCGCTCGTTTCGACGGCTCTTTATTTCTGGCAAATGCAAAAGCAAATGAGATGTATAACCTCACAACTATAGAAAGGAATAGCTATGGCTTCATTCGGCATATTTGCAACACTGGCATCATTATTTTCTTGGGGCACGCCACAAGTACCACAACACACATTGGTGAACGTCAAGCAGATTATCCCAAACATTGTGCTTGATATTAAATATGCAACAGCGGATAACTTTACCAAACAAGTGCTTTATTCATCCTCAGAATGTTATTTACTCGAGCACGTGGCGCTTGCGCTCGCAGACGTTCAGAAAGAACTGAATGCAAAAGGACTTGGTTTAAAAATGTGGGATGGCTTTAGGCCACTTTCTGCACAGTATAAAATGTGGGATGTGGTAAAAGGCACACCACAAGAAATGTATGTGGCAGAACCCCCCAAAGCAAGTCGGCACACAAGAGGCACTACCGTTGACGTGACACTGGTCCATTTAAATACAGGGCATGAACTTGAAATGCCAACACCATTTGATGACTTTACCGAACGCGCATGGCGATCATCCACTAACTGTTCTTACAAAGCACAAGTAAATCGCCGCCTCTTAGAAAAGGTAATGAAAGCGCACGGTTTTATTGGGGTGGATTGCGAATGGTGGCATTTTGATTACCAAGGTTGGCAAGAGCATGAGGTGCTTGAAGTTGATTTTAAAGATCTGAAATAAAACAAAAACACCGGTTTAAAAAGAGATAGCTTGCGCTAGGCTACAAGTTACCAACATCAGTAACCAAATAAACATTTTCATTCTATTTTTCATGACGGTCCTTGTGATTCAATTGGATGCATGGATCGGAATAATTCTAATGTGAGAAGAAAAAAATGTACAAAAAGGGTGCTTGACTTCCCTTTTACTTTAGGATTAAAATATAAAATGAAGTTAGTAACATCAAACAATGAAGTTACACGAAAGGGGGAGCATACCATCACATCGCAAAATCCAAAATTATCATAGAATATACATCTGTTTTATAGGTAGTGAGAACAACTCATCATATAAAATAATCATAGAATTATGAAAAAAGCTGTATAATCGATTCACCAAAAGAAAGGCATACAGTGCCTCAAAGGAAATCTCAATGAAAGCTTTAAAAATAAATTTACTATTATTGGCATTAGCAGTTTGTGGGTTAGCGCAGGCAGCAACGGATAAAAAATTCTCATGCTCCAAGGATAACGATAAAGATAAGCATGAAAAACAAACATGCGTTGTTCCATCTAGCGATGCACCATGTTGCTATCCATATGTATTCCAAGGTGCAGGATCAACACTGCAAGGACAACCCGCTCCATCAACAAATGATAGTATCACTATTCAAACAGTAAACAACTACAATGAAATTCATAATTGTCCGCAATTTGCATATAATGGTACCAATCCAATAACAGGCCTGCCATATGCAACAGGTTCTTCTGCTGGTGTAAGCCAAACAGAAGCAGGAACTGTTCTTTTTGGTGGTACTGATGTACCTCCAAGTGCGTCTCTTGTGTATCCAACTGGCGATTTGTTGAACTTCCCTATTGTGGTTGCAGCAGTAGCTGTAATTTACAATCTTCCAATGCAAACAACACCATTGAATCTTTCTGCTGCGCAAATTGCTGGTATTTTCTCTGGTAAATATTTAACATGGGGTGCCGTAGGAGCTTCGAATTTAAATCCAGTTTATGCTACAACCGCAATTACTATTGTAGTACGTGGTGATAGTAGTGGTTCTACAGGTGATTTAAATGAATATCTTAGCACATACCCAGGACTAACCCCTGCATGGACACAAACTGGTAATGGCAGCAGCTCAACCACTGGATTCTCTGCAGCGCAATGGCAAGCTGCGTGGACTGGTCTTCCAACCGTAAACTCTACTTATGTGTTTGCAACTGGTACAGGAGCAATGCTCTCTGATGTAAATGGTACAACAGGTGCAGTTGGCTATGCAGGATTCAATAACGTTGTAGTAGAAGCTCTTGCTGACGTAGACGTAGCTGCAGTGCAAAACCCATCTGGAGCATTTATTGTGCCATCAGTTGCATCTATTGAAGCTGCAATTGTGGGAATCACGGTTCCCAAGAATCTTCTTATTGATTCAATCAACAGCACTAATGCAACTGCATACCCAATTGCAACTCCTACAAACATAGTAGTCCGCGATTGTCAAGTTAGTTGCTGCCAAGCAATTGAATTGAGAAAATTCCTTTACTATTATGCAACAGTAGCACAAGGTAATGCTGAACCTAATGGTTTTGGTAAATTGTCGAGCGCTATCGTACAACAATATGTTAAAAACTTGAACCTCATCAATTCTTCTGAAGGTTGTGTGAGCGATAAAGTAAAACAATGTTGTGTTGCTACTGGTAGCTGGTAAATACAGTAAGAATCATCATAGTTAATGATAAAAGCATCTTACCTATTGATGGATAAACTAAGTAATAAAATAGAGAAGAGAGTCGCCCCGCTCTGGCTGGCGACTTTCTTCTCTATCCATTCACCACAAGACGGGCACACAGTGCCTCAAAGGAAATCTCAATGAAAACTTTAAAAATAAATTTACTATTATTAGCATTAGCAGTTTGTGGGTTAGCACAGGCAGGAGTGGATAGAAAATTTTCATGCTCCAAGGATAACGATAAAGATAAGCATGAAAAACAAACATGCGTTGTTCCACCTAATGACGCACCATGTTGCTATCCAACCGTATTCCAAGGTGCAGGATCAACACTTCAAGGACAACCAGGAACAGCAAATGAGAGTATCACTATTCAAACAGTGAATAACTATAATGAAGTTCATAATTGTCCACAATTTGCATACAATGGTACCAACCCAGTAACGGGTCTGCCGTATGCACAAGGTTCTTCTGCTGGTGTAAACCAAACGGAAGCAGGGACTGTTCTTTTTGGTGGTACTGATGTACCTCCGAGTGCATCTCTTGTGTATCCAACTGGCGATTTATTAAACTTCCCTATTGTGGTTGCAGCAGTAGCTGTGATTTACAATCTTCCAAACCAAACAAAACCAGTAATGCTTACTGCTGCGCAAATTGCTGGTATTTTCTCTGGTAAATATGCAACATGGGGTGACGTAGGAACTAATGTAAATGCAACTGATGCTGTACTTCCAATTACTATCGTAGTGCGTGGTGATAGTAGTGGTTCTACAGGTGATTTGAATGAATATCTTAGCACATTCCCAGGACTAACCCCTGCATGGACACAAACCGGTAATGGCAGCAGCTCAAGCACTGGATTCTCTGCAGCGCAATGGCAAGCTGCGTGGACTGGTCATCCCCCCGTTGTTAACTTTGCTTATCTGACTCCAAGTGGTACAGGAAAAATGATCTCTGACGTAAATAGTACTGCAGGCGCAGTTGGCTATGCTGGATTCAATAACGTTTTGGTAGAAGCTCCTGCTGCTGTAGAGGTAGCTGCAGTGCAAAACCCATCAGGAGCATTTGTTGTGCCAACAGTTGCATCTATTGAAGCTGCAATTGTGGGAATCACGGTTCCTAAGAATCTTCTTATTGACTCAATCAACAGCACTAATGCAACTGCATACCCAATTGCAACTCCTACAAACATAGTGGTACGCGACTGCCAAGTTAGTTGCTGCCAAGCAATTGAGTTGAGAAAGTTCCTTTACTATTATGCAACAGTAGCACAAGGTAATGCTGAACCTAATGGTTTTGGTAAATTGTCGAGCGCTATCGTACAACAATATGTTAAAAACTTGAACCTCATCAATTCTTCTGAAGGTTGTGTGAGCGATAAAGTAAAACAATGTTGTGTTGCTACTGGTAGCTGTTAACACAGTAAGAATCATCATAGTTAATGATAAGAATATATCTTACCTATTGATAGATAACTAAGTAATAAAAAAGAGAAGAGAGTCGCCTCGCTTTGGCTGGCAACTCTCTTCTCTTTTTATTTTTTTAATAGGTACCGTTCTTTGCAAGATGTACCAAACATTTGGCTCCATCTCGCATGGTACGCTCATAGGTCTCAAAATCAACTTTATAAATGCCATACTTATTTGCAAAGCCAGTATGCCAGTTAAAACTATCCATAAGGGTCCATACGTGATAACCACGAATATCATGCCCACATTGCTTTGCATACCATACAACCCAGAGATGCGTTTTGAAATAATCTTCTCGCTTGGTGTCACTTGCGTCACAAATACCATTCTCACCAATCCACATAGCAACGCCAGGCAATTTTTGGGCACAGAGCTCTATTGAACGCCACAGACCTTCAGGATACACGCCTTTACCATTGTCAGACGTCGCTCGGCCGGGTAATGATTTGCGCGAAGTACCATCAAGCATTACATTTGAATAATAGTTTACCCCAACAAAATCAATGGCGCCTTTTGCAAATCTATTTCTACCCGTCACACGGCCATATAACCGGAAGCCCCACTCAAATTTACCTGTTCGCAAATAATCAAGCACCACGTTATTTTGCATGTCACCAAATGAAGAGCATGCAAACCCATTAAATAACTTTTTAAATGGATTACTGGTAGGATATGGATCAAGCGGTACAAACATATGCGCAAGACCAACTTGGCAGAGAGGATCTATCTGTTTAAAATGATGATAGATAGTGGCATGCGCATCCAACATATTCTTAAGCGCTTTGCCCGCTGTTTTTAAACTTTTTTTATAGGGAGGATATTTGCCCGTAAAATATGCTTCCAAAGAGTAGCCTGATGGCTCGTTGAACGTCATCCACATACGCACCTTACCACGAAGTTTGCGGAACACGTAATCGGCATATTGCGTAAAGTACGTACCATTTTCTTTCTTTTGAAAATCTCCAAGATTTCCAAACCATATGGGCCATTCATGGTGAAAAAGCATCACAAAAGGGGTAATGCCGTTTGCATTGAGTTCATCTACAAGATCAACATAATGCTGCATTGCATCTTCATCAAAGACGCCGCGCTCTGGCTCTACAGCAGACCATTTTATAGAAAAGCGATATTCAGTAAGTCCTGCTTGTTTAATGAGTTGCACATCTTCACGGAATCTATCCCAATGCCCTGCAGCAATACCCGCCTTGGGTGCATGCGCAGATTCTGTCCAACTACTTTTAATTTTTTTGCCATTTGCCGTTTGATCACCTTCAATTTGATAGGAAGAAGTTGCAGCACCCCAACCAAATGAAGGAGCAAATTGCACTTCATGCACATCAATTTTTGACCAATCCCACTGTAATGGATTTTTTGAAGTAATGACCGGGTGTGTGTTAACAACACCACATATATTGAATACAATGATAGAAACTGCAAGTAAAGCTACTTGCGTGCGATATGACTGAATCATATAAACCTCTCATAAATATGACTATAACCTCTAGTTCTTAGGCTATCAAAGTAGGCTCAAAAGTCAATCTAATCTTGCAATTTGAACTAAATCGTTTACACTAATTTATATATTTATAAAGGGAATGCGCAATAACTTCATTCTATTTGTAAATAAAACAGTGTTGATGGAGAAATTATGAACATAACAAAAAACATCGTATGTTTGGCACTTATCTGCCTTTTTTCAATCGGCTTGGAAGCCAAAACAATTATATGGGATTTAGGCGGCGTTCTGTTTGCCCCTAATAAGCTTAAAATCACCCTTTGGGAGCTTGGGCTACCTACGCTTGTAGGACATACCCTGATTGATGGCAAAAACCCTAAAAACCTCCAAGAGCGGGCATTTGAGATCCTTAATCTCCTTGGCACTCAGCAAGGGCCGGAAGAACTGCGGATTAAAAGCCCTGAAGGCTTGGAACTTCCCCAATTATTTGTTGATATGCTCTGCGGCATCATTACCCCCCAAGAAGCGCTCCAACAATCTACTGACCTAGTCAATAATTTATGGCAAGAAAAATTTATAACCAAGCGCCGTGAAAAGGAATTGCTCCTTTC
The DNA here is from genome assembly GCA_963716425.1 of Candidatus Babeliales bacterium. Taxonomy (GTDB): domain Bacteria; phylum Babelota; class Babeliae; order Babelales; family JBFXEV01; genus JBFXEV01. The sequence goes on from OY970310.1 coordinate 580,416, forward strand.
CATCATGCGTACTATGTTTGATTCAGAAACTTTTGTACAATATATGAGGGCAATTCCTGCAGGAGCTCAACTTGTGGCCATCTGTGCACAAGACCCTGAACTTAATCAATTTGTGCTATCAAATTGGGATGCGTACTCTTTCAACTTACTCTATGATATGACTGAAGGGCAAAAAGTATTTGCACATATTAAGCCAGAAAATATTATGATTTCTGGGGATTGTCACCTGGCAAAACCTGATCCTGCCATTTTTAAACATCTCATTGCAACACATAACCTTGATCCAAACGAATGTGTATTTATTGATGACAACCTTGAAAATGTGCACTCCGCCGTTGAGTGTGGATTCAATGCTATTTGGTTCCATGACATGTCATATAAAGATCTTAAGAAGCTGCTTATTGAGCATGGTTTTCTTAATTCCCCTACAAAACATAGCACAAATATTCAAAATACTGTTACAGTATAAATAGTATAATTGTACTTAGCCCGCTTGATATTTCGATACATTTTTTCTACGAAAAAACACTCAATATGAGCGGTCCGCTCATCCTGAGCTTGTCGAAGGAGATGAGCGAGCAAATCAAAAGGTATCTCCATGAAGCTCAACCATGCATATTTTTTGCTGTGCGTTCTCGTTACAAGTAACACTATCACCATGGAACCATTAGCTGATGAAGATGAATTACCAGATGCGATGCTGAGCAGTTTAGTTATCATAGACAGATTCGGCCAAACGCTTGCACACAAATATCCTATGATGCAAGATCTGCAAACCTTATGCACAGCAGCACATGAATGTACGTTCTCTATTCATACACAACTTCAGCGGCTTTTCCGGAATTGCCGCATACCGCTCAGCCCCTATGAAAAATCTGAATTTGTACTCAAAAGCGATTTATCTCCCATAAATAAATTATTAAAAACATTACAGTTGCTCGATCCAAAAGATGATACTTCAATAGCAATGATTGAAGATTATGAGCAGGGCGTTTGTCCTGCAGCTCCTGTTTGCCCAAGCGACATGCAACTACCGCAAAAAAAAGTAGTCGTTGAAGTAGTCCAAGAAGATGCAGATGTTCCTACAAACCCTGTCAGTCCCTACATCCTTTTAAAAACTGCCATATCATATCCACTTGCGCCATTTTTAAGCGTGATTGCGTATATGAGAAACTCCTCTCCATTATCACCAGCACAAGCAAAAGCAAGCGAAGTACAAGAAACGGCGCAGCCACTTGTTGTGGTACAAGACCATGATCCTGCAGTAGAAGATCACACAAAATATTGCAAAGTGCTCACGCATGGCAAAAAATTGCTTAAAGGGGTTGTTTGTAATGATAAAGAAACGCATATGTTGCTTGGACAGCTTAAGGAACAACTGGCTATTCTCAAAAAAGGGATCACCACCAATATAGAAACAATAGAGCTTGATCGCTCAAGCTTTGCTAATTTACAACAATGTATTGTTACCAACGGGATGACACTTTCTGATATGCTCCTTTTACAATATGGCAAGATGGAACAATGGGGTGCAGTAATTGATACTGCCATGCAAGATTTTTTTAATGCAACAGGCAGAAAACTTACAGATGTTAGCCAAGAAGAATTTGAAATGCGATGGAAAGAAATTCAAGAACGCAGCAGAGCAGGGCAATTGACCCCAGTTGAGTTTAATAAATTGCGCCAATACAGTTATATTTTGCAAAATCCCACTGCACGTTTTATTGCACAAACATTTATCGATGGCAGCGTTAGCACCTATGGCATGGCCAAAAGCGTTGCGCAAGAACGAGGACTTACAGAAGAACATATTATGGAATTAAATGCAGAGCTCTCAAATTGCAAAGACTTTTTACAGCAACTCAATAGAGCGTTTACTGAATCACTTAAAAATATAGAAACGGCCATGAAAGAGTAATTATTTACCACCTTTATGGCGCTTTGGTGATAGCTTACTGGCTTTTCCTTGAGGCATTGGCTGCTCTCTATTGGGAGCACCAGCAATAATAGTTTGAACGTATTCTCTACGCTGAACAAGATCATTCTTATGTAAGCAATCCCAAATATAGTATGCCTGCTCGGCAGTAATTCCAAGCAATGGATTAAAGAGCGCTAAGTTCCAAATACGTAACGTATTGTCTTTAGACGCTGAAACAAGATGATTGCCGGTTAAGCATAAAGAAGTAACTGCAGCTTTATGACCCTCAAATCTCATAATTTCTTTGCCAGTATGTATATCACATACCATTATTGCGCCATTGAATAAGCCTAGCACAATCATAGAGCCATCTGGCGTGATACACGCTGAACAAATCACCGCATCAAAAGTAAATTCATTGAGCATTATACCATTCTTAAGATCGCGTACGCTTATAATATTTGCTCCACAATGTAAAACAATTTTAGTACCATCTGGAGTGGCCATAATCGATTGAGTAAACTGCTGATATCCTGGAAACTCAACAATTTTTTCTCCCGTAGTGCTATCATGTATCCTTATTGTTCCTAATTGTGAACAAGTAACAATCTGACTACTATCAGGGGTTATACAGAAAAAGCAAAAGTGTTCCTCATTTTGATAGTGAGTAAGAATCTTAGCGGTTTTTATATCCCATACCATGGTGGAATTAAGTAAAGAACTCACTATTTTTGTGCCATCTGGCGTAACTTGCATTGCACGTAAGCATAACCTTACATCTTCTGGACATTCAAGCTGAATACCCTCAGTAATTTCTTGATTGTTTACAAGATCCCATGTGCGTATTGGTTTTTCCCAAAAACCTAAGACGGCTTTAGTACCATCAGGCATTAGACATAACGTCAACTTTGCCCCAAGTAACTTGCCCAAACTGACTTAATTGCGCAGCTGTGTTTATATCCCAACTACGCGTCATGCCATTCATATGAACTGAAAAAACCTTGCTACCATCAGGACTCACAAAGATTTTATCAATCGCACTCTTAAAGCCCTTTTGCATACAAAGTTGTTGCCCTTGAAATGGAGCCAACACATTGATAACATGTGCAAGAATTATTGGATTACGAATTTCTTTGGGCAGTTGAGCGATTTGTGCTGGTGAAAGAACTTGCACGTTTGATTGCTTTACAATATCAATGAGCATGGGCAAGAGTGGTGCAATATCCAAATAATTGACCGCCATAACAAAATCAAGGAGCTCAGTTCCTTTAAGCTCTTTCAAAACGCATATAGTATCATCTTTTACTTGTTGAGCATTAGCACCATTTAGACGAATAATAGACACCCACCCCAACAATGATTGAATTAAATACCATGTTTTGGCATTAACAGTAGGCAATGGAATTGGATGATCAGTCCCCGCATCTTCTATCAAATTTTTTATTGTTTCAGATAATTTTGCAAGACGTATAGGTACTTTAAAGTCCTTCCCATCTTGTGTTGTTATGGTTAAGCACTCTTCTTCATTTTGTGCAAATGGCAACGGCTTATTTATATCTAAATCTACTTGCCAAGGTTCCAGTAATTCAATAGATTCTTCTAAAGGATTTTCTCGTTTTGCGCGTTTTGCATCTTGCTCCATCCGCCGTTGCTCTGGAGTGATGGCGTGATTGGAATCACGGCGTCTTGCCACGGCGTTGTCTGTAGGCGTAGCCGGGAGCCCCTGGCCACGGGAATCTTGATGCAGGTGGGTTGGCGAAGTCGGATCCATTGGCAATGCATAGGGCATGGAAAGGGATACTAACAATAATAGGATTTTCTTTAACATACTAGATACTCCATTAAACACTGAATAATATTGGTATTTACAGTGTATCACGGATAGGAAATTATGTCAAATAGAAAATATTGCCAAAAAAGAGTATTAACCTGAAATGCAGGGTAATTACCCTATAAAAAGGGCTATTCTTGTCCCTGTTACGACTATTTTAGTATATCTAGAATACCAGTCCATCCACCCTTGTGATCACCTTGTAAATACTGCCAAATTTTCTGTGTTTGTTCTGAGGTTATAGTTGGTAAACGATCCAGTAATGACACGATCTCCAATGCACATATGCTACCATCAGAAAAGCCTGCCACTATTCTACTGTCATCGGGCGTTACACAAACTGATATCACTTCACTATAAAATCTGAATACACGCACGGTGCTGCCATCATTACTATTCCATACACGGACTGTTCGATCTCGAGATCCTGAAACTATTTTGTTGCCATCTAATGTCATAGAGACAGACTGAACTCTTTCCGTATGGCCTATGCATTGGGTGAGTTGAGTGCCCTGCATATCAAGTACACGTATGATGCCAGTAGAAAAACCTACTACTATTTTATTATGAGCGGCTGTTACGCACACTGGAATAAGTCCTTGAACAGCGTTATATTGGAAATCCGGTACCTGCTTGCCACTCGTAATATCCCATACGCGAATGGTACCGTCATGTGAAGTGGAAACTATATTACTGTCATCTGCTGTTAGACTAATTGCATTAACAGGAGCAGTATGGCCTTTGCATTGTGCAAGTTGCTCACCCTTCATATTCAATACGCGTATCGTATTATCACCAAAGGCTGCAACTATTTTACCACCATCTGCTGTAACACAGACTGCAGGAATCCATTCAGCAGTTTTATATGAGAACTTTTGTAACTGCCGGCCATCGTTAATATCCCATATCATTATAGTGCTGCCAACGCTTGCAATTATTTTGCCATCCGGTGTTACACACACTGAATGAATTATTTGTGGCACCTTTAGCTCTAATAATTTTCCACCGTCCCTAATATCCCATACACAAATAGTATTACCAGAACCAAAAGCCATATTGAAATTGTTGTAACCAGCAACAATTTTTCTAGTATCCGGTGTTACACAAAGTTGCACAACTTGTGCTCGCTCTTTTTCAATGGTAAGTAATTGACCAGTGAATGGCCCCAGAATACGCTCCATCTGTCCAATTACAATCGGATTGCGAATCTCCCGTGGCAAAGTTGCAATCTGTGCTGGAGTAATGTTTTTAACCTCTGTCGCTTTTGCTACATCCATTGATAAACGCAAAAAATCGGGAATATCCAAATAATTAAGAGCAGTAATAAGTTCTATAAGAGATGCAGTGTCGAGTGATTTTAAGCTGCGACGGATCTCTATTTCAGCCTCTTTAGCTTCTGCTCCTTTTTGTGCAATATCATAAACGCGAGCAAGTTGTTCTTGTAGTATTCGCCATGTTTTGGCAGTAATGTTAGGTAATGGAAAAACAATCTCAGTACCAGCATCTTCTATCAAATGCTTTAGCGTGAGAGATAACTTTGCAAGAGGCTCTTCTACTTGAAAGTCCTGATTATCTTGTGTTCTGATGGTTACTAAAAGCGGATGAGTTAAAATTTTTGTGTGCTTTAACCTTAAGATTTCGTTTTCAACTTGCTCTACAGTAAACTCAGGATCAAGTTTTTTTACCTCTATTTGACCAACTCCATTATTATACACAATCACGGGAACAAATAATTTGGTTTTGTCATCCCGAGTAGGTTTCAAAATATATGTTCCTGCCTCTACACCTTTTCGCAGTAATGCTGTGGTGGCTTCAGGAGTGGTCATAATTGTAAAACCTTTAATTTGATTATATTTGTCCCTGAATTGTTCTACTGTTCTAAACCCCTGAGATATCTCCATAGCAAGCGCACTATGGGGGACTACAAACAAAAGAATAAAAGCGTGCAAAAAGATATGCTTTTTCATGAAATAATCTCCAATTCATATTTGATTGATAGAACATTTGCTTCATTTTAAAACTATCAAATATCATTACAAAAAGTCAATTAAAAATAAATGCACTCATTTTTTCAAAATTCTTTTAATACCAGCCCAACCCGCTTTATGCCTCCCCTGTACATATTTCCAAATCTGTGTAGCTTGCTCTAAACTCATGGCTTGCAACACTGGCAAGAGCTTGAACAGAGAAATATCCCATATGCGTATTGTTTTATCCACTGAACCTGAAATTATCTTGTTGCTATCAAAGGTCGCGCAAACTGAAGTAACCATATCCGTATGCCCCTGAAGCACGGCAAGTTGTTGATGACTGGCAAGATCCCATATACGTATTGTTTTATCACCAGATCCGGAAATAATCTTGCTACCATCTAATGTTACACAAATAGACGTTATACCACTTTTATGATCTTTTAGCACTGCCATTTCTTTGTAAGTATTCAAGTTCCATATACGTATTGTGCCATCAGTAGAACCTGAAATTATCTTGCCGCCATCTAACGTTACACACACTGAAGAAACTTCCCCTTCATGGCCTTTAAGCACTGCAAGTTCTTTATGATTATGCAAATCCCATACACGTATTGTTCCAGACTCAGAACCCGAAATTATCTTCTTGCCATCATATGTTACGCAAACTGAACCAACTCTACCTTGATGCGCGCTTATCACTACTATTTCTTTATCTTCATAACTACTCAAATCCCATATATGTATTCCACCAGCATAAGAACCTGCAATAACCTTACTGCCATCTGGCGTAACACACACTGAAGTAACAACCCCATGGCCTTTAAGCACAGCAATTTCTTTGTAACTACTCAAGTCCCAAATACGGATTGTGCCATCCCTAGAACCTGAAATTGCTCTACTGCCATCAGACGTTACACACGCTGAAGTGATCCACTCTGTATGCCCTTTAAGCACTGCAAGCTCTTTATATTTAGCCAGATCCCATACGCGTACTGTGTTATTGGAACCTGAAATTATCTTGCTGCCATCAGGTGTTACGCAAACTGCAAAAACCATCTCTTTGTGATCTTTAATCACTGCAAGCTCTTTAAATGGTAATGATCCTAAAATACGTTGACTTTGTGCAAATATAATGGGATTACGAATCTCCCTTGGCAACGCAGCAATCTCCTCTGCCTTAATCTTCTTAACATCTATGTTCTTTGCAACAGCAATACCTGCTTTTAAAAGAGCAGGAATATCCAAATAATTGACCGCAGCAATAAAGGCAAGAAGTGTAGGTCCATCAAATGTTTTTACTGTCGTAATAATACGTGTTTTAATTTCTTTTTTTCTTTGTCGATCAATATATGTTTGACTTAATCCATTCATTTCTTGTATAAAGGGCAATAATTCTTGGATTTTTATCCATATTTTGCTATTCACGGTAGGCAATGGTATGGGATTATCTATGCCAGCATCTTCTATTAAATTCTTTATAGTTAGAGATTTCTTTGCAAGAGAAACTCTCACCTTGAAATCCTTGCCATCACTTGTTTGAATGGTTACTTGGTCATTATCCATACACCACAAAGCCGTCGCGCCAAACAGAGCGCACATCAATAATAATTTTTTAAATAGCATTAACGATCTCCTAAAACAATTAACTCTATACTGCTAGATATAGCATATAGAATTCGGAATAATTAAGTCGATATGAAAGGCGTAAAATAGTATTATGACAAGAAGGAACTGCCTCAGTAGAGCCAAAAATATTTGAAAAAAGATAGGGCTCTCTTGGAATAATACTTAAAGTATTTATTCAAAAAGCCCAATCTAAATCATTCGACTTTCAAGAAAACTCCAAATCTGGTCCCTCTGGTAGGAAGCTTTAATTTATAGTCTTGACCTGAATATACAAAAAATAATACCTAATATTGAAACTCTTATTTTTTTATCTGCGTTATCTCCCCATTTTTCAGAAAAAGGTAATAAAATACAATCTTCAATCTTCATATCAAAGCTAGATCGCGATAAAGAACTTGAAACATCTTTCTTATGGTTTTAAAACATGAGTTCTTAAGATTTTTGTTATCGTGCTACCAGCAACCATTGTTCTTGCTGCACAAATGTTTTAGGAGTCAAGATCTTATGGTAACATAGATGGGGCTACTCTCTTCATCTTTATTCTACAAAACGACAATGTTTCTTTTGATGCGCGGAATAGTAATTGGGTAATAGCAGAGAAAAAGAAGAAATGAGAAAAAAGGCTATAAAAAAGTAAGGGCTCTCTGTGTAATGATAAACATGTACCCAAAAAACCCCTATCTAAACTAAAGGCAAAAATTGTTAATTATTCACCAGTTCTGCGAACTCGCACTTGGCGGCCACCGAACTTTTTACCATCGAGCGATTGGATTACTCTGTTCACTATAGGTGATGGTACGCTGATAAAGCTGCAACGCTTAATCAATTTAATTTTACCCAAGTCACTTGAACTTACTTTGGCAGTTTGCATCAAGAAGGTAACCAAATCAGTCTTAGTGATTTTATCATCAGAACCTACGTTCAATGCAAGCTCTTCATGACCATCTGCAAGGCGTGAAGCTCCTCGATCACCACCACGGTCACCACCGCGGTCACCACGATCTCCACCGCGATCTCTGCGTTCGCCACCGCGTTCGCCACCACGGCGTCCACGACCTCTTGATGAATCAGAATCATCACCATAGTCAGACTTACTTGCTGGTGTAAATGAAATATCAGCTTCTTGCTTAATGTGCTTAAAGAATAGATCATGCAAACTATTAACTACAACGTTCACAAGATCTTCACGCTCATACTCAGTAACCAAACCACGCAACGTATCAAGATACGCACCAGTATGTTTATCTTTGTGTGAAGAAAGAGCCATATATTCAGCAGCTTCTTGCACGCGAACAGTTGCAATGTCTTCAATGCTTGGTACATCAATAGCTTTAATTTCTAATCCAAAACGTTGTTGTAAGCGTTTAATGCGGCTTACTTCAGACGGATTAATAAAGGTGATTGCAGTTCCTTCTTTACCCGCACGGCCAGTTCTACCAATACGGTGAACATAACTCTCTTGGTCTTCAGGGATGCAGTAATTGATAACGTGGGTTAAATCTGCAACGTCAATACCACGTGCTGCCACGTCAGTAGCAACTAAAATTTGAACTTGATTATCTTTAAATCGTTTGATTACACGGTTACGAGCAGCTTGGTTCATGTCGCCATGGAGTGCGCTTGCTTTGTAGCCACGTTTAAGAAGTATTTCTGCAACTTCACCGGCCAATATCTTGGTTGGGCAGAAGATCAAACCATAGAAATTAAGTGATTTATCAATAAAACGAGTAAGTGCTGCAAGACGATTCCTTGAAGGCACTGTACAATAATATTGTTTTACTTGTTTATTGCCAATATCAGATTTAGAAACACGCACTGACATAGGATTGCGCATATGCGAACTTTTAATTGATTCAATGCCACCTTTAACGGTTGCAGAGAATAACCAAATATTACGCTCTTTAGGGCAATTGTTTAAAATTTCATCAATCTCTTCTTTAAAGCCCATATCAAGCATAATATCTGCTTCATCAAGAACAATGGTTTGTAAGGCTGAAAGCTTTAATGTTTTTCTGCGTAAATGGTCATTTAAGCGACCTGGTGTACCAACAATAACTTGTACGCCGTCACTTTTGAGTACTCGTAATTGATCTTGCATAGAAACACCACCATAAATGGTAGTGATCTTAACCGAACTGTACTTTGCAACTTGCTGTAAACTTTCTGCAATTTGCACCACAAGCTCACGTGTAGGCGCCACAATTAATGCCTGTACTTGCTTGTTTGATGCATCAATGTGATGTAACAATGGCAAACCAAAGGCAAGCGTTTTACCGGTACCTGTTTGGGCTTGGCCATGGAAATCAATATTCTTTGTTTCAAGCAATTGTGGAATTGCTTTAGCTTGAATCTCAGTTGGCTTGATGAAGCCAAGTTCTTCAAGGGCGCGCTTAAGCGAGGCTAATAATGGTATATCTGTAAATGAACTAATCATAGGTAACTTTTCCTAAAAAATTTTTATGTTATTTTTAATAATCTACTCTAACCTTATAAACTCTATAGACTATAAGATATATACTCAGCATAAGACAATTTGTCAATTTTGTCAAAAGGATTTTTGCCCTTTTAGCCCATTTTCTCTTAAAAAAGGCACGTTATACCTGTAAAAAGAATATATATATTTATTAATAAAAGAGCCAAATACCTAATATAAGCCCTATTGTGCTTGTTTTTTAGGTCAAAAATGCTCTCTATTCGGTTATAAGGTTCAGTAGGCCCTAATTCAGGCAGCCAGCCGAAAAAGGCAATCTTACCCCTTCAGGCTCGCTGAACCTACTCACCCTCTTCGGGGGATTAATAAGGCAGCAAAGGATAAGGATTTCATTTTAACAGTATAGGTAGCTAGAGTAAAGGCTTTTTTTACATTATCATTCATCCACTGATTCAATTCGCTCTTGCTACTCTGCCTGAAATGTAGTACAACTTATCCAACCGCACGAGATATTGTCAGCCCTTGAGGAAGCGTATGCAAAAAAGATTTCGTAAGATAGCTCTATCCTTACTCATCCTCTTCACCCTCAATGAGTTTATCCCTTCGACCGCCCATCCTATAGCGTTTGCTTTATATGAAGGGGCAGTGTTAACCTTGGCTGCAGCCGAAGCAATTGGCCTGACTGAACTCATAATGGGAGCGGTAGTACTCACACAAGCAGCACATAAAATGCATATCAATCATGCAGCAGCACATGCTGCCTGTAACTACATTGCAAACCAACAAAAGAATCAACATAGAGAAGGCATCGCGCTTACCACCATTGGTCAATCATATGCGCCATATATAGATATTGAAAATGTTGCCACCACAGAAATTATACATGCGCCGGAAATCGTTGCGAAAACTCCGCACATTCAAAGGCAGCTAGAAAAAGCATATGTTCCTCAATGCGAAAAAGAATATATAAGACCCGTCACTTTACAAACAACTCATACTTTATCTGGGCCTATTACTTTTAATTATCAAGACACTGATTGGCAACCAAAAACCATTTATTCCCCTGGGGGATTCAGAACCACTTTTGGCAATACATATGTTCAAATGCAAATGGTACAGCCAGAAGAACCCATTATTATTGAAGGATTTGAACTAGAGCATGAGTATCTGAATACATGCTTAAAAAATATTCCAGGTTTTGAAACAGAACTTGATAATGCAATTGGGTATTGCCTTAATACTCTTATGCATACCAATGCTAAACCGCATCACGAGAAAGTGGAAGCACGGTTACAATTCACTCAGTTACAGCTTCCAGGACTTTACGGTATTTGTTTGCAAAACCTTATTACTGAGCTATTGCCGTATTATTTTAATACTGATGGCAGTTTACGCACGATCGAAAACTGTGATGACTTTGACACAAAGCTTCATGAATACTTTTTAAAGCCGCTCAAAGAAACAAAACAGTATAAAATACAAATCACCAAAAGCTTACAAGCTATTTCTTGCACTCACATAAAAGAAAGTTCATTTTTAAGCAATGTAGCTAACATGTTTCTCCAAAGTGTTTGGTATTCAAATCCATTAACCAGGAAACAAAAAATTTGGTCAAATGAGTACAACCAAAAACTTCTCAGATTGATTCAAGCCTGCAAAAGTAATGATTGGCAAACTGCCGAGCAGTATCACTCTAATTCATCTGATGCAAAAAAATTATATGACTATTATTTTCATGAGTATGCAAAAATATATAATCAATATGGCATTTATCTTGCACTGCAAAATGATCCACTCTGGCAAAATAAGTCACTTTCTGAAAAAGAAGTTTTAAAACAAGATAAACGACTACAAGATGCTTTAAATCGTGAGCTGTTACTACGCCACGATTGGAAAATAAAGTTGCAACAATCATGGCAGATTCCCGACAATGCCAATGCTGCAGTGCATAGAGCTCTTTATGAATTGACAGGCATTAGCTCTACTTCAGCATTAATTGATACCGTTTTTAAGCTTATTAGCCCTGAAAACCCGGAAAGAGAGCTTTTAATAGAAGCTTTTTTTAATGAACAGGGAATTCTTAAAGATCTAGAAAATACTTATAACGACCAATTTGGCATCGGTTCCCTATTATTAAATCCAGAATCATATACGATATGCCACCAATTCAACCAATTGATCTATGCCTTCAATGCTGAAATAGACACGCAAAGAAAAGCAACAATTCAAGAAGCTCTCAAAACAATAACCAAACTTATACAAGAAAACAACATAATACCACATCAACTTGCAGTACAATCAACCTATATTGCCATTGTGGCTAAGCAATCAACCGAAACGATCAAAGAACAAATAAAATTATTTGCACAGCCTACTATTCTTTTATGCGACATTGAAGAAAAAAATAAATTGCCTGAAATATCAACATGTCCAACACAAGAAGATGATGAAACACCGGTCTATGGTTGCGGAACCCAGGCACAAGATCCACTAGAAGATATTCAAGGAAATTGTTTACCTGATTTGCTTGAGCCAGAAGTTCCTATTTGTGGAGGAATTGCAGGAATTGATATTAAAGACACCGTAACATCATGTGGCTGGAGTAAAGGTATACCAGCTATTGAAATAGACTTTGATAAGCCATCTGAAGAAAATCTAAATAATAATGAAGAAAACAAAAATGATGAACAAGAAAAGAATGATAAAGACGAAAATGATGATGACAACACAGAGACTCAAAATCCTAATGATCCTAATATAAGAAACAATGGTAAAAAACCAAATAATCGTAGGAAGCCTTGGGAGCTGCGAAAAAATGACCCCGCAATCGATATCGAAAAAATTGATTTCTCTGATTTACTTCATTTGACTCAAGAAGAAATCGAGTTAATCAAAAAATGTATCGAATTATTTTTAGAGACAGAAGGCTTTCTTATTCACGATGGTGCTTTATGGAGAATTCTACTACATAGTGACCAGAAAATAGGATCTTTATTTGAACTAGAACATGCTATTGAACTACACGATCAAAATACACCAATTTATAAATTAAATTATAGTAGAAAAGTAGATGGCAAAGTGAAAGAAATAGATATTGTAACAGATACAGAATTAATTGAGTGCAAAGCTATTACATGGAAAAGTCTTGATACCCCTAAAAAGGTTGAAAGGCTAGAAAAACAATTATTACTTGGACAAAAAATTGCTATTGAATTACAAAAAACATTTGTGGTAGTTTCTAAAAATCCAATTTCTACAGATTGGAAAAATTGGCTTGATGACAACAATATTAAATATAGAGAAAGGCTTATTTAATGAGCCGAAATTATTATTTTTCAGCATTACTAAATTTGAATTATTCAAAAGAAAATATTTTGCTTCTTCTTAGAAATGGTGCCAAAATAGGTTGCATTTATAAAGATGGCGGAATTGTGGATCTTGAATGCAACATAATAGATATACAAAATGCCACCCAGTTAGTTTGGTCACGCTATTTAGAATGCTCTGAACATGGTCCTTTTATATCTGCAGAATATCGTAAATCACATTTTACCATTTGGTTTCATAATGAAAATAATAAAATAGATTTCATAATAGATCCAGATCATATAGGTTGGAAAAAAGAATATGATATAAGTGCTTGGTATGGAATAAATTTTTATCGTTACCAAAAATTTATGCTTCATCTAATTGGCAATAACATTATTACGTACTTTGAAACTTACGAATGGTTTAGCCAACCTTATGATGCAGAAAATATAGCTTACAATAAAAAAATATATGTAAAATTATATACTTACTGGCCATATGATATATACCACCATCTGAAAGTAAATGGCAGCATGCTACGCATGACTTGGTTAGATTCTAATAAAAAACCAGTTGATATCAAAAGTGACAATAATGCTCTTGAAAACATTATTTTTAATGAGGACACGAGCCAATGCTGGTACGGTATACATAATAACATTATCTTAAAGTTCTCATTACTAAAAGATCGCACTATAATCATTGAACCTAGCGCTTATACGCAGAAGACCAATGCAATGGATCAGGCACAGGTTTTAGATATGGGACTAAGAACGACCATAGAATTATTTAAAAACACGCCAGTTTTGAGGTTAATCACGTTTCAAAGCGACGAAGATATACAAAATATTAACAAAATGAATGAATAATCCAAAGGCCAATACAATATCCCCTCCGCAAACCAGCAAGCCAAAATCCACCCCTATAATTATTTCTATTAGAATTTAATATATAAATTATGGCGCTCCCTGGGCATAATTAAGAGCTCGCATTTGACAAATATGTGAAAAAAACCTACTATAATTAAGAATAACTTTAACAGATGGAGGTCTTCATATGGTATTCAATAAGTTCCCAAAAAACGCTATTTTCCTTGGCTTACTTATCAGCATTGCAGCAAGCCCAGTGCTTGCAAATGCACCGCTCGATAAAGCAGCTCAAGCTTCCACGAACTATCTTCATAAAGCTCTCAGTCTTATCCCTAAAGCTATTAACTATGCTGCTACTTCTGAAAGATCTATCCCTGGTGTAAGCTGGGCATATGAAAAAACGATCATCGAACGGCCAGAAGCAACTATATTGGTAGGTGTTATTGCAACCTATTTACTCCATAACCAATATAAAAATTATCACAACAATCGCGCTCGAGTTCGCAGCCAGCTGTGGACAAAAATTCAGCAAGAATGTTATGATTTTTCTACTCAAGGCCAACCCAAAGCATTATCAGTAAGAAACTTCCAAGATCCAAATATAGCAGCTGCCTTATTGAACAGAAAAGCAGATTGGCTAAGAGATGCAGCTGGTATTTCTCGCATGGGGATATTCTCTGATAGTCGTTTGATTGGCTTAATTGAAGAATTCTTTGAAGTTCTTAAAAGTAAAGCTGCCAACGTTCAGGCTCCTGTAGCCGCTCCCGCACCAAAAATATGGTGGAAAGTATGGCAGACAGAACAAGGTCAACGATTACTCCCGGTGATTCTTGCCGACATAGAAAAATGCTTAATGGGTAGTTGCGACTAATCACCATTAAACTACTGATTTACCCTATAGGGCACTCGAGAGTGCCCTATTTTCTTATTATTTTTTGCCAAATGAACAATTAACTGCTATTTTAAATATATAATTTAGTTGTATATTAATAACCTCCTTAACCCCTCAAAAGAATACATACATGGCAAAAGAAGTATTGCGTGCTAGTCAGTACGCTCGAGCTCTTCCTCAAGTAGAGGATGATCAGCTCCATAATGAACAGTTGCAACAAGAACTTACTACTCTTTTTACTGATGCATTTGAAAACCTTTCTGTAGGTACTATTATCAAAGCAACAGTCACCAGAGTAGATAACGACGGCGCACTTGTTGATATCAGCTACAAATCCCTTGGTTTTATTCCTCGCTATGAATTTTCTGATCACGAGCTGAAGAACCTAAAAGTGGGTGATGTATTAGAAGTAATCCTTGATGAGCTGGAAGGCTATGATGGAAATATCCACATTTCCTATGAAAAAGCAAAATCTCTCCGTGCTTGGGATAAAATCACCAAATTGTTTGAGTCTGGCGAACCTGCAGAAGGTATTGTTACTCATAAAGTTAAAGGTGGCTTAAGCGTAGATATTGGTGTTTCTGCATTCTTGCCTGGATCACAAGTTGATCTTCATAGAATTACGAACTTTGATGAATGGGTTGGTCAACGTATTACTGCAAACGTTCTGAAAATTAACCAGAAACGTGGCAACGTTATCATCTCCCGTCGCAAACATTTACAAGAACAACGCACTGAACAACGTAAAGACATTCTGCTTGGGCTTGAAGTAGGCCAAGTAATCCCTGGTATTGTTAAAAACATAACCAACTATGGCGCCTTTATTGATATTGGTGGCGTTGATGGACTCCTTCATATTACTGATATGACGTGGGGTCGCATTGGTCATCCAAGCGAACTGATCAAATTAGGTGAAAAGATCAATGTGAAGGTCTTATCATTTGATAAAGATCATGAAAAGATCTCTCTTGGCCTTAAACAATTGTCTGAAAATCCATGGGATAAGGTCACTGCTGAAGTTAACGCTGGTGATACTATCAAAGGGATTATATCAAGCATCACTGACTATGGCTTATTTGTTGAAGTTGCCAAAGGTGTTGAAGGCTTGGTACACATCTCTGAAGTTTCATGGGGTGGACGTATTGATAACTTAAAGAAACAATACAAACCTGGTCAAGAAGTTACTGCTAAAGTAGTTTCTATCGATAAAGAAAATCGTAGAATGTCCTTGAGCATTAAGCAACTTGAAAAGAACCCATGGGAAGGTATTGCTGAAGAGTTTAAAGTTGGCCAAAAAGTCTCAGGACCAATTAGCAATATTACCGACTTTGGCGTATTTGTTGAATTAAAACCGGGCATTGATGGCCTTGTATATATTTCTGACCTTTCTTGGACAGAACATATTGTGCATCCATCTGACCGTTATAAAGTTGGTGATCAAATTGAAGCAGTTGTTCTTTCCGTTGATGAAAAGAACCAACGTGTTTCTCTTGGTGTTAAACAACTTGGTAAAAATCCATGGGAAACTATTGAACAAGATTTCCCTGCAGGCACTATTGTTGAAGGCGACGTTTCTAAAATCACTAACTTTGGTGCATTTGTGAAATTAGCTTCTGGCGTTGAAGGCCTTGTACACGTGAAAGAATACCCAGGCCAAAAAATTGAGGACATGCTCAAGGTTGGTCAAAAGGAAAAATTCCGCGTGGTGAAAGTAAGCAGCGGCGAACAGAAGATTGGTTTAAGCCCACGCTTGGAAGCTACTCCTGAGCAACCACGTGAACAACGTGAACCTCGCGAAGCAAAACCAAAAACAGAACGCCCTGAACGCACTGACCGCGCAGAACGTGGTGAGCGTACCGAGCGTGGTGAACGCCCGGAACGCAAGGAACGTAAGCCGATGGCTCAACCTGAAGCTGCACGTCCTAAATCATTGCTTCAATTAGAATTAGAACGTCATAAAGAAGAACAAAAAGAAGCTGAGAAAACAGAACCAGCTCCTAAAGCACCAAAGAAAACAAAGGGAACATAACCATCATGACATTACAACGTACCTTTGCTATCATAAAGCCAGATGCAGTTAAAGCAGATCATGTTGAAGATATCATTGAAATGATTGAAGATCATGGTTTTGATATTCTTGCAGAAGAAGAGCATGAACTGACCAAAGCCGAAGCGCAAAAATTCTACGCAGTACACAAAGAACGTCCGTTCTATGGTGAATTAGTAGATTATATGAGCTCAGGCCCCGTAGTGCTCCTTGTTCTTGAAAAGGAAAATGCGATTCAAGAATGGCGTGACCTTATGGGTGCAACTGATCCTAAAAAAGCTGCTCCTGGAACAGTGCGTGCCTTATATGGCAAGAGCATCCAAGAAAACGCTACACATGGTTCTGACAGCGCTGAAAATGCTAAAATTGAAATCGAGCAATTTTTTCCTGATTTAGATGAAGACTTCGAAGACGAAGATATAGATTAAGAATCAATTGAAATAAGAACAATTAAGGGGTACTCTTACGAGTGCCCCTTTTACATACCGACACAACTCTAATTAATTTTTATAAATAAACCCTAAAGCTCGTTTGTCTTGAATGAGCATAAGGCGAATTCAACAAACGATGGTCAAAATTGGCGTTTTTGATTCGGGTATTGGCGGATTGAGCGTAGTAAAACAGCTCATGCATATGAACAATGCACACATTGTATACGTTGCAGACACTGCCAACATGCCCTACGGCAACAAGTCACCCGAAGAAATTAGATTTTTAAGCGATAGAATTACTCAGTTTTTAATACAGGAACAAGTTGAGTATGTCATTATTGCGTGCCACACTATCTCTGCTGTTGCTGGCCCCTACCTTGCTGCCAAATATCCTACCTCACGATTTATTACCATGCTTGAAGTGGTTGTTCCTGCAGCCCTTAAAAAAACAAAGAGTAACCGCATAGGCATTATGGCAACGCCTGCCACCATTCTAAGCCAGGTGCATAAACATGCACTCCAATACAGTAACCCTCGTATTACGGTAATTGAACAAGCCTGCCCAACCCTTGCTTCTGCCATTGAACATCAATTTGATAATCATGAACTTATAGAAGATCGCATTACGCATTACGTATCTCCCTTAATACAACAAGATATAGATACGCTTATTTTAGGCTGCACACATTATGATCTTATTCAAAAAGAGATACAAGAATTTGTAGGGCCACAAATAAATATTATTTGGTCGGGCCAGTCTCAATTGCCATTGCTACCCAAAAATACGCAACTTGCGGATTCTCATACAGAATTAGATTGTTATGTAAGTGGGAACCAAGATATGTTTGCACAAAGTTTGGTGCATATTATCGATCTCAATGCGCCGGTGTGTATACGAAAGTTTTAAAAAGATCCTTGAAATCTCGACATCAAACTTCGAATTTTCAAGGATCTATATCCAAAAATGATAATGTCAGGTTCAGAGAATCCGCCTGGACAAATCCGATATTTAAACTCGAATTAGCCAAAATATTTGACAAATCCTACTTTACATGTAGACTTTGGATATAAGGAGAACCGACCCATGTATATAAAAAGAACAATTGAATCTGCAGTGCTTCAGGGAGCTCAATATTTTGAAGTAGTGGCAATTCTTGGGCCGCGCCAATCAGGTAAGTCAACTCTGGCTCAAACTCTTTTCAAAAATCATACCTATGTGACTCTAGAAGATTTTGACACACGAGAAGCTGCCAAACGTGATCCAAGATCATTTTTAATGGCAACAATGGGAAAATCTGGAATTATTATAGATGAATTCCAATATTTTCCTGAGCTACTTTCTTATATTCAGACAAAAGCAGATGCTGAAAAAATAAATGGTTATTTTATATTAACTGGCTCCCAAAACTTTTTAATGAATCAAGCAATAACTCAATCGCTTGCAGGCAGAGTTTCATTACATACATTATTACCGCTTTCAATAGAAGAATTAAAAAATAGTTCTTTATTACCTGCAGAAGTAGAACCGCTGTTATTCAAGGGATGCTACCCTGCAATATATTCAAAGCAAACACCACCTACATTGCTTTATAGCAATTATTTGCAAACATATATTGAACGAGATGTGCGTCAATTAACACAAGTAGGTGATCTAACTACTTTTCAAAAATTTATTCGCATGTGTGCTGCACGCAATGGCCAACTAGTAAATTTCACTTCAATTGGTAACGAATGTGATATTAGTGATCATACGGTAAAACGATGGCTTTCTATTCTTGAAGCAAGTTATATTGTGTATCTATTAAGACCATATCACACTAATTTTGGCAAACGCCTAGTAAAAACACCAAAATTGTATTTTTATGACCCAGGTCTTGTATGCCATTTACTTAAAATAAATGAAGATGATATTGCTATACATCCAAGCAGGGGCGCGCTTTTTGAATCACTTATAATCTCAGATATCATAAAATGGTCTTATAACCATGGCATTGCTCCATCAGTATATTTCTGGAGAGATAAAACCGGCAATGAAATAGATTGCATTATTGACCAAGGCAACAACAAATTACTTGCTGTTGAAATTAAAGCTGGCAGAACTATAAGTCAACGTTTTTTTAAAGAACTTATTAATTGGCAAACACTAACCGAAAGTGAACAGAATAGTTATATTGTCTATGCTGGCCCAGAAAAACAAGTTCGCGTGAGCTTACAATTGTTGAGCTGGCAAGCGATGGAACCTTTGTTAACGCAACTAAAATAATCCACGATACATAAAAACAAAATAAAAAGAGCCAGGCTATGCTAAGATGCATGACCTGGCTCTCTTTAAATTCAAAATATAAGTTTGTATTTATAACGCTGCTGGCGTCTTTTGCTTAATTATTTGATCAAGAATACCATTAATAAACTTAAAGGCATCCTTTTCTGCAAATCCTTTTGCAAGCTCAATAGCTTCATTGATCACAATTTTAGGTTCAGTATCAGTTGCTACAAGCTCCCAAATTGCATAGCGCAAAATAAGCTTGGTACATACACCAATACGCTCTATGCGCCAATTTGAAAGCAAAGGGATATACCGTTCATCAAGAGCATCACGCTGCTCTATAATGCGCCGGGCAATCTCAACTTCTGGAGCATCAAGTGGAACATCCATATGAAAACCACGGTTAAGATTATCAACAATTGATTCCATAGAAGCTTCATAATCAAAGACTTCCATAATATAGAGCAAGTGAAATACGAGTGATCTTTTATCTCGTTGAGATAAGTCACGGTACGATTTATCAGATTGAAACTGTTCAGGTTCAGGGGCTTGTTCCATAATCTCAGGATTCATATAGGTTCCTATTGTAATGTTACCATTCGTATCCCTTCCAGCCTACGCCAAGGCTTCGGCGGACAGACAACTCTTAATCTATTACCGTATTCGGGCCCTGCCCGACGTAGCTTACCAAGCCTGAAGGCCTGGATAAGCGAAGACGGGACGAACGGCTTCAATTAGTTACTTAACCCGCTCAATGTATTTGGCATCTCGCGTATCAACTTTAATTAAATCGCCTTCTTCTACAAACAAAGGAACTTGTAATACTAATCCAGTTTCAAGAGTTGCAGGTTTTGTAGCACCACCTTGAGCGGTATCTCCACGCACGCCTGGTGTAGTTTCTACAACTTTAAGCTCCATAAATAATGGAGGAGTCACCGCTATAGGCATATCATTAAAATATAAAACGGTGTAAATAGATTCTTCTTTAAGATAATCAAGAACTTCTTCTAATTGATCTTTATTAAAAGCGACTTGTTCAAAAGTTTCTTGATCCATAAAATTATAAAGACCACTATCTAAATAGAGATATTGCATTTCTTTATATTGCATATCTGGTTGAGGTAATTTTTGATCGGCCCGAAAAGTTTCCTCACGCAGAAGACTCGTGATCATATTCTTCATTTTGGTTTTAATATAAGCGCCACCTTTTCCAGGTTTTGTCCACTGGAAACTCACTACCACGTATGGCTCGTCTTTATACAATATTTTTGTACCTTTACGGAATTCTGTCGCTGAAATCACGATAAGTGCCTCTTTTTCATCTATTGGAACGTATATTTCACTCTTTTTAGTATAGAAAAATGCGAGAAAAAAAGCAATTGTGTGCTGAGTGAATATCCAGTAGACTGAGGATGATGAAGAATTTTAATGTTCGTATCCCTCAACTCACTCCGTTCGATCAGGATGAACGGGTTATGGGGCGAACGGTTTTAACGGAGTCCCATAATGTTAAACTTGCACAAAACCGACCCAAAGCTCTATCAAATCATGCAGAACGAACTGCTGCGTCAGCAAAACCAACTTACCCTCATCGCCTCTGAAAACTATGCTCCCAAAGCAGTATTAGAGGCTACCGGATCAGTACTCACCAATAAATACGCAGAAGGGTATCCTGGCAAACGGTATTATGCAGGATGCCAATTTGTAGATCAGGCAGAAATACTGGCCATAGAACGCTGCAAAGAACTCTTTGGAGCCGAACATGCCAATGTGCAGCCCCATGCAGGCTCACAAGCGAACGTAGGGGTCTATTTGGCTGCTTTAAAGCCAGGTGATACTATCCTTGGCATGAGTTTACGGGAAGGGGGGCATTTGACCCACGGCCATTCGGTCAATATTTCTGGCCAACTGTATAAGAGCGTACAATACACCCTTGATCCTGAAACAGAACAATTAAATTTTGAAGAAATTGAGCGGCTTGCCCATGAGCATACACCAAAGCTCATTATTGCGGGCGCCTCTGCCTACTCTCGCATTATAGATTTTAAGAAATTTGCAGATATCGCCCAGTCAGTTGGTGCCCAATTACTTTGCGATATTGCCCATATTGCAGGACTTGTGGCCGCAGGGGTACATCCAAGCCCGGTAGGCCTTGCAGATTATATTACCAGCACAACTCATAAAACGTTACGGGGTCCGCGTGGTGGACTTATTATGTGTAAGCAAGAATATGCCCAAACCATCGATCGCGCTATTATGCCCGGTACACAGGGTGGGCCATTCATGCATATCATTGCTGCAAAAGCCGTAGCATTCAAATTGGCATTACAGCCAGACTTTAGGGTGTATCAAGAACAAGTAGTAAAAAATGCGCAAACGCTTGCACATGCTTTAGAAGAGCGTGGCTACCGCATAGTAAGCGGGGGCACCGAGAATCATTTATTTGTGATTGATTTACGCAGTAAAAAAATGAACGGAAAGCAAGCTGATATTGCTCTTGAAAAAGCTGGCATTATTGTTTCACGCAGTTGTGTGCCATTTGATCCGGAGCAACCGTGGATCACGAGCGGCATACGGCTAGGAACGCCAGCTGCCACTACGCGAGGCATGGGTGACATGGAAATGAAAATCATTGCAGGCCTTGTTGATGAAACACTTATAAATCATCAAAATGAACATAAACTGCTTGATATTAAATCGGAAATTGAAAGACTGTGCAGTCAATTTCCGATCTATTAAGTTTTTTAACGCGCTTTTTAGCCTGCTGCCATAGCTTTAGGTGAAGGCTCTTCATCTGCTGTTACGTTCATTTGTGCAATAATGCTTTTGAGTATATTCATTACCGCTTGCTTATTTGTTTTACCTCTAATAGTATGTACTAATACGCCATCTTTATAGATGAAAGTCGTTGGTACGCTATCAAAGTTTAAACTATCTGCCAATTCACTCGACTGATTTGCATTCAATTTCACTAATGTAACCTTATCTTTAAATTCCTGTGCGATTTCCACCATTTCAGGGAACATTGCTTTGCAGAATCGACAACCAGGTAAATACGCGAATAATATGGTGATTGGCTTCTTTTTGAGAATCTCGGTAAATTGACCTTTTTTGGAGGCATGTGAAATATTACTCAAAGAACGTTTTTGTTCTACCGCATAACATAATTTTTCAAATTGCTTGCTTATTACTGGCGTAAATCCTACTGTTTTGTGCATAAACTCAATTACTTCCACACCAGCTGCCATACCAAATCCGGCAGAAGGACCAGCTTTATTTGGCTTATTGGTAACTGCACCCGCACAAAAAATACCGGGAACTAATGTTGCTTGACTGTCTTTCTTGCGCTCAATATATCCTTCAGTATCAAGAGGTACTTGCCCTTTAAAAAGGTTTGATTCTGGTTTATATACGCTGTTCAAATAAACCGTAGACGCAGCAATGTTTCTTTCAGCCTTTGTTTGCACGTTGCGCAGACGCACTCCTGTCGCATGAGAACCATCGCCAAGAATTTCAAGAACTGCTTCTCCTGTAATAATTTCAACTTTATCATGAAGTGCACGCAGGTCATCAAGCACTTTTGGAGTAACGTTTAATTCATTTTTTCGTGTAATCATCATAACTTTTTTGGCAAATGCAGCCAGTTGAACTACTCGTTCCGCTGCAAAGTCATCATCTCCTATCACCACCACTTCTTGATCAAGCGCGAAAGGAGCATCACATATCGTGCAGATGCCAATACCGTTACCCCAGTATTTTTCCGTGCCAGGAATATCTAATTTCTCTTGAGTAAATCCAGTGGCAATAACTACAGAGAGAGCATGCACTACGTCCCCTTTGGACGTTGTCAATTCGAACGGATATTTATTGAAATTTATTGCGGTAATAGAATCTTGCACAAAATGTGCACCAAATCCTGCCGCTTGTTCTTCTAACTTTTTGGCAAGAGCTTCACCGCTTGTACGCGGACTTGCAGGAAAATTTTCAATTTGCTGAATATCATTTAAATGCCCGCCAAGATTGTCCCCTGCAAATACATACGTGGGCAATTGGGCGCGTGCAGTATATATTGCAGCACTTAAACCTGCTGGACCAGCACCGATAATGGCAACAGGAACAAGATTGGTTTTATAAGAGGCTTTTGCAAGATTAATTTGCGCAGCAGAAATACTAGCCTGTAGGGGTGAACCCATGGCTATCATAACACTAACTGCAGTGTTTATTACTAATTTCTTCATAATTTTCATGACTATCTCTCCCTTATGATCAAGATATGAGGTCCACTATTCTAACACTATACTACCAGTTATGCATTACAAATTGCAATAAAACAACTTTTAAAAGCCTGCTTTATAGGATATACTAAAACTATGAATTCTATAAAACAGATCAAACATCATATCCTAGAAGAGGCATTTGAGCATGCTTTAGAACTTGCAGGCCCTCAAGCGGTATTTTTTGCCGAATATCAGGCTAAAATAATTGCAGAATTGCTCCAAAAGCAAGGTTGCAAACCTTCGCGCATTCTTGATTATGGCTGTGGAGACGGCACTATGGCATATCTTATGCATGCATTGCTGCCTAATGCACATATGCAAGGTGTAGATAGTTCAAAAGATTTGATTGAGATCGCACAAGGGTGGTATGGGGCTAAAGATAATAAGCTCAGTTTTAGCACAGAAATTACCCGTACGTATGATCTTATCTACGTAGCAAACGTTCTACATCATATCCAAAAACAGGAACGTAAGGCAGTGATACAAGAACTAACCACCCATCTTGCGCCACGGGGCATTCTCATTATTCTTGAATTCAATCCATTAAATCCCATGGAAGTATGGCGATTTTACCGCAATAAAGAAGAACGGGGCAATCATATGATATTGCCTGGCACCCTTAAAAAATTACTTGCAGGTTACGGTAAATTACACGCATATTATTTTAGAAAAATATATGTGATCAGTTTAAAAAAGCCATAAGATCCTTGGCTTCAAAACTATTGCTTTTACTGCCGTAAATTAGTTACAATGAGAATGGAATAGTATGAGCAATATACATATTTAAAGTTTATTTTTATTATAAAATAATTCGTATAGATATGCTCAAATAAGGAAATGAGAAATGAAGAAATTACTTTTAATTATCACACTGAGCATTATACCATTTATATATGGTATGGAAGCACCCCAACAGCCCCAACTTAGCCTTTCAATACAAGACTTGATTGACAGAAATCAAATTCCAAAAATTGAACATGGATATCTTGATTTAAGCTCAAAAGGTCTTACAAGTTTATATGGTTTACAAAATCTTCCCAATAAAGATCAAATTACTGGCTTAGCTTTGCATTATAACCAAATTGTGGATATACCAGAAAATATTTTTGATTCATACCCACACTTAAAGCTGTTAGATCTCTCATTTAATCTCATAGTAAAAATATATCCAAGATATTTTGAAAAGCTCGTAAATCTAGAAGACTTGTATTTAGAAGGACTCAATATATTTGAAATTACACCTAAAACTTTTGAGCCATTGCATAACCTTAAAGGACTCTATTTAAAGGGTAATCGATTAGTAACAGTACCTAAAGATATAGTATATCCTCTTACTGCGCTTGCCGAACTAGACCTTTCTGATAACAATATTGAATTCCTTGATATTGACTTGTTAAGAAATCAAGCCGAACTTAATGCCTTATCTATTAATAACAACAAACTTGAAAGCTTGCCACACATCACACATCTGTCTAAACTTAGACAACTTAACCTTAAAGGCAACAGGGATATTAAAGAACTTTCTCCTGAAGAAATTGCATTTATTCAACAACATCATATTGTTATTGACCATACAAAATTAATTGGTGGTATCCGCCCTTATTCCGTAGGTCAGTTAATAGCAGATCTTGGCGAAAACTGGAAGCAACAACTTGTGGTGCCTGATCCCGATATTCCTACCTATTTTGTAGTAAATTTAGAAAATAGAGGCTTAACAGATTTATCTGGAATTCCCCCACTCTTTTTGATGAACAGACAGCGATCAGCAAAGTATCTGTAAGGAATAATTACCTTAAGGAAATACCAACAGATTTTATTATAGAGACCCTCAAAATTCCAACCCTCTACACCATCGATTTATCAAACAACAGAATTAAATCGTTACCTACATTCGTAGAAAAGCTTGTTGGTCTTAGCCGAAACTACTATTATTAGACATTTCTCATAATAAAATAAAGACCATACCACCGAATCTATTTGATGGGATGAACATTGGAATTTTAGAACTCCACAATAATAAAATCCATACTATTGATGAAAATTCATTTAATGGTCACGAGACAACATTAGAAGTGCTCAGTCTTGCAGAAAATAAATTGGAAGTGATTCCTAGCAATGTTTTTAAAAATCTCCTTGAGATTGAAGATATAGAACTTGATCTGAATAGACTGGGCCATAAAGAACAATATATATTTCCACCACATACGCACGTTAAATTCTATCCACAACAAATTCCAATGCTCAAACTGGTGGTTGCCAAACAAATAGCAGAAGGACTTGAAAGGAAAAGCCTGCTTGAAGTGATAAAGATTATGCGAAAAATCCCTGTAGACTTGCATGATGCATTATTTAAAGCAGCACCTGAAAGCGTTGTAATAAAAATGCATAATGCTCTCAAAGAGATATCATTACAACAAGGTCTCATAGAAACAGAAAAATCTCTGCTCAAGAATCTGTCACAAGAACCACAAGCAATTCATGAAAAGCAATAAGCTCCCCAAGCCAAACTGCTCCCGCGAAGCTTTTCTTATACTTGCCCCGAGCAATGCTCGCATGAAACTTATTCAGGCAGGAATTGGTGGATAATAGTAACTACCCGCCACTCTAAAAACATTACTTAAAGGCTATGGCAAAACACACATATATTATTTTAGAAAAGTGTACTCGATAGTAAAAACAAATTAGGAAACTGTTTCAATTTCAATAAGCAACTGCCTTGCAAACTTTTTTACTATATGCGAAAATTCAGTATACAATTCAAATACTTCGACAATCTCTTCTTGAGTCAATTCTTCAGAATGCTTTCCCTCATATTTTGAGAACTTTTTAGAACTAAATTCTTGAGCTATTTGATTATAAAGATTTACAAGGTTTTGCATACGCGTATTCATAAAGTATACATAACTATCACCGCTACAGCCAGTCATTTCAACAAATTGAACTGAAGAGTCGAGCATCTCATGAAATATTGATCTTATCTCTGGAATAGCTATTTTTAATCTAGATAGGGAATTGGCAAATACTTTTTGAGATAATGCAGCTTTTTGACTAAATATAGCCCTAAAACGCGAACATACTTGTTGTTCTTTTTCAGTGTTCAAATGTAAAAATGCAATTGATGCCTCACAATCACCACACACTCCTTGTACCGTATCAAGTAATGCAATAAATTCTTCTAATGTATTTTTAATATACAGTATGTGCTCGCTTAATTCTGCAGCTTGCATTACATCCCGCTCAGCTTCATTAAAGATCAGATCCATGGAGATAGTATTAATTTCATTGATCAGATCCACTAGATCATTAAACACAGTTTCTATTGTCTCAGCAGAATCCTTAGAATGATCTGTAATAAGGGGACTATTTTTCTTTAAAATACTTTCAGACACTTTTGCAATAATTTCAAAGAGCAAAACTAAGTCTTGTTCCATATCACAAACTAATGCTTTAACTTCCGCACTCGCGTCTGTTCTTAAATATTCTTCAAATGCTAGATATTCTTCATAAGCTTCTCTCTCATAAGAAATATCGTCAAACACAAAAGATTCATGGATCACATGGTCTTCATGTTCTGCCTGACAATTTATTACTCCAAACATTACAGCAAAAATTAAGAGATATAGGTTTTTGTGCATAGCATGACCCCATGATGATAAAATTATTATTTTTAACTCAAATCAGGGTTCAGTGTATCAGATTATGGAAAGACAGGAAGGCAGCAAAAAGCCGGTGGGGACAAGAAATCCCCACCGTCCAACAAAGTTTGCTCAAAAAATATTTTTTATATAATCAAAAAGAGCTTACAATGCTCTTAATAACTCATTTTCAAACGTAACATCTCATTTTCAAAACTAATGAGTTGGTCAACAATTTCATTTGACCATTTAATGAGCGTGTTAAGCTCACGATATAGTTTGTATTGACCTTTTTGAGAAAGACGCACTAAAATACGCTCAAAAATATTCGGTTCATATTGCTGATATTGTGCAACAACCTTTTTAAGCCAATCAAGGCGTAATTGATTGAGTGCGTTTAGTGCACATACCACATCAATTACTTCAAGTGCTGCCTGCTCCTTGATAAGCGGTGTACTTTGCGTCCATAACTTAAACACCATTAACTCTGCTTCTTTGCTTAATAATTGCATGCCACCTTCATGAGAAAGTGATTTTTTGCATGATTCAAGTATTTTTAGATTTTCTCTGCCAGCAGAAATTAAGATTTCTTTGCCATACCTCGAGAGGGGTTTGTAGTACGTTGCAACCCAAGTATCTATGCCTTGTCTATTATTCTTAAAAACAAGTGATGGATTTGCATATATTTGAAAAATAAAACAGCTTGCTCCCAAAACTACTACCAACTTGATAAGCTTATTCATAGAATCCTCTTAATGTTGAAATTACTAGGTTGTTTTGATAAGGATACAGATAAGCTTAACGAAATTAAAAAATATGTCCAGTTATCAAGCGCATGCTAGGATTTTTTTGCATATTTGTAATATGTGAGCCTTCTCATCATCAAGCATTACCCCAGAAAACCAGAGTGCAGCAGGCCAGGTTAAACCTATCAAAAACATGCTCAAGATCGGCAAATAAGAGTACAAAGCATACCAAAACAATAGATTATAGATAGCGTAAAGCCCAAAAAGAACAAGGAGTCTATACCCATCAAACAAAGCTTTGTTATACACATACGCGCTGCCCATGCCATTCATTAATGCGTAACAACCAAATGCTATGCCATTTGCACACATAACTCCCGGCAAACCAAAATGACCAAAGGTATATAACAGAGCAAGTTGCACCATGAGGGTAATAAGAGAAATGGCAGGAATCAAATTAGTTTTGGTGGCAAGCATAAACCCTGTTTGCCAAAATCTGCCCGTTTCTACAAGCAACAATGGCACCATAAAAAGTGGAACATACCAAACTAGATGTGCATAGAGTGGCAAAAAATTACTGAGTATCACATAAGCACACGGCACCACCATAAGAGCACCAGTCACATACAGCAGCGTTACGTAGCGTATAACCCGCGCCATGATATACATTCCCTCTTGTTCATGCTGTGCATTATAAAAAAGCATGGGGCTTGCATCATAGAGTGCCATGGTTGCATATACAAACATTCTGCCAAAGTACCAAAGCACCGCATATAATCCCACCATCTCATAACCAAAGGTTGTTGCCAAGTACCAACGATCAACCGCAAACAACAACATATATACCATATTATATGCCATGAGCGGCATACCATAAGAGAGTTGCTCGTGAGCAGCTTGTTTTTCAAATGGACCTGATTGAGAAAGTATGGTTACTAAAGCTGGTGTACACAAAAGATAAGAAATACCATTTGCCCAAAATAACGATGAGAGCCCATAGCCGTAACGCAAGCTGGTAAGCGCTAAGCCCAGTGCCAAAAAACTTTGTGCACAATATAACAGCATATATTCTTTTAACTGTTCACGAATTTGTGCAAAGAATGTAACATACGAAAAGCAAGAATAGAGCCCAGCATTAAACATAAGGAACATGACAAAGTAGCTATCACCGTAGAATGTATAACGCATCAAAGCAAGAGCACTCACGCCTAGGCAGAGTAAAGCACACACAAGCACAATGGTTACACTGGTTCCAACTGTTCTTTGTTGAAGATCCACATCATCGCGATATTTCAAATAAAATCTACCGAGTGGTTGTGCGCTTAGTGAGGTGATCATTAAACTACCGATCAAAAAAATTGATTGATAATAATCAAAGATACCAAGATCAGTCACCGAGAGCTTGCTTATTATATAGGGCATACATATAAGCCACATCCCTTTGGCAAGCACTGAAGTTATACCAAAAAAAAATGAGTTGGTGCAGCCTCGTTCTAAATATTGTTTGAGCATATTTAAGCTAACACTTCTTTAACCCATGCAACCGTATTATTATGCACTACTTCAAGACCTGCAGCTTGATATTCTAGCACCTTTACTGGCCGCGCAACCCAGCTGATAATATGATCAACTCTATACATCAACCCGGTATCGCATGCACACAGATAACGGCTTACATCAGCATGCTTTACTCCAAATAGACGATACCGTGCATTGTCTATACCGTATTCTTGCAAAGCTTCTTTAAATTCATTAATATTTTGCGTAATTGCTACAAAATAGGCTTGTGGATGTTTTTTACATTCTTCTACAAACATGGCAACGGTAGACTTTGCATCTTGCCAAAGCTGCACAGAACCATTGTAACAATATACATGAGCATCCATAGGAATATGTAATTCTTCACGCACTTCTTTACGCCACTCTGTGCGTTGCTCTATAGGAATTGAAGGTGGTATATCATGCTGTGCGATGGTAAAGTGTTCCTCTTTTGCTTGATACTGAGCAATTAAATATTCTTTGAGCGCCGTGGTTACCGCTTCAACTTCAAAGGGAACTTTTATATCTTGTGGGGCATATCCTGCTCGTTCAACTGCATGATACTGCTTAAGACGCCACTCGTGCACTAATTTCATAATACCTGAGCTACGATCTACGTTACAAAATTCATACTCATCTGCAAATAAAGATCGCGCTTGAACGGTCAATTTTTTACATTTTGTATCATCAAGAGATTGCAGAGCTATATAGCTTGCAATGGGTCCACGTGCAAGAATACTATATGAATCTAAAGCATCAAGCACACTTCTGGTGCGATATGCTGCAGGCCATAGACTTGCCAATCCCATTAAGGGATAGCGAGCACATAGTGTATAACTGAATTGCGCAGGTATAATTTTTGCCAATTTAGAAGTTTCGATTGCATTTCTTTCAAAAGAAATAATGTGTATTGCAGTATCAGGGTCTTGTTGCTGATAATTCATTAATGGCTGAATGATTTGACCTTCAAATACAGAGTTCTCAATACTATCATCAATAATGCATACAAGATGATGTTTATGTTGATCTTGTATCACATGACTACAATTAATAGTGTATTCACGGTAGCCAACATATGCGCTAAAACTGATACCAAGAAATAATGAAAAAACTATCAAATGTCGCATGAGTTTTTCTATTTGCATGATCTTGCCTTTTTTTATTAAAGATGAATATGATAGTTATATTCTCTCTTCAATTACATTATTTGTAAAATTTTTATCATATTCTTGTGTATTAAGAACCTTACTTAGTATGCTAAAGGGAGAAAAAGATAAAAATAGGGAAAATCGTTTACCATGAAAATAAATAGACTCTTCATTCTTGTTGCCACAATAGTGTGTACCGCATCAGCCGTTGACTATGAGGCTCTCACAGATAACGTGCGAGAATATAAACATATACGATGCTTAAACTCCTTCATAACTTTTATTGAAGATAGTGAAGGCAATAGACATGTGGTCAAACAATATAAAAGCAGATTTGCAAGCAAATTGCTCGCCACTACGGTAAGTGAACTGCTTGCACTTGAGATGGGTAATTCCGTTGGTATATCTCTTGACACCGCGCATCTGATTCCGGCAGAAGTTGCCTTCATTGGCAAAGAGGTAGGCATTCCTGCAACGCTCCATACACATGCTCCCGGTATTCAATTTGATGCATACCGAGGCGAAAAATATCAAAATTTATTTTTGTATCTTCTTGATAAAAAGGGTCTTTCAGGACAAGTTATACGTAACATGTCGCAAAATAAAGATTTCCCGCCCCTAATTGCACTCGACACGTTTGTAGGAAACAATGATCGAGGTAAGCTCAACTTGTTCTACCGTGAAGCTACCGATACATTTACCGGTATTGATTTAGGCGCTTCATTTCAAAGAGACATATGTGGCATTTCTACACAAAACATACTTGCTTTAGCTGCTGATGATAATCTCTCTTTGAGTGAGCATGAATGGGAGGGACTCATACTTTATTATCAAACACTTGCTCAATTAGTCGATCTTTATCCACCAGAGTATACATGTGCCAAAATAGATGAATATGCCTATACTGCCGGATTATTTGATCCTGCTTATTTTAATGAACGTCGCCAAAAAAAATGGACGCGTTATTTCTCACATTGCAAGAGAACAATTCGCTCAAGTTATATACATGCAAAAGAACTGTTAATTGCACTTGAGAAGCTATTTGAAATAAAAAATATAGAGATGGAGTTAAAGCCAACCTTATGAAAAGAATCATCCTCAGCCTCACATTAGTAACTCTTACAAACCAAGCATTAACAATCGATTATACAGCATTAGCGCTACTGGTGCATCAATATGATGCACTACAAGCACCCCGCTCTAATGTAGCGTTTATCAAGAATGCTCAAGGCACCAAATATGTGGTGAAACAATATAATAAAAAAACATGGAACGGTCGTTTGGCTTCCACCGTATGTGAACTTATTGCTTTAGAGATTGGCAACAATGTAGGCATTGCTCTAGACACTGCATGGATTATTCCTGCGGGAGTGGATTTTATTGGCAAAGATCTAAATATGCCTGCAACGCTCCACACGTTTGTTGATGGCATTCGCTTTGATAAATACAAAGGTATTTATAGCGGCATTTATATTAGACAGCAAAGCCCTGAGCATAAAGTCTTAGGATTGACCAAAGATATTATATATCATATGTCACGACATAGAGATTTACCGGGTTTGGTTGCTTTTGATACATTTGTAGGAAACGCTGATAGAGCTCGTGTCAATTATTTTTATCATGAGGATACTGATACCTTCACTGGCATAGATATGGGCTCTGCATTCAGGAGAGATTTATGTAAATTAACTGCTCGCAATCTACGTGGATTCATGGAAGATCCCGCTTTATCATTCAGTGAACAAGAAATTGTTGCATTAACAGAGTTTAAACAAGTACTGCAAAAATTAATGGCCCGCTATTCTGCGCACGATATATGCATAGCGGTAGATGCTTGTGCACAAGAATCTGGTCTGTTTAATAAAGCATATTTTAGTACCACCGAACAAAAACGTTGGGCAAGTTATCTTTCCCATTCAAAAAGAGTAATCCGCCAAAGCTGCAATGGCGCACTACAATTGGTAGAGACTCTTGATGAGTTACTTAAAAAACTAAATCATTAAATAATACGCTAGTTTGTGGGAGGCTTAACCCAATAACTAGTATAATAATGTACAGCCAAAGTTTCTGGCTTTATGCGTATCTGAACCCCTGGTTTAATAGTATGCCCGCTTTTACGATCAGCAGATGGATAAAAATAATTAGCAGGAAAAACAACGTCAACATTACCTTGATTCAATGAATCGCCTAACTTTTGAGCGATAACTTTCGTAAAAAAATCTGGCCCAGCTCTAAAAAGTAAGTCGTGATGTTTCCTATTGTTTTTTATTTCCTCGACTGCATGCTGTAATATAGGATGACCTGGGACTGCTGCTATAACTGCATTGTTTATTCTAAGTTTATTGTTGTTTGCGTCAAGCAATCTAACTTGATGCACTGCGGTATAAAAATCACAAGTATGATGTAACACATCCAATGATTTCAAACACATTTCATCAACATCCACATATACACCACCAAACCTATATAATATCTCATAACGCAATATATCAGCTTTTTCCCCCCAATTTGTAGCTTGATTATAATATTCCTTATTTTCAAAATCTAACATTTCCACATCTTCATTGGTCCATAATTTATATTCCCAATCAGGGTGCAACTTTAGCCATGTTTCTTGCCAAGCTTTTGCTTCTTTGGGAAATTGATGAGGCCCTACCCATATTTGATGTATTATTTTTGGAATTTTCGGCTCTATACTATAAATATCTGCAATGCTAGTAACAAATCTATGATACTGTTCTTTTATTGTCCCTAAAATTACTTTAGCAGAAGTTCTTGCTAAAAAATTCTGGTACTTGCCCTTCTCTGCCTCAAGCCCGATCATGGCGGTATCGAAGTTATCTTCCAAATGATACCCTAAAAACTCCTTAGCAACAGCCATAGGTAAAGAGAAAGAACTTAAAAACATAAAGACTGTGATATGCCAAAAGAGACTATTTTGTTGCTTTATCATTTTAATTAACCCCCACATATTGATTTTTTACATTCCCCTTCATTCCTTTTCTTATCCTATAACACATGAATTTCAAATAGCAATAGTTTTGTATTAGATATTGATTAAACGAGCAAAAATAAGCCTATACATACTAATATTGGTATTGGTTAATTGTTTTGCCTGGTGAGTCTAGACTATAGATGCACATAAGTGATTATTGATACCAATATAGGTTTAGTCAAGTGAATATTTCTTCCTTAGAAACGGTACCATCATCATGACGAGTAGAGATTGTTATGTAATCTATAGTAAGATGGTTACCATGCCAAGTACCGCCGATTGGATATATCATATATTTATGATCTCCAAGCAAATAAGCGATCATAGAATAACAAGAATTGGCACGAATAAGACATTGAAATTGTGTCATGGCAATTAAATCTTGAATTACGTAATTTTCATAGGGATTGTTTTGCCGATAACCGAAACTAATATTAGGTAAATCTAAAGCCTTTTTATATTTTTCAACTATTTGTTCTGGATACTTATAATCGGTAAATATATATACATACATAGGTTGATTTCCAAAGATGCTATTTAGTCTCCTAATCTGTTCTATATAAAATTCATGGGGTGGGAACTTGTCTGGCCATCTTTTATCAGAGTACATTGTACGATCTGATTCCTTATGCAATAGTGGCCTATCTCCACCGCTACCACGCCGCACATGCACTGCAACCGTGATCTGATCTTCAGGTAAAGTCAACTTGGCAACGGGATTACGAGGTGCAATGAGAGAACGCAACTCATTTAGAAAGGCCGGGTGATTATTAAACACATTTTTGATATTAATTATATGCGACATTTCATCTGATGATGCATAAAAATCTACCGCAAAGAGCGTGTCGCTTGAGTGTGGATGTATATCTTTTTCAAATTTTACAATTTTTTTATACTTAAAATGATTTTCAACTTCTTTTGTTAAATGCTGTTCTTTTTCAAAGAGCATTAGTTTATCCCTTAATGGAAAATCTGGACATAAAAAAGGAATATTAAACTTATAAGAAAACCATTTCGCTTTGCAATACACAATCAGCTTATCTCCAAGCCTACCTCCCCCTTGAAAGGTCATAGCTGACGGCGTATCTGCATAAATATTAGTAAAATTAATTAAAAACATGGCATAAAAAATATACTTCATAACAACCTCTTCTAAAAATGTCATTCTGTTTTCTTGAAACTACAAAACTGGTCAAACAATCTACGAGTTAATATATTCGTAGGAAATAGAACCATCATCATGACGGTATGCAATTATACTTCGATCTATTGTAAGCTGGTTACCACGCCAAACACCATGAACCGATGCTACCATGTACTTATGATCCCCCAGCAAATAAGAAATAGCGGAATAATGAGAACTGGACCGAATAAGGCAATCAAATTGTGTCATGGCAAATAAATCTTCAATTACATAGTTCTCGTATGCATTATTTTTACGGCATCCAAAACTAACATTAGGCAAATTCAAAGCCTTTTTGTATTTATCAGCTATGTGCTCCGGATCTTTATGATCCGTAAATATATAAACATACATAGGTTGATGACCCAGGATAGTGTCTAAACGTCGAATCTGTTCTATATAATACGAATCCGGTGGAAACTTTGCAGGCCAAATTTTATCAGAATACGGTAATACTTTTCTTAGATAATAATGGAAAATCCCCACCACAACCCCGTCGCACATGCACCGCAACCGTTATTTGATCTTCAGGCAATATAAACTGGGCTATGGGATCTCTAGGCGCGATCTGTAAATGCAATTCATTGAAAAAAGCAGGGTGATCATTAAACACTTTCTTCATTCCTGCTACATTTTGATCATACCCATGAGTTACATCAGGCAGTTCATATGATGATACAAACAAATCTAGAAAATAGAGTGTGTCACTTGCGAGTGGATTCATCTCTTTTTCATGTTTAATATACTTTTTATTGTTAAAACGAGCCTCTACTTCTTTTGTCAAATGATTTTCTTTTTCTGCCATCATAAATTTGTTTTTTAATTTAAAATCTGGACATAGAAAGGGAAGATTATATTTATAGGAAAACCATTTTGCCTTGCAATACATAATAAGCTGATCTCCAAGCCTACTACCTCCTTCCCAATAAGTAATAGCTGACGGCTTATCTGCATAGATACTTGCGAAACTTAAAAAATACATTAGAAACAAAATATACTGTCGAGTAAAATTCATCGTACTATTCCTTTGTTATAAACAACTATCTTGAGTATTGGTTTCCCATCAACAGATTACTATGCGCTTCGAATGGGATCCTCATAATGTACTTATAATTGAATAATGATTACTTAAGAGCGTACAGTAAAGGTTGGCGGAGAGAAAAAAAGTACCCATAACGCTTGCGAATTTGTGCACGTTCATTCTCCATTAACTTTTTTTTTGTAGTATCTGTCGAAAGCCCTTGAGGATTGTCATAGAATAAAGCAAGTAACCCTGGTACTTTCTTAAATAAAGCACCCCCCTCCACAGCCCTACACCACATTTCCCAATCACCTGCGGAAAAATAACTTTCATCAAAGTAACCATATTTTTGATGCATTGAAACTCTCCACATTGGGTGATTATTTGGCAAGCAATTACTCATTCTGCCAGGTGCAAATTCCGCGAAATTTGAGCGATGTACTGCAGAATTATGAGTCATGGATTCATTAATCCCTTTTGTATACAAATAATCTGAATATACTAAATCAATTTCCGGATGCTTATCAAGCGTTTGAACATGTAACTCATAGCAATTAAAAGCGAGTCTATCATCTGTATTAGCATTTGTTACATATTCACAATTTGCTAAACGAATACCAAGATTCCATACACCGTAAATTCCTGGATCTTTACTAAGCTTTATATATGTAATATTTCGATACTGCTCCATGTATTTTCTAATCACGCCTTCTTCATTGCCAGGAGAATTGGCATCAATCATTAACAATTCACATTCATTAAAGATAGTTTGCTGTACGATATCTTCCATAAAAGCTTCAATAAATGTATCACACTTAAATACAGAGGTAATAATGGTTACACGAGGATGAGCGGGTCTTTGTGCGGGTTCAATATGATAAGATTGTTCTGCATAGGCTAACGATACAAGCAAACACAGAATGTATAGCCCCATTAAATATTTTCTGTTCAACACAATCAATTACTCCTTTATTAAATATTTAAACCTAACTCACTCGGGCAATATACTGTAAAATGATAATTCATTTGCAAAAACTGGCACATTATTAATTTGAGTTAACATCGATAGCCCAAATCCCAATGAGTAAAAAATTTCTTTCCATGCCTTTGAGTCCCCCTGCCAAGTAGTATGCTTGGGTTTTCTAAGATAATAATTGCGTATGTTATCTACATGCCAATCAGATTCAATCTCTTGAGTATTATCCAAAGCAACAAGCAAAAATGGTCGTTCTTCCCGCAAAGCAGATAATAAGTTTCTGAGCTTTAGCGCTTGCTCTTTATTAATTCCTTTACGTAAAAAAAGAGGATATTTACTAATTCGCATAAGATTTAACAATCGATCTATTCTACGAATATATTTCGCGGCTATTTCCTCATAATCGTTTAAAAAATCAGCTTGTAATTTGAAATCATGAATCAATCGAGTGCCATATTTCTTATCAAGAATATACTTTTCGCCCATCTCATTTATGGTAAACTCAAAATTCGTTCGTGCCAGAAAACCATCAAAATTATTCTCAAGCATCTCGTATAAGGAATCATACGAGGTCATTAAATGGTCAAAAGGCAACGCACACTTGCGCAATCCATTCACATACATTTGATAGGCAACCTGACAATCATCACCTAAATTAATAATAGAATCATAAAATTGTGTTGCAGAGTAAAGCGATAGGTCTGGGCATGAACCGTGCAAATCTGAAACAAAAAAAGGAATCAGGCCAAGAAGTAGTGTAATTTGATGCAATAAGGTAATAAATTTTCGAGCAAAATTCATTTTAATTCCTCTATTTTCAACTCAATATCTACTTGTCATGCCTAACGATCTTTAAATCTAATAAAGCTTTTGTAATAATCTAATTGAGATAAATCGCCTCTTGAATGATAAATAATTGTTTTATCGACAACCTGCTTTGCTGCCCAAGTTATATGCACAGGAACCATCTTATTTTCTATAGTAAGTTCAGTCATGTTTCCGTCACAATGATCCTGCAATAAAATATCTAAGCCCTGTAACCTTGCAAAAATACTAAAAATCGTTTGATCATGCCTTCCTGTCCCAAAACCATTGGGTGTTGTACCATCATCTTTAAAGTTATTTAAATCTTTTGTTAATTCATAAATGGGAAGAATATACGTTTGTAATACATTCCTGGTAACACCAATAAGATTTGAATTAAGGCCTGTTTGTTTAAGCACCCTTGCATCCAAATGCAACTTCCGAATGATATGTTTTGTAGTCATCCATGCAATATCAACAGTAGTGGTAACAAAAAAATAATCGTTCTGAATTATGTGTTCAAATACATTTTCTAAGGAATGCCGAACAGTATGACCTGCATCTATCCAAAGTACATAGGGAAACATTTCAAGAGCTTGCTTGATTACTACGGGCTTCCAGGCATACCACCCAGGAACATATTTCCCATACTTATTTACTTTCACTGGTTTTATAAGATCAGGATGGGTCATCTCCACATCATATACTTTTACCTTTGAAATAGTTTTCAAATAGTTCCTTTGATTTTGGGTAAGACCTATATCAAAGATTGCAATTTCTTTTGTTTGATCACAATTGACTCTATGAATACCACCTAACAGATTAAGTAAGCAATCAAAATACTTATAATCGGCTGCCGTACAAAAATACATATCAACTGATTTAGAAGTTGCTGTAAGAAAAACAAATATAAGAACTAAGCCATAAAGTAAATAATTTTTCTTCATTTGCTACTTTCTTCTTTGATATATTTCATCACCACCAAGCTTAGTTTTAAGTTGATAACCTTTTGAAACAAGAAAATCATGTATATCACTTGTATTGTAGTTATTTTCAACACTAATTATTGAAATCTCAACCGAACTATAATCAATAGATTTAAGAATTTCTAATTCTCCTCCTTCTGTATCTATAGATACATAATCGATAGATTTAATATCATATTTTTGTAGTAAATCTATAAGCCTATAGCACTCTACCTGGACTACTTTTCGTTCACCGCCATACTTTTCTAATTCCTTATTAATCCTCTCTAGATGGCGAGGATCATATTTTTCAAGAAGGCCACTTAACATTTCACTATAACCAGTGATTAACAAAAAATCTTTGGTGCCAGGCATATCGGTAATACAACCTTTAACACAAATACAATTCCTATTTTTTTGCAATTCTTCAAAAGGACCTGACATAGGCTCTATACAAATTCCTTGCCAACCCAGATGTTTTTCAAAAAAGTAGGTATTGCTGAATTTAATGCCATCATTGGCTCCAATCTCAACAAAAGTTCCCTCCCTTTTATTTTTAAAAAAAGTATTGAAGATAAATCTATCTTGCCCACTTTGACTATAGAAGGATACTTGAGAAGCCCCGGAATAGGGTATCATGCCAATCAATAACATTATTTGATACAATATAATAATACATTTCCGAGTAAAATTCATTTTGATTCCTTTATTTTTTTTGCCAATCGATATTCCAAATATCAAGTGCACTAAAATATGCTTTTCCATAATATTCAAACCATTCTAAAACTTGCTTCTCCCGCCATGCCACCGGTAAATTAAAAACTGCAGCATCGAAGAATGGATATCCTTCAAACCATTTTGCGGGAGCTGGTTCAAGATGAATATTTTTTTCATCTACACTTGGCTGGTAACGTTGATTAATATCTTTACAAGATTTTTTGGGTCCCCGTACCCGTTCTAAACAACGATACCATGCTTGTTTAACAAGCAAGTTTTCCCAGTTAACAAATTGAAAATGCATAAACCCATAGTCATAACCTTCTAATTTAAAGACTCTACCCTTTAAATTTTTTGGGATTCTTGGTGTATGTATAAATGCAGAATCATAAAAACAATTACGGTCATCAGCAAAAATTATTTGTTTATAATTCCAAGTCCACTTTGAATTATCAAATCGATAATAGTTTGTACTTCTCCAAAGCTGGATCCAATTAAGAGCTAAACTTTCACCGGGATTTAAGGCAGTTATTATTTGTCTGAGCGATTGATTGTCTAAACAGTTTGCAGTAAAAAGCTCATCCGCATCTAGCACAATAAAATGAGTACCACCTAATTTTCTCCCCTCCGCAAGTAATTTATTGCGATCACCAGGTTCATCTCGATACCATTCTGTTTTACGAATAATAGATACAACGTTACAGCTCTCTTTTAAAGATTCTACAATTTCGAGTGAATTATCATCTGAAGCATCATCCAGATAAACGATGGCATCTGTATAGAGTGAAAGTGCTTGTAAGCATTGAGTTATTATATTTTGTTCATTATGCGCAGGAACAAGACCTATAATTTTAACGGAAGTAGTGGTTGGATTTCTCTGTAATAATTCTTCTACTCCTTTTGGCACTTTAATATTAAACTCTGTGGAATCAGTAGCACTTATCGCGGCAAAAATCATGAAGAGACTAACAATAAATAAAAGCTTATTAACACGTCTCATATCTACTCCCAATTATTTAAAGCAATAAATCCGGCTTTGGTTTTTACTTTTTCATCTCCTTGTACCATTAATTCTAATTCATCAGTAAATAATGGAGTATCTTCATTATTCATAAATTCAGATACTGGATAGAGTAAACCTTCAATACTATATGCTAATGGTAGTTGGGGTTGCCATGCAAGTTGCATTGAAAAAAGATTTCCATATACATGCGATGCATGCTTTAAAGGAAGCATTACATTCTTATTTGCTGAGGCAACTGAAGCACATGCAGTAACATGCACGGTTGCTTGTTTTGTTACTGCAACTAACCTTGTTAATTGTTCTTTATTCTTTAAAAAGCCATTGATATATGATACAAAAATAAATTCAGGGACATTTTGCATGTCGGTCTTTAAAATTTGATGAATTGTTGTTGCATAATCTTTATTACATGCGTACATCATTAAAGAAGGATTACTATCTGTTATTTCTTTTAAGCGGTCATAATTTACTTTTTCTATGTCATACAAAATATAGACTGTATCGGTCATATCTCTTAGCTCATTAAATGATACGAGAGCGTCTTCCAGATCAGAAGTCAATTCTTTAAGTACTATAAACGCCCCAATGGTTGAATGGTTATATTTAATAGGCTTACCCTCACATACCCTATAGGGTTTTTGTTGCATAACAAAAGTATTAATATCCACTTCAAATTGCTTAATCGTTGCAAAGTGGCTAATTGGATTGTCTCTGTTATAGACATACACAACGTTTTTATTAAAATATTGGCGCCTGCCTGAAAGTTCTAATAAAGGATAAGAAAGTCCTGCATCTCCCGCCGCCGGTAGAAATTCGCCTTGATATAACAAACTTTCTAGTTTAATTAATTTAAAAACCCAAGCATAAAATACACGCGGAGCTTTAACCCACACTGGAGTCCGTTCTGGTGAACCTATCTTGTCTTCTCCATATATGCAAGTATCTGGGCTGTGCCCTACTCTTTCATTGCTCCGCCGATAATTACCATAGACAAACCAAAGGTCCCTTTGAGTAAATAGTTCATTATAGCTACTTAAGACCTTAGTTCCTTCTAGCCAGTCATCACCATCAAGTATGATAACCAGATCGTCATCGTCACATAAAAAATTTATGGGCATATATACGTTTCTTAACGGACCACCTCGCAATGTATTATTTATTATCGTAATTTTATGGCCTAAAGGATGTGTATTTTTAATAGCTTCCACTTTTTCTAGAGTTCTATCTGTTGAACAATCATTTATATAAAGAATTTTATAATTTGAATAGTGTTGATCTAAAATAGAAAAGAGATTTTTTTCACACCATGACTCATTATTATATGATGGAATAACAACTTTAAAATGCTTTTCTGAACACAAAGTAGACTGGAGACAACTCAACATAACAAAAAGTGAAATACTTAAAGCAACTCTAACATTATACAAAAATATGAAGTTCATTATATTCTACCTATCTC
This sequence comes from Candidatus Babeliales bacterium, assembly GCA_963716425.1. Classification (GTDB taxonomy): domain Bacteria; phylum Babelota; class Babeliae; order Babelales; family JBFXEV01; genus JBFXEV01. Next base: position 622,498 of record OY970310.1, read on the forward strand.
TTAAGCTCATAGTAATCTTGTATTTCCTTACTTCCAAAACATTTAATTCTTGCCAGTCCTTTATGCTTATAAAAAAAATAACCATATAATTCAATAATTTTATTTCGTTCAATTTCCATTGCCTGCTTACTTGCAATATTTGTAGAAAGTCCTGCAGGATTTTTATAGCATAACGATAAAACATCAGGCACTTTTTTAAATATCGCACCCTTCTCAACTGCACGACACCACATTTCCCAGTCTCCTGCTGAAAAATAACTTTCATCAAAATATCCATATTTTTCATGAAATGATGTACGCCACATAGGATGGTTATTAGGTAAACATATGTGCATAAGGCCGGGTTCAAACTCCGGGAAAGTAGCCCTATTAAAAGCAGTATGGCGCTTCATTGTTTCATTTGCCTTATCCGTAATATAAAAATCTGAATATACTAAATCAACTGCAAGATGGTTATCAAGCATTTGAGCATGCAATGCATAACAATTAAAGGCAAGTCTATCGTCTGTATTGGCATTTGTTACATATTCGCTCTTGGCCAAATGCAGACCAAGATTCCAAACTCCATACAGGCCTGGATCTTTCTCAAGCTTTATATAGGTAATATTTGGATATTGTTTCATATATCTTTTAATCACATCTTCTTCATTACCAGGTGAATTTGCATTAATCATTAACAATTCACATTCTGCAAAAATAGTTTGTTGCACTATATCTTGCATAAATCCTTCAATAAATTTGTCGCACTTAAATACAGAGGTAATAATGGTTATGCGAGGATGAGCAAGCCTTTGCGCGGGTTCAATGAGATAAGCTTGTTCCGCCTGAATTACTGATACCAATAAAGACAGAATATATAACCCCAAGGCTCGATATTTTCTAGGAAACATAATCACTTATCTCCGTAACTTTAAATTGTAAACTTACTTTCTGTAATGATAATTAAAATGGAGTATTAAAATCAATAGTTTGTCAAAAATAATTAATATCTATTGCATTTGCTCATCTGATATATTTATCATTAATAATGAATACTATTTTGGACTGACCAATAAATCATGATTCTAAAAGGTTTCATGAGGCAAAAATACTAAAAAATCATATATTCTTTGCAATCATGGTTTGTTGCTTTAATAACGAGTATAAGCGAAGCTAACTCTCTGCCAAACAACAATCATTGCTATGCGGTTATTTTAGCTGATGGCAAGGGTGAACGATTGTGACCATTAAGTAGAGAGCATACGCCTAAAGAGAAATTTTTAAACTGTAATTAAGAATAGGAAAAGACGTGATAAAACTTAGAAAGCTGCAAATGCCATCAAAAAAATTAATGCTTTTATGTGGTCTAGTAAGTAGCATTACAATCAATACGGTCTTTGGTGCACCTCCTCCCGGACTTAATAACTTTGGCAACACTTGTTATTTAAATGCAACCGTACAAAACTTATACAATTGTGCGCCTCTTACCAATCTTTTACTCTCTCTCAATAACATATACCCTAAAAACACATTTTCTCATGCATACGTAGAGCTTATGATAGAGATGCACAAGTTCTCTGGTCCTGGAGCAGTATTAAATGCTTCTAATACGCAATTAAAGAATTTTGTTCAACGTGCTTACGATGCTTGGGGATATTGTGAACATCATGTCACCAATAAAAAAGGATATGTCACATGTGCTTCTTGTGGAAAACTAAATCCAGAAGGACAAATGGATGCAACAGAGTTTATTGCAACCGTACTGAGTAAACTTATGGAAGAAGATCCTAACTTTCAAGATCGAAAATATCTAGATCCTAATTTACTCAGAAAAGAACATTCGCTCGGCAATTTCTTACGCATAGGGCAAGCAAGTATAGTTCTCTGCCCACCTTCTAGCTTTGAACAGATTAAAGAACAGATTCCTAATGCACCAAAAGTTATTAAACCGTATAAGCGCATAAGAGCGGATAATGAAATATTTATTAATATAGAAATTGATAATTTTTCCACATTAAAAGCATGCTTGGATAATTATTTTAAAACTGAGAAATTAAATGATCCAACTGATTATTATAAACTAGACTTAAACCCAACAGAAATAACTGGACGACCTAATTTAGTCCCATATAATGGGAAAAAACTACCCGATTGTACACGAAGGCTTGCCATCTCAGAACTGAATGACATTGTTATCATTACGCTTAAAAGATTTGAAGTTATTGATCAAATACTAGGCACTACCAGGAAACTAGAGCAAGATATTACTGTTGATCAAGTAATAAATTTTGGTGATTATATGGCAAATCCTGCATTAAAAAATAACTCCCCCAATTATAATCTTATTGGAGCGATTGTTCATTTAGGTAAAACATTACAAGGTGGGCATTACATTGCCTATATAAAATCTGACAACCAGTGGTATCGATGTGATGATGAGGTAATAGAACCAACAACATGGACCCACATTGCACAAAAAGATAAAAAGGATGGCATCTATAAGAGCTATGCTTTCTTTTATCAAAAAGAAGGAACCCCTTCTAAAATTATTGCGCCACAAACTCAAATAAAGCAAGAAGATCTTAATTTGATACAAGCACTTACCAACCTCCAAGTTACACTCGATGGATTATATGCAACCCTTATACACTGAAGAGAAAAAAATGAATATAAAAAAAAATATATTACTCATTGCAGCGCTCTGCCAGATTTCAATACATACTACTTTTGGAGCCCAGCCACCTAAACTAAAAAATTTTGGTGCAACTTGTTTTCAAAATGCCACGCTACAGGCCATATATAATATCCAACCAATAACCAATTTTTTGGTAGATAATCCTAACCCATATCCTCAAAATACAATAGCCAGCCTGTATACACAATTGGTTAAACAAGTAAGAAAGCAATCTCCAAAATCTGAAGCTCATTATCCCTTACTCAATGAATTTGCAACATATGGCTATGCGTTAGTGGGTCAATGTTCTCTTGCAGAAGGCTGCGAGCAATTAAAAGCTTGTAGACAGCATGATGCGTCAGAATTTATGGGCAAATTACTTGATAGCTTAATGTCATCTGCACCGAATTACAGGCATCTAACACCAGAACAACTTATTGAGCAACACCCCATAGGCAAAATAATAGCAATTAATGAGGCTACCACTGTCTCATGTGAAACGATTGATTTTAAAAGTACAAAAGTGAGACCAATCGCATACCTTAATCTTGAAGCTCGCACAATTAAAGTAGAAAACGGTGAGCCAAAAAGCGTTCCTTTATCTACTCTTGATCAAGCACTCACAAATTATTTTACACCAGAACTAATGAATGACCCGGCCAACTATTATAAACTTGAATTAACTGATGAACAATTTACCCATGCAACACAAGCACAAAAAGATGCGAATGGAAAGAGTATACCTGACTGCACCAATGCAAGAAGATTGTCTTCAACCTCTGACATTGTCATTATTGCGCTCAAACGCACCACCTTTGATTTGAGAACAGGAGACGAAATAAAACTTAAACATACCATAGCTATACCCGCTCAAATAAATTTTAAACCATACATGACTAAACAAGCTGCAACACTCTCACAACCAAATTACGAGCTCATTGGCGCAATCCATCATGCGGGTGAAGCGGGAGGCGGTCACTATATAGCTTTTGTGAAAAATGCCAACCAATGGTATCTGTGCGATGACTCTAGAATACAAGCCTCCAGTTGGGCTGATATTCAAAATAGTATTAACTTAAGTTATGTGGCTATTTATCAGAAGCAAAAGGCGGGCGCTGCTGGCGCAGTTCAACCAACTAATGAAAACCAAGGAGCTGCCGCAAACCAAACTCCTGTAGCTGGAAAAATAAAAGGAAAAATACTAATACGTCAACCTAAATCTGAAGATTTGGTAAAAGCACTTAATAACCTTCAAGAGGCGCTTACAGGATTATCGAGAAGTGCTCAGGTGAGAACTGCATTTATTATTTCTATTGTACATTAATACCGTAATCAACTTTGCTCTTTTTGGTAAAATAAGCTATTCTTAAACAGCTTTTATCTTTCCATTCCATACCCAAAAGAGATTTGTATACTATTATGACTCAAGACACAACAAAACAAGTATTTAAAAAAGTTTTAAAAAACGGCCTTACTGTTTTAGTTCGCCCAACTCATACTATCCCCAAAGTATCCATTCAATTATGGTATAATGTGGGATCAAAGGATGAAAAATCGGGTCAAAAGGGGATTGCTCATTTAATTGAGCACATGATCTTTAAAGGGACCAAAAAATTATCTGAATCTGATATTAACCTGATTGTAAATAAACTTTCAGGAGATTGCAACGCCTTCACCTCCTTTGATTACACAGGCTATTTATTCAATTTACCAAGCCAAAACTGGCGCGCAGCGTTCCCCATTATGGCCGACTGTATGACCAACTGTACTTTTAAAGAAGAGCTTTTAAACTCGGAACTAAAGGCAGTCATTCAAGAACTTAAAATGTATAATGATGATTACGCTTCCACGCTTGTTGAAGATATGATTGGTTGCATTTTTACAGGGCACCCGTACCAACACCCCATCATTGGCTTTAAGCAAGATCTCTGGAATTTAAAGCGAGAAGAACTTGTTGCATTTTACGAAAAACATTACATTCCAAACAATGCAACCCTTGTAGTAGTAGGTGATGTTAACCCAGAAGAAGTGTTCGCAGAAGCTGAAAAACAATTTGGTGCAATTAAAGGCAATCCAGATTATAAAAAAGAAGAATTTTATTATTCTCCAGAAATTGGTGGCAAAAATGTCACTCTCTATCGTGACATTCAGCAGCCTTTTGCAACTGTTGCTTTTATTGTCCCTGGCGCTCGTTCTGGCAAAGACTTTGCACTTGAAGTACTCGTTTGGGCATTAGGGCTTGGCAAAAGTTCGCGATTACAAAAAAAATTGATTCATGATCTGCAATTGTGCACTGAGCTTGAAGTGTTTACCTATGACTTATTTGATTATGGCGTACTCTTTATTTACTTCCAGCCAAATGATATAAAAGATACTCCAAAGATTATCTCTCTTATTAATAAAGAGCTTGAAGATATTGCAGGCAAAGGGTTTGCAAGTCACGAACTTACACGCGCAATTAAGCAAGCAAAGACCAAATATCTTTCCGTGCTTGAAAATACTCAAAAACAGGCATATATTATCGGCCAAACATATTTGGCACTCAAAGATCCTAACTTTGTATTTACCTATGGCACAGAGCCTGCGGAACAAATTGAAATGGAAATTAAAGAAATTTTCCATCATTATCTTAGGCCAACGCTTGAAAATTCTGGCATAGTGCTCCCTCTTGAAGAGAAAGATAAGGATCTATGGCATGACTGGCAAGAACGTTCTGATGCGGAAGATGCTCGCGTGCTTTCTTGTATTAAACGAGAAGTTGAAGTAGAAAAGGGTGTTGAGGTTCATAATGTCCAAACAGAAATACCCAAACCATTTAATTTTCCAAAGCCTCAAATTATTGATCTGCCATCTGGATTGAAAGTTCTCTTTTACCACAACCCAAACATTCCTAAGGTTGAAATATTACTTGATCTAAAAGCTAAATATTTTTATGATCCAGAAAACATGCAAGGCCTTAACATGTTTATGAGTGCTATGCTTTCTGAAGGCACCAAAAAACATACCGGTGATCAACTTGCTCAAGTGATTGAAAGTAATGGTATGAGCTTTGGCGCATCACCAGGACTGATTAACATGAATATGTTGAGCCAAGATCTTGAAAAAGGTTTAGGCTTACTCACTGAAATTCTTACGGAATCAAACTTCCCCAAAGATGCTATCAACAAAGTACGGTCGCAATTATATGCTAGCATCAAAAATTATTGGGATACGCCGTCTGAATTTGCTGCACAACTTGCACAAGAAATTGTGTATAAAAACCATCCGTATGCAAAGCTTGCAATGGGTAGTGCTGCAACGCTTGCAAAAATAGATCAACCCCATTTAATTGAGTGTTACAAACAATCGATAACGCCGCAAGGCACCATTATGGCAGTGGTGGGTGATCTTACTGGTTATGATATGCAAGCTGTTCTTGCGCGCACCATAGGCAACTGGCAAGGACCTACAGTAAAAGATCTAGTGTTCCCACCACTTAGTCCCGTCAAAAAACAAGAACTTAATTTCCCAATTAACCGTGACCAAGTGGTGCTCACGTATGCAGGGCTTTCAGTGTCTCGCTTGGATCCTGATTATGATAAGCTCAATTTGTTCAATCAAATATTTACTGGCGGAGTATTAGGCTCTATGAGTTCACGGTTATTTGAACTGCGCGAACAATCTGGCCTATTTTATACCATTGGTGGTTCACTCCTTGCATCTTCTGACTTGCAACCTGGCATGATATTTATTAAAACAATCGTATCTCTTGATAGACTTGCGGAAGCTGAAAAAGCTATTGAGAACAGCATTGACACAGCTTGCAATGTTATTGAGGATGAAGAATTTGAACAAGCATATAATGCTCTTGCCAATTCACTTGTGAATAATTTTGAAGCCAATCGCAGTATTGCTGCAACTTTCTTATTCTTAGAACGGTATAATTTCCCTATGAACTATTTTGATACTCGTGCTCAGCAACTTGCAAAGATCACCAAGAAAGAAGTGCAAGAGGCTACCAAAAAATTCTTGGACAGTAACAAACTTGTAAAAATTAGAATTGGCAGAATTAAGTAATTATCAAGTGAAGAGTTATCACTGCATAATCCTTCACTCTTACCGTAGACTCATTTGATTTATCTGTGTAAACTAAGCGAAGCAGCTGCTCTTATAGAGTTGATGAGATCTGATTCAGCAAAGACACGGAAATATGCATTATAAGTCACACCTAAAAAAATATTTCTTTATACTTTGTATAATTTTTCTTATTGATGAAATTTGCATAGTACATCGGACTCAAACTATTGCTCCCGTTGCTCTTGCAATACCAATTGCTTATGAAGTTGCACTAGCGGGAGCCACGGCGCTAGGTGCAATCTATAGTGCATATTTAGTTTCTCAAATTGCAGATAATGCATTAAAAATACATAGCTGTTGTTTGCCTGCCATAGCATATGAATTACGCACCATATATCCAGTAGCATCTCAAGCAAAAGATTGCACTTCCCAAGAAATTGAGAAGGAATTAGAAAAAGCTATTGGATCTTCTACATTTAAAGCCCCGTATCAATCTAATAAACAGCACACAGAGCTTGAACAAGAGATCAAGGATAAAATAAAGAGGGAAATTATAACTCCCATTGTTGCACGAACCACTTATATGAGTTGTTTTGCTGCAACCCCACCTGATTTGTTAAATGTTAGAATTGCTGCTCCAACATCTTTCCTTGTTTGTTCATATCAACCAGGACTAGTACGTATAGATTTTACAGATTTGAATACGTATGCTTCTATTGGTCTTTCCCAAGATGAGGTCATTACTCCCGTGCGACAGCAATTGATTCAGCAAGATCAACAGCGAGCAATGGACGTTGCAATGGCAGCCTATACGTTTGAACATTGTCCTGCATATTGCAATGACCTAATCTCTCGTTTTGAAGCTGTTCAAGATACTTTGTATGACACAAATCGAATAAATCCTATAACAAGACTGTATGCACGTTTCGCATTACCGCAATTGAAACTTGATGAGCCATTTAACTATATGCTACAGGAGGTTGTTGATGAACTTATTCCATTATATTTTGATACGGATGGAAGGTTAGTTCATATCGAGATAGATATTGGATATGATCGTCAATTTAGTATTGCTAAATTTTTAGCAAATGGAACTGCAGAAAAATATTATAGGAGACAAATTGAAAAGTTTAATTTATATCATGTGAAGGCGCATGAAGATTCTAGTTGGGTAGCAATAAAAAATAACTTACGGCATGTCGTTAGTGGTAGATGGCTTCCGAACTTTAGATATCCAACAGATATTCGTATAAAAATTTCCCAAAATGGTCATAATCAAAATATAAAAAATCTTCTTTATTATTGTGAAAATCATGATTTTATTAGCGCAGATACCTTTGTAAAGAACTTTACAAATCCAATATATGGAAACCTTTATACCGAGTGTTATAACTATTATATACGTGAGTATTGTGATGAGTATGGCGTTCAATATTGTTATTCTAAGGATCCTTTTTGGACTAAGCTGAATCATACAGTAAAAGAAGAAATTGCAAAAGATATTCGTGCTATTACTGAGCAAAATACTGCTCTTGCATTACGTGCTATTCAGAAAAAGGTGATGCAGGCAATTTGGCACATATCTGATGAATCTCCCCGCCACGTGCATCAAGCGCTTTATGATCTTATTGAATATCCAGGAACAGGTCTTCAGTTCGTAGCAAAAGTACATGAAATTTTGAGTTGTTGTGGCAGGCAAGAGCGTGAGCAGCTAGCGCAAGCGTTGTTCTTACCTACTGGGTTTCTGAAAGATTTTAGTCATTTTGAACAAACACGGTGGTATGATTTTTCATCTGAGATATTTGAGGTAGAACATGGTGAAAATCTTAAGCGGATCAATGAGCTTCTGTATATTGCACATGTCTTTAAGGAGACTGAGGAAGGTGAAGCTGCGCTTGATGAATTAAATCAACTGTATATCAACTACAATTCTTTGGTTTTAGATCAAGAAGACCAAATGTCGCCCCATTTATTTCACGTTACTGGTGATGGTGGCGGTGGCGCTTCTGGTGGTAGTGGCCCAGGTGATCCAAATGGGAAACCACCAAGGCCTGATGATGATGAGGATGCAGTCGATTCACCTGAGTCACCTGAAGATAAAAATAATAAGAATTCGGAAGAAGAAAAACCTAGAGATTGGTCTCCGGAAGAAGCCGAGTCAAGACTAGAACAACTCAATAATCCTTCTGCAATCAAAGCTATGGGTCTTGCAGGCTTGACTTATGAGCAATTGAAAAAGGCATATAAACGGTTTAAATCAATTAAGGGTTTTCTTTCAAAAAACGGCCCATTTCAAAAATTTATTAAGAATTTTCGTGGCATGAAAGGAAAGTTAGACACTGCTCGTGGTTCAGGTTATGAAATAAAAACAGCGAATCGATTATATAAATATAAAAATAAAATAATTGAATTTGGAAGAAAAGCTGATAATGCTGAAGTCGATATTATTACGCAAACAAAATGGTTTGAATGTAAGCATTGGATCTGGAATAAGGTCACAGTTGATCGATTGAATAAATTGTTTTCCGATTCTGGGCGAGTGCGATCTCTGGCGCAGCGAGATGGAAAAATGTATGAAATTTGCTTTAGTAATAAAGTACCGCAGCCTGTGAAAGATCGCTTAATAAAAATGGGGATATCTATTTTTGAGGGATAAATGAGTCTAACTTATTCTTATGAAATGCTTTTAAAAGCTCCTTATGCAAAACGAAATGTTACACATCTTCTTGAAAAAGGTGCTAAATTAGATTTTAAGTACTATTCTGTAGATGGTTTAGAAGAATTTGTAACGTTAGATCAGGCGGTAACTGCCTTAATGACTATGAATGTTTATGGTGCTTATTCTATTCTGGGGAAAATTAATGGCAATTTGGTTACTATAGCTTCTGCTCCTCGAGATGCTGAGTTGGAAGAAATTGGTTTTATTATAGGTGACTTTTATGATGTAGATGCTATTAAGTATATGCAACTCCTTGTTAATATGATACGAGATTTTGTAGTACTTGATATACAAATTATTGTTGAATAATTATGTACAATGTAGTTAAGTGTTTTCAAATACAATATGATTCTGATCCCGATTATATAGATTTGTTAACGCTATATAAAAGAATTTTAGATAATGTGAATGTGCATGATATCATTATTCAAAAGTTTCACCATGCACAGGGTGTCTCTGCAGAGATTATTGCCAAGGATATATTGGAGGCAATAATGAATCAGGAGCAGTATATATTCTTTATCAAAAAAAATGATATGAAAGCTAAAGTAGTATTTCTAAATGATTTAATAAGTTTATATCCTGAATCGCCCTTGATAATGAAATTGCATGTTGATGAAGCCGTAGCATCTCCCGATTATATGGCATATCTTGAACTTTTGCTTGCACTATGTGAAAAAGTTCATATTTATGGGCTTGAAACTATTAAATAATTAGCTAAGAAGCATAGAATATTTTGAGGGATAAATATCGATAACATAAAAACAGCTGTTGTTGTTTGAAATCATTGATGATTTTCCTCTACAATACTATCAGAAAATCTCGGGAGGCGCTCAGTCGCATATGTAGTAAACTAACACAAATTCTTTACTCTTATCATTTTGCAGCGTAATATGGATACGGTTATTATCTTTTTTACAAAAAGGAGCATCAATGAAACGTATTTCTCTATTACTACCAATATTACTTATTTCTTGCATGTCTCCCGCTCAAAAATCTGCAATCACTTTTACCGGAGGTGATCGGCTTGGCGATAAATTATTTACCTATTGTAGAGCAAAATGGCTTGCACATACGTATGATCTTACTTTTTTGTGCCCTGACTTTCCCTTTAGAAGCACCTTAATGCTTGTTGATAATGAATTACCCTATTCAAAACAAAATAATAAACAGTTCTCTCACATAAAAATCATCAAGCGCGAATCTGACATTGTCCCCGGGCAAGAAGATACGTTGTATATAATGGATTTTTTTATGCAGCTTGATATAGTACCAACCGTCTTTGATCATCGCATGCTCATTAATTTTAAGAATGATCCTGAATTTTTATCGCAACTATGTGCATCTCTTGCCCCAAGAGACTCAATTGACGCACTTACATTACCACAAGATATGCCAACCATTGCCGTTCATGTGCGCCGTGGTGGTGGCTACTATATGGATGATGATAAAGCATTTAAAAGATGGCCACTTAAATTCCCACCAGATGCCTATTATATAGATCAGATCAAACGTATAGCAGCACGACATGATGCTGATCAGCCACTCTATATATATCTATTTACCGATGACAAGGATCCAAAGGCGATAGTAGAAAATTATAAAGAGGCTTTACAACTGCCTAATCTTATTTTTGCATATCGTGACCAAAACAAATATCAAGATCATGTTTTAGATGACATGTTTGCTATGGCACAGTTTGATTATTTAATTCGCTCAAATTCCCAATTTACTTTTATATCAATAATAGTAGGAAATCATAAACTGATTCTATCGCCTTACAATGCAACCTGGCATGGCGATAACGTAACCATTGATCGCGTATGGATTATAGAAAATCAAGCTGATGGTTCAATAACTCAAGCATTCATTGACACGCCATAGACTCAGTAGCAAAAACTCCGCTCAAGACCCTTCGATACAATTCGCTTCGCGAATTACTCAGGGAGAGCGGGCTGAATATAATTAATTTACATATAAATTCTTAAAAAACAGAGAAATGATTATGCAAAAACTTATTAACACATTTTTACTTTTATCCTTACTATGCGCAGGTACTGCACATTCTGGTCAACACGTTCATAAACATGTTCTAGAAAACGGCCTGACCATCTTAGTGCGTCCTGTAAAAACAGCACAACGAGTGAGCACGCAATTATGGTTTAATGTAGGCTCCAAGCATGAAGCTGATGATGAAAGAGGTCTTGCGCATTGGCTTGAGCACATGTGCTTTAAAGGCACAGAAAAAATGATGTCAGAAACTGATATTCGTCTAACTGCTGCAAAACTTTCTGGCACTTGGAATGCCACTACTCATTATGACTGGACACGCTTTTATCTGAACTTTCCTACACAACACTGGTTTGAAGCGCTACCAATCCTCTCTGATATTATGAGTAATTGCACCTTTAAACAAGACTTGTTGAATGCAGAAGTGCAAGTGGTTATCCAAGAAATGAAAAATAATCGTGATAATTTCTTGCGCGAACTTTTTACACAAGCAATTTCTGCAATTCTGCCCGACCATCCCTACCATTATCCGGTTATAGGATTGCGATCTGACCTGGAAACGCTCTCTCGTGATAAGCTTGTCGCATTTTATAAAAAACATTATATACCCAACAACGCACTCCTTGTAATTGTTGGTAATGTTGATCCTGATGTTGTTATTAAAAGGGTAACAGAACAATTTGCAAGCAAGAAACCCAACTGGTCATATGCTCATAAAAAACTTAGTTGTGTGGAAGATATTTGTACAAAAAATGTAGTACTCTATCGAGATATTCAAAAACCTACTGCATTAATACTCTTTAGAATTCCTGGCATAAGCCAAGCTCAAACTATTGCTTATGATGCCTTCACCAGTTTAATAGCTGGCGGCAGGGGTTCACGTTTATATAGAAAATTAGTTGATCAAGAACAATTGGTCAATAGCATTGGCGTTCAATCAGTCAATCTATTTGATGCAGATCTTTTATTGTTTATTGTGGAACCGCGCGATGTGGAACAAATGCCACTCATACTTGAGCATATAAAAGAAGATCTGAAAGACATAAAAACAAATGGACCTGAACTCTTTGAAATTGAATGGGCCATCCAAAAAATACAATCTGGTTTCTATGATTTAATGGAGACTAATCATGGTCAGGCAGAAACTATTGCAATACAATACCTTGCAACCCAAGATGAAGATTCTATCTTTAATTACATTCATCATGATTATGAAAAGATACAACAAGAGATCAAAGATCTTGTGCGGATCTATTTGCGACCAACGGTAATGCATACAGGGATTGTGCTTCCTCTACCTGAAGATGAGCAACAAACATGGAGCAATTTACAAGACCAATCAAATAAAGAAGACAAAGAATTACTTGCAACCAAAATGCGCACTTCACCAGTTGAAGGTCCCAAATATATGCATATGGTCACGCCACGTGAACCAAATGCACGCACCACACCAATACCAAATGAATTTGTGTTAAGCAATGGACTAAAAGTTCTTTCTTATCACAATGATAATGTTCCCAAGTTATATGTGAATATAAGCATGAAATTTGATAGTTGGTATGAACCAAAGGACACTCCCGGACTTTGTTCGATTTTGCATGCAATGCTGCTTGAAGGTACCAAAAAACGCTCCAAAAGGAACCTTATGCAAGAGCTTGAAAAACATGGCATTGGATTTGGTGCCTCTACCGGAAGCTTAAGCGTAAACTTGCTCAAAGCGCACGCAGCAAAAGGTTTTGAACTCATTACAGATATTATTTGTAACCCAAGCTTTGACCCGGACAATTTAGATAAAATCAAACAACACGCCCTCTCTAAATATGAGCGATTCTGGGATGACGCAGGCTCTATACTTGATTATCTGATTGATGAGCATTTGTGGGGTGATAGTATGCCAAACACTATTGGAACACCAGAAAGCATACTCTCTATAACACCAGAACAACTCAAAGAATTCCACGAAAAATATTTTAGTCCGCATGGTGCTACCATGGTGATCGTTGGTGACCTTAATAATATTAACTTGCAAGAACTGCTTGAAAATAGTTTGGGTGCGTGGCAGGGACCTGTGGTAGAAGATATACCACTTGTTGAACCATGCCCTGATGACCAAAAAATAGTTACCCATGCACTGGAGCGTGAACAAGCAATGCTCTCAATTGCAGGACTTTCTATCACCAGATTAGATAAAGACTTTTATCCACTGGCTTTATTTAACCAAGTACTCAATAAAAAACTATTTAGTTTGCGAGAACAAACAAGCGCCTTTTACTGGATTAGTGGATCAACTGCCTATGGCGCAGGCAAGCGACCTGGTATTGCATATATCGCAACACAAGTTTCACAAACTCGCCTTGATGAAGCAGAACAATTAATTCTGCAGATTATTGATAATATTGCAGACACCTTTGATGAGCATGATCTTGTTGAAGCACAAAATAATATCATTAATAGCTTGAGTGACCAGTATGCAACCAATAGTGCGATAGCAAATGCCTTTTTATTCTTAGATGAATATGATTTACCGTATGATTATTTGGCAACACGCATTCAAACTATTAAAAAGATCACCGTTGATCAAGTGCGCCAAGCTGTAAAACGAGTATTTGATAGTAAGGAAATGTGCATATTTAAAGTAGGCCCAGCATAGCCTATGTCAATATTTCTATTTGAAACATAAGCTGGACAATGGCAGCCAGTTCTTTATTATGATATACTATAATTATTAACTGATTATTATATCCTATAAAAATTCAATGAGACTAATATTATGCCAAAGCTGCCTTCTTGCCTACTGCTTCTACTGTTCTTATTCAATTTCAGCATCGCAGATGCGGGTCAACATGTCTATAAACATGTCCTTGAAAATGGGCTTACACTGCTCATTCACCCGGTAAAAACTATCCAAAACGTAAGCACTCAACTATGGTTCAACGTAGGCTCCAAACATGAAGCTCTTGATGAAAAAGGCCTTGCACACTGGCTTGAGCATATGTGCTTTAAAGGTACTCAAAAAATGTCAGAATCAGACGTTTGGTCTTGTGTTAAAAAGCTTTCGGGTTCTTGTAATGCAAGCACTCATTATGATTGGACACATTTTTATTTAGACTTTCCTACACAGCACTGGTTTGAAGCACTCCCTATTCTTTCTGACATGATGACAAATTGCACCTTTAAGCAAGATTTACTCAATGCTGAGCTCCAGGTAGTTATTCAAGAAATGAAAAATAATCGTGATAATTTTGTCAGAGAAATGACTCTAAATATGATGTCATCTATTTTTCCCGATCATCCCTATCATTATCCGGTTATTGGTTATAAATCAGACCTTGAATCACTGTCTCGTGAAAAACTTGTATCTTTCTATAAAAAACATTATATACCAAATAATGCAATTCTTGTGATTGTAGGCAACGTTGATCCTGATGATGTTATTAAGCGCGTAACTAAGCATTTCGGCAACAAAAAAGCAGATCTTTCCTATACACCAAAAACATTCAAGAGCAAACAAGATATTTGCTCAAAGTCAGTCACGTTATATAGAAATGTACAAAAGCCTGCCGTATATGTTGCTTTTGCGATGCCTGGAACAAAAGAATATCATGGGGTTTCATTTGAGATACTACGCTCTATACTAACCAGTGGACAAAATTCCCGTTTATATAAAAAACTTGTAGAAGATCAAAAACTAGTAAGTTCTATTAGCTCTTTTTCTTGGGGGCTGCATGATAATGATGTATTGTTTATTAATTTTGGGCCACAACGCTTCTCTGATGTAGAAATCATTACTTCTTGCATACAAGATGAAATAACACTCCTTGCAACTGAAGGCCCTACGCTCGAAGAAATAAAGAAGACAGTCGTGATACAAGATTCTAATTTTTACAATAGTCTTGAAAACAATCACTCTCAAGCCAGAGGTATAGCATCATCTTATCTTGTAACGGGCAATGAAGATGCTTTTTTTGAGCATATAAGCCACGATTATGAAGGTATAAAAAAAGAGATTCAAGATTTTTGTAAAAAATATTTGCGTAGTTCCGTAAGGCATATGGGTACCTTACGCCCACTCTTAGAAGAAGAACAATCAGTATGGAAAGATTTACAGAATCAATCAAATGAAGAAGATCGCATGCTGCTGCAAAATAAAGCACGGCAATCAGAAGTTGAACAAGGCAAATATGTGCAGTTGATTCATGCGCAAGAGCCAAATGCAATTACGCTACCAAAACCAGAAACTTATACACTCTCGAATGGTCTTAAAGTTCTTTATTATCACAATGAAAATTTGCCTAAAATTGAGGTAAAATTATCACTTAAAGTTGATAGCTGGTATGAGCCACTTGATAAAGCCCCTCTCTGTAAAATATACAATGCTATGCTCTTTGAGGGAACAAAAAATTATAGCAAAGAACAACTCTTGACCGAGATAGAAAAAAGAGGCATAGGCATTACTATTGCTACTGGATTATGTTCCATGTCTACGTTGAATAAAGAAGCTCAAAAAGCCTTTGAACTATTAACTGAGATTCTTTGCGATCCACTATTTCCACCAGACAAATTAGAAAAACAAAAACAACTTGCATTATCAGATTACAAAAATTTCTGGGATAACCCCCGATCAATCATGTGTTATTTGATGGGTAAACATCTGTATGAAAATGAGGGCTTCTTTCACGATCCTGCTGGTACGCCAGAGTCCATTGCAAGCATTACGCTTGAAGATATCAAGAAGTTCCATGAAAGCTTATCGCAGTCCCGATGGCGCCACTGTTGCAATTGTTGGAGACCTTTCAAATATCAATTTAATTGAACTGCTTGAAAGTACGCTAGGCACTTGGCAAGGGCCAAAAGTTGAAGAGCGAAAACTATTTAATAGCCAAATCAAGAAATCAGATACTGAAATTATCCATGCCATTGAGCGCGAACAAATCATACTTGGCTTTATTGGACTTTCAGTAACAGATGATCATGAAGATTATTATCCATTACTGTTATTCAATCAAGTATTCAACAGTAAATTATTTAATTTACGTCAAAAAACGAATGCTTTTTATTGGATTAACGGTTCTGTAATAGAACGTGCAGGTGATGAACCCGGCGAAGTGTATATTAAAACGCAAGTTTCACAAACGCGAGCTCAAGAAGCACAAGAATTAATTCTTAATACAATTGATACTATTACGGATACATTTGACCAAGAGGATTTAATCCAAGCACAACAAGCTCTTGCCAATAGCGTTAATAGTCGCTACTCCACAAATGCATCAATTGCAAGTACATTTTTAGATTTACATAAAAATGATCGCGCATATGATTATTTAGTTACGCTTATGGAAAAAATTAAGAAAATCACTGTTCAAGAAGTCCGTGCGGCAGTAAAACGAGTGCTTAACAAAGATAACATGAGTGTCTTTAAAGTAGGCCCCGTCTCCGCTTGTCCAGAGATCGCTCAACCTATGTGCGTGGCTTAACCACAAGGTGTACGATTATCATTTGATCAACACAAAAAGATTGAGTACACTTTGTGCATGGGAAAAATACATCACGCACAATTTATAGAGATCATCTGGCAGCATTATAATAAGAACAGGCGTGATTTTGCATGGCGCACAACCCATGACCCGTATCACATTCTGGTTTCAGAAATAATGCTTCAGCAAACGCAAACTCATCGCGTTGCACCTAAATATAATGCGTTCTTACAAAGATTCCCAACAATTTCTGATTTGGCACAAGCACCTCTTGCCGATGTTCTTTTTATGTGGCAAGGCTTGGGCTACAATAGACGTGCAAAATCTCTGCATGCAGCATGCAAAAAAATTATAGAAAACCATAATGGCATCTTTCCACAAACAAAAGATGCGCTTCTTCTCTTGCCTGGTATTGGGCCGTATACAAGCGGAGCAGTATGCTCCTTTGCATTTAATCAGCCGCAAATTTTTATAGAAACAAATATACGTGCAGTTTTTATACATTTCTTCTTTCAAAACAAAAGTAATGTTCATGATAAGGAAATATATCCACTCATAGAAGAAACTCTTGATACCAAAAATCCTCGTGAGTGGTATTACGCATTAATGGATTATGGCGTGCTCCTCAAAAAGAACACAGCAAACCCTGCCCGTAAAAGTGCCCATCACACTATACAATCCAAGTTTGAAGGATCTGATAGACAAATAAGAGGAGTAATTATTAGATTGCTTACTGAGTCGGTTGCACTACCCTATGAATCTATTATTCTAAATATTAGTAAAGATGAAGAGCGAGTTAAAAAGATCTTATATCAACTGTGCAAAGAAGAAATGATAGTAAAAAACAAAGATTTATTTCGGCTACCACACTAACAATATAATGGAGCAAACTTGCTCTTACATAACAATAAGCTATCCCCAGCGCTCCAAAAAATTCTACTAATTACCAACGTTACTCATTACGGCTCCCTTGAATCCGTGGTGAATGCGACACAAAAAGCGTGGCTCAGGAAACCTGGCATAGAACGTTGGCACATGGGTGATACATATCAAAAATTTGATCAGCAACTTGCACCACTTTTTAAAGAACTTGGCATGCAAAATGAAATCAAGCCCTCTCAAGAGAAATATGATTACGTATTAATACTTGGTGATACGGTAAACTGTTTGCGTACACGATTTGCTTATGCACTCGATCAATGGCAAAAAGGAATACGATTTTCCACACTAGTATTTTTAGTTGGCGAGCGGCCACTGCTAGATGATCCTGCACATCATGAAGATAATGAAACTGAAGCAGAACTATATGATCGCACTAATATGTATTTGCCTATACGAGCAGATTGGCAAGAGCCGAGCACAATGCCTCAAACTGAAACGGAAATGGCTCGTATGGTATATGATCAAGCAATAGTTCCCGATGAGTTTAAAAAATTGGTAACAGTAAGGTTTATTGATACACCAATGCAACTCACAATGAGTGGTCAGATGCGCAGACCAAATACAGCCGATACTATCAAACTGTGGCTTAAGAAAGTCCCACATAGAGGATCAATTCTTGCCATTTCTAACCAACCTTATATAGGTTATCAACATGCAGTACTACAGTCATATATTCCTCCAGAAATGAGCGTTGAAACCGTAGGCCCTAAGGCATACATGCCTTTGTCTGCTGATTTACTTCTTGATACGCTTGCGCGCTGGCTTTATCAAGAAGATTTTTTTTACAAAACTCACAAAGGGAAAAAGACGACTTATTAATCCCGGTTGCAATATCATATGAAACAATTATTATAAACATTGAAAATGAAGAATGCACAACTAATATCATGTTGAAAGTCACTATGAAAAAATCTGATTTTTCAAAGCCGCTCCTTCTTTCTTTACTTGCAGTAGTTTTTACCGCAGAATGCTTTAAAATTGAAACTCCTACACTGAATAGAAGTGCTACTTTCAAGCTCTGGCTTAATGAAAAGTCATTGCCAGACTCAATTCTTGCATTTTCCAATCAACCTTATGTAGGCTATGAACATGCAGTGTTCAAAACGCTGATTCCCAAAGAATTTAGTATAGAAACAGTTGGACCCAAAGCAAATGCGATAATGAGCGTTGATGTGTTTCTTGATAACCTTGCACGTTGGTTATATCAAGAAAATGTATTACAAAAACAATCCCTCAATTGACTGTCATCTGCTAAAAAAGACAGGTTGATCCCAATCATTATGGAATAATGACGGGGAAACTGGCATGGACGGGGAATGAACGAAAGTAAAAAGGAGGAAATATGATGTACAAAAAAATAGCAACATGTTTATTGTTGTGCGGTGTATCCCATAATTGTATGAGCATGGATTTAGTTGCAGGCGTTGTAGGAGGCGCTGTAGGTTTAGTGCAAAGCGGTTATAAGACAGTAAATGCTAAAATGCACCCTACTGAAATATTTAATGTAATCCATGCCCAATGGCCACAAGCTGAGCCCGGATATAAACTTACCTTACTCCATTTACTTGATAGGGGTTACCGTGATGGCTACCTTCAAGAAAAAGATGGCGATTTAACAAAACTTCTTGATGCTGTTGAAGCAACAGTACCAACGTACCCAATATGTGAACAAACGCTTCAGATGGTCCATACATTTCTTCAAATAAAGTTACCGGCCATAAGTAGTAGACCTGACTTATTAAAGCGTGCAGTAACCGCGCTCTATTTATTACAACCTGACCGCTTGGCTCCAGACATTAAAAATCAAACATTCACGAATACTATTAAAGATCTCGTAGACAGAGAACAAGTTGTAAGCAACGTTATCAAAACACTGATTCTTAGAGAAAATGCAAAACAAGCAAATATATTAGTGCAAACATTACAAGGAAGAAGTCAGGAGGTTCCTTTTAGTACCCATGCACAAACTACCTTAAAAGCTTATTTAGCCGCAGCAGCAGTACATAGTTTAAATAGTTGTGAGTTCATTGATGGCCTTGGCAACACTAAAAAAGAAGATCCTATAAATCAACAACTTGCAACAGGTAGAGCTACAATGAAGCAGATAGCAGATCAGCTCCAACAGGTTCAACAGTCTCAAGCAGAGGAAGAGCAACGCCTGCGAAAACAATTTGAGGCAGCAGTGCAAGTAAGAAGAAGCCAACTTGAAGCATTGAAGGCAGAACATCAACAAGCTGAGCGACTTCTTGCAGAGCAATTAGAAGCTGCTGCAATAGCAAAGGCAGCAATGGAACAACTTCTTAAAGAAGAAGACGCTACCGTACAACAGGTAGTGGCTGCACCCCAACAGCAAGTACCTGCGCCTGCTGCGGTACAGCAACAACAGGTAGCAGCGCCGGCACCTCAACAGCAAGTCCCTCAAGCTGCTGCAAATAAAGCTGGAGCGCCTCAACAACAACAAGGGCAATGATCTCCTGCTCCGATTAAAGCAACGCAAAACAATGATCAAAAAAAATAAATAGGAATTAATCATGAAAAAAATTATATATTTAGCACTCTTGACTGGAGGCATGCATTCAATGTTGGCAATGGATCAAGAAGGATCAGGTGGATCAGGGTTCTTCTGCGTGCCATATGGCCAACGCCCAGACGATCAAGCAGAGGATCAGAGAAATGAACAAGCACAAGAAGTTAATTTAGGCATAGTAGATTTCTTCTCGAGAGCTGAAAATTGGTTTGCTCAAACAATGGATGCCTTAGATCAAGCAGTTGGCGCAGGTGCTGTAGAGCAACAAGCACAACAAGCTGCTCTGGCACCGCATATTAAAGTGGTACAAGATGCCATTGCACAAGGGACACTGCCACATGCAATAGAAAAAGCTGCCAAAGAAAGATCACCTAACAGATTTCTTTCTCTCTTGATTGGTATGCAACATCTTGGCATACAACCTACAAACGATGATAGTGCTTCTGTTATACAACAACGCTTACAAGCACTTAAATTGGCAAGAAGGCAAAATACCAAAGAAGTTATTGAAGAGCTCCGCAAGGAAGAACAAAGGGAACATAATTTGCGCAAGCAGTATTTTGCAAAAGCTGCACAATCTGATGATGAAACTTATCAAGATACTGAGCACTTTGTTGATAGCATTCTTAATGATGAGAAGTAGCAAGCACTTTGGCAAGCAATGATTTGTGAGTGGCATCGAGCGTTGTATCATGCATCTGCTGGGCGGCATCCCGTTCAGCAGATTTCATTTGTGCCTTTTTCTTAAGAAGCAGAGCCACTGCTTCAGTTCTGTTGCAAGAAACTGCAGCCCACAATGGTGATGAGCCACTTGCATGCATATCTTTTTGGCCCGAAGATTCTGCTTTCACATTAATATTGGGATCGGCCCCTCGATAGAGCAGCATATCAACAAATTTATTTTTTTCCTGTTGCACTGCTAGAGTGAGCGCAGTATCTCCAGATTTATTTGGTGCATCAATAAGGGCCTGATAATACAACAAGAGTGGAACCAATTTTTGCTGCAATTAGTTCATCATCTAACAAAACCACCATATGCAATGCTGGTCTTCCTATATGATCTAGAGCATTAACATTGACTCCCTCGGATAATAATACTTTGGCACAATCAAATAAGCCATATTTGATAGCCAAATGCAAAGGATTCAAAACATAAAAGTCTGACTCAGCTCTTAATACCCAGCCTGATGCTTTTACTGCCTCAAATGTTTTACCAACAACATCTACAAGATCCATTGCTACCGTATTAAGGGCAATTATCCGCATTTTTGTTGCAGGTTCATCAATAACTACTTCTGCCATCACTTTAAATCGTTGGGGTGCTTTAGCAGTTACTGCTTGCTTTGATATCTTGACTGAAAGCCGATTGTGATAAGAAAGCTGCTGTTTAAAAATAGAAAGCGTATCAAAGGGGAGTTTCTTCATTTGGTCCCACATGCTCATTCTCAGGGGTCAGATTCATTTGATCAGGTATTTGGACGATTGCCTTTTGATTCTGTAGATCAAAAATTGCCATCGAGAACAAAGCCAGTTCTTGCGCACCCTTCTCTAAGTCCTCTAAAAGAGTTGTTACCTCATCTGCCCCCTTGCCAATGGGTAAAAGATTAGATTCCATCGCCGTTATAGAAATGGCGTGTATCAACAATGAGAATAGTACTAAACCTCCACCATAATTCATCGCGCACCCATTAATAAGTATACTAACTTTTACATCAATTAGTGCATCAAGACTACCACAAAGGACCTTTTCAAAACAAGAACCGTTGCAAAGAGGAGCTGATTTATGGTTACATTAAAACAAACAAGTAAACCAATAAGGATCTACCATGCAACAGTTTAAAGACCATCACCTTTTTATACCCTCAGTGGTAATTCTCATGTTACTCGCTTGTACATGGTTCTCATATGCAGGGATAGATTGGTATTCACACTGCAACTTCCATGGTATACTCCCTCCTCATGGGGCTTTACGATTATATGGAATATCATATACTTTTTGGCAACAATTTCAGCAATTATTTTTTGGGACAGTGTAAAAGAGGGTGAAGGCAAAGATATAAAATGGCTCTACGCACTCAACGGCTTTCTGAATATTAGCTGGGCCTATCTATTCTTTTATGCCCATATGATTGGCGCAGCACTTCTCATTTCCGTGCTTATATTATGTACCGTATGATACTCTTAATGCTATTAGTATGGCCAATATCACGCAATGCGGTATTATTGCTTATTCCGTATCTTCTATGGGTGGGTTTTGCACTGTGCCTGAATTACGGGGTTTGGACACTAAATTAAGTTGAGCAAATTTTTTAAGCAAAACATCTTTAATTAGTTGCTCTCTTTCATCTTTATTTTCTATAGGATTAAGGATACCATTAATCCATTTACAATAGTTTACCAGCGTGAACAAATCTAGGATAGAAATACCAGCAATAAATGGCATAATCCTTTCATTATCTTCACCTATCAAGCACATGGCTGTACATCCTTGACTGTTCTTGCACCAAAATATCCACATTAGCTCTTACTGCATATTTGCAAAGCAGCAATCTTACATCCCTAGGTATTCTTTGTTGCACGCATTCTTCCTTTGACCATCTCACAAAACAACAAAGTAAGGGAAATACTGTTTTAATTACAAAGGCATCAAGTCTTTTCTGCGGCATTTCTGTAAGCAACACATATACTAAATCCCAATGCCTTTGATATACAGCCTCATGAAGAGGTGTACGGTTTTGTGAAGCCGTCATTACATGCAACTGTGCACCATGCTGCAAAAGTAAACAAGCAATTTGAGATAACTTAAGATGTGCTGCAATATGAAGTGGTGTCCAATTTCCTTTATCAGGAAGACCCACATTTATATCAGGATGCGATAGAATTGAACCAACTATTTGTTCATTTCCAGTACCAATAGCTTCGGTAAGTGGTGTATCGGTAATAATAGTCTTTGCATCGAATATTAATATTCACAGGGTGCTTGAGCGTCTCACACACACCTTGCACATTTCTCTTGGTGATATGCTGCATAAGTGCTAAATCATAGAAACTGGGCTCTGCCGCGGGTTCCTCTACCACTGGCTCCATGGCACCTAAAGAAACGACATCACACAAAAAAATAGTAATACACTACGAACTTAAACTTTTTTATACCATTCTTTAACCAATTTACTTTGTGTTGCATGATCTACCATCGGCTTCGGGTATTCACTATCATAGTCTTGATGCTTAGCATACCACCGATGAATAGCTTGTGAAGGTATTTTATTGAGTTCCGGAATCCACTTCTTAATATATTCGCAATTAGCATCAAATTTTTTCTGTTGCAACCATGGATTAAAAATTCTAAAATACGGTTGCGCATCACATCCGGTTGAAGCTGACCATTGCCAATTACCATTATTTACTGCTGGATCATAATCCACTAACTGCTGTGCAAAATATTTCTCACCCCAAAGCCAATCAATAAACAGATCTTTGACCAAAAATGAAGCGGTAATCATCCGCACGCGATTATGCATAAACCCCGTAGTATTCAGTTGCCGCATGCCAGCATCCACAATAGGGAACCCGGTAGTTCCTATGCACCAACGTTCAAATATTTTTTTATTGGTATTCCAAGGCAGCTGTGCATATTTTTCTTTAAAAGGCTCACCAAACACAAAGGGGGAGTGGTACGCTACATGCGTAAAAAAATCTCGCCAATATAACTGAGTAACAAGAGGATGCTCGCTGCCAAGCTTGTTTACAATGTGATGGTATACCTCGCGAATAGAAACAGTACCGAATTTAAGATAAGCAGAAAGATAGGTAGTATCAAGCGCAGGGTAATCACGGTCATGCGCATAATTTTTAAACTTTCTTAGAGAACGTAAAATCTTTTTTGCATTGTCCGTGCCGCCTTGCACCCACAAATCTTTATTTTGTTTTGATACAATAGTTTTTAACATAGTTACTGATTCTGCAGATTTAATATGTTTTTTATAAAATGCATAATCACGCGGCAATGCTTGCGGTTGCGCTACAGGAATTTTTGAAGCAGTTTTAAAAAAGGGTGTAAACAGAGCATATGGCACGTTCCCCAGAGATAATACTTCATAGGGCTCTGTTAATAAAACATCATGGCATGAAACAAAGGCAACATCATGATGAATACACACTTTGTTAAGTTGCTCATCCCTATGCACACTAAATGGTGTGTAGTCTTGATTTACATAGACCGCTTCAATGCCTTCTTGCTTAATCAGTTTCTCTACCACAACATCCGCAACACCATAAAAGAGATATAATGTGCCATCACGTTCTTTCAATTGCCCGGCCAAGTCCTTTAATGACTCAATCATAAATTGCATAGCATTCATGCTGCGGTACGCATTGGTATCACCAATTTGTCGAGGATCAAAAATAAAACAGGGAATAACCAGTTCACTTTGAGCACAAGCTTGAATTAAGGCTGTGTTATCGGCAAGACGCAGATCTCTGCGGAAAATAAATAAGGATTTAGTGTATTGCTTCATAAGAACTCTCTGTAATATAGTAGGGACCTCTCTGCACCCGCTTAGTCTGCCACATAATTCCATAACGGGTCAAGGACCTCTCTTTTCTCCAAGATGAATGTTAATGCCATATTGCAATAAATGATGAAAATGACTCATTTAATGAGTCAATAAACAAGTATTGTTTATTGACAAATATAAAAGATTACATATACTATAATGTATAAATCTATCATTTAAATACATAACGGGCAAAGCTTATCATGAAAAAAGTTATATATATCTGTATCCTAACCCTTTCCTCTATTGCTGAACTTTCTGGCATGCAGGGAGAACCGGTATTAAAGAAAAGCAAAATTGATCAAGAGCTAACTCTTAATGCACAGGAACTGATAGTGCTGGCAGATATATATAAAAAACAAGGCCTTTGGCAACAAGCTGTTGAATCTTACGAAGCTGCTTTGCCTATTTCAAAAAGCCTTAAAGAACTATATGCAGTAAATACAGCACTGGGTTCCTTATATGGAATTGAAAACCCTAATCCGTCAAAAGGTGCATATAGGAAAGCTTCATTCTTTTTTGAAAATGTCTTAACTGTTTTAGGCCATTTCAAAGCTGAGAATGCAAATCAGCATGCTGAACTTACAACCAATCGCCATGCCTTATTGTGCAGACTAACAGACATTTGCTTTCAGGCAGATAGAAGTACGGAAGCAATCACCTATGGCAAACAAGCGCTCGATCTCTCTAAAGATTATATATTGAGCGCAGATATTTGCCGAACAATCGGTACCTACTACCGATCGACAGATCTTGCAGCTTCTGAAGCATATTTAAGAAGAGGGTTAGATAAAATGGAAACTGGTAAAACAGAATCAATATATCTTTCTAAGAAAACTCAAACTCGAGGATTGGTATGTAAAGAACTTGCACATACTCTTTTTGTAGGATCATCCGCTAAAGGACAGTGTAATCTTGAAAAGCTTAGTGAGGCTAAATCTCTTTATAATGAGGCGCTTAAGTGTGAAGAAAATCTAAAACAACGTGCAGGTATTTGGATACAACTTGGCCTTATTTGCAAAAAAACAAGAACCGCTCAAGAAGCTAGAGCCTACTTTGAACTGGCATCGCAAGAATCTGTACGGTATCTAAACCCACAAGCATATGCTTGTGCAAAAATCATGCTTGAAAAAATTGGCGGATAAAAAAAGCTCAATAATAAATTGTCTTATTTACCCGTGCTTTTTAGGGCCATGTGCCTTAGTGCTATGATGACCTGGCTTACCACCTTTGTTGGTATTATAACCACATCGGGCTTGATTACCCCATGCACTATGCGGTCTCAATGAACGGAATATATTAGAAGCTCCAGCAGACATATTCCTTGCTATCTGTGAAATCCTATTTTTACTATCTGCTTTTACCTGCTGATTTTCCTGCGCCTGTTTAGGCCCAAAAAAACAGTTAACACATTTTTTCATGAATTTCTCCTTTATTAAATAATCTTTCTCCACTTATAGGTTACCTGAAATACCAGATAAAAAGCAATAGTTAATTGACAAATAAGCACAAAAATGATAATGTATAGTATCTCTATATGTCATCAAAAACACCGTCAAAGGCCAATTTGTCACATGAAAAACCTAGTATTCTCCTTAATTGCCTTTTTTCTGTGTGCCCCACTCAATGGCATGCTCGTGCCATTAGGGTCAGATTACCAATCCTTGCTCGATCAATCCCATTACTTTGAGGTATATAAACAATACGATCTTGCACAAAGAAATTTAAGCTGGATAGCCACGCATGATGACAATCTATCAAGACGTGCTTTCTGTCTCTACCGCCTTGGCCATATCAGTTTGGTAAATAAAGATGTGAAAATGGCGAAATTCTATTATAGATGGTGCTCATATCAATATGATAATCTTGAAGTACAGGCAAAATCCTTTCTTAACCTTGCAGACATTGCAATGATCCAAAAAAAACATAAAAAAGCAGAGCGCTATTACACTGAAGCAGCCGAGCAAAATGTTGATGAAACGATAAAACATCAAGCACAGCATTGTCTCACCTTTGGAGAAAATCGATTGAACCAAGCTGCAAAGGTTTTGCTTTCATTAAAGCAAGGTACGTCTGATGAATCATCGGACACAGCTGACCAATCTACTCATAAAAAACATAAACCTGAACAATCACAAGAAAACCTTAAGTGGAACCTCTCTTATGATGCGACCATACATGGCGCGCAAAGACCAAGATTGACCTATGAATCGTTATTGAGAAGGATTGCCTGCAATGATGAAAAATATGCTTAACATACGCATTGTTTTTGCACTTATTCTTTGCGCATTCACCATTACGCATACGCATGACTGGATAAACCATATCCAAAGTTCATTATCTTATGACCAGATACAGCGTGATGTTCAATCTATGCATCGCACTTCTATGAGCGTACAAGAAACAATAGAAAATGCACTGCGTGATGATCATACTCAAATACTTACTCTCATGAAGCGAGAAATGCAGGTGCCTGATGATGTTTGGCAACAAGCAATAGCATCTATTGAACATGATAAGCAAGAATTACTTGCAGTACTTTATAGCAAAGAAAACATTCATGATTTCAGCTGGTTTATCACCGAAGAGAAATTGAATGATATGCAAAGCCCACAAGAACATGCATTGTGGAATAACCTCCGCATTGTTACCAAAAATACGTTACTTGATTACGGTATAAACCCAAAGAATATTTATATCTATGCTAATGATGCATGGCTTCTGGATTATCTGGATGATTTGATTAAAGAAGAACCTTCATGGTGGAATCGCCAAAAACTAAAACTCATTAAGGGATTCAGATCGTGGGGTTACGCATTTTCACCTATCTGGTGCATGTGCCCGCCACGGGATAAAGATAATAAACCAAAAGCTAAAATTGGTTTTAATATGAGCAGTATGGCATACTTTGAACCAACAGAGCAACATGGCTTACTCAGTCATGAAATAACTCATCTTCTTGAAGGCCATATCTTTGAACAAGATATGCTTGTAGAACTTGAAAAAAAGTATGGTAAAATACAGGACACTACCTGGCGCAGTTATTTCCATAATCATGAGCTTATTGCTGATCAATTGCCTGCACTCAAAGGTATTATGTATGCAGATAAATGCTCTGATGCAATCTTTGCTATGGGAATACACTGGCCGGTGAGCACATTGTGCTTGACCCCAATGCTTAATTACTTCTTACCAAAATTAAGTACACATCCATCTACTATTTTCCGTAGCCGAGCGCTTAGTAATATTGTGCAATACTTAGAATATGAACAGCAATTCGAGAATAACAAAAGTGAAAAAACTATTACTACTTATAGCTAGCGCTAGCTTCTACAGCGCAAATGCCATGGACCAGTTTCCATGGAATCAAGATTTTGAAAGCAAAGCAGATGATTGCCTGCGATTATGCTTTAAAATGCAAAAACCACTCTCAAAAAAAATTCAAAAATGGTTCAAGTTTGTACGTTCTTGCAATACTGAAAAAATGTATGCCATGCTTCAGCAAGGCTTTAATGTTAACACAACAGACCAAATGGGTGCCACGGCATTACATGTAGCTACCACCGAAGCTGATACTGCCGATACTGCTATGGTTTCATTATTATTAAGTAATAATGCCAATCCTAACGCACAAGATCAAAATGGCGAAACGCCATTATACCATGCGTTGTCTGCTTTGAATAAACGATTGACTGATTTAGAGAAAATTATTGATATTATAAACATAACGCTTGCACAAATTGAACATGAATACATTCTTCTAAGCGAAAAGAAATTAGAAGATTCAAATGGTCGTGTTAATCAATATGCTATTGATGCAAGAGATCAAAAATTAGCATTGATAAGAACACGGTATAACAAAGTGGTTGAAAAAGCTGAACCTACCATTGCTCGCGCTGAAGCACAAGTAAGGTCATATGCGAATACTGCAGCTTTGTTAATTAATTATGGAGCAAGTGGAAAGATTCACACCAAAAAAAATCAAACGATTGCTCAACACTGGAAAGGCTTATTTGAATCCATACAAATACCTATGCTTATACAAGCAATAAAGTCCGACAACCATGGTTTGGTTTCTCATTGTTTAAATGAAGGCATAGATGCAAGATGCATAACTGAACAAGAAATACCTTTATTAGTTCTCGCTACTGGACATAATGCACAAAAATCCGCTCGACTTCTGCTGTATCATGGTGCACAGCTTGCAACACCTTTTCCGTGCTCATCAGAAGGACATATTACGGTATTACATCAAGCTGCAGACACAAAAAACGCTGAACTTATTAAAGTATTTCTTGAAAGCCCACAAGGAGGACCGAGCTCTTGTTCTAACAAACATGATCTTAAAAAAATTCAACAAGAAATACTCGCCTTCTTATGTTGTGTAAACAGAGAATCAGAATCCACATCAATCAATAGCCTCAATCAAGGCGTAATAAAACATAACATCTGTAAGTTCCTCGTGCCTGATCTAGCAACGTTAATAGATGAAGTTTCTTTACAACAATTACCAAAATTCATGGATTTGCGGGTGTGGCTCAGGTTTTTTGACAAAGCAGCTGTAATCAAGGCACTCACTGAACGCCATATTGAATTGGTAAATAATGTACTGGAAACCAAAGCCGGACTTCCCACCCCTCGAGATCTACTGCCTCATCAAATTGCACGCCTTAATCAAGCGGCTGATGGCAATGTATATATAGCAGAACAACCAACTGATACTTCAAAATTGTTAGATCCTGCAGAGAATCCTCTTGAAAAACGCAGAGAAGCAATCGAAGCAAATTACAGAAAATTATTAGAATAATTTAACAAAACAAAATACCCACCCATAGCACATACCCAATCGATGAAGGCGTTATTTAGAATATGAGCAAGAATTAACAGGTAGAAAAAATGCAAAAACTATTACTTTTTATAGCTATTATGAGCTTCTACAGCATAGTTGCCATGGACCAAGTTGCTTTGATTGAAGATCCTAACGCACAAGATCAACAAGGCAATACGCCATTTTGTAATGCAGCAACCGCTTGGCAAAAAAGCATTAGCAGCATGCACAAAAAAGCAAAAGAATATGCAGATCTTAATAAACAATATAAACAGTTGCAACGAGAAATTGCTGTAGAACATGAATCAGAAAACGTTCGATATCCATTGCATACTGCCATATCCCGTCGAACAAATAATAATCAATTAGCGGTATTAGATGCCAGGCGCCAAACATTACTTGAAATGGCTAAAATTGTAAAAGCTGAGCATGTATTTTACAAGGAACAAGCAGATTTATATAAAGATAGAGCAATTCAATTAATTAAAAGTGGTGCATATATTAATGCGCCCAATTTAAATCGACATTTAATGTGGGATATTGTTTATTATCATATATGGCTAGCAATTGAGGATGGAGATGTTGTTACTGTAGAAAAATATCTGCGCATTGGCGCTAATCCCGATTTTATAGAAGAAGAAGCTGGACACACAACCTTGCATTGGAGTATAAATTGTAATAAACCTGAGGCTGCTCGGAAACTTCTTTTTGGTGGCGCAAAATCTACATCTAACCTTTCTTTTGAACCTGGAGCTGCCACGGTTTTACATTATGCTGCCAATCGTGGAACTTATACAATGGTTGAAACACTTCTTTGTAGCCCGCAGGGAAGTCCTAGCGTCTATTCAAGTACATATAATGATAAAAAAACACTACAAGAAATCTTTACTTTTTTGTGTTGCATGCATCGAAATAAAGATACGATCACAGAGCTCCCCTCTGAAGTGTGCCATAACATCTGCAAGTTTATGCTACCTGCCCCAGCGGC
The DNA here is from genome assembly GCA_963716425.1 of Candidatus Babeliales bacterium. Lineage (GTDB taxonomy): Bacteria > Babelota > Babeliae > Babelales > JBFXEV01 > JBFXEV01. The sequence goes on from OY970310.1 coordinate 653,251, forward strand.
GTTAATAGAATTAGTGCCCTTACAGCAAATATCAAAGTATATAAAATTTCTTGGTAGAACAACTTTAATCAAAGCTCTAACGAAGCGACACATGGAACTTATGGGTACTGCGCTTACTATAAATTCTGATATTAATAGAGGCGATGTCCTTGCATTACCGCCTCATCAATATACAAGGCTTTCTGAATTTGATGATATTGATCTCCTTAAAGATGAAAAAGCCGTTCGCAGAGCATTGGATCCCGCACATCTTGAGGAGCATAGAGCCGCAATCGAAGCAAATTACACAAAACTATTAGAATAACTTACAAAAAAATGCCCACCGATAGCAGATAAGCCAATCGGTGGCATTATTTTAGAATACGAGCAAGAACTAACAGGAACAAAATGAAAAAATTATTACTTCTTATAGCTATTACTAGCTTCTACAATGTATCAGCCATGGAACAACCTTCTTTGACTCAAGATCTTAACGCACAAGATCGGCAAGGCAATACGCCGCTGCATAATGCAGTAATTGCTTGGGAAAAAAGCAAAAAGAGTGCCGAAGAAAAGGCCAAGGAATATGCCCACATCGGCGAACAATGCAAACAAATTAAACGAGAAATTAACGCAAAACAATCAAAAAGCCGAGAAAAAAATAGTACACTAGAAGCATTGGATGCCCAACATAAAGCATTATTTGAAAAGGCTAAAACCGTAAAATCTGAGCATGCACTGCACAAGAAGCAAACTGATTCACATAAAAAAGCTGCAATTCAGTTAATTATAAATGGGTCATCTATTAATACACCCAACTTAAATCATAAAACAGTAGCCGAACTATGCCCACATCTAATTGAAGAGATTGTTTACAATCCTTTATGGCGAGCAATTGTGGATGGGGATATACCCACTATGCAAATGTATCTACGCATCGGTGCTGATCCTGAACTTAAAGATAGAGATGAAATGACAGCACTGCAATTCAGCATAAATGGCAATAAGCCTGAATCTGCCAAAGAACTTCTTTTGTATGGAGCAAAGCTTACCACTAAAATTAGATTTGGTGGAAGAGGGGCTATGACTGCATTACATCTAGCTGCAAATCGCGGAACTTCTAAAATGGTTGAAACGCTTCTCTATAGCCCGCAGGCAAGTCCTAGCTTCTACTCAAGTACATATAATGATAGTAAGACAAAACAAGAAATGTTCACTTTTTTATGTTGTATGAATCGAAATAGAGACTCACTCCCTGCGATCCCCGCTGAAATAGTCCATAACGTCTATAAGTTTATGCTCCCTGACACGGCAGCACTAATAAACCAAGTTCCATTACAACAATTACCATACTATAAAAAATTTCTTGGTAAAACAACTTTAATCAATGCACTAGTGAAGCGACACATGGAGATTGTAGGCAATGCACTTACCATAAAATCCGATGTTAATGTTGGTGCTATAATTACATTACCGCCTCATCAATTTCCAAGGCTTTCTCTATTTGATGGTATTGACCTCCTCAAAGATGAAAAAGCCGTTCGAAGAGCATTGGATCCTGCAAACCTTGAGGAGCATAGAGAGACGATTGAAGCAAATTACACAAAACTGCTAGAATAATTCATTATGGAATACACACAAGAATTGAGGTCAATAAGTGAAAAAATTATTATTATTTATTACCATTTTTAGTTTCTATAGCATAGTGGCGATGGACCAAGCTGCTTTGAGTGAAGATCTTAACGCACAAGATGAGCATGGCAATACTGTATTGCATAATGCATTAATTGCTTGGCAAAATTACAATAAAATGGCTCGCGAAAAGGATTGGGAACGTGTTGCCATAATAAGACAAATAAAAAATGCCGATGATAAAGCATTACTCGAAAAAGCTAAAAAGATAACAGAGGAAGGTGTTAGTTACAAGGAGCAAGCTGATTCATATAAGAAAACTGCGGTGCAATTGATTGAACATGGGGCACGTATTAACATACCCAATTTGCAGCATCAAACAGTTGAAAAATTATACCCATCTTTAATTGCAACGTTTGTTTATGACCCTTTGCAGAAAGCTATTACCGATGGCGATGTACTTGCCATTGAAAAATATCTACGCATCGGTGTTAATCGTATATGCACCTGCATAGCCGCACTGCAATACAGTATAGAAAGCAATAGGCCTGAATCTGCCAAGATTCTTCTTTTTGGCGGGGCAAAACTTACCACTTCAAATCGACTTGGAAATGAAACTATCAACCCTCTGCATTTAGCTGCCAATCGTGGAACTTATGCAATGGTTGAAACACTTCTTTGTAGCCCACAGGGAAGTCCCAGCGTCGGCTCAAGTACATATAATGATAGAAAAACACAACAAGAAATGTTCACTTTTTTGTGTTGTATACATAGAAACAAAAAAACATTGCCAACTATCCCTGCTGATGTGCGACGAAGTATTTATAGATTCGTGCTCCCTCACCCGGAGATGTTAATAGATTTAGTTCCATTACAACAATTATCAAAATATAGAAAATTTCTTGGTAAAACAACGTTAATCAATGCACTAACCAAACGACACATAGAACTTCTTGATAAGGTAATGAATTCCTATAGCATAGATCATCGACGTTTCGTAATTGAAGAACAACTGCCTCATCAATTTCCAAGGCTTTCTGGATTGAATGGCATTGATCTCCTTAAAGATGAAAAAGCGGTTCGAAGAGCATTGGATCCTGCAAACCTTGAGGAGCATAGAGAGACGATTGAAGCAAATTACACAAAACTGCTAGAATAATTCCACACACAAATTGAGGTCAATAAATGAAAAAATTACTATTCTTTATTACCATTTTTAATTGTTTTAGCATAGTGGCGATGGACCAAGCTGCTTTGAGTGAAGATCTTAACGCACAAGATGAGCAAGGCAATACCGCATTGCATAATGCAGTAATTGCTTGGCAAAATTGCAAACAAAAAGATTGGGAATGTGATGCCATATGCAGACAATTAGAAAATGCCGAAGATAAAGCATCACTGGAAAAAGCTAAAAAGATAGCGGAGGAAGGTGCCAGTTACATGAAGCAAGCTGATTCATATAAAAAAACTGTGGTGCAATTGATTGAAAAAGGGGCACGTGTTAACATCCGCAATTTGCATAATAAAACAGTAGCTGCATTATGCCCATCTTTAATTGGAGAATTTGTTTACGAGCCTTTGCAAAAAGCTGTTACCGATGGCGATGTACTTGCCATTGCAAAATATCTACGCATCGGCGCTAATCCCGAACGCACACATGGTGGAAAAACCCCATTGCAATGCAGTATTGAAAGCAACAAGCCTGAATCTGCAAAGGTTCTTCTTTTTGGCGGGGCAAAACTTACCACTACACATCGATTTGGATATAAAAATATCACGACTTTACATTTGGTTGCAAATCATGGAACACATGAAATGACTGAAGCACTTTTACATAGCCCGCAAGGAAGTCCTAGCTTTTATTCCAGTAAATATAATCTCAAAAAAATAGAACGGTCAATGTTTACTTTTTTATGTTGTATGCATAGAAACAAAAAAACACTACCAACAATTCCTGCTGATGTGCGACGCAGTATTTATAGATTCGTGCTCCCTGACCCGGAGATGTTAATAGATTTAGTTCCATTACAACAAATATTAAAATATAGAAAATTTCTTGGTAAAACAACGTTAGTCAATGCACTAACGAAGCGACACATAGAACTTCTCTATAAAGTAATGAATTCCTATATCATAGAGACCTCCCACTTTGGCAATGTAATTAAACAACAACTGCCTCATCAATTTCCAAGGGCTTTTGTATGGAAGGGTATTGATACTCTAAAAGATGAAGAAGCCGTTCGTAGAGCATTGGATCCTGCAAATCTTGAGGAGCATAGAGAAGTAATCGAGGCAAATTACAGAAAACTATTAGAATAAGCCTAATCGCAAGATATCAAATATGCGCCCACAGTTCTGTCATAAAACTGTGAGCGCAATAAAATACTAAACCTGCGCTTGATTACGTACGGCGTAAGGGCGCATCATCATATTGTCTTCATGATCAAGTATATGGCAATGCCAGACATAACCACTTCCACCGGGGTATCCCCATCTATCTCGCTCACCAAGAGTAGTTGTGGGATCAAATGCAAAGAAGTTTTTCCCGGCAGTGTTTCCTACCGGCACATTTTGCGGTGTAAAGCGAACTACAAGACGCGTTACCGTATTGGGAAACATCTTAATGGTATCTTTCCAACCATATTCATTTGGATCGCATGGAAATGCGGAGCCTATCAAGTATGGCGTAACATCAGGATTGCCACCAAGTTCCGGAGTACTTAAGTAGGGCAATGGCGAGCCATAGCTATACACGGTGCCGGGAGGAACGGTAGAAGGTCGGTTTGGATAAGCATCCCAAAGATTCTCATAGAGATCTCTGTAGGAATCTGTACACGTAAATGGTGGCACAATATTACCCACATAATATACTTGTCGGTTCAATATTTGAAATTGAATCAAGTGAATGTGAATCGGATGAGCATCAGGAGTCATGTTCACTATTTCCCAAATCTCCGTCGCCCCCACTTGCGGCAACTCGGTAATATACACCGTACCGTTATTATAAGGTACTGAATCTGGAACAACTTCATTGTTATACGGATTGCGGCCATCATAACTGGTATTATTCAAAAGCACTACTACCGGCGCGGTAGAATAAGGATCTTCTTGTTCAATAAGCACCAGGCGGCGTGTAAGATTTGGCACAACATCGGGAGTGAGCGTCCCTTGCGGTGTTACAAATCGCTCAATTGCATTTTTTCCACTTCGTAGCGTTGCTCCCGGAGCTGCCGGATTAAAACTGGTATCTGGTGATGAGAGTGGTTTGGTTACACGGAACTGCATCACCAAGCCTTCAACAGCCGGATCAAGTATGGTGCCTCCACTCGGGAATGGTGCCGGTGCATCATTATTTAATGTAAAGACTGCTCCTTCATAGCCAGTAAAGTCTATAATAACATCTGCACGCTCGCCCGGCGCAATAAAGAGTGTGGGTGCATTAAATACAGGCCCTAAATTTGGATCCTGAGGTGGACACAAATTTGAAGGATTATACGAATATGGCACAAAACTGGAAATGTTTACGGGAGTATCCAAAAGGCCACCATCAGTGCCAATTTGCCAAATATCTGGCAGCGTTGGACTAGTATCCGACGTTAAAAAGAGACCGTACATACGTGCATTGCTTGCATCAAGTAAACGGAATCTGTATCTGCGCGGTTCAACTTCAAGATATGGCCAGCTCTTTCCATTGACCAGAATAACATCACCAAAAAACTCCGGTATTGCATATGCATTAATGTCAGGATTGCCAGGGGGGCCATTAAGTCCTGCAGTCAGCGGATTTCCATCAGGGAAAAAGAGTTGACCATTGGTGTCAAACTGGCGGTCAGCTATAGCAAGTTCGATTTCATAATCACCGCGTGGTAAATGAGGGGACACTGATGATTCGGGTTCACCTCGCACAAAGAAAAAGCCTGCAAGGCCTGCAAATACATTAAGACGCGTTTCACCCAACACATGGTCATGAAACCAAAGCGTTGTTGCAGGTTGTGTGTTTGGGTAAATATATTTATTTGTTACATAAGAACTGCCAACAATTTTTTCATCTGGTGTAAACCATGAGTTTGGATCACCATCTGCATACGAAGGCGTTTCACCACCGTGCAAATGCGGCACCATAGGCTGCAGACCTTCATATATACCAGAATTTCCTTGCGGCATACCAGTGCCATATGGATAGGTAACAGGATCATATGTATCAAATCCTTGCCCAAATTGTGGCCAATTTAACGGGTTTGCCCACTGAAAACTCAAATCGACCGTGAGAAACTTTTGCAAGAGCGGGCCATTCAAACATTTCTTTCTCTTATCTTTAAATTTCCTAAGATTATTTTTGTATCTCGCTTTTACTTTTTTATTACGCACCGTTTCAATGGTATGTGCTGGATATGAAGGACCATATACGTGTTCTCCATCGCACATTTTATATCCCCATTGATACGTTCCTTTGCGCGGATTAATAGTAAAAAGCGGTTGCCCAGTTTCTACACTGTTATAAGTGATGCACTTTGGTAATGTCTTATAAAATGCATCAGGCAGCAGCTTCTGCTGAAATTCTTCAGCGCTAACGGTCAATTTTTTTGTACCATCAACGCGACTGCCATTAAAAAGTGGCACTGGTTCCACAAATTTGGCAATTGTGGTTCCATCAAGCACATATTGCATCACCTGCTGATTTGCAGATGCAAAAAAAGACATACTAAAAGCAATAAGTGATGCCAATGCGATATTAAGATTTCTGTTCAATGTGATACTCCTTTATCTTTTTGTCGATACTTGGTTTTGAGCAGGTCGAGATGATGGGAAACCCGGATGTGGTCGTTTTCTTGGGCCTTTTGGCTCTGCACGGCGACACCTCGGGCATGCATACAGATTTGCCATAGTAAAAATTACATCAAGACCACCTGTTAGTATACAGGCGGCCATGAAATACTTATACTTCTTCATATTAAACTCCTTTTTTGTACAGAGAACCTAGGACATATTCTAATCCAAATATTTTTTTAAGAGCTGCTGAATCACTTGTGGATTGCCTTTGCCCTGCGTTTTGGCCATAGCCTGCCCCACAAAGAAACCAAACATTTTAGTAGTACCAGCTTTATATGCCGCAACTTGATTTTGATTTGCTGCAAGAATTTCTTTAATAATGGCATCAAGTTCTTCTACAGAACCAATCTGCTCTAACCCTTTTGCTTTTACAATATCTTCAGGATTACCACCAGACACGGCAATTTCTTCAAATACTTGAAGTGCTGCATGATTATTAATTACACCGCTATCAATAAGTTTGACGAGCTGTGCAAGTTTCTCTGGCGTTACTTTGCTTTCTGAAACTGAGATATTTTGATCTTTTGCAAGCTTTAAAAGATCGCGCAAAATCCAATTGACTACTTGGCGGCTTGGATTAATTGCATGTGCCTGTTCAAAATAATCTGCAAGTTCTCGATCTTCCACTATAATGCCTGCTTCATATTCAGAAAGACCTAGTTTACTCACATACCGCTCAAATTTCTCTTCTGGCATTTCAGGCATTTCCGCTTTTACACGTACAATCCACTCTTCACTAATTTCAATAAGAGGCAGATCAGGATCTGGAAAATAGCGGTAATCGGCTGCTTCTTCTTTAGAGCGCATTGCAACTGACTTATGCTCTTGTGTATTCCACAAACGTGTTTCTTGCTTTACAGTGCCACCTGCTTCAATCAGTTCTATTTGACGCTCAATTTCATACTCAACGGCATCGCCAATAAATTTGAATGAGTTAATGTTCTTAAGCTCAGCACGCGTACCAAGCTCTTTAGCGCCTTTTTTACGCACAGAAATATTAGTATCAGCGCGGAACGCACCTTCTTCCATGTTACCCGTACATACACCAAGACTGGTAACAATTGAGCGCAATGCCTTCAAATACGCACGCGCTTCATATGTGCTTGAAATATCAGGATAAGTTACCACTTCAAGCAAAGGGGTTCCTGCGCGAGACAAGTCAACAAAGCTTTCATTGGTATGTTCTGCGTGAATATTTTTACCCGCATCTTCTTCCATATGAATACGAATGAGCCTAATTTTTTTCTTACTGCCATCTTCAAGACGAATATTGACATATCCTTCTTTGCAAATGGGGTCCGTATGCTGCGTTGTTTGATAGCCTTTTGGCAAGTCAGGGTAAAAATAATGCTTACGCGCAAATTCAGACACAGGCGCAATTTGACAGTGGGTACCAAGTCCTGTCATAATAGCGAACTCCACTACTTGCTTATTAAGAACAGGAAGAACGCCGGGATAGCCTGCACAAATTGGGCAAATGGTGCTATTAGGCTCTTTGGCAACGGCATTGGAACATGAGCAAAATATTTTAGTTTTGGTAGTCAGCTGCACATGCACTTCTATACCAATATTTAATTCGTACTCTGGATAGTGATCTAAAATTGAGGGCGTCTTGGCCATAAAAAAATATCCTCAGGTAATTTATGATGTGTAGAAAAAGTGTACCAAAAAAGCACAAATCCAGCAAAATTTACTATTTTCTTATAAAAATTCAATCTAAACTGATATACTAAAAATCAAAGACTGCAAAATTCAACTTGGATAGATACTATGCGCTCTAACGCAATACACACACTGCTTTTTTTAATATACCTCACGACCTGCAACTTATGCTTAGGACAGGATGTCCCGGTAGCCCTCCTTTTTGAACAAAAACAACACAATCCCTTAGAGACAGACTCATCACCCATGGATCCACTCATTACAGAACTTGCCATACATATTGACCAGCAATATACTCCCGTAGTTGCAAGCAGGCAACTAGTTCATAGGCTTATACGCCACCAAGAACAATTTAATGCGGCACACAAAGACAGAAGTACCAAGCTTGGAACACTTATGAAGTATATCACGCGATATACACAAACAAATAGCTCACAAAAAAGACCAAACTTTGCCCATAATTATTCATTGCACAACGCAGACCCGCAAACACCTGCTGCTGAGTTTACACAAGTTCAACTAAAATACGGGAATAAAATAGTAGAATATCTTAAAAACTATCCCACCTTAGTAAGTTATCTATTTGTTCTGCAAATTCCCCTTGACCATTGGAAAGTGTATCAAGTAAAAAATGATAAAAAACCTAACAGCTGCCCACCACTCTATGTACTTATGCCGCCCTCAAGCACGGCATTGGGTGCGCGAGCATCAAAAAGTTCTCAATACACTTTAACAGAGATAGCAATGGAAGACGTTATGCGTACAGCCCTTTCAGAATCATCTGACGCACAACACGCAGATTATGAACAGCTTTCTGCACGAACTATTCTAGCTATTTTACAAGCGTTACACTCACATATAAATGGTGCAGTCCCAGAAAGCAAACTCATACTATCCTTAGGTGGCCATGGCCATTATACGCGTAGTCAATTTGGCACACTCATGGATCGCACAAAACCAACTGGCTTTACTGCATTACCACAACCAGATCAATATAAACTCGAACCAAAAGACACTGCAGGTTCTATTGCAGGCCTTCAAATCCCTACTTTTAAAAAGTTACTTTCTCTGTTACATGCAAAAAAAAATACTCGATTTTTATACTATGACTCGTGTCATACGGGCAATCAACATTTAATACTGCCCTATCTCAATAAGGCGGGTACACCTCATGCACTTTCCTTCCATGCTGCAACTCGGTGCATAGATGGTGGACTCAGTGGCCATGACCACATTAAAATGTGCTTTGACCAAAAAAAGCCAACTCTCTCTCTTAAATGTCCAATGGACCCCAAAAAATTTTTTCAACGAACAGGCGTATGGTGTGCATTGCCACAAGAAACACAAACTCCCGATCAACTTAAATCGGCTTTTTTGGCAATCATAGGCAATAGACAAAGGAACAATGTAATGTTCAGGCCTGCATGCTCTCCTGAATTTATCCCGCTGGTAACTAGAAGAAGCTTATGTATTACACCTGAACTTCTTAGAAGTGCTAAAGAACCAATTAATCTAAAAAATAACGGCCAAATCTTTTTGAGACACAATAAAATCGATTGGCCCATCTCTGGGCAAATGCCTATCATACGCTCAGCAATCCCTACTAACAGTACCCATTACATTAAAAAAATGGAGTATACTGATCCAAAGAATAGATCCATGCTTGATATGCTTTCGCACATGTTTTTTCATGAACATAATAGACAAGCAATCAATCGCATGATCTTTTTTGTCAAAACTCTCAAGCTAACCGCTCAAAACAAGACGCATATTCTGCATGACCTGTTAGTACTACATCATACTCACGGGCGTAACCATAAAAACGGCTTTGCCTTATGGCGAAACCCTAAGAAAATTCTAACACATAAGCCAATTTATTCTTTGGCATGGTTAAAAGATAAGGAAAAATTGCTTACAGAAAATGTGGAAGATGTAACCCCACTCTTAGCGCACGTGACAACACTGTATTATCTTGGGCTTGATACCACAGAGAAAAGCTATATTGAAGCACCAACTCTGCAAGTGGCATTGCCCCATGGCTTTGATGATTCAAAAATTAGAAAGCATTGCGCAGAGGCACATGCCAATAAAGACTGTAATGCAAAGGCGGTCGCACAGATCTGGCGTTTGCTCAAATAGGAGCAAAGCAACCACTATTTTGCGGATCTTAAATCAAATTGATCTATCTTAAAGCTATCATTGCTTTCAAGCGTAATCTTACATCCGCATAATTTTTCCAGCATAAGTACTGCATTGTATTCAATATTGGTTATGTAATGCAATATATCAGGATGCACCACCAAATTAAGTGATCCAGTTGACTGCTTTGCAGTTAATTTTGCCTTTACTTGATTCAAGATATGATACGCTTGCGATCGTATTGAAACAACAACGCCAAGACCATGGCAACAAGTGCACGTATTGGTCAGTTCTTGCTGCAGGGTCATGCCAGAGCGTTTTCTCGTCATCTGCACAAGACCAAACTCAGATACGCGTAATACTACTGATTGGAACTTATCACGCTCCTTGAGTGTTCCTTCAAGGTGCTTAAATAGTTTTTGCCTGTTGGCAGGATGCGCCATATCAATAAAATCAATTACAATAAGCCCACCAATGTTGCGTAACCTAAGCTGGCGCACAATTTCATCTGCCGCATCCAAGTTAGTCTTCAAAAGCGTCTGCTCCATATCAGCTTTACCAATATAGCGACCAGTATTTACATCAACCACCGTCATGGCTTGTGTAGTCTCAATAATAATAGAGCCACCAGACTTGAGATCAACCTTTTGTTTGAGAGCATCCTCTATCTGCTTTTCAATTTCATATTTCTCAAAGATGGGCTGAGGACCAGCATAAAGCTTTACCTTATGCCGATGATCGGGAGCAAACTTTTTAACAAAGCTATACACTTCTTGGTGAATTTGCTTATCATCAGCAATAATAGAATCCACATCATCATCAAGATGATCACGCACTATTTGAAGTGCCAATGGTAAATCTTTATAAATGCATTCTTTATTTTGAGCAGTTTTATAGTTCGTTTGTACTGTCTGCCATGCTTCCAAGAGATAGGAAAGATCCTGCACAATATTTTTTTCAGTTTGTTGTTCTGCGGTAGTGCGAATGATCGCACCCATGCCCTCTGGCAAATGTGTGCGCATAATGTCACGCAAGCGATTGCGCTCTGCTTGTTCTTCAATTTTCTTGGAAATGGCAAGACGCGGAATATTAGGCAACAACACCAAAAATCTACCGGGCAAGGTAAAGCACGTGGTGAGCTTGGCACCTTTTTCATAGACAGGTTCTTTGCTTACCTGTACCAAAATCGATTCGCCTTCTTTGAGTATTTTACTAATATCAGGCGCTTTTGGAGCACGTCGTACCACTGGCTTGTCATCGGCTATTTCTACTGACTTTGCCATACGCTCTAAAGCAAGCTCACGGTCAACTTCAGAAATATGCAAAAAACCAGCTCGCTCCTGACCAATTTCCACAAAAGCTGTCTGAATACCAGGAAGCACTTTGACTACGACTCCCTTAAAAAAGGAGCGCTCAAGAGGCTCTTGAGTATGCGAGGCAAAGTAAATATTTTGCAATTCACTTTCGCGTGTTAACCCTATGCGCATCTGCCATGGGTTTACGTTCATTAATATTTTTTTCATAGTGTTGCCCAGCCCTGCTTGCAGTCGTGCATAAAAATCGGCACACAAAATATGCAGGGATTTCAGAATGTTATAAATTTTTATCCATTATTAGTATACCTCATCTTACTTATAAAAGGTAGAAAATTATATTAGAGTTGACTTTAGACAGAGTACAAACTATGCTAAATTCCTGGTAGAGAATGTAAAGCTGTTATAACATACCTGAAACCCATTAAGCTCCCGGAGAGACTTTTATGAATAAATCATTTCTTTTTGCATTAATAATTACTGCTATTACTATTGGTGGTTGTGGCGGTGGCAAAAAAGCACAGTCTGATGAACCGTCTAAATCTCGTGTTAAAAAAAACTATGAATTAAAAACAGCCCAGTCCTCAGTCTTTGATGAAGATATAGAAGCATTCGTTTTAGAAGAAGATGATATGTTTGGCGGATTCAAAGATGAGGCGTCACTTGCACAAAATAGTACGCAGGGCTTACCTTTCACATGGGAAAATGCCCATGAAGAAGGAAAGGAATCTTTTAAAACCGTTTATTTTGACTATGACAGCTCGCGCATCCCGCCAACTGAAGTAGAAAAAATGGGTGAAAATAAATCAAAAGCTCAAGAAGTTACTCAGGCAGGAAAAACAGTAGTTTGCAAGGGTAAAGCCTGCAAATACCGCGGTACTGAAACATATAACTTAGCTCTTTCAGATCAACGTGCACAATCTGTTGCTCGTGAACTTAAAGAACAGGGTGTTCCTAGTGCCCACGTTAAGGCATTTGGCGTAGGTACTAAAGAAGCTCATGCGGATGGTAACACAAAAGAAGCGCATTCAAAAGATCGTTGCGTTGACCTGTACACATTGAGTATTTAAAATCACTTAATGAGTGATATACGGCTTACATTACACGCGCTGTGCTGGTTTCTACCTTTTTTCCAGTGCAGCGCATTTTCTTTACCATCATCTTCTTTTCACAATATCACACAAGATTCCTTAGAAGACTACGTCACCACCGTGCCCAATCAACAAGCGCAAGCATGGATAGACCAACAAGCTCACTTTCTGGCGTTTCTTGCACGCATGCCGTTCCCGCTTTACACATGGCCAGAAAAATATGCTAACGGTAATTGGCATCTTTATAAACGAGGTATAAAAAATTATGGATATACCAATTATATCTTCCAAATCCCAGATAGTGATTATTGGGTACAAATAGGTGGCCCAAAACACCGCGTGCGTAATCTTTATACATATAACACTAACAAAAATTCTTATTGGTATTCAGAAATAATAAAACATTGGGAACTCAGGAATGAGCTGATGCTTAATAAGTTTACTATCGTACCCACCTACCAAACTGTCAGTCGCTTTGCCAATTACCTGCTGCTTGACGAAACAATTGAGCAATTAGACTGCGCATATATACGCATTGCACCAACTTACTTGGTACATATACCTGGCCTTAAGAAATCAATAAGTGATGAGCATTATATTGTAGTCCAAAAAAATATTGCGGGTATTGAACGCTTACGTGAGGTTCCTCAGCGAATAGAAGATATTCCTGATCAAGCATTGGTGGAATTGTTTAACGTTATTTGTGCAACCGGTTATTGGAATATAAAGAATGGTCTTTACGTTGATCCCAATAATAATCTAGTGCTACTTGATTATGAACAGCATAACATTGAAAACCCAAAAGATTTTTTCTTTAAAGACCTCCAAAGTTTTGAAGAATGCGTTTTCAATGGCATAGAAGAATTGGCACTGATTCATCTAAAACCACATGTCCCTAATAAATATGAGCGTCTTTTATGGCTCATTGCAAGTGATAAAATGCTCTATAAATCTATACTTTGGCCAAACTACATGGCACTCCTTGACACCCGTTAATCAATAGTGATATCCTTGCACTCAAGATACATGTATGTATATATTAGATTAAATATATGCATGGTGAAACTTAACCAAAAGGAGTAGACATGTCGCATCACACCAAACTCATTACCTTAGCATTATTACAATGCACCTTGTTATCTGCAATGGAGAAAAATACTCAACGCCTCTCATCACAGCCTCTCAGATTACAACTGTTCACTGCGATTAAAGAGAACGATGCAGCAAAAGTTCCCAAGCTGTTACTCGTTGGTGCTAAAGTCAACATTAAGTCAAAAAAAAACTAAAAAACCCTCCTCCTTTTCATCAAGCTGCCATGTGCAATCGATTACAAATCATAGAAACATTATTGCTAAGTCCACAAGGAGGTCCTGAGCTACCTGATATTTGGCTAAATAGAATGAATAAAAAATGGTTTACGTATTTGTGCTGTATAAAACGATTCAACCTTGTAATGCCCAAAGATATAATCAACTATCTTTTTTCTTTTTGCCTACCAGAACCAAAAAATTTTATAAATCATGTACCATTGCAGAAGTTACGGTTATATGGAAAATGCATGACCATCCCATACAAAAAACAAATCGCTGCTGCGCTTGCAAGACGACATATGAATCAACACAAACATGTACTTGGCACCAAAGTTAGATATAAAAAAACATGCTGGACGCCAATGCAAATGGCAGAACGACGCGGACACATGGCAGCAGCAATGCTACTTAATCCAAAAGTTGTAGGCACTTATAAGAATATGATAGTAGCAAGATATGCGTTATTGTTAAAATAACTATTTACCTACGCAAAATTCGCGAAACACGGCGTCCATGCCGGCTTCGGAAATTGATTTGCCAGTAAGCTCAGAAAGGTTCTCGAGCGCATCTTTTAAATGGCAAGAAAGTAACTCATATTCTATTGCACCAGTAAGCATAGGCTCAATGGCTAGAATAGTTTGCTCTAAATTCATAAGCAAATGAAATTGACGCTTATTCAGCAAAAAGGGTGATGCACAATCTTGAAACAACGTGGCAACTTTATTTTTTAACTCTGTATGAAGTTGAGTAATAGTTTCAGGAAATTTAACAGAAGTTTTTATAGGATAATGATTGAAAATAAATTCTTGTAAATTACTTGCATCTGCCTTATTCTGCACCATAATGATCTTATCGCGATACTTATCGAGAAGAGATTGATATACTGCAATTTCATGATCAAGCATAGTGCGACTACTATCACATACAAGCAAAATAATATCTGCTTTATGCGCTTCTTGGTGTGAGCGCTCTATACCCTTGCGTTCTACAATATCTTCCGTCGCACGCAATCCTGCAGTATCCACAAGAGTCCAATACCCACCATCAACAAACATGCCCGCTTCAATTACGTCCCGCGTGGTGCCCGCAATGTCAGTAACAATGGCGCGTTCTTGGGCAAGCATTGCATTAAATAAAGAAGATTTGCCCGCGTTGACCGAACCTAGCAATGCAATTCTTATGCCATCTCTAATTTGTTGTTGCTGATCAAATGTTTTTTTAATGGAAGAAATATCAATAAGAACAGTTGTTAAAAGTTCTTCTATTTGCTTGCCAAACGCCATATCCTCTTCATCAAGGAATTCAAAACTTGCTTCAGAAAGCGCCAGACACTTAATAAGCCGTTTTTCAAGAGCGGCTATCCAATGGCTAAAGCTACCTTCAAGTTGCGACAGAGATTGCTTGAGACTTTGTTGATGAGCTGCATGAATAAGTTCGTTAACTGCTTCTGCTTGTACCAAATCCATTTTGTTGTTTAACACAGAACGCTTGGAGAATTCTCCACCAGCTGCAAGACGTGCACCACACGTGATCGCACGCTCAATAATACGCTCAATCAAAAATTG
Organism: Candidatus Babeliales bacterium; assembly: GCA_963716425.1. GTDB lineage: Bacteria > Babelota > Babeliae > Babelales > JBFXEV01 > JBFXEV01. The sequence continues at coordinate 668,772 of OY970310.1, forward strand.
ATTATTATGACACGTAATTTCTATCGTATGTTGTCCGGTAAAAGTTTTGGGGGCTTGCATTACAATAACCATCACATGGTCAATGACAGTCCCCGAATCTTCTACCACACTCCCATAATGGATAGTATGAGTTGCCACGTCAGTTATTTTTTTTCCCGATGCAAGCTCACACATACGGTCTGCTATTTCAAAAACAGTATCACCGGATAAACGTATGAGCGCCAATGCACCACTACCTTGAGGAGTGCATTGGGCTATAATCGTTTCTTGATCTTTGGCATGAAATAATGCCATGTTTATAACCTCACAAAAAAATTATTCTTCCTCTATTTCCTGGCCGCCGCGTGACAACACAACCTTAAAGCCTTTAAGCGGACGTTTTAATTTGTTGCGCATATGCTGCATTAAAAGCATGGCAAAGCTACGGAAGATTTGTCGCTCAGTAGTAGGATTTTGATTGACTGGTTCTTCAAACGATACTTTAAAGTAAAGACGATTCACATCAGTTGAATAATTCAAATTGGGCAAATCCATAGCTACTAGTGACCCTTGTAACCAATCTTTTGCCATAGTGATCATTTCTGGTGTCCAGAAAACACCATCAAAAACAGGGCCCTCATGTGCCTCTTGCGTTCCTTGCTGTACCCGTGCGCTTTCTTGATAAGTACTGCGGGCAGCAGGACGTGTTGGCCTTGCTTCTCGTTCCTGCTCAAGTCCAGATTCTTCTTCTAGATTAGGTCTTGCCGGACGAGTTTCTTTTGCATATGGCTTTTGACCTGTAAATTCGCGCTGTTGCCCGCGCCCTTGCTTTTTAGGGCGTTGGGAACGATCTGACCGTTCACCACCACGCTCATTACGATCCGTTCTGAATCTTTCTGGTTTTTCGCTTGATGGCTTAGGGGATGGCATATCTTTAAAGAATAAAGCGATCTTTGCAGAACGGGTGGTCATGCCAATAAAATTGTGTTGTGGTTCTTCCAAGACTTTTACCGTAAACTCGTGAGGTTTGCCGGCTGATTGCCATGCACTTTCAACCGCTTTGGAGATCGTTGAACCCTCTTGAACAATAGATTTCATATATGTTGTACCTTGAGAAAAAAGCTCATAAAAACAATAATTTTGAGACTATATTAGTAATTGTACCAGCATACTAGACTTTGGGAAATAGTCTGAGTGGTCCCTTAATACAAATCAATTTTGTGATTTACTTTGGGATAACTGGAAGATGGCTTGCCAGTCACCACTCTTCATTAAGTAACTTTTTTTATATAGTTAACTCCTTTGAAGAAACTGGCAAAGCTAGGCGAAACTCCTCCAGGAGTGGAACCTGGCTGCTGCCAGGCGTAGCTTGCCGAGCCTGAAAGCCCGGATAAGCGAAGACTGGAGTGGGAAACGGGATTCGAACCCGCGACCTTTGCCTTGGCAAGGCAACGCTCTACCAACTGAGCTATTCCCACATATCTTTCAAATTCTCTTCAAAATGTACCAGACAGAGCCATTTTGTCAACAAAAATGCTATTTGCGCAGAGAAAAAGCATTTATACCTTGCAAGTGAAGGTTGTTTTAAATCCGTTCGTCCCGACTAACCCGTCATTTCTCAAAGCATTGCAGCAAAGTGTGTGGCTTGTGTAACAGTATTAGCAATGAAGACATGAATCACGGGAAAAAAATGACGAGGACGTTGAGGGATACGAAATCATATAAAAAATTGATAAATTTAGGGTCGCTCAAGACCCGGATTTTATCCCAAGCGAAGTCGAAGAGGCTAATTTCCCCTTATTTAAGGTTTTTTAAATTGCTTTGACACAAAAAATGCGTAAAACCCTTATGTAAACAGGCCACACTTACCTTGTGGATCAGATAAACCTACTGACACTGGCCAAGATCTTAGATTCATTCGAAGAAACCTATGAGTGATCCTGCATTCATTTAAGCCATGTAAATCAAGCCCGGCAGCGGGTATTGCCTAAATAGATATAGAATCCAAGGCCACTCATCACTGGGACATACCAATAGCGCTGTAATAATGCAATCACTTGAGCAAGCTCTTTATACTTAGTCGTAATATAACGAACCTGCAACTCCTTGGCATGAGCATTTATAAAAGCTAAGCTTTCTGTAGGATGAGCTTGCAGTTCATATGAGGTAAAAACCAAGGGCTCTTGGTCTTCTTGCCCCTTAAGAATCTGCAGCACGAAAGCACAAAGCTCCACTATCTCTTTGTAAAAGAGCGTATCGTCCAAAAACTCATAGGTGAAAAATCTGTGCAATAGTTCATCAAGAGGCTTAATTGAGCTACTTGCCATAAGTGCAAACAAACATCTCTCTACTAATTCATGTTTAAAAAAATGTACCTGTACATGTTTCATACTCAACTGACCATCAACAGCGCGCAATAACTCACACAGAGTTTTCATGCTATCAAGTCTGCGAATAAGATACGTATGAAAGGTGATTTGATTTACCGTCGCATTAAATAAAACATCAAAATCTTGCTCCTGATGATCAAAGTTCCTTTTAAGCTCTTTATGGTGCTCTAAAGACACTCTTTGATATTGTGGATTACTACGCTGGCTTTCATCATTCTTTGAAGGTATTATCAAAAAAAAGTCTTGTGTATATGCTTCTAAAAATAACTGACTGCTCAAATATCTGTAATCACAAAAATCTTGCCATACCATAAACAAAGGTTTTATTTGATATGGCACATAAATCTTTTGTTTTAATGTTTCCTGCGGAAATCTACATAATTTGGCAAGAGGTTCAATGCTTAAGGAAAGCCGTTGTAAATAATAATAACGTTGCAAAATAACGGTGATTAAACTAAATGGAACTTGTTGGCCTAATTGTTGCGCAAAACTCTGTACATTTTCTTTAGATTCAGGCGAGCGTATACATGATCCATGAGTCACGCTAGAATCAAGAATAGACAAAATGGTAAGAATATCACTAGTAAGTTCAACATCATTAAATGGAGTAATCCTTTCAGTACTAAAAAAACAGGTGAGGATATAAAAAAGCATGCAAACATCTTTAGTCAGTTCAACGCTATCAGTAAAATAATATTCTTTTAATTGTTCATACACTACTGAGCCACGAATAAAATCCTGCTCGTCTATTATTTTTGCAAGACAATCTCTCATGATGTCCGTTTTTAATAACTGAAAAATAGTCGGGGGTAATTGAGATCGTTTGAATGTAGTAAAATCTTGCATACATAAACTTTTATACGACCGTTCCAAGTAACGTCCTACATAAAAGGTTACAAGAATATCTTCTACAGAAGGGACCTTTTCCTGAGCTTGGCAGCATATGATATATCTATTCTCGTGGCTGTAAGTGTATAGCACATGATCAATAGTTGCCAAAATAGTTTGCACAGACATTTCTACAGCCTGATCGGCAAGCAGTGGAAGCTTGTGCTTGCATTGTAATAGAGATAATGCAAGCCATGCAAGATCATGAGCTACCTCAGGATCAAAAACAAAAAAGGATGCTGTCAGCTCATGCCAGGTGTCTAGTATAGGCTGTAGCGACTGTGTTTGCAAAACATCATCAAAACGCTCTTGCATGGTGGATGTTTTTAGAACGCGCTTAATCTCATCAAGCTGCTCACACGAGTAAGTATCCAGAGCAATTGATTCTTTTTCAAGATAGGCAATAACTTTATGCAATCGGGCTGCAACAAAGTCATTGTAATAAAATGAATCTGTAAAATCAGAGGGAGCTTCAAACTGACTCAATTTTATCCACAGAGGATGAGACTTAGAAAAATCTAATGCCATTGCATGCGTAACTAATGATATCATGCATACTACAAATGCAATTATATACTTAACCACGTGATATTCCCATCCATGAAAAGAGTGTATTGATACAAGAAGATGCCAAAGATGGTTGCATTGCTATAACCTGCTCTATATCATTATTACATTCATGAGAAGCTTCAAGGAGAATATCAACGTAACTAGGAGACGTACGTACTTTGGCAGCTTCATTATTAAAGAACTCATTAAATGGTTTACCAATGGTAACTAAGTCCAATAGATCACCTGCTTGTTCTCCAAAAATATGCGCTCCGAGCAATATGCCATTTTGATCACAAATAAATTTTGCTCTTCCTATGAGTGCATGGTCAATGTGTGCTTTTTCTGTGTCTTTGTAGTCAGCCCGATAAATGCGCAAGGTATCTCCATACTTCTTACGTGCCAATTGTTCTGGCATTCCTGCACTTGCAATCTGAGGCTCAGTGAATATTACTTTAGATACATGAGTATAATCGGCGAGAATATCTTTATCATGTGGCTTTTTATACATATTTGCAATTGCAATTTTTGCATGAAAATAAGCAATACGTGATAAAATCTTCATGCCTGCAACGTCACCACATGCGTATATATTCGGAACATTTGTTTGCATAGTTGGGCTTATGTTAATGCCAAAATTATCATAACTGACCCCCGCAAATTCAAGATCTAGGCCCTCCACGTTAGGAACACTTCCTATTGCAACAAACAACGACTCCGCCTTAAATCGCCGAAATCCTCCTGCTCGATCTTGAGCTATCAAACTTATACTAGCGTCATCAGTTAGCTCAATCTCTTTAGCTGTCGTGTCACAATAAATTTTAACACCTTCTTCAAGTAAATTAAGCGTAAGCATCTCTACTAATTCATAATCGTAGGTAGGCATGAGCATGCCATATTTCATTATCAGCGTTACATCAACACCTAATCTATTTAAAGCTGAAGCCATTTCAGTCCCCAAGGGACCCCCACCAACAATTAGTATTGATTTAGGCAGCGATTTTAGTGCAAAAAAATTATCTCTCGTTAGATACTCTATAGAATCTATTCCCTTAATGTGTGGGATCTTTGGTCGTGCTCCCGTTGCAATAATAATATTTGTCGCAGTGAAGATCTTGCCTTCCATAGAAAGCGTATGATTGTTAATAAAGCGAGGAGCTCCAAAATGAACATCGATGTTAGGGTTAATTGTTATTTTTTGTTTAATCGTCTCCAAAATCTCCAATTGAATATCAAATACATGATTCATAATGCGATCAAATTTGTAATCTTGGAAATTTATGAGGCCCGTAGGAAGCATATCACTGTTAAAGATGCCGAACTTTTCGATATTATTAAAATAATAAAAAATTTTTGCCTTTTTAAACAACACCTTAAATGGAATATCACCTGACCACAGTCTACCACCCCCTAATTGCTTTCGTTCAAAAATAGCAGTTTTATAACCTTTTTTAGCTGAAAGCAATGCTGCTGCCAGCCCACCAGCCCCTCCACCAATTACTATTAAATCATAGTCAAATGCTCCGCAACCGAATGTCATACTCATTACACACAGTATTTTAAAAATCATCAACTTCATCGCTAATTCTCTCTCATATTAAATCCATACATTTACGAGCTGTTTGATTTCTTGCCACCAAGTCTTTGGTGGTGCATTCTGATTATATTCTGCAAGTGCATGCCACAGAACATCTAAATAGCTTGGGCTTGTGTAAATACATGAAAATATTTTTTGCAATTGATCGTCAAGCCGCTTTCCCACATACAAATCATCTATAAGCCTTCCTGCATCCTTGCCAATAATATGTGCACCTATTAATAACCCTTCTGGATCAAAAATGAGCTTAACAAATCCCTCAGAGGCATTTTCAGCAATTGATATTACTGCATATTTATACTGATTGTATTGAATTTTACATGAACTGCCGTAAACTGCACGTGCTTCTGGTTCTGTCATGCCCAAGCTCACTACCATAGGGCTTGAATATACTATTTTTGGAACAGCTTTATAAGATATCCCATTTTTGGTTGGCCACCACGGTGAAACCATATGATCAATTGCTTTGCGGCCTTGATGCATTGCATGACGCGTTAATAGATGAGAATCATACGTAACGTCACCACATGCATAAATAGTAGGAATATTTGTTTGCATGTGTTTATTTACTATAATTCCCTTCGCATTCATCTTAAGTGAAATAAGATTTGGAGTAACAACTTGTACATTAGGCTCGCGCCCATCTAAGATGAATAAACTTTCTGCCTTGAATGTATACGATTTACTTAAATAGCTTGTACACTCTGCTTGAATCATTCCCCCTTCAACGGTAGAAAATCTATCAACATTCATATTGGTTTGAATGCGTACTCCTTCAGCCTCCAAAATTGCAGTCAATCTGCTGATTACTTCCGGATCAAAATGTGGTAACAAATACGCATCTTCTGTTATAAGAATTACTGATATACCCAGGCGATTAAGCACCATGGCGTGCTCAATAGCAAAAGTGCTGTTTCCGTAAATTATCATTGATTTTGGTAATTCTTTTCTCTTGAAAAATGTCTCAGCCGTATCATAAGCAATAGAAGCCAATCCTTTAAGTTGAGGAATATGAGAAACAGACCCCGTTGCAATGACAATATATTCTGAGGTAATAACTTTGCCGGATGACAATGAAACACAATGAACGTCTACTATCTTTGCGGTAGCTGATATAACATCAATACCCTTATATATAAAATATTCTATAGAATAAATCTTACTCATTTGATCTATGATTGATTGTATATGTGGCAAAATGCATGATGTGTCATACTGAACAATTGACCCATCATAAATGCCAGCCGGATGCTTACAGCGTATAGTCCGTAATTGCTCGGAGAGACTCCGTAAAGCTTGGGATGGTGTATCTGCCCGCCAAACATATCCACCCAACAAACCATCTTTCTCTACAAGCGCAACTTTCATTTTTTGTTCAACTGCGCTTATAGCGGCATGACAACCGCCTGCGCCAGAGCCAATTACAATAACATCATAATCATAGGCAAGAGCGAATTGAGTTTGGCTTAAAAAAATAAGAATATATACACTTGATAGGCGGAAGAATAACATACCTAATTCCTTTTTTCTTCATCTCTATAACGTATAATGAGGTTACTGTTTTTAATAGAGTAAGCAAACGGTACGCGAGGACCCAACCAAAAACCCTATTTGCGTGCATATTGATTGCCCCGTATACTTGAAGCAAACCCTTCAACTCGCCTAACGGCTACGTCGGGGCGAACAGGGGATAAAAATGAGAAAGAATTTCCATGATCGACACTATTAAAGGTACCATTTGCGCCATTAAACCAAAAACCATCGGTATTCAAGCTACTGGGTCAGGTATAGGCTTTGCTGTCGCGGTAGCACAAGAGGCAGCTTTTTCCCTTAATCAAGAAACAACTCTTTTTATACACCTTCATTGGAATCAAGAACAAGGGCCCACGCTGTATGGATTTAGTTCAGAACTTGAAAGAACCGTATTTGTGCTTGTCATCAGCTGCTCCGGCATTGGACCCAAAATTGGTCTTTCTGCCCTTGAATGCTTGGGTGCCTCCGGTACTCTTGAAGCAATAGGTCGCGAGGATATAACTGCCCTTTCAAAAGTTCCCGGTATTGGCAAGAAAAAAGCCGAGCAAATTGTGGTACACTTAAAACACAAAGTTGCAGATTTGATAAACAGTGGTATTGATATAAGCACAGAAAGTGGGGCAAAGCATTGGCAACAAATTACCCAAGTGCTCACATCGCTCAATTATTCCCGTGGAGAAATTACCGGCGCGCTGCAGCATGTTAAAAGTAACCAGATGAGTGATGCACCATTTGACCACCAATTGCGAACTGCACTTTCATATTTGGCCAAAATAAGATAATCATAACGAAAAAAAACACAATGAATCTCCTCATGACCATAGAGTACATAGCCTACCTTCTTGCACTCCCTGCAGCATTTATTTTATTAGGCGCGGCGCTTTATTTGACCATAAAATTAAAATTCTTGCAATTTCGTGGGTTACCAAGATTTTGGCAATTACTGCGCACAGGTGTGACCGAACGCACTGACAAAGCAGGAATCAATCCTTTTTATGCGCTTTTTAATGCAATGTCCACTTCAATTGGCATGGGCACTATTGTTGGCCCTTCCGTGGCCATCGCAGTGGGCGGACCCGGAGCACTCTTTTGGTTGCTGTGCTATGCGTTTCTTGCAAGTGTCACCAAATTTACTGAAGTAACATTTGCAGTTCATTTCCGCATGCAAGAACAGGGCAAAATTGTAGGTGGACCAATGCAATATCTTCAAAAGGTACAACCGTGGCTTGGTTGGTGGTATACATTTGCTACAGTCTTTTTATTTTCATGTTGGTCTGGACTCCAAACAAACGTTCTTGCAGATGTGCTCACGCAAGAATCTATCCCAGCATGGGTAACTGGTTTAATTCTCAGTGTACTGGTGTTTGTGTTGCTGCAAGGTGGCGCAAAGCGCATTGGTGAATTTAATAGTAAGCTGGTGCCGCTCATGTTCTTTGTATACGTTTCTTCTGCATTAATAATTTTAGTACATAACTGGCATGCGACCGTACATGCTCTTGGGGTTGCACTCACATATGCTTTTGCACCAATGCCAGTAGTGGGTGGGTTTTTGGGAGCAACAATCTATGACGCAGTACGTTCGGGAGTATATAAAGGTGCCTTTATTACTGAATCTGGCATGGGCACTTCATCAATACCCCATGCAATGGCCGATGTGGCACATCCCTCTGACCAAGGTATTCTTGCCATGGTATCTGCGTGCGTTGATATGTTGCTATGCACACTTTCGGGGCTATTAGTACTCATTTCTGGCCTTGCTTCAAAAGGTGTAGTAGATAATACAATAATGTATCAAGTCTTTAATCAATATATTCCCGTTCTTGGAAGACCATTACTTGTTGCTGCAATCTGCATGTTTGTAATGGGTACCGTTATTGGTAATAGCTTTAACGGTCGGCAAAGTTTTGCAACCATTACACAATTTAGATACATCAATGCATATGTATTATTTGTATGCCTGGTAATTTTTGCAGGATCGCTCATTGAAGTACCGCTCGCTTGGGCGATTGCTGATGTTATATTGCCACTCGTTGCAGTACCTAACGTGCTGGGTCTTATTTATTTGGCACACAAATACGCTCACGTGCTTGAACTCCCTAATGAAAAAGTGCAGCCATAAGAAGGATAGTGCTCAACACTGCAGCACTATGCGTTGCTACCGGATGTGTATACCAAGATTCTTCTTGCGGTAAAGTTAACTCAATGTTGTCAGGAGTATGCGAAAGGATAGCACGAACAGTGCTACTATTTGGCATGGTAACTTCTATCACAGACTTAAGATCACACCGCGTTTCACGCAATCCCTTAGGACGACTAAAGTGCTTGACGCTATACGTACCATTCTGATGTTTTTGGATAATGACTTCATCAAATACATCAAGTCGCGTTTCCGGTGTCACCTCCCATGCTGCAATCATTACGTTTGATGCTTTCTCAACTTTATCAACCTCCATTCCATACATTTGACCACACAATGCGAGCAATAACATAAGCGTTTTTTGCATTCTGTATCTCCTCTTTGATTTTAGTTTAACTAAAACCGAGAGTGTGACACAAGAATTAAGCACTTATTGTTTTAGAATCAACTTGTTTGATAATACTCGAAGCTGCAACTCTAGATATATCACAAGCTACTCGCGGTGCTGTGTGCTGCTCCAACCCAAACTGCACAATCTTATCAATAAGATCCATAGGCTTCATGCCAAGTTCTGCAGCTTGATGGAAAAGACACGTGGCAGGCGTAAGCGCTGGTAACGTATTAATTTCCAAAATCACCACACGGTCAGAGCCAGTTGGGCTTTCTAATGCGCTTTGATAAAAGCAGTCTATACGGCAATATCCTTTACAACCCACTGCCATGTACACACCCTCCATAGTGCGCTGCACTAATTCAATAGCTTGAATACTTAAAGGTGCAGGAGTTTGGTTCTCGCCAGCACCGGGTAAAAACTTTTCTGTAATAGAAAGCACACCATCACAAGCTACAGCTTTGCTTGGTGGCAGCGCTTGAGCAGTTGTATTACCAATCACGCCTACCGTTAATTCCATGCCAGAAATACATTCTTCAATGAGAGCATGAGTGCGATCTTTAAAAAATTCATCTAACGCAATTTGGAGTTGCTCTTTAGTTTTTATTTTACTCACCCCTACGCTGCAACCATCATTATGTGGTTTTACAATAAGCGGGAATTCAAGGGCAGTAACTATTTTCTCAATACAATCACCTTGCACATCTTGCCATTCAACTTTTTCTATCAACACGTTCTCTGGAACGGCAAAACCTTTGCTTTTAAGAAGTGCATTAGTTTGATATTTATCCATACATAATGCACTTGTGAGCACAGAAGATCCATTATACGGTAAACCTAATAATTCGAGCGTGCCTTGCACTGCCCCATTTTCACCTTCACCACCATGGAGCCCATTAAACACAAAATCTGCAATCTTAGATAGATCGTTCCATGGCACCAAAAGATCAGCTGTCACTTGCCGCTCAATTTCTGCCGTATTATTACACACAAGCAGCTTGGCATTCAAACGATACAGCTCAAGTTTGCCGCTGACAAAAAGCGGAATCACCTCATATTTTTGAGGTGATAATTTATAGACTACGTTTCTACCAGAATCCAGTGAAATTTCTTTTTCATTTGAGCGCCCACCAAGAAGTACGGCAACGCGCATTTTGTGCGACTGGCTAGTCACTCCTTGTACCATCTTTGTAGTATCCATATCTTGTCCTAAACCATAAAAATGCAGTTCTGTTTTAATCAAATGATTAATCAAATCAGTATGATTCATGCCATACTCAGCCGCTTGCTTGAATAAAAAGCTGGAAGGGCCCATGCCAGAAAGCGAATTGGGGTCAATAATCTTTATGGTGTTATCCGCTGTTACAAATCCATCAATTCGCGATAAATTGGTGATGTTAAGCGCTAGCATTGCTTTGTAACATGTTTCTTGAATATTTTGTATAACTTCAGCAGAGCAACGGGCTGGGGTAAATTTTTGAGCGCGACCTGGCATATATTTTTGTTCATAATCAAAAATATCAGAACCTTTTTCTATCACAATTTCTGTTGGCGGTAAAAATATGGGCTTGCCCGTTTTATAATCAGTGAGAATAATGCAGGTGAACTCCATGCCTGTCAAACACTCTTCTATGAGCACAGCCTGTGCAGTACCATTAATATAGCACGCGCGTTCACATGCTTCTTGTAATGTCTCAGGAGAATGTACTTTAAATACACCCAAGCTAGAACCTTCTGCTTGCGGCTTTACAATACAAGGAAACTGTATACCAGCTTTTTCCAATCGTGCTAAAATATCATCTTTTTCTACATTGAATTGAGCAATTTCACAAGGTGTGACCACCGTATAGGGAGGAACTAATACGCCATGACGCTCTAATACGCTTTTTTGTAAAATTTTATCCATGCGCAATGCGCTAGAAAATACTTTTGCCCCCAAATAAGGAATACCAAGAACTTCAAGCATGCCCTGCAACGTGCCATCTTCTGCAAATCTGCCATGTGTTGCAATATACATAAAATCGATAGTATCTTTAAGCTGATCCCACGTCACTTGCACAGCTTCACTGCTCATGCGATTAATAAAATCTGCTATTTTACCGCGATGCAAAAATCGCCATGGTAAGATATATAAACTATTATCATTTGTGTGAAATAAAGGAATAATATCATAACACTCTGCATCAAGATGATCACATATGGTTCTTCCTGAATTAAATGATACTTCATCTTCAATGGACATGCCGCCCATAAGTACGCCAACACGAAGTTTTTGCATATAAAGCTCCTGACTAAAAAATATTTATTCTAGCATAGCATATTGCATACAAAAACACTTACATTTTTTTATTATTTTCTAGTAGACTGAGAGTATATATGAGAATGAAGCAAAAAAAGAGGTGTACAAGTGAAGTTAAAAATCATATATTTTCTTTTGCTAATACAGCACATGCATCTGGTATGCATGGAAGTACAAAATCCAGATGCTCTAGATACTATTGATAGACGACTTACCCTCTCATCTTTGCATACGACTTTCAATGATGCAATCGTGCGACTCTCTCAATCCAAGGATATTGCAGTTCAAGATAAAGACGGATTGACTCGCTTACATTATGCAGTATTACTCAACGACTTTGGCATTATTGAATTAATATTAGAACAACCAACAGCTGCCGAACTTGCAAACATGCAAGATCTGCAAGGCCAAACGCCGCTTCATCTTTTGCTTGCAAGTGCACCATTACTTGATTCTGGCGCTCCGCCAAAAATAATAAAGTTTTGCTCTTTGTTTCTAGAGAGAGGCGCAGATCCCAAAATCTGCACTCAAAAAGGAGAAAATGCATTACATTATACGGTAAAGAACCAAAGTAACGATAAAACATTTAGAGAGACTCGACCCGAACTACTACGATTATTTGTTAACCATGGGGTACCTATAGATTCACAAAACTGTGCTGGAGAAACAACACTGCATTATCTATGCAAAACTGAAGGCATCATAAATCCAAATCTGGACACACGCATGGAATTGCTGCCTACATTACTTGCATGCCGCGCAAATCCCAATGCGTGCACCCATACGGGCGAAACACCCTTGCATTATACGATTACAAATCAACTATTTTGTCGCATCCCCCCACTCGTTCAAGCTGGTGCCAATTTGCAGGCGGAAACCGATCACGGCGATACGCCGCTTCATTATGTATTCAAGAACTATAATGATGTCTATTTTAGGCACCTTAGTTTTGCCTCCACTCTGCTTGAATTAAAAGCAAATCCCAATGCACAGAATAAGATGGGCATCACCCCTTTCTATGCACTCGTGTCTAGACCATGCGGAGAACAAACAGATGCATTAGGATATGCTATGCTTAATGCGTATGGCGCAAATCCTAATGTACAATCAAAAGAGGGATTTACACCCTTACATGCGGCAGTTGGCGGCGGACACCTTAAGTGGGTGCAGCTTCTGTTAGCTCATGATGGTACCGATGCTAGTGTGGTACATGCACCAAGTCTCCGTCGAGCGCCAAAACTGACCGGTGGCAAAACCCCATTTGATTTGGCGCTAGAAATGATGCTTGTACAACCACAATTAATAGGACGAGATAGCTCAGACACCGTAAAATTAGAAAAATTTAGTGAAACTGGCAATAACAGCATTAAGGCCATTTTCACGCTTTTGCTTAAAGACTTATTCAAAAGAACTATTGAAAAGGTTAATGCAAATGAGTAAGCTATAAGCTCCTATCTAAACTAAAAGGTTACCATGGCACAAAAAGAATATCCAAAAGGCAACTTTGTGTGGATTGATCTGGAAATGACTGGCCTCAATCCCGATACAGACCATATTCTTGAAATTGCTACCATTATTACTGATGATCAACTGAATGAGTTGGATGAAGGACCCAATCTAGTAATTCATCAACCGGATGACGTCCTTATGAATATGAGCCCCTGGTGCCTTGAACAACATGGAAAAACAGGGCTTATTGCAGCATCACAAGAATCTACGACTTCAATTGAAGAGGCCGAGCAACAAACGCTTATGTTTATACAACTCTATTGCGCTCGCGGCTCTGCATTACTTGCAGGCAGTTCAATTTGGCAAGATCGCATTTTCTTGAGTAAATACATGCCAAATATCGTAGAATATCTATTTTACAAACAAATTGACGTCTCCTCGGTAAAAGAACTGGTAACCCGCTGGTATCCTAATGACCCTGATGCCAACACGGTCAAGAAAGATGCTCATAGAGCACTCGATGATATACGCGAGTCGATTGAACTCCTTAGACAGCTCAGAAAACATTTTTTTATTTAAAAACTCTTGCATAGCTGCTCCATGCACCGCTACACTTAAAGTATGTAAGGTTATATTTCAATACAAAATGGAGAAGATGGTTATGAAGAACTTAAATACTATTTTATTGTCACTTTTAATAACGTGCTGCATATCACCAGTAGTTGCTATGCGACGATGTCAACAATTGCTAGTCATGCGTCATGGCATTACACTCCCAAAGAGATGCATCAGCACAGCACCTCGCATACCACACCCAAATTGGTTATTTAATGAATGCTATAAAGCACTTAAGAATGATCCAAAAAATATTCAAAATATTGAACAAGTTGCAGAGCAAGACGATTACACCAAACAAACACTCCTGAGAGCCGCTACCGCTGATCACCATTCTTCACCATTAGTATTTTCAGCATTGCTTGAAGCAGGCGCTAAAATAAATGAACCTGATATTGAAGGCCAAACGCCGCTCCATTTGCTTGCTCAAAATAGTACCGATCATTACGATGAAACAAAATTAATGGAAATTTTTATGCTTATTGCACAATACAAACCTAATTTTGAAGTAGTCGATACATATGGTATGAAACCCCGTGATTATGCACCAGAAAGATTTAGAAGTTTATTTGTAGCACAGGAAGCAATTAAGCATCCAACCGTACGGTATATGTTTCCAGGAAATTAAAAAAGCTATTTATATAGCTTAAAACAAAGGAAATATGATGAAAACAGTGCTCGCACTAGTGTTAGCTTGTTCCCTTTCATGCTCCAGCATACTCTGCATGAAATCTACGGCGCTGGAAGTAATAGACCAAAGTTTGGAACGCATGGCTCAAGACAAGGCTAGAACAACACCCAATTTTGCGTGGCTTCCTGAAAAAATTGGCATGATAATTAAAAACACGGATATCAATAGCACTGATGATTTGGGTAACACCAGACTGCATTACGCAGCTTTTCTTACTGATTTTAGTGCTATTAAAAGCCTACTAGAGCTGGATGCCGATCCTACAAAGCAAAATAACAATGGCCAAGATTTTCTTACTATTTTGCAACTATTGATAATTCAAGAAAAAAATGTCAAAAAGAGTGAGGTGCTTCACGATAGTTACATACAAGTACAAAAACAAGCTGCTAAAGCTATTGCTCAAAAAAATAATAAAGCTATCCCTCAAAAAGGTAATACACCTCTTCATCAAGCAGTATTGATGCAAAATGTTCAGTTAGTAGACGATCTTTTATCAAAAAAAAACAATCCTAATCAACCGAATGATCTTGGCATAACGCCATTACATATTGCAGCTTCACAATCCCCAGACAATCCAACTATACTTAATAAATTGCTTGAGCATAAAGCAGATCCTAATATTAAAGCAACAGAATTGGGCAATACCCCTTTGCATGTGGCAGTACGCAACTTTGGTGAATGCCCACCGTTGGTGTCTTGTATTGGCAACCCATTGACTATTAATCGATTACTCAAGTATGGTGCAAACCCAGATATTCAAAACAACAATGGCGATACTCCTATTAATACCATGCTGCAAAAACTAAACGATTTAATCAAAGAGTATAAATTTCTTAAGAATGACGAAACCACACCAAAGCAACAACTTGATGAAAAGTTCGATACTCTCAATAATGCCGCTCTTGCTCTCTTTGATATGATTCAGCACTCTAAAAACATAAACCTTCAAGATAATTTTGGCAATACACCGCTCTACCATTTGGTGATTCTATCGGATTCAAAAGAACCCAAAGTTAAAGATGTGCTCAAACCATTGATAAAAACACTCTTCCTGAGTTCGCCAGCTGCAAATCCGAATATTCAAAATAGAGATGGATTCACGCCACTCCATGCAGCAGTAAGCCAACAAGACCCCGAACTGGTAAATTTTTTGCTTGAGCATGGTGCAAACCCACACATAAGATCCTATGTTAATCCCCCTACCGTAGCAGAATTCAGAAGTGGCGTAGTGCCACCACCTAACAAGACGCCACGTGATATGGCAAATGAAATAGGCCTACCAGATATAGCAAAGGTATTAGAAAAAGCAGAAAAGCGAATTCATGCACCCGCACAGCAACAACAGCCTATTCAACCACCAATAAAACCAAAACCTTCTCAACAAGAACCTAAACCTGCCCCAATTCAACAAGAACCCTCGCCAGTGAAACAAGAACCTTCTCCGGTTCAAACAAAAAAAACTTCTTCAGCATTGGAGCAAGCGCTTGATCTTCTTACGCAAAATTTGGTAACATTAACGGATAATTTATTACAAAGAACTCGCAAATAGGAGTAGAAGGCTCACAATTATGCAAAAAAAAAATAAAAACTTATTCATTGAGCAGGAAGCAATTAAGCATCCAACCTATGATATATGTTTCCAGGAAATTAAATGAGAAAAATACTCACTCTTATGTTAACTTGTTCCCTTTCATGCTCCAGCATACTCTGCATGAAATCAACGGCGCTGGAAGTAATAGACCAAAGTTTGGAACGCATGGCTCAAGACAAGGCTAGAACAACGTTCAATTTTGCGTGGCTTCCTGAAAAAATTGGCATGATAATTCGAAACACAGATATCAATAGCGCTGATGATTTGGGTAACACTAGACTACATTATGCAGCTTTTCTTACCGATTTTGATGCTATCAACAGGCTGCTTGCCATGGGCGCTGACCCTGCAAAGCAAAATAACAATGGCCAAGATTTTCTTACTATTCTTGAACTACTCATTAATCAAGAAAGTAGCGCGAGAAAGTTGGCATTGATCACAAGTTATCAGCAACTCCTGCGTGCGATCGCTCAAAAAAATGTCTCTCAACGCTTTAAGGATGGTGATACCCTTCTTCATAAAGCAGTACGCATGCAAGATGCTCCGTTAGTAATTGATCTTTTTAGTAGTATTGATCCTAATCAGGTAAACAACTTTGGCTCAACTCCGCTCCATTCTGCAGTGGCAGAATTTATTGGTGACCCTACCATACTTAACCAGTTGCTTGCGCATGGCGCAAATCCTAACCTCACAACAGAATTGGGCAATACGTCTTTACACTTGGCAGCTAGAAACTTTATTGGCAACCCGTTAACAATCTATAGATTGCTCGAGCGTGGCGCAAACCCAGATATTAAAAATAACGATGGAGATACTCCCATTAATATCATGCTGCAAAAACTAAATGAGCTAATCAAAGAATACACAAAACTTAAAAGGGACAAAAACACACCAAAGCAACGACTTGATGAAATGTTCGACACTCTCAATAATGCCGCTCTTGCTCTCTTTGACATCATTCAGCACTCTAAAAATAGAAACATTCAAGATAATTTGGGCAATACACCGCTCTACCATTTGGTAATTCTATCGGCTTCAAAAGAACCCGAGATTAAAGATAAGCTCAAATCATTGATAAGAAAGCTCTTTACTAGTTTGCCAGCTGCAAATCCGAATATACAAAATAGAGATGGGTTCACAGCGCTCCATGCAGCAGTAAACCAGCAAGATCCTGAATTGGTCGAACTACTTCTGAAACAGGGCGCTAATCCTTTCATCCGGTCTTATGTTCCGCGTACTATGAAACAGATGAGAGAAGGAATACCTCCTCAACCTGATAAAACACCGCTTGATATTGCAGTACAATTGGCAGCAGTAACTCCTGTATCAGAAGGAAGACCAATTGATAAAATATCCGCTGACTTAAAAAAAGCAGAAGTGAGTAATCCTCAACTTGCACAACTGACAACCTCACAACCCCTAGGGCAACCTGAGCAGACTACCATTCCACGAGAAATATCACCGCTTCCTCAAGAGTCTTCAGTTCAACCAAAAAAAACTAAGTCTGCATTGGAGCAAGCGCTGGATCTTCTTACGCAAAGTTTGGAAGCGTCAAGAACTGATTTATTGCAATAAATAAATAGCGGGAGCAAAACCATGGAAAATATAAAAATTGCATTAGCTATTGGTATTCTCACCACAAGTGTACATTCTACGTTGCCTATGTTAAAAGCAATAGGTTTGCGCAATCAGCTGCTTACCGTGCGGGGGTTGTCTACTGGTATAGGCTGGAAGCGCAAAATGGATGTTTTCTATGCAGAGTTAAAAAACAATCCACATAATCCACAAATGATTACCGTGGTTGAACAACTTTGTGATTATGATAAAACATGGTTATTACATGAAAGCATATTAGATGCATCTATTGCTCCTGCAGTATGTGGCGTGCTGCTTAAAGCTGGCGCCAAATTAAATGAACCCAATAGATGTGGCGCAACGGCTGTACATCTTCTTGCACAAAGAACGCAAACTCATAGTGATAAAGAACGTTTATTAACTATTCTTGCTTTTTTTGCCACCTATAAACCTGATTTTCAAGTAAAAGATGCCCTAAATAGAATGCCGGCTGATTATGCCTGCAAAGACATGCAAGACCATTTTAAACCACGAGATCCCCATGGTGCAAAATTAAAGGATTAATTCTTTTACCACTATGAAAGTGGATTCGGCGTAAAATAAATACCACTCTTATACTTCTTGCGATTAATCACACCAAACAACGCCATCATCGGTTGCACGGCACTGCACTTTAAATATATTTTGCGCATGTTTATATGCTTTACTTTATGCACTGGCGGGCGTGCAGGGCCAAGTACTAGTACGTCGCCGCATACTGCGCGCAGTTCTTGCGCAAGCAATGCAGCTTCTTCTTCAATCACTATTTCATCAGTGTATTTGAGTTCAATTTCTGCAAGCCGCATGGCTGGTGGATAGCGAGTCGCTTGCCTTTTTTCCATTTGACTATCATAAAATTTAACGTAATCAATTTCATTAAGGTAATTAAAAATAGAATGCTCCACCATCGTCTGCACAATGACTTCACTTGGTTTACCCGTTCTTCCTGCCCGGCCTGCCACTTGAATGAGTTGCTGCAAGCAGACTTCAGCCGCATTATACATAGGAAAATGCAAATTAAGATCTGCCCATAAAATGCCCACAAGCGTTACATTAGGAAAATGATACCCTTTGGTGATTGTCTGTGTTCCCACCAGAATATCTACGACCCCATGCTCAAAGCGGGCAAGTGTTTCCTGCCACTGCTTTTTATTTACCGTAGTATCCATATCAGCGCGGGCTATGCGAGCATTTGGAAACAAATTTTCTAAAATTGATACCACTTGCTGCGTGCCAACCCCTTTTTTTAAATAACTTTTGGCACTAGCTTTGCAACCCGGGCAGCAGGGTGGTAACTCTTGTCTTAAGGCGCAATAATGACAACTAAGCCTGCCATCCTCGTGCAATGTTAAACTGACCGAGCAGTTCGTACACATAAAAACAAAGCTGCATTCTTTGCACTGCACAAAAAAGCTATAGCCACGACGGTTCAAAAATATGATAGTTTGCTCGCACTGCTCAAGCCGTAGCTTGATTGCCCGCTCAAGTTCAGTGGTGATCCAGAAATTACGCCGATCCTTAGGGTCTTTTAGACTCACCGTTTTGACCACCGGGAAAATCCCCGCAAATCTTTTTTTAAGTTCGAAGAAATGCCACCCCTTGGTTTTTACATTATCAAGGGAAGCAAGCGATGGCGTTGCAGAACCAAGCAAAACGGGGATATTGTTCAGATGAGCTCTCCAAATAGCAGCTTCTTTGGAGTTAATCTTGGGGTGCTTCTTTTCTTGATAGCCAACCTCATGTTCTTCATCCACAATAATAAACCCCAAGTTTGCAATAGGTAATAAAACGGGTAAATGTACACCTATAATGAGCACCGGTTCGCCAAGCACCAAACTCCGCCACAAGGCACGCTTCTCTGCACTTCCTGATGCTGAATGAAAGCTATACAGTTTAATCTCTTGAGAGAGTGTCGCACGCAACAGCCGGGCAAATTGCACCGCTAGAGAGACTTCTGGTAAGAGCAGCATAACTGAAGAGCCTTGGCCAATCGTATGCTCAATCAGCCGTTTATAAACTTCTGTTTTTCCTGAACCGGTCACTCCATGCAGCAACGTGGGTGCATATTCTTCCTTGGTGATCTTGGGTATCAAGAAATCACAGACTGCTTGCTGCTCACCAGTTAAGGTTACCTCTTTATGACCCTGGGCCGCTCGCTCGCTGCTATGAGGTAGCCGAGTTTTTATACCAGTTTGCTGTATAAAAGAGCGCACTCGTTTGATTAGGAGCATATAGTCAAGCTGATAATAGTATGCCAATTGTTTAATAAATCTGATATACTGAATATCGACGGGAAATGGCTCTAGATCAATGATTGGCTTGATTTTAAAGGCAACGCTCGGCTGATCTTGTGATATAGAATCAACCACACCACGAACGGTACGTCCCTGAAGAGGAACGTTTACCAAAGAGCCCACAAGGCAACAAGATGTATGAGTTTCTGGAATGTTATACCACAATGGCTCTTGAAAGCCATTTAACAATCGTATTTTTGCAAACATATATTAAGTGTAACAACAGAATACCATTATGAACATCATCTCTATCGTGTTGATATTTGTATTTGCCACCATCCCGCGGTATTCTAGTGATAACAATGAGCAGTTGCTCTTAAAAACATCAGATGTAGGTGAGACACACGGCATGAAATTTGATCCAAAAAAAACCATATTCTTAATCGATGGCTCTTCCTATTTATACCGAGCCTATTACGGCATGCGGCCGCTCCATACTATCCATGGCGAGCCGGTGCAAGCCATTTATTCATTCTGCAGAATGATCCAAAAATTGATCAAGCAATTTCAGCCACATTACATGAGCTTGGTGTGGGATAGCAAAGGCAAAACGGTGCGGCATGAGATATTCCCTGAGTATAAGGCAACGCGAGAAGCGCCACCAAGCGATTTGTTTACCCAAAAAGAACATATTATAGAATTTGCAAATCTTATTGGGCTGCATCAAATTGCACAGCCTGGCATTGAAGCTGATGACTTGATGTACTCGCTTGCAAAAGATTATGAAAAACAAGGGTTCACGGTCGTCTTGGTCACCAGTGATAAAGACATGGGCCAATGTATCAGCGAGAACGTTGTGCTCTTTGATTCCTTCAAAGATAAGTTTTATGATATCCCCGCCTTTGAAGAACGGTTTGGTTTCTCGGTTAATAAATTACCCTTCTATTTTGGACTGCTTGGCGACACTTCAGATAATATCCCTGGAGTAAAAGGCATTGGTGAAAAAGGAGCTACCGAGCTTGCGCAGCAATTTGATTCACTTGAAGACGCCTATGCCAACCTAGAGAAGATTGAAAAAAATCGTATCCGCAATGCCCTTATTGAAAATAAAGATAATGCTTTCTTAAGCAGAGATTTATTTTTGCTCCATCACTATGACACGGGTGTTACGTTACAAGATCTATCTTTTAACGCGGCACATTGGGCAAAAGCACGGCCTCTTTTTGAAAAACTTGAATTTGCTTCACTTGTTAAAGAAATTGCTGGGGTAACCGGCATGACCGAGAAAAAAGAAGAATGGCTCTCAAAATCAAAAGGGTACCAGTTTATTACGGTAAACACCCAAGAAAAGCTTGATGCGCTTGTTCAGGAAATCAGCACCAAAAAACTTGTGGCAATTGATACGGAGCTTACTGGCCTTAACCCACTTTATAATCATATGGTGGGTATTTCTGCCTGCACACAAAAAGGCACTGCCTATTACATTCCCTTTGGTCACACTACGCACGAACCACAACTATCTCGCGATACTGTGCTTTCTGCATTCAAAATTATTATGGAAGATGCCACAATCCATAAAATTATGCATCATGCAAAATTTGATGAACATGCGTTTATGCATTATGGCATCAAGCCGCGCGGCCTTGTGTTTGATACGTTAGTAGCCGCTCACTTGGTAACTGAAGATTGGCAACGCATTGGGCTGAAGCATCTTTCTGAATATTTTTTGAATGAACCAATGATCAACTTCCAAGATGCAGTAACCAATAATGGCTATCAAACATTTGCGCAAGTGCCCCTTGAACTTGCTACTGAATACGCAGCAAGTGATGCGCATCAAACAATGCAGCTTTACCCTATTTTAAAAGCTGCACTGGAAAAGCAGTTCATGCAAAAATTGTATGATAACATTGAATTTCCCTTGGTAGAAATTTTAAGAGACATGGAATACCATGGCATTATCTTGGATACTGAGATCTTAAAAATGCTCAACACAAAAATTATTGATGAGCTTGCCATCATCAAGGAAAAAATTAATGCATTGGTGGGTTCACAATTTGGGGATATTAATTTAAATTCACCAAAGCAACTTGCAATCCTTTTATTTGAACATTTAAAGTTACCACCACAAAAACAAACGGGCAAAAAGACTGGTTACTCAACTGATCAAGAAGTGCTAGAAGCACTTGCTCACATGCACCCGGTGCCTGCGCTGATTTTGCGCCACCGTGAATTATTTAAATTAAAAAGTACGTACATAGAAGCATTACCCACGTACATAAACCCGGAAACAGGCAAAATTCACACCACATTCCGCCAAACACTGGTAGCAACCGGCAGACTTTCAAGCCAAGAACCAAACTTGCAAAACGTGCCCACACATTCATATGAATATAAAGGCAAAGATGTGCGCTCTGCATTTAAGCCCAAGACCGGCCACGTATTTATAGCAGCTGACTACTCACAAATTGAATTGCGCGTGCTTGCCTATCTATCACAAGACAAAAATTTACTTGATGCGTTTTCCCGTAATGAGGATATTCATAAACGCACTGCTGCAAATTTATTCGATACTGAATTTGAAAAAGTTACCCATGAACAACGCCAGATTGGTAAGCGCATTAACTTTAGTATTCTCTATGGCCTGACGCCCTTTGGACTTTCACAAGATCTTAAAATCCCTTTTAAAGATGCAAAAATATATATAGATAAATATTTTGCTCAATATCCAGGTGTGAGTGCATGGATGGATAAAATTATTGAGGAAACAAAGACAAAAGGATACGTGACCACGTACTTTGGTAGACGTCGCTATATTCCCGGTATTCATGAGACCAATCGATCACTTTATGAACAGGCATGCCGCATTGCTATCAACACCGTAGCTCAAGGTACTGCTGCAGAGCTTATGAAGATGGGTATGATTAATCTTGATCGTGCAATCAAAGAACAGCAGCTTGGCGCTCACATGATCTTACAAATCCATGACGAACTGCTCATTTCTGTTCCACAAGAACACGCTGAAAAAGCAATAAAGATTATTCGTGAAACGCTTGAGAATGTAGTTTCTTGGACGGTTCCACTGTTAGTTACAACTAACGTTGGCAATGATTGGAAAGAAGTTACTAAGTAAATTTTAAAAAAAGGAAAGATAATGAACGCTCTAAAAAAACTACTTGCTATGACTGGTATCATATTACTCTTTAATGGTTGTGGACAAAAACAAAGTGACATTGACTCTGCAACAAGCATGCAAGATTCATTGTCAAATCATGAAAATCTCATACAAAAAGAATCGCTTGGCGAATCAAATGACTTAATAAATGCTGTTCTAGAGAATGATCTTGAAAAAGCGCAAACACTTCTTTCTGAAGGAGCCGATGTTCATCAAAAAGATGCACGAGGTTGGACACCAATTCATAATGCAGTTTACGAAGACCATCTAGAAATGGCAACGCTATTACTTAAATATGGAGCCGATGTTAATGCAAAAACTCTCTGTGGTCCTGATTATGAGGGTTATAGAATGGACCGTTATACCCCATTAATAGTAGCTACTCCCCACGGGCAATTAGAAACAATACAATATTTAATCGAACATGGCGCCAATGTAAATGATAAAGAAGATTTGGGAAACACAGCATTACATTATGCAGCATCAAATGGAAATCTCGCAACCGCTGAATATTTAATTAAACATGGTGCAGACGTAAACGCTTCTAACACTCATGGTGACACACCGCTTTTGGAGGCTATAGTGGGAAGAGAATATGAACATGCAATAGTTGAATTATTATTAAATAATGGCGCAAACATAAATGCTCGCAATGATCAACAAGAAACCTGTCTTTTAAAAGCACTAAATTATAATTTTGATACTGATTTGATTTCTTATTTTGTAAAACAAGGCGCAGATATACATGCGGTAGATTATTATGGTAACAACGTGTTACATTTAGCTATCGATTACTATGATACAGATGTGTTATCCTTGCTCTTAACTTATAACGTAGACATTAATCATAAAAAGGGTTTTGCTGATGAAAATGGTAATCGCTGTGATGAAACTCCACTGATGTTGGCTGCAACAAAAGGCAAACCCGACATGGTCAAAATCCTTCTTGATAAAGGTGCTGATAAACATATAAAAAATCAGCATCAAGAAACAGTTTTAGATCTTGCACATACTATGCTAAAATCAGCCGAGACATCTGATGACAAAACAATTGCAATGAATTGCAAAGAAATACTACAGTTACTAGATCATTCTAATGACGAACTCTCTCAATATGCATAGCTTCTATGTCTTGTACAATTTTAAGGCGAACGCTGGGATAGGCGAGTAAAAGCTGAAGCTGATCAAGGATACGCTGGAAGTTGCGAGGCAATAATAAAATTACCTCGCAACAAAATATTAAACAATTTAGAAGAGCTTATCTACCAAGATATTGCTGTCCTTGAAATGCAGATGGCACTTGTGTTTCTCTGAACTCTCCAGTTACTGGTTGCTGACCGAGAGTTTGCTGACCTTGGAATGCAGCAGGCAATTGTGTTTCTCTGAACTCTCCAGTTACTGGTTGCTGACCGAGAGTTTGTTGACCTTGGAATGCAGCAGGCAATTGTGTTTCTCTGAACTCTCCAGTTACTGGTTGCTGACCGAGAGTTTGTTGACCTTGGAATGCAGCAGGCATTTGTGTTTGTCTGAACTCACGAGTTACTGGTTGCTGACCACCTAGAGTTTGCTGTCCTTGAAATGCAGCAGGCAGTTCTTGAGTTCTATGCTCTTGCGTCGGGTATTCTTCACCAAGATATTCCTGGCCTCCATAGAATGCGGTAAGATTCCCTGCAGTCAACGCTATTGTTAAAACTAATAAGATCTTTTTCATCATCTTCTCCTTTTTTAAATTGAATTATATCGATAACCAGATCTAGAGCCTAGACCTTTCCAATCTCATACTAACATAAAGTATGGCTATTTTTCAATAGTACACTGTATTAATAGGCCGATTCAGAGAGCGTATTCATACTATCTGCTACACATGATAGCTTCAATGTCTTGTGCAATTTTAAGGCGGACTCTTGGACTTGGGTGCGTAAAGCTTGCACCATCACCGTAACAATTGATGAGTAATGTTAAAAAGGTAACGCCACCCTTGGCATATTCAATACCTTTAAGCATTGCATTAATATCAGCACGGATTTCAGTTGCATGAGAGAATGTATAAAAAGCATTGCGCTGCGGCTCGGTTTTACGCTCATCCATTAAATTCTCTAGTGCACTCTCAAATCCATTATCTTTACTTTTCATATGAGAAATTTCATGTGCTAAAATAAAGCGCTGTGATACAGGGCATAACATTGCCAAATCATTTTCATCAATATAGAGCGTATAATCATCAGCCGCTGCCGGTGAGCCTTTGGATCTATATGGGATTATGGCAATCGAGTTTGGATCAATGTTAAAATCAACCAAAACTTCATGAATAAGCGCCATTGTGTGATCTGAAATGATATCCAAACCTTGCGACCTTTGGTTATAGTTACTTTCTAATTGAGTTTTTAATACATGTCCATAAGTATTCAAGAACTGCACACAATCATCATACGTAACGCCTGCAGCAGCAAGCCGAGCCCAAGTTGTATCCATAAGTAATGAACTATATTCAACAAATTGTTCTAAAGAGTTGCTGCAAGAAGGATCTATATCATAAAAATATCGTACACCTTCTGTGAACTCAAACAACTCAGGGTCAAGAACCATACTGTATTGCTTACCCCAATAAGGATCATCAATTTCCTGATCAATATTAAAGCCAACCTTTAAATATGTTTTAATTGCTGCATTATTTGCAATTTCAGGAGCTATCACAAGTTGCTTAATGGGGAGTCCTAACTCTTTTTGGTCTTGAATAATTTTTTTTATAAACTGACGCAATAATGCTGTGCCATAGCCTTTACCAAGATATTCAGCATCTCCTATATAAAGATCAATACCATACCTGCCTTCTGGCTCAACATTGCCAAACCCATCTGGCCACAAATGCGCATCATAATAGCGAATATACGCGAAAGGATATCCATTACTCACCACCAAAAATTCATTACCACTACCAAAATAATTTTTGATTTCATCACGAAATTGCAAAAATTCTTGCCAAAGTAATGCTTCATGTGCATACCAGCGCTTTACCCATGGCTGATGTAACCATGTATGGATTAATGTAAGATCAGACTCTTCTAAAGACTTAAATCGTAAATCGTAGTTTTGTGCACTAAACAGTTCAGCAAAAAATACTAAACTTAAAAGAATAGTTAAATATATTTTCATAACATTCCCTTTGAATAAACCTTGTATTACTAACACCTCTTTTACAAATTTAACAAATCGTAATCTAACAAAGATATAAACATTCGACTTTTATATTTGAAAGTTCACTTCTTCGTTCCTTCGCGGCCGATTAATTTTTATAATAGTGTACACCTCGCGCCTGTTCCGCGGGAATGAAATCTTTTGCTCGCCCAAAAGATCTCAACTAAAAGGGCTCAAACGCGACGTTTGATCCACCGCTATCTCGCAGAATGCTATGCCTCCGCAACTCAGCTTACGGCTTCGCCGCGAGACATGCATGCTGCGCGCATAGGAACTGCTTATTAACTTCCTCACATTCATTTACGTTAATAGTGAAAGATAAAAGCAAGCTGAGATGCTTACCTTTTATTTGTGAGCCGGTTGATATCCATCCACCCACACAGAAGTATGCATAGAAAGTAGAAATAAGAACGGCAAGAATTAACCCAATTGAGTTAATAAGCTGCTTGATAAAGTATGGGGAGCAGCGAGGGATAGCATGCCCTCGATTGCTTTTTTGCACCCTTTTTTTGCACAAAAAAAGGCATGCGCCTGCCGCGGCGTGAGCGGCCCCAATGAATATCAACAGTACGTATTAAGACTTTTTATAAATAAATAAGATTGGGTTAGCAATAACAATCTCTAAAAAAAGAATAAGTTTTTAGAATTTACACTTCATCCCCAAAACAGTATTCTTATTTCAAAGGATAAACAAAAATGCCAGGAGTCACCAATGCATTTAGATCAACTGCTTGAAAAAATTAATTTACATGCCGAAGAAGCCCAAGAGCATCCTTCCAAGGTAGACCCGCTCGGTGATGGAATAAGCGCAATAGAGCTCATTCGTATTTCCGGCTCTGACCTAGATATAGTAAACGCAGCCCGTGTCTCCTATGGCAAAATTTCCACAGAAGTAACTGAACGGGATGAAAAACTTATCAACTTCTTAATGGAATATAAACACACGAGCCCCTTTGAGCACAACCAACTCTCATTCAGGGTTAAATGCCCTATGTACGTAGCCCGGCAATGGATGCGCCACCGCATGAACTCTTATAATGAGATTAGCTACCGGTATGCCAAGGCAAAGTTAGAATTCTATATTCCCTCAAAATGGCGAACTCAAGATAAAATCAACAAACAAGCCTCCGGAGTTTCCTATGAAGATGAACACCTTAAGGCGCAATATATTAACTCACTAAAGGTAGCCACCGAAGCTTACTTGAATATGCTGGAGCAGGGTGTTTGCCGAGAACTGGCTCGTGGCGTTTTGCCCGTGTGCGTTTACACTGAATTTATCTTTACCTGCAACCTGCATTCATTAATGCACTTTTTGACCCTCAGGCTAGACCCAGGGGCACAGCATGAAATACGAGCTTATGCAGAGGCAATGTACCAACTGGCTCAACCCCACTTTCCTATGGCCCTCAAAGCATGGGCTCAACACCTTAAACCCAGAGAAGAAGGCTAATTGGGCCTTGACAGGATAGCAATGCTGTGGGATACTTGGGTATATAAAGCGTGATTCGCACGTCTTATCACTCTAAAAAATATCCAATTACATATTTGTATATAAGGAAAATGAGATGGCAACCAGTAAATCGGGTGGTTCCACCCAGAATGGCCGAGACAGTATTGGCCGAAGACTTGGCGTAAAATTATTTGATGGACAGATTGTTTCTGGCGGCGAAATTATTGTTCGTCAACGCGGAACTAAATATCACCCAGGAAGTGGTGTAGGCATGGGCAAAGATCATACTATCTATGCGACCGATGCTGGCTCTATTAAATTCCACTTTGGGCCTAAAGGCCGTAAGTATATTTCTATACTCGCAGTCTAATATATTGAAATCTAACGTTAATGTTGAGTAACAAGCATACTCATACATTTGTATATTAAACAACATATGAACATAGTTATACTCTGGAGAGTCCATGACGTATTCTTTTAATTTTTTACGCTACCGTACCGTTTGTCTTCTATTTTCAATTGCGATTTTGGCTACATTTGTTGGCTTGTATGTGTATAGAATTCAAACTCGCGGCTACGCCTTTACTTACAGCGTAGATTTTACTGGTGGAACTCAAATATTATTTAAGTTCGATCAACCTATTGCTAGCGAACAACTTAAAGGAATCCTTGAAAAAGCTGGATGGCCTGGCGCAATTTTGCGTGAATTTAGCAAGCAAGAAACCCTTGTGCGCATAAAAGAACATGAAGGCGATGTCACTGGAACTGCAGAGCGTATGCGCCAAGCTATAGAAGCAGCATCACCTGGCAATAAAGTGACTATTTTGCAAACTGATAGCGTTGGTGCAGGTATTAGCGAAGACTTACGCTGGAAATCAATTCGCGTGATAGCTCTTGCATTACTTATTATGCTCTTATACATTGCATGGCGTTTCTGGTCAGTCAGTTATGGCCTTGGTGCCATTATTGCATTGTTCCATGATGCTATAGTAATTTTGGCATGCTTCTTGCTCCTTGATAGAGAAATTTCTATCAACGTAATTGGAGCAATTTTACTCATATTGGGTTACTCTATTAACGATACGATTGTTATTTTCTCTCGTATTCGTGATAATGTTAAAGCAAACCCAGACAAACCACTAGACGCTGTGGTGAATACTAGTTTGAATCAAACGCTCACGCGTACAATACTTACTAGTCTTTCAACAGCATTGGTCGTAATTTCATTAATCTTGTTTGGCGGCGAAACGCTGAGTGATTTATCTATCGCGTTGTTGATTGGGATTATTTTTGGTACTTATTCTTCAATCTATATTGCAAGCCCCATCATGATGTTACTAAATAAAAAGACTGCGTAAGCGCTCTCTTTTTCACGATCAATTCAATTTTTTAGTTATTAAAACTCCAATGCTCTACCCACTACGGTATGGCATTGGAGCACCAAACAAGTTTCGTACAATTACATTTAAAATTTTTACGAAAACCCGTTCGCTCCCCAAAATCCTGTAATGACCGCTCATCTTGAGCTTGTCGAAGGAAATGAAGGATAAGAACACATAAATGCACGGAAAACATTTACTAACATTCTCTTACTTTCATGAGGTTCTTTCTATAATGAAAAGAAAACTAGAAGAGATGTCACTACTTGAACTACAACAATACTCACGTACTGTTGGCGTTGTAGGTGGCAGTCTCTTAACCAAAAAAGATTTAATAGTGCAGATTGAAGATCTGGAAAAACATCCGGATAAAGAAATCGAAGTGCAAGGCGTTCTTGAAAAATTACCTGACGGCTTTGGCTTCTTGCGTAGCGCTGGATACGATTATATTGCAAGCCCTGAAGACGTCTACGTCTCTCCCTCGCAAATACGGCGCTTTGGATTGCGTACTGGCGACACTGTACTCGGCACTATACGCAAACCAAAAGAAAATGAAAAATATTTTGCACTCTTAAAAATTAATCTCGTAAACGGTGTAAATCCTACTGAACTTGCCGACCGTAATCTATTTGAACGGCTTACACCACTTTACCCACAAGAACTGCTTAAGCTAGAATCTAATCCAAATTTTATTTCAACACGCTTAATGGATATTTTCTCGCCCATTGGTAAAGGGCAACGCGGTCTTATTGTAGCTCCTCCAAAAGCGGGTAAAACCGTACTCCTTAAAGAAATTGCTTTAAGCTTGATAACGAACAATCCGGACGTATATCTGATTATTCTCTTGATTGATGAACGACCAGAAGAAGTTGCCGATATCAGACGTACCGTGAAAGGTACCAACGTGGAAACTATTAGTTCCACGTTTGATGAATCAGCTGACCGTCACGTGCAAGTTGCAGAAATTGTATTAGAAAAAGCACGGCGTATGGTAGAAACTGGCAAAGACGTGGTAATCTTGCTTGATAACATCACACGACTTGCTCGTGCCTACAACACCAATGCTCCTGCATCAGGTAAAATACTCACTGGTGGTATTGACTCACACGCACTCCACAGGCCTAAACGATTCTTTGGTGCTGCACGTAACACCGAGGAAGCCGGTTCACTCACTATTCTTGCAACAGCACTTGTAGATACAGGCTCACGCATGGATGAAGTAATTTATGAAGAATTTAAGGGTACCGGTAATATGGAAATGCACTTAAACCGTAAGTTATCAAACCGTAGAATTTTCCCCGCATTTGATATATTGCTTTCCGGGACTCGTAAAGAAGAACTTTTACTTTCTGATGAAGACCTCAAAAAAGCGTGGGTGCTGCGTAAATTCTTGAGCACTATGAACATTATTGAAGGTATGGAATTCTTAATTGATAAAATGAAGAAGACCAAGAATAACCAAGAATTCTTAGATTCAATTCAAAAGAAAGTTGGTAGCGTAACGCCATCTGGTTCTGTTGGCGGCGGACCTAACACTAATGAATCCTCTGGCCGTGATGGCAGTAGCCGCAGTGAACGCAGTGATAGAGGCGATCGTGATGGCGGCGGACGCGATAGTGGTGGCAGCAGAGGCGGCGACTACTAAATCTAAAATTGTAATTCACACAAAGCACACCTCTGAGACTTTCTATAGAATGATCTTGCGGGTGTGCTCACAAACAAAATATTTAGGAATTTAATGTTACGTAAAAATGCCCTAGCTCAAGCATTATTGTATTCGCTTTTAATAATCTCATTGCCAACGGCGGGCATGGACGTGCCGAAGAAGAACTTTTCTACAACTAAAACGATAGATGCATGTGCGCTACACCCCTTCTTTCATGAGCCGCTCAAAGTTCAAATACAAATGCAAGTACCTGCATCAGCACGCACCAAAGCAGAATGTCAGACATACTATACCATGCGAGCCGCAGAAATAGATGCTCGATTGAAAGAAACTTTAGCAAAATATACGCAGAATATTCATGCACGGGCACTTCGCAACCACGTTACAATTCGACCTACTGAATTGTTTTTTAATGCAGAGACCAATACGTTAATACTGAGAAAAGATTTAAAAACTCACCAGTTAACAGAAAAAGTTTCCGGGCGCTTGGAAGTCCGCATTGCAGCTTCAGCTCAATCGCAAGAAATGAGCTTAACGCCTGGAACTGCTATGCTCTACATTACACCCGCAGGGCCTGCTAAAAAACAGTTAATACTAAATATGGAAACTCTCTATGAACTATATCCCCACAAGAGTTCTCTTAACTTAAAACCAGAAGCTCGGGCAACCGTATGGATGACATGGGTGCAGATGAATATTAGTAAAATATTGAATCTTAGTTTTGATCAAAACCAAGAAGAGCAGCCTAATGGTGATAAATACGTGGATACGCTCTATCAAGAAGATGTTAAAAAAATGGCAACTTACTATCTAACGCACCATATGCCAAACAACTAATCTATGATTATGAGAGAAAAACCGCATATTTTAAAAGTCATATAAAAAAGTATACTAGAAAACGTGCGGTTTTTCTCTTAACTCAAAACAACCAGAGGGTTCTGCAATGCATATACGTACAATACATGTTATTTTAGGGTCAATTCTCATTGCCTTGTTTGTAGTTAGTATGCATCGCAGACACAATAATAGTATGGAATCTCATCAATTAGTACACTATATAGAAGCTTATTTTAGTTCTATGATGCCACCACAAGTAAATAAAAAAGAATTATTTGTCTGGTTCAGTGGATGGAATGCTCCTGTTTTTAATGCTGTGACACATTTTTATTATCAGAAAGATATTAATGCGCACATTAATGGCATTTTGGAAAAAGCACCAAAGAATAAACCTATATCTTTTTGGGTAGACCAATTGCAAGATGCAGACAATCTAATAAAAGCATTGGAAACGCATGGTTTTAAAAAAGCAGTCACGTGTCCGTTTATGATATGGAATGTAACAGAAATTGAAAAACCATCAGCCAACATCAAACGCGTAGACAAAAATACCGTTAATACATTCAATTCTCTTATTGGTAGCATATTTGGGCTTGATGCTGAAACACAACAAGACTTTGGCACATTTCATAATAATTCACCCGCAGAAAATTATCTTGTGTATACAAATGATACGGCAATTGGTGTTGGCACACTATTTGTAACAGGCAATGTAGGCTTGATATTAAATATAGGCGTGCTACCTGAGTATCAAAAACAAGGATTTGGCTCCGCACTCTCGCAATTTTTAATGCATCGCGCTCATGAGCTTAATTTAAAAAAAGTAGTCCTCAATGCCAACCCAATAGCAATTGCTATGTATCAAAAGCTAGGTTTTATAAAAGCATATGATTTAGATATCTATACTCGATAAAAATAGCAATTAATACGTTCTATACTTGTTTTCTCTTTCTCATTGGGCATATACTAGCATTACATAATGATATCTAAGGCTGTGAAAATACTATGGTAAAAAAGAAACAAGAAAAAAAACAATATTGGGTCAAGGAAGTTCAAGAAACCTCCAATGCCATGGATCTGCCCGACGGTCTTTTCAGAAGATCCCCAAAAGGCATTGCAAAAGGGCTAAAGCAAGCTGTTCTTGCAAGTGAACGCACTAAGGGAACGAAATTCCAGTCTGCTATGTCCATGCTCAACTATTATATTAACCGCGCTGGCAAAAAGTTGCCCGTAGAAGATAAAGCTAGGTTAGAGGCCGCAAAAAATGAATTGCGTAAATTATTTGGCCGCCCTGAAAAATAATGCGTAAAACCTTATCTGATATCATATTAATTGTCAAAGAGCACTTCAAGTGATATTATTGAAAAAATTAAAACTTAAAAAATGTATAGGAACTCTATGTTACCAAAAAATGCTCTCGCTATTACCTTGATAATTTTTTCATACGCGGTAACTAGCATTGCAATGGAAACATCGCTTACCGGCAACTATTTAGTAAAAACATTAAAAACAACTTTTGCAAGATCCACACCTCAACCATATACATTGCCCGTCAAGCTGCACGTTTTACTTCCCAGCGATTGTATCTCAAAAGATGCAAAAGCAGATTATTAGGCATCTTGTAAAACTGAAATACGCGCACGCTTACAACAGGCATTAGCAGCATATGAAAGAGTTTACAAGATACGGTTGCCCAGTAATAGTCCTTTTTATACTATTACTGCCACCGAGCTCCATTACTACTCTGACTCAGGGAAAATCATTTTAAAGGAGTTTTTGACAAGCCACACATTTTCAACAGGCCTTAAAGCCGCCCTGGAGACTCAATTAGTATGTTCGACAGACAGAGAATCAAGCGCTTTAACACCGGGCA
Source organism: Candidatus Babeliales bacterium (assembly GCA_963716425.1). Taxonomy (GTDB): domain Bacteria; phylum Babelota; class Babeliae; order Babelales; family JBFXEV01; genus JBFXEV01. Next base: position 702,304 of record OY970310.1, read on the forward strand.
TCCCTACTTTATGCATTAAAGATCAAGTATCAGGCTCTGATGAACATATCCCCCTAGAAAAACTAAAAAACATGTTTCCTTTTCAAGATCAACTCAATCTCAGCGCTCATAACATAGCACGCACCCTAGCGAGCATAAGAGAGAAGCTTAAAACTCGTGATAAGGAAATAGCTGCTGGTAAAAACCCATTAGAACTGCCGGATCACGAACAATTAGTACGTAAATTATACCATGAAGATATTATAAAATGGATAGAATTTTACTTACAAAATAAAACCATTTGAAACTTTCAGAAAAAGATTAAACGGGATTAAAAACCCCATAAGATGGGCCTTTCACTGGCATAATAGCCAATTTCTGATATATTCAAATATATCTCATTACTCACTAAAGTGTATTAATCTAGGATCGATCTTATGTCCCACAAAACTGTGCGAGCTCAAATAATTTTATTTGGTTTCACGTTATTTGTATTTCCTGCTATTGCTATGGATCCCAAAAAAGCGCAAAGAGCTCAAACGGTATTTATTCTGTCCAAAGGACAGGTCAATCTACAGCGCCTTGACTGCCTTGATTTTCCTAAACCCCTCAATGCTGAATTTTTAATAGAAGCACCTCAAACAGCACAAACTGACGAAGATCTTCAAGCATATGTTGATGCACAGAGATCCGCACTACGTGCTAAATTAGGAAAAGTATTTAATCTCTATTTAAATCAGCTGGATGATGACCTTTATGGTCAAAATTCAGAAAAACTGATTGCAGGAATACAGCCCACACATCTTTTCTTTAGCCCTAATACAAATATGTTGAGCCTTATACAAAAGTGGGGAACACACACGGTGTCTAAAGGTGTTACGGTAAGTTTAAAAACAAGGATTGACTGTAAGTTCGATCTTGGCAAAGAAACACTTACTCCTGGAGTGCGTATTATACACATTAACCAAAAAAACCCAACAAAAAGAAAAATCACTGCCACCATGGATATGCTTCGTGAGCATTATCCCAAAGAAAAATTGGCTGGCTTTAATCCTACCTTAGCGAGAGAACTTCTAGCAAAACTAATTCCTATGAGAGCGGCAAGACAAGAAGGTCTTCTTGCAGGAAAAAACCCTGATACGCTGCCAAATCATATTGACCCGCTGAACGCATTCTTACTTGGAGATCTAGAAAAACTAGTTGCTTTTTATTTGCTACAACTTTATATAGAAGATATAGAATAAGGAAAACTGCATGTCTTATACAAGTACTCTAGCTCAAGTATTATTGTATGCTCTCATATGTACCACATTTCCTACAGTGGCAATGCATCAGACTTCGCCCAGGCTATGCCGTGATAAACCTAACCATGCCGTCGCTCCTGATGAGCTAAGGCAGGTGGATCAGACTTCGCCACGGCCCACTAAAAAGCTCTTCTCGGAAGCTCTTGCCGTAAACTTGCCAACCCTAAGTCCCAACCAAAAAAGAATGGTATGGGCACAAGTTGAAATTGAAGTGCCGGAATCTGTTTGCACACAAGAAGAACGACTCGCTCATTTTTACATGCGTGGACCTGAAATTGAAGAAAGTCTAAGATGCGTATTGCGAGCATACTTGGCAAAAGCTCAACGGGATATTGAAATTTTAACAGTTATACCTACTCGTCTTTACTTTAACCCAGATGACAATACATTTATAATTAAAGAAAGTTTAGGAGTTGCTCAGCTTACCCAAAATTGTACCGTACTCTTAGAAAAGCGCATTGTCTGCTCGTTAGATCCCGCACAACAAACGTTACAAGTAATGCCTCTTGCCATCTCTATTATTGAACAAGAGGGCAGCAAAAGAACTTTCAGTATCTCTGAGAAAATGCTCCACGAGCTCTATCCGCTTGCAAAAACTTCAGATGCCGCACATACCCTCTATAAAGAATATATAAGCTTGGGAAATTTAACGCACTGCAAAAGCAAAGAAATAGTTATTATTTCTGAAAACCAATGGGAAGCGCAAGAAGATACACCATATCATAAAGACAAAATGTTAAGTCCTTTTTGTGCTTTTTTATGTAATAAAACGTCTTTATACCAACTTGATCACATACAATATACAAACAATAAGGACGATGATGTCTTATAAAAATACTCTCGAACAAACACTCTGCTTAATATTCACGCTAATTTCAGTATCTGCAATGGCAATGGACCTAGCACCAAAGCCTAGCCGTTTTGTATCTAAAACCTTACAAGCACTTATACCAACACAAAATCCTATGCAAATGAGGCCTGTAACAATTAAGGTTGAAATTGAACTACCTGAGTCGGTACAAACTGAAGAAGAAAAACTTGCATATTTTACTTCGCGACAACCAGAGACAAAAGAAAAAGTGAGCAAAGTACTTCAAGCTTATTTAACAACATTAACAGAGCAAAGTGAACTGATCCTCAAAGAACCATTAGTAGACGGCCTAAAAATAGAACTACTCAAAATTGTTCCCACTCACTTTGATTTTAATCCAGATCTCCAAACATTCCTGGTACGCAGAGTTTGGGGAGAGCAAACATTGCAAGAAGGTTTAAAAGCTGATTTAGAAGGAGTTATCCATTGCATCTATGATCAAGAAAAAGGAACCTTAATAGCAGGTCCATATTCCCTACAAATATTCCCAGAAGATAAAAAAAACTTGACTGTCAGCATGGAAATATTACGTGCAATGTATCCAGAGAGAGACTCACTTAAAATCAGACCAGAAACAAGAAGAGCAATAAATGTCGCATCATGTGTATTGGCAATGCAAAAAGGGTTAGAGCTTATTCGCATTGGAGCAATAGACCATACATCTCAACTTCCATTGCCAGATGAGTATTTTGACTCTGTTTTAATTGAAGATCTTAAAAAACTGGCGGCTTTTTACGTAGTAAAGAATCAAGAAACATCTGATACCCATAAATAGAAAACAATTAATGTTAAAAAAAATAATCATTAGAGCAACATTGCTGAACGTTATAATATTTCATTCTTGTGCAATGGACAAGCCTATAGAGGCCGCTAAGCAAAATACACGTTACCTGACAAAACGTGCAGCTCTAAGCTTTCCCACGCAGATAGCAGGCTTATTTGAAGAAGTTAAAGTTCAAACAGAGATAAATATACCATTATCATTCACAAATGAAGATACGGCAGCCTTCCTTCAGGCTCATGGTCGAACAATACATGAAAAAGAAAATAAAATAATTGTTGCATATTGTAGAGCAAAAGAACGTGCAGGGCTTACACCAGCTCTTAAAGCTCTCTTAAACATACATCCGAGCGCTCTCTATGTTAATCCAATGACAAATAAACTCACTCTCCGCAAAGAATGGTATAAATGTAGGCTTTCTGGCAATCGCCCGGTATATTTGGAGACACGCATCGAATGCCTCTATAATCCAAAAACAGGAATGGTAACTCCCGGCCCGCTTATGCTCTATATATTCCAGCAAGATAAACCAAAAAAATATATGTGTGTGAGCATGGAAAGACTCCGAGCAATTTTTCCTGAACCAAACTCGCTCAACATAACTGCAAAAAATCGTGAGCAAAAAAAGAAAGAATCGCGTGATAAAGCCATTGCTCAAATAGAACCCTATCTGCTGCATGGGCGAGCCCCTGAATCATCACCCGATCCTGAAGCATTCTATGATCGATTATACTTTGAAGATCTCAAAGTAATGGCTGCTTATTTTCTCACCACACAAGACATTCTTGATATTGATTAACTAAGCCATACGAAAGAATATAGATAATCCAATTTGACAATTTTTATATATTGTATATAATATTTTATATATTGTATATAATATTGGTAGTACGCTTTTACGAGTAAATAAAGCAGGTCTTTAAGACGGAGGACTAGATTCCATGTTGTTATTCGCAAAAAAATCCTTACTCTTTGTTACCCTCATCTGTATGCCCTCAATGGCAATAGATCTTAGGGCTGCAGATAGAACGGTTGTTTCATATATTTCTGAACACAAAATGATAGTTGGTATACTGGCTACACTTGGCTTAGGTATAACACTGAATCATCATTTATTTAGAGAAGATGCAAGTGATAGTGAAGTCTCTTTAATTCCGCTTAATGCTACAAATCCAAACCCTTCTACTGTCTTTTTGTTTGCTCATGGCATTGATCCACGCTCAGATGCAGGCATCACACAAGCTGCACGATATATCAATAATGGTGCGATAACGAGCACGTGTTACACCTTTTGCTTTCATGATCGCCTGAGAACACTTAATTTTGGGCAAGAACGAGATTGCCACATGCTGGCACGTGCTTATTCACAAGTGAGAGAAAAACATCCCCATGCATCTATAGTGCTTGTGGGAATTTCTCGTGGAGCATCTGCTATTATCAATACCATTGCAGTACAAACAAACGTAGATTGGTCTGGCGTTAAAGCAGTGATTCTAGAATCTCCGTATGAGCATGTTGAAGGACTTACTGAGCATATTATGAACTCGTATGCTCCCTTTATTCCTTTTGGCAAAAACATCTTATATAGTCTACTACAAAAACTAACTGCGTATCGCTCCCAAGGTATCCAAGCAATTGATATGGTCGAACATTTTCCTAAACACATTCCCCTATTGATAAGCTACAGCAAAACTGATAAAACAGTTTCCCCTGAATGCACACGCAAAGTGATTATGAACATGCACTCAAACAACCATCCAATCACTAGCTATATGGCAGAATCTGGCAGACATAGCACTCTTGCCGAGCAACCTGCGTATGCTGCTGCAGTGCATAATTTTATAACTCAACACGGTCTTTAATCAAATTTGCAGTATCTTTCTGAGCATGCTACAATCTCAAGTAGTTTTAATTGTTATAACAAAAAAGGAACTTATATGACAAAATATTCTCTTGTGTTGACAGCACTGTTTGGAGCATGCACAACTGGACAACTTCTGTGTATGGAAACAAAAAGCCTCACTTTTTACGTTGATAGTAAAAGGCGTGTTGAAACTTATAGAAAAGCTGGCATGGATTTTGCTGTAGAGCCAAAAAAGTTTAAAGGGAAAGATCTTCTTACAATAATTAATCTACAAAAAGGTGATAGAAAAAATCTTAAAAAGGCCTTTAAGCAAGCTGCCACAGAACAACACCCAGAGCAAGCGGTTGAGTATACTTTTGAGCAAAAGACGTTTGTGGCGCTCATTAGAGTAATGGAAGGTAGTAAAAAACCTAAATTTCTTGTAGAAGTGCACCCGCAATAATTGAATTCATGTTCTTGGCTCATTTTAACCGGGAGAAATCCCGGTTATTTTTATCTTGTAGTATCTTTGCCATATTGTTCTTTTTGATACATATAATACCACCACGTCAAGGACAAAAGAACAATAAGTGGCTCAACCGGCATACGCAGCCGAGCATACCCAAATCCACCCGTCATGCAAAGCACCGCACCAATAACAAGTCCGGTTTTAATCCATATAAAAAACATTTTTCTTTGATACGCAGGAACTCTTAATTGATACCACGCTGATTGCATCAAAAAGAGAAAGAAGCCCATAATAAGCCCAAACCACACAAAAATAGAAAACAAAAATTCAAGCCAACAAATAAACCGCATGAACAAGTGCATGGGCTGAGCATATAAACAGGCTGCAATTTTTTCTGTTAAAATTTCTTCAAGAGGATCTGCTTTAAAGCTATTTGCTGCAAAAGAGACAAGTTGATGGCTATAAAGATCAAAAGTTGTTTTGCATACTTCTTGCATCCAATCTTGCATTGCCCACAACGGGAACGCAAACATCCATGGCCACATAAGTTTGCTTGCAACCAACTCTCTACATACTTGATGGCCTGGATCTTCCTTTTGCATGCGGTGTTTTTCTTGTTCATATACCACACTGGCAGCTATCATAGTATCTTTCCAACAATCAACTAATGGTCTTCCAGTCAAATGCCGCTTTATTTTTGGTACATTAAAACAAGCCAAATAAGTGCCAGCACCTGGCCAAAAAAAGAGATGACCAGTTAAATTATAATTTCTGACAACCCATGGTGCAAGTAATCCAAAAAAAATAAGTCCAAACAAAGTACACTGCTTAAGTTTCTTAGACCATGAAACACTTGAAAGTGCAAGAATCAAAAGAGCTACCACGCCTACAAATTGCCCCATCGGGCGCATCCATGTATACACACCCAATGCAAAAGCTGCAATAATAAGATCTCTATATGTATGAGTATCTTTGCCTTCACCCCACATGCAATAACCATGATATAAGAAAATAAGAAACAAAAAGAAAAAAAGGGCTGAAAGTGCTTCTGTAAGCAAAAAGCCACTTGCAAGTACAAATCCTGGATGTAGTGCAAATATGAGCGCAAGTAACCAGCTAATACTTACTGAACCCACTAATGCAAGCGCTAAAAAAAATACCAAGAAGGGTGTGCATGAACTTAAAAATATTTGTACCCAAAGCGCAGCTTTATGCGCTGCTGTATTTGCTTGAAAAATTCCATTGCGTACACCATACCATTTGTAAAAAGGCAAGAGATAAGCAGGATATCCTGGCGTACGCCAAAAAAGTGGTTCATGCGTATCTACTCTGGTCATGCCACCTCCCAGATACAAACATACAGCAGCATTATAATAATCCATGGTATCAGGTTGCAAGTACCGCTCATTGTGCTGCGTATAATAATAAAATGTTGCTGCTCGCACCAAAAAAGCAATACAAAAAAGAACTGCTAATTTTTTATACGAGTAAGATGAAAAAAAATCTTTACTCTCAAGTGCTTGATGCGGCATAAATCTCCTTTGCAATAATGCTCTTATCCTGAAAAACAATATATGCTAACTTAACTTTCTAGTCCACTCTTACATTGACACTCATCACATTCTGGTGCATGGTATTGTTAAAGTCACCTACTAAAAAAATATGGAGCACATTAATGAAGAAAGCGCTCATCACGGGCATTACTGGGCAAGATGGTTCATATCTTGCTGAGTTTTTACTCCACAAAGGATACCAAGTACACGGTATTAAACGTCGCTCTTCTTCATTCAACACTGAACGCATTAATCATTTATATGCTGACTTACATGATCAAATAAATCCTTCTTTTATTTTACATTACGGTGATATCACTGACTCAACTAACATAATCCGCATAATACAAGAAGTGCAACCAGATGAAATTTATCATTTGGCAGCTCAATCACACGTACGTGTCTCATTTGAAACGGCTGAATATACTGCAAATGCCGACGCTATTGGCACGTTACGCATTCTTGAAGCAATTAGATTACTAGGCATGACACGCAAAATACGCTTTTATAATGCGGCGACTAGTGAGCTGTATGGCAAAGTAGCACAATCCCCGCAATCAGAAACCACTCCATTTTATCCCCGCTCTCCCTATGCAGTGGCCAAACTATATGGCTATTGGATTACCATTAATTATCGAGAAGCATATGGCATGTATGCATGTAACGGCATCCTCTTTAATCATGAATCTCCGCGCAGAGGTGAAACATTTGTCACCAGAAAAATAACACGTGCCGTAGTCCGTATTAAAGAAGGGCTGCAAGACACCCTCTATTTAGGTAATCTTAATGCGCGGCGCGATTGGGGATATGCAAAAGATTATGTTGAAGCTATGTGGCTCATGCTACAACAAGAACATCCTGAAGATTTTGTGGTAGCAACAGGAAAAACATATTCAGTGCGTACTTTTGTAGAGCATGCATTCAAACAAGTAGCTATCAACATTCAGTGGAAAGGAAGCGGGATCAATGAAGTGGGACATGACGCACTTACCGGCAAGCAACTTGTTGCAGTTGACGCGGTCTATTTCCGCCCAACCGAAGTTGATCTTTTGTGTGGTGATGCAAAGAAAGCAAGAGAAAAACTTGGTTGGGAACCAAAAATGGATTTTGAAGGACTCATAAAGCTTATGGTCGCCCATGATAAAACATTATTAGAACAAAAAAGAACTTTAATGGGCGTAACAAAACACTATGCAACCAAAGAAATATCTTTACAATAGGCAAAAGTAGATGGATATGCATAAACAAGCAAAAATATATATAGCAGGGCACCAAGGGCTCGTAGGTTCTGCTCTTTTGATTGCGTTTAAAAATGCAGGATATACCAACCTTATCACCCGTACACTTAATCAATTAGACTTGCGCAATCAAGCTGCCGTACATTCATTTTTTAATACCGAACAGCCTGAGTATGTTTTTTTGGCTGCAGCAAAAGTTGGTGGTATAAAAGCAAATGCTACCTATCCAGCCGAATTTCTCTATGATAATGTAATGATAGAAGCTAATATCATACATGCAGCATTTCTCTATAACGTAAAAAAATTATTATTTTTAGGCTCTTCATGTATTTATCCAAGAGAATGCCCGCAACCTATTACAGAAGACATGCTCCTTACCGGACCACTTGAAGTTACCAACGCACCATACGCGCTTGCCAAAATTATGGGTATCAAGTTGTGCGAGTCTTATAATAAGCAATATGGCACCAAGTTTATTTCCTGTATGCCCACCAACTTGTATGGCCCCCATGATAACTTTGATCTTGAAACTTCGCATGTAATTCCTGCATTAATTGCAAAAATATATGACGCACATAAAGAGGAACTTCCAGCGGTTTCAATTTGGGGCACCGGTACTGCGCTCAGAGAATTCTTGTTCGTAGAAGACTTGGCACAAGCGCTGATATTTTTAATGCATAACTATCATGAAAACAGTCCTATTAATATTGGTACCGGTAGCGATTTGAGTATTAAAGAGCTTGCGTGCTTGATTAAAAAGATTATTGGCTATCAAGGTGAATTACATTTTGATACCACAAAGCCGGATGGTACACCAAAGAAATTATTAAATATAGATAAACTGGGCAAGCTTGGATGGCATGCAACCACTCGTTTGGAAGTAGGGCTTACAGAAACAATTAATTGGTATATAGAACAAGAAACAAAAAAAGAGAACACAGATTCCATACAAAAATTATTTCATCGCTCGCCCTAACTGATTTGTAATAGTATCAGGCTTGGCACAGATGAAAGCAAAGAACAGCAAAAGATCATGCGCGCTATAACACGAGTATTAATAATCATGAATACAAAACAGATAGTTATCTTCACAACCATAAGTCTCTTGACAATACTTTCAATTGCAGGGATTGTACATCACTCATCACAGATTCCCATCAATAAAAGCCCCTACTGGCCATCCAAAGACTTTCCCTTACATGTTGATTTTTTTGAATCGATGAGTGATCGAAAGTTAGTATTTAATGTACAGTCACCTGATGATAAGCAATGGTATGAATATTTTCACAAGCTCTATAATAAAAATGAACTTAAAAATATGCACATATCTGAAACTCCACGTATTCCTAAAAAGATTCATCAAATTTGGCTTGGCGGCAATCCGCCTGATTATCTGCCTGCATTCCAAAAAACGTGGCAGAAATTCCACCCTGATTGGGAATATAAATTGTGGCGCGATGATGACGTAAAAAATATGCACATCCATAATCAAGAACTATTTGATGCGGCAGTAAACTATGGCCAAAAAGCAGATATTTTGCGCTATCATATTTTATATGAAATTGGCGGCCTCTATGCCGATTGTGATTTTAGGTGTCTTCAAAAATTTGACATACTGCACCATTGTTATGATTTTTATTCTGGGCTTAATAATTGCGGTAACATTGAAATTGCAAACGGACTCATTGGCATACGACCAAAACATCCTATTATGAAACACTGCATAGACAAATTGGCAGCATCTACTGATACGTTAAAAAACATACCAAAAGATGATCCTCAGTATCTTAAGAAAGCATTTGGGCTCATTATTTCACAAACAGGCCCGGGTTTTTTCACCAAATGTTTTATGGATATTGCACCAACATATGACGGCCCCATCATAGTATTTCCCTGCAGCTTTTTTTATCCATTGCCTAACTCACACAGAAATCTGAATCTAGGGCAAGCAGAAACTTTCAAGAGACCTGAATCTTTTGCCATCCACTATTGGGCATGTAGTTGGATGAGACCTGACGCATTCATAAAAAAGTAATTTAGAGAAAAAGGACAGAGAACATGGAATATGCAAATTATGCCAAAGAGGTACAAAATATTGATTCATATGAATACTGGCTGAAAAAAAATTGGTATTATCACGCATATATAGATCATTTTTACCAATTTGTAATACCTAAAGGGGCAAACGTTTTGCAAATTGGTTGCAAGACAGGTAGCAAATTAGCAGCAGTACAAGCTGCGCATGGAGTAGGTTTAGATGAGGATAACGCCAACATTCAAATGGCTCGTCACAAATATCCACAATACCAGTTCCATGTTGGCACCCTCCAAAATATCACACTTGATGAACAATTTGATTACATAATTCTCTCATCAGTTACTATGGAGGTGTATGATATTCAACAACTCTTTGAAGCACTCCAGAAATACTGTCATAATCGCACGCGTATTGTTATCGATTTTTACAGCGCATTATGGGAACCGGCATTATGGTTACTCCAGAAGCTTGGACTCAGAAGACCAACTCAACTTAGAAACTGGGTATCAACGTACGACATGAAAAACTTTTTAATGCTCTCAGGCTATGACGTAATAACTCATGGCAGGCAAATGGTATTTCCTTTTTATATTCCTATATTCTCTTGGCTGATTAACGCCATTTTTCAAACTATCCCGCTCATTAACCATTTTTGCTTGAATCAATGGATTATTGCTCGACCTATGGGCAATAAATTGAACGTAGAAGAAATCACGGTAAGTGTGGTAATACCGGTCAAAAATGAACGGGGCAACATTGAAGCTGCGATCACGCGCACACCTCACATGGGTAAACATACAGAATTTATTTTTGTAGAAGGACACTCTAAAGACGGAACGTTGGATGAAATTAAACGCGTGCAGGCTATGTACCCCGAAAAAGATATTAAATGCTTAGTACAAGATGGCAAAGGTAAGGGTGATGGCATGCGAAAAGGGTTTGCTCATGCAAGCGGTGACGTGCTCATTATTCTGGATGGCGATTTGACCACACCCCCTGAAGAAATGCCGCGCTTTTTAAATGCGCTCGTGAGCGGGCATGGTGAGTGCATAAACGGTTCACGCTTAATTTATGGCATGGAAGATGAGGCAATGCGCTTTTTGAACCTGATTGCCAATTTTATGTTTGGAGTTGGGTTCTCATGGGTGCTTGGTCAGCGACTCAAAGACACACTCTGCGGTACCAAAGTGCTTTTAAAATCGGATTATCAAAAGATTGTGGCAAACCGTGCATTCTTTGGTGAGTTTGATCCCTTTGGCGATTTTGATCTACTTTTTGGTGCTGCAAAACAAAATCTGAAGATCATTGATCTGCCAGTACATTACAAAGCTCGCACCTATGGAGTCACGCAAATCCGTAGATTCCATGCAAGCATGTACTTGCTGCGCATGAGTTTTGTGGGATTTTGTAAGTTTAAATTACGCTGGTAATTATATCGAAAAGAAATCATCGTGATTTTTAGATGCAACAGCATTTCTCCCCTGTTGTGGCTTTCACCATATATCAAGCGTAAGATCATCAAACTGACCCCGCTCATATTTATAATTGCCCACAAAGGCAATCATGCCACCATTATCTGTGCAATATTTGGGCGATGGTGTAAAGAATGCTATTCCTTTGCTTGCGCAAAAGTTGGCCATATGTTCTTTAATATATTTGTTACACGCAACGCCACCCACAAAGGTGACCGCTTTGATATACGGCTTTTCTTCAAGCACGTGAGCAAGTTTTTGTATAAAAATATCTTTTATGCATACCAGTAATGAACTGGCAACTTGTTGGCGCACTTTTTCTAAGTTATCTGGTGTAAACTGCTTAAGCTCCATGTTATACCAGCCACGCTTGACCATGTCATAAAGTACTGCAGTCTTGAGCCCGGAGAAGCTAAAATTGAGCGTGTCTTTTTTGCCGCGCGGATAATGGAAAAAATCTTGAAAGTCCACTTCACGCGCCAATTTTTCAATCACAGGGCCGCCAGGATACGGGATATTTAACAGCTTTGCAATTTTATCAAACGCTTCTCCTGCAGCATCATCAACCGTCTGGCCAAGTACCGTATATGCACCAAAATCAGTAATCTCATAAATTGACGTGTGGCCGCCAGATGCTGTAAGGCAAATATGAGGAAAGGGCACTTTGTTTTCAATAAGCGCTGAAAATGCGTGCCCTTCAAGATGATTAACGCCAATCAGTTTTATATTCTTAGCCCAAGAGATTCCTTTGGCAAAACAGACACCCACAAGAAGAGAGCCTGGTAGTCCTGGCTTATTGGTAACTGCAATAGCCGATATATCACTGAGTGATACGTGCGCAGCATCTAATGCCTGCCGTACAATTGTATCAATTTTATCAAGGTGCATGCGTGAGGCAAGCTCCGGTACCACGCCACCATAATATTGTTGTGCTTCTATCTGAGAATGCAATACGCTTGAAAGCATGCCTTTTTCTGAATCATAGACTGCACAAGCAGCTTCATCACAAGAGGTTTCTATACCAAGAATAAGATGTGCCATATATTAACTAATTGTAGCCGGTCTAGAAAGTGGCATGGAAATAATACAATTACTAGCAACTTGCGCCACGTGTTGCTGGGCACGTGCATGGAACGGCTTAAAATCCATCAAAGTGCATAGCATTTTAACCACTCCTTCGCGGAGTCGACTCTCAGTAAGTGATGCATCTAGCTTAATTTTGGGTAGCCATGCAACGTGATCATCTTTTCGCCACGGCTGTGCTTCAAGACCCTGCACAAATGAAGCAGGTAACAAAACGACAATGGTATTGACGGGTATGTCTCGTGATTCTTGATTTTCAAGCTCTTCTATATCCCACGTATTAAACTTCTCGGTAACGCCTTTATCACCTGGTTTAATCAGTGTAGAACGGGTTAATTTAAATAGCTTATAGGGGTAATTGCACGAAGTTTCAAAACAATCAAAACCGGTGTTATTTGGTAGCTTTAATGATTCTGAAACAAGAATATGAAATTCTTTGCAATCTGATTGCTCTATAAGTTGAAATTGGCCAAGACCAGGTACGCTATCCGCTTCTACTGAATATTCATCTCCTTTATAAAGAACCCTAATTTGAACTATATGATTGATCCCTTGGGGGTAGGCAACGGTACCTAAAAAGCGAGTTGCTACTGCTTCTGAGGTAACCTGGAGACACACTAACACATAAAAGGCAAATAAGCGATTCATGAAAGTCCTTTCTGGTTAATACCGATTTATATTTTTTTACAATTGAGATATACTAATACTAGGATACAGTACCTGAGCCATTGTTGCAAAACATCCCTATTTTACCCTTTAATTACCTAGTGCTACCTATGCTAAACCGCATAAAACAATTCTTTATCTCACTATTTGCCCATGAGCAGTCGGCAGAGCGCCTTTCGGTCGCATTCTGCATAGGCAATTATATCGCCTTTTCTCCTTTTTTTGGGCTCCATGGCGTTATGGCTATTGTATGCTCATGGATGTTTGGGCTCAATTTTAGCATTATGTTTGCAGCAGCCTATGGTATTAATAACCCATGGACAGCAATACCAATTTACGCGAGTGACTATTTCTTTGGCCATTGGTTGGTCCATTCGGTACTTGGTCTGCCTACAGAAAACATGACACCTGTTTGGCTTGATTGGCTTTCACATACATTTTCAACATATACTGGATTTACAAAACCATGCATGATCTCATTCTTAATTGGGGGTAACCTTCTGGGGATAATCACCAGTTTACTTATGTATCCTATTATTGTACGGATGTGCTATGCTATACGGGGTAACAACCAAAAATCAGGAACTTTATGAAAGTACTCGCTCAAAATAAAAAAGCATTCCATGATTATCAGGTGCTTGATACCCTTGAAGCCGGCATAGTATTGACTGGTGATGAAGTGAAAGCCATAAAAATTGGTCATGCTTCACTTGTAGGTGCTTATGCTACCTTTAAAGATGGTGAACTATATTTACTTAATGTAAACATTACTCCCTATGAGCAAGCATATATGAAGGGCGCAGAACCGACTCGCACACGAAAGCTTTTATTACATCGCAGAGAAATTGACCGTATTATTGGTGACATTTCAAGAAAAGGTGTAACCTTGATACCTTTAAAATTATATGCAAATCAAAAGGGTGTAATTAAGGCAGAAATTGGTTTGTGTAAACATAAGAATGCTGCTGACAAAAAGCATACGCTCAAAGAGCGTGATATTAAACGAGAAACTGAACGAGCAATTAGAGGGCGATAAAAGAGGGCGATATAATATATCGCCCTCTAAATGTTTAGAATCCAAGAGCTTGCATCATGCGTTCTTGTACTTTTTCTTTACAATCAGAACACATCAATTCTTCCACCATCATCATCATTTCTTCGCTTTGCATACGTTCACAATATTCTTGCGCACAACACATTAATGTATTTGCCATTTCTTCACATGGATTACACATATATTCTTCTACTTGCATTGCAAGCATAGAACGTTGCTGCATAGGACTTGCACATCTAAAACTTTCTACCATTTGCATGTTAGCATTAGACTTCACAGGCGGTTTAGGTTTCGGTTTACTGCACGGGCAAGCACGCTTAACTTCATCACCAAATGGTGCACGTTTTGCTTGGACCACTTCTCCAGTTAACACTAACGCTCCTATAAGCGCGATGCATTGTACTGACTTTTTGTTCATGGGATTACTCCTTTATTAAGATAATGATTAAACACTCAGGCCAGAAAGCTCTTCGTCTTTTCTAACCTATTATCAATTCTTCATCATTTTTTTAACGAAAGCCAAGTGTCTGCAAGATTTTAGCTTCAGCTGCTTTTTTATCATATGCTGAGAGCAGATCATGTATTAATTTGTTTATTGTTTGGCTTTGCACGCGCTCACAATACACTTGAGCGCAGCCTACCAAAACTTCTTCAAGAATTTCCGTTTGATTATTAACATAATCTGCAACGTAGTTTGCAAGTTGCACGCGCTGTTGTGATGGGGTAACATTCTTAAAGCTTTCTATGCGTTGAGTAGCTGATTTCACCATGAGAGCAGTAGAACCACCACAAGCACATCTTCGCGTTATTTCATCTTCATCTTCTGATAATGCACTTTTATATAATTTACCAACAGCCCTGAATATTTTAAGAAGCATTGGTTTTTTATCATTATCTGCGATCAATTTTATTGCAAGCTTATACAGTTCATCGCTACCCATACGATCAGAATATACTTTGGCGGAACCTATCATAACAGCTTCAATGGCTTCGTGACCATCTTTGACATATTGTTTTGCAAACCCTGCAAGTTGCGCACGTTGAGAACGCGGGCTTACTTCTTTAAACTTTTGTATGTACAGATCTGTATCGGCATCTTCAGAAATATAAGGAACTTGATTACAAGGACAAGTTCTTGTGATTGGTGTACATTGAGATTCGGACCATGAATGAATAGTACATGATGAAAGTGCCAATGCTACAAATACTACTTTTTTAACTACTGCGTTTTGCATAGAAAATCACTCCTTTATGATTATAACTATCTAAAATCAGTATATCACTCTTTTTTTTCTAAACCAACCCCCCCGTCATTTCCCCAATCAACAGCAAACCATAACATTAGTCTCTCAAAATTTGATATACTAAATACGTATAATAAGGCCAAACAAATTTTCTATCCTCAATGAGACCATGATGAGCAAGACACGCGCTAAACTGCTATTATTTCTATCCATAGCCTCTGCTTCTTTCTTAATGCATCCAATGGAATATGCAACAAACTCTTTAATTTCAATACTCTGTGATCATCCAACTGCAACAATGGCTTCAATAACCGTGGCAACCTGCGCTGCTGGTTACTGGCTACATAAATCACAGTGCCGCACACAACTTAATAATGCATTACTCCAAGCTGCCAAGCAGGGCAGTTATTCCAAAAATAATAAACTTCTGGAACAAGGCGCTGATGTATTGTGTGAAGATGACTCGCATGCAACACCACTGCACTATGCAAGCGAACATGGGCACAGAGATCTCTTTTACTTATTCATCTCTCAGGGCGCTGAGGTTATCTTAAAATCTGACTTTATACATAGATGCGAAGGTCCTATACAAAGAGCTATTCGCACTAAACAAATACCTGCTATTAGATCGCTCTTACGGTTTGGTGCTGACATAGAAAATAGTGCAAATGGTACATCGCCATGGCAAGCTGCCATTGAAAGTGAAGATGTAAAAATAATGGAATGCTTTATTCATAATGCGCAGTTTAATCCAAGAGAAGATAGTTGTCTTCTACAAAATAATGATTGGGTTCCTGCTGATGAAGCTGAAGCCCTAGGTTTAGCACAAAAATATCCATTCGAACGTATTAAGGAATATTGCAATAAGCTGCAAGCTCATGCAGCACAAATGGATTTTTTTAAAAAGATGATCGTTGCAATCACTAACTACCGTATGGCACAAATTGAGGAGAAAATGCTACCAGCACTGACAGACTATCAGCAGAGGAAAGCTAAGCAATGCTTGGCTCAACAACCTGAAGAATGCAGTGCTATGGAAGCATCTTCTTGTATACCTGCACTACTTACTAAAGAAAATATCAAGGCGCATCGCAAAAAAATTGAAGGGGGTGTGCTTGGAGCATGGTTTAATGTATGGTAATAGAGTTTAAGTGCTTTTTGAATATTTCTAGATTACGGATCTTCTAAAATTGGACTCAGTAATCCAAATCCAACTTCATATCTATAATCTCATTACGTACTTTTTGCACAATAGCAGATCTATGCTGCTCAACATTATTTGGGTCAAGTAAATTAAGTATAACATGCTCATTAGGATTATAAGGATGACGTTCAGCATACATATCTTGAAGCCACTGACTCTCGAACAATATTTTCATTTTACCAAGTCTATGCGCAGTAACTAAGGAAACTATCTCTTTTAAACAATTAGCTTTAACTGATTCATCAAGCTCCCGATACAGTGTTTTCAACCAAGCCATTCGGCAATGAGGTACTAATTTCTGTAAACCAACTCCATGCTGCAATAAAAATCTACAATGGCTTAGGCTAAAAACCTCACCTGATAAATAATTCAAAAGGTTAATCCGCATGTCCCGTGATAACCTCAGTCGATTAAATAAGCACAAAGCAGCAATAATACATTTACGCGATGCTTTTAATTCAGTTTTGGTTTTAGTAAATGGAGCCTGATACAAAAAAAGTTTCAAGTCATCACCACTATCTTCTCTTTTAAAAGCTTTATGAAAAATGGTTTCACCAAAATGATCTTTTCCGTCAATTGCAGCACCATGTGCCACTAATAATGCTATCATCTTTGTTATATTACTTGACTCGAGACTCAACTGCCCAGTCTCCCAACTCGGGAATTTATCAGATTCCATATTTCTGCAAAATAACCCCGGCAATAAGCTATGCCCATAATTTATATCTGCGCCAAGAAACAAAAACTTTTCTACGGTTATTACATCCATTGAATAAACTCTTTGTGCAAACAATGAATGTCCATCTGTATGCAAAAGATTAATATCGGCACCATGTTTTACCAATAACTTTACCAAAGTATCTTTACCTTGATCAATAGCCGCCTCAATAGGAGAAGTCCAACCATGCCGTTGGCAACAGTAATAAAGTTCATTTAACCGCACACCACGATCAATAAGTAATGTAACAATATGTTCATAACCTGCTTGATCACGAGCGTCTTTGGGAAAATAAAAAATAAGTTTATACAATGAATTTTCAGTCGAAAGATGATCAAAACAATCATAGCAACTGTTTCGTAATGATGTATTTGGCAATGCTCCATGCGCAAACAACAATGCTACCAAATCATCGCGGCCCTCTTCTATTGCTTCCTTTAAATATATAGCGTCATAATGACTATGGTCCCGCATCCTACGTTTTTTGGTACATCCTAACCCACACAAATTAAATGGCTGAAAATAATTTTCATACACATGCTTGAGTATTCTTACTTTGAGCGAACTGGCTTCAGTCCACGCTTGCTCAATTGCATGCTCATGTACCAATTTACGAGTCTGATTACACCCAAACAAATTAGCCAGCCAACCATTGCGTATGCTGGGCGGAGGGTACTGCTCAAGCAGTTCAGCAATTTGTTGCTCACGATCCATGGCTGTAAGCAACGTATGTGACGCAACGATCAAATACACACAAATAGTACATCTTAAGAAAAACATTACAGTAACTGCGCAAAGGACAAATCTTCACGGATCTTAATAGCTTCCCTTTCAAGAGCATGCAATTTTTCTTGGGGATTAGATATATTTTGACTAGATATAAGCAATTTAACTAAAATTGCACCTGAAAATGAACTCCGCAAATTACGTGCATCTCGCGCACTATCCAATGCCGACTTGCCCGTTTTAGGATTAATAACATTGCCATCTGCACCAGCAAGAAGAAACAAAAACGCTACCTTAATCAATTTATTCTCATATCTATCAAACAGGTAACTACGCTCAGCCAACAAATGCAATGGAGTCTGACCATTGTCATCAATAACATTAAGGTCTGCACCATGTTCTAAATAAAACTTTAACACTTTTGGAGAAAGTTGCTTGGCAAACCCATAGGTACCCAAAAAATGTAATAGAGTACCATTACCAAATCCTCCCCTGAGCTTATAATCAGCTCCAAGTTGATAAAGCAATGCGCACATTTCGGTTGATTTTGCTAAGAAAAAAATTGGCTGAGAAAGATCCTTATACCTTTCTGATTGATGCCTATTCGGGTTGGGCTTCCAAGGAGCAATAGTGGATACAAAACCTGTTGCATCATTCTCAACAGCCCAAGACAACATTGATACCGTTGGTTTTCTCAAAAGCATGCTAGCTACAACATCTGGTTCAAGATGCCAAGTATCGCGCGGCATGCAAAAGCCATGGGGAAAAGCAGATAAAGGGCTCTCAACATCTGCCCCAGCAGCTACACAACAGGCAACAAGAAAAAGATGTCCCTGCATTTCACAATCTACTGCTAATCTTTTGAGTGCAAATTTTTTTATTTCTTTTGGAGATATCTTTAATCTTTGTGTAAATACTTGGCTGAGGACCAGTTCTTGAGACCAATGACCACTCTGGGATTCTGGAGGCGTTGGCCTGCGGTACAGATACCAATCCTTAATCTCTTTTTTAGTAAATGGTTCTAAAACACGCAACATGCTCTTACATTGCGACACTTGTGTATTTGATGCTAATTCCATTGCATGCATAGTCGTTGCAGTACAAAGTGAAGCACTCATGATTACTATTAAAATTTTCTTGTTCATATTAAATAACTCTGTCTCTTAGGATACGATGCGATCTTAACACATTTAAGACAAGGTTTCAATAATTATGATCAAGCAAAAGAATTTGTGCGCATAGTAAGTTCTTTTACCCAACTTTGCAATGCTTCTGTATCCCGCATATCACCATTAAATTCATACTTTGGCGTATAACATTCATTATTTTTTCTACAAATACGCTTACGCCTAATAAGTGTTGGTAGCAATACTTCAAAGTTATTACTTTCAATGGGAGCAAGCAGGCAATCCATAAAAATAGTATCTCCACTTGTTGGGCGACCTATATGGATAATTTCTGGTATACCAATGCAAAGATCTGCAAAACTCAATGACGCACTCGTGACTGCACCATCTGTTAACAAATAAACAGCTGCGCTCACTGGATTTGCTGCACATTGAACCTCTGCACGCGAACGCTCCTCATCATCAACTTCATTATATTCCAGGCGATAAAACTGTTTATTGTCTGTGTATGCTTGTTTTAAATTGGCAAGTCTTTCCGCCCATTCCTTTTTAACGTTTTCGGGAATAAATAAAGTTTCAAAGTATTTTTGGGACTGTTTGATAAAAAATGAAGAAAGACGATGTTCATCAAATTTCTTGCCATGCTGCTTTTGCTTAACTGTGTCGTAAACCGTAGTTCCAAATAAATGTAAAATTATTTTATCACCCCACCAGTCTGCACCACCACTATTTCCACGAATATCAAGCACAATAATGCGTTCATTGCGAATCTGCTCTAAATCACACAGCAACTTATCCATAGCTGTAACCAAATCTTCTGTACTCAAATAAAAAGAAGGCACACGAACCCACACACAACCTTCATCAAAATACGTTAGATGAGGCTGTTGCTCATATTCCATACGTTCTTGTGCTCTATCCAGCAATAAAAAAACTTCTTGAGTAACCAATTGCCACGTTAAAGGCAAAGTAACTTGTTCATTATCAATCAGAAAAGTACATTCTGTAATGGGTATTGCCCATGGATTATGCTGATCGAGCAATAATGAAGATGCCCATTTTTGCCAATCAGCTTCAAATTGTGCATTACCATAAAAAGGAAAGATGTTTTGCTGCATCAATTCTTGCGGAGAAATACCATTGCAAGTAACTAATTGCGCACCGATCGGTGGTAACGGATCAAATGCATCTTTTTGCGCGGTATGCCCAGAAACGGTATATACTCCATTGCGCCAAGAAACAACAAAACCTGGCCATCGATAGGTGAATTTTCGCTCAGTAATATTTTTATTTGCTTCGTTTTTAACGCAAAGCGCTACATGCCTGTCTTGATAACCATTGAGATAATAACGCAAAACGCATTCATAACCATGCACATCCACAACTTGGTGTGCCCGCTCAAGAGCTTGTGCATATCCTTGCCTAAACCACATATTAAAATGAGGACAAAGTTCATCCTGATCTAAAACACCAGGATGAATATCGGTTATTTGATTATGAGCTTTTTCAAGATCCTGCAGAGCAAGAAGTCGCCAATCAACCACTTGACCTATAGGCTGCAATACAGCAAATAGAGTACACACAAAAAAGAATATGCTACTGAGCACGTAAGGCACTAATCTCATAAATCTCCAACCCTCAATTAACTGTTATATAGGCCAAACACAGCCTATATTTTATAGTAGCAATAAATCAGAATTTGTCAATTTTCAAGAATTTCAAACATTGAGTTTTGTCTGTATACACGTTTAAATTGACAAGATCTATCCCCATCATTACAATTAGAAATGTAATTATCTTATCTTTGAAATTATTGGGGGCGTCCTGGCTTCGACGTGTTATAGGACGTATTAAGAGCATGCCGAGTCTTGATCAGCAAACTCGTAAAACCTGTGATCAAAACAATAAGTGCAGACTCAGTTCTTGCGCATCCTAGTTACGCAGTAGCTTAATTAGGATCTTATTTGGCTGACGTGTCTATCAGTATGGCCAAATTCGTATTAAGTAGATAGAACTCTTTTGCAAGGATTTTTGGTTGTATAGCAAATCCGAATCACACAACTGGCTCATCTAACAATACCTGCGTTTTCAAGGTGTTATGTGAGTATTAAAGAAAACTAAGCATGTAGCGCTTAATGCCAACTGTAGTGCGGACATGGGTTCGATTCCCATCGCCTCCACCAGGCTCCACTCCTAAAGGAGTTACGCCTGGCACGGCCAGTCTCTTCGAAGGAATAAACATTATAAGTAAGATGGCTTACTGAAGAGTGGTGACTGGCAGGCAAAATTAAACGCTAACCTCTAAAATCAAAGGCCAGTCTCTTCGAAGGAGTAAACATTATTACTAAAATCACTTCCTAAAGAGCGATGACTGACTAACCTCTCATTACCTGATAAATTAACTTAACACAGCCAGTCTCTTCCAAGGAGTAAACATTATAAGTAAGCAGGCTTACTGAAGAGTGTGACTGGCAGGCTGATTCTCTCATTAACTTCTAAATAACATTATTTCAATATTCAGTATTTATGCATTACTACGTTTATCTAATACAATCTATTCAATCACCTGAAATATTTTATGCAGGATACACATTAAACATAAAAAGTAGACTAGCAACTCATAATGCTGGTAGATCAATACATACAAAGAAAAATAAACTCTGGGAACTTATTGTTTGCTTGGCTTTTAAAGATAAATATATAGCTCTAAAGTTTGAAAAATATTTAAAAACGCATGCTGGCAGAGAATTTGCTAAAAGAAGATTTTTAACAGAAATGACTGGCCGGCCATCTCTTTGATGGCGCAACTCAATAATTACATTATCTTTCATCGCTAAAAAAGGATCTCCATGTATTTTCTCAAGTACTCATGCTTAAGTTCAATTATTACCATATTAGCTATACTTGGACTCAGTTATTTCCTGCCATCAGAGTGGAAGGTTGAAAGGTCTATAGTCATTAATGCTGCCCCAGAAAAAATCTATCCTTTGATTGCCAGCTTTAATACTGGCTGGCCAAAATGGAGCGCCTTTGATGCAGCGTTTCCAGATTTAGCGTATACCGCTTCTGGACCGGAAGAAGGTGTTGGCGCAACGCGCTCTTGGACCTCCCCAGCAAATACAGGATCACAAACCATAATTAAAGCTGATCTAAAACAAGGTATTGAATATGTGCGTGATTGCATGAGCGGATCGAGCATACGTGGCCAGATACAACTTACGCCTTTTGATGACACCACGATTGTTCATTGGGTGGATACAGGCAATAATCCAATCTTCCGTTGGAAAAACTATTTGTTTATGGATATGAACCACCTCATGGGCGGACTCTTTGAACAAAGTCTCATAAACTTAAAAAAACTTGCAGAACACGCAGAATAACTATTGTACTGTTTCTTCCCCAGCTTTAGTCTTTATTTCTCCATGCTTTCAGCTTGTGCAAGCTGCTCCTCATAACGAGTCACTGCTTCCTGTTTTTTTAATTGAGCAAGGAGCATTTCTCTGTCAGCAATGATTTCACCTATTTTTTTAGATTTCTTGGCTTGTCGCTTGGCATATTCTGCTGTAAGAGCGCTGTGTTCTGGATGTTCTGTAGCAGCATCCCTTGCATTAGCCAAGCGTTCTGCTGTAGTTCGCCCTCTAATTCCTTCTAATGTTTCCGCTTGCCATGCTATGTCTAAATTTTGCGCAAGTGACAAACTATCACAACGAGCAGCGGTATACTTGCGAGCAGTAAGCACACATAGTAGAGCAGCTTTTTCTTGTATTATGCCATGGGTATGTTCACACAATGAATCCACTTTATCAAGCAATAACTTCCATACTTTTACATCATGAGGATCTGCTTGATCATCATCGCTTGCAAAACATATTACTTTAACCAGCTTGCCATCCTTGAGTCCATGTTGCCAAATACGCAAATCCGCCTTATCATATGCCTGCTGGAATAAACTCAATGCTTCATAAGGCATATAATCACCTTTTGCATGACCATCCCTGATAAGCTTACAGATTTCGCCTTGAGTGATAACATGTCGCTTTAAACCCTCTGGTATCTGACCCATTGGGCCTTCTTGATCCATTGCTTCTATTGAACACAATGATCCAAGGCTCAAAACTAAAAACAGTTTATACTTAAAATTATCTACCATAGTTTTCTCCGAAATATATACGTTTTACACTGTCCTCTACTATATCACTACCGGGAGTATATTCAACTCCCCTTAGACATTCATAATTATCCACTTTTAAAGCAAATTCCCTACAAAAAATCGCATATATAGTCAAATGGCAAGACCAATGGTATACTATGAATAGATCGCATTCCTGAAATAGCCAAAGGAGGCTCGCCATGAATAAGACTATTCAAAAAACCATTCTGATAACTTCCCTCTTTTTATCTTACATTGCAGTTTGTGGCGTAGAAACGGTGCCTACTCTTGATATGAATATACTAAGACTCCAAGAATACTGCGCGCAGTACCCGGAACATGCAGGCAATGCGCCGGCAAGCTTTCTTTCCCGCGATGCTCTCATTAAAACAATCCAGCAAAGTACCACTGCAAATAAACTTATGCTCAGGTCTGATGCTCTATGGCTTGACCACACGAGTCCTTTTAAAGGGCAAATGCCAGATTTTGCTCCCTTTGTACAAAAACTGATAGTGCAGCAACAAAGCAATATTTACTTTTTTGGTGATTTGCATGGCAATATTCATTCTTTGCTGCGGACCTTTGATTACCTGAAAAAGCAAAACGTTCTTGATGATAATTTCCATGTCATAAGCCCTAACACCTATTTACTCTTTTTAGGTGACTATGTAGACAGAGGTGAATATGGCATTGAAGTTATTTACTCTTTGATGCGATTGCGCATGGCAAACCCTGGCAACGTGATTCTTATTCGCGGCAATCATGAAGATGTGCGCCTTAATGAGCAATATGGCTTTGCCGATGAACTATATGCTCGCGCGGATCTCAAAGAATCTGATCTTGCCAGCATAGAAAACTGGTATGCCACTATGCCTATGGCCCTGTTTGTTGGCGTAAAAAATGGCACGCACACTGATTATATTCAATGCTGCCATGGTGGACCAGAGCTTGGTTACGATGCAAGCAGATTATTGGCATCTGCCGAATCAGTGCAGTTTCAGGAAATACTAACGCTTGATCGCGCCGACAATGTACGCAATTTGCCACTTTTTATTAAAAAAGATGTGCTCAAATATGTACCTGAATATGAAATTGAAAACTTTACGCCACGCTCCCCTACAATCCCTATAACCATTGGGCTGATGTGGGCCGATCTTATTGAAGATCCACGTAATTATCGATCACCAATAGTTGATCATAATGAAGGCAGGGGATGGGTGCATGGCAAAGAGTTAACCCACTATTGGTTCAAAGAACAAAGTGGGTCTTATCACACGCTCCATGCAATTATCCGCGGGCATCAACATTACGGAAACATGCTCCAACAACTCATTATTAATAAAGGTCTGGTCAGCTTGTGGAATAATACTGCCTATACCGTGCTTTCTGCACCGGTTGCAGGCAAACAATTCCCGTATGATGCATGCACGCACCTTAAAACTGCTGCCAATTTTAACAATTGGGTTATTAAGCCTATTGTTATTAATGAAAACAGAAACTTGCGAACATAGTTAACTGAAATTAATCACCAAGCCACCCATTAGATCTTTTTCAATGGTCACCGTTTTTAAATCAAATGTAGGTGGTACCGATTTGGAAGCTTCTGCAGAAGCACTTTTTGCAGTAATCAACGTAATTGCATGCGAGAAAACATCTTTAATAATCGCTCCCGGCAATAACGTATTGGCAGAATGACCAAGTGCTACCATTGTTTCCAGAGAACCAGGCTCGCTTGAAGAATAGACCCATTTGCCATCTTTAAAATGCACATATTGGCGCTCTCTTTCTGGGGCAAACTCTACCGTTCTTACGGACACATTAACTTGCTCATCTGTTTTATTAATAATGGTTAAAGGATAAGGACCTTCCTTAATGGGATAACCACTCACCGTTGCATGCAAAGTGCTCTGCATACTTACAAGCACCAACCCTGAAAATATATAGTGTAACCTTTTCTTCATAATAACCTCCGAGTAATATACTGTTTGTAACATTGCCAAGTATATTCAGTATACAGAATATCACACACCCATCACAATAATATTTCATAATATTAATAAACAGTCCCCTAAAATGAGCTACTTTGCCGCAAAGAAAATTGATCTATACGTATCTCTTGCGCAAACTAAATGAAATTAACTATACTCAAATCAGAAGCTTATACTAAATTGGGGGATAGTATGAAGAAGCTCATGTTGATTCTTAGTGTAGTAGTGCTTGCCTTGCAGCCACATCATATACATGCCATGGACGAATGGACGCTGGTGTGCGGGTCGCTGGTTTTAACCGGCGGTGCACTTGCAATCTCTGCGTTCGCAAATTACCAACAAGCTCAGCGTATTAATGGATTAGAAACAAAGCTTACCAAAAAAAGAGCATTGATTACAACACTTACACAAGAGCGCGATGGATTGAAAAAGCAACTTGATGAGCGGCCGGCCACTCTATGGGATCTTGTGGTAAAAAAATTCCATACATTTATCCCATTTATGTGCGTGAAAGAAAACGTTGCACCAATTGAAGAACTTGCATTGATTGGCACGCTTGGTTTTGAAAGATCAAAAAAAATACATAAAATCGCTGGATTGGTCACATTTATCTCAACAAATGCCAACTTTACTCAAGAAGAAAAAAATCTTGTATCGGATGAAGAAGATGCTCTTCAAGATAAAGAGCAGGTTCTTGATGATATTGATGCAATATTAACAAGCGTACATCAAAAAATCGATGGTGCACAGTGAAAATACTAGTTACCGAAATTGAATCATGGCAAAAGGAACTGCTGGAAAAAGCATTGCAAAATGATACGCTCATTTGTACTGATAAACCACTTTCCCCTGACCTTATTAAACAGCATAGTGATACAAACATCTTGACCATCTCTATAGGATCAACAATTTCCAAAGAAGTGCTTGATCAATTACCGCAACTTAAACTCATTATTACACGTTCCACCGGATATGATCACATTGATATAGATGCAGCAACAAAAAAAGGTATTCGGGTATGTAACGACCCAACATATGCCACCACTGCAGTAGCCGAATATACATTTGCTCTTATACTTTGTCTTGCACGCATGCTGTATATTACGTGCTATCAAGTAAAACAAAAAAGTTATTTTACTCATGAAGGGCTCTGTGGCTTTGAACTCAAGGGCAAAACAATTGGCATTATTGGCATGGGCAACATAGGAAAACAGGTTGCAGCCATTGCGCACGGGTTTGGCATGGATATTGTTGCCTATGATGTCTACAAAAACCCTGAACTGGAGAAAAGGTATACCCTCACCTACGTTGATTTAACAAAACTATTACAAACCGCCGATATTATTACTATTCACTTGCCTTTCACCAAAGACACGCATCATATTATTAACGCTTCAAGCATTGCTCATATAAAACCAGGCGCCTATTTTATTAATACCGCACGCGGAGGTCTTGTTGATACCAAGGCATTACTTGATGCACTTAAAAATGGCAAACTTGCAGGGTGCGCCGTAGACGTGCTTGAAAATCCAAATTCTCCTGCATCCAAAGAACTTATTAAACATTCCTGCGCACTAGTAACTCCGCATAATGCATATAATACTGTGGAAGCTGCCCATCGCTTGATGCAAGACACTCTAGAAATGATCAAAGCATTTAAAGCAGGAAAACCCATCAAAAGTATTTAAGCTCACCTATTACTTATCAAAAGGTGCATTAATCTCTTTAGCTTGTCTAATTAACAGATTAATTCCAGCCAGCATTTGCGCATCATTTGGGAATTGTTGTTTTTTTTCTTCACAGTTCGTAAAAAAAGACTCCGGTATTAGTCCCTCAGACTTACCTACTACAAACTGCCTTTCTAATAAATTAAGATTCATAATCGCTGCAGTTCGCTTATCTTTTGCTGGTCCCACTTCCATAGACCAAGCAGAACTTACTGACAAAACCAAAATAAATAATACTGTTTTTTGCATGATATATCCTTGTAACAGAATTCAAATTATGTTTGTTATCAACAATATGATAAGTAAATCTCTCACTAGTTTAAACAGCAAAATGCAAAAATCAATGCAATCAGCACCTAATCAATATATACGGTAACTCATAGTCAAAAACGTTCTTACTGGGTCATTGGCTTCTGATAGTATTCTTTGTTACACTAAACAAAAAAAGAATCACCAAAAATCTATAAGGGAGAAGCCATGCCAACAATAACCACACAAGATAGTGTTACTATTTTCTATAAAGATTGGGGCATAGGCCAACCCATAGTATTTAGTCACGGGTGGCCACTCACGGCAGATGACTGGGATGCACAAATGTTATTCTTTGGACAGCACGGTTATAGAGTTATTGCGTTTGACCGACGTGGGCATGGCAGATCCACCCAAACATGGGATGGCAATGACATGAACACCTATGCCGATGACCTTGCACAGCTGACTGAAAAGCTTAATCTTAAAGATGCAATTCACGTGGGGCATTCCACTGGTGGCGGAGAAGTTGCTCGATATATTGGTCGCCATGGCACTAAGCGAGTAGCAGTGGCGGTGCTCATTAGCGCAGTACCACCATTAATGCTTAAAACGGATAAAAATCCAGGAGGCCTGCCAATCTCAGTTTTTGACGGTTTGAGAGCAGATCTTGCAAAGAACCGTGCTCAATTTTATATAGATTTAACGCTGCCATTTTATGGCTACAATCGCCCTGGCGCCAAGATATCAGAAGGCATTAGAAAACATTGGTGGCTACAAGGAATGATTGGTGGCATGAAGCCTCATTATGATTGCATTAAAGCATTTTCTGAAACAGACTTTACTGAAGATCTTAAAAAGTTTGATGTGCCAACTCTCATTATGCATGGCGATGATGATCAGATTGTACCAATAGGAGCTGCAGGGCTTATGTCGGCCAAAATAGTAAAGAATGCCACACTTAAGGTATATAAAGGGTATCCACATGGCATGTGCACTACTCATGCTGATGTAATCAATGCAGATTTGCTTGCGTTCTTAAAACAGCACAAGTCAAAATAAACATAACAATTATATTCAATCTTTGCTAAACCAAAAAGGCTCACCATGCACAAACTATTGCTTGCATTCATGTTCTTCTCTATCAATAACCTTTTTGGTATGGATTTCAGTACGCCACCTGTGTTTACCTGGGCAAATCCACGCGCACAACAACGTGATGCGCAACATCATCCTGCAATCAGAGATCTACAAGAAAACGTTCTTTTTACTGCGATCGGCGTTGAACAAGCACGCAGGCACCTTGAAGGGCGCCCAGCTTCTGCTTCAAACTTGGAAGGCCTTGACCTTGCTGATACCACCAGGCCAAGGCAACACGCACTTAAACTAACTGCTCTCCTGAATGCAAAAAGAAACGATGACCCGCGTGGATTTGTGCTCCAAGAAACTCTGTGTACGCCACAGGCACTTGAAGATTGGCGCAGTATGCTGCCCCAAGAACCATCTCTATATCGCGAAGGCTGGGACCCTGCGCATGATAAAGAATTTGCCCAAACATTACTTGCTGCCACAAGATTAAAAGCCCAACTTAAAAATATCTATTTAACAAGTGAAGATAAACGAACAGAGCTTATCACTTATATACATAACATAAGCTTCTCTGCCAACTTTCGTTATGCTGCAGGAACTAATGGACGTGGGGAGGGTATTGTTGCTGACGTGACAACGCAAAAAGTAATCCACACAACATCTATGCTGGATCCTTATAAACGGGCAACTTTTTCTCCGGATACTCGTTTTTGCATGTTGCCACTTGCAACTTATGATCGTAGTAGCGTTTCAAGTTCTGCACATAAAACAACTATAGAAGCCTTTGACCTTACAACTGGCACAGTGGTCACTATACCAAAAGATTGCTCATCTCAACAAGATTTTCCCGTTGTTGATTTTTCTCGCTCAGGTCATTATGCAGTACTCAAGCCTACTGCAAAAACATCTACTCATGTAGGTATTTTTGATACACATTCACAAGGGGTAATTGTCAGATTTCCTGAAACTAAATATTGGTATACTACAGTATCAATCTCTCCGGATGAAAAATATTGTTTTATACCTACCAAAGAGGGTCTAAAGCTATATTATTTAGAAAAAAATGGAGATGAATGCAAAGAATTCCCTTTACCAGCATGTGATGGTTCATCGCGCGAGATTCTTTGGGCACCAAATAGTGCCTGTTGCTTAGTACCAAAAGAACTCAGCCAACATACAAGTCAATATCATGTATATTACCCACAAGATAATTTTTGCCTGTCTCTTGATACTGCAAGACACGATCCAGCTCCTTGTTTTTCTCCTGATGGCAGATATTGCTATGTGCTACACGAAAATCAAAGAGGGCGCATTTATGATCTTAAAGAGCGTAAAGCAATCAAGACATTTGAGCACGTTCGCAGTATAGATTATGAAGCGCCTCCTGCATTATTTTCACAAGATCCAGCGTATCCATATTGTATAGTACCACTTTTGAATGATCGAGGCCAAGGACATTTTACTCATACTGATCTTAAAATAGCAGCCTTTAATCTGCATACACATGAACTAGTACCTGAGATAAGCAATTTAAAAGGTGTTGTGTGGGCAGATTGGCCCGCAGCAGGCCCCTATTATCAAGTGCAATATAATAACCCCGTGCCAGAAAATTACCGATCTAATGTGTATCCATCAGTAGAAATACGAGACAAAAAAACGCATGCTCTGGTGTTACGTGTTGATAATGGTAATTTTGTGCAGTGGATACCGGATGCTACTTATGTGCGCATAGAATCCGCTAACGAGGGGGGAAGCTTGGTGGATATGGTCCATGAGCAGGTAGTACGAAAATTTAATAACCATTGCTTTCCATTACCCGATGGGCGCATTCTTGAAGAAAGAAACTATACACTGTTTGAAGTTGCACCGGCTGATTGCAATTGGGATTCTATCATGTCACAACAACTATGCTTGATCTTGTATGCCACATTAATGTATCATAAAAACACACCATTAGATTTTACAAAACCTTCAAACAATTCTTTAAGATTGCTTTATGCAAGCTTGGATGATCAGATGCAGGAATATGTTGCACGAGCGTGTAATATAAAGTTTTAAAGAGAAAGGATAACCACAGTAAGGAAGTCTTATGAGAAACTATATTTTAACATTATTAATATGTATCACTTTATTAAGTAGTATGAGTATGATCAATTGTATGGATAGAAGTGATCAATATGGGACCATACAAGTTTCTCAGACAAATAACATCATTATTGCTATTGCACATTTAGCAAATAGTGAATGGCAAACAAAAGTTACCAAGAATGTAACAAATGGCGCATTTACCACAGAATCTACCATGGTGTATAATGCTAGAAGTCTTCGCACTACCCCGGTGATGCCTCATCCACCTCTCATTAAATTATTAAAAATGGAAATTACTAAATTTGAATTAGCACAAAAAAATAGTTCTAAAAATCACGAACTGAGAAGTCCTACTCCAGAACCGGAAGCTATAGAAGTGAAGTAGAAATTGACGAAAAAGCCGATTTGTTTACACTAAGCTCTAAGCTTTAATTAAAAATCTTAGCTATTACTACAACATATTCCTAAAGGAACATTTATATGAAAAACGTATTATATTCATTAACAGCCTTAACTTTACTTTCTTCTGCTCTTGTATGCGCTGATGAAAAAGCAGTTACCGCGCCAGTATCGGCACCAGCACCTGCTATAAAGCAAGATTTCTTAAATGTAAAGATTGCCTTTATGGACCCGTATGGCGTGCTTGATAAATCCAAAGAATGGGCAGCTCAAGCTGAAATCATAAAAGCTGATTTTGAATCACGCGCAAAGGCAATCCAAGCAATGGACGCTGAACGGCAAAAACTAGAAACAGAACTTGGCAACATGGGTAATGCAGCTACTGCTAGCGCACGAGAAAACAAACAAAAGAAATTACTCTCTTTACAAAATGATATAGAGATTGAAAAACGCGCAGCACAAGAAATTCCTCAACAACGCGCCCAAATGGCACAAATGGAAATACTCAAAAAGATTGAAGCTGCCGCTCAAAAAATTGCAAAAGAGCTTGGCATTGACGTAATTCTTGCTGGTAGCACCATTTATGTAAATGAGCGCATTGATATTACTCAATTAATTGCAGATGAACTTAACAAGAGCTATAAGCCTGCTGTAAAACCAGCTGCTACTACACCAGCTAAACCAGCAACACCTGCAAAATCGTAAATACAATTATCTCTATGATAAAAGCAATTATAGGGCTGGGTAATCCCGGCCCTAAATACTATGAGACAAGACATAATATTGGCTTTCAAGTGCTTGATGCACTTGCAAATCAATATAATGGCAAATGGTCGCATAAAGATCATTTTGATGAAGCTACTATTCAAATTAATGATACTCCCATTATTCTCATTAAACCTACTACCTTTATGAACGATTCTGGCAAAGTAATGCCTTACTTGCAAAAGAAGGGCATTAAGCTTTCTGAAATTCTAGTGGTGCATGACGAGCTTGAAAAACCATTTGGGGCAGTAAGTTATCGCATAGGTGGCAGTGCACGTGGTCACAACGGCTTGCGCTCCATTATCGCACATGGCGGTGCTGAATTCGGGCGTATTCGCATGGGTATTGGCAGACCCAACGAGCGTGAACAAGTGGCAGATTTTGTATTAAAGCCTTTTACTGAAAAACGTGAAGACGTTGACGCCATGATTGCAAAAGGATTAGATTTAATTGAAGAACAAATAAGAGCAGTATAGTTAACCCAAATCTTGAATCCAAAATCATGTTTGTGATATGTTAATTTCAAGAGGTGAAATTAATAAGGATAGTATCATTATGCATACAATCAGTAGCAGACAAATTCTCCAATTTATATT
Organism: Candidatus Babeliales bacterium; assembly: GCA_963716425.1. Lineage (GTDB taxonomy): Bacteria > Babelota > Babeliae > Babelales > JBFXEV01 > JBFXEV01. The sequence continues at coordinate 734,725 of OY970310.1, forward strand.
TAACATAGCAAAACAATTTCATTTTCCACTGGCCATAATGATATGCGCCACCATAATGCGCGCAGTTGATGTTGCAGTACGGCCCTATATTCTCAAAATTATAATCAATCGCATTTCAAATAATGCAGGGCAAGATCCTTTTGTTTTTTTGGCATTACCGGTTGGTCTTTACATTCTACAAATGCTTATCATGGCAACCATGCATCGGTTGTATAATTATTTTGTTGATATAAAGATGATCCCTGATATGCGACAAAAAATTACTACGATAATTTTTGATTATTTACTCAAACAAAGCCATAGTTTTTTTCAAGAGCAAACTGCAGGCAGCCTTACCAATCAGATACGAAGTACTGCATTTGATGTACCAGATGTTTTACAACTTATCGTTGATCGTTTTTTATGGAATACGCTCACTCTTACTATTGCCATTTTTGCACTCGGGAGTGTGAACTATATTTTTGCACTTACCATGTTTGTCTGGTCGAGCGTCTTTATAGCCATCTCATTTCTATTTCTCAGGAAATTGCAAGGCTATTCTGCCAATTGGTCACTACTCAACAACCGCGTAATCGGCCGTCAAGTTGATGTGATTTCAAACATGCTTGCAGTTCGTTTATTTGCTCGGGAAGACTATGAAAGCCAAGCACTTGATAATGAACTGACTGAAACCAAACATGCTGAACAAAAACTAACATGGATCTATTTTATTATATTTACCGTGTACGATTATTCATTTGTTATCATGCAAACCACTTCACTCTACTTTCTACTCAGAGGTTGGCAACAAGGCACAGTATCTGTGGGTGATTTTGCTCTCGTAATTTCATTTAACACTGCCATTGTAGATTCACTCTGGTTGCTCACCAAAGATCTTTCATCATTTGCGAAACTAACTGGGAGAATAGGCCAGGCGCTGCATACCTTCACCCAACCAATATCTATTCAAGATGCTCCAAATGCAAAAGAACTCGTTGTAAAAGAAGGACGCATTGAGTTTGATCAAGTGCGCTTTAAATATAAAGGTGCAGAACCATTATTTCGTGATAAATCCGTAGAAATTCTACCGGGACAAAAAGTAGGCTTGGTAGGATTTTCTGGCAGTGGTAAAACCACGTTTATTAATCTCATTTTACGCATTTATGATCTCACCTCAGGCAAAATTTTAATTGATGGCCAAGATATCAAAGAAGTAACCCAACAATCATTGCATCGCGCAATTAGCACAATTCCGCAAGATACATCCCTTTTTGCACGTTCCATATATGCAAACATTCAATATGGCAAACTGACTGCAACACACGAACAAGTAGAGGGTGCCGCACAGAAAGCACACGCAGCTGAATTTATTGCATCATTACCGCAAGGCTATAAAACGGTAGTAGGAGAACGTGGCTCCAAGTTATCTGGTGGTCAACGCCAACGGATTTCTCTTGCACGCGCAGCACTTAAAAACGCACCAATACTTATTCTTGATGAAGCCACGAGTGCGCTTGATACCATGACTGAGCGCTTAATACAAGAAAGTCTTACTGAGATTATGCAAGGCAAAACAACACTGGTTGTTGCACATCGTCTCTCTACACTCCTTTATATGGATCGCATTTTGGTCTTTGAAAAAGGTACAATTATTCAAGACGGTTCGCATCAAGAACTTATTGAAGAGCCCGGTTTATATCAAACTCTTTGGAATGCACAAGTTGATGGTTTCTTGCCTGAAGGCTATGAAGAAGAGGAAGAACTAGAAGAAGAGTAATAAAAAACCCGCTCGTATGATGCATATGATCATGGAGCGGGTAATTTTACCTGGATTTAATAATCCGTTGAACTATCTCTAATTAAGATTATGAGTGAAATTCTGCCTTCTTTTCTTCTATTGTTTTAGCAAACTCTATATCAAATTCCTTTGAACGTTGCTCCGCAAGTTGTCTTGCTTGTTGCTCTGCAAGGAGCTCTAAAACAATCCTTGGTTTAAGAGCTGGATTTATTGATTTTACTTCTTTAATCAACCATTCTTTTTCATTATCAAAAGCATTATATTCTGTTACTTGATTTGCTGCAAGTCGAAAGTTTCCGCTTTGTACGCCATTATATAATGATGATGCTGCTGGTACAAGCATAGCTGTTTTAAGGCCTAGGCCAACCTTTTTTTTCATTAGGCTAAGAACCATAACTGGTGCAGCCATCACCGCAGTTGCTGCTCCAAAAAACTTGGCGCGGATGCGTGCAAAATCAGATGACTCTTTTAACTCAGCTTTTCTTATCTCGACTTGCTTATCTTGATAAACAGAATCTTGAAAACACTTTTGAAGATTCTCTGCTTCAATCAGAGCACAAGTGTAATTTTCATCTTTGTTTGATTTAAACTCTTCTTTTAATTCTTGATATGATTTTGGAGAAGAATCTTCCATTCCCATTGCTGAATTAGTAAAAATTACAGCACATAAAGCCATAAATAGTGATAAATTGGTTTTCATGAAACCTCCTATGTATTATGTTGTATATAAGATTAATAATTATTCTATATTTTAGAACACTATCTTAGAATACTATACAATGAACTATTTGTCAATTAATTCTAAATTAATTAGTTACAGCAGGTTAATGAATTTTCAAGATTTATGCCTAAATACAGGGAGATCGGCCTTTGCCTTGACGGCCCCCCCCAAGGCCAACCGGCAGCAAATTTACTCTCTATGCCAGGGGGCCTAAAGAATAGAATAAGATTATTGTTTCTAAAAAAGGGTGGTGATTAGTGGTTTGTACTACTCCGCTTCTCATTCTTTCAACGAACCCCAATAAGCGCTGAACAAAACAAATGGTCACTTTGCGATAAAAATATTCTTTCTAAAACAATGCTCATTGCTAGTGTAAAATTTGTTAGATAACCGACGCAAAATTGAGTAGTAAAATGACCTGTCCGCCGTAACGTGCCGAGCCCGATGGCCCGGATACGTGAAGGAGGAAGCGAGCCGCCCGGCGATTGAGGTTATAGTAACATCAAATGTTTTGTCTTAGTATAAAAAGTCTTTTTAAGTTCGTATGGCCACTAAGCGACCCGTAGGGGCGGCGCGGTGGCAACATTCGAACGACCAGCAGTCCAGCAGCATGCTGGTGCATTTTGTTGGATATATTTTGGGCACTCAAAATATGTCCCTCTGCACGAGTAGTGCCCGGCGAATAGCATCAGTGAATTAAAAACCGAACTTCTATATCAACTATATATAAGTCTTATTTAGTTTATTTATTAATCAATGCTCCCTCGATACTATTTGCTTCGCATTGCTACGCAAATCACTCAGGTTGTGCGGTGCGTATTATTCCACCTCTACCAATACCCCAAAATCATACTCAGGATTCCATGCCATACTCACATACCCACGATCTATTTTTCTAAATCGTGTAATGCAAATATCTTTCAAAAAAGCATGGATATCGGCAAGAGATTCTTTTACATTCTCTTTAGGATGCAAAACTTCAATTTCTACAAAGAACCCTACGTTCTCGATCTGATCAATCACAATTTCAAACTCATCGGTAAGATATGTCTCTCGCTGTTTTGCAATTTTGGTTTGTTCAGTAAAACCAAGTTGCGCAAAAAGAGCAAGCATCACTTGCCCATTCTCAACTTTAGTCTCGTACTCATCACAATGCGTAGTTTTGCCCGTTTCAGGATCTTTGTACCACAATTTATATGCTACAGAATCACCTCGCTCGGTATGGCGCACGCGCAAGTATTTGAGTGCATCCTTATAGCCCTCTGGAGCAGTAAAGAAGAATGTGTCATTTGGATTATCAAGATACCACTCTGTATGCGAGAGTGCGCCCTTGAATTGCGCATTATCCTTCAACCAATTCCGTAAAAGACCTAATTGTCTTTCATCAATTTGAATCTTGATTTCTATTTCTTTAATCATAATTGGTGCTTGTACATTTGCTGACAAAATAGTAAAAAAACAACCTATAACCAAAATATTAAAAATACTAATTTTTAACATTCTCTGTAATCCACTTCTTAATCGCATCACCAAGATCCTTACCAACCTTAGGGCCACCACCTTGGAGCATATCCTTCTTGCCGCCACCACGCAATTGGGCAGTTTCATTAAGCCATGTACCAAAAGCCTTCATATCAACACGATCAACCAATGCTGGAGCTACTGAAGCAATAAAGCTGCTTGTATTATCAACGCCACTTACTGCAACATAAAAACCGGGGTTCTTTTGCTGTAAATTTGCAACAATATCTCGCAACTCATCGGCAGGCACATCAGAAACATGTATATACAAATACGGCATTTTATTAACTACTTCAGCAGCTGCTTGCCATGCTGGCACTTGATACTGCCATAATTGCTTCTTAAGTTGTTTCAGTTGAGTTTGCGCATGCCTAATTTGCTCTTGCTGTTTTTCAACCGTTTGCACTACCTCAGGAAGTTGCACTTTATAAAACTGACTCAATTCCTTAATACTTGCATATGTCTCTTGGAACAACTCAATTGCTCTTGGACCTGTCAGAGCGACAATACGGCGATGACCGGCAGACAAAGCAGTTTCTTCGGTAATTTTAAATGTGCCAATGTCGCCAGTGCGAGGCACATGCGTACCACCACAGAGTTCATGCGAGAATGCATCAATGTTTACCAAACGTACATTCTCTGGATTATATTTATCACCAAAGAAGGCAAGAGCGCCTTTTTTAAGGGCATCATTGAGCGTGGTATATTCAATCACTACCGGAATATTTTCCATGATTTTACCATTTACCACATCTTCTACACGCTTAAGCTCTTCAGCAGTGAGCGGCCGATGATAGGTAAAGTCAAAACGTAAATAATCAGGATGCACTAATGAACCAGATTGTTTGACCGTTTTGCCAAGCACTTCAATAAGCGCTGATTGGAGCATATGCGTTGCCGTATGGTTCTTCATAGCCTTAGCACGCCATACCGGATCAACCACACTCGTTATATGTTGACCTATTTTAAGATCAACTGGTGCTTGTATGTGCACTGCAATGCGACCATCAATATAACGCACTTGTTTAAGTGCTACTTTATGATTATCAATTAATAAAAAACCTTCATCCGGCACTTGGCCACCACCCACAATAAAGTAGGGTGATTTTTTGGTGAGTACCCAACAGTCTTCACCTTTTTTTACTCGCTCAACTAACGTATCATGTGCTATTAAGGCAACAATTTCCGAGGGCGTTTCAAGCTCTTCATACCCCGTGAAGATGGTAGTGATAGTTTCTGGAATTGCAACATGATCTAACATATCTTTTGTTTTCTTGCCAGACTCTTGTTGCTGATGCTGCATAAATTTCTCAAAGCCAGCTTCATCAGCAGTAAAACCGCGCTCATGCGCAATAATTTTGACAAGCTCAAGCGGGAAACCATACGTATCATAGAGTTTAAATACTTGTTCACCTGTAATTTGCTTGTTAGCTTTTTGCTCTACAAAATATTTTTCCAAAATTGCCTGGCCGCGCACCAAGTTGGCAGCAAACCGTTCAATTTCACTCTTAAGCACCGATTTAATTAAATCACGAGATGATACTAATTCTGGATACACTGAACCCATTTGAGCCACAATAACATCGGCAAGTTCTGGGAATATATTTTTATCTGTTAATTTTTGCGCAAAAAGAGCCGCACGACGAATCACCTTACGCAACACATAGCCACGGCCATCATTTGATGGTGCACAACCGTCTGCTATAAGAAAGCAAGAAGCGCGAATATGATCGGCAAGCACATGGAACGCTGCCTTGAGTAAATCAGATTGTTCTGCATATTTTTTGCCTACCAATTCTTCTGTACGTCGAATAATTGGCATGAATACTTGCGTTTCAAACACAGAATCTTTATTTTCAAGAATTACACAGAGGCGTTCAAAGCCCATACCCGTATCAACGCCTGTTTGAGATAAGCGGCACCAAACTGCCATCAAGCTGGCGATCAAATTGCATAAATACCAAGTTCCATACTTCAAGGAATCTATCGCATGAACATCCTGGCGCGCATTCTTTTTTGCCACAGCCAATTGTGAGGGCCACGGTCTACAAAAATTTCTGTGCAGGGGCCACACGGACCAGTATCACCCATTGCCCAAAAGTTATCAGCTTCCCCTAAACGAGAAACCCGCTCTTTAGGCAAAACAGCAGTCCATAAATTATACGATTCATCATCATTGGTGAAAACGGTAGCATACATTTTATTCTTATCAAAGCCCATTTCTTGGGTCAAAAAATCCCAGGCAAATTGAATGGCTTCCTTTTTAAAATAATCACCAAAGGAGAAGTTGCCCATCATTTCAAAAAAGGTCAGATGGCGTTTGGTGAACCCCACATTATCAAGGTCATTATGTTTGCCACCCGCACGCATACATTTTTGAATACTTACCGCTCGGGTATAGCTGCGCTTTTCTTTACCTAAAAAGACGTCTTTGAACTGGTTCATCCCCGCATTGGCAAATAATAAGGTTGGGTCTTGCGCAGGAATTAAAGATGAACTGGGTACTTGAGTGTGTTTATGTTTTTTAAAAAAATCGAAGAATTTTTGGCGAATCTCGAGCGTTTCCATGAAGGTCCTTTAATATGCATTATCAATAGATTGATAATAGCGTATTTCACGACTTTTCACAATAAATGGGGATTGTTACTTTTTCATATCTACCACATGACCATGGGTGATACGCACCAAGTCTTGTGGTGTTACGGTAAATACAGCATTATGAGTGCCTGCCGCAACCCAAATTGCTTGATACGCCATAAGATCTTGGTCAATGAGCGTTTGAGTCTCAAAGGTAAAGCCAACAGGTGATACGCCACCAATCGCATAGCCGGTATGTTGTTCTACAAACTCAGCATCAGGTCGCTCAATAGGCTCACCCACAAGTTGCGCAACTTTTTTCTCATCAACACGATTCTTGCCACTGGCGATAACGCACATGGGCTTGTTGCTTTGTTTGCCTTTAAAAATCAACGTTTTGGCAATTTGCCCTATTTCGCAGCCGATTGCATCAGCAGCTTCTTGCGAAGTACGCGTTGATTCTGGAAACTCCACAACTTGTAAGTCTAAACCAAATTTTTTTAATGCATCTTGCACGCGTTGTGCAGATTTTTTTAATGTACTCATGATAGCCCTTAGATAATGTTTAATGCTTTGCGTACCTTTTGACCAACGCCCACGAGCCGTTCTTTTGGCTCATTGGCAAACACAAAGCGAATATAGCTTGCAGCTTGTTTTCCCCATCCGCTCATGGGCGTTGCAGCAATTTTTGCGTTTTTTAACAAAAGCTCAGAAGTTTGTTGTGGTGTGTATCCGAGTAGCTCTGTATTAAGCAGCAACGACCATCCACCATGCGGTTTGACCATCGGCAATCCTTCAAGCTCATGCATAAGCACATCTCTACGTGACTGCCAAATGCGCGTTGCAGCTTGCACATCATCATCAGAGTTTTTAAGCGCTGCAGCAGCACCAGGCATTGCAATACCAATTTGGCACACCACGTTGGAAATACTCACTAAACCAATGTCATTCATAATTGATACTGGTCCTACAACCCAACCAATGCGCCAGCCGATCATACGTAGTTCTTTGGAGACTGAGCCCACTGTGATAGTTCTTTCACTCATGCCCGGTAGTGATGCAGGATGTATTACCTTACGGCCATCAAACAAAATACGCTCCATAGCAGCATCGTACAAAAGCCAAGCATCAGCCTTAATGCATACGCGAGCAACTGCATCCCATTCCTCATGCGTTAGCACGTGACCTGTTGGCATAGAAGGGCTCATCATAAGCACCATGCGCGTGCGATCCGTAACTGCTATGCTTCGAGTGCTTTTATATCAAGCCGCCAACCATCAAGTGTTGGCATTAGTGGTACATAGACTGGCACACCGCCTGCTATGCGAATGCGGTTAATCAGCCCTGCGTAAATGGGATCAGGAACAATCACTTCATCACCTGGTTCCAAAGTTGCAAGCAACGTATTCAAGACTCCTGAACAGCCACCCGAGGTAATGATACACTGCTTTGACCAATCATAGTGAACACCACTCATACGAGTAACATGTTCTGCTACCGTTTGGCGCAAATCATTTTGACCAAGAAAGGGAAGATAGCTATTATTGGCATCAACACCAATAGCCTCTCGTGTTGCAGTAATTGCACAAAAGGGAGGCAGAATATCAGTATCTAAATTTTCTAAGCGAAGAATTTCTGGATCATTTAAAGCATCTGCTGCATTGCCCACACGATCAACACCAATACCAGGAACATGAGAAAGTCGTGAAACGCGCTGTAATTTTGGCATAATAAATCAAATTCAAAAGTAAGAAGTTAGAGTAAAAAAACTACTTTCCATAAAAATAAGCTCGTGCTCGTGCAATGAGTTTCTCAAACTCTTTTTCATCAAGCTGAGCAAGCTCAGTATCACTCATGGTATGATACGGAATAAACGTACCACCAATCATGCCTGTGCATGCAATTTCACCAGCATCAGTTCTATAGGAAGTCTTTGGGAAAAAAGCAACATATTCTCTGCGCTCTTGACGCACAAATGGCGCAAATAACAAATATTCAAGTGGTGGTGCATCTGGTTGCGCTTTAAGCATAAAGAAGTGGCCACGTGCAGGTTCTAAATGCTGATCATTGGTAAGATCTTTGCTGCCAAGTCCAGTACAGTTGCAAATAATTGGCGCTTTGCATTGAGCAAGATCAGTGATCTCTTGATCAATAACAGATATGTTGAGAGCACCAATCTGAATCCACAATTGAGTCATCAATTTATTGACATCTATAAAGTAGGTAAATTGTTTTTTGTAATCCTTATATACCACACCATTACCAAAGTCTATAGTCACCAACTCATGTGGTGGCATCAGATGACGTGTTTCTAATATCTCTACACCCACGTTAATATGTGCAGGGTAATAAATTGGCATACGATGCACTACATCTTCTTTAAGATACGGATGTAACCCCAACTCAATTTCATGCAAGACTTCAAACGTTTTCACGCCTAAATTAACTTTAAGTATATCTTGCGGCTTCCGCTCAATTCCTACGCCAGGATCAAAAAATCCCCCTGACTTCCAAGAAATGTTTTCATACCGCTCTTTGGTAATAACAGTGATATCAATAAACCCAATATGCGCAAGTTCTATTGCAAGTGTTAAACCCATACAACCGGAACCAATAATACACACTTTAGTGTCACGTGCTGGATTTTTTTCTACAATAAGCTCAAGCGCTTTTTGTATTGAACCAAAAAGGGTAGTGATGCCAAACCCGCCATGGCCATAACATTGCAAAATGGTATGTTCATCTGTTTCTTCAAGTGCTATGCGCACACCGTCTACACGACGCGGTCTATCCCATGCTTCTTTAATTACTAATGCACTATCATCAAGACACGGCGGTTTTAAATGAACAGTAATGGGTTCAGCACCATGGGAAAGAACAGTCATAAGTGTCATACTCCCCAACACTATTTGTTTATACATATTATCCTATTGTATTTCTATTGCGGCAAAAGCTGGTTTCAGTTGTTCAAATACTTTATGAAGATCAACGGGCACTAATTTAGTTTCTACACACGTATCCAAAAACCCCGTATCGCCTTCCCAACGCGGAACCAAGTGAACATGCAAGTGCGCGGGAATACCAGCACCTGCAGCTCTGCCTAAATTGATACCAACGTTCACTCCGTGAGCATCCAGTAATTTCTTGAGAATCACTACACTGTGCGTAATGAGCTCCATAAGCTCGTGGCGCGTATCACTCCCTAGCTCATCTAAAGTGGCAATATGCTCTATCGGTATAATGAGCAAATGCCCGGTGTTATACGGATAGCGATTAAGTATCACCACATTATGCTTAAAGCGATGAATAATAAAATCCGCATCATCAGTGTGTGCTGCAATTCTTTTACAAAAAACACATGATTCTTTTTCATAACTTACTACCGGCTTATGACCCGTATTTAATATATAATCAGTGCGCCAAGGAGCATATAAATACTGAAACGATACAGACTGAGAACATTGCATAAGCAACAAACCAGTAATGGTACATAGTATAATTTTTTTCATGATTTTTCCTAAAAATATTTCTTTGATGCCAATTGTAAAGCTGATATAAGTGTAACTAACTCAACTTTAAATATACAATAATTCATAAATTAAGTTATTCTAAAGAGTAGCAGCGGAAAAAAGTGTTGGTGATTTATCTTTGGATCAAAGTAAAATTAATAGTTTGCTTGGTATGCAAATGATTTTTTAAATCCTATAGATTAAACTATCTTGAAATAAATAATAAAGGCACGAGAAGGATATAACCGTCTAATGCCTTTAACAATTCAAAATGTAATGTTATTTACTGTTTCTGACCATTCAAATAATCATTCACGCGTGCAATAGGATTATTCACCGCAGCATGCAATTCTTCCAAGTTGTTACATTTACTGCGTAAAAATGCATCCATTAATGGCAGCAATTCTTTACGAGCTTGTTTAAGCTCTTTCCATAGTGGGTATGTTTTAAGCTGTTGATCAGCTTCCACTAATTTAAGCGCTGCTTTTTTAATTGCAGTGTAATTAGATTCACTAATTGCATCTCCTGAAGCATCAAACGTAATCAGTTTATCACGCTTAAGTTCTTCTATGCTGGATGCTGCTTTTTTACCAACTTCTTGCGTTATCAAAGCAATAACATTATCTAGATCTTGCTCACCTTTAAATGTAATACCTTTTACCACACGCTTCAATTCACCTCGGCATTTTCTTACCGGTTTGAGCAACGCTGAAACTTTTGATTGTACAATACTATGATGCCCGAGCTTTTGGCTTAACTTCTCAACCAAATCTGTATCTTCATGCGTTCCAGTATGAAGTAAGATGCTCGTCATAGTAAGCGATTTCATGAATGGCATTTTTTCAGGTAATGGAGTGACTTCCATGCCATGCGCAACACTCACTACACTCAGTGACACCATAATTATATGCTTAATATTCATAATTGTACCTTTCTTGTAAGTTAAGCATTTTGTTGTTTTCTCTCAAATATCAAATCCACGAGCACCGGGCGATGATCGCTTAAAAGCAAGTCTTTATTTTGTTCTTGCAAAACCATATGACGGGTAACTTTTACTGGAATTTGTTTGCTTACTAGAATGTGATCAATTCTTTTGAGTTCTTCAAACTGCCAACCCGTGCGTGTTTCCACAGGGCCTGCAACACTTTGCGCAACTTCTTTGGTGTTTTTAAAGTCTTTCAATAGTGCGCTTAATAAATCTGGCGTGATTTCCATATTAAAATCACCCATCAACACTACAGGCGATTGCTCAAGGCGAACTGCTTTGGCAATAGCCGCTAACTCATTCACACGAGCAGCCTGATATTTATGATCAAGATGTGTGTTATAGACATAGAAAACTTGCCCTGTTGCTTTATCTCTAAATTTACCCCACGTGCAAATACGAGTAAGCAAGCCAACTTTCTTGGGATTCAAGAAAAATCTATAGTTCAAAAACCCTGCTGGATTAAGAACAAAGGTACCTGACTCCATACATTCAACACGCTTAGTGTTATAAAATATAGGATTATATTCATTTTCTGATTTGCCAAACCATTCACTGCCACGCCCACTACCAAACCAAGCGTATTGCTCACTCTTGAGTGACTCATCAAGATCCTTAATTTGATCAATGGTTGCTTCTTGCAATCCCATAATATCAGGACGTACTGTTTTGATAGCTGCTGCTACGCGAGCTTTGCGATTAACCCACAAATTTTTTGTTTGTGCTTCTTTACCTTTACGGCGCACATTAAAGCTCATCAAATGCAAAGAGCTACTTTCTGGAATACCGTGTAGAGAACCCACCACGGTTAATACGGTAAGAACCACCATTTGTTTTATATTCATAATAACCTCTCTGTATAGGAATATATATCTATATATCGTACTGTTTTTTACAGTTTTTTCAATAATTAGATTTAAAAATTTATATATACATTCAAATAGGAATTGTTATTATCTAGCTTCTGAAACGCATTCATTTAAGGTATTCTATTAGTCATAGATAACAGCACGTACACAACCCAAAGGGATCTTGCCATGATTAAAAAAACCTTATACACCTTGTTATTACTTCCCTTCTATGCGCACTCCAACGCATTTACCGACCTTCCTTATGATGTTGTGGGAAAAACCTATGATGCAACGCGCTGCGCAGATCCTGAAGTGCTTGAAGGGTTTATTAACTATATGCACATGGAACAAGGCAAAAGATATTTGGATGTCTCATGTGGATCCGGAAATTATACTGTGGCTTTATTTAAAAAAGGCTATGATATTATGGGAATCGATATCTCATCAGAGATGCTCAAGAAAGCACGTGCAAAAGACCCATCTTTGCCTTTACTGCAAGGCGATGCACACAAGCTACCATTTGAAGATAATGGGTTTGATGGCGTCTTTTGCATTCATGCAGTACACCACTACCGTGACTTGGAAATTGTTCTTAAAGAAATGTATCGCATACTCGCCCCGGGCGGCAAACTTCTCATTTTTACCTCATTTATAGAACAAACTGCTACTGCATGGATTTGCTACTATTTCCCCTATATGTTAGAGGGATGCAAAATAACATTAAAATCACAAAATGACTTTACAACTGCATTAAAAACTGCTGGCTTTCAAACGGTGATTTGTGAGAAATATTTTGTAAACACAAAAACAAAAGATCTTACTATTCATGGTGGCAAATACAAACCTGAAATCTATTTGGATCCCGTTGTGCGTGCTGGCATGACACCCTTTAGCTTCCCTCAATACAAAGAAGAGATAACAACAGGGCTTGCACAATTACAAGCTGATATAGAATCTGGAAAGATTAATGACATTATTAAACAATATGAATCTGATCTTGGTGAACATGCGTATATACTAGCAATAAAATAAAGGTGGTCGAAATATATCATGAAACATATACTTTCCACTCTGCAAGAATTATATTACGTCACTGGCAACCCTGTAAAATACCAAGAAGCTGTTACTTTTTTTAAAGAATACGTAACAGATATCATCTTAAGGCAATGTGATATTGATCTTCCAGAAATACAAACACTGGATCAAACTGCCATCGCTATTGATAAAGCACGCCAAGCTTGGCAATCACTTAAAAAACCAGTTCTTGTTGATGACACGAGTGTATATTTTGATGCATACCCAAATTTTCCTGGCACTATGACCAAGTTTGTATACAAAACATTGGGACTAGACGGGATCTTTAAGCTTGCAGTAACAGGCGAGCGCATGAACATTCGTATAGTGCTCGTGCTCATGTATAGTGACAATGCATACATTACTATAGATGAAACTATTTATGGTACAATTGATACCACACACAGAATAGATCTTCATAAAAAAGAAGCTCCATTTGATACCATATTTATCCCTGATGGCACCACGCAAACGGTAGATGAATTACGATTTGAAGGCAAAGCTGAACCATTTTTATATCGCATACGAGCGCTCAAAAAATTAGTTGCCAACCATCTGTACTGTGCAAAGGCAAACATCACAGAACTTTCAAAAAAAAGCTACAATGAGTAACATTGAATTTCTTAATCAGAACCAAATTACCAATCGTAACTTCTTGCAGTCAATTATGATCAAACATTGATTCTCCACTATTCGTGCTGAATGGTGGCATTTTGATTTTGCAAACTGGCAAGAATATGAACCACTTGATATTCCATTTGAAGAATTGGAGTCGTAAAAAATTTCTTAGTAATATCTTTTTGCTGCATTTGCAACTCTGCAATTTGTGATTTTAAAATAGCAACCAACGCAGGATTTTGGCTTACATAAGTCCTTAGGGGATTAGGCTCTTCTTGTTTATTAATAAAGGCAGGTTGCATATTATATGCAAAAGCTTCTACATCAAATTCACCAGTTTCTACATTTTTTTGCACTATTGTGTCAAAAACAACAAAATTACTCACTTTATGTGATATTGCAACAACCGCATCCTTCCCAGGCATAACGGATGCACAATGAAAAACGGCTATAGTTCCCCAATCATCGCCACCAGCTTTTTTTTGTCCTTCCATAGCATCTACTTGTGACACAATACTTGCTAACAAAAGAAATGATAATAAGATTTTTTGCATGGCATTTTTCCATTTTGTTTAGGGATAATAGTAATATACTGCAGCTGCTGCGCGTACTGTAATTTTACCATTTATATCCATAAACAATCAAGTAATCACGGGAATAATTGACTTGCGATATAGTATTTTTTTGCTAACGATTATTCGCATTTGTCGCACGTCTCATGCCATATGCCGATTCTGTGGTACCGAATGCAATAACTATTTGCGATGATGTATAAGATTCTTTTCCTGAGTAACTCCATTAATTTTTTTCCAACTTCTTCTCAAGTTCTTCTGCTGCTTTTGCAAAATAGGCCGCACGCTTTTTGTTGCTGGGATGATACTGCAAAAATTTCGACATATCAAAAATAATGTTTCTTTTTGCAAAATAAACAGTTTTAGCTTGCGATAAACCATTATAATGTTTGCTTATAGCTCGTAGCATATTAGGATCTTTTGCACGCTCAATTACTTCTTGATCGGCACGGCGTTCCTTCTTATAAGCGTTTCTATAACCTACAATAACAGATCCTGCAAGCAACAAAGAAAGCTTAGGATTGAGCATAAGCGGGCTCATTAATGTTACATAGAGTAATGGTGGTTGCATACAAATAGTATGAAATACATCAAATAAGCGCGAAACACTAGGGTCACAATCTTTGTTTATAATATGACCTGCTTCATGCATAATAATAGATTTCCAAACATCAAGAGTTGCGGGAGTACATGCATAACCACATTCTTCTAGTGATGCTATTTTCTCACTTGGTGTTGCATTTTCATTTAAAGACCCCTGTTTTTTTAATAATTGATCGCGCGCAGCTTCATATGTTTGTTCAAGGTCAACATGTGCACCTTCTTCTTTTAAATACTTAGCTTTGATCAATTCCTCTTCATTAAATGGGACGGCTATAAAGTGCCCAAGCTTCAATCCAGTTCTTGTATTAGTTGCCCCCGTTGCTGCAAAATTTTTATAATTTGCTTGAACAAATAGAGCTTGATCTTTTAATTCCGGATATGTTTCTTTTACAACTTCTAAGACAAATGATTGTGCTCCTGATAAGGGATCACCAACACAATAATTCATGCCCCCTTCCTGGTTAGATAACTTTTTATAATACTTATGTAGAGGACTAGTTGCCGTCCAACCCTTCAGTCTTTTAAGCAAACTTGTAGGTCTTTGCATCCCCATTAAATCTTGAGAATGATTTGATATAATCACAATAATGAACATAAACACTATGTTTTTAATTTTAAACATTTAAAATTCCTTTTAAGTAAATATATTTTTACAGATTTATATTTCTAATTGTATATCATTATTAAAAAAAGGCAATACTGACGCACATTGATATCCATATTAAACCTGCAATATCGGACAATACCTTATTTCCGAGGTCAAATACCTTCCTTTTATTCAACTTGACATTATTTAATAAATATATAGAATTATGAGTACAAAGTAACATTATTATAACCGTTAATGGAGAGTTATCATGAATTATAAATTATATGCCCTTTTATTGACTTTAATCCTGGCTACTAGCCCTGCTTTGCAGGCTATGCGAGCAAGAGGAGCCTTCTTGGCCACAACTCGATCCTTGCGCTACCCCACCTCGCTTGCTGGCAGACAAACGCTCGCTCGTACCTATTCCACCAATAATAAAAAATGTGAACATCTTCAAGGTGTAACTTACAATACTCCAGCAAACAATGGCATTCCTGCAGAAATAAATACTGATCCTGACCTTACATTCCAAGAACAAGCATCACTATCAAATGACAAGTTCGATGCCTATCATGTTAATTCTATTATTGAATCATTAGAACAGGGAGTTGAGAAGACTAAAACACTAGTAACACAGGCTGTAACACAAAATATTAGTAAATACGATGGATTTGACATAGGCCGAATTTTAAAGGCCTCTACTGTGCCAAATCAAACAATTATTACTATCGCCATTGCAAATAACATTAATCAATACTCAGGATATGACCTAAGCCGAATTTTAATGGCCGCTAATGTAGAAAATAAAGAAATTATTACTACTGCTATTGCAAAAAATATTGATAACAACATACATGAATATTATGCAAACCCGCTTAAGGAAATCTTAGAAGCTTCTCGTGGACAAAACAAAGAGATTATTATTAAGGCAATTATAAGTAAAATTGATACCGGTTGTAGTGGTTCAGATCTTGTAGAAATCTTACAAATCGCAGATGAAAAGAATAAGCAAAATATTATCAAAGCTATAGCTCATAATATTACTAAGTATAGGGGATATAACCTTAAAGAAATCTTAGTAGCATTGAATGTGCAAGATAAAAAAATTATTACTCAAGCAATTGTTAATAATATTGATAGTTATTATGGTGTTGACCTTAAAGAGATATTTGTAGCCTCGAATGTGCAAGATAAAAAAATTATTACTCAAGCAATTGTTAATAATATTGATAATTATTGTGGTGTTGACCTTAAAGGGATATTAGAAGTATCTGATACAAGTACTCGAGAAATTATTACCATAGCAATTACCAATGTTATTAATCACGATATTAATAAATATAGTGGATGTGATTATGAAGAAATCTTGAAAGCCTCTGATGAACAAGGCAAAGAAATTATTGCAAAGGCTATCATCAATAATATTGATAAATATAATGGACGCGCCACTCATGATAAGTTTGAAAAGATATTAAAAAGCTTTAATGCGCAACAACAAAAACTTATAACAAAAGCTATTGCACAAAATATTAATAATACTATAGATAATTATTCTGTTGAAGCTCTTTGTAGCATTATAAGCGCCTCTAACGAACAAAGTCAAAATAGTATAACCAGAGCTATTGTCGCCAATTTAGATAAATTCAGTGGATATGGCCTTCAACAAATTAGACAAGTTTCTAATATACAAAATGAAGGCATTATTAGTAGGGCAATACTCAATGTCATATATGATTTGATAGGCCAATGTGAAGTTGATAGTCAATCTACAGTTCACCTTAAATATAGTTCCTCAGCAATATGGCACTATATAATAACTATTGCCAATAATCCCAAACATAAAGCTGTATTTCAGCAAGCGCTAAGTCACGAATACTCAATTTCTGATGACTCAGCTGTATTTTATCATTCTCAAAAAAGCCCGGTATATTGGCTTGAACTACTCTATACAAAGTTGTGGGATCAAAAATACAACCAAAAATCAACCAACTATCTATTTACTCGTTTCCCTGAGGATCAAAGCGCTAGTTTTAACGCTACGTTACAGCTAGATGGCCAACAAAAAAGAGCCTCATTACTCAAAGGCGGCCGTATAGATGAACTACGTCCTTATCTCTTATTTGCTAATTATGCCATTTTTGGCAATGCAACCAACTGTGGCAGTTCTTCCGCAGGATATTTTATTAACAATCATAATGTGGGTAATCCAAGCATAACTACACAAACTATTATTGATAAATTTGGTGATCAAACAATTTTTGATAAGTACAAAGTAGAATTTGAACAACTTGAAAATGAGTTTAAAGAAATTATCCCAAATAGCGTGCTTCTACAATTCAAGATACCACATACGGTTTTGAGTGATCATGTGTACTTGGCTGCACCTGGAGGTATTAAGAAAAAGCTACAGATTGATAACGAAGAGACTGATAATATTACCACCATTATCAAGACGCTAAAAACCAAACCAATGGCTATTAATAATATAGATGAGCAAGAATTTTGCATCATCATGACACCAGATACCGTACATACATTGCGAGAGCAAGGTGCTGAGATTCGTGCGTATGGGGACTTTGACCAAGCAAAGCTAGATGCCTTAATTCTAAAATTAGAAGCTCTTATTGCTCGTATTGCACAAGAAAACCCTCAAACGTTTTCAGCAAAGCTAATGGCAATACATAGTAATCAAGCCTGTAAACCTGTTTTAGATGCTTCAATTAAAACTAAAGATTAACAATAGACCCGTCTTTATCCTTTATCCGCTCATCCTGAGCGAAGCTGAAGGGCGGGCTAAAAGATTACTATGAATTATAAACTATATGCCCTTTTACTGACTTTAACCCCTGGTATAGAAAGATATGTAGAATAGTTCACTATCTACACCACAAGCTTCAGAAATAACTGCACTATAGTTTCCAATTGGCCATCCATAAGTTTGGCAAAGAACTGGATATCTGCTTGTTCAACAGCAGGTAAAGCCTGCGCAAGCACTTCAGCACCAATTGGAGTAACCACTGGATTTTTACTTCTTTCATTAACCGAATGAGCTCGCTTAATAAATTTTTTGGCTTCAAGGCCACGTAATATTTGAGAAGCAGTATTTGGATCTAATCCTGCCATTCTGCCAACCTCAACTTGATTCACTGTATTGCCATCTTTGGTCAACCAGCCAAGCGTTGCGAGCACTACAAATTGAGGATGTGTTAGATTAAGCGGTTTTAGTACTTCTTCAATTGCGCTGCGCCACTGAGTGCTCACGCGCCAAAGAAGATACCCAGGGCTCTCATCTGGTGTTTTATACACGCTAATATGCTTAAAATTAATCTTTTCCATCTACAGCAACTCCCATCTTCTGCGCTATCAATTTAAAATCTTGTTCTGATATTTCAAAACAACCCCTGCGGAAAGGAAATCCCCAACTCTGTTTATTTTTGATGAAGGTAAGTTGGGCAATTAATGGTTCAATGGAAACATCCTGCGCCTCTTTAAACGTAACGTCACGGCGCCAAGGAACAAAATTACTACTCATGCAAAATTCATAAGGATCATTTTTATTTATAGTACCAATAGCAGTAAACTTTCTGCAGGGAGTTTTTTCTCCAAACACTTCAACTGGTGAATAATAAATAATCCAATCACCAGGAACCATTCGTTTTAATGGGCCTCCTTTGCCATGGCAGACTTGCGCAAAACCACCGGCAACTCCCATTTTAACATGCTCACGACTTGCTACACCAATCCAATATTTTGCCATTATTTCCCCGCTAATGTATATATTCTAATTCTATGGCCATCAGGATCAAGCGCAACAAACGTACGACCAAAGTCCATATCTGTAGGCTTTTGAATCATGGTAATGCCCTGAACACCTAATGCTTCAAAAGCAGCATCAACATTTTCAACCGCAAAGCATATTTCTGCAGCCCCTGGATCTTTTGACACATGTGGCTCTGCAGTATATTTGGACCACAGACCAAGCATGGTGTTATTACTCAGTGCAAACATGGCAAACGTGGGTGACTGCTCAATTGGCTTTGCGTTGAAAAGCTTACTATAAAAAACTGCGCTCTCATGTGGGTTTTTAACAAACAAGAGAACAAAGCCTAATTCAGGTTTTATCATATGAATCCCTTTAAGTGAAAGGTTGTTTTTATATGTATAATTATAATACGTATACGTATTAATGTCAAGAATGGCTCTTCCTGCCCCCCATAATCCACTGTGTATTAAGGGTGTATTAAGGTATACCAGGAGTACCTGGTTAAACTAATTAAATTATTCAGCTTGACATTATTTCATAATTAGATAGAATAAGTAATACAAAGCAACATTATTATAACCTTTAATGGAGAGTTATCATGAACTACAAATTATATGTCTTTTTACTAACCCTATCCCTAGCTTTTAGCCCTGCTTTGCAGGCTATGAAACGCGCCTTGGTACCAATAGCACGATCCTTAAGCAGGCCTGCCTATCAAGCTGGCTGGCAAGCACTCGCCCGCGCCCAATCCACAAATAACAATGAACATGGACATAGACAAGAAGAACCTCGTTATGCACGTGATGCCAATTACCTACCCCTTGTTGCACTAGCTGTTGGGACTGCATTAACTACTCAGCATGCCTTGGAAGAGCAAGACAGTTCATTCTCAATCGACAAGCTTGATATTAATAATGTTAAGGCTATTGTGGAGGCCCTCAAAAAATGCTCAACAAAGCAACAAGAAATTATTATGACGGCTATTGTGCAAAATATTGATAAATATCCTTGCTATGATCTTTGCAAAATACTAGAAGCATCCAATAAACAAAATCAAAAAATTATTGCTACGGCAATTGTTCAAAATATTGATGAGTATAATGGCTTTATGCTCACAAGATTCTTAGAAGCCATTCATGAAGAAAGTCAAAATATTATTACTTCTGCTATTGCTCAAAATATTAATAAATATGATGGCCGAATCCTTTGCGACATATTAGAGGCTTCTCATGCAAAAAACCAAGGAGTTATCACAAAAGCTATTGTTCAAAATATTAATAAATATGATTGCCGGGATCTTTGCGACATGTTAAAAGCTTCTCATGCAAAAAACCAAGAAGTTATCACAAAAGCTATTGCTCAAAATCTTGATAAATACAATAACTTTGTTCTCACAAAACTCTTGGAAGCCTCTCATGAACAAAGCCAAAAAATTATTATTATGGCCATTGCAAATAGTATAAACAAGAATATTGATAAATATGATGGGCAAGATCTTGCCAAGATCTTAGAAGCCACTCATGCAAAAAATCAAGAAGTTATTACAAAAGCTATTGTTCAAAATATTGATAAGTTAAATGAATTGAAACTTAGAAAAATTATTGAGCTCTCAAATGAGCAAAATAAAGAAATTATCATAAATATGGTAATTGACAGTTTTATAGGCCAAAACACAAATAACAGCCAATCTGCAGCGCATCTTAAGAATAATGCTAAATCCACATGGGAATATATAACACAAATCATAAATAATCCACTCTATAAAGCAACTTTTCAGCAAGCTCTAAGACATGAAAGACAAGTTTCAGATACATGTGCAAGCTTCTACCATTCTCAGCGCAGCTCAATTTACTGGCTAGAACTACTTTATACCAAGCTCTGGGAACGAAAATATAACCAAAAGATAACAAACTATCTCTTTACTCGTTTTCCTGATGACACGAATGAATTTGCTAATGCACTCTTGCAACTTGATGGACAAGAAAAAAAATCCATTTTCCTTGCCAATAAATTCCAAGACGACCCTCTCCCTTACCTTTTGTGGGCGAATTATGCATTATTTGGCAATTCCACCTTACCAACATGCTGCTCAGCAGCCCTTTTTCTAAATAATATTAACATGAGTCATCCAGACATTACTACGCAAATTATTATGAATAAATTTGGAGATCAAAAACTCTTTGTGCAATATAAAACGGAATTTGAAAAGCTTGAAAATGAATTTAAAAAGATTGTACCGAACAGTGTACTTTTACAGCTGAATATTCCACATCAAGCTTTAAATGAACATGTCTATTTAACAGCGATAAATGGAAGTAAGCAAAAATTGCAGATCAGTGGGAAAGAAACTGATGACGTTAACACTATAATTAAAACCTTAAAAACAAATCCTAAGGCCATCGATGATACAGACAGCCAACAATTTTGCATCATCATGACACCAGATACCATACATACATTGCGAGAGCAAGGTGCTGAGGTTCGTGTCTATGGGAACTTTGACCAAGAAAAGCTGAATACCTTAACTTGCAAACTAGAGGCTCTTATTGCCCGTGTTGCTAAAGAAAATCCACAAACGTTTTCAGCAAAGCTAACGCCAACACAAAGCTATCAAGCGTATAAACCTGTTTTAAATGAATTGTTACCGAAGAAAGATTAATAAAGGGGATTATCATGAAGTATAAACTATACGCACTTTTACTTACTTTAACACTGACAGCCAGCCCTGCTCTGCAAGCAATGCGAACAAGAGGAGCATTTTTGGCCACAGCACGATCATTTCGCAATCCCACTTTGCTAGCTGGCAGACAAATAGTTACGAGAGCCCAATCTACAAATAACAATGAACAGGGGCATGGACAAGAGGAATCTCGTTATGCGCGTGAGACCAATTACCTACCCGCTACCGCAATAGCTATTGGGGCTGGATTAACTACTCAACGTGCCTTGGAAGAGCAAGAAGATTCTTTAACGATCAATAAACTTGACATCTATGACATTAATGCTGTTCTTGAAGTTTTTAAAAATGGGACTGAAAATGAAAAGCGGGAACTTGCTCAAAGAATTGCACAAAAGATTACGCATTATAAAATTGAAGACGTCATCAAAATGTTGTTGCAAACAGAGAAGCGACCTCATCGTACATTGGTTAATGCTCTAACAAAAAACATAACACGATATACTCCTGAACAAATTGCGCAGATTCTTACAGGCGATACTCAAGATGAAACTCATGATTTGATTGCCAGCGCACTTAACAAAAATTATAACTATTTTACTGGATATACAGTTGGTGGCTATCGATTATTAGCTAATGCAGACTATCTTTATGAATATGCAAAAACCATCAATTCCTTAAAAGAAAAATATCATAGCAAAGCTATAGAACCTCTGGCTCATGACCTTAATGAAAATAATATACGTGATGGTTTAGGGTGGGATATTAAAAATATCTTAAAAAATGCGCCAACCCAAAGTAAACAAATTATTATAAGTGCCATTATACAAAACATGAATAGCGATAAAGAAGAAACCCTCGAAGCAATTAATTGGTATGTAGGCATTCATACCATATTAAAGCATAGCAACGAACACAATACAGAAATGATTACTGCCTTTATTGTAAAAAATATTAACAATTACTCTATTGACAAAATCTCTTCTATTTTATACGCCTCAACAGACAAAAATAAAAAATCTATTATTGCTGCAATTGCACAAAATATAAATAACGGCATTGGCAAACATCTTAACATATTTGACGCTTTTAAACAAAAATCTATATGGAATCTTGAAACTTTACTCGAGATATTAAAAACTTGCAATGAGCAGACTCAAACAACTGTTACTGCAATTATAATAAATAATATTGCTCAATACTCAGGAAGCGTTATTAGTGACATCTTAAAGGTTTATACTGATAAGAATGAAAGGGTGATTGAAGCTGTTGTGCAAAATATTCGCGAATATGATGCCTCCAATTTACACCATATATTAGAAAGCTGTAATGCTCATAACCAAGAAATTATTACTACTGCAATTGCACAAACTATTGCCCATAATATTAATAAATTTACTGATGCATTTTATCTGTTAAATATATTAAAGATATCTAATGAACAAAATCAAGAACTCATTACTAATGCTATTGCTCAAAATATTGATATATATACAACATCGTATGATCTCAGATTTTTCTTTGAATTAGAAATTCTTAGTCCTAAGAATAAAGAAATAATCATCAATGGTATTATTAAAAAGGTTGATGAATTTATAGGCCAGCATGCGATTGATTATCAATCAGCGGCTCACCTTAAAGAGAATGCCGTGGCAGCATGGGAATATATTAGAACTATCGCTAATAATCCAAAATATAAAATTGCATTTCAGCAAGCCATGAGCCATGAGCACTCTACTTCTGGTGACTCAGCAGTCTTTTATCACTCTCAAAAAAGCCCAGTGTATTGGCTTGAGCTTTTGTATACCAAGTTGTGGGAACAAAAATATAATCAAAAATCAACGAACTATCTTTTTACTCGTTTTCCTGATGATCAAAATGAATTTTCTAATGCGGTATTACAATATGATGGCCAAGAAAAAAGAGAGGAATTACTTAAAGAAGGCCGCAATGGCCTAGATGAACTACGCCCATATCTCTTTTTTGCAAATTACGCCCTATTCGGTAATTCCACTAACTGGGGAAGTTGTTCAGTACATTACTTTCTTAAAAATTTTAATGTGGGTGATCCAGATATAACAACACAAAATATTATAGATAAGTTTGGCGATAAAGCACTCTTTGATAGGTATAAAGCAGAGTTTGAACAACTTGAAAAGGAATTCAAGGAAATTGTGCCTAACAGCGTACTCCTGCAACTTACTATCCCACACAAAGCTTTGAATGAATATGTGTATCTGGCGGCACCTGGTGGCTATAAAAAAACATTACAAATTAGTGGTGAAGAAACTGAGAATGTGAGCACTATTATTAAAACATTAAAAACAAACCCCAAAGCTTTCAATGAAACAGATCAACATGAGTTTTGTGTGGTCATGACACCAAATACTGTGCACACATTGCGTGAGCAAGGTGCTGAGGTTCGTGTATATGGTGGCTTTGAACAGGAAAAACTAGATGCGTTTGTTGCAAAGCTAGAGGCCCTTATTGCCCGTATTGCCAAAGAAAACTCTCAAACGTTTTCGGCAAAGCTAACACCAACACAAAGCTATCAAACGTATAAACCGGTTTTAGATGAACTATTACAGAAGAAAGATTAATAATAGACCCGTCTCTGCTGAAAGCAAATTCGGGCTAAAGGAGGTTACCATGAACAACAAACTATATATCCTTTTACTTACCTTAACCCTTGCAATAAGCCCTGCTCTGCATGCTATGAAACGCGCCTTGGTACCGATAGCGCGATCCTTACGGAATTCCTCCTACACCAAGGTTCCGACGGACAGGCCTGCCTATCAGGCTGGCCAGCAAGTACTTGCCCGAGCCCAATTTACAAACACTAATGAACGTGGACATAAGCAAGAAGAACCTCGTTATCCACGTGGCGCCAATTACCTACCCGTTACTGCAATAGCTATTGGTCTAGGATTAACTGCACAACATGCCTTAGAAGAGCAAGATGATTCATTCTCAATCGACAAGCTTGATATAAATGATGTTAAGGCGGTTGTTGAGGCGCTCAAAAAATGCTCAAAAAAGCAACAAGGAATTATTACTAAGGCCATTGTACAAAATATTAATAATTATTCTGGTTATGATCTGCAGCGCTTGCTAGAAGCTTCTGACAAACAAAATCAAGAGATTATTACTACTGCTATCGCTCTAAATATTAATCATAATATTAATAACTATGATCGCTATGATGTTGCAACCATTTTAGAAGTTTCTGCTAAACAAAATCAGGAAATTATTACCATTGCTATTGCAGATGATATAAATAAGAATTTTAAGAAATATGACATATATAGCCTTCATGACTTACTAAAAGCATCTAACCAACAAAACCAAGAACTCATTGTTACTGCTATTGCTCAGAATATTGATAAATTTGATAGCCATAATGATCATTATGGTGCATACAAGTTAATTGAAGCTTCTTATGAGCAAAATCAAAAAATTATAACTACTGCCCTTGCAAATGATATAAATAAGAATTTTAATAAATATAACATATGGAGCCTTTGCGAATGGCTAAAAACCACTCGTGAACAAAATCAAGTAATTATTACTTCTGCTATTGCGCAAAATATTAATAAGTATAGTGCATTCAATCTACGGCAAATCCTAGAAAACTTTAGTGGACAAAACCAAGAAATTATTACTAAAGCTATTATGCAAAACATAGATGCATTTGATAGCATTTGCCTTCATGTAATCTTAAAAGCCTCTAGCGAGAAGAATCAAGATATTATCACTAAAGCTATTGTGCAAAACATTGATAGATATTCAGATCTTAGCAATATCCTAACAGTATCAAATGAACAAAATAATGCAATTATTAATGCAGCAATTAGAAAAAAAGTTGATGATTTTATAGGAGAACACAATCTTGATAGTCAATCTGCAGCTCACCTGAAAAATAATATAACCACTGCTTGGGAATATATTAGAATGATTACTAATAACTCAAAATACAAAGCAGCTTTCCAGCAGGCTATGAACCATGAGCAGTTAATATCAGATACAACTGCAGTATTTTATCACTCTCAACGTAGCCCAGTTTATTGGCTAGAGCTACTCTATACTAAGCTCTGGGAGCAAAAATACAACCAGAAATCAACCAACTATCTTTTTACTCGTTTCCCAGATGACGTGAGTGAATTTTCTAATGCACTATTGCAGATTGATGGCCAAGAGAAAAAATCCATTTTACTTACAAAAGGCCGTAAAAGGGGCCAAGATGAGCTAAGACCATATCTTTTGTTTGCAAATTATGCTCTATTTGGTAACTCCACGAACTGGGGAAGTTGTTCAGTGCATTACTTTATTAAGAATTTTAATGTGGGTGATCCGAGCATAACGACTCAAGCTATTATGGATAAATTTGGTGATAATGCACTCTTTGGCAAATATAAAACAGAGCTTGAACAACTTGAAAAGGAATTCAAGGAAATTGTGCCAAACAGTGTGCTCCTACAGCTTGCTATCCCACATAATGTTTTAAATAATCATATATATCTTGCCGCACCTGGTGGGTATAAGAAAACATTGCAAATTAGCAGTGAAGAAATTGATGATGTTACCACTATTATCAAAACCTTAAAAACAAATCCCAAGGCGCTAGATCAAACTGACGAGCAAGAATTTTGCATCGTCATGACGCCAGATACTGTGCATACATTGCGCGAACAGGGCGCTGAAATTCGTGTCTATGGTGACTTTGACCAAGAAAAGTTGAATGTCTTAATGGGCAAACTAGAAGCCCTTATTGCCCATATTGCCAAAGAAAATCCACAAACGTTTTCTGCAAAGCTAACGCCAACGCAAAGTTATCAAGCCTATAAACACGTTTTAGATGAGTTGATCAAGAAGCATGAAAAATCAAGTGACATGATACCATTGTTCCAAATTTTAGATTAAATAATTTATTAAAGAGGTTATTATCATGAACTACAAACTATATGTACTTTTACTCACTTTAACGCTGACTGTAAGCCCTGCTCTGCAGGCTATGAAACGCGCCTTAGTACCGATAGCACGATCCCTACATGAGCCTTCTACCTATCAGGCTGGAAGACAAGCCATTGCCCGAACGTATGCTACTCATAATAATGAGCAAGGATATAGGCAAGAGAAACCTCATTATGCACATAGCACCAATTACCTACCCGTTACTGCAATAACTATTGGCCTAGGATTAACTGCACAACATGCCTTAGAAGAGCAAGACGATTCATTGGCTATCAATAAGCTTGATATTTATAACATGGATGCTGTGCTTGAAGTTTTTAAAAATGGGACTGAAGATGAAAAACGAGTACTTGCTGAAAGAATTGGACAAAAAATTACTCATTATGAAATTGAAGATGTTATTACCATATTGCGAAGCACCACTCACATACCACATCGCAATCTCGTAAATGCCATTTCTAAAAACATAACAAGTTATACAGTTCCAGAAATCAGCAAGATTCTCAAATGGGATACTCAAGATGAAACTCACGAGTTAATCGCTCATGCACTTGGAAATAATTATAACTATCTTACCCGTGATATTGGCCGATATGATATTCCTTTTGTGCAGAACCTACAAATGAAATATCATTATATACTCCTACCACACATTTTAAAAAATATCGATAAGGAGAATATCAATGAGTATTATTGTGGAGATCTTAGTCAGATTTTACAAGTATCAAAATTAGTTAATGATAATACCGTTGCTGTAGTAATTGCACAAAACATCGAAAAATTTACAGCCTGGGACCTCAGCATTTATCTAAAAGCTTCTAACGATCACACACTTGCAACAGCAATAGCGGCAGATATTGCAAAAAACACAAATACCCAAAAATATAAGATATGGGAACTATGCAGGTTCCTGGAAGCTTCTCATGGTCGCACGACAACAACCATAACTAAATACATTTTACAAAACGCCCAAAAATATACCGTGGAGGAACTATGCATGTTCCTGAAAGCTTCTAATGATAACGTGCTTGCAACAACCATAACTAGACATATTATGCAAAACGTCCAAAAATATACAGTAGAGGAGCTATGCAAGTACCTGGAAGCTTCTCATGAACCCACACTTGTAACAACCATAACTAGCTATATTATGCAAAACGTCCCAAAATATACCCTAGAGGAACTATGCATGTTTCTGGGCGCTTCTAATGATCGCACTCTTACTAGACATATTGCGCAAAACATCCAAAAATATAACTCGCAGGACCTTCAAATGTTTGTAAGTGCCTCTAGCGATCAGAACAGAAAAATTATTCTTGAGGAAATGCTTGCAAAAATAGAAACGTTTATTGGAGAATACCCAATTGATAATCAATCTTCAGCTCATTTAAGAAAGAATCCTATCGCTGCATGGGATTATATAAAAACGATTGCCAATAATCCAAAATATAAAGCAACTATTGATCAAGCACTTATCCATGAACACCAAGTGTCAGATAGAATGGCAAGCTTCTACCATTCACAGCGTAGCCCAGTATATTGGCTTGAGTTGCTCTATACCAAGCTTTGGGAACAAAAATATAACCAAAAATCAAATAACTACCTTTTCACCCGGTTTCCAAATGATAGGACTGATCATTCTAATGCATTGCTACAATTTGATGGTCACAAAAAAAGAGCTGATTTACTTGAGAATGGTCGCACAGATGAATTGCGCCCTTACCTCTTTTTTGCCAACTATGCATTATTTGGAAACTCAACCAATTGGGGCAGCTGCTCGATCCATTACTTTATTAATAATTTTAATATCGGTGATCCAAATATTACCACCGCAACTATTATAGGTACATTTGGAGATGGTTCTCTTTTTGGCAAATATAGAACTGAACTAGAACAACTTGAAACCGAATTTAGGAAAATTGTACCTGGTAGCGTACTTTTACAAATAAATATTCCCCACCAAACCTTAAATGAACATATATATCTTGCAAAACCTTTTGGCTATAAGAAAAAACTATGTATTAGCGGTGAAGAAACTGATGATGTTAACACTATTATTAAAACCTTAAAAACCAACCCTCAAGCATTGGAGGAAACAGACCCGCATGAATTTTGTTTGATTATGACGCCAGATACTATACATACCCTACGTGAGCACGGTACTGAAATTAGAATCTATGGAGACTTTGATCAAGAGAAACTCAAAACCTTAACAGACAAATTAGAGTCCCTAATTGCTCGTATGGCAAAAGAAAATCCACGCACATTTGCTGCTAAATTTACTCCAACACAAAGTTATCAACGCGCTTGCAATAAAGAGGAATCCAACATGCCGCCATTGTTACATATTTTAGATTAAATCATTTATTAAAGAGATTATTGCCAGGAATCACAAATTATCTGTCCTTTTACTGACTTTATCCCTTGCAACGAGTCCTGCTCTGCAAGCAATGCGAGCAAAGGGGGCCTTTTTTGGCTACAGCGCGGTCTTTGCGCCAAGCCTCCTGCATCCAGGTTCCGGCCCTGCCCTGCAAAAACTTTACGCAAAGCCTGCACGGAGAGACCAACAACCTGTTTCCAGGTTAAAACATTTCTTTATTCAGATTGACATTATTTGAAAAATAAATATAATTAGTAGTACCAAGTAATATTATTAAATCCAATAATAGCGAGTTATTATGAACTGCAAATTATATACCCTTTTGCTGACATTAACCCTCTCAATGAGCCCTTCATTGCAGGCTATGCGAGCAAGGAGCTCTGTGACAGCAGCAAGATCATTGTATCGGCCCTCCTTCACCAAGGTTCCCGCCCAAGCACTCGCTCGAACATATCCTCACACTGAGCGGCGTGAACGTTTTCGCGATGGTGCACATGGCTACATGCCCGCTGCCATTGCCATTGGCCTAGGCTTAACTACTCAACATGCCATAGAAGAACTTGATATCTATGACATGGATGCTGTTCTTAAAGTCCTGAAAAATGGAACTGAAGATGAAAAGCTATTGGTTACAGAAAAAATAGCGCAAAAGATTACCCGCTATAAAGTTAAAGATGTTATCAATATGTTGCAGCATACAAAGAATGAACCTCACAGAACGTTAGTTACTGCTGTGGCAAACAATATCACCTCTCTTACTCTCCAACAAATTGCTCAAATACTTAAGAGTGATACTCAAGATGAGACTCATGCTTTAATTGCTGGTGCGCTTAAAAAAAATTATAACTATTTTACAGGATATTCAGTTATGGGCTATCGAATTACATCATCACAAGAGTATATTTTTGAATATGCACAAACACTACAATGCTTACAAAAGAAATATCAAAGCGATGCCATGCAGTCCCTTGCGCATGATAATAAGAATACCATCTTTGCGCTCGGCTGTGACCTTGATAATGTGCTGAAAACCTCGCCTGCAGTGGGTAAACCAATTATTATAAGGGCCATTATGCAGAATGCCCATGATGGTAAAATTTCGACTACTCTTACACAAATTATTAATAGTATTTCAAAAAAAAGTCTCTTTTATGCTTTTTCTGATTTATCTCTAGACAGAATAAGAAACTTTCCGCTACGGCTATTCTGCAAAGTATCGTTAAAAGTGACTGAGAAGAAGTACCCAGAAGAAAAAAACTAATCTGTTGATCATTTCTTGCTCTTAGCAAATCATACCTAAGATTACGAATAAGCCCATTAATAAAGGCTTATTCTATCATTTATCTTGACAATGCAAGCGGACCTTGGCATTCTATTTCTATTCAAATTTTCCCCCTAAATTCATCTTGCACAAGGTTTTCAATGCAAAAATTAATTCTCATATTACTGATCTCATGCTTATTACGCCCAGTACTGTCAATGGAACCACTGCCTTTAAGCGCTAGCCCTCGAGAGCAGCAAGTTACTGCTCAAGGCACGGCCATCAATAGTTACGCAGACGGATCGATTGTGTTTGGGGGGAAAACTCGTGTAACTCCCCATGGGATAACGTTAGAAAAATTCTCTCTAGCTAAACTAGAGGAGAAGCATCCTGAAGTCCTAAGCGCTAGTCTCTATCCCTTTTTAGAAAAATTTATTAGAAAAACAGGGCATACGGGAACATTTTGGCTTGCAAATGATGTGCGCGCGCGTGAAAATGGCATTGGCGATTACTTTATTTGTTCTGCAAAAAAAGGCCGCTGCACTTTAAAAAATCCACGCCAAAGGGATTGCGCAGCCATCCCTACTTTTAATGTTGCCATGGATCATGATGCTCACGATTGGCATTGCCTGCAAAATATGCTCCCGGCGCTAGAAGAAGTAAACTTACCCACCGTAAGACAAAAAGAAACAGATATATATGCGGTAAGCGATGAAAAGATAGATTCTTCTTTTAAGTCAGCTCAACTCGCTCTCATTGCGTTTAATGATGCTAATAATGAACAAAGGTTGGCCTTAAAAGCTCAACGTGAGAGTCTTTTGGAAGAAGCAAAAAAAAGAAATCAATTGGTACGTAGTGCGGAACTTGCTCAATATGACCAAGAAACTGCACGCAAGATGGCAGCTTGGGCTACACTCGTTAAAGAATGCAAAAAACATTCCACTAGAACCGGTGAACTTGTACGTGAACTTAATAAACAAATAGCTGATTCTGATCGTTTACTTTCTGAAATAGCAAGATTTAAACGACGAATTCCATGTGGATTACATCTACAATGGCTTGTTGCCAAAGATTGGGCAGCAGAACATCCTAAAACCTGTCTTGTTGGGGTAGTTTGCATGGGCGTTCTATGCTGGGTTATCTATAGGGGAGTCACTGGACAATCAATATTGCCTGGTGGTAAAAACATGAGCGATGGTGATAATGGTAGCAGTGGTGTTAGTAAGGATAACAATGGTGGCGACAGTAGTGGTGTAGGGACTGCAATCAGCAATGGCGTTACCCAGATAATCAGTGGTGGTGCAGGCAGTGAAACAGCTCCCGCCAAAATTGAATGGACAGATGCAGGATTAAAAGTTGCTTATAATAATAAGAAGGAAATTATAAAGTACTATTTAAAAGATCTGGGGTACAGCCTAAATAAGTGTGTGAGCAAGGGTGTAATTTTTCCAGAATTAAAAGACTGGATGGTAAGAAAAGCAAAGATGAAAAAACATTGGTAAACCGTGCTTTTATAGCACGTATCAACGTTTTTAAGTATAATCTGTACAGCAAACTGGTCTTAAACAATCGTCTTGCCGAACAGATTACTTTGTACAGCAGGTAATGCCAAATTTAGTAGTATCTTCAAATACCCCTGATGGATTTAACCTTACAAGAGCTTTTTTCACTTTTGACTCAAATGCGCTTTTATCATTACCCAACCACTCAAGAAAACAAGAAGCTGAGTAAAATAGATTAAGAATCATATCAATAGTCCATTGTTGATGAGATTCGATCAAAAAGTCTTCTATGGTACTAAATGGGGCACCCTCTAAATTTTTTTTGATTATTTCCAATGAAGTCTTACATCCTTTGACTGGGGTAAACGGTGGCTTGTGCGGAAATTCTTCAAAAATAATAAGTCTGACCTCCTGTGCCCATGCACTCTCGCGTGTCCAAATTCCACCCATTTCTCCTAAAGTTACCAACAGTCCTCCAGGGATTAATCGCGCATATACTTCTTTAACCACTATATCTTGCTTCATCCAATGGAATGAGCGACCCGCGGTTACTAAATCTAGTGCCATAGTTTTTGACAAGGAAGTTAAATAATCTTCGGCCATACTCTGAATCAGCATAACGTTTGAAATATTTTGGTTTTTCATTTTTTTGGTGGCCACACGCAACATGTCCTCATCAGGATCTACCCCTATACTTGACTTAAAGTACCCACTCAAGGGTAATAAGAGCTCACCAGTACCGCAGCCTAAATCTACATAGTGTTGTCTGGGACCTTGAGAAAGATGTGAAATAATCAGATTAAATAATTCTTGGGGATATGGTGGCCGAGATAGGGCATATATCTCCGCAATATTTTTGTAAAACATACTAACACCTATGCAGTAAACTAGCAGAGTACAATCTTTTACAATTCGGTGTACTTTCTTGTATTACCCTTAGCTTTATACACAGGATATTTTAATGCATTTGCTTTAAATTTTTGCTGAACTGCTGTTGAAAGATCTATATTATACATCCAGCACATATGCATTAACCACGTAAAAACGTCAGAAAGTTCATTTTCTACTTCAGTTCTTTTTTTCTCGAGCTTCTGCTTAGATTCTTCATTATCCTCAAACACAAACTTTTCCATAAGCTCAGATGCCTCCAAGGAAAGATATATGCTAATAGTTTTTGGAGAAAGAAACTTATCCCAATCTCGTTCTTGGGCAAACTGCTTAATTAACTCTTTGAGCTCTTCTATAGTTGTTTGTTTATCCATAAACGTTAATCCTGTGATTTTTGTATGTTTTTAATTAATATGCCCCAACTCATAAAAAAATACTATGCCTTTTAGAAAAAATAGCCCTATTTAAAATTATATTTCACATTGCCAATTTTTGTGCTATTATAACTATATATAGGCTTATTATCTTTTATCATCTATGGAGAACTACCATGCACATGCCTACTGCGTCGAAAACTCATTTCATGTTATTTATCATTCTCTTTTCAACAATACACGCACCCATAAAAGCTCAGGTCCCTCAAATAGATGAATCTTGCTTAAATTCAGCCACGTGCCTGCCTCAAGCCATAACATGCAAAATTATCTATCAACCTACTAGGTTTGGAAAACTTCCATTTCATGTAGAACATAATGAATTCATTGAATTTTACGATCAATACGCCAAGTTGATCAAACGAGCAATATACAATCGCGGCCACATAGTATATGATTTGCGTCCTAAAGTAGCAAGCGTCAGACAGATACCTATCTCTGCAATAGATGATATAGATTTGACACTCGCACAAGATTCTATCGCCTCTCAAATGTTCAGAACAGAATTTAAACATCAATTGTATAGAGTATATGGTGCTTCTCTAGATGAAGATAATTTTATGTGGCTTATTGAACCATTCATAGAACATGCTGAAAAAAATCTTGTCTGCTATGAATTTAGCATGCAAAATCCAAATTCACCGCTTTGCCAAAAATACGTTGACTCTTTGAAATGGTATATTAACGCTTCTTTTCATGAATATATTTCATCAAACAAAGATACAAGAAGGGCTAGAGATGCCGCACAAGAAGGATTATTAGGCATTATCATTGATATAAAAAATAATAACGATTATTGCGACCTGAATATACTGCAAGAATGGCATAAAACAAAGAACCTATTTACTCAATTTAATAAAGAGTATTATAAGTCACTCCCAAAAAGAAAGAAGATAGGTCTTTTCTTTTCAAAATTCACCGATAATTAAACAATTTCGAGACCTACCCGTACTATCTTTTACTCTATATGGAGAACTACTATGTTCAAAACTCTCAAGCTCCTTGCCGTAGCAACCCTCCTTATTTCCACTTTTTCTCAATCAATAGAATCTGCTCAAGTTACCATCAGCCCCTATGACCATGAACGCGATTATCCTGCGGTAAAAGCCATTCTAGAAGCTGATAGCAAGGATCTGCTTTACCCGGATCAACCTCTTGAATATACGGTCCGCTATCTTACCTCAAGTAAATATAAAACTAATGTATTACGAGTTAATGATGAGACAGTAGGATTTGTAAATTATTGTGTTTATGATGCAAAAATATTATGGATTTATACGTGGGATAGAGTGTCCGTGCTCCATCTCTTAGGAATTGATAAGGAACATCGCAGAAAAGGATATGCTAAGCTGCTTTCTGAACATGCTATAGAATTTTGCAAAAATGATGGTGCTTCCTATATTGCACTACAAACTAAGCCTGATAATGCGAGCGCTCGCAATTTATATGAACATCTTGGCTTCAAAAGTATGAATGGTTTTACATTCGTACTTAATTTTAAATAGTTTATTTAATGAATATGGTAATTAACTTTGATAATTTAGAATGAACCACATAGTAAATGCATAATTATCTACAACAACAAATATTAGGAATAATCATCATGAAAAACAAAATCCCATTTTTCTTAGTCTTTTCAGCATGCACAATAGTTTCAGGCAAGTCCACCCCTGATAACTATCTCAACCGTTTTCTGCCAGAAGATTCCTTAATTCGGAAGCGTTGCAACGAAGAAACCTATGATAAAAGTTCAAAATGCGAAGCATGCAACTATCTCAATACTATAATTGAAAGCCTAGATGGGGATAAGCAAAAGCCAGTTAACCGTGACATAGTTGATTTGCAAGACGTAATCGCAATGTTTGCAATTATGGCCTCGCCACATGCTATTCGTGAAATACTTTCTGACCAAACTGATGAGGTACAGGAGTCTGAATATTGGAACGTTAGGAGAGCTGCTTTTGCGGCCAAAGCGGTTCGTGAAGAGCGCTGGAGAAAACAAGAAGAAGAACATACCAAAATACATCCTGCGTTTTGAGGCATTACTTCAACATCACAATTTTCTTGCTGGCATTACTTAAGTGCATAATGCCAGCACAACCTGCTATGGAACGCAAAACAAAAATACTAAATATTACTTTCAAGCAATAATGGAAATGGAATTATAAGAACTACTGCTTTCTAACAACAACGGCCGTGCCATATGCCAATACTTCAGTCACATTGCCAAGCAATTCATTGGTATCATACCTAAATCCAATAATGGCATTTGCTCCCATTTCCTCTGCATGTTCGACAAGAATGTGTAATGAATTTGAACGTGTATCTTCACATAATCTGGTGAGCGTAGGGACATTGCCCTTGAACCAAGATTCTATTCCTGCCACCAAACCACCCACTGTTCCAGGCGATCGCACAGAAATACCTCGCACAATCCCCAAAGATTCCACAATGGTAAACCCAGGAAGTTCAAATGCTGTAGTGATTAATTTTTTATCGATTGCCATAATAAAACCTTTATTCTTCCTTATACCGCTCGTCCCGAGTATTCTATGCCGCTCGTCCTGAGTGATTTGCTTCGCAAATCGTATCGAAGGATAGTAAAATAGAATGTATCGAGGGATTACTTTGTTTCATATTTTCCAGTAATACGTGTTTGACCCAAAATAGAAGAGCCCATATGTTTTTCAAATTGTTCTGCAGTAAATGGCGCCTTTAGATCAATTGCTGCAAGATGCTCAACGCGGTCTTTCATTGCAAATAGGGTGAATCTATAGGTATGCACACCATTTCCTGCAGGCGGACATGGCCCAGTATACAATGTTTTGCCACCATCATTGCGCATTTCAAGCACTGCAGTATTAAATTGCTCAAGTGATTTTTGGTGACTGGCAGCGCCTTCGGGTAACTTCTCTATATTTGATGGCATATACACAATCCAATGCACAAACGTTCTGCCCATTACACGCTTTGCATCTGGATCATCAAGAATCAACACATAGCTACCCACACTCTCAAAATCTGATCGCCAATGTAGTTCTGGCGAAATGTTATCACCATGGCATGTATATTTTTGTGGTATAGCTTGGCCATCAGAAAATGATGTACTTTCGAGTGTAAACATCGTTTGAGCTCCTTTTAAACTTGTCACCAAAAGATATCCTGCACCTAAAAAACAAAGCGCAGCAAGCATTTGTATCTTTATATTCTTCATGCTGTATTTGTTCTATCTTTTAAAACTCATCTCTACTACCACTGGCCGATGATCACTTGCAAGCTCATCTCTATTAGATTCTTCTATGACAATATGCTGTTCGATATCCACAGGAGCATTCTTACTTATGAGAATATGATCAATTTTTTTGAGTTCTTTAAAATCCCATCCCGTGCGAGTGACTTCTGGGCCAACTTTGCTATGCGCAATAGCTCTCGTTGCGGTAAAATTCTTTAACAGGCCGCTTTCAAGTTCCGGAGTAATTTCCATATTAAAGTCACCCATAATTATTGTGGGCAGTTGGTCCTTGCGCTCTTCGATTGTCTTTATAATAGTGGTAAGACCGTTGATGCGAGCAGCTTCATATTTATTATCAAGATGCGTATTATAGATAAAAAACTCATGGCCCGATTCTTTATCTTTAAATTTACCCCATGTGCAAATACGAGTGAGTAAGCCAACAGAAGATGGACTCCACAAAAATTTATAATTGAAAGCGCCTGATGGATTAAGCACAAAGGTGCCATTTTCAAGAAGATCAAATCGCTTGGTATTATAAAATATCGGGTTATATTCATTCTCTGATTTACCCAACCATTCGGCACCTCGACCAGTACCAAACCATGCGTATGATTCTTTTTTTAACTCATCTTCAAGACTTTGGATTTGCGGAAGTGTAGGTTCTTGCAATCCAACAATATCTGGTTGCATTTTTTTGATGATTGCTTCGACCCTTGGCTTGCGCACTGCCCATTCTTTTTTAGGATCAGTTTCTTTGCCTTGCCTGCGAACATTAAAGGTCATGATGCGTAAAGGCTTAATTGTTTCTAAATTAAACTCAAAATCCATAGCATAGATATTACCAATTGCTAACGCTGCGCACAGCGCCAATATGTACTGTTTCATTATGATTTTCCTCCTAAAAAATTATGTGGAAATATACTTTTTTTATATTTTGAATCTACCGCATTATAGAATAGGAAGTCAATCAAACTTCACTTTTCTAAGTTTTTTTACAGCACCGTGCTTCTTCTTTTCTTGTAATCGTTTTTCTTTTGCAGCCTTAGATACCTTAGTCTTCATTCTTTTTTTGGGAACCTGCAGCGCTTTATATATTTTATGCGCAAGGCGAGTGAGAGCTTCCTTTTTGTTTGATTGCTGACTGCGTGATTCACTACTATGCACCAGAATATCACCTTCGCTTGTCAGCTCGGATGAAAGCTTTTCTAAAACTCGCTGCTTTTGTTCATCACTCAAAGCAGTAGTATTTTTAACATTCCATCGCACAGTGATACGAGAACTTGTTTTATTTACATGCTGACCGCCAGGCCCACCAGCTCTACTTGCAGTAATTTCAAACTCATGAGCAGGAATTACTATCCCATTTTTTATTGCTACATCATCTGACATATTCTCAAACCTTGTTTTTATGAGTTTAGTTACTTTTAATGTACACTAAAAAAATATATAAAATAAATAACTTTAGAGAAAAACCATGGAAACAGCAGCTCCCAATAAAACAGTAAATATCAATAACGAAATAGTCTTTGATGCAAAAGGCGACCCTATGGTACCTCGTATCGGCGTAGGGGTTATTGTGGTAAAAAATAATACCGTATTAATTGGCAAACGTATTAATGCACATGGTGAAGGCACTTGGGCTTTCCCCGGTGGACATCTTGAATTCTTTGAAGATATAGAGCATTGTGCCCGCCGAGAAGTAATGGAAGAAACTGGCCTTGAAATTAAGAATGTTTCCTTTGCTACTATCACCAATGACCTTTTTCTCCAAGAACAAAAGCACTACATTACCATCTTTATGCACTCTCTCTATATAAGCGGTGAACCTCAACTTTTAGAACCACATAAATGTGCAGAATGGGTATGGGCAACGTGGGAAAGCTTACCAGAACCGCTCTTTTTAACCATGCAAAATCTAAAAAAGCAAGGCTACTCACCATTTTAGTCAACAAAAAAATACGGGACTAAATCCAAAAAAACTGATATAATATAATGACCTTAATACGTCTACCCTCAATAAGTTCCTACCGCTCAAACCCTTGAATATGTTCATAGAAAGCGGCAAAAAAGTAACTTATTCTCATTATAATTGACCATTCATCACAATGATCAATTAAATCATTAAAATGAAAGAGGGCTCAGTTGAAAACCCAGCATAAAGTAAGCGTAACATAAAGCAGGAACCCATCTTATGAGGCAGTTATTTTTAGAAGACAGTATGATAGCACTCAAAGAAGTGTGCCAACCAGCACTTGATGATAACTCTGTCTTGGTCTCAGTTCATTATTCATGTATTAGCCCAGCAATAGAATCAGCCATTCTAGCGCTCACGCAGCGTGGCTTTTCTTTAAGCTCACTTCCTGAAAAAGTAAGCCGCATTTTACAGGCATTTGTAGCACAAAGCATAGAAGAAAATATCTCCTATGATAAAAATGCGCCTCACGATACCATACACCAATTAGGGTATGCCTGTGCAGGGCAAGTGATTGCCGTGGGCAAAAATGTAACCAAATTCAGAACTGGCGATCTCGTTGCTTGTGCAGGAGCTGGCAAAGCAAATCACGCAGATATTATATGTGTGCCGGAACACCAAGCAGCTTTTGTATCAGACAAAAAATTCTTAAGGGTGGCAAGCTCCAGTGCCATTGGTGCCATTGCGCTCCATGCAGTGCGCAGGTCCCATGCAAAAATTGGTGAAATTGTATGCGTGTTTGGCCTTGATCTTCTGGGCCAGATTACCGTGCAACTTGCTAAATTATCAGGATCACTGGTTATTGGTATTGATGGTAATGAAAACAACAGAAAACTGGCATTATCCTCTGGTGCCGATCATGTGTTTGATCCTCTTGATCCTGAAATGGCTGATGCCTTGGAAATGATCACTCATTCAACTGGCGTTGATGCAACCATCATTACTGTTGCTACCGATCAACACTTTTTCTTAAATCAAGCAATGGATGTTACACGCCAACGTGGTCGCATGGTAGTAATAGGCGATATTAATACTGATTGCTCTGCAAATAAGTTGTATCACAAAGAGATTGATGTGATTATTGCACATACCTATTACCCTGATGTTATACATAGTGAACAAACTGATCTGCCTGGCCGAGTTGCGTGTAACCATTGGACACAACAACGCAATTTGCAAGCATTTACCTCACTCCTTGAACGAGGTGCTGTTAACCTGGAATCATTTTTGATTGACCGCATAGGCATGAAGGAAGCAGAAACTATTTATTCCCAAATAAGTAAGCAAAAAAAATTGGGTGCTTTCCTTTCCTATCTTCCTAAAACCAAAACCGTTTCCGCAAAAACAAAGCAACTGATTAAGCATAGGGATGGAGCAGGAGAGCTTACCTTTATTCCTGCAATAAAAAATGAGTTGCGTATTGGCATGATTGGCGCAGGCTCTTTTGCAAAGGAAACATTGCTGCCTATAGTTTCTACGATCAAAAATGCGCAGCTTAACGCGATAGTGGATGCAAACATTGCAAATTCACTCAATGTCTCAAAAAAATATGGTGCGGCACAGGCATTAAGCTCTGATCATGAATTATTCAATGAGGATCTTGTAGATGCAGTAATCATTGCGTCTCCTCATATAGAACATTGTGATCAAGCGCTCAATGCATTAAGTCACGGAAAAGCAGCATTTGTTTCAAAACCAATGGTCACTGACTTTGAGCAACTTGCTCGCATGAAAACGTTTTTAACAGAGCATCCCAATGCGCCATTGTGTGTGGGATACAATAGATCATTTGCACCATTCATGCAACAAGTAAAAGCAAAGCTGGAAGGGCGCACCACGCCCATTATAGTGCAATACCGCATTAATGCCCGCACGCGACTGAAAGATCATTGGCAACAAAGTGGTAAGGGTGCTGGCAATATTATTGGAGATGCGTGCCATATTCTTGATTTGTTCTATTACTTGACCGGCTCAGAACCCGTAGCAGTTTCCGTAGAATCGCTCCGTCATACAGGAGATCAAATATTTCCTACTGATAACTTTAGCGCACAAATAAGCTTTGCTGACAGCTCAATATGCACACTCCTCTATACATCTGTTGGGCATAAAACAGATGATCAAGAGCGCATGGAATTATATTTTGATGGTAAAGCCATTATTATGGAAAACTATAAAACACTCACAGGATTTGGGCTATCGCCTTCATTCAATCAAAAAACCTCACGCCCTGATAAAGGGCATGAATCGCTTCTTAAACGATTCTTCTCTACTATTCAAAAGGGAGAATTTGAAGCCCCAATAAAGCATGATAGATTATACAGCGTTGCAAAATTAACATTGATCATTGATCAATTGGCCATTCAGGGTGGTGGCTTTCAAGAATTGAAAGAATCATACTATGCAAAATAATATACTGGTAGTGATACCCACATATAATGAACGAGAAAACGTCCCCTTGATATATAACGATATCAAGAAAGCATACAAAGATGTGGACATCTTATTCATTGATGATAACTCTCCTGATGGTACCGGTAATGTAGTGGAAATGCTGAGCATCCAAGATCCTACCGTTCACGTAATTCACCGTGCTGGCAAGTTGGGACTGGGCACTGCATACTTTGCAGCCTTTGATTATCTCAAAACACACCCATATCAATATCTTATTATTATGGATGCTGATTTAACCCATGATCCAAAGTATATACCGCACATGATTGCAAAAAAGGACACTGCCGATATTGTAATTGGTTCTCGCTATACCAAGGGTGCATCAATGCATGGATGGGGGTCAATACGTCTCTTTTTTACTCATTTTTGGCGCGGCATGATACGTTTTGGCCTTGGCATGCCCTATGATGCTACTGGTGCTTTTAGATTATATAATACTGATATTTTAAAGCCGGAAATATGTAATACCATTCACGCAAAAGGCTTTGCGTTCCAAATGGAATCGCTGTATCGCTTTTTGCAGCATGGCGCTACCGTTGCAGAAATTCCTATAGAAGCTCACCAACGCATACATGGTGTTTCAAAATTGTCGCCAAAGATTATGCGTGAAGTGGCAAAGACCTATTTTGTATTGTTATATGATCGCATTTTGCGAGCACTCAGATTACGCTCACGCAAAACCGGTCAATGTATTTAAAATAAAATTCCATTACTCACACCGCTCACCCTGAGTGTTCTCTGAAGCCTTCGGCGAAAGAGAATGTATCGAAGGGTCTGCGGGGTGAACAAGCAAAGCGAGTGAGAATGCACAACAACTGGTTCGCAGTAATATTGGCAGGGGGTAGTGGCGAACGGCTCTGGCCACTCAGCAGAGCGTTATGGCCCAAGCAGCTGCTTTC
The DNA here is from genome assembly GCA_963716425.1 of Candidatus Babeliales bacterium. Taxonomy (GTDB): domain Bacteria; phylum Babelota; class Babeliae; order Babelales; family JBFXEV01; genus JBFXEV01. Next base: position 776,555 of record OY970310.1, read on the forward strand.
TTTTAATGGAAATAGCTCACTTCTTCTCATGACTATTGATCGAATTGCTCCCATGATACCCAAAGAACGTCGATTGATTATAACCACTGCAGCACAAGAGCCCTTTGTTGCACAAGCAGTTGGCACTACAATACAGACCATTCTGGGTGAGCCTTCAGCGCGCAATACCGCAGCGGCCATTGCCTGGGCATGCCTTACGTTGCAACAACAAAATCCTCGCGCTGTAGCGCTTATTTTATCAGCAGATCACTATATTCCAGATCAAGATGTTTTCTTGCGCGATCTTCAAGAAGCTGCCAATTATGCAGAACAGCATGATACTATTGCACTGCTTGGCATCAAACCAACAACTGCTGCCACCGGGTATGGTTATATTGAGTATGATCCAAAAGATACACATGCTCTCCATAAGGTATTAAAATTCCATGAAAAACCATCACAAGAAAAAGCAACACAGTATGTCTCTGCAGGCAATTTTCTTTGGAACACGGGTATGTTTTGCGGCAAAGTAAGCACGTTTGTACAAGAGTTTGAGAAACATGCGCCACATATCCTTGCTCGCGTAAAAGCATTTATGGCTGGCAGAGGCTCGTACAGCGATATTGAAAAAATTTCATTCGATCATGCAGTCATGGAGAAAAGTGATGCAACAGTTGTGCTGCCTGCAGCGTTCAAGTGGTCTGATGTAGGTAATTTAGACATATTTTTAACACTGCAAGGTAAAACGCAAGAAGCAAGTAGGAATATTTTTACTCTCAATGCGCATAATAATTTGGTGGATAGTGCCCACAAAAAAAAATGTGTTGCGCTTATTGGTGTTGATGATTTGTGCATTGTTGATACTCCTGATGCATTGCTTGTTGCAAAGCGTGCAGATGTTGAAAAGGTGAAGAATATTTTGCAACAAATGCGTGATGCAGGTAAAACTGAAGTATTGTAAATCAATGTGTCTATAACACATTTCATTCTTCAACTCTTCTAGTTATATGCTCGCTTTTCAAAATATGTGCAAATGGTACCCATGTAACCTGCTTTGCTTTAAATGATAATAATCTAATAACATCAGGTTCAGACACACGTAAAACAAACGTAATCTTATCTAAGTCATCTTTAATTTGTTCATACTTTACGTTATCTATTACATTATCATCAAAAGCGAAAAAATTTGTATCAATTTATAATTCTTTAACCCCCAACAAAAATAAAGTTTCCTATGATATTCTCAGGCTCCCCTTCTTTATAGTTTGATTGTGCCCAATCACAAAAATTAACAGTAAGAACCAGTTGATCCTTAAAGAATTTATAACCAATATTTTCAATAAAACTATCATGAAGATAAAACTGTTCCATCAAAGTTATTATATTCATAATTAAACTTTCTTCAATTTAATTTCAGCTTTTGAAATAGTTTTATCAAGATCTTTCATTGACCAATCAGTCATTAATGTTCCTTTATAATAATAATTAAAGAAATCATTAACATCAGTAATGTCGTAATTTGGATCAATATTATCACCTGCCATTGTGCAAATAGTTTGAACATGGATTTTTGCTTTTTTGAGCAATTCAATACCTTCTTTATATCTCTCTTTATCTATATAGTAATAACCCAAATCCTTCAAATTATTTACATATTTATCATAATGTGCAATTGACTTAATAAGATAATATTCATATTCCTTATGTCTAATCCTTTCAAATAGATAAGAATAATAATAATGAGCTTTAGCATATTCAATCATTGAAAGCAATTCTAAGTCGTTTGTCGTTAGATTATCAAGTAATTCCAATAACCTATCTTCCATATATCCAAAATGCAGAAATTGAGTAAAAACAAGGAAAAGTACTACATGAATATTATTGGGATCATACAAAAGAGCATTTTCTAAATACATTTTAATTCTATAAGGATCTTGCCAAGACATTGAAAATTCAAGCTTTGCTAGGCGCATCCACATCTCAACATCTGCAGGGTATTTGCATAAATGATTGACAAGCATTGCCTCAATTGCTTCGCCATCACTTTGCGATACCGCTCTAGATCGTTTACATATTTCAAGTATTTTATTTTTAATTAATTCTTTACTTATTCTAGATTCCTCTGCATAAGATTCTTTATAAAATCCCTCAATTTTATATTCTGTATCTACAAGAGAAATAATAATAATTTCGCATTGAGCTTTTTGTAGGTTTTGCCATTTGCGAACCAATCTAACCAATTCGTTAATTGGTATCTTGATAATATTCTCATCGTCTTCTAATGTGGTATTAAAAACATATGCAAGACAAGCATCTTTATTATTTACAATAATTCTTATATTGCCAAATACCAACCAGCCTGTTTCTTCCAAGCTTTCTAATGACTTAATCGATTCCTTAATGTTTTGACTTATGTGTTCAAAAATAGCACCAAAAATTCTATCTTTAGCAGTTTGCATATTTATATTCAATATATATCGACCATCGAATTGCTTTGAAAATATATATAAGCGAAAGGGAAATGGCATAAACATTTTTAACTCTATTAAATAATTTATCTTTTTATACAATAACTAAAGTTTAAAGCTCAAATTGATTCTGGCATATTCGTGATGCTCGACCAACTAATAAATTAGTAAAAATGAATTCTCCATTTTTAATATGTGCTCGTATGGTCATTTCTTGATTATTTATTGAAGTATCGCTCGAAAAAAGTGATTGGAAAGAATTACTTTGTTATATACCCAATCAATATGCAGAATTATTTGAAGCAATAGAGGTAAAATCATAATGGCGTATGCTGGTGAATTTATTGCTCTTATCACTTTTCCCGGTGTAATAATACTTGAAATATCACATCGCTTTATGTGTGATGTATTTAAGGTTCCTGTTTATAAAATAGATTATTTTAACCTATTTTCTGAAAAATCAGGCCCCGTACAGCATGAACAAATTCATAAACTTAGACATAATCTAATTATTGCACTTGAACCTTTACTCTTTAATAGTATCTTATGCATGCTGTTCACATTACCTTTTATTTCTCTAATCACCATACAAGTACACCCTGATACATATTTTATGCCACTCTATCTTCTTCTTGCATGGATAGGAAAATCTATGCATGCCAATGCTTTTCCAGCAATCAAGATATTGATAGCGTAATAACATCAGAAGGTGAGTACATTATCTTCTCAAATTTTTAAACTCTACAATTAGATTTCTTAGTTTTACGAGTACATATTGGGGATCTTTTATTTATGCATTGATAATCTGTTTTATTTTGCCAGTTTTGATTTTTTGGTAGCCTATATTAATTATCGTATTCTAAAGGGTCCCATTCAACCGACTTTGCCTTAAAAGATAATTCTACAAAACCCTTAGGTTCTTGAGTTAGAAACACAATAATAATCTTATCTAAATCTCCTATTTGTTGTTTATGAATCACATTTATTATATCATTACCATCAACAACAAAGTGCTTTGGCTCAATTTCTATTTCTTTAACACCTGAAAAAACAAGATTCCCAACAATATTCTTTTTTTGATCATCTTTAAATGAAGTTTGACGCCAATTACATAGATTTATGGTGATTATTAATTGATCCTCATAAAATTCATGTCCTATATTCTCTATGCCACTATCGTGAAGATCAAATTGATTCATAAAACTTAAAATATCCATGATGTTAGCCTCTAACAATTAATCTTTCTGACAACAATTCTGTTTTAACATTTCCATAGTAATATGTGATTTATCTGCACCTTGGTGTAATACATTTCCATGCAAATCTAGGTATCTAGATCGTTTATGCGAAGTAAATGGATTTTCAATTTGATAGTGATCAATCCCTTTATAACCATGTTCACCTGGTTGCGCTATATCAAATCGTATTATAATTTCATATTTAGGGTGATAAAACTCCCTTGAATTATAAGAAGGCATTTTATCCTACTATCTTAAAAATCCTCTAAGGCCCCCTATGCACTATCGTAATAAAAATTCTATGAATCATACAAATATGGATAAATTGGCTCCCATTCAACTCCTATTGTTTTAAAAGATAAAGTTACAACTTCAGTATCATCCGAAGCAAAAAAAATTAGAGTAATTTTATATAAATTATCATTAATTCGATCATATGCTATATCTAGTATTTTGTTATTTTTTAAAACAAAATATTTTGACTCTATTGCTACATCTGTTACTCCCAAAAAAATAAAGTTGCCAAACACTCTCCCCGGTTCAACCTCTCCACAATCAAGAAAACTCCAATCAAATAGATCTACAGTAATTGCAAATTGATCGTTAAAAAGCTTATAACCAATATTAATTATAGTACTATTGCGTAATTTAACTCGATTTATAAAATGTAAAATATCCATAATGTTACTATTCAAAAAATGAAAAAAATGGCTCCCAATCAACTGCCTGCGCTCTGAATGATAAAACAATAAAACCTTCCGGTTCTGGAGCTTCAAATCCTATATCAACTACATTTGAATCTTTACTAATTATTTCCTCACTTAAATCAAGAATTTCATTACTAGACAAAAAAAAGTGTTCTTGAGATATTTTTATATCGCTAACTCCAGTAAAAACAAAATTCCCTATGATGTGTTGCGGCTGAGTTTGATCATAAGTTTCTTGCATCCAATTAGCAAAATTTAATGTTATAACTAGCTGATTCTTATAAAATTCAAATCCAATGTTTTCAACAAGACTATATTTTAAATAAAAATGCTCTTTAAATGTTTTAATGTCCACCTTTTACCTCTATTCACAATTACATTTATTTTTTAACCGGCTGACCAAAATGTGAGACTTAGTGTCATATTTTTTCAGCATCTCTCCATGTAAACTCAAATATAGTACATCTTCATGAGCACTTATAGGATTAAAAATTTGATAATGATCCATACCCCTAAATCCAGGCATATTCGGTTGAGCCCTGTCAAATCTTAGCTCTATTCCATATTGCGGATGATAAAAATTCCTTGAAAAAGGGCTATTAATGCGAGCCTGTGGATGCGTAACATCTATCCATCCTAGCTTTTCAAAATCATTAGGATTGGCTGGTAACATTTTCCTTAAACAAATGATTTCATCTATATAGCTCCCAGGATTTTTTTCTATAAAATCTTTTTTCCATTCGACATACTTTGTCTTCAATATCTCCCGAGGCAAGCGCGTCTTATTTTTTTCCGGTCGATTTATATGATTATGCTGATTTGTACTTTTCCCTTGCGAAGTCTCTTCAATTAATTTCCGATTGCTTGGTTTATTCTGTTTTGGTTTTTCATCAAATCTTTGAGATTGAACTTGATTTAAATTATTATCTGCAAAGCATAATGCCGAATCTCTGTTCTTTAGAGCATCTTTAATTGCATTCTTAGCTATTTTTCCACATTTAACAAACTGCCTATCAATCTTACCATTAAGATACATGCTGACAAGTAATCTACTGGCTACCCTGAATTGTATCTTGCAGCGTAAGATCATCTATAGTTTTTTGCTCTACGCCTTTAGTATATAAGTTTTTAACTCCGGCACCAAGATTATATGCCAATTTTGCCATATAATAGCCGCCCATCACTTCTGGTGCAAGAGCATACAAAATTAATTCATGAGGATTCTCCCAAACATACGTCGCCACATTAATTACGCCATCAGCTATTCCCTGTTTGAGCGCCAACTCACATTCAATCAATTTCAAACAAACGTCTGCAATGGTCGCTGTTTTAATCGCGTCGCCAATTTTATTGAATTGTGCACCGATAGTCGCCAAAGAAACCAAAGAATCTCGAGATGTTTCAAACTCCTTCTTATATGCGCAATGTTTAATTAAATCAGCTGTTCGCTCAAGAATATCTATTAATTCCGTATGCAACTGATGTTGCAAAGGATTATACATACCCTGCGTGAATATCAATAGATCAATTTCATTTTTTTGCAATAATTCTATGCCATCATCAGATAATTCATATAATTGAGTCGTTAGTGCATATGGATTGTTTTTCGTTTTTTCATATGCTGCACAACGGGCATTAAACCTTTCTCTTGCAGCTTCTTGAGATGATAGAGGCCACTCTTCAAGTTCCTGCTTCCAAAGCTGCAACTCTTTCTCCATTGCAGCACCATCTGGCCATATTTGCCTAAAACTTGCTGTAGGCTCTTGCAATAGAGCAATATCTTCAACATCATCCATTGTTATGAGGTACTGTTCTTGAACTTCCTCACAGTGAATGCGTTGAATTTCAATATCTGACTCTACAATAGAATCACTAGGAGCTTGAATATATTGAGCACGCCTGGTTGAGAGCGTATCTTCTGGATCAAAAAGATTGCCAAAACCCTCAATAGCATTCATATATCCATTACCAAGCCAAGCAAGTCCATTCCAAAGAAAACCACCAACTGCCTTTAAATCTTCAATAAGTATTTCAGACTCCGTTGAACCCCCTGTATGTGATGGATACTTCAGCGAATTAAAAAACTCTTCATCTCCTACAACAAAACCTTGCGTGTTATTTTGTATCGTCTGAATAAATGATTGAACCTCAAATTGAGATGCATTTGATCTAGCTTCAAAACAAATAGGTTGTTCATTATGAGCTTGTATACATTGAGGGAATGCGTTTAACAAGAAAAAGAGTAATAAGAATAATATATTAAACATTATCAAATATTCCTTGAATCTCAATTCACAACTTGCATTGTTATAACAAGGAAAAATTACTTTGTAGAATCATTAATACTTGTCACGTATGTGATTGAATCCATATATTGATATTGTGAGCACTCGTATTGCATTATGCCACATGAATACAATCGACAAAAAATAATATTTTTTTCTATTTTCATCTGAGCTGCATCTGGTATTATTTTGTAAGACACCAATAAGAAAAATAAAAAAGGAAATGAAATGCGTATTAAATTAATTGCTCTTATTATCGCACTTACCGGGATTACCGGCTGGGCTCTTCTTTACCAAAGTCCAAAAAAGGAAGTAGTTCCAGAAACTATTACTTTGTATGCCTGTTGCACACCAAATACTAAATCAACTTTAGAAGCCGCATTACCTGCTTCATCACTTACTGAATATACACTAGTGCTTCAAGAATATGATGCATCATTAAACATGAATATGCATTATAAAATTGATCTTATGCTCCATGCCATTCAAGAAAATTGGGGCAGCATATTTGTGCTCAAAGACATTGAAAGCCAAGGGCCACCACCGCCTAAAGAAATAGTTCTTAAGACACTCGAACATGCAGACATTGTAGTGCAACGTTCAAACTCGGGTGATGCTATCGGCTCAGGATATATCGCATGCAGAGCAAACAAACGTACATTACAACTCTGGGAATCTATCAAGCACTTAGTCGATACCCATCCAGCAACTGCCGACCAAGAGTATTTGAATGCATTATTACTTGAGAACAAAATTGCAAAACTGCGATGGGATTATCTTCCAAGCTCAGAAACGCAACAAGAAAATACTGTTGCGTAGTGCTTTTACGCAACGCGTTCAATATGCTTAAAACGAGGCAACATCTTGCCATTAACTTCAATCGATTCAAAAAACTGCGATATCGGTCGTGCCCATATTTGGCTTACTGCATTAGGGTACAATGCCTCATATATGACAAACTGCTCATTAATATCTTCACTATATGTTGCAATGGCAATCACTCTATAGTGATGACCTTTATAATGCTCATAAATACTGTTAGGAAATATTTTCATAATATTGCTTTCTAAAATAGCATTTTTCTTAATACTAGCGTATACTCTTTGAGATTCTTATACTCTCACCTTTTTGCACCAAATTACTATGCAGTGGCTCTACGCTCAATTTAATACTATCATTATACATCCACTTATTAACATTACCATCTGCTTAATGCTTGGCATTTGGTATAGTACAGGCACCAGCAATTTGAGCATGATTGGCTTGATTCTTGCTGCATGCGCTCTTGCATATTGGCTCACCAATGAATCAACAAGACGAGCCTTGTTGTGCGTTGTGCTTTCATATACAGCTTTTTTTGTAGGAGTAAGCCTTGCAACACATCAACGGAACACGCATGCAGCTGTTGCAAAAACACTCAGCGCTGGGCCCTATGAACTGATTGCTCGTGTGACGGATATACAAGCAAGTGATAAACCACAATATCCTTATACGGTATATTTAGAACTTATGAAACTTAAAGAATCAACGCATGAGTCAACATGGCAGCAAAACAATGCTGCGATTGCAGCCTATTGCCATAATATGCCGTTTCTGGAGCCAGATGATGTAGTACATATTGAAGAATGTACATTTAGTAACCAAAATCCAAAAACGGGATTTAATGATTATTTAATTAAATCAGGCATTAATGGCACCTTATTTTGCCATCATTTAAAATATACGCTTCTCCAGCGACCTTCCTATACGTTTCAGAAAACTATCTCTCAAATAAGGTCTTCGGTATTTGACAGAGCTCGTGCTAAAATGTCAGAAAAAACGGGAGCTTTTTATGCATCTTTATTTTTAGGAAATTGCCATACATATAAAACATATCTTAAGAGTATGAAAACAAGTTTTGGTATATGGGGTCTCTCTCATTTTCTGGCACGATCTGGTCTTCATTTAGTTCTTTTTATTTTTCTATGGCACTTATTATTAGGATACGTTCCCCTACGATCCCGTTATAAATACCTTATCATGCTCATGCTTAATACTATTTATTTGCTACTCAGCTGGTCAAGCCTTTCATTTATGCGCTCATTTGCAGCACTATGTTTTTATTATGGTGCCCAACTTTCTCAACAACAACCGAGCACGTTGCATGTCATCACGCTTTTGTCTTGCGCATGTTTGCTTATTAATCCTATGCATTTATTTTTTCTTGATTTCCAATTAAGCTTTGGACTTACCTTTGCTCTTGCTTGGATCTATCAAGCAATCTCGTGGCATAAACTCCAAACGAATAACTAACTCTTGAATACCTTCTTAGAAATCGGGTAGGATAACAATAGATTAGAAGATAAAATTATAAAGGGAGAAGTATAATGAAATCATCATCCATATTGTACATTGGGTGTGCAGCATTATTGTTCATTCAGCTACCAATAATGTCTAATGTTGATCATCAACAGACACCATCAATTTCATTTGACGATGACTTTTTTGAATTAGACTTAACAACTCAAGTAATTAATCACTCCAATCTTATCTTAAGAAATCCAACTATTATACAAGAGCCAGGCGATGTGAGTTTTACGAAAGAGAAAGATTGGACCATTATTATTTATATGGCAGCTGATAATGATCTTGCAAACTTTGCACGAAAAAATCTTATGCAGCTGGCCTCAGTTGGCTCAAATGAGCATGTGAACGTTTGTGTACAATTAGATACTACCATTCAACGTAAAAAGAAAGTAACACTCAGATATTATATTGAAGAAAATAAATTAACTATTACCAATTATAATGACCCTCAAAGCCAACAAATGGATTCAGGAAGTCCTCACACGCTCATTGACTGTTGCCAATGGGCAATGAAAAATTTCCCCGCAAAAAACTATATGCTTGATCTCTGGAACCATGGTATTGGTATTATAGATATTGAACGAAGAAGAACGCTGAACCCTTCTGAATTGTTTACCTTTAATCCTCAAAATTGTTTGGTTGAGCTTGACCGCACTATACCATTTCTTGATTTTGTTCTTACTGAAAATGAATTACCCGATAGAGGTATTTGTTTTGATGATACTACTGGAAACTTTTTAACCAACCAAGATTTAAGCTATGCCTTAAAAACAGTTACTGAAAATTTTCTTGGCGGCAAAAAATTTAGCATCATTTCTTTTGATGCTTGTCTTATGGCAATGCTAGAAGTAGGCAACATATTGCAGCCATATGCCAATTACATGGTGGCTTCACAAGAAGTAGAATTGGGTACAGGTTACGACTATCAAAAAGTTCTTGCACCATTTACAGTATCTTCTTTAACGCAAAGAGAATTTGCGCAACACATTGTCAGTGCATACAACGATACCTATTCGCGCCTAACCAATGATTACACTCAATCTGCAATAGATCTTGCGGATCTTGCAGTACTAGAAGAGAATGTAAGCACAGTTGCTTCATTATTAATACATTGCCTTAAAGAACAAAAAGATGAATCAGTCAAAAAAGCATTACGCACAAGCAGACATAAACTATTATGTACCCACTTTGATGAACCAAGTTACATTGACCTTCATCATCTCTATACCAACTTACTTTCTAATCTAACTCATTTTGAATTATTCAGCCCTGAACGAGACAGGGTGTTGAAAGCAACACTTGCAAGAGAACTTGAGCGGGGAATGACCCTTATTGATAACTTTGTTATAGCAAATGAAGTAGGAAAGAATTTGCGAAAAGCGCACGGTCTTTCCATTTATTTTCCCGAACGCAGAATTCATAATTCATATCGCAAAACAAACTTTGCTCAAACAAATATGTGGATACAACTCTTGGGTTATTACGTACTGTCTTAAAAAGGTAGAGCCGGCCTGAGAGTTTAGTAAGATACTCAGGCTGGTTCCTCAATTATAGTATACTCGCCAGTATCTTTGTTTTTGGTAACTGATATTTTCTTAACTTTTTGCAATTCATGAATAAGCCACAATTGAAGCAATGCTCCATCAGTTAATTTGATCTCAACTTTTTTAACACAAGTAGCTGTCACATTTTTATCACCAGGCTTTATTTCCACTACACCATCATTCAAACTGATTACCGTATCATTAGGATGATTATCAAATATAATTTTTACCGGCTCAAAACGGTGTGTATTACCCGCAGATCCTGCTGATTGCTCCATTGCGTGTATATTTGTTGCAATAAAGCACACCAATCCAATAAACGCATACTTCATACCATGCTCCTTTGAGAGTAATTGTATTTTAATATCATTACAGTAATATAGTACTATGGATATAAAAAAATTTAAGCAACACCTACTTGATAAATTATACGAACCATATAAAAATTGCACCCAATGCCCCTTGGGGACGCTTGGTCGCAAAACGGTAGTATTTGGCGATGGCAATCCCGATGCTCGCATTATGATTATTGGTGAAGGTCCTGGCAAAAATGAAGATGAGGGTGGCAAGCCTTTTATAGGCCGAGCTGGCAAAGTGCTTGACGAAGCACTCAAGTATGCAAGCATTGACCGAGAAGACACTTTTATCACCAATATAGTAAAATGTCGACCTCCCAAAAACCGTAAGCCCACTACTCTTGAATCGACTATATGTACAAACCTCTTTTTGTTTAATCAAATAAAGATAATCAAACCTTCCATTATTATTACCCTTGGAGCTACCCCTTTTGAAACCTTGCTTGGTAAAAAGGGACCCATCAGTTCATATCGGGGCATAATGCATCAAATCCTAGGCATAGATCTTATGCCTACTTTTCATCCGGCCTATATTTTAAGAAACCTCAAAGCGCGCCATTTTTTGCATGTTGACATAATATCAGCAGCCAAGCATATAAAATAGAAGATGGCTGTATATTAACACTTTTTACGGGGTAAATCCACATAGAAATTGTGGATAACTATGTGGATAACCTGTGGATAACTATGTGGAAAGATGTGGATAACTTTACCCCACTCCATCAATAGCTCCACCTGATCAGCAATCCCCAAAGGGTGCCTTGAAAGCTAGCGTAGAGAAGGGGTTTGCAAGCATCAGGCAAAGTTATCCACAATTTATCCACATAGTTATCCACAGGTTATCCACATAACTTTTTTTCAAAGAGACACTCTGCTGATCGTCAAATCCAGAGGTTTGAGGCCGAGTTATCCACATCTTTCCACATACCTATTATTATTAAATATATATATATATAATTATAATATTATAATTAATAAGCACATCCTGCTTAAACAAAAAAATATGAATTCAACCCTAAACGAAAAAGATATATGCTTTTGGGGGGAGGGATGACTTCCTATTGGAGCCTTTTTTTGGTACACTAAGAGCTCAAACTATAATATTTTTATGATTTTACGACCAAAGGGCACTGTGAAACTATCCCAAGTCATTGAAAGCCTTGTTGAAGAACGAGGGCTTGATTCTACTGTTTTAAGCAATATTATTTGCGAAGGCATGCAAGCTGCCTATGAAAAGCACTATCCTGGATTAGTGTTTAACGTTAGCTATAATAAAAAAACTGATGAGCTTGAAGTGCGTGTTCAGATGGAGGTTGTTACCACCGTTGAGGATGAAGAGACTGAGATTTCTCTTCGCAAGGCCCGCAATATTAAACCTACAGCTCAAGTGCAAGATGTTATTTGGGTTCCCTTTACTGGTCCTATTGGCCGCGTTGACGTCTTGAGAGCCAAGCAAGTTGTTGCTACAAAAATTCGAGCTATTGAAGCTCAAGCAGTTTATGATGAATTTAAGGATAAAGTGGGCACTATTGTGCATGGTATTGTGCATAAATGTGAGCGCAATGGTATGACCGTTAAGCTTGGTGAAACGCTTGCCTTTTTGCCTAAGTCACTTACTGTTCCTGGTGATAAATGTGTGGTGGGTTTTTCTGTGCGTGCACTCCTTAAAGAAGTGCTTCCTGAGCCTCGCCATGATAATCAGCTTATTCTTGACCGTTCTTCTTCTGAGTTTCTTGAGCAATTGTTTGAGCTTGAAATTCCAGAAGTGTTTGAGCGGTTGGTAGAAATTAAAAAAATAGTTCGTATTCCTGGATATAAGTCAAAAGTCGCTGTGGTTTCCCATGATAAAAATATTGATCCAGTAGGAACTTGTGTTGGTGTTGGTGGTGTTCGTATTCGACCTGTCTTAAAAGAACTTGGTACTGAAAAGATAGACATTATTGCTTGGCGGGAAAATCCTGAAAAATTAATTGCTGATGCACTTAAGCCTGCAGTAGTTAATCGAGTTGATGTGGTAAGCGATACGGCTGCCAACGTATGGGTTGATGAAGATCAACGTTCTCTTGCAATTGGTAAAGGCGGTCAAAATATCTCACTTGCCTCGCGGTTAAGTGGTTATGAGCTCCGTCTTGTGCAACCCGATGCATCAAAGAATGTTGATGAAATGGTAATGGGTGATGTGGGGGCAACCAGAGAGCCTGAAGCCTTTACTTCTTCTGATGATCAGAGTGAAGAGGATTAATATTAAGCTTTTTGTAGCCTAAGGATCACTATATGCGCGTTTATGAAATATCAAAACAATTAAATATTCCGAGCAAAGAGCTCATTGATGCCCTTATAGGGCACGGCTTTGAAGTACAAAATCATATGTCTGCACTTTCTGCTGAAGCAGTAAAGTTTTTGCAAAAAGAATTTGGCTCAAAAGAAAAAAAGCTACTTCAAGCTCCAAGTCAAAGCAAAAAGAAGTTCAACCAGCAGCTCCACTTGCTGTTGAGCCTATGTCAGTAGGGAATTTTGCAGAGATTGCAAAAATACCAACCAGCGAAGTTATTCTCTATCTTCTCCGTCGCGGCCACATGTATACTATGAACCAAGTTATTGATGCAGTACTGGTTAAAGAACTTGCTGATCATTTTGGTATTGAGACAACTGGCAAGGTTAAAGAAGAGGCTCAAAAAGAAGAAGTTGCTTTGAAAAAAGTTGGTGGCGCAAATAAGCGTATGCCAGTAGTAGTGGTAGTAGGTCACGTTGATCATGGCAAAACTACATTGCTTGATTATATTAGAAAAACACGTGTTGTTTCGCGTGAAAAGGGTGGTATTACCCAACATATCGGTGCTTATAAGGCACATACTAACCATGGGGATATTGTATTTTTAGACACTCCTGGACATGAAGCTTTCTCACAAATTCGTTCTCGCGGCGTAAAAGTTGCTGATATTGCCATTTTAGTAGTAGCTGCTGATGATAGCGTAAAGCCTCAAACAGTGGAAGCTATTAAACATGCAAAAGCTGCAGAAATTCCCATTATCGTTGCTATAAATAAGATTGATAAGGCTCAACCTGCACAAATTGAACGGGTAAAACAAGATCTTGCACAATATGATTTACTGCCTGAAGAATGGGGCGGTCAAATAGTATGTGTGCCAATATCAGCAAAAACAGGTGCTGGCATTGATCAATTACTTGAAATGATACTCCTTCAAGCAGAAGTGATGGAATTAACAGCCGATGAGAAAAAACCTGCTTCTGGTGTTGTGTTAGAATCCACTCTTGAAAAAGGTCGTGGTGTTGTTGCAACAGTATTGTGCCATCAAGGAACGCTCACGGTTGGTGACTATTTTTCTGCGGGCCGTACTACCGGAAAAGTAAGTTCTCTTATTGATTCTTTTGGTAAGCGTGTGATGAAGGTTGGTCCTTCTGAGCCGGTACGTGTTGCAGGTTTTGATGAATTACCTGATGCGGGTGATTATTTTGAAGTTGTTTCTAAAGAAAAAATCAGAGATCTTAAAACAGGAACCCCTTTCAAAACATTTGTTCCTAGAAAAATCGATGAAGATTCTTTCCATGTTATCATAAAAACAGATACCAATTCCACTAAAGAAGCTTTGATTGGTTCGCTTGAAAAGTTGGCCAAAAAGGGTGATAAACCTTTTAATATTGTGCATTCAGCAGTTGGAAATATTAACGAAAGTGACATTTCGCTTGCTGCCAATACCGGCGCAGTTATTTATGGGCTTCATGTTAAAATAGAGCCAAGTGCTGCCATACTTGCACGCAAAGATAAGGTTAAGGTCAATCTGTTTGATATTATTTATAAACTTCTTGAAGAAATTGAAACGCATATCAAAGCGCCAGTTGTCATTGCTACCGAAATGAAAAAAATCGGAGAAGCTACCGTGTTGCGCGTATTTGATATTAAGAATATTGGTGTCATTGCAGGCTGTATTGTCAACGAAGGCCGTATAGCAAACAATGGGCAGGTTAAAGTACGCAGAGGCCGCCAAATAGTTGGTGAAGGCAAGATTAAGAGCTTACAGCGTGATCGTAAAACAGTCAAAGAAGTGCATAGCGGCTTTGAATGCGGATTCTTGGTTGAAGGCTTTGATGGCTTTCAGGTAGATGACCGTGTTGAATGCTATTTAGAACTTCCTGTAGCATAAGAGCTACTTGCTAAATTTTTAGTTCCCTTTTAGACTAACGAGTAAATAAATCTAACATCTAAAAGGGAGCTCTATGTATTATACACTTATCCTGAGACTGCTGTTTGGTGTTCTCATATCTTTTCTAATCACCTTTTATCTTGTGCCCCTTATGTGCCTTATTGCAAAAAAGCATGGCATTATGGATATGCCCAATGGTACTATTAAGCTCCATAAAGAGCCTACCCCTTATTTGGGGGGAATGGCAGTATTTATTGGGTTTTTATGTGCACTCGCGTTTATTTTCCCCTTTTATAATCAGATGATGCTTATTGTGGTCGGGTTGACCCTTCTGTTTTTCTTAGGACTTATTGACGATCTTATTCCTCTCAAGGCGTATCAAAAGTTTGCGGGACAGGCTCTTGTTGCGTTTTGCTTCTTAAAGGCAGGATTTTACCTCAAGACAACATTTTTTTTATCAAGTTGGTTCCACATAGGTATTTCCCTTCTTTGGATTGCCACGGTCATAAATGCTTTTAATTTGGTAGACGTTATGGATGGTCTTGCCACGTTGCTTGCCATTTGCGCAACAATATCATTTGCGGTTGTTGCAATTGCATCCCACCAGTTGGAGGTTCTGCTGCTACTGGCCCCATTTCTGGGGGCATTGATGGCGTTCTTTTGGTATAATAAACCCAAAGCACAGATTTATCTTGGGGATACTGGATCTCTCGTGATAGGCGGGTTTTTATCAGTAATCCCTTTTTTATTTAATTGGGGGTTGTATGGCTCCTACGGATTTCTTTCCCCATTAATTATACTTTCTATTCCTCTTCTTGAGGTTGCAACTCTGATTGTAGTCAGAACGTATAAGGGCATTCCCTTTTATAATGGCAGCCCGGATCACTTTTCTATCTATTTACAACAAAAAGGATGGGGTAAGAATAAGATTTTATGGTATGTAGCTCTTCTATCACTCTTTCTTTGTGCAATATCCGTGCTTGTTATGTTGCATTCAATACCCTTGTGGCTTACGCTCTCTTGCGGTTTGCTGTTCTTGGTCCTTTGGTATGGTGTTCTTTTGTGCAACTCTTAAGAAAGTGGTTGTTTTGCACATTTTTCCCCTGCTTTGCATAAATTTGTTGCTTTCTTGTTGTTTTTTGTTGAAAGCAGCGTTAAAATAGATAAAACACCTTTGTTTTGGGATTTATCTGTTGTTGCGTTTTTCTTTAAAAAATATTTATTGTTTTTTAAGTTAATTTGCGCAACATTGATATAGCTCCTTGGCATGTTTATATAAATGTGCCGCATATCCATCTCCTGTGATGAGTTCTTGATGGTATGGTTAGAAGCGCTGCTTTATGGGGGGAAGTAATAGCTTTGGTTCTTGAGGAAATACTACAATTCCTTCTTAGCTACAGAGGCTAAGCTATTACTTCACCAACCCTCTCTGCCCATTCCGGGCCTCTAATTACTCAATATTCAATGCTTTTTTAGTTTGCTCTGAGAGCAATTCTTTTAAAACCGTCATGTTTTGTGCATAACCCTCTAGGGTATCGTCGGGGATTTCCAGTATTTTGGCAATATCAAAAAGCCGTTCATCATTCATTAAAAGTCTAAAGGTTTCCAGGCCGAGCTTACCCTTACCTATGTTTTCATGTCGATCAACGTTACAACCTAAATCTTTTTTAGAATCATTAAGATGAATGACTTTAAGGTGATCAAAGCCAATAATGGTATCAAACTGCTGCCAAACAGCCTCATACGTTAAGTTGTTGCGTAAATCATAGCCTGCTGCAAATGCATGGCACGTATCAAAGCAAAACCCTATGCGATTTTTAGGGGTAACATTATCACGAATGAAAGCAAGCTGCTCAAAAGAATGCCCCACAGAAGAGCCATGGCCTGCCATATTTTCAATGCAAATAATGGTAGTGCCAACGTTTTGAGTGAGAACTGTGGTAAGGTTTTGTGCAATTTTGGCCAAACAATCTTCCGCTTTCTGGCTTCCAGCAGTTCCTGGGTGAAGGACTAAATAAGGAATAGCAAGTTGCTCACAACGTTGTAATTCAATCTTGAGTGATTCAATAGATTTTTTTTCAATGTCTGGATTTTCTGCTCCAATGTTGATAAGGTAGCTTGCGTGTGTGGCAACTGGATAGACGCTGGAATATTGAGCTCGTGCCTTAAATTCAAGTGCATCTGCATCACTGATTGGTTTTGCATACCACTGCCGATTGCTTTTGGTAAAAATCTGCATAGTAGTGCAACCGATCGATTCTGCTCGATCAAAAGCATGTGACATAGTGCCTGCAATTGACATGTGAGCGCCGAGTTCGAGGCGTTTTTTGTGCTGAGAGATCATAGATAGTTTTCCTTAACATTAATAACTATATTATTTAGTGTAACATGTGTTTTTTGGGACACATAATCTCTTTCCTTTAATAAAAGCTTTAACTTTAGTTGACAAATATTGCATTAGCAGTAGATTCTAAGCTTGTTAATCCCTCTCAATTATTTTTTTCAATCTCCTAAAAATGAGCGTATGAATGCAGCATAGGTTATTGATATATTTATATACATTTTAAATTAGGGAGACTTTATGTTTTCTAAGACAAAGCTCTTGGCATTTCTGTTGATTGCAACAGGAATTGTATTTGCTGGTGAGCCTCAATACGTAGATGACGTTGGCCACAAAGAGACAGCATTGGAATCAGGATTAATTCCTCATGAGGGAACATCTGATTTATATACAGAAGAAACAATTATTCAAGCAAAAACGCCATCAGTGGATGTGCCAGATATTGAATATAGTAGAGAACAACTCGCTTTTAATCTTGGCAATACTCGAGGTTTTGTAAAGATTAAATGGAAACCAGAATCATTTTATGGCAGGAATATTAACCTCCTGAATAATAATGTGGATGAAGATAGTGTTTTCTTTTCACGCTCAACTCTTGATGTAAACTTTGCGTTTGAATACGGGAAAAAATGTTATGGGCATGAAGCATTAGAATTTTATATGACGCTTCGCTCAAAAGCAGTGTGGGGAAATCCTGCTGCATCAATAGGTACTGCTGATGAAGAAGTTCGATTTGCTGAGGCCTTTCTTCCAGCACATAGACATACTATCAATCGACAATTTCCATGGATTCGTGAAGTGTGGTTACGATTTAACGTTAACGATGCTCTCGGGTTGAGTTTTGATAATCAACATACGTTTGCTTGTGGATCGTTCCCTTTCCAATTAGGGCGTGGCATTGCTCTTGGTAGCGCATATGCTGTTAACTCGGGTACATTAGGATTCTTCTCTGATAACACTATTGATCAATTTGCGTATGGATTTGATTTATGTGGTGAATTTATTGTGGATCAGCTAACATACGATTTATATGGTGCGATTTTAAGAAATCTAGGCGATAGCTTACGCACAAATACTGAGCGGGTATATACACATGCGCTTGGCAGGCGCTTGGACCCAGAACGAGGACCTGGTCACGTTGACTATGTGATTGCAGGGCGACTATCATGGGTTCCCGTTGACACGGATGATACTTTGGTTTCCTTTGAACCATATCTTATGTATAATAACGTGCCCGAACAACGTCTTGAATTTATTGCAGACTCTCAAGCAAAATTAGCTACAGTTGGTCTTGCAGGGGAGTTTGCTGTTGGTGAATTTGAGTTTGGTTTTGATACTGCAAAAAACTTTGGTTCTCAACACATATTAGGGTGGGATCGCAACAGACCACGCCATCATGTAGCGCGTGATGCTCAATATCCCGCTGTTCAAGGTGGTACTCTGCTTGTAGTAAACGATCGCGTATTAACCGCAGCTCCGGGAACTACACCACCACCAGCCAAAGCATTGTTTGTTCCAGGCTCTACTACGCAACGAGATATCGATGCAGTGCCCATTAATTCAGATAATAATGGACAACCAATTCCTGGAACTACGCTGTATAATGACTTGAATAGGTTCCGTGATCCGTATCGCAACAAATTCAAGGGTTGGATGTTTGTGGTCGATGCTGCATATACTTTCTGTTGTGCTGATCTTAAGCTTGCAGCAGAAGGTGGCGTTGCTTCTGGGGATGAAGATCCTAATAGAGATCTGCGTGATCCAAATGATAGTAACGTAGATGGTAACTATAAAGGATTTATTGGGTTGCAAGAAATTTATTCTGGTAACCGCGTAAAAAGTGTATTCCTGCTTGGTGGTGTAGGCCGCGCACCGCGACCTCTTTCTTCACCATTACAAAGCACGGTAATTGATCCTACGCCATCAACAACGTCCAGCTTTACCAACATTGCATATGTGGGCACTGGTCTTGAATGGAGGCCAAGCGGCTGGCAGCGGTACTTCTTGTTAAAGCCTAATATTTTAGCATATTGGCAGCAACATCACACCAAAGCGTTTGATATCGCAACAGCCATGACATATCCTGATAAATATGCACGTAATTATTTAGGAACGGAAGTAAACTGTTTTATGGACGTACAACTTCTTAAAGATTTTAACTTCTTTACAGTTGGTTCCGTATTTATTCCGGGTTCACATTACAAAGATATAAAAGGTAAGCCGCTTACTGCAGAGCAACAAAGAATTCTTGAACGAGCGATTGCTGCAGGTCTTAATACAGACTCATTGCCATTGCTTGGCACTGATGTGGCGTGGACCATTAACGTGGGTCTTGAAGCTCGCTTCTAAGATAGTTGATATAAGCAAATCTAAAAAGCGCTGGGTGCATTACTATGTTCCCGGCGCTTTTTTGCGATTTTATATATTTTGTATATAAATAGAATTAAAAAATTACAAACCTTCAGTTTTAAGCATAAGATGTATCAATTATTTAAAAAACTCGCTTCTACTTTTCATTTTTTTATGGCTATTTCAGTGCATGGCATGATATCTGCGCCAGAACAACCAATACCATTTTGTAATGCGATTATGAAGGCAGAGTCAACTGGCGATACATCGTTGCTTAAGCAGTATGTAGAATATAACTGGCAAGATCTAAATATGCTTTTTGGTAGATTATATCCCGTGGCGGAAATAATTCAGGGCCGATACGACTCTGATTTGATTACAACAGGCATGTGCAATGGTGCGCGAGTGGATCTTAGAGATTTAATGCACAGCATGACATTATTTCATTGGATTGCCATGTGCCCTAAGTTGGACACCGATAAAAAATATGCATATTCTCCCAAAAAGAATTTACTGAGTGCACTCGCCTTGCCAACGTATACATATCCCGCGCGAGATGCTGCACCACAAGAAGAAAGAGCAAGAATCTCAAAAGAACGATTAAGGGCAGCACTGCTTTGTATTAATCGTATGAATCCGCAAATCCAAAAGACGGGAGTAAAATATACAATTCTTGCTTTTTTGGTAGAGGATATTAATTCTTTATCGTTATTTACTCATGTACTTGAGCAAGCACATACTACAGAAATTGCACAATGTTCATTTGAATGGTTTCAAGCGGTTTACGAATAACATAAAAGAGATGGTCTTGATGAAAAATTTCTTACAAGGTATGCCCCATTGATTGCTCGGTATCGTCTTAATACAGCTGAAAAAGTACTGATGATTGATGATTATAATATGCGAACTGCATATCAAGAAGCGATTGATAGAGTGATGTATTTACAAGAAAAAAATTCCTCTCAACAAGTATTGCAAAGCGCTCAGGAAATGGTTAATGCGCTTTCGCCAGATGGTTTTGTTGAGCGGCATATAACTGATTGTACCAAGATAGTGGCAAATAGATTGCAGGGCAAAGACCCATTTGAGGACTTTTCCCCATTTTGAAGTTATCTTATTATCATCCTTTCTTCTTTATGCTACACTAGACGAGTACCTTTAAAAAGCTTGATTTTGTGTGGAATAAGGAATTTGTATGGCTCTTTATAGAACAATGTATTGTGGTGACGTATCAGAAAAAGATCTTGGCAAAACCATTCAACTTGCAGGTTGGGTTAATAAACGCCGAGACCATGGTGGTCTTATTTTTATTGATATACGCGATCGTGCGGGTATCATGCAGCTTGTGTTTAACCCAGATTTTGCAAAAGAAGCTCATGATGTGGCCCATACTTTGCGCTCTGAATTTGTAATAGAAGTTACCGGAACCGTGGTTAAACGAAGTCCTGAAACGGTGAATACCGAACTTCCTACCGGAGCCTTTGAGTTACAAGTTACCAGTCTAAAAGTTTTAAACACGGCAAAAACACTTCCATTTATGCTCAACGAAGCAGCTTCTGTTGATGAAGAAGTGCGGCTTAAATATAGATATCTTGATTTACGTCGGCCTGAAATGCTTGAAAAACTGGTGCTCCGTGACAAAATCTGCTTCGCAATGCGCCAGTATTTGCACGAGCAAGGGTTTTATGAGGTTGAAACGCCAATACTTACCAAAAATACGCCAGAAGGCGCTCGTGAATTTTTGGTGCCGTCACGTATTAAAGCTGGCTACTTCTACGCATTACCACAATCTCCACAGCTCTATAAACAGTTATTGATGGCAGCAGGTCTTGATAAATATTTCCAAATTGCCCGTTGCTTCCGTGACGAAGATACACGTGCAGACCGTCAGCCAGAGTTTACACAACTTGAT
This sequence comes from Candidatus Babeliales bacterium, assembly GCA_963716425.1. Classification (GTDB taxonomy): domain Bacteria; phylum Babelota; class Babeliae; order Babelales; family JBFXEV01; genus JBFXEV01. Next base: position 798,243 of record OY970310.1, read on the forward strand.
ATGGAAATGGCTTTTATTGACGAATCTGTGATACAAAAGTTGGTTGAAGGTTTGTATACACATGTTTTTAAGACGGTGCTTAAGAAAGACTTTCCAATGCCTGTTCCGCGCATGACCTTTGATCAAGCTCTTGCAGAATATGGTTCTGATAAACCGGATACGCGTTTTGATTTGCGCTTAAAAGATATTTCTCACGCATTTGCGGGTACTGAATTAAAGTTTATTCGTGCAGTGCTTGATGCTGGCGGAAAAGTTGGCTGCGTGCATGTACCAAATTACAAATTTACACGCTCTGAGCTTGATGGTTGGGTTGATAAAGCACAACAATTTGGTGCAAAAGGTCTTTTGTGGATGCGTGTTGGTGAGCGGGGTGAATCGTTTGATTCGCCAGTTTCCAAATTTTTACCTGCTGATTTTTATGTACACTTACAAAAAACTATTCCAACGCTTGCTCCAGGCGATACATTGTTTATTATTGCAGGGCCTTATGCTCCTGCATGGACACTACTTGGCAGATTGCGGCTTGAGATAGCCAAAGAACTTGATATGATTCCTGATGATCTATTTAACTTCTTGTGGGTGACTGATTTCCCACTTCTGGAATTTAATGAAGATGATAAGCGTTGGTATGCAGTGCATCATCCTTTTACTGCGCCACAAGATGGTTGGGAATCACAAGAGCCGGGTCAAATGAAGGCTCGTGCTTATGACTTAGTGCTTAATGGTGTTGAGCTTGGCGGCGGATCGATTCGTATTTACCATCGCGAAATGCAACAGAGATTATTTGATCTACTCGGGCTTTCAAACGAAGAAGTGCAAAATAAGTTTGGCTTCTTGTTGGAATCTCAAGAGTTAGGCTTCCCTCCGCTCGGGGGTATTGCTTTTGGGCTTGATCGTGTATTAATGTTATTAACGGGATCAAGGTCCATCCGTGAAGTTATTGCATTCCCTAAAACGCAGCGGGGCATTGAGGCAATGATGGAGGCACCAAGTCCAGCTGATCCTAAACAATTGCGTGAATATGGACTGAAAGTTATTTAAGAAATTAAAAGGAGAAGCAGAATGAAGATAAAAAAGGTTACCGCACGTGAAATATTTGATTCCCGTGGATTACCAACCCTTGAGTGTGAAGTTACGCTAGAAGATGATTTTGTTGCTCTTGGGTCTGTGCCGCAAGGACTTTCTTGTGGTGATTATGAAGATTATTATCTCCGTGATGGTGGTGATCGCTTGATGGGTTTAAGTGTTCATAAAGCAATTGAAGTTATAGAACGCACGATTGCGCCGGAACTTTTGGAAACTGAACCCAATGTAGTGCAATCTGATTTGCGTATGATTGAGCTTGATGGTACTGAGCGTAAAGAAAGGCTTGGTGCAAACACTATGCTTGCAGTCAGCTATGCAGTGTGCAGAGCACAGGCACATGTTGCAGGACTTGATTTATATGAAATGATTGCAACTATTTCTGAATCATCTACCGTGACTGTTCCATATCCCTTATTTAATCTTATCAATGGTGGCGTGCATGCAGATAATGGATTATCAATACAAGAAATAATGGTAATGCCTGTTGGTGCAAAAAGTCTGCGTCAGGGCATGGATTTTACTGTGACCTTGTTCTATATGCTCAAAGAAGTTATGGAATCTCATGATCAACGTCTCTTGGTGGGTGATGAAGGTGGATTTGCGCCAATAGTTTCTGATCCGTGTGAAGCACTTGATTATCTTATGGAGGCAATTGTGGCTCTTGATGCAGAAGAAGAGTTTCACATAGCTCTTGATATTGCAGCAATTTCTTTATATGATGCCAAAACCAATAAATATCAATGGGGCCAAAAACAATATACTGCCGATCAAATGATTGGTATTTATGGTAAATTACTCAAGAGTTATCCAATTTATTCTATTGAAGATGGGCTTGCACCACATGATAAGGAAGGTTGGCAACGCATGACAGCAGCTCTCGGTGAAAAAATTCAAATTGTGGGTGATGATCTATTTGCAACACATCCGGAGCGGATTGCGGAAGGTATTGAATTGCAACTTGCCAATGCAGCCATCATTAAACCAAATCAAGTAGGTACGCTTACTGAGGCACTCCAAGCTGTTGGACTATGTCAGCAATATGGCATGGGTACCATAGTATCACATCGCTCTGGTGAAACAGAGGATACCTTTATTGCAGATCTTGCCGTTGGCACGAGCGCCGGACAATTTAAAGCCGGTGGTTGCTCGCGCAGTGAGCATCTTGCTAAATACAATCAATTATTACGTATTGAGGATCACTTGGTCTTTACGTTGCTTGAAGAGTAACGGGTTTTCTTCATTTTTAACTAACTGTTTGATTTTTTCTTGAGCAGTTTCATTATTGCAAGCACCAGTTTGTGCGTATTGTGGTGAACGTTCTGTGTCCTGCTCGCTAGTACCTTGGCGCAGGCTGGGTTCTTCAAACGCGCCAGAAGCTTCAGATATTTCTGATTCTTGCGTTTCAGCGCCAGTTGGTTCTGGTTCATCTTTATCATAATATGATTGATTAAGATATTCATCAACTGCTTCATAAGGACAATCAAAGTTTGGCTTAAAGAACCAGCGCGTAATCGGATCTCTTCTTTCAAAGTGACTAAGATCCTCAGTAATAAATGCTTTAGCCTCATCCATTTTATTTTCTGTAAATACGTCCATGCCGCCTTTAAGATTTGGTTTTACAATCGTAGGGCTAATTAATACCATAAGGTGATTTTTAATTTTAGTTTTTGTTTCAGATTTAAAGAACCAACCAAGTACGGGTACTTGTCCCAAGAGAGGTGTTTCATTGATAACAATATCTTCTTCATCACGAGTTAACCCACCAAGCACAAGCACTTCACCATTACCAATACTGGCATTTGTTCTAATTACACGCTCAACTCTATTATTGGCGCTTGTGTTTCCTGCAGGGGTAATGTATCTGCTAATTTGAATAATTATCTGCATGCTAATATTACCTGTATCGCTAATATGCGGTTTTACATCCAGAGTAATGCCTGCACTTACATCTTCAAAGTTTACTCGCGCAATTTGACCGGTACCACCCTGCGTTTCTGATTGCAGATATCTATTCTCTTGAGTAAATACCCAGCCTGATTGGTGATTTTGTAAAACTAAAAATGGTTGTGCAAGAATGTTGGTGGTAACATATTGATTTAACATTTGGAGTACGCTCCATACGCCCAAATTGTCTTTATCTTGAAATGAAACAATAAATGAGCCCGGTGTTGCATTCGATGCGATATTACTAGCAGGAGTACCCGAAAGTTGAAGTAAGTTGGCCATAAGCGCATCAGCTGGCAAGACACCGTCTGTACCCACTGTTAATACTGGAGGCGCCAGTTGAGCTGATTGAAAATTGAGAGCATTTTCAGTGCTATTATGAAACCCCGATTTGTTGCGTGTTTGCCCGCCCAAGAACTTGTCATTTTCAATCGTAAAATCGAGAATTAATGCTTCAATTGCGACCTGTAGTTGCGGTTTATCAAGATCATCAATTAAGCGCTTAATACGGCTCCAATCATTTTTGCGAGCTGCAATGATTAAGCGGTTACCACCACTTCGTATTTGTTGTTTTTCTGCAGGCACTGCCGCTTCTTTTATGAGTTGAGTAATTTGTGTTTGTGGTGTAAGAGGTGCTTTTTCTGAAGTAATTTCAGCAACCACCACCACATCTTCAAAGTATTGTTGCGGCCCAGGAGTTTCTGCTGCTCCCTTTGTTTGTTGTTTTTGTTGAGCTCCTTTTACAATATTTTGTAACACTTTTGCAAAACCATCAGCGGTCAGGTACGCAAGGTCATATACGTGGAGCATAGAATCGCCAGTTTCAAGCGGACGATCAATATATTTAACGATAAAATCTTTTACAATATCAATAGAATGAGTTGTGCCCATAATTACTATAGCATTACTGCGCTCAAGCTTTGCAACTTTGGTGTTTTGAGGAAAATAAGGAATTTGTTTTTCTTCTGGTTTTGCACCAACGGTGCCATTTTTTTTGGGTTGTTCAAGAAAAATACTTTTATTAAAGAGATCTTCTACCAGGCTTGCCGAAGCATAATAGAGGGGTATTACTTCGATTGCATCACGAAGTCCACCTTCATCAAGTTCGGCAATAATCTTCATGGCGCTTTTAATATTTACTGCCTTATCGGTGATAATGATAGCATTTGTTTGCGGAATCGTTTGATAACTTGGTGTTTTTGACGTGAGCATGCTATCTAAAATGTTTTTAATACCAGCGCTGTTCATTTCAAGACTGAGATTGCGCAAATGATAAATATAGCGGATAATTTGATCAGTACTTGGTAAATCTTCAGGCGGAATATCATGGTAAAGAGATACCGGCTGTCGCGCTGCTTCCTTTTGATTGGGATATGCAACAATGGCAATCATATCGTCTTGTTGGATTGTCATGTAGCCCAAGGTATGCAAAGAAACCAGAATTATTTCCCAGAGTTCTTTTACCGTTATTTTTTCAGGAAAATGGTAGGTAAGTTTTGATTCGTAAAAAACCTTATCGAGCCCCTTGCCGTCTTGAGGCATAATAATATTAATATTTAGGAGTGCGGCTAGTTCATTAACAATTTCAACTATAGGTTTTTCAGTATAATTCACACGGACTAGCTGTTTGCTCGTGTCAGTTATTTCTTTTTTAGGTAGTTTTTCAATGGCGGCAGCCTGTGTTGCATCTTCTTTTATTGCAGCAAAGATATAATTGTTAAAGCAAAGCAGGCACCATGCACACATGAGAGTGATAAAAACAGGATATTTCATAGGGTGATTACTCCGTAACTTCTGACGTTTGGCTTGCAGGTTCTATTGTTGCAATAGTAAGATTTAAATTCACCGTGCGGCCATTTGTAGGTTTTGTAATTTCTATTTCTTTTATATTAATGCGTTCATTACGCTCGAGTGTATCAAGTAATTCGGCAATAGTTTTCATATTGAGCCCAGTCAGATTTGCAATGAGAGTAACTTCAGTGTGTCCTGTATCAAGCTGAGTTGGGGGGCGAGTTTCAGGCTTGCGTACCAAGTTATTCACTAATTTGTGCTGAGTAAGGATAGTATCAAAGTAACCTAAAATTTTAAAATTAGGATTCTTTTTGACTAGAGCTTCAACGAGTCGTTGTTGTTCTTTAACCAGTTCATAGCTCAATGCAATATCTTTTACGCGCTCTCGTTCTTCGTTGATTCTTCGTATATTTTTATGTATATAACTTACTGAACTGTAATATCTATACAAAATAATACCAAGAATAAGTGTGAGCAGTACAAAGAAGGCAATCAGATAATTACGAAACGTTTTGGCATCTAATTGAATAATGCTCTGCTCTAGAGGCTCGAGTATTTTCATAAAGCGCCTTTCTTTTTCTTTTTCAATAACAATTTTTCTGAGAATGTGGTGTCTTGAAATGAGGGAATTGAAATAAATAAATTTGTTTTATCAAGTTCTGCCTGGAATATATTTAATGCTTCAAAGCTTTTAACTGATCCTTCAATGAACACATAAACCTCAGTGATAGTAAGTCGTTTTAATTGTAAATCAATGGCTTCACGGTCTATTGCGGAGCTGAGTGTTTGCAAAATATTAAGGAGTGAAGTGCGAGCCTGACGAGAAAAAGGGAACCATTGAGCTTCCTTGTTTCTTACCTTAGTTTCTGCTTCTTCAACTGCTTCAGTGAGTGTGGTGATATCTTCACCAACCAAGCCAAGTTCTTGTAAATGGGTAATGGCAGCTTGTTGCGCTTGGCGTTCTTGCTGTCTTAGCTTTCCTGTTTGCCAAATGCTTATAGTAAGTGCTCCTGCAATGAGTAGTACTGTGAGTAATCCAGCGGTAGCCAGTTGTTTGGTGAGCAGATTCATGGTGGAAGGCGCAAATTCTTCTTGGAGTAAGTTGCATTCAGCAGTAATTGGACTTGGCAGCGCGGTACTGATACTTGCAATTTGATCTGGCACAATAGTTTTTTGAGTTGATTTAATGTGCGGGTTTTCAAAAAGAAGTTGTATATCAAATGGCATGCAGGTTATTGAGCTTCGCTTTGTAATATATTCTGCAAGCCCAGGCAACGTAGAAAATCCACCAGAAAGAAGTATTGTATCAACTGAACCTTTATGTGTCGTTTGATCCACAAAAGAGCTCAGCGTAAATTGTACAGCGCTCCACAGTGATGCAACTGCTTGTTCAATTGCAGCAGTATAATTGCTTTGTGCGTGTGCGCCGATGCCAAAACGCATTACTTGTTCAAGAGCATCACCATTTGCTATATGTAATTCTTGGCCCACTATCTTTGCAAGATGCGCAATGCCTTGTGCAATTGTTCTGATCCGTTCTAACTTATTATCAACTAAATAGAGCAGTCGCGTAGAACTTGCTTGTAGATCGAGTATAACGGTGACACCTCTTCTTGCTTTATATGCAGGAATCATAAGATATAAGCCGTAAAGATCAAATAAATCAACAGTAATGGCAGCTGGCTCTAAACCTGCAGCTTCTAAGAAAGCCATGTGTTGTGCCACATGCTCTTTTTGTACCGCTGCAACCATTATAGTGCTTTCTTTGCGCTCTTGATCAACATGGGTCACAATAAAATCTACTACAGCTGTTTCCAGAGAGAAAGGTAATTCCGGTGCAATTTCAAATGGGAGAATCATACGTATTTTTTCAGGATCAGTAAAAGGCAGCTTGAGTTGTTTGAACATGATGAGTGAACTTGAAAGAGCAGTGCGTATAGAAACAGAGGTTCCTATTTTTAAGAATATTGCTTTTAAAGCAGCAACAACACGTTCATGATAAGAAAGTTCGTTGGTACCAAGCGGTTCTTCAAAGAATTCTTTAATTTGCAATGAATTTCCACTGGCTACCACGAGAGTTGCTCGTACATGTGTTTTATTAATAACAACGCCAACTATATCCTGTGGCAGGATATAGTAACCATCTATTTTCTCGGGAATAAAGAGATCTTTTATCACGCTAGTACTCCCTTAGGCTTGCCCCTTTGGTTGGAGTCAAATGTTTTAAGAATGGATCCTTTTTTTTGCTTGCGAGATGGCGCTTGCTTGTTCTGTGCATGCGCTTGATTGCGTGGTGGTTGAGCTCTTTGTACTTGTGTTGCCTTTTTGGCAGGTTGTCCTACCGGCGGGCTGCGGCGTTGCACAGAATTTGGGCGAAAATTGGCATTTCCAGGTTGTTCAAGCGGCAGAGTTCTTTTATTCGTTGGTCTATGGCCTGGTTGATAAGCATATTTGGAATCATTGGGGTAATTGAGTTCTTCAGTGTAGGAAGGTTCTTCTCCATACTCCCCATCTGTGTATGCTTGCTCGTCAGCGTCTTGTGGTAAGACTGCTTCTTCATCAGTTTCACCTGATGGCGCTTCTGCAGGTACTGATTCTGATTGTGTGTCATTACTTTCATCACCGTCAGCAATAAGTTCTTGTGCAGAAATTTCGCCAGCTACTTCTTTTTCTTGTATAAAACTATCTATTGTATCTTGCTCGAATTCAACGTTATCCTTAAAGAACCATTTATGGATAGGATCACGCTTTTGTATTGCTTGCTCACCAAAACATAAGGTTTCTCCGGCAGTTTTAACTTTATGTTGGGAATAGCCGCTCATGCCACCTTCAAGGCGTGGTTCTATAACATGCGGTGAAATGAATACCATAATATTATTTACGATTTTATTTTTAGTTTCATTCTTAAAGAACCAACCGAGAACTGGCACGTCACCAAGTAGCGGTGTTTTTACTATAGTTTCATCAATTTCTGTTTGCATAAATCCACCAAACGCGAGCACTTCTCCGTCAGCAATGTTTGCAATGGTTTTTGATTTATGCTCTGTTGTATTGGCGGCAGTAGAACTAGTTGCAGCGCTGGTGAAGTTACTTAATTCAAAGAAGATATCAAGAGTTATAATACCTTCACGATTTATTTGAGGCTTCACTCGCACGGTAAGCGCAGCCGTTTTATCCACTTGTGAAGTTGCAGTTGTGTCTCCGGATACAACGTTGGATGATACTACGCGGCGAGTTTCACCCAGTGAAATTAAAGCTTCATAATTGTTGGTGGTCACCAAATAAGGATTTGATAACACTTCAGTTCTTGCAAATGTTTGCAACATTTTGAATAATGCCCATACGCCGCCAGTGGCTGCAGTACCAATAGAGACTAGGGTTGATCCCACGTCCTGGCCTTGAGCAAGGGTAATAAGATTAGCAGCAATACTTCCTGCATTTGTACCAGTAGGAACCACTACAGGTGAAGCGAGCCCGCTTGAAAGTGGCAATCCCGATGCTTGCCAATTGATATGAGGGTTAATTTGATCTGGACTCTTGTTTCTAATTTGTATGCCTAATTCTTTATTATCATTACCTGTTACGTTTACTACAAGCACTTCAATGGCAACCTGAGGTTGCGGCACATCAAGTTGTTCAATAATGCGTCTGACCATGAGCCAATCTTCTTTCTCGCCTTTTACAAGAAGCCGATTGCTTTGTGTTTCGGGTTCAAATACCATAGGTTGCAGATACTTTTCGCCTCTGCGTACGCTGCCATATTCACGAGCAACAGAATCTTTACTGTAGTTGTTTACCACTTCATCCAAAATTTGAGCTATATCTTTTGCTTGTGTATATTGCAAATCATAAACATAGAGTGGTGAATAAGGTTGCTTTAATTCAGTGTCAACGTAACTGGTGATAAAGTCTTCAATTTTTCTAATGCTTTTGCGATCACCCAGAATAATAAGAGAGTTTGTGCGCTTTTCTACAATTATTTTTACATTTTCAGGAAAATATTTTTTGGTGGGCACGTTTCGTTGCCCAAGAAATGAGGCAATTCGCCGTTCTTGTTGATCGCCAGAAGTCAGAGATTTATACAATTGCCCAACATCTTCGGCATCGGCATTCTTGAGCGTTAAGACAGACATTGCTTCTGGAAGGGCAACGCCATCAAGTTCTTCTACTACTTGCATGAGTGTGCGAATATTATTTGATTTATCAGTAATCATAAAAGCTTCAAGAGAAGGCAGTGGTGCATATTGTGAATTTTTACCTTTTAAATCATTAAGGACCTCCTGGATTGATTGGAGCCGCATGTTCTGTAAAAAGTAGACATAACGGATGTACATATCATTATCAGGAAGTGCACGCCAATCAACATTCACATACGATGGCAATGGTTGCTTGACAATAGTATCGGGTGCTGTGTTTGCCACAGAGACTACTTGATAAAAGTTTGACCGAATGGAAGATGAGCGTACTGCAAGTCCAGATAAATCTAAAAAGATAACAAACAAATCCCATACTTGGCGCTTGGTCAAAGGAATATGTGATTTAAATGTTAATTTGTTGTTTGCAATTAGTCCTATTCCCTTGGCAGGCGGGTTCACCGCATCATTTGATATAAATGAAACATTAAATAATTTGGAAATCCAACTGGTTACATTAGATAAATCAGTATCTTCAAAGTTTACCTCAACTTTGCTTGCAGGATCATCAACTGCCGTTTCTGGCCGTATTGGTGGCTGTACAAACTCCTCAACGGTACGTTGCTCCTTGCCAGTTTGTGCCTGAGTTGATAACTCTTCTATGTGCGTACTTTCTGATTTGCCCACGGGTTGCTCGGCAAGGGAAGGTTTTTCCGGAGCTGTAAGGTTTTTCTCAGGTTCTATACTTTCTGTTATTTTGCCTTGGCGGCGCGCACGAGGAGCTTGTGTTTGAGCTGTTACATCTTCTTTAATTGCTGCAAGAAGTGGTAAGCAGGTCAGCGCACACAGGGCGATACTACATAGTTTAGCAATAAATGATGCTCTCATGTCCGGCTCTTTGGTTAATGTGATGATGGTCCCACCAATTCGGTGATTACATTGCGTTTACGTGCGCCTAGTTTTCCTTCTGCTTCAAGCATAGTGCGTTTTTGTTCTTGCGCTAAATCTCGAGCGGTTGGTGCAAAACGATGTTGTTCGCGCAAAATACGTTGTTTTTCAGCTTGTACGTCTTCCATAGTTTTTTCAGGATAGACTATCGCTTGCATAGTAGCTTTGTGTGGTTCTTCTTCCATTATCTCAAGTTCTTTGAGTGTATAGCTTATAACTTGTTCAATACCGTTGCGTTGAAGGTATACCGTAATTGTAGCACCTAATTCTAACTTAGTCAGCTCTTGGTATATAGTATAGCGGTTATCAGTGGTATCCGCTGAAATTTCATTTACCTTGGTGATAATATCGCCCATTTGAAGTCCAAGTGCGGTTGAAAGTCCATTGCTTTGCACTTTACCTACACGACAACCAATGCTCTTTCCTGCTCTGTAGACGGTGGTGAGATTAAGCAGATCAATAAACTGTGCTAAGTTGCGTACTTTTATTATAAATGCATCGGGATCAACAGAATACGCATTTTCATTAATCTTAGTTATTACCGTTGACCAATCGCCTTGAGGTGAAACTAATTGATCAAGCTGAGCATCACGTTTATTCACGTACAGTGTTTCTTGTTGGCCATTAGAGCGCACAATGCTCACTTTATGTTTCATAACGCGAATAAGCTGCGCATCTTCAATTCTATCGCCAACCTTATAATTTTTTGAAGTGTGAGTATTGTTATTTTCAATGACTGCCATATTGGTTGCATCATCGCCGGTGATCATAATTCCTTTCAGGGTCACCTTAAGAGGCTCAAGTAACTTTGGAGCTGGTTTTACCGGTGGTTTAATTGGTTCAGGACGCGGCGGTTGTGGGACTGCTGGAATTACTACTTGTTCAGGAGCTTGTTCAACGGGAGCATAATAGGTATTAAAAATATCATTGGTATAAATTTTGGCCAGATCTACTTTATAGGGTGGTTGTTGAGGTAATTTAATTTCTTCTTTTTCCGGAATATACGGTTCGAGTGCAAGCTTTTTTGGACGAAATAGTAATAATAAGCTTAATGCAAGCAGTAAGGTGATAAGAAGAATACTATTGACTAGCCAAAACGGATGTTTCATCCAAGCTTCCCTTTTTCTTTATGTATTCAAAGTACTTATTGACCCGTTTTTGTCAAGCGGTATATGCATAATTAAGGCGCCGTAACGGTAGTAAGTATAGTGTTAATAATATCATCTGAGGTTTTGCCTTCTGCTTCAGCTTCATACGTAAGAATTAATCGGTGACGTAAAATAGGTAGACATACTAATTTAACGTCATCAGGAGTTACAAAATGGCGTTGTTTTAAAAACGCATGTGCACGTGCTGCATGGTGAAGAGCTAAAGTCGCACGTGGTGATACACCATAGTGTATCAATGGTGCCAATTGTTTCAAGCCATAGGCAGCTGGCATACGGGTCGCAAATACGATGCTGACAATATAATTAACTATTTTTTCATCAATATAAATTTGATCTACTAATTTTTGAGCTGCAAATATGTCTTGTTTGCTGAGTATTTGCCTTATTTCTTGCTTATGCGTATTGGCTGTGATTATTTGTTTTTCTTGTTCAAATGTGGGATAGCCAATATTTAATTTAAACATAAACCGGTCAACTTGAGCTTCTGGTAATTGATAGGTACCTTCTTGCTCAATAGGGTTTTGTGTTGCAAACACTAAAAAAGGCTCATCAAGCGGGAAGGTGGAAGAACCAATAGTCACTTGATGCTCTTGCATAGCTTCAAGCAATGCTGCTTGCACTTTTGCAGGCGCTCTATTAATTTCATCTGCTAAAATTAAGTTAGCAAAAATAGGCCCTTTTTTTGTTTCAAATTCATGGGTCTTTTGATTAAATATGAGCGTACCAATTAAGTCTGCAGGCAACAGATCTGGCGTAAATTGGATTCGTTTAAACGTGAGACCAAGCGCTTCATTGATCGCTTTGATCATGGTGGTTTTGGCAACACCAGGCACACCTTCAAGCAAAATATGGCCGTTACAGAGAATAGCAATCATAATGAAATTGATGCTCTCTGTTTGCCCTACAATGCGTTTTGCAACTTCGGTGCTGAGTTGTGAAAAACGGTAACTTTCTTCTTTTATTTTTTCAATAATAACGTTTTGGGATAATTGCGTATCCATGAGTGCTCCTTGCAAGAACTACTTATGCAATGATTTACTATAACAAATTAGGGAATTTTTACAATTGAATAGCAGATAAATTGTATATTAATGTTCAATAACTGTATTAGGCAGACCGGTTTTGAGGGGCATGATGCATGCTGTTGGAAGAGGATTTTGTGCAAGATTAAGATAGCGTAGTTGGTGCAATGTAGTAAGTGAATCAGGAAGTTTATCGAGTAAGTTATGAGATGCATCAAAGTAGGTAAGTGCTTTAAGCTGTTCAATTTCCGGGTGAATTTCTGAAATTAAATTATGTGCAACAATAAGTACGGCAAGATGTTTCATGTGCCCAATAAACTTTGGAATTATGCCAATGCGATTATGGCTAAAAAAAAGATGTTTTAAGAATGTACTTGCATATAATTGTGCAGGAATTTTAGAAAGTACGTTATGCGAACAATCAAGTTCTTTCAGTTTAGGATAGATAAAGGGTTCAGGTAGCTGTGAAAAGTTATTATGGGCCATATCAAGAGCTGTAGTATTGTGAATCTCCCCTTGTTGAAAATCATTGTTTGAAGAGATTTCAATTACTACGCGAAGGCGAGGGGAAGCTTGTGCGTCCCGTTGAGGAATGTTTGTGTCTTCAGGGAGCAAGCGATCTATTTTGGGTCTCACGGGTGCTTTTTCTTTCCTCAGCATGCACATGCTATCATGCATAGAGCAAAAACTGATGAACAATAATAGCGTATAATGCCACATAATACTCTCTCTTTCTGTACATAAGAAGTATATCACATATGTGTGCTCGATGTGGAGATATTGAGGCTTTCTGTTTCAAGGAGACTGAAAGGGTCATAGTTCTTGATGTATTCTGCCCGGTTTTGCTATTATTAGGGTAAGCATAAGTGTTTAAAGAAGGATATACAATAAGGATTTTCTATGGTTCATAACAAGGTAAAGGCAATATTACTAGTAACTATTCTTACTGCAACGTTGCAAAGTTGGGCTTCCCTCCAGATAACTCCAGCAGATCAAGCTCGCATAAAGACAGAAACACTTACGCGAGAGCAAGAGGAGCTTAAGCTCAAAGAAGAAGCTGCAGCTCTCAAAAGTAAAGAAGAGGAATTAGTGAAGCATCAGCAGCAAGAAGAACTTAAGCTAGATCAAGAACTTTCTAAAGAAGAGGCAGAAGAGCGTAAACAACGAGAAATACTCAAGTTCAAAGGAGAAGCCGTAAGGAAGCAAGAAGAAGAAACGCTTAAACGTCAGCATAAAGAGGAAGCAAAAGCAGCTGCACCCAAAAAGCAAGAAAAAACTCAAGCGCCAGTTTCCGCATCGCCTGCAGTGCAAACTACAGACTTAGAAACGGGACTTAAAAGCCTTAAAACTGCTCTTGATGGATTACATACGGTACTTATAAAAAAATAACTTACGATTCTTCTCTTGCCGAAGTGTGAGTAATTTCAGTTTTAATGGGGCCTTCAGAAAGGCCACGGATAAATTGGAAGATATAGGGGTTATCAGATTCCCATATAGTTTTGGCATCGCCAACATAGCGGATTTTGCCTTGAAAAAGAAGTGCTACCTGGTCTGCATATTTAAATATTTCCACATCATGTGAAATGACAATGGAGGTAATATCAAGTTTTTTTTGCATATCAAACATTAGTTCATGGATCACGCGCGCAGTAATAGGGTCAAGGCCGGTAGTAGGCTCATCATACAAAATTACTTTGGGGTTGGTCACGAGTGTTCGAGCAAGACCAACTCGCTTGCGCATACCACCAGAAAGTTCAGATGGAAATCTATAGAGTACCTCTTGTGATAAATTAACGAGTGCCAGTTTTTCTTTTACAATTGGCAATACTTCTTCTTTGGGTTGGCCTTTTTCAAGAAGGGTAATGCCTACATTTTCAAATACATCAAGTGAATCAAGGAGTGCTGCAAATTGGAATACGTATCCACATTCCTTATATACAATATCAAGCTCATTGTCAGGAATTGTTGCAACGTCAACATTATTAATATAAATATGACCAGACGTGGGACGAATGAGACCTATAATTTGCTTTAGGAGTACTGATTTACCTTCCCCAGAAAGTCCCACAATAACTGTCATTTTCCCGTCGGGGATAGTAAGATTAACACCATCGGTTATCCAGCGGCCGTCATCAAATCGTTTGCGTAAATTTTCAATACGTATCATATGAGGCCTTAAAAGAGCATTGCGGTCAAAAAGTAGTTTGCAATTAAGATCATGATTGAACTAATTACCACACTTTGCGTTGTTGCTATTCCCACACCACGGGCACCACCATGAGCATAATATCCCTTATAAGCGCCTACCCATGATAAAATAAGGCCAAAAATTGCAGCTTTAATAAGACCATTGGTGACATCTGATAATTCAACGTAGCGCTGAATCCCTTTTATAAATTGAAAGCCATTTAATCCAAGAACAGTTGTTGCAATAAGGTAACCACCAATAATGCCCACTATCATAGTAAAGAGAGTAAGGAAAGGTAAGATGATGGTAGTTGCAACAAGGCGTGGTGTGATTAAATATTGAAACACATTAAGACGCAGGGTACGCAGCGCATCTATTTGTTCGGTAATGCGCATGGTGCCAATTTCTGCAGTCATTGCAGATCCTGCGCGCCCTGTGACCATAAGTCCGGTGAGTACGGGACCAAGTTCGCGCGTTAAACTGAGCGCTACCACAGGGCCAATAAACTCTTCTGCATGAAATCGCTTAAAACCAATATAACTTTGAAAAGCAAGTACTGCTCCCGTAAAAAGGCCGGTGAGCATCACAATGATAAGAGAGTTTACACCAATGAGTTCCATGTGTGTAAACACCTTATCTAATTTAAGTCTTGTGGTAAAAAAAGTATAGAGTGCAGTATATAAAAACAGAGCAAAATTACCAAGGGTATTGCAGCCTTCTATAGCTGCCGCCCCTACATGATCAATGAAACGTAGGACCACCGCATACCCTCAATTATAATAAATTGCTTGTTCTTTTTTTTATCGCTCATCTAAACCCTTCGATACTATTTGCTTCGCAAATCACTTAGGGTGAGCGGTGAAATAATATCAATCGATAGTAAACGAAGTATTTTAATCTTCTTCTTGAACTGGCATATTAGCAGGCATTACAGGCTGCACGGGTTGTGCCGGTTGGGAATGGGTTACATACCGCGATTTTGCATGTTCTCTTGAAATAAAGATGGAAAGCCCTAATGAGCCAAAAATGAATATGGCGCCTAAGACCCAGGTGGTTTTCTGGAAAAGATCTTGCCCGCCTGAACCACCAAAGAGTAATTGAGATCCGCCACCCAGTGCGCCGATGCCCATGCTGCCCTTACCTTGTTGCACAAGAATAAGAAGTACCATAAAAAGGCACATAATAATGAAAAGGATCTCGAGTAAACCAACTAACATGCTGTCTCCAAATATAAGTTATGAGTAGTATTATCTGTATATATATAATATTATACCAATTTTACAATTTTTTTTAATTTTTGAAAGTCAGTGCTTGCTTTGCCTATTAAATATCCTTGGATGAGAGGGACATCCCGCAACTTAAGAATTGTCGTTTCATCAACACTGCCACCGTAGAGTAATAAAGGTACACGTTGTATCCCCATTTTGGAGCAACGCTTGATAATATAGGAGTAGACAGAGTTAAGGTATGCTGTCTCGGGTATCATTCCTGTGCCAATGGACCATATGGGTTCATAGGCGATAATGAGCTCTTTAGTTTGTGTCTTATATGTTTCTAGCACTGGTCTGAGTTGCTCTTCTATGACCTTAAGCCCGGTTCCTGCAAGATATTTATCTTTGGTCTCGCCCACGCATACAATGGGTGTAAGGTTATTCTCATAAGCAAGTGCTGTTTTAAGCACAGAAAGTTGCGTACTGTTTTTAATACTATTGCGTGTTTCACTATGGCCTATGATCACGTAGGAACAACCAATTTCTTTGAGCGATTGTGCACATACTTGACCAGTGTAGGGGCCTGCAGCATATGCAGAACAATCTTGAGCACCGATTTTGATATTAGTTCTTGTCACACTAGTAATAGTAGAACCAAGAGCATCAAAAGAAGGGCAGAACACCAATTGATGATGAGTATCTTTTATGAGTATGTTTAATTCATCTTTATGTGTGGTTAACCATGCAACCGCTTGATGATACGAAAGATACATTTTCCAATTACCAACAATAAGTGAAGCTGTCATACACTTTCCTTTATTTTTCAGGCCGTTCGTATTACTTTTTTCTCTTTAGTATACTGGAGAGCGTAAGGATGTGTATATTTAAATTAAATCTTAAAGGTTATAAAAATGAAAAAACAATTATTTTTTTTATTGGTGCTCTCAGGATCAATTGCACATGCTATGGATCAAGTGCTCATCAATATTGATGGACATTCAGGTTTACCCATGGATGAGGCGGTAAAACAGGCAGTTGAATACTTTGAAAATCAAGCAGTTCTTGGCAATATATTAGATGCGTTTGTGGGAGTTCCAAAACCATGTTGGTTTAAAGGTGATCAAGAAAAGACAAAACGCGTGGTGCGTTCTTTGCTTGCAATGCCCTCTGTGTGCTGGAAGCCAGCTTCAAAGGAAGCCGATCTCAAGCTAATTAGTGCTTTAAGAGAAAATAATATTCAAGCGGCACAAGCTGCAATTGATCAAAAAGCTGATGTGAACTGTTATACTGATAGGGGAGGAACTCCTTTAAGTATGGCAATTGATCATTTGCCATTAGTTAAGTTGTTGCTAGATAACGGAGCAGATGCGGATATGACTATGGGTTCTTATTGGACACCGCTTGCTGCTGCAACATATGGCTATATTGATACATCAGAAAAATGCATGAATATAGTTAAACTACTATTAGAGCGTGGAGCTCATCCAAAAATAACATTACTTGGTAATGAAAAAGGAGCATCGCCCGTAAGTGCTTTTTATCTTCCTCAATCTTGTGTGCAACTTATGCAATTCGTTTTAAGTCATGTTTCAATACAAGATATTGAACCGGTAATAAAGGGCACGGAAAGCAAAGAGCAAGTTGTAGATGATATTATTGAAACGAGAAAACTTCTAATTGCATTGAGTGTGCGTCAGGGTTTATGGAAGTTTAATGCGCACGAGCCGTATCTTAAGGAACTTAAAGATACACTTTCTTTAAGCAAATTTGATGAAAATTATCGAGGAAAGATTACTCAAAACGTTGAAGCATTATTGGTGGACAAATAAGAAGGGAAGCTTTAGATGAAAAAATATATATTCATTATATTGTGTGTATTGAGCACAGCGCATGCAGAGGAAAAGCCCGTAGTGGTAGACGTTTCTTTTGAGAACATTGACCTTTGTCATGTTGAGCTTGTACCGGGGCAATCGGTTGAGATTGAGCGAGTGTTTAACAATGAGTCACAAGTGGTTGTTCGCTATAACAGCATTCTTTCTCGTATTGGCACAAGCATATGCAAAACGGTTGCAGATAGTCCCTTTTTTACCGCTCTTGCAGTATGGGCATTGCTTTTTAATCGTAACAGTATTGGCGATCATCCCATTAAAAGCATGATAATTGGCGGCGTGCTTATTTCAGATTTTACGCTTCAAATGCTCCATAGTGCAGAACAGAAGATCAATATATCACGATAATGTTTTTTAAATAACAAGGGATTGTTGCCATGAAGAATGTAACTATAGTTGTGCGGATGATGTTTTTGTACGGTAGTTCTCTTATTGCAATGGACGGTGGATCTTTAGCTGAAGTGCCTCGTGAGGCTCCATTACCTCCTATTACAACGATTTTAGAGCTTAGGGCTCTTGCACAACATAGCGCTTTCTTTAAAGGAGATAAGCAGAAGACTGGGCAGGTTTTTCGGTCATTACTGGCTCTTCCTGCTGTTCATTGCAAACCTTCGGATAAAGAAATTGATCTAGAATTAGTGCATGCGCTTGCTTCTGGAAATGTAGTTGCTACAAAGCAATTATTAGAAAGAGGGGCTAATGCCAATAGTTATGCTCTTGCTGGTGCGACCATGCTTTTGGTTGCATTAGCATATGGCGACCTATCAGTAAAACATGAGTTGGTTAAAGAGCTCCTTGAACATGGAGCTGACCCAAACTTGGCATCAACGCGATATTGGACACCGCTTCATGCTGCAGTGCAGCAACTTCAAGTGGAACTTAATAATGCCCCTGGAGAGAAAGGTTTAATGGATACTATTAAGCTACTGATTCAAAAGGGTGCTCGCATGAAACTGGCATTACTTGATGTGTCACAAGACGAGGTGCGTTCACCATTAAGCTACGTAGAACCTTATTGTGTACATACTTCTGAACTTATTTCACTTCTTATGACAACTGTGTATCCGGATGAGGTATCGCCGCGAGCTTATGAAGAAGAGGTAGCGTTTGACGTTCTTGCGCGTAATAAACTGCTTCTTTCCGTGGCGCCACTCAGCGTGAGCTTAACGCAAGAAACTGCATCTAATGATGCTTGTGTACGTTTAAAAAAGATGCTAGACGTGAAGGAGCATGATGCGCAGTATGCTGCACAAGTTTTACGCAATGCTAAAACAATGCTTGAAGCTGTAAAAAAGCCAAAGTAACCATGCAAAAAAAAGAGAGTGCGCCTCTTAGAGACGCACTCAAAATGTGTTAATTCTTATGTTGGTTTAAGTATGCTACTGGAAATTCATCAGAAGCTATAATATCGCGGCACATAGGGCATTTTTTATTATTTGATTTGTAGAGACAGCTATAGAGACAATCAGGGCAAATACTGTGTCCACATGCAAGCGTCACTCGTTTTTTAGCGCCAGCAAAATCCTCCATGCACACGCAGCAATCACCTTGGCGATGTACCTTGCCTTGTTGAATGTTTGCGACACTTTGTTCATAGCGAGCGGCTTTCGGGTGTACATATACTTCATAGATCTCATCAGATGCTGGTGCAACAACAGGTGCTGGCTTTGGCGCAGGGTAATCACGCATCACTTTTGCAGCAATTCTCTTTTCCAGCTCTTGGCCTACAAAGAAAGCAAGAGCGCCACGTTCATTCAGTTTGATAGCCTTGAGAGCGTGTGATTTGATTTCATCTTCAGTTTGTTGTGCTAAATAAGCAGGGTTATATGCTGGTTGGCCGGATGTTTCAGCAGCTTTTTTTTCGTAAAGTAAACGTGCTTTTTTTGCAACAGTATTTGCAAGACATTCTGGTAGGTAGTAATTTGTTGCATTGCGCAATTCTTGTACTGTTTTACAATTTTGACTTCGTTCTCTTATGCAACGAACAGTTATTTCCTTAATAGCATAAATTTCTCTCTGAGTTCTAGAGTCTTGTTCATTAGTTGCAAATAATCTATCAATAATCTCTTCTGTATCACGCTGTACTTGTGCAAGTTGCGCGTTGGTGATACCTTGCGTGTTTGTTTGGGTTGGGCGGCTTGATTGAGTGTCTAGTGGTGGAGCAGAAGGACGTGGTTTTTGTTGTTGGGCTTGAGGGTTTGCCTGTCCGTGGGAACCTTGGTGTAGGCTGGATTCATTGCCCCAAATTAAAGCTACTACGTATTGCCACCAGCTGTCATTTTCATCTGCGCGTACGTTAGTAGTTGCGGATGCTACAACAACAAGAGAAAGGGTAAGAAAAAGTTTGTTTTTCATTGATGCCTCCAAAAATATAGATTGTAGAACATAAAAAAAAGAGGAGCTATCACTCTGAGGTCACGGATTTACCAGTGCCTCATAGAGAACTCCTACTTATATGGATTATAGCACGTAGTACGCCTTTGAGCAAATTAATGTTACTGTGCGTAATGCTCAATGCGGTATTTTATAGTGTAGAGTTTCTAGTTGAACTTGTTTTTTGCTTTTGCTTCTGTAAATCTTTTTTTACCATTTTCTTAATACGCTTTTTCAGCCTGTCGTCCATATATTTTGCGAGTGTACCTTTTTGCCCACGTATTGCTACATGGTAAAGATATTGTTGCCAGTCGTGTCTCATATTCTCTGTTGTTTGGGCAAGGCGCTTTTCTTGACGCCTGCAAAGAGTTCCCACTTTTTTGGTAAACCTTTTCTTATAGAGTGTGCATGCATGCTCGGTAATAGCCTGTGCCAAGACATAACGAACATTTTCCTGTGCATGGAAATTGAGGTCTTGCGGGTTCTCAAAACGAAGCCCTCTGCTGCTTTCAAGAGCCGTATAGACGACTTTTTGTTTGAGGGTACCAATTATAGCCCGTTCAGCATTAGTTTGTTTTCGTCTTACACAAAGATGAACCACGAGACCTTCTAGATCAGATTTAATGGTGCCTAGGGTCAATTCAGATCTTTTTGGTGCAATCCATCCCTCACCAAATTTCATTGCGCAAAGATCAGATGTTGTTACTAAAAAGATTAAAATGAGGGTTAATTGCTTTTCCATAATTTCTTTCAAAAAACAGGAATATGTTAGGTGGCTTGAGATTTGCCAAGCATATCTTGTTCTATTTTTTTCCTTACAAGCTCATCTAACTTATGGCCAACATACTGTGCCAGTGCGCCTTTTTCATGAGTATCAATTGCACGTTGCACATCTACTGCCACAGCTTCTTTAAACGCAGCAGCTTGTTGTTTTACATTGTCATTACACGTGAGACATTTCCGTGCACTTAATGCTTGTTTGAGATAGACTCCCTCGGCTCTATGGGCAATTATTTCTTTTAAATATATGGCAACGTATTGTTGTGCGACAGCTGCGCAGTCATTAAAGTTAGAACACTCATTGTTCTTTTCGGTTGAATTGAGAGCGGAAGCAATTGCCTCTTTTCTTAGTTGGCGTACTCGAAAGTTTTCACGCCGTGTGTAATCCAAGTCTGCAAATAAGTCCTTAATGGTGCGATTGAGTTCAGGATACATGTGTTGTTTAAAAGAAGCCTCAGTATTAGGGTTGGACCCAAGTGTTATGCTGGTTACAAACGCAAAAGAAAGAGAGAGGAGGAGATTGGTTTTCATGAGGTGTGCCCCTATTTAAAATAAGATATATTTTTTAAGGTAAAAAAATAGTAGGAGACTGTTAATACGAGGTCAAAAGGTTTTAAACCTGTCGCCTCAAAAAGTACTCCTACTATTTAGAATTATAACTTATATTGAGAGATTGAGCAAAATAGTAATTCATGAGTTGATTGTGAGTTGATTGAGTTGGTAATTGACCTAAAATCAACTCTATTGACTCAGGGGGGGCAAGGTTGGGTATTATTGAATAATAATAGTATTAATCTGCGTAAGGAATAAGAGCATGAAGTACCCAGAGCAAGAATCATCCATTTTAGAGTTCAAAGAAATTCTCCCAAAAAATGATCAAATTATAAAGACGGTTGTCAGTTTTTGTAATCAAAAAGGTGGCCAAACTGGTCATTGGTATCGCAAATGATGGTACTATTGTTGGTATTCCAGAAGAGCAAATTAGCGCAGTTCTTGAGTCCTTAGAAAAATCTATTTATGAAGCCACTACTCCTCCTCTTATTCCCACTATTGGTGCCCAATGAATTGGGGATAAAACAATTTTAATGATCGAAGTCTTTCCTGGACCTCAAAAGCCTTATTATGTAAAAGCAGAAACGCTTGATAAAGGAGTCTATGTTCGATTGGGCAGAAGCACTCTAAGGGCTACATCGGAAATGATTGAAGAGCTCAGATGGCGAGCGCGCGGCAGAAGCTATGATGGTATGCCGGTCTATCATTCCTCTTTTTACCGAACATACGCTAAAAAGGGGTTTTGCGTATATTCGCAACCCGGCAATTGTAAAAGTATTTAGGGAGCTTGGTTACGTTGAAAAACTAGGCAGTGGGGCCTTCCCACCATTTTCCGTAGTTATGAAGAATGGGGCCTAAGAGAACCACACACTATTGAAACTGCAACTTTTATTAAATGCATTTTACCACGCACCACGCCGGAAGACCAATTAAGAACAGTAGAAGGTGATCAAACAGCAAGTATTATGCGATTATTTGAGACAGCTACAGAATTGACCATATATGATATTGTACACATTACCCGTATTCCGCGCGCAACGGTAGGTCGTAAGCTTGCACGATTAATACGTGATGGTGTTATAAAAAAATCGGTATTGCTCGATCAACACGATATATTCTTGCACGAGAGTGACCTCGATATTATCCAGAGTTCACGTTGATTAAAGTCACAGTGCAAAAGCATACTTGCTCATCATTCAGTGCCGAGTTTTTCAGTACTAGAGTAGAGAATCGCTCGTTGACCAGGTTCATATTCATATTCAAATTTGTTTGCACTATTAGCTTCTGTTTCTTGCAATGAAATAGTTTCTAAGCTCGCGCTATTAAGTTTTTTACTATTGTGTGCAAGGAATACGTTAGATGTTGATGGCTTTTTTTGTAATGTTTTAATGCAGAGTAGAGTATAGTGTTGTGGGGCATGGTTTAATTGACTCATTTCATCTTGAATGTCTGCAGCGGCAATAACATCAGGGGAAGGTAATTGATTCATTTCTATGTATTTCAAATAACTTTGAGTTGATTCATGCACTAATAATGATAATTTTGCTTCTGGTGCTATATGCATTAAAGTTCTTATGAATTGTTTTAAGGTTGTTTCTTGCACTAAGCATGTCGCGCTTATTTCTTCAATTATAGTAACATCATCTTCATTCTTTGACCCCCATTGCTCTCTGGCTTGTTTAAGTAGATCATTTTTAATGGGTTGAATATCTAAAAAGTCATTTTCTTTTACTTCTCGATTTATTTGAGCTGTATCCTTACAATATACATAGGGAGTAAATTTTGGATCGATTAGATTAATAACTATAGATGCCGAAGGTTGTTCACTTAGCGTTTTTGCTAAAACTACTAGATCTTGAAACAAGCCTCCTGCGCCAAATCCTACATAGTGGATTAGTTGCTCACTCTTTAATTTTTCTAGAAGTAGAGACTTTGCCCGTTCTTCAAATGCTGTGCGATATTGTGGCCAGTATTTTCTTGTTAATCCACAGTTTTCGCGCACGCATTCGCCCAAAAGGAATATTGGGTATTTTTTGCCATATTGTTCTAGTAATCTTTGTAGTAATACCATTTTGTTATCAGCATGTCTGAAGCTTTGAACTTCTTTATAGAATGATGCTTCTGTAGTATTGATAATATCTAAAGCATTACTTGGAGCAGATGTTATTAATTGAGAAAGATATGTAAGTGATTTAGCCTTTGATGTTTGATGCATTTTATAAGCAACTACGCCTGAGAGAGAAGCACCTACTAGCAAAGTTCCTGCGATTACTGGATGATCTTGAGCAGCAGTCAATAATTTGCCAAAAAAACTTGAGTTGCCATGATTTGATTCTCCAGAATCCATCGCGTATGCTGGCAAGGAAATACAGAATAAAGATAAAAGCAGAAAACTGCATTTAATAAGTTTAATAATATTCATTTTGATATACCTTCATTATATTAGTATCTTAGTATTAATAATTCTAATTGTATATATTTTTACAAAAATGTCAAATCTTAAGGTAATCCTCTTTGAGCTAACCCGCCCGGAGTACCTGTTTTGGGCAGAAGTAGCAGGTTGGTTACCCTGTGAAATTATTCAATTTGACATTATTTTCAAATAATGTAGAATAAGTAGTACAAAACATGTATATTTGAACCCGTAATGGACCCGTCTCTGCTGTAAGCAAATTCGGGCTAAAGGATTATTATGAATTATAGACTATATGCTCTAATTTTTGCCCTGTCCCTGGCAGCTAGCCCTGCATTGCAGGCTATGCGAGTGCCAAGAGTCAACTCTTTGCTTATGGCAAGCCGTGCATTGCGTTCTCCTGGCCTTCAGACTGGTAGTCAGGCACTTGCACGTATCCAATCTTCTCAGAGTAATGATAATCATAAAGAGCAATTCAAAGATAATGCATATACTGCTTTTGATAGTAATTTTATACCAACGGCAGGAGCTGCGGCTGTTGGATTGGCAATGGCGGGTCAACATGAAATGGAAGAAGAGCATAGTTCAAGTGTACTCAATAAGCTTAACATCTATGATATTGCTGCTGTTCTTGCAGTTCTTAAAAATGGGTCAGAAGATGATAAACGGGTGGTTATAGACAAAGTGGGGCAACATATTGAAAAATACTATGTAGGAAACGTTGTTAAGATTCTACAGATTGTAAATGAAAAAAATCAAGAAGTTATTATTAAGGCCATTATTCATCATATTGATAAATATGTGAAGGGTGGCGATCTTTCACTTCTAATAAAAGTTTCTAGTGAAAAAAATCAAGAGCTTTTATATGCAGCTACACTAGAAAATATTGATAAGTTTTGCGGATTTAGTCTTTGTGCAATCTTAAGGATCGCACCTAAAAAATATCGAGAAACTTTTATTTCTGCTATTGCAAAAAATATACATAAAAACATTGAGCATTATTGGGGTGATGATCTTTCTATTTTTTTAGAATTAGCTAATGAAGACAATAAAAAAATTATTACTAAAGCTATTATAGAGAATACATATCAATTTACGGGTTATAGAGTGGAACGGATTTTAGCATATTGTAATCAGGAAATCAAAGAAGCTGTTATTAATATAATCAATGAGAGAATACATGCATTTCTAGGTCAATATGACAATGAGAGCCAATCATCGTCTCATCTCAAGCACAATTCTATAAAAGCTTGGGAATATATTAATTTGATTATGAATAACCCAAAATTTAAAGAAGTTTTTCAACAAGCCTTGAGTCATGAAAGGTCAACCGCTCATACTTTTGCTGTCTTTTATCACTCACAAAAGAATGAGGTTTTTTGGTTAGAGCTACTTTATACCAAGTTATGGGAACAAAAATATCATCAATCCTCTATTGATTATCTTTTCACTCGTTTTCCTGATGATCAGACTGAGTTTGCTAATGCAATATTGCAATTTTATGGCCAGGAAAAAAGATCTATATTGATTAACACTGATGAAATACCATACGAAGAACGGAACAGCGGACGAAGAAATGAATACAGTAAATATGTTGTGTTTACCAATTATGCACTTTTGGCTAATTCAACATTTTCTGCAGCCTCTTCGGTAGAGTATTTTGCAAACAATCTCAGTTATACTCATTCAATGATCTCAACAGAAGATATTATTAATAAGTTTGGCAATCAAGAATTATTTAGTAAATATCGCATTGAAATAGAGCAATTACAAAAAGAGTTTGAGCAAATTATATCGCGTAGTGTACTTTTGCAATTGGGTATTCCATATAGAATTGTAAATAATTATGTGTATTTGGCAGCACCTGTTGGGGATAAGAAAAAATTAAGGATGTATGGTAAACAAACGGATGATGTTTCTGCTATTGTTAATACTTTAAAAACTAACCCGAATGCTCTGGATGATTCAGATAAGCAAGAGTTTTGTGTTGTAATGACGCCAGATACTGTGCATACTTTGCGTGAGCAAGGTGCCCAAGTTCGTGTCTATGGAGACTTTGACCAAGCAAAATTAGATGCTCTCATAAAGAAGTTAGAGGCTCTTATTGCCCGTATTGCCAAAGAGAATCCTAAAACTTTCTCAGGCAAGATGACACCGGCACAAAGTTATCGAGCATATAAACCAGTTTTAGATGAACTTATTATGAAGAAAGATTAACGCCTAAAAGTTTTAACGGAGGTTATTATGATTAAATTCAATTCTATGTTTTATGTCTTTATGGTTGTAATGCTTTTAGCAAATCCAGCATTATATGCTATGAAAAAGAGCATATCGCTGGCAGGAAGATCATTACAATCTGCCCTTAAGAGTGGGGAATATACAATAAATCCCGTAGGTCAAGCAACGCAAAAGTTCGTTTTAGATACTTTACATGGTGCGTACCCTGAGTTGCGGGAGCGCGAGGTGCAAGTGGCTCAAAGTCCTCGATTAAAAGGTTTTCAGGCAATAAAAGTATATGACATTAAGACTAAAGAATTGCTTGATGGCGAGATCATTAATGTACCATTTAATGATCAAGAATTAACGTTAGCTGAAAATTTGAAGCAAGAAAGTGCGGCTATTGGCTACAAAGAAGCGCATCAAAGATTGATAAATTTAATTCCTGAACGATTTAATGATGAGCAGCTTAGCAGAGCAGAGCAAAATGTAGTGTTTATGAATGCGATGCTTCCTCGAGTACATTCTCTCTTAGAAGGTTGGGGATATGCGAGTAGATCTACTACTCTCGATTACTGGAAGTATGCATTGCTGCATGAAGGTTGTCATATTAAATATAATGATATGGCGAACAATTTGGCATATAAATTAAAATATAAAGAATTAGAAAATATGCAACAGTCAAGTACATCATTAGATGTGCTTTACCAAGCGGCGTGTACCGTGCCTTATTTTTTTCATGCTTATTATGCAGAATATCGTGCAGATCACGAAGCAATTAAGCGCGTAAGTGACGTTGCTATTTTAAAGGCGGCATTTCGCCATTTTAGCGCAGAAATTGGAACAAGCTCGCAGAGTGAGAAACTTAGAACTTTCCTTCAAAAAAGTATGCCAGTAAAAATGGCGACTTTACTCACACAGCATCCAAGCGATGAAACACGTGCTAGGTATTTAGCGCAAGCTACAAAGAAATTGGAAAAGAAATTAAAAATCAAAGAAAAAGATTAAATATAATGGACCCGTCTTTATCCGCTCATCCTGCTGTGTCCGCCGTAGCTTTAGGCGAAGGCTGGGAGCGAAGTCAAAGGGCGGGTTAAAGGATTAATTATTATGAATTACAAACTATACACCTTTATATTTGCGTTGTCATTGGCAGCTAGCCCTGTATTGCAGGCTATGCGAGCGCCACGGGTCAATTCTTTGCTTGTGACAGCAAGATCAATGCGCCAGCCTCTTTTGAGAGGTGGTAGTCAGGCACTTACACGTGCCCAATCTACTCAGAGTAATGATCACAAAGAGCAATTTAAAGATAATGGATACGCTGCTGATAGTAATTTTATACTGGCAACAGGAGCTGCGGCTGTTGGATTGGCAATGGCCAGTCAACATGCAATGGAAGAAGAGCCAAAATTTAGGACAATAGAGAAGCTTGATATATATGATATGAAAGTTGTTCTTGAAGTTTTTAGAAATGGAAGTGAAGACGATAAGCGGGAGCTCGCTCAAAGGGTTGCGCAAAGAATTACCAGCTATTCTGTTGATGATATCATTAGTATGTTGCTGCACACAACCCTAAGACCACATCGCACATTAGCTAGTGCTTTAGCCAAACATATTACTTCTTATACACTGTCACAAATTGCCCAAATTCTTAAAGGGGATACTCAGAATGAAACTCATGATTTAATCGCTTATGCATTAGGCAAAAATCATGCGCATTTTATACGTACCCGTTTCTGGGGCTTTAATGACAATGGGATTTATGATTATGCTCAAGCCATTAAATGCTTGCATGTGCAATTTCATGAAAAAGTACTTGATACATTAGCGCAAAAATTTAATATAGATAGATTTATTGCTTTGCGAAGTGCAGCAGAACTTTTTGTTGAATTAAAAAAACATCCTTCTGGAGTTCAGAAAATTATTATTGCTCTATTTTTGCAAGGTAAGCATTCATTTAATAAAGGCGACATGCAAGAAGCCTTTATGATTCACTTACGAGATGCACGGCGAGCTGCTTATGCTTTATTGAAGCAAGAATTACAAATTACTAACGAGAGATGGGATGATATATTAAATTTGATTAATAGTTACAAACAACTTTTTATTGTACCGTCAAATGCGGATGAGCAAATTATTTATGAAATTAATGTAAGTAGTACGTTGAAAAATTTAATCGCTGATATTTGTAAAGCGCGTGGCATGCAAGAGAAAGTAATTGTACGATCGATGCCCTTTGAATGGGGGTGGCCATTAGTTATTTCAGCTGGCGGTGCAAGCTTTGAACAATGCTCTGGTGACTGTAGCTATCAAAACATACTGTATATAGATAGGTTGTGGTGCGCAACGACTACGTCAGATCATTTAAGGTGTGTGCTTGAGCATGAGATTGGTGGTCATATGACACATCATCATAATTTTTTACAGGCATATTTAAAATATTATTTAATTAATTACATGCATATTTCGGCAGATACAATTGAAGCATCAAATGGATGGAATATGTTAAATAAATTAGATGAATACGAAGCAGATTTGTTTTCTCCAATGTGTGACGATAAAGTGGCTTTGATCTGGAAACGAGACTTGGAGTGGACTTTAGAAAATCGGCCTTCTCTTTATATGTCCAATAAAGAAGCTTACCAAGCAATTATGGCAATAATTCATTTAAAAGAAGCTGCTCAAAAATGGTTTGATAGCGAAGAAGCATATAATCTGTATGGTCCACCAGCATATGATGGATTTGATTATAGCGAATCTGTGGTACTAAATAATGATGAATCAGATAATTTGAATAGTAAGAAAGATTAATAAAGAAACAAAACTAATGGAGGTTACCATGAATTACAAACTATACGTCCTTATATTTACTTTACCATTGGCAGTTAGCCCTGCATTGCAGGCAATGCGAGTGCCCCGGACCAGTTCTGTGCTTGCAGCAGCAAGTTTAATGCGCCGACCTCTTTGGAGGAGTGAACAGCTGCGAGCTTATTCTACCAAAAAGAATGAGCGTGAGCGGTTCAAAGAAGAGTTCAAACATGAGTCACATAAATCTTCAGGCAACAAGTATTGGCCTTCGGCTATTGCGGTTGGCCTTGGAGGTACTGCGCTTTATGCGTATTGGCTACAGCAATCAAGCCATCCTATTGATCCGTCTAAAGTGTACGTTAAGGATGAAATCAGTTCCTCAAGAGATACGCTTTCTAAGCCTGACGTGAAACTTGTAGCATTGTTAACTATTGATTCAAGAAAAGTTTTGGAAAATGTGGAACAGACAAGAGATAGATTTTATCGTGAGCTTAACAGCTTAGATAATGGGACTAATACGGAATTGCTTTTTAAAACATTATTAAAAAAGTATGAAGCTGAATGCCCAATATTTATGCTTGGTGAATGTAATACACAATGTGGTTTAACAAGAAAACACTGGCCGCAATATCGCGCTGCATTTGAGGAAAGAACAAGCTTATTATTGCTTGAAAAACTTCAGCCGGGTCAAACAGTGCATTATGCGGCATTTGCTTCTGGTGATTTATTTCAAGATTTGGTGGTTTTATCTAAAACTCTTAAAATGAAGCCTGATGCCTCAATAGTTATTAACATTGTAGATAACAATCTTACACCGTATGTGTATTGTAGAGATGTAAGTTCGACCACTCGTGAGGTGCAAGAGAATTATACATTGCAGACGCAACCAATTAGGCGTGAAATAATAGAGCATGCTCGCAAAGTTTGGTCGGCGGCAAAGTTTGATGACAATAGTATAATTGAGGAAATATCAAATGAGTGCTTAAATAGAGAAACTCTTTTAAAGCAATTTTTAGTTACCTTAAAGCGTAACCATCCCCAAGCAAACTTGACGCTTTTTGTACATGATTCAGCCCAAAGCTATTTAGACTACATAGATAAGAATCAATTGCCTTACCCGGATGTTATTGCAACTGCAGATATTCAAGATGAGCTCAGTGCGATGCGGGGTGCAGCAGAAAGTTATGTTTCACTCTGTATTAAGGTTTTGCAAAAAAAACCGAACGCGAGTAATGTATGGCTTGCGCATAATTATTATGTTGCAAACAGCGCATATTTACAGTCACTTTCTTTAGAAGAATCAACCGATGCTGCAAAAGAGGCATTCGAATTTGAATATGAACCAAATAAGTCAGTTGTTTGCTATTATCAGCTTGAAGAACTGGCGCCTAGGGAAATATGGGGACAAGAAATTGTGACCAATAAAGTGTAATTATTCTTTGATAAATTATTTAAGAAATGAGATTAAACAATAAACACATAATGGAGGTTATTATGGTTAAGATGAAACATATGTTGTTAATGTTAGTGTTGGCAAGTGCCGCTTTACCAGCTCATGCTATGGACTCAGGCGGCGATGATGGCAAAGGCTTTTTTGGGCGAGTAGTTGCTACCGCACAAGAGCATCCAGTCATAGTCATCTCTCTGGGGTTGCTTACCGCTGGGGGCATTGCATTGGTTAGGAAGCTGAATGAGAATTATAAGAATTCAAGATTATTCACTGCAGCAGCCTGGGGAAACCTTGCTCAAGTGCAAGAGTTAGTTGCTCAGGGAGCCGATGTTAATGCATTTGGTGGTCTTCAGGGTCTTGATAATGCTTTTCATTGTGCGATTAGAAGCGGGCGTAAGGATGTAATTGTTTGGCTACTACAGCATGGTGCAAATAAACATATCAGAGATGATGTTCGTGGAGAATTGCCAATAGAGATTGCAGAGAGGGCAAACAATCAAGAAATTGTGAGGGTGCTTTTGTGCCATTTTGATGTACCGGTTGGAAAACCAGTTTCTGAGGAATCTCGCAAGAGGGTGATCACAACTTTGTGTGTTTTTAATAAAACAGACCTGCCAAAGCTGCATAAAGATATTCAGCTTAATATTCTTGCGTATTTGCCAGAAGATGTGCTTTCTAAGGAGCATTGTCGGTTGATTATGAACAAAGGTGCAAACTTGCAAGCATTGGTTGATCATTGCCCATTTACATGGTTTAAAGCGATATACAATGCTTTCGATGCAAAGGGTAAAGAATCTATAGTTTCAGCTTACGTAGATTATCATTTGAGAGGTAGGTTGGACGCTCAAGAATTTCAAGACGAGGTTGCACAGAATGTAAGACATGCATTTTTGAATGATCAGATTCAGTAATACCAACTCCCAAGGCGCATGGTATGCCATTTATCATCTGGCCATGGTATACTCTAAGGGTAAAAGTTGTGAATGCGAGTTAGTATTACTGAGAGAACATTATGAAAAATCATAGTTTGTTCGCAATTGCCATCCTTTTAGTGTGTGCCGTAGCGGGTTTATATTATGTAATGAAAAAGCCTCAGTCTCAAACTTGAGCTCATTAAAAGAAAACTTAAAGAAATGGTAGCCGTCGATCAAGCATTGCGAGAAAAAGTTGATCAAGCACACTTTGATACTGCTTTGTGGGATCAGATTCATGCAGTTGATAAGCAGAATACTGCCGCCCTAAAAGATATATTAAAAGGCTTAGATAAACAATGGATTACTATTTCTGAATTTGGTGAAGATGCTGATCATGAAGCTTGGCTTTTGGTGCAACATGCAGATCTTGATCGTGAGTTTCAGAGGGAAATATTGGCGCGCTTAGAAAAATTATGCGTTGAAAAAGAAACTAATTGTATTAATGCAGCTTATCTTGCAGATCGGTTGAATGTAAGTGAAAAGAAACCTCAAAAGTATGGTACTCAATTTTTAATAAAAGATGGAGTCCTGACACCGTATGAAATTGAAGATCCTGAAAATATTGATGTTCGTCGAAAAAGCATAGGTCTTTCAACCCTTAAAGAATATGAAGATAAATTAAGAGAAGTGCACAAAATGGCACTTTCTGCAGAAAAATAGAATGATATTGTTACCATTTATTTGCAAGCATATATAATTTGATATTATAGATTTTAAAATGGTTATATTAACGTGAAAATAAAGATGCATATTAGAAATATTGTGTTGTGGTGCATGGTGGCATTGTGTACTGCAAACTTGCAGGCAATGCAGACAGTAACTAGAATCCCTAAATCTCATTGGTTTGTATTAAACACTCTCTTAGAAGCATATCCTGAACTTCGCACTCGTAATATTGCAATAAAGGACAATATGAAAAAAGAGGGGTTTCAAGCTGGCAAGACTATTATAGGAAAAAATTTAGAATGTGATCTCGTGCATGTTCCTTTCAACGAAGAAGAAGTAATGCTGGCTGAGCGATTTAAGCGAGATGGCTCTGCAATAGATGCTACAGAAATGCATAATAAGTTAGCTGCTGGGGGATTTGCAAGCCTTGCAAGCTATTTGTTTGAAGATAAAAAAAATAGCATGTTTCAAAAGTTGTGGGAGCCAAAAATACATACTCTTTTGGAGACAAGTGGGTTTGCATGCAGAAGCACAACAATTGATGTATGGCAGGGAATAGTGCTGCATGAAGGAGCTCATTTGTTACATAATGATAATAAGGAAACATTGCCTATGGAAGAGGCCTTACAGCAATTAAAAAACACTGAAAATCCATCTAAAGATACGCTTGTTGCTCTTTTAGAACAGATAATGCCTGTTTATAAGCAATCTTGTGTTGCGGAATATCGAGCTGATCAAGAATCTATACAACGTACTGATAGCGTTGTAGTTTTAAGGGCATTAAGCGCTTGTCATCAGGATCAAGAATTTTGGAAACCATATTATTCTGTTGGCATGCAAAAATCATTGCCAGAGAGAATTGATTCTCTATTTAAGTCACATCCTGCTAATTCTATCCGCGCGCAGTATTTTGCGCAAGCTGCAGATGAGCTTGAAAAGAAATTGAGCAACAAGTCATAAACTTCACGAACGTTTCGTGAATCCGGATTGCATTTAAGTACATTTACTCTTTTGTATTTGAGTCTAAGATTTTGGTCGGGAAATCTTTAGGACGCAATTTTCTTAGCTTTTGTAGTTCATCATAGATAAAAATATCGAGCAGTGGGCTTGCTTTTTCCCTTTCATTTCTAAGGGCCTCTTGCATGCTTGGGTCACCTGAATGGATTGTGGTCACTACAACGTCTGTGCATATTTGAATTATGGGCACTTTACATTTTAATTTGGGCAATATTTCGCTGCGATATGAAGAAAGATACTGCTCTGAAAAACCCCTGTCGTGGAATTCTATAGAGATGGGCGTCAGACGCATTTCATCATTTTCATGTGAAATGCCCGTTATGTCAATAAGTGTTTTTAATGCCTGTTGTGCATCCATTGCTTGCGGGTTTTCCAGTTTTTCATATATAGCTGCGATGCGCTCGGCTAACCAGCCACATTGTTCACAAAATGCCCATCTTCTAAAATAATGATCAACGGCATCAGTCATGCATATTTTAGCTTTCTCATCCATCCTCTTAATATATGTTGGTAATTCTTCTTGATCATAGAGTAGTGCTGCAAGCACCCGAGCATTGTCTTCTTTGGCGTAAAGCAATCGGCGATCATTAGTGCTAGCTGGTACTATAGATTTGGATTTTTTGTAAAAATCTTCTAATGAAGCTTTTACTGTAGCTGCAATGGAATCCACTGATATTTCTTGCCTTGCCAAATCTTTGACCAAAGTTGTTTCTTCAACAAAGCTTCTCATGCGATGACCACCAAGGTGGCCCAAGCGTTTCAATAAGTTGGATTCTGAAGGTATTTTGCACAAGACTTGCTTCATGGCCAAGCCATTGTGGCAGAGAGTTAAGAGGAAAGCGCCAATTATTATAAAATGTTTCATATTAATTTTCTTTCTCAAATTGGTTATCAGTTCTATCATGCAGCAAACATCGATTGCATGCCTGAGCAAGAGTCTCTACTACTTAAGGGTAGTGTCATCTTGTAAACAAGGAGCTTCTCGTATCACTCTATTAATACTTGCAATCATTGCATCTCTTAATGTTTCTTTGAGCGATTCTTCTGGGTTGTCTGTTTTAGGATAATCACTTTTAAGATAACAATACTCCGGTATTAATGCCAAGCGAGCCTCAATGAGCTCAGGCAGTATAGTAGTGGCAATGATTTCACCAGCATCCTTTGAGTAAGCACCACCATTTTTTAATGCTAGAATTTGAGAAAGTTTTGGCAGCAGGTCTTGAGGCGAAATAGTGGAAATAAAAGCTTTTCTTGTTTGTTCAAAATCTGATTTGGCCCATTTGAATGGCGTCATGCCTCTTTTATCTATCAATTTTGTATCTGCACCGGCTTCAATAAGCATGATCACAGCCCCTGTTCGATCGAGTTGAGCCGCATAATGAAGGGCAGTTTTGAGTGAACCTTTAGTTTGAGCATTCACCTTGGCACCCGCTTTAACAAGAAGCATAAGTTTGCCTATATCGTCGGTTGAGGTGGTGACTTCATGCAGGGCGGTTACCCCACTTTCAGTCGCATAATTTGGATTAGTTGTTGCTAATAGTCGTTGGATTTGTTCTAAGTGTCCTTCTCTTCCTGCAGCTTTAATGAGTGCTCTGCCATTATCTACTGGTGGGGCAGAATTTTTCATTCCAAAACTGGTGATTACTCCAAAAAAGAGTTGGCCTGCCAGTATGAGCGTATATTTTTTAGTCATTCTGTGTCTTTCCTGATAAAATATAAAAAATGATTTATATTTCTAATAGTACATACGTTGATAGCTAAGTCAAGATCTATAGCGCGAGCGGTAATAGTTTTAGGGAGATTTTTTTTTATCGCTAAAAAGTGAAATTCGCCCAATGCTATTTAATGCATTTGGGTCAGCGCAAGCATCCAGGATCTTTTTGACAGCTTCTACGTGTTCCTTGATTATGTATTTTCAGCTTTTTTTTCATCAGTTTCACTGGGTTCAATGTCTATGAAATAAAGGCAATTTTTTTCAGTTGGATAATTAACTAAACCCTCTTGATCTTCAGGTTGATATGGCTTATTAAGATATTTTACTTTGGTAGTACTTTGTACAAAACGTTGATACTCTAAAGTCTTGCCAGATGAAGATTGAGTTCTTATCATCTTAGGCTCCACTGGCTTGCCCGTATTGAGTATCATTGCAGCAGCTGGCGATGTTGCAGGTAACTCTTTGGATTGTTCCATTGTACAAGTTAGATTTGCTTGGAGGCATAGAAGGCCAATTATTGTTAATAGAATGTTTTTTTTCATGGTAGTTCCTTTAGTTATTTGATATTCATAGGATTTGATTGGTTATCCGGTTC
The DNA here is from genome assembly GCA_963716425.1 of Candidatus Babeliales bacterium. Classification (GTDB taxonomy): domain Bacteria; phylum Babelota; class Babeliae; order Babelales; family JBFXEV01; genus JBFXEV01. Next base: position 833,183 of record OY970310.1, read on the forward strand.
TTGTTGTATTCAGCTTTTAGGTTTAATTATGCATTTCAGGGTGTGTGTATCCTACATTATAAGTATACCATATTTGTGCAGGGAAAAGTAGAGTTTATTTCCATGTGAAAACTTACAGGTGTTGTTACTCTGCTACCCTAAGTTTTAGTGTAGGGAATTCTCTTTATAACTCTATTGATACTTTGCCTTATGGCAGTTTTTATGTTATCTACTGGCGTGTACTTATTTGGTGTGCTTTCATGGACTGAAGAATACAGCTGTTGTTTGACTAACATAAATTTCTCTTCAATAAGATTTTTAACAAGCTGGCGACCAATAATCTTTGCAATGTCACGACGGAATGTTCTTTGCGTGGCCATGATGCCAGCTAATAGAGGCTGAATATCTAGAGGAGATGCTGTTGTGATTAAAGTGAAGATGCTAGGGATTGGTTTAAGATGTATTGCCAGTTGTAGTGGAGTCATTTTGTGTTTAGTATCTAAGGCCGCCAAGTTTGCTCCAGCTTCAATAAGGGCTTTTGCTGCGTCGTTACTATGCCAGCTAACAGCAGTGTGCAATGGGGTTTGCCCGCAAGATCTACTCTTGGCATTCAAGTGAGCACCGGCTTTAATAAGTGCATTGGCAGCGTCAGCATGATTCTTTTCTGCTGCTAGATGTAATGCGGTTTGCTTATCATAGTTAGAATAGGTAATATTTGCATTCTGACTCAGCAGTGTGTTTATTTCGGAGACATTGCCATTATATGCGGCACTCAAGAGCCCAGAATCTAATTCTATTTGTTTGCGCCGTTCACGTTTACTCACATTGCGAACTGTTTCCATTGCATAGATTGTCCCATTATCAAGACATACGCAGATGACAACGCATAATAATTTATTTTTCATAAGGTTCATTACTTGTGTATTTTAATCTTTGTGTTTCAGGGCATTCGCTACATTGGCAGCTGCATTTACTGTGTTGGCTGTAGTATTATCTTCAGCTGCTTCGGCAGCTCTGTTTGCGGCATCCGCTGCATCTTGAGCATATTTTACTTTAAGTTGTTTAACCCATAGAGGATCTTCTTTAAGCAACTGCATTGCATTATGAACGTGTTTTTTTACTTTTTGTAGTTCTTCAAGATGATTTTCTATCTTACTGTCCATCGCATGCGCATTGCTGGAGCTTTGCCACTCAATCTTGCGCTGAGCCGTTGTTAAAAGACTTTGTGCTGCGTCCACTTGCTCGCAAATATCTCTCAGATCATTAAAAGCAGAAACGAATGGGGTCTCAAATCGGATATAATATTTTTTAATACGCGGTAATAGTAATTCCGTGGTTTGACAATCTTGAGCGATGTTATATTCGCATGAATGTAGAATTTGGTTGAGAATGCCCTGTGCTCTTTTTAGTTTATATTCAGGAGTAGCTTTATATGCATACCAGGCGCCAGCTATGGCAGTCATGGCACTTAACGAAAGACTTGTAGTAAGTGATGAGTTTACCATATAATGAGCGAAAGCGCCTGAAAATGTGGAAGCGGCAGCTGCGAGAGCCACTTTACTTTTTGATGCGCGCAGAATCAATTGACCTTTTGTCATTGGGGTGAAAAGAAAGAATGGCAAGCAAAGTAGATATAATGTGATACGTTTAGATTGCATAATGATCTCCACTAATAGTATTTTTATATTTGATTGCATTATAGCAGGGAATCATAATGCATGTAAATTGTTATATTATTTTGATGAGTCACTTTTTTGTACTGAAAGGATAGTATCATGTTAGCGTGTTATTGGCAATATGTAAGATCATATGGGGTTTTAGGCATTATCATCTGTGGCAGCATTGCGCCTTTGAGCGCTCGCATGCTGTTAATGATAGAAGGTAATGGCGGTGCAGGCAAAACAACGCTTTCACACCTTATTGAGCGTGAATTGAATGCACTGATTATAAAGGAGCCTGTTGATAGATGGCAGCAGGTTGGCAATACGGGTAACTTGCTTGATCTGTATTATAATCATCGGGAACGATGGGGCTTTACCATGTTGAATTATACTTGTTTTACGGTTATGCAGGAATGTTTGGAGGCAGACCAGAGTAAAGAATTGTATGTTTGTGATAGATCAATATATTCAGGGTTTTATTGTTTTGCAAAGATGATGCAAGAGCATGATTATGTAACACCGCTTGAATTATATATTTACCAAGAACAGTTTGCATGGCTTGAAGCGATATTACCATGTAGGCCAGATGGGTTTATTTACTTACGTACTACACAAGATTGTTGTCTTGAGCGTATGCGCGCGCGCGGACGACCTGAGGAAGCAACCGTTACGCTAGATTTTCTTGAAACGCTGCATCATTACCACGAGCAGTGGCTTATTGAAAAGCTACAGGTGGCACCTGCCATAATGCATGTACCAATATTAGTGCTTGATGGCAATCTTGATTTTAAAAATGATCCGGCGATACAGCGCGTGTTTATTGAGCAAATTCGTGTATTTATCGAAGAAGTTAAAGTGTTAAAATATAATGCCCACTCTTTTCTAGAATGGGCATTGTGTACAGTCTATAAATAACTATTTACTGATTGTTATTACAAGTACTTTGAGTATTATAATCTCTACTCATGGTATTCGCTAATTCCGCTCTTTGCGCATCAGTTAGTTCATGCAAGCGCTCAAGAAGATAATCAGGAATGAAGAATGTAATCTCTTCTTCACAAGGATTTGGTGGACAAACGAAGTTGTGTTTTTTTGTGAATTGTGACAATTCAGTTTTTTTTGGTTGGTTTACTGCTTTATGTATAACATAACCAGTTAAACTAACGATGCCCGCTGCAGTGAGCATAGTACGTAATCTTGGGTTAGCAACCGCATTACCAAGTGTCGTTAATGCGCAGAGTGTAACTGCGATTTTTGTGATTGTATTCATAGTATTCTTCCTTCTGTTTATAAGGTATATTGATATATATTAAGTTTATCATAATATTTCAAATTGTCAAATTATTTAAATTATTGGTTAATGAACCAAGGGGCTATCTTTTATAATAGAGGGGTACTAATTAGGTCATTTTTAGCTGTTTTTAGCCAAATTTGGGCTATTTCAGGGGGGGTAAGGGGTAGGGCCCGGCCTCGCAAAATCTTATGGAAATGCCCCTATTCATTATTGAGCGTATGCGCGTGCGAGGGCGACTTGAGGAAGCAACCGTTACTCTAGATTTTCTTGAAACGCTGCATCGTTACCATGAACAGTGGCTTATTGATATGTTAATTTTTTAATTGTTTAGGAAGTGAAATGGTTTCAAAATCAATTGGTGAAAAATATATAGATTTTTTAAATGTGTTTAGAGCCGCACGTGGTGCAGATCTTTCTAAGGAAATAGAAGCTCTCTTTGCACCGACATTGAAGAAAGTGGTGAACTCACGTGAGATTTCTAGAAATCGTACCGAGACATTCAAACAGATGAATGAGATCAAAGAAGATTACGGCATACAATCAATGTTGGTTCATGAATACCTTGAGACGGCAGACAAACGCAAATGTGCTATTCGCTGGGAGATTTCTTACGACGATGGCGATGTTGAATCAGTGATAACTATAATCACTGCTAACAAAGATGGATTAATAGATGAAATTAATGAAGTATTTGGTCAGAAAGATATTTATGAGTGGAGTGCACATTAACGCCATTAAGTGGATAGTTTTTGTGTAGAGTATGATATAGAGATCAGCATTTGTTCTATTATGTTAACATTGTTTTTTTTAATTGTTTAGGATGTCAGATGGCTTCAAAGTCAATTGGTGAAAAATATATCGACTTTTTAAAATCATTTATAGATATGAGCGAGGCTCAACTTGAAAAAGAAGTGGAGACTCTTTTTGCGCCAGATTTAAAAGAACTCGTTAATTTGAGTGAGCTTTCAAAAAGTCGTGTTGAGACGCTGAAACAAATGAAGAAAGTTAAAGCGGATAAAGCCATTAAGTCAATCATGGTGCATGAGTATTTTGAAACAGCAGATAAACAAAAATGCGCGATTCTCTTGGAGATTCTTTATACTGATGGTGAGGTTGATTCAGTGATTAGCATAGTGAAGGCCAATACACAGGGCTTGATAGGGGAAATTAATCAAGTGTTTGGACAAAAAGACATCCATGAGTGGGGCGCACATTAAACCTCATCTATGATGATGCATTTTTTTTATAAGCTGCTTTGTTAATTTGTGCAATCCATTGTGGCAGATATTGTGACACGTTGTTTGCATTATATAGAGGGTTATACAGTTCACTATTTGCAACATTGAATGGAGGAATTTCATCAATCGCATGAGCTTCCTGTTGTAGCACGCAAAACTGTTGAGCTCTTTTAACCATCGCAGCGATAATGGCATCTTTGGTGGCATGATAAATAATAATCTTGCGCAACGGGACTGGCAGTGAGCATGCGCGCCAGCATAAGAGCGTCATACCAATATAATGCCATTGTTCCTTGATGAGGTGTCGTGGTACATGGGTCATGAGCAGTAGGCTTGCCGGTTTAGATGAATATTTAAATGAGCTTTGTTGCGGTTTTGCGCCATTATCCAACAGAAGACAAGTCATCTCCGGGAAATTGTTTTCTAGTGCAAGTTTAAGGGCATGCCCATCTTGTAACCGAGCATGATAAGTGGTATTTACATCAACGCCTTGTGCTATAAATTCTTGTGCCTTCGCAAGATTATTTGCTCGTACTGCATCGTAAAATGGAGAATATACTTGATTTAGAATATGGAAATCACCATGGAAACTTGGCAAGTTCTTCCATCTATCTCGTATGTTGATACATGCACCAGCTCTTAGAAGTGCGATGATTCCTTTATCGGGTCTTGATCCGCCAATCGGATATCTGTAGTTGCAAGCATTATGAAGTGGTGTACAGCCAGTTTTTGGATCTTGTGTATTTACTTGAGCTCCCGCATCTACAAGCATACTTATTGCATCGCCGCAAAATATTGAAGCAAGATATAAAGGTGTTACTCCTTTGTTATCAGGCAGATCAGGCAATGCTTTTTGTGATAAAAGGTATTCTACCGCAAGAGGTTTATCGCCAGCTGCAGCACAATGAAGCGGGGTATACCCATTATTATCTTGCGCATTCACTAATGCACCATGTGCTATAAAGACACGCAATAAGTCAACATCACGCACGGCATGATGGAGTGGCGTGCGTCCGTTTCTATCTGGTTTATAGAGAGTAGTTGCCGGATCTATTTTTACCAGAACTCCTCTGTGTTCCATGCATTGAGCATGTGCGCTCACGAGGAACACAAGGAAATAGAACATTTTTGGTTTGAGTATGCGACTTATCTTGGTTTTCATGTTACAACCATTTGTGTTTGTTTTGAATCTTTGATACGAATATATCATGCGTTATGTGATGTGTCGAATGTATTGTTATCTTGTAGTGGGTCACATTACACTAAACTTGGTAGTGAAGATTAACATGGTAAATAAAAGGGTGGAACATGTTGAACACAGTAGCAAAAATATGGTGTATTGGAGTTAGTATGGTGGCATGTTCTTTTACAAGCATACATGCCATGCGCAAAGCTCTAACCGCTTCTAGTAAGTATTTGTTTGTCAGAAATACCTTGGTGAAAGCATATCCTGAATTGTGTGATCGGCCTATTTTGGTACACGATAATATGAAAGAAGTGGGTTTTTCAGTTCAATTTGATGAAGAAAATAGAGAGGTAGTAAATGTTCCTTTTGTAGAAGAGGAATTATTGAAAGCAGAGCGATTAAAAAAAGATGGTACAACAATAGATACCGAAGAACTTATTATAAAGTTGAGTGCAGCTGGACTTAAACGCATTGCAATGAATGTAATTCATTATAGAAATAATAGTGTATACAAAATGAGATGGTTCCCAAAAATATTTTCTTTATTAGCAGGATATGGTTTTGCCTGTAGCAACACAACATTGGATGTATGGCAAGGATTGTTGATTCATGAGGGTGCTCATATGCTGTATCAAGATTATAAAGAAGCATCACTGGAAGATCAGTTGCATATATTAGGAGAGACAAAATATATATCTTTGCCTGCGCTCTGTACGCTGTTGGAAACCATTGTGCCTCTCTACAAAAGATCATGTATAGCAGAATATTGCGCTGATCAAGAATCAATTAAACGCATACAAGATGCAACAATGCTCAGGTTATTAAGTACTTATTATGCGGATCAAGGTTTCTGGCGCATCATGTTTACTGATGGTGCCGACAAACCATTAACTGCAACAATGGAAGATCTATTCTCACCGCATCCTCAAGACGAACTGCGAGCAGCCTATTTTGCACAAGCGGCAGATGCCCTAGAAAAGCGGCAGAGCCGTTCGTAAGAAGTAGCGCGTTAGAATTATTCGATCGTTTTGAGCTGTTCTACAATTTTTTCACGTTGTTCTGCTATCACCGTGAATGATCGTTGCACATTTGCTGGTGGAGGTCCTTGTTGTTCAATGTGTCTATGCGTTGCGATAATCGCATCATAGTTTGCCAGCCGTTGTTCAAGCATTTGCCGCAACAAAGAGCCCTTTTTCTGAGTTTCTTGAGGCTCAGGAGTTTTGCCTGTATCCATTCCATATGTATACGGAATTAAAAGTGCACACAAGAGAAGAAAAAGTGAGATGTTTTTCATAAAGTGATTCGCGATCGTTTAAAGTGTATTTATATTATTATGTACGAGAATATGCATTATTAAATACTCTTGATATAGTAGAATACTAAATCTAATGAAATATGAAAGTAGGCTATTTGTTTTTTGTTATTTCACTTAAATCATCAATCGCTTTGAGTGCAACTGCAATATGATCAAGATTTTCTTCAGCATCTGCTATTTTTTCTTGTAATTCAGTATCTTTATCTGTTATATTCAATCTTCGATTCATTTTGCATAAATCTGAAAGTTTTTGTTGCGATTCCCTAACCCTGGTTTGATCACAAAGTAGGCTTTCCTTCATAGCAGCTAATTCTTGAGTAGAGGGTAATTTTCTGCTTATGCCGAATAATTTGCCAAGGTCTTCATCTTCTAATAGATGCTCCATGCAGCACATAGAGGTAGTGATTTGGATTAAAAATAGAAGTGTAACAACGTGTGTTTTTTTCATAACGTTTGACCTTTGTATAAAAAGATTGTTTTTCTTGTTGATAAGCAGTCTAGCATGAGCTTTAAAAAGAGGCCAAGCAGGGCATCCTTCTGATTTTTATCCTATTTGACATTATTATTAAATATAGTATAATAAGTAGTACAAAGTAAATATTTTGAACCTGTAATCCGTCTTAGCTGAAGCTAATTCGGACAAGTGGAGTTATTAACCTATGAATTATACATTAAAAGCCCTTATTTTCACACTTTTTGCGGCATCTTTCCCTTCTATGCAGGCAATGAGGCCATCAAGCAAGTCATTGCTGGCAGCAAGCCGTGGAGGCCTATCATCAGCTCTTCTTGCTCCTAGGCGAACTCTTACCCAATCTACAGAGGGCAATGATCATAAAGAACAGTCTAAAGATGGCGCTTATAATGTTTTTGATAGCAATTTTATCGGCGCAGGAGCGGTGGCTGCAGGACTTGCAATGGCAAATCAACAGTCTCTTGAGGAAAAAGAAAAGTTAGGAGCTGTAGAGAAGATAGATATTTTTAATGTTCAACTCATGAGCGATATCTTTAAGAATGGTACAGAAGAGCAAAAGCGCGCAATCGCTGAGCGAGCCGCGCAAAAAATAACCAAGTATAGCGTAATAGACATTTCTGTTTTGTTAGAACATGCGGTAGCAAGACCTCATCGCGTGTTGGTAATGGCTATCGCTAAAAACATTACATCTTTTACCTTAAAGGACATTGCTCAGATTCTCAAAGCCGATGCGCAAGAAGAAACACACGATTTATTGGCTTCAGCGTTTAACAAGCAGTATGTTTATTTTATGCGATGGCCAGTTTGGGGATTCGATACTCCGGCTATTGATCAGTTTGCACAATTCATTTTTGCAATGAGGGAACAGTATCGGGTTAAGGCTACACGTAATTTAGCGCAGAGTTTGGGCATTGATTGTTCTCAGGAAATTGCTGGTGCAGACTTCTTTGCACTTTTGAGTCGACAGGCTTCACATCAGCAAAGACTTATGGTTCTTATATATTTTGCAAATCATTATAATTTTAATCGTGGGCAAATGGATGATGCGATACGCACATTTATAGATGGGCAGCGCCAATTGGTGTATAAAGAAATTTCAAAAGAATGGATGATCAGTGATTATCGTTGGCATCAGATTAATCAAGAATTTGAATTCCTAAAGGAATGCTTTGTTAAAGCACAATCTCAAGAAGAACAGTTTGAATATAAAATACATGTGCCTGATCATATCAAAGAAGCGATTGCATTGATCTGTAAAAAAAGAGGAATCACCGAAAAAATTATTATTGATAGTATGCCATCAAACCGCAAAGCAGTTGCATCAGCTTCATTTCATCTAACAAAAGACGGATTCGTGCATGTGCTTTCTCTGGATTTGTTGAAGTTTCCGCATTCGAGCAAAGATGAAATACAAAGAAATTTAGAGCATGAGATTGGTGGCCACATGCGGCAACACCATTCTTTGCTTTCTTGTGTTCTTGCAAAGCATATTTCTGACGCAGCCAAAACACTAAATCGTACATTTGACCCTTCAGAAAAAAATGTATCGACTTCTTGGGGGAAGTTACAAGTGATTGACGAATATGAAGCAGATTTACTTTCAGCAATCGAAGATGACATTGTTGCACAGAGTATACGATCCGCTTTAGAAATAAATTCTAAAGCTAGAATAAGTTGGACTCGTAGTGGGATTTATATGTCTAATGAAAAGTTTTATAGAGCGATTATGGCTATATTGTATTCAAAACAAGCGGCGCAAAAATGGTTTGATAGCATGGAAGCATATAATCTGTATGGTCCGCCTGCCTATGATGCATTTGATTATAGTGATTCTGCGGTAACAAATAATGATGGATCAGATAATTTGAATGATAAAAAAGATTAATTAAGAACTAACCTGGAGGTTTATTATGGTTAAGATGAAATATATATTATTAGCTTTAGCATTTGCAAGTGCTATGCTACCAGCTCGTGCTATGGATAATGGCGGCGATGATGGAAAAGGGTTCTTTGGCAAGGTGGGTGATTTCGCCAAAGATCATCCAATTATAACCGTTTCTGTTGCGCTCTGTACAGCAGGAGGTGTTGCTTTATTTCGTCTCTTAAGGCAAATGAGTAATGATGAGCAGTTGTTAAACGCTGCTGGAGCAGGTGATCTTGCTGCGGTTCAAAGGCTCGTTGGTCGAGGAGCTAATGTAAATATGGAAGTTGGTTGGCGGCAAAATGGCACTCCGCTGTTTTCTGCAATAGCGAGTGGTAATGAACAGGTTGTTAAATTGTTATTAGACAATGGCTCTCATGAAACATCACTAAACCATTGGGACTTCGTATCTCTTCATGAGGCGGCCACAAGAGGTCATGCAGGAGTTGTTAAAGTTTTATTGTGCCACGTTAAGTTACCAACTGGCAAAACTGTTTCTAGGGATTCCTATAAGCGAGTACTCACTACTTTGTGCGTATTTAATAAAACAGATCTTCCAAAGCTACCTAAAGATATTCAGCTTACTATTTTTGCGTATTTGCCTGAAGATGTGATTTCAAAGGAGCATTGCAGATTGATAGCCAATAAGGGAGCAAATATTGGTATATTAATCAACATTTGCCCTCAATGGTTGCAAGAGATATATGAAGCTTATGATGAAGAACACAAAGAAGCATTTTTAGAAAGAATAGTTTCTGTTTTAGTTGAACCTAAGTTACAAAAAATATCGCAAGATATTGCTCAGGCGCAATATGATGTGAATGGTCCTGCAGCTAATCCAGCAATTGTTGCTTTGCTTGATCCTACTCATGTTGAGCGACATCGCGATGAAGTAGAGAAAAATGTGAGAGCTGCATTTTTAGCAACGAAATAGTTTTAGATATTTTTTTATTAAACAAAAAATAAAAGCGCCTTCAATTTAAAGAAGGCGCTTTTTTATTGTTTTTATCGACGAGTTGCTGCACGTTTTGCACTTGCTGTATGTTTAGCTGCAGTGTGTTTTTTTGCAGTAGTACGTTTTGCGGTTGTGCGCTTAGCTGTGGTATGTTTCTTAGGAGCTGTTGCTCGTTTTGCAGTATGCTTCTTTGGCGCTACTTTTTTTGTGGTTGTCTTCTTTGGGCCTGCCCGCCGGAGCCTTGGCGCGGGCTGGGTTGTTTTCTTCTTATGAGTTGCTGATGTTTTTTTAGCAGATGAAGCTTTTTTTGCTCCAGCTGATTTTGACCATTCTCCCGAAGCAGATTTTTTATATCCTGCTTTTTTAACAGCTGCCCATGCTACCTTGGCAGCACGGTCTTCTTGACCATATTCTTTTAATGCATTGTTAAATGCTTTGCGATACGTGTCTTGTGCGTGTTTAGGAGTATGTCCCTTAACGCCCATAGGTAATGCTTTGTCTGATTTGTATGGCATGATGCCTCCTTTTTTTAAACCCCTTAAAAGGGGTTTTATTGGTAATATTGGAGCTATTTCTCCATATTCTTAGTATACCAAAAAGCAGGTCATGAATGATACGTTTTTTGTAGCATATTTGAAGAGTTGTGCTGTTTTTAGCTGATTTACAGGTAAGAAAATAAAGTACAATATAATTCAATTAGGAGGGGTATTATATAAATACTCCCCCTAACGTAAGAGTTATTTTTTGTTTGGGATGCTCGCTGAGTTTTTATCAATGAATTCTTGTAGTTTCGGCTGTACAGGTTCAATTGTTTTGCGTAACCATTTTTTATCTTTGTTAAATACGTTCTCTGGAGTTACCATTTTTGCTCGAACAAGATTTTGTAGACTTACAGCTATACAAATAAGAAACGCACTTATGCTGGCTGGACGCCATGTGCGTGTGCAACATGCAATGAGCGCCGGTAATAATGATGCACCACCTGCAGTGATTGCTTTTACATAACGCGTTGCTTCGCACATTGAGGCGGCCACCCTTTGATTGCTCTCGCTATCTAAAAACTTCTTCATATTTTCATATGTTTGTTGTACCGCTTTCCAGTTCTCACGCTCAATGTGATGTTGCAGTGTCGCTTTATAAACTTCTATCGAATAACACTCTACTGGGTTTTGTGACAATTGCACTTTCCCGTAAACCTGATTATGTTGTGTGCAAGATGTAATTAGGCATAAAATAACTATTTGTTTAAACATACTACCCTCCTTTATGAGTTATGAGATTACAATTTCATCATTCTTCACGCCAACAGTAATTTTCTTTGCACCAGGATTTTTAAGTAAATATTGTGAGAGTGGTACGGCAACATACTGTTGTATAGCTCTTTTGAGCGGCCGTGCACCAAATTCTGGTACATACCCAATATCTGCCACGTGCTTAATAACTGACTTATCAACCGTTAAGTGCATATCTTGTTGTGCAAGCCGTTTTTCAAGTTGGTGAAGTTGAATCTTTGCAATATTTTCCACATTTGATTCTGAAAGTCGTGCAAAGAAACAATGGCATCAATACGGTTTAAAAATTCTGGTCTAAAGTGTGCTTGCAGTAGTTTTTCAATTTCATTTTTAACCTTATCATCAATCTTATTTGCTTTCAGAATAATATCAGAGCCAATATTGGAGGTCATAATAATAATGCAATTTTTAAATGAAACGGTGCGGCCTTGGCTATCGGTCAAATGCCCTTCATCAAGAATTTGCAAGAAAATATTAAACACATCAGGATGCGCTTTTTCAATTTCATCAAAGAGAATAACGCTATACGGATGACGGCGCACTTGCTTCGGTCAGTTGACCGCCTTCTTCATACCCAACATATCCGGGAGGCGCGCCAATCAAGCGAGCAACTGCATGTTTTTCCATATATTCAGACATATCAATACGAATACGTTTTTCATCATTAAATAGAAAGTCGGCAAGTGTTTTTGCAACTTCTGTTTTACCCACACCCGTTGGCCCAAGAAATAAGAATGAGCCGATCGGTTTATTAGGATCAGTAAGGCCAGCGCGATGCATTTGAATTGCATGGGCAATTTTTTCAATCGCTTCATCTTGCCCAATCACACGTTTTTTGAGCGTCTCTTCCATGGTCAGTAATTTTTCTGATTCGATCAGCTTGCAGTTTTTCTACCGGGATTCCTGTCCAGCGTGCAAGCACTGCTGCAATATCATCGTTCATCAACTTCTTCTTTAATGAGATGGTGTTTCAAGCTTTTTCAAGTTTTTCTTGTTCTTCATCAAGCTGCTTGTTCAAGCTTTACGAGTTTGCCATATTTAATTTCAGATGCTTTTGCATAATCGCCTTCGCGTTCTGCTGCTGTAAATTCATTATTTGCATGTTCAATTTCTTCTTTGAGTTTATTAATTTTTTCAAGCGGCGCTTTTTCAGCTTTCCATTGCTGCAAAAGTTTGATGTTGTTCTTTAAGATCGGCAAGTTCTTTTTCAAGTGCGTCAAGTCGTTTTTTTGCAGCTATCATCTTTTTCTTTGGTAAGTGCACTTTTTCAATTTCAAGTTGGCGGATTTTGCGATCAAGTTTATCAATTTCTTCCGGTTGTGAGTCGATAGACATTTTCACCATTGCTGCTGCTTCATCAATTAAATCAATTGCTTTATCGGGCAAAAATCGATCAGGAATATATTTGCTAGCAAGACGCACTGCATCAACGAGTGCTTGATCTTTAATGCGAATACCATGATGCAGTTCATAGCGTTCTTTAAGTCCGCGCAAAATAGAAATTGCATCTTCAATCCGATGGTTCTTCCACAAGCACTTTTTGGAATCTGCGTTCAAGTGCGGCATCTTTTTCTATATATTTTTTATATTCTTCAAGCGTTGTTGCGCCAATGCAATGGAGGGTGCCGCGTGCAAGTGCTGGTTTGAGTAAATTTGATGCATCCATGCCGCCACGCCAGAAGCTCCAGCGCCAACGAGCATATGCAGTTCATCAATAAATAAAATGATATCGTCTGGGCGCTCTTCAATTTCTTTTAAGATACCTTTTAGTCGTTCTTCAAATTCACCTTGATATTTTGCGCCTGCAATCAATAACCCCAGATCAAGGGCATAAATTTGTTTATTCTTTAAGGCTTTCAGGAACATCATTATTGATAATGCGTTGTGCAATGCCTTCAACAATGGCAGTTTTACCAACGCCCGGTTCACCAATGAGTACCGGATTATTTTTTGTTCTGCGAGAAAGAATTTGAATAACGCGTCGAATTTCTTCATGCCGGCCAATGACCGGATCAAGTTTGCCTTCACGAGCAAGTTGCGTGATATTTTGGCAATATTTTTCGAGGATTTCATATTGCTTTTCTGCATTTTTGTCTTGTACTGTTTTTCCTTTTCGCAGTGTTTGCATGTAGGCAATAACTTTGTTCTTGGTAAAGCCATGTTCTTTAAAGAATTTTTGAATGGTGTTTGGTAGAAGGCTCGTTTGTGACCAGCCCAGCAAAAAATGCTCCAAGCTAATATAAGCGTCACCCAATTGATCGGCTTCTTTTTTAAGCTCACTTAAAAAATCTTGCATGGTGTAGTCAATGCCAACTTTGCCACCTTTCACGCGCGGCAGCTTTTCAAGTTCCTCTTCAACTAAGGCGTGTAGTTGATCAAGAGGTATATTAAGCATGGCAAAAAATGGTTTACAAAATGGGTTGTCAAGGCCTATGGCAAGCGTATGGAGTGGTTGTATGGTTGGATTGCCAAACTCTGTTGCAAGCTTGGCACTTTGCTGAATAAGTTCTTGCGCTGAGTTGGTAAATTGGTCGGTATTCATTGTTTTGCTTCCTTATATCGCTCGACCCTTCGATACATTTTTTCTACGAAAAAACATTTAGGGAGAGCGGTGAACTTTTGATTCTTATTAAATTATATATTACTACCGCTCTCCCTGAGTGATTCGCGAAGCGAATAGTATCGAAGGGTTTGTGGAGCGGTATTCATTATTTTGCTTCCTCAATCTTGGAATCAATTTTTTTTGGTATAGGTCTTTTTAGAATAGCATTTTCTATTTGTTTTTGCCATGTAGGTCCATTGCGTGAGATATCCGTATACGCATGTTCATATGCACTATTTCTTTCTGTTTCAGAACTACCCAATCTCTCAAACTCAAAATGTTTAGTTGTAAACAAGGCTCGGCAGTTTTCAGTTTGTTCTGCAATGCAACTAACCCTTACGCAGTATAAACAGAGGAGCCTGCGTGCGTCTCCGGGTAGTTGTTGGGGTAAGCGGTTCAAGCATACTAGCAATGCCAATGCCACTTTGTTCCATTGTTTTATTATACGTGTATGTGGTATATGAGATATAAGCAGACGAGCCATTTCTAGATGTCCATACGTAAAAGCGTTGCGTACCAAGTTATGACCAACAATTTCTAAGGCGCCAGCATCGATTAAAAAGCACACCATTTCAGGGTGAGGATTTTGACAATTGGTTGCAATGTTGAGCGGATATTTTGCGTTATGTATATCGCCTAAGGAGTGTTGTGCAGTTCGTGATAATGCATCAAAATCTAAGTAACGGCAAGCACCTTGATCTAAGTAGCGTTTAACAGTAGCATTATCATTATCTTCTATGGCACTGATAAAAGGAGCATACACATAACGTAGAACATGTAGATGTGTTTGACACTTTAAATCGTATAACTCAATGCGGTCAATGCGGGCTCCTGCTTCAAGTAGGTCTTGAATAACGTTATCTGCTATATCCGGAACGTGTCCATGTTGACGCCTAAAAGCTATGCAGAGTGGCATAGATCCTTCAATGCCCGATGGCTGATTTGGGTCAGCACCGAGTGCAAGAAGTTTTCCCACAGCAGCATTCCAATGGGTTATTGCAAGGTGCAATGGTGTTCTCTTTGAGCCGCTGAGTACATTTGGGCAAGCTCCTTTTTTTACCAGTTTACTAATTGTTTTTAAAGATGCTCTGCTGCGAACTGCAACATGCAGGGGAGTGTCGCCATTATTATTTTGAGCATTCACGCTTGCTTTACTGTTGGTAAGAAGATCAACACAGTCAGCACTGCTATCTTGCTGTCCGCATGCTACCATATGAAGTGCAGTATTGCCACAAGCATTTGTTTTGCGGATATCAACTTTTGGATTCTCTAGAAGCTGTTGTAATTTTGTGAGGTTAGCGCTTACTGCTGCTGAAAAGAAAGCGGTAGTAAGCGTGGCATCTTCCGATGCAACAAGCAGTTCCATGCTCCACGCTTGGTTGTCCGTCAGGAGTATACATAAAAGATAGGGCAGTATTCTCATACGGGAGTATATCATGGTAGAGCTTTAGGTTTATTTTTAATAGCAAGGTCTATTTGTTCTTGCCATGCAGGCACGTTGTCCAAGATATGCGTATACTCACGTTCATATGCATTGTTTCTTTGTGCCTCAGAACTGCCTAATCCTTCAAATTCAAAATGTTCATTTTTAAATAATGTACGGCAGTTTTCAGCTTGCTCTGCAATACAAGCAGATCTCACGCTATATAAACAGATAAGTGTGCACGCTTTTACGGGTAATTGTTGCGGTAAGCGGTTCAAACAAGCGAGCACTGGCAATGCTACCTTATTCCATTGTTTTATTATACGAGTATGTGGTATATGAGATAGAAGTAAGCGAGCCATTTCTAGGTGCCCATATGTAAAAGCATTATGTACTAAGTTATAACCAACGTTGCCTAAACATCCAGCATCGATTAAAAAGCGCACCATTTCAGGACTAGGGTTTTGGCAATTGGTTGCAACGTTGAGTGGATATTTTGCATTATGTCTATCACCTATGGGTCTACCCATGTTTGGCAATTCTTCAAAATCTAAGCAACGGCTAACGCCTTGATTTAAATAACGCTTAACGGTAGTAATATCATTTTTTTCTATGGCCCAGATCAAGGGAACGTATACATAACGCAAAACATGAGGATGTGTTTGACAGTCTAGATCATGTAACTCAGTATTATCAACACGAGCTCCTGCTTCTAGGAGGGCTTTAGTGACGTCATCTGCCACATCCATAACATGACCTTCAAACGTTCTAGGTTTGTAAGTTGCAAAATGATACTTAAAAGCTATGCAGAGTGGCAGAGAGCCTTCAATGCCAGATGGTTGATTTGGGTCAGCACCCAGTGCAAGAAGCTGGTCCACGGGATATCTTCTTCCGTGGGGTATCGCAAGATGCAAAGGAGTTTCGCTTGCATCATTTTGAGCATTTACTCCTGCCTTGTGATTGATAAGAAGCTTAATATAGTCAGCAATGTGTTGCTCAGGTCTACGCACGAGCATATGAAGTGCTGTATTGCCATTAGCATCTTTGGTAGTGACATCAACTTTTGAATTCTCTAAGAGCTTTTGTAATTGTGTGAGATCACCGCCGGTGGCTGCAGAAAAAAAAGCGGTAGTAAGCTGGGCATCTCCCGATGCATCAAGCCGTTCCATGCTCCAAGCTGGACTGTTTATTAGGAATGTACATAAAAAAGGATAGAGCAATATTTTCATCTGGGTACGTATCGTCATGGTTGGGCCTTAGGTTTATTTTTGATAGCAAGGTTTATTTGCATTTGCCACGTAGGTATATTATCCAAAATGTGTTCATACGCATCTAGATATTGTTTGTTCCTCTCTTCTTGATATTGTTGGTTGCTCGCTGGATGGGTGCTTTTTAGCTTTTCAAAAACTATAGTTTTATTAAAATATACCGTAAAATATATCTCTTCACCAAGTACGTACTTTG
This sequence comes from Candidatus Babeliales bacterium, assembly GCA_963716425.1. GTDB lineage: Bacteria > Babelota > Babeliae > Babelales > JBFXEV01 > JBFXEV01. Next base: position 849,985 of record OY970310.1, read on the forward strand.
AAGTCTTAAATAATGCATAACAATGTTCCACTTGTTCATCAACACAAGCAGATCTCACGCAATATAAACAGATAAGTTTGCGCAAATCTTCTGGTAGTTGTTGTATGCGCTTCAAGCCTACGAGCAATGGCAATGCAATTTTGTTCCACTGTCTTATTATGCGTGCGCGTGGCATATGAGAGATAAGTAGGTGAGCCATTTCTATATGACCATACATAAAAGCATTACGCACCAAGTTACGACCAACACCAAAGCCATCTAAACAACCAGCATCGATTAAAAAGCGCACCATTTCAGGTCGAGGGTTAGTGCAATTGGTTGCAACGTTGAGCAGATATTTTGCATTATGTATATCGCCTAAGGAGCGTTGGGCAGTTCGTGGCAATTCTTCAAAATCTAAGCAATGGCGAGCACCTTGATCAAAGCAGTGTTTAACGGTAGCACTATCATTACTTTCTATGGCCGTGATCAAGGGGACGTATACACCACGTAGAATCTGTGGATGCGTCTCACACTGTAAGTCATATAAACCAGCGATATTAATACGAGCTCCTGCTCTAAGCAGGCTTTCAATTTTTTTATCTTGTATAAACGGAAAGTAATCATATGGTAGATTTCTAAAGGGAATATGTTGCCTAAAAGCTATACAGACAGGGGGAGAGTTTTCATTGCCAGATGGCTGGTTTGGATCAGCACCGAGTACAAGAAGCTGTTCTACGGCATCATCATTTCCATGAGTTATTGCAAGGCATAAAGGTGTTTCCTTGAAGTTGTTGCGTGCCGCTAGTAATGCCTTTTTTCCTACAAGTTTACTGATGATCTCCGGAGATGCACTGCAAGCTGCAACATGCAACGGAGTGTCGCCGACATTGTTTGGAGCATTCACGTCTGCTTTACTGTCGGTAAGAAGATCAATGCAGCCAGCATGTTGTCTACGCACTACCACATGAAGTGCAGTGTTGCCAGCAGTATCTTTTGTGTTAATATCAACTTTTGGATTCCCTAACAGCTCTTGTAATTTTGTGATATCGGCATTTTCTGCCGCAGCAAATACTTTTGCATGAAGCTTATCACGTCGCCGGTCAAGAACAATTTGTTTTACGGTTGCTGCACATTTTTTAATACGATCCATGCCCCAAGCTTGGTTGTCTGTCAACAATAATAAAAATAGATAGGGCAGTATTTTTTTGGAAGAATGCATTATGGTAGGGCCTTGGGTTTATTTTTGATAGCATGGGTTATTTGTTGGTGCCATGTTGGTATATTATCCAAAATATGTCTCCACTCATAGTGATATTCTGTTCTCATATACCATTCATTGCTGCCCATCAAGGCAGTATGAGATGCAAATGCAAACAACATTGTTTTAAATGAGTTACGACAGCGCTCAATTTGTTCATCAATACAGGCAGACCTTACGCAATATAAGCAAAGGAGCCTTCGCACGTCTAGTGGTAGTTGTCGCATACGTTTTAAACCTAAGAGTAATGGTAATGCAACTTTGTTCCACTTTTGTATAATATGTGTGCGCGGAATATGCGTTATGAGAAGGCGCGCTTTTTCTAGGTCTCCATGCATAAAGGCATTGCCGAGCACGGTATGTTTTTGATGATCTGACATTGCAGGATTGGCGCCAGCATCAAGCAAGAGACATACCATGTCTGGCATGGTGCGTGGGCAATTTGTTGCAATATTTAAAAGATGAGTTGCATCATAATGCATATTCTCTGTTGTGATATTAATGTTTATGTTTGCACCTTGAGCAAGTAGTCGTCTAACTTCAGCACTCTTATTATTCTTGATTGCTTCAATAAGAGGTTGATAGACAGCTTCAAACAGGAGTGAATGCATGTAAGCACATGGTTCTAAGCCATTATTGTTTTTGCTGGTAATACTCGCACCTGCCTTCAGTAGATCTTTAATAATGGTGCGCCTATTGTCATCAGTATCAATTTCAAAAAAAGGTTCATGGTGTCCAAATGCCAGATGCAGCGGAGTATTGCTTTCAGCATCTTGCGCATTGAGTGCGGCACCTTGTGCAATAAGCTTTACTACTGCAAGACGGTTTGCCCGAACCACCGCATTATGCAATGGTGTTCGCAATAAGTTGTTACATGCATCTATGTTGGCGCCTCTTTCTTTTAAACATGCAACCGTTTTCCATGGTGGTTTAAGCATGGCAATATTATGCATAGGCGTATCACCTTCGTTATTTTGCACATTTACTTGTGCGCCACACTCGGTAAGAAAGATGATACATTCATCGGTAAAAGGCGAGAACCAATGAAGCATGGCATAATGCATTGGGGTATTTCCATTAGTATCCAGAACATCTATCTGCGCGTTATGTTGTACCAGACATTTGACAGCGTCTGGCGTGCTATATTGCGCTGCGATATGGAGTACCGATCTTCCTTGAGCATCCTTTTTATGGATATCTATGCCGGGGCGTGCAAGAAGCTTTTGTAACCGGGTAATGTCGTCTGTTTTTGTTTCTCGTACTACATTAAAAAATTTTGCATGAAGTTTTTCATGTTTCCAGTTATGAAATGTTTGTTTTGCAGAGCTTATGAGCGATCTGACATGATCCATCCGCCGTCGTTCCGTGGGAGCTTTGGCGTGATTGGAATTGTCCATGCTCCAAATTTCTGTGCAGCGGATCGTTATGAGTAAAACGAGAAAAAGCAGTTGTTTTTTACCCATGTGTTAATAATTCCATTACTGTGTCTTACCATGTTCACTTACAAACAGATTTAAAGATTCTGGATGCGATCTGTTATGGTATTAAAAATAGCTACGCGTAATTTTTCAGGCATTGCTTCCCAGATTGCCTTCAATTCTTCTTCTTGCAAATTAAACTTAGTTGCCATCCATGTTGGTATGCCCTCTTCTGATGCACATCCAAAACCAGAATTTTCTCTGTGCTTCATAAGCGTTAATAGCCACGTTTTAATGATTTGCCGCAGTAAGACTTCTTTGAGCTTAGGTCGTTCATGCTCTTGCCATATATATACACATTTTGCTGATGCGGTTGCAAGCATTTGCTTTTCTTTATGAAATACTACATCAGAAACTAAAAAATTATGCCAAAAAGTTCGTAACTTTGTTCCATCACAATTCCAGAGACAGGCAGTCTTATCTGATGCGGTAGCAAGCCGAGTTCCTTGCAGATTGAATGTTGCCCGATGCACAGCTTTTGCATGCTGTAATGTGGCTAATTTTTTGCCATCATAATCCCATACACATGCAGTAGCATCACCTGATGCAGTAGCTAATATATTTTTTTTAGGATTGAATGTTAAATCGATAACAAAAGCAGTATGTTTTAATGCATGTAACTTATCACCACTGGAGTTTCGTAAAGATCCTCTTTTTCCGTATAATCCTATTGTACCTATTAGTGTGCGCTGTGGGTTACACGTTATCGTGCAAGCATTTAAACTAATGAATACTTTTTTTTCAGCAAAATCCCATAAACATGCATTATTGTCTTTTGATATTGTGCTTATTATTTGCTCGGTAGGGTGCAATGCAATGTCTTTAATTTCTTTATTTTCCCCATCTAAAGGCATGGTATATGCATTGCCTTTATCATCCCATGCCTGTAGATTGTCATCATCTGCCGCTAGAGCCATCGTAGGAATGCTTGAATTAAAATCTATTGCTCGAACAGAAATGGCTTGATTTATTTGCTTGCCAGAGCAATCCCATACATAAGCCAGATCTTTACAGGGATCTGAGAAAACTGCACCTTCATTATCTGTTACAGTGCTAATTGTTGTACCAGGAGTAAATCTTACTTTATGTACAGTATCCTTATGTTCTATAGTTGCTGTTTTATACCACCATCCACCAGGGCCAATGACTGCTTTTACTAATAATAATTCAACATCTGTTGGGATACCTTGTGCGTTTGGCATTTCAAAACATGCCAATAATGTTTGTGGGGGCTTTGTTGCTCGCTGCATACCATGTGCGTTATGAGGGAAGGCGGTCAAAAGAATCGGCAACAAATAGTTTTTAGTCACATTTCTCCCTTTCTTATGATAACCTATGGCAAAATGGTGCGCATAATCCCCGAGTGCTGTCATAAGTGAACTAACCTCCGACTGTACATCCAGTTTAATACCAACAGGGGCGACAGCGCAATAGATGGTTACCTCCCCGTTTTGCAAGACTCACACAAGATAGGTTCGCATTACCATTTTAGCAGCAGAGAGTGCCCCTTGCTGGCATTATCAAAGCCTCTGATTATCGGGCTTTTAGTGGTTAAATGCACGTCTCTTAATGCACATTAATCGTTTTTTGTGGTATTCTATACGTACCAATATTTAAGATCAAAGGATTAATTGTGCATTGTAAATTTTCATTATTAATTATTATAGCGGTTACTTGTTTTTGCTTTCAAACACAAGCCATGGAGAGTAGGCCTAAAAACCCTAAATCTCGTCAGAAAAAACACCAACGCCAGGCGCCCCCAATTGATTATTTGCGCCTGAGTTTAGCTCATGCTAAAAAACCTGCGCCGGAAGTGAAAGCTTCGGTAAGAAAATTTGCGGCGCTCGATATCTCGCAACCAGGGTTTTCGTCAGAAGAAAACCAATTATTACACACTCTTGTTGATATGTACGGTTTAAAATGTGTTGTACGAGGCTATCGACATTTGATTCCCAGCCGCTTTCGTGGAATTTCTTATGATGAGGCATTGTGCGAACACAAAGCCTTGGTGGTCATAATGTACAAACTTGCAGAAGAAATTTCAGATAAAGCTCGATTTGATCTTGTAGAAGAAAAGGCAGTAGAATTGGCGAATACAGAACAAGAAATGATGTAAAGGGTTTTTATGTTATTTTTTTCTCGGTCGTCCCACAATATCAAAAATAATCTCTTGGTCATTATGCCGCTTTACCCTATGATAACTTATTGCAAAGTGGTGTGCATAATCTCGTAATGCGGTCATGAGTTTGCCAACCTCTGAACTTGTATCTAGTTTAATACCAACGGGATCGCCTGGGCAATAGATGGTCTCTTCCCGTTTTGCAAGACTTACACAAGGTAGGTTCGGCATTACCATTTTAACAGCAGAGAGTTGCCCCTTGCCGCCGTCGATCACCACTAAATCAGGAATATCTTGGGGGTCTTTATAGCGACGCTGTACAATTTCTTGCAGTGCTGCATAATCATTTTGTTCCGTGAGAGACTTAATTTTGAATCTTCTAAAGCTATCTTTATCTGGCACGCCATTAATAAAGCGCACACATGAGCCTACCATGGCGTTGCTCTGAAAGTGTGAAATATCAAAGCAATCAATAGCAGCTGGTGCTTTATCTAACTTTAAAAGCTCTTGTACTTTAAGAGCTAACGTTGGATCTTCTTTGGTGTTACGCCAAATAGGCGTTGTTGCCAAGAATACTTCTTTATCATACTTAGTTTCCGTAAAGCGTGCTTTGAGTGTATTAAAAATAATTTCCAAATTAGTCAAATAACCATGGAGATTACGCGCTTTTTCATACTCTAAATTATGAGTGTATTCCTTAATTTTCTCGGTAAGCTCTTTGAGCGATTCTTTATAACGGCCCTTGAGCAGGTTGATTGCCAGGTTTACTCTAAAGAGATAGGCTTGCGTATCAAAGTCTTCTCGGCAGTTACCCACACACAGATCAAGGTGATAATATAAGCAGCCACCAGGAATCTTTTTGTTACACCACATCAGCTTAAAGGTATGGCGGATATACTCCATGGCACTGCGAGCTTGTTTTTTATGCATAAATGGGCCAAAATAGGTCCCTTTACGCTTTTTGGAGCGTACAAGCTCCACCTGAGGGATAGGGTCATTGGTAAAGACCACCCATACAAACGGCTGGCCGCTCTTGAGCAGCACGTTATATTTAGGCATATGCTCTTGGATAAGCTGCGCTTCAAGCAGCAGGGCTTCATGCTCGGTATGAGTTACCACATGCTCTATAGTGACAAATTCGCTCAAAAGGCCGTCAATCTTCCAGTCAGTACCATGTTTATGGAAATAGCTTGCTACCCTGTCCTTGAGGGATTTGGCCTTGCCAACGTATATGATCTCATGCTGGGCATCTTTAAAAAGATATACGCCTGGCAATGAGGGTAGCGGTATGGTTTTTTGAAGTGTGTCATATTTTTTTGATGCTATCTTTCCTTATGATTAATATAGCATAAAATGGATAAACGCCTAAATAGTAAAGAAGCCTGGGTACTTTGTAACCAGGCTCGGAATGCGTTTATGTGGATAAATTACTGTTTTGTGGTTGTAGTGTTCTCTTTCACTAAAGCTTCGATTTCTTTTTCGAGCGTGCTCTTTTCAGACTCAAGCTTATTAATGGCGCGCTTTTGCTTGAGCGCCTTATATGTGAGGAGGGGTAAAACGAGTGATCCATAAAGTGTGCCATAAGACATTGCAAGGACTGGAACTGCATAGAGCTTGTGCTCCACGGCGGCCAAGAATGCACACGCAAGTGAAGTTTGCGTGATGGATTCTTTCCAAAGAAAAATATCTGGATATTCGTGCTCGCGATTAAGTTTATAAAGGGTATAATCTAGTTTCGCATTAAGAGCTTTAATTCTGGGGACATTGTTATATGCAATCGCTTGTGAGGCAGATCTTGCCTTTAGATTGGCCAGTAATGGAAGCGCTCGTTTCATCGCGTGCATATTAGCTGAAGTCGCAAAAAGGACTAAGCTTAAAAGGGTAATTGATTTTCTAATCATGGAGTCTCTATTTGGCTTAGGTTACATTATTAATTTAAATATGTTTTTCTAATCTCTTTTGTTGCAATACTTTTGTAAGCTTAGCATCAAGTAGCGAAGGTTGGCCTTCAATTTCAATTGATTTGATTTCTTCGGTTAGCCATTTTTTTTCATCATTAAAAACATTATTTGTATTCAATTGTTTTGACTTGGAATTATACTGTACTACTTTGTAAATACAATACATCGCGCCCGAAGCAATAACTACTGGTGTTATTATTTCTTTAGCAGAAGATGGAATACGCTCATTCATGATCCCATTGCAGAGGCTATATAGTCCGATAGAACCTAAGAATCCTGTCACCGTTGCGCCAAAAACAAACAACCGCCTTTTTATGTTTAATGATTTTTTGGTTGCAGCAAGCTCTGCTTTTTGATATTCAGAATCTGCATAACATTCTCTCAGCAAGTCTGCTTTTGTGAGAGCTTCTTCTTGCTTGCCTTCCTTTTTTGCTGTTATAAATTCTCCTCTTACTTCAGCATAAGTTTTTGGTTTTACAAGCGCGCCTGCATTATGCTGCATAGCATTTATTTCAAAAGAGCCTGCTAGTAGTGCAAGGCCTAAAATAGTCAGACCTATAGAGTTGATTTGCATGGTTTTTCCTTTATAGAAGTTTATCATAATAACCTTTGCCATATTTTTGATAAAGAATTAGTCTGTATTCAGTATATATAAAATATGTATAATGTCAAATAGAAATGATGCCATAGCTGGGTTTGCAGGTAAGGGCCGGAGAATTTGATCTTATTGCTGGCCATACTTAATGGGGTGTAGCACCTGGCAATGAGGGTAGGTCCCTGTTACGCCGTAGCTCAGGAGCGGTGGCGAAGGGTTTTTTGAGGTAACCTTAGTATAGCATAAAAAGGGCTAAAAAGGCCCTAAGGGAAGGGGGAAAGCGTTGTTCAGAAAGAGAATGTGCTTCAAATTGTGTTTAATCTTGATCTGTGCTCTTGCCAAGGGATATCCGAGGTGAAACCTTCTTTTTTAGGTTATTTTGCATATGCATTCTGCATTGCATCAAAAAGTTTCTCCGGATCGGTTATCTCCGTTCTCCATGTCGTGAGTTTGGTATTTCTTGGGTTATCATCATCAAAATTGTCTGTGATCACTTCTGCTTTATATATGTCGGAGGTTTTGTGATATATTGCATCAAGCAGCTTTTGGAACGTGGGAGAAAGTTTTATAACAAGATAATACCTTGTTGATTTCTCATCTTCGCTTTTTCGAATCCTTGCTGCGAGCTGAGGATCTTGTTCAATACGTTTGATTAAAGACTCGGAAGTTGTTTTATCACCACTTAAAGTGTTAATCTGTGGCATAATCCAACGTCCCTGCATACCAATTAGATTTGTAGCAATATAAAAACTCATAAGAGTTGTATATTTTATTAGTTTCATAAAAACCTCTTTATATAAAGTCACATATTTATTCTCTCACTTTAGGACAATCCTCCCATTCTAATTGTAACGAAATGAATGCGAATGAGTCACGAGTTTATTACTATTAAAAAAGTATTCATTTTTTAGGGTAAGTCCTTTGGCTCGTCTTAGCTCCTTAGGAGCGGCGGCGGCGGATTTTTTGAATTGAGTCATATGCTTAGTATAGTATAAAAGGCCGAAAAGTAATTAATTCAGAAGAGAGTGGCATTTGACGAAAATGCCCAAAAATGTTAAAATGTCTCCCAAATAGTATAAATTTTCTATTATTTGGGAGATCCTTTATGGCTCAGGAAAAATTATTGCAAGCTATCCTACGCTTGCCCCGTACTGTATTTACATTCAAAGAATTATTGCTACTTCATCCTGATCTGGGTGCTTATTCTCTACAGACAAGGCTCACATATTATATAAAAATGGGTTATTTGCATCGTATTAGAAAAGGGCTTTATGCCAAAGATCAGCAGTATGATAAATATGAAGTTGCAACTAAAATATTTTCACCTGCTTATATTAGTTTTGAAACCGTATTACGGCATGCGGGAATGATTTTTCAATATTATGAAGCACTGTATATAGCGTCTTACCGCAGCGAGGCTATTGTGTGCGATGGGCAAGAATATGTATTTAGGAAAATTAAATCAACGTTGCTTACAAATGCAATAGGTATAATAGTTAAGGATACGTATAGTATGGCAACTCCTGAACGGGCGTTTCTTGATATGTTATATATCCATAAGGATTATTATTTTGACAATCTAAGACCTCTTAGTTGGGACAAGGTGTTTGAGATTCTTCCTATCTATGGGGGTAATAAGCGTATGGAGAAAGTAGTGAATCAACAATATACTCTTTTTAAACAATCGTAGGTGATTATGACATTAGATATTGCCGTTCACAAGAACTTATGCGTTAAAATACTTAAAGATATTTTTGGTGATCCTGTTGTTGGCCCTTATGTGGGCTTTAAAGGTGGCACAGCAGCGCTACTTTTTTATGGATTAACTCGTTTTTCAGTAGATCTTGATTTTGATTTGCTGAGCGCTGAACATGCACAAACTATGTTTGAACGAATTGCTATCATTCTTAATCACTATGGCACGCTTAAAGATATTAAGGATAAGCGATTTACGTTGCTGTTTCAGTTGTCTTATGATGAAAAAGCAGCATTGGCTGAGAATCTTAAAATAGAAATAAATAAGCGTCCTTTTAAATCAAGGTACGTGGTAAAGGAATATCTTGGTATTGCCATGAAAGTAATGGTTAAAGAAGATATGGTTGCTCATAAAATGATAGCTATGCTTAATAGGATTGGTAAAGCTAATCGTGATATTTATGATGTGTGGTTCTTTTTATCGAATAATTGGGTAGTTAATAAGAAATTAATTGAAGAAATTACCGGTGAATCTTATAGAGAGTTCTTAGAAAAATGCATTGTAGCATTGAGTAATATGAATAATAATCGAATACTTGATGGATTGGGCTTGCTTTTAACGCCTCAACAAAAAGCATGGGTAAAAACACATCTTCTTCAAGAAACTATTTTTTTGTTAAAGCTTGCGCGTAGCAATGAAGCTTAGAGATGCAGTTTTTGGTGACTTTAATAAAAAGAGTTAGCCCTTTTTCCCATAAATTAATGTAAAATGAAAGCCGAAGGTAAGGAAAATTCTTACTATTAGCTTTCAAATTGCTGAATTGCAGGAAAAGCAGGTTTAATTCTTTTTGGGTGTGGCCGCTAAGAAAACAATAAGAAACACATTTTTTTGCAACGTTGGGTCAAAACTTTGCCACACGTTCCGGGTAATATCTGCTGGTGTGTTAAGGCGATGTGCCAACCAGCCAGTAAACTTTCCCTCTATAGCAGAAAGTTGTGCGCCAGCTGCAAGACAGCAAGCAATCTTATATTGTCCAGATAACGTTATATTTCTATTTTTCGTACTTTTTTTATAAAGTACTTTTAATGCATGGTCTTTCATTTCCTGTGAAGAAACTGCAAGTCGCTCTGTGGTTGGATCTTTTAGCAATTCATCTGCGGGCCATACACGCCCAGATAATGTTTCTACATTTGTTGGTTCTGGCCAGTGGTGCTTTGCAAATTCTTCTTTGGCAAAAGGCCTTGCCACATCCATTGCATATATGGGTGCAGCAATAAAAAAGTTGAACGAGAGTAGCAGCAGAAAGATTTTGTTGTTTTGCAGATTAAACATTTTTTTCGGTAGCCTTTTGTTTCGCTTGAATGTCGGATGATTCTTTAGTGGCTTGGTTGATATTTGCTATAATTTCTTCACGAATTTCCGCTACAGAGGCAGGCAGGATTATTATACTCTCATCCTTGAAATTTATATATGACCCAAAGTCTCCTGGTTGCGGTTGTGCAATATGTGGTAGATTTTCCGGTGCAGCCTTTCTTAGAGTATATTGCCGCGGCGTTATTACGGTTTTGTAGAGATATTTTCTTGCAAGTTCAATTTTTTGAGTAATTACGGCTTCCATGGGTTGCAATGCTTCTTGATCAGTGATCGTTGTAATAAATGCTTTGATATTGTCGTATAAGCCCAGAGCTTCTTTTACAAATTGAGGCGTATCCCTATTGTGATATTTGTCATGTGCGCTTTGTAGTGGGGTTCGGTTATGCTCATTGCGCATTTGAGTATCAGCTCCGGCTCGTATCAAAATAGCGATGGTGCTTGCCGTTGTAGCTTCATGCAAAGGCGTGTTGCCTGCCTTGTTTTGAGCGTCTATGTATAAACCCTTTTCTATTAAGACGCGAAGTGCCTGCGTCCGTCTATTTTTGGCTGCCAGATGTAGCGCTGTATTGCCGTCTTTATCTCTTGCGTGCAGGTTTGACTTTGCATTCAACAATAAATGTAATATATCATTACATCCTTCATCATTTTTTGGATAGTTTAGAGCTGCAAGTAGGGGTGTTCTGCCGTGTTCGTCCGTCGCATAAACATGAGCACCAGCAGCAAGAAGCATGGCGACGATCTCTGGATTGTTATTGTCGCGATTGTTATTCCACTCTAAGGCTTCATGCAAGGCTGTTTCATCGCGAGCACGACTTCGGGCGTTTACCTGAGCGCCAGCCGCAAGAAGAACTTTCACGGCATGGGGATGTCCGCGAAAGGCAGCTATCATCAATGGAGTTCTTCCTAAAGGCCAATCTTTTGCTTCAATATCGGCTCCTTGGTCAAGGAGTTCAGTAATGAGTTCAGGTTGATCTTTTTTAAAGCAGGCGCTGAACAATCGCGAATTAACGCGAAATTGTTCAGCAACTACTTCCTGACTAAGACCTTGGGTGTCTATTTGTTCTCGCTTTGATTGAGCTCCCACTATGCCTAAGCAAGAGCATGGCGAGGCGGTGCGATTTACTTCCATAGTATATATGCGTACGACAATAAAAAAGTTGAACGAAAGCAGTAGCAATATCTTGTTGTTATTCATGAGACCAATCTTTTGTTTATTTAGAAGAATTTTTAATTTCTTCTTCAACAACTTGTAGTGTTTTTTGCAAAAGCTGAAACATTATATAAACATTTCTGTCTTCGCATTGTTGAGCCCACATAGGTGCTTTAATGGTACCTTGTGTGCAGCTTTCTACTAATGCCGCCAGGAATTTATACTGCTCATCGTTTTTTGTTTCCCGTCTCATATTTTCAAGCTCTTCCAATGGTAGAGTCGATTGTCGCTTTGGAGCTCTATTATACAATTCTTCAGCATATTGTTGAGCTTCTTCATTCATTTGATTGATATCGTGCTTTTTGCTCAGGGCCAATATCCCCCATTACATTACTAGAAGATATAAAGATAGAAAAAGTTATACAAAGCAGTGTTTTTATTTTCATCATGGTTCCTGAGTTTAAAGAGAGCATTTTTGTTTGAGTGAATTTTAGATAAAGCTATTGCGCTATATTTGAATTCTTTTGTTCTATTTGTTTTTCAAAAGCTTTGATTATAAGATCTAGTTGCTTGATGTTTGACTTTAGTTCGTCATCAACAATGCTATAATATGCCGTGTCAATAAAATGATTACCAGCAATTCCTGCGGAAATCAAAGGCACTGTTAGAGCTAGCAGTGATGGTTGATGGGCTAATTGAGATGTGAGTAAGGTTGCCATAGTGATGTGCATCCATTTGGTTCCTTTGTCTTCTTTTTTCCAGAATTTAGCGCGAGCTCTCTCTGCCTCTTCTAAGTAATCAGCTTTAGTTGCTTCTGCTAAGATGAGTCCTTCTTTAGGCGCTTTAGAGCTTATGTTTTCTAAATCTGCTTTCAAATGCTTGCTTAATGTTAGCGTAGCCCAGCGTGCACATATGCGCTTCATGGCTTGCGCATTCTGCATGCTCGTTGCGAGCATTAAGCCCAAGAGCGCGATGTGTAAGTTTTTGTTTTGCATCGTGTATCCTTTAGTTAAAGTAGTTCAAGCCAGTTCTGCCGATTGTAATTCATGTTGTAACCATTCTTTTTCAGAGTTAAAAGCATTGCTTAGTGTGAGATTGTTAAGATCATTTTCAGTATTAAATAAATTAATATAAATAACTGCTGATGCTAATGCCATGGTCCAAAATATGCTTCTATTTAATGCATCTCCCTCTATATTAAATAACATTATGAGGGAAGTGCTCATTGCACCGCAAAATAATATAAGACGCTCAAATTTTAATCCTTCTTCCATTTTTTTAAATTGGTTTTTTTGACTTTGAGGATCATAAAAGCGCTGATTCAAGCTTTCTGCAATTTCAATAACTTTAGTGAGATTTCTTGAAGCCTTTGCTGCAATAAGTTCTTCTTTGAGTTCAAGCATTGATAATTGAGTATAATCAGTTGCCAATACCCTTACATTGCAGATTAAAAATAAATAAAAAGCTGAATAGATTAATAGAGTGGTTTTCATGGGCACATGCCTTTGTAATGTGAAAATAAAACATAGTTGATTTTTAAATTACCTTGATAGCTGCTATCTGTCAATGTTAGTTGACTGGAAGAGTAGATTCTGTGGGTATTGTGAAAGGATTAAAGAGCATAAAAAAAGGCTCCGGTTTAAGGGAGCCTTAGTAGGTTATAGGTCTTATTTATTGCAAGTCTTTATATCGCTGAACGCTTACCTGGTTTTTAGAAGCTTTTTTTGCTTCCTTTTGTCTCTTAATCTCTGCAATATCTTGCTCTAACCGTGCAAGATTAGCTTCTGTATCCTTTTTCAAGGCAGCAAGCTTATAGTTTTGATAACCAGCTTTAGCTGCGTATGCAGCGGCAGCACAGGTAGAAAAGACAGGAATAGCTACTGAAGCCAAGGTTGCTTTACCAGCAAAGGCATTTGCAAGGGCGCTTGCATAAGCAATTTGTATACATGTTTTTGCAGTTTGCTGAGACTGTTCTTGTGCCTCTGTAAGCTGTTTTGTAACGTCTGCTACTTTTTCAGTGTACTGAGCCTTTGCAGCTTCTGCTGATTTAATGACCTTTGTGGGTGCTTTTGATACACTTTTGAAGCCTTTAAAGCAGTTATAGCCTGCTTCAAATTCACTGTTTAATGCTTTAATCGCAGAGAGCGAAGTATTCGATGTTGACCACAATGCGCGCACACGGTGCATGGCATTAAGTTCCAGGGAGCTTATGCAGAGTACAATACTTAAAAATATAAGATTGAATGATTTATTCATGGTATACCTTCCATTATTAATGACAGATTGTTCTGTATGTTATTAGTATATTGAATAAATATTAAATGTCAAATAGAAATGTTTTTACAGAAGAAGTGCAGGGGAACGGCAGGGAATGTAGCTCTGCGGATACGCACCAGGATAAACGGCCGGCTTAAGCAGCCGATTGTATGCAAGGCTTCACAAGCTTTTTGCCATCTCTATACTAAATGAGAGAAACATCTTTCAACTTTCACTTTTTTAGGATTTTTTATGAAATTATCAGTTCTTCTTTTAGGGTTAGCTATTTCTATGGGTTCAATTGCATCTCCTGTTGCTGCAGAAGAACATGCGCAAGGGCATACTTATGATGTGGAAGAGTGCCCGGCAAAAGAGGTGGCAAAGCGCTATGTTGGCATGGCACATGCTCTTGACGTACGGATGCGTAAAGAAGCTGCCTTGCGCGGTGTTGCACAACGCTACATTAGGTTTCTAGAGCAATTTGGAACGCGCAACATAGGCGATATTAAAGAGCTTATGGAATCATTATTTGCATCAGACTGTCGCAAAGTGATTAACGGCAAAGCAATAGCGCATACCATGGAAGAACTTTATACCCAAATGGCCAATGCAAAAGAAGCAGTAGGGCTCTGGTCAGTAGAGGTAGTCAATCCCGTGACCGTAAATACTGATACAAATACGGTAGTGATCCATTATGAAATTTCTACTCAAGAAGTAGGTACATTTGTGGTTATGAAATTCTTAAGCGTTGAAAATGGCTTTATTACGGAAATCAATGAAGTCTATAATATGCTTGATCATGTTGCTGATAACTTGCAACAAATAACAGATTAATATTGAAATACATTGTCTTTGAGGTTCAATTGGTTAAATACTTTTTCTGCTTAGTGATAATGGGTAGTTACTCTATGGCGCACGCAATCCCTCAACCTACTGGTTCATATGGTGTTGGTAAATCAATACACCATCTTATTGATGCTGAGCGTGATGAAAAACATGGCCCAGGCAAAAGAGAGCTGTTGCTCTATGTGTATTATCCCTCACATGTTCGTGGAACGTCCGCCTATGCACCAGATATTATGCCATACGTAAAAGAAAAGCTGCGGCACATGCTCAATGTCGACCAGCAGGCACTAGAGTATTTGGATTCTTTTAAAGAATCTACAGAAATGCATGCGCCACTTGCAGGAACTTCTCAAAAATTTCCTGTGCTCTTTTTCTCTCCGGGTATGGGAGATCCTGTGGAAATAGATACGGCTTTACTTGAAGAAATGGCAAGTCATGGCTACGTGGTTATTGCGATTAATCACACGTATGGGGTAGATCCTACAGTGTTTCCTGATGGGCGTGTAATGCGCTTGGACCCAGAGCTTGCAGCATTTTGGTTTGCAAAGGATCGCTCATTTGAAGATATTCTTGATGATGAGCATGACTATTGGGTACAAGATGCACATTTTGTGATCAATGCAATACGCAGCATAGATGAGACTGATTCATACGCATTTTTAAAAGATAGAATCGATTATACTGCAATGGCATATGCTGGACATTCATTAGGAGGTGGTGTTGCATTACAAATATCACGGGAACGGTCCGATATACAAGCATGTATAGATCTTGATGCCATTGTCTTTGGTCCAAAAGAAAAGAGATTGCAACAGCTTACCGTGCCATGCATGTTTATTATTGGTGGCAAAGTGGTGAGTGATGAGCTTCTTATAAAAAATAATATTGTCCGGTCCAAATATGATCAGCTCGTTGTGCCACGCCATCCGCGGCTTCTGTATGAAAAGCTCACAGTGCCTGCATATTATGTAACCATAGAAGATGCGCATCATAATTCGTTTAGTGATACTGATGTTTTAAAATATCCTATTACGCGAGAGAATGACCCTGTAGAGATATTGCAACTAATACGTAATATGATGGTTCAATTCTGTGATCATTATTTAAAAAAGAGCACATTTGATAAAAAGCGCATTGCATCACTTCCTAGCGTTACTTTTGAGTGCAAATAACCTCGGGTGAACTCAATATTTGAGTCTTGGTTTGCTAACTTACTATTTTGATACAAGTCTTTAATATGGCATCTCAGTTAAGAAGTAGTTTTTAACGTTTAAATTGAGGGGAGCGCTGTGTCTTTTACGAGTACTGCAAAATTAATGGTAATACTATTTTCACTTATTCAATACAGTAATATGCGTGCACATGAACAATTAGCATTCGCATTTTTAAGGCTTAAGGCTGCGTATCCTGATCACATTCACATGATTCATGAAAATGATCTTGTTTGGACTGACGGCACACGGATGCCTTTAGGCCACTCTGACCCGATGAAAACAGTTAATGATAAGCTCAAGCAGCCAACTCTTGCCGATCAATTAGAGCAATCACTATACATTGTGGGGGAGCCTTCTGGTGAACCCCAAGATGATCCTGGGCGCATTCGTTATGAGCCATTTTTCCGTAAGATGTATGGAAATTCTCCTGAGGAAGTGGAGAGCAATTTAGAAAAAATTGTATGGATGCCCAAGGTATTTGGTGATAATGCGCGAGTATTGCCAGTAACAAGAATTAATAATGTGCATAAAAAGATTCAAAGCATTTCTTGCGAACTTGAAGAGCTTGTTGCCAAATTTCCGGAATATATTCCACTTTTAGAGCATCCTGCAGGCACATATTGTTGGCGTTTTATTGCACATACTGATCGGTTAAGCCCGCATAGTTTTGGCATGACGCTTGATATTAATGCTGCACTTACCGAATATTGGCAATGGGATTTAAGCCGCGAGGGGGCAAGATATAGATGAGGATCAGTTACTCGCGTATTGCAATACAGTTGCCTGGGAAATTGTAGAGATTTTTGAAAAGTACGGATTTATCTGGGGAGGCAAATGGTATCATTACGATACTATGCATTTTGAATACCGGCCAGAGCTCATGGTATTTGAGCAAAGCTAACGCTTTTTTTCACCACTAGCCATTTTAACCAATCACTAAGTGATACTTGTAGAAAGAATCTATGGAAAAAATAGTATTTGTTCTTATTGCATTAGTTACAGTTCAGTCACTTGTGGCAATGGATCCGACTTCGCCAATCCTCCTGCATCAAGATTCCGGCGGACAGGGGCTACGTCGTGATACCAATCACGCCATCGCTCCAGAGGAGCAACGGCAGATGGATGAGCTCACGGTAAGCAACCCATTATTTGAAGCAGTTAAAATTGGTACCCCTGATGACGTTCAAAAATTGATAGATACAGGCCTTAATTTAGACGAAAAAGATGTCTACGGATGTTCACCGCTCTTTTTAGCAGTCAAAGAACGGCGTTTGCCTATTGTGCAACTTTTAGTTCAAAATGGTGCAAGTGTACATACAAAGAATAAAGATAAACAAAGGCCTTTGCATGTAGCGGTTATGCATCAAGATGCTGCCATTGTTGAAATTTTGCTGCAAGCTGGTGCGCAAGCAAACATTAGTGATAGAATGAGGAATACTCCATTACATACTGCAGTACAGGCAAAAAATCCTGATCTGATTAAGCGGTTGATGCGAGCTGGAGCGATCATCTTTACAAAAGATTGGCACGGCAATACTCCATTGTATTATGTTGAACCTCATTCCATGCCAAGCATAGAATCCCAAGATGGGGATTTTTCTCTTAAAACTATTCTTCTTACAACTCTATCAGATACCGAGATTCAAGCACTTAAAAAAGATATGATTGCCATGTGGGATCAGTTAAGGATGGAGCAAAGATATACAGAAGAAAATATAAGAGAAGGTAACACAGGGCTTGTGACTAAAGTATTAGTTAGAAAAATTGAAGAGACTGACCAAGCAAGAGACCCACGCGTATGGTTAGAATATTCTAAACCTGAGATGCAACAAGAGTTTGGTCGGGCTGTGATAGAGGCGTTGCAAAAAGCATTTGAGGTTGATGTGCCAATGCCATGTATCATTATGCCAAAATGCCGCTATGCGTTAGACACGCGATTATGGCGTGCAGTTAAGCATGACGATATTGCGGAAGCTAAGTTAGCTCTTGATGCAGGGGCATGTGTGAATATGCGTAGTTCACAGTTTCCAAAAAAAAGATTTTATAAATTAGCGTTATTGCATAGAGCAGCATTCTGTAGTAGTCCTCAGATGGTTAAAGAACTGATTAAACGTGGTGCGTTGGTGAATGCACAAGGTGCTGAACAAGATACACCTCTTCATCATGCGGTTGGTCGAGCAGTTTTTGGCTCTATTATTAAGAAATGTGAGGTAATAACTGTTTTGGTAGAATGTGGTGGTGATATTCATGCCCAAAACGAGCATGGAATTTCGCCATTGCAAAGGAGCCTGGCTAGTGCCAATAAAGATACTTCCAAGGCACTCCTTATAGCAGTTAATCCTCATGAGGTTACGCATATTATCCCTGGGCTGCTTTCGTTAATAAGAATTGGTACATCTAAAGATGTGCGTACTCTGATACTAAATGTATTGATTCAGGATATAATCAAAGAGAAGTTAATAGTGCTTAAGCAACATCTTGCTCTTGAGCCGAGTGACGAATTGTGTAACCAAATCCTACAAAGTATCAACCGAGTGATTAAAAATTTTCCTTATTTGGCTCCCACTAGCCACTTTAACCAACCAGTCAGTGAATAATCTTTACCAGCAGGTACTGGTTGTGCGGGTGCTTGTTCAGAAACAGCAACTGGCTCAGGAGCCTCGAGTTGCTCTACCGGTAACGTAACGACTGAAGGCGTTGTCTTTCCAGGAGCAAGTAGTACTCTTTTGATACTTGCTATAATATCAGCTCGTAATTCGGCTTCGGGTGTATCAGGGAAATCTTTTTTTGCTTCAGACAACTCTTTGTACATAATTATGGAAATTAATTGAGCTACGATTAATTGACTTGTATCTCTGCTAACACCGGCAAGTGCAGCCTCTCTTTTTTGGAATGCACCAATTTCTGGGATAGCAGACTCAAGCTCCTCAGGTGATACTTTAGCTAATGCCTCTTCTGATTGCTTTTGTGTTGGTTGAGCAGGCTCTTCCATGGCATGTATCATATATGCTGAAAGGCATATAAGCCCCGTTACTATGGTTACTATTACTGTGTTCTTCATGCTTTATCCTTAACTCATTTTTTTCTGGCTTTAGGCCTGATTACACTGTACCCTTCTTACCTTTAGGGTAAAGAATTATGGGTGGCTAAGTCAAGAGTAGAGGAGTAGAAAAGTCCGTAGATAAGGGGTTTTTAAGGTTTTGTCGATTCTTTGTTTTGGTATGTGTTTTGGTTGGGGGACCTCAGAAATACCCAAAAAAATACGACAATGCATACTATTTTTGGTACACTAGCATACGAAAATAATATATTATCATAAGGTATTAAATAACCAATTACCGGAGAAATGTAATATGAATGATGATGTGATTGAAGCTAAACGGCTTTATAATAAGCAAGCTCAAACGTATTCCTCAAATCAAATGCACTATGCGCCAGTGCAAGATTTTAAACAAAGTATCTTTACGTATTTGGGAAATCTTAAAGGTAAAAAGATTCTTTTTACTGGTTGTGCTGATGGTTATGAGTGTGTTCCTGCAATGGAGCAGGGGGCCGACGTGGTGGGTATAGATGTAAGTGATACGTTTATTGAGATCGCCAAAGGGCGTTACCCGGAAGCTCAATTCTTTGTTATGGATCAAGCAGCGCTCGAATTTTCAGATACTAGTTTTGATATTATTATTGCCTTATTTTCAGTAATGTATACCGAGGATATAGAGAAGTTATTGAGTGAATTTCGCCGCGTTCTTAAGCAAGATGGCAAAATTGTAATAGCGGTTCCTCATCCCGTGCGAAAAATGGTTAAATATAATGCTATGAACTATTTTGTGAAGGGCAAGCAATATGAAAACTGGAAGGGAGTAGCGCGTTATAATTATTATAGGTTATTTGAGGATTACGTTGATGCATTTGTTGCATCAGGTTTAAAGCTTGCAAAATTAATGGAACCTAAACCTATTAAAGAGTTTGAAGCTATGCCCGATGCGGATGTTTCTCATCCTTATTTTTTGATACTTGTATTAATACCAGATTAATTTGCTAGTATGAAACAAGAATTAATTGTAGAATGCATTAGTGAAATAGGCAGCAAAGAAGTAGAGCAACTCAAATCTATCTTTATAGGTTATTTTGCTGATTTATACAAAGATATGTCTCCTGAAACAGTAGGGGTTGATATATCCGTTGATGCCTATCTTGCAAAGATTTTCGATAAAACACACAAAGCATTACTTGATGGAAAGCTTAATCTTGCTTTTGCGTATTTGGATACTCAACTGGCCGGTTGTACTACGTATGAACTGCTTGAAGATGCGGATAGTGTACTTATTCGCACATTACCAATCAATACTATGTTTAGACAACATGAGCTTGCCATTCGTCACGCATTGGTGCAACATGTACAACATCAATATCCGGCGGTGCAACGCGTATTCGTGATGGTCCGCATGGCCAATATTGTGCATAGAGACCTTTGCATACAAGGAGGCTTTAGGATATATAATGAGATATTTGAGACATCAGCATATATTAACAAAGAATATTCTAGACAGTATCAAGCCTATATGTACGAGTAATTCTATTAAATTTGCTATTTTGTTTTTTGTATTTCATAAAGAACTTTGAGGCATTCAAATATTCCTTTATTGTTTGCATTTCTCTCGCTTGCAGGAACAGCATCAAACAACCTAGTAAACTTATCACGTCCTGTATCTTCCTCTTGCCATGCGTCATAGCTATCGTTATCGTTATAATGGCATGCAATTCTAGTTGTATGCGGCGATGCACATTGTACATAGGTGGTAGTTTTTTTATTCTCTACCTTCTTTATAAAAGGTACAAAAGGCGTTTTTTGCGTCGTTTCCATAGCAGAAATGTTAGCGTAAAAGGCTGCAGTGAGTAATGATAGTGCAGTGAATCCTATTTTATTATTTTTAAATTTCATGTTTTGTTTTCCCTTCTCTGTTGGTAAATTAAATTTTTTTTTAGAAACTTGAACTATTATATGTTATCATCTAATTTTACGCAAAAAAGAGAGTGTATAAGCAAAAACAACCCCTTGAAGCAATAACCATGCTTGAAAAATATCTGAACAATACCTATTTATCCAAAAGGAATTAACTTGAAAAACCCATCACTTTTTTTACTGGTTCTTGCAAGTATTAATTTGACTATATATGGTCAGGATTGGCAAAGTTTATTGGACTACTCAACGGTGCAACCACCGCCCCCAGCGGTGTATATTTTTGAGCCGCAATAGAACAAGAAACTTATATACATTGCCGTTGAACATGTGAGTGATGTACATCATCCAATAATTCAAGAAATTACATCTGTTATTGCACATGATAAGCCAGATTTTTGCATTTTAGAGGGCTTTTATCCCGAGGATGGTTTAAGCCCAAAAAGAGTTCTTGAGATTGCAGACTTGTATGTAGTGAATGATGGCATATGTCCTGAGAATCTATGGGCGGCAAAACAATGTGCACAGCGCAATATTCCATTCATTGGTGGAGATGTGCATAATGCGCATTATCTTGAATTAGAGAAACAAGGTTACTCAGAAAAGGATATAGTTTTTTGGATGCTTGCTCAAAATTTTCCATTTTGGAATAGAGATGGCAAAGTGAATGATGAAAACTTCAATGAGCTTGCCACCGATATGATTCAAACACATATTACGTTTTGGTTAAATAAACCTGAATTACATTACACGGTAGGTGAGTTTTTGGCATGGCATGAGGCTCATATGGGCAAACCACTTGATGTAGTGGATGATTTTCCGTGGGGTTATGACCGCAAAGAATGGATGCCGAGCTTGGCAAGTGATGCTACAATATATCAAAGAATACAAGCGCACATTATGCCGTTACGCGATTGCCATATTGTGCGGGTCATTTACGGTGCATTAGCAGCTTATGATACGGTGGTAGTCATTTTTGGGGCCTCACATTATGAGTGGCAAAAGCCTGTTCTAGAAAAATTGTTTAATAAACCAGTTGAGAGTTATGTGATTGGGTAATGTATGAAATTAAAAGCTGTTCTTCTTGGTATTCTCATGATGGTTAGTGGTACAAGCTTTACCATGCAAAAAGGCAATAGCCTTTATTCTATGGAAATGGTGAAACCGTTTACCAAAGAAGAATTTGTACAGCATACATGGTTGGAGTCAGAACGTAGTCCTACATTTACCGGATATTGGCCGGTATGGGAATTGGAGGAAGATCAGACCACAAAGCGGCTTGCACTATCGCCACAAGACGTAAAAGATTATGCATTGAACAGAGTGTATAAGCAAAAACAGCCTCTTGAAGCAATAACTATGCTTCAAAAATATAAGATTGCGTGTTGCATGGCAGCCGGCGCACGGCGGAGTGTGGATCTTTGGTTGCTCAAGGCAGAAGAGCAAGACGATCTACCATTTGCAGCTACATTGGGGCAATTTGGAGCAAATCCTAATCGATATATTAAAAAACAATATACAAACAGATTTCAAGAAATGAATGGCGAAGGCCCTCATGGTATAGGACACCGCATTGAAGAAGTAACGCTGCAGCTACCATTATTTTTCGTGGCACAAAGCCGTAAAATGGCAAAGTGGCTAGATATTCTTAATGTAGATTACACATTGCGCGGTGATAGGGACAACGGTACCGTGATTCATCATCTGTGTACCTATATGCCTCATTATGTACGCACACCACAAGAAGCACTAAAGCTTTTAATATTTTATATTAAAAAAGGAGTTGATCCGTTTGCACTTGATAACGCACGTCGCACTGCCCTTCATTGCGTGGGTGAAAATGTTGCATTATATGATGCTGATTTTGCGATACCACTCGCTTTGCGTTTGTACCTTGTAGGGATTCCAAAGTTACAACATAATATACCGGATTATCGTCGCATGACATTTTTGGACTATGTGAGTGCACGGCGCTTTGATCCGGAGCTGGCTGGCAAGGTGCGTTATCTACTATATGCATATATGCACCATTTGGTAGATGATAATGAATTTATTTCATATACCGTTGCAAAAGAACTGGATTGTGAACGCGTGCGTGATAGATTATATGAGCCACTCAAAGAAATGAGTATGCACTGTGAGTGCCATAAAGAGGAGCGTGCAAAAGTTGAACAGCCCGATTTTGCAACAGCAAGAGAGCTTCTTAAGCAATGCATGCCATTAGTGCCAAGAGAATGCCCAAATATGGCGTGTGACCAGCTGCGCGCCGATACGTGTTATGCTCATTGGTGGCGACTCGAGGAAGTTCTTGCACATTTGGATGGTCTCTATGGAAGATTAGAAGAAAGATTAGAAGAAGGACAGGAAGAAGAAATCAAATCTGTTTGGCAAGGCATGATGAATTATGAATTGCAGCAGATATTTTTGGATTGGCACAGAATCCGTGCATTGAGTGCTCTTGCAGTAATCACAAATACTCCTGGTTTTTCAAATGCGGAGCGTGAGCGCGCATTATTAGAAGATGATGTGCAGTTGGTGCAGCATGGTTTGCGCCATGGGCGTACTGTAGAAAATAAGTTTGCAGCACGATCCATCACTATGGCAAGGCTCTTGCATACCTATCAACCTGTAACAGAATTGGATTATGGTGGCAATACGCCATTCCATTATCTTGCTCAGCATGGAGCTTTGTGTGAGAAAGGTCTTGCTGCATTCTATAAAGAACTCGCTATTGTGCCACATGCTCCAAATAAAGAGGGCATTACGCCGCTTGATATACTTGCTCAAAACAGTTACCGGTTTTATGGCGAAGAAGAAAAACTGATCGCATTACTACAGGCAATGGATGTTGATAAAGATGCGATTCTACGGGAGAATCCTACAACAAAAATGTCACCATTGGACATTGCACATAGAGTGCATGGACTGTGGCAATTGCGCTGCACGGAGCTTTTTTTACAAGTAATGCAAGCAAAGATAGAAGACGGCAAGTAGGAATGCATGGATAGCGCGTGTATATCAGATTGCGCATCTTAAAATATGGTATATATTGATAAAAGAATCTCAACTGCGAGATTAAATGGCATCTGTGTTGATAATTAAACAATTTAATTTTATGAAAATATTATTTATATGAAAAAGATATTTTTGAGTGTACTCCTGTTAAACAGTATAAACTTTGTATATAGTGCAACAAATATTTCGTATGATGTGGTTGGTAAAACCTATGATACTGCGCGTTGTGCAGACCCAGAAGTTATGCAAGGTTTAGTAGAGTATATGAATCCAATGGCCGGCAAGAAATATTTAGACGTATCATGCGGTTCAGGTAATTATACGATAGCATTGTATAATCAGGGCTTAGATATTATCGGTATTGATATTTCACAAGAGATGCTCAAAAAAGCTCAAGCAAAAGGGCCCACTATCCCATGGCTACAAGGTGATGTACAAGCATTGCCCTTTGAAGATAATACATTTGATGGTATGTATTGTATTCATGCAATACACCATTATAAAGATCTGGAGCTCGCTTTTAAAGAAATGTATCGAGTACTTGCACCTGGTGGTACATTGATTGTTTTTACATTGTTTGTAGAGCAATGCGAGCGGCAATGGCTCGGCCATTATTTCCCATTTTTAGAGGAGATTGCAAGAAAAATTACAAAAACAGAAAGTGCTTTAGTTCATTTGATGAAAACTATTGGCTTTGCAAAAGTTGAATGCAAAAAGTATTTTGTGACCAAGAATACTAAAGATCTAACTGTATATGGAGGTAAGTATAAACCAGAAGTATATTTGGATCCTGTAGTGCGTGTGGGCATGACACCTTTCAATATGCCAGAATATGCTGACCTTATAGAAGAGGGTTGCAATGTATTAAGGGCTGATATTGCATCAGGTGAAATCAATAATGTTATCGCTCGCTATGAATCAGATTTAGGTGAGCATGCATATGTTATAGCAACGAAGGCCTAACAGCCTGTTTGTTTGATGGTATTAATATCCGTTACAAATGCTGTAATTTTATCAAGGAATAATTGTTGAATTGCGGGATCATTCTTAAAATCAAGATTTCCATCTAACACAAGTATAGGCGTGGATGAGAGATGCGGTGTTAGAGCGATTGTTTCTATAAGCCATTCTTCATGAAGGCGATGAAGTGATTCAAAAAAGCCTAAAGAAAGTGTGGACTCCTCAGATCGTTTACGCGAGGCCGCGCGCAAAAAACAATCATAAGGCGTTGTGCGTAAGTAAATAAAACCATCTGGTTTGCAAGGTAATTGTGCTTCAAGATAAGCAAACCATTCTTTATAAATGCATACTTCAAGCGGCGTCATTGAGCCCTGTTCAAGCAGCATGCGTGAAAAACAATAGAACCCAGAATACATAGACCGATCACAAATGTGCAGCTCTTGAGAAGGATCTGCGTTTAAGCATGTTTGTATAAAAGTAAGATGGGCATAATTCATTAATGTGTAACCCCATCGCTTGGGGTCTTTATAATAAAGATCAAGTAGATTATCGGTGCCACCAACGTGTTGCCATCGTTCAACAGGTTCGGGGATAATGCAGGCATTTAGCTCACGCTCTATAAGGCAAGAGAGCGTTGTTTTGCCCGCAGCAATGTTACCTTCAATCGCCAAATATGTGCGTGCATGTACGGGCTCTATGATAGAGCAAAAAAAGAGGATTAAAGAAAGGTACCAGCGTGTAGTGTGCCCGTAAAAAACTATCATAGTATTGCCCTTTAAGTTCTGTGCATTAACATCAAATTATTTTTATATCCATTAAGCATACAAAAGTAATTGGGAGTATACCAGAGGATCTATAAAGTTTTGGGGTTGTTGTATCTCAAGTAAGACTCTGGTAACTTTTATCTGAATGTGAAATTCTCAAATTGATAGTTTAATGTAACAAGGAACTACTGATGTTAAGAGCATTATTTGTTATGGTATGTTTACAAGTCCCAAGTTTAGTAGCCATGGATCCGACTTTGTCAGTTGATTTGCGACCCAATGATAAGAGCCTATTCAAGGCGGTGGGCGCAGGTAATTTAGCATTGGTACAAGCGCTCATGCATAGTGCCAATGTAAATGTCTATTATCCTAACGACGGCGAGCGAGTAGGTGAGGCTGGTTTAACGCCGTTGCATTTGGCTCTTATAAGAGAACAGTATCCAATCGCTTGTGTGTTGATAGAAAAAGATGCATCTGTTCATGCGGCTATAAATTCTACGCATTATATGTGTGGTGACACGCCATTACACATTGTAGTCAAAAATATTTTTATTAGATTAAATAATAATGAAGACATGAGCTCAATGGATATTGAGCAACAGCTGCAAGTTCTTGCATTGTTGTTATCTAAGGGTGCCGACTTTGGAGCTCGCTCTGTTCATGCAGTACACGTTGCGCGTAATGATACGATCTTTCATGAGATGGGGCATAGTTGGAGGTCGGATCGCTTTTCAAAAAGATGTCATACAGGTGATATACTGGGCAGGCGGGTATATTTTGCAGTATTAAGAAGAATATTTGCTACACAAACGGAATTACATCCATTTGTACTCGGTGGGGCGCGAGTATGTGATCGTGCACGCTATCAGAAAAGTGTACAAGAAGTTATTCAAAAACTTGAAGCTGTTGTAGCTTCACCAAATGCGCAAGGCGCTACGCTACTTGATTTGGTGTGTGAAAAAGGCTGCCGTCATTCTTTTTTGTGTGACAACAAGGAACAATTATTTTTAAACCCGGGAGGTTTTAAAAAAGTTTTTGAAGCTCTGTACGTTAACGAAACATATCCTCAAACGCAGAGCGATAATTATCCTGATGAAGATGTAATACGCAGAGATGCCAAAACGAAAGGCATTTTTTGGTAGTGATTTTTGTACAACATACGTCAAGGAGCGTGGCAATGTTCGTGTCTCAACAAAATTTTTTTCTTATAATACATTTATTTTTTAGTACCATGCCAGCGGTGTGTATGGATTTGATGGTGCGCAGGCAGCAGCAACAAATGCCATTGGGTAAAAAGTTATGTGCCATGAGTATGGCGGCTGGAAATGCTGGTGAGCAACCTAAAACATTGTATCGGTATTGTAATATTGGTGGCCTAGAGCACGCTAAAAGGGATGTAAAGAACTTGATTGCACAGATTATTACGGGTCGCGGTGGTTGGCGGCATAAAAAAGCAGTAATATCTCATGAGCACCCAGCGACAGCTATTGCAGTTCATCCAAAAGGCTCTCTGGTGGTTGCTGGGTATTCAATATATAGATCAGTCGAGCCAGGTGATAAGGTGCACGCAGATGTATGGGACATTGAGAGTAATATGTGTAAGAGTCATTTGTATCATGGTAATGATGTGAAGGCAGCAGCATGTAGCACTACAGGGTCTTGGTTTGCAACAGGGTCTGATGATAGTACAGCATGTATATGGGATCTTAATGGTAAGGAGCAAGTCACTTTGCCGCACAGATATGGAGTTAGTGCAGTAGCATGTAATCAAACTGAAACGAGACTAGCAACGGGATCAGTTGATGGAGAAGTTCGTACGTGGGATCTTAAGGGTAAAGAAATTGCAAGATTCAGTCTTGGTGCGGGTATCAATTCAGTAGCAATGCATCCTACAAGTGAAACAATGCTTGTTGTAGGGTTGAAAGATAAACAAGCTATCATTTTAGATGCTACAAGAACCAATCACTCAGTGTTACGGCATTGGGATTCTGTGGAAATAGTAGCATTTAATCGGCAGGGTACACGGGTACTTACCGTAGCAAAAGATAATAGCGTAAAGTTGTGGGATCTTGCAGGTAACATGATTGCAAATACATCCTATAAAGATGATGTTTATTACGCAGGATTGCTACAAAATGCGGATCACGTGGCTACCGAAGATACAACACGAGCAGACTTACATGCAGTTCGCGTAATTACTGCATCCAAAGCAGATGAAAGTGTGAATATTTGTGATTATTTTGGTAATGCACTGCGTACATTGAAAGGCATTAAGGATCTCAGAGCAGTTGCATTAACTCCCGATGGTGGCTTGCTTGCAACAGCCTGCAGTGCCAATACTATCGTTTGGGAGCAGTATACAAATCCAACTCTCGACCAACTGTTGCTGCGCATTGCAATCGATGATTATAGCAAAGGATGCAGATTGAGTGGGCAAGATACAGGAATTACGCCTGATACTGTAGACACATTGCCTGCAGTAATTGCCACAAAGCTTAATCTTATTGAAAGTGAGATAACACAAGTTTGGTCAACAATTCCTGCGAGGTTAAAAAAGTCAATTGTGCTTACACTTATATATCGCGCTCAAAAGGCTACTTATGACCAAAAATAGCTTTTTTGCTATTTTTACCTTGATGTATCTGTTCTATGGTCAGCATGCATTGTGCATGGATCCGAAGATAACTTTGGGTAAAAAGTTATTTGCTATGAGTATGGCGGCTAGAAATGCTGCTAAGCAACCAAAATCTTTATATCAATGCTGTAATGTGCAAGCTTTCAGCGGCGCAGACAAGTATGTTAAAAATCTGCTTGCAGAGCAAATAGTTGGCAACGGTGGTTGGTGGTATAAAAAAGCTGAGCGTGAAGCGACAGAATATCCCATGAATGTAGCGTTGCATCCTGAGGCATCGATGGCAGTTGTGGTATATAAAAAGTTTTCTGTCTTGGAACCGGACAAAGCTTGTTTATGGGATTTTGAGAGCAATAAGGTTATTCCTTTACCTGGTAATCATGTGCTCTCAGCGGCATTTAATGCACAAGGCACTATGATCGCTTTAGGTACCATGCTTGATACGGTACTCTTGGTAGACCTTTTGGGTAATCTAAAACACACATTTCAAACAAGGCAGTGGTTTAAAGAAATTGCATTTAATTCTCATGGTACACTGCTAACTAATGGATCTCGTGTCATCGATCTTGTATCAAAAAACATGACAGAATATAACTTGGACGCTGAGATTACTGCGGTAGCATTTCACCCAACTTGCAAGACATTATTCGGGGTTGGAATTCTTAAGGGGAGCCAAAATGCAAAAGTATATCTGCTAGATTCTCAAAGAGATCGCTTTACTGTTTTGCGTCATCCAGCACCGGTCCATGTGGATAAGATTGTCTTTAGCCCTGAAGGTGATCGGGTAGTTACCGTGTGCAGAAGCAGAATATTGAGGGAGTGGAACGCGAGAGGTAAAGAACTTGCACAAACAAAACTTAGGTGAGGAGACTATTGGTGATATAGTGTTTCATAGGAATGGAGGGTATGTAGCTTCTCAAGCTTCCTGTGCGGTAGCTCATACTTTAATAAAAGGTAAGGACTCAAGCGTGCACATACGAGATTTTACGGGAAATGATGTTGTGCAATTTCCTTGCAATAAATATGTGAGTAAAATGAAGTTTAATCAAAGGGGCTCTGCACTTTTGGTGACCTGGTTTGGTGAATATACAGTGTGGCAGCGGCACGAAAATCCATCTCTTGAGCAGGTTTTGCTTCGCGTTGTAATTGGTGCTTATAGCAAAGGTTGCAGAAGGAGTGGTCAAGATATTGGAATTACTAAAGATACGTATAATGCGTTGCCTACAGTGGTCGCCAAAAAGCTTAATCTTATTGAAAGCGAAATAATGGAAGTTTGGTCGTCATATTCCGAGTCGTTAAAAAGAGCCATTGTAGCGACGATTATACGTCGCGCAAAAAAATCTCTTAAAAAAAAGTCAAAGGTATAGTGTAACTCATTAAAGAAGAGGACTGCTATGTTAATAAAAAGAATAGATATAGTTTTTGGAGCATTACTCTCTATGAGTACCGTGGTGCATTCTATGGAAGAAGTTGTACAACCTTTATCTTTACAAGATCTTGCTCGTTTAAAGTGGCCAATACGGCGGTACCATGAAAAATTTAATGATTTTTGGTTCCCTGAAGAACTCTTAAGAGATCCTATTGCCAAGCGTTTGGCTGTTTCATCTCAGGAAGTAAAGATGGAAGCGCTCTGTAAGATGTGCGATCTTGATACGCTTGAAAAGAGGTATAAAGCAGCCTGCTGTCTTGCAGCAGGGGCTCAAGAAGGATTGGCTAGTGTACTTGCAAATGCAGTTTCACAAAATTTGAGTAATTTTGTTGCCACTCTATCATATTTTGAACCTGATCCGAATGCAAAAAAAATGAATGCGCGTACTGAACGGACAGTATTGAAGGTTGGTGGCATGATTCAGACATCATTTTCAGAACACATCCCTTTGTTTTTTAAAGCAGAAAGTAAAGAAATGGCCAACTGGTTGTGGATGTTAGGTGCAAATTATGCCATAAGAGGCGGCAAAGATGGGGGTACCGTGCTCCATTGGTTGTGTACATGCCCGCCAGAAGATCCACAAAAAGCCACTGAATTGTTGAAATTTTATTTGAATCGACAGATTGATCCAAATGCCCAGGATGTGCTTGGTTACACGGCACTGCATTGTGTAGCATTAAATTATTCTTGGTATTCTCATGAAATTGCCATACCATTTGCCCAGTTACTTTTGCTGGCAGGCGCAGATCCCCTTCAAAAGGACAATAAAGGCACAACATTTAAGGATCTTTTATTAGAAGAGGCTTGGGGTGTTCAAGGTGAGACTCGCAAAAAATTACGCGAATATGTAGAATCTTTGGCAAAGGGAGATTCAGTAGCGGTTCTTGAGGTGCTCTTCAAATTGATCTAACTCAGTAGAGCCTGGGCGTCTTGAATTTCTACGTTATGATTAGTGTTTGAGATTTGGCAAAAATCTAGATTTTAAACTCAGTGATAAAAAATAACTTGAAGAGTGCAGCATGTTTAAAACAAGAATTAGTAGAGTTTGTATAGCACTGTTGGGAGCTAGTACCTATTTGCACGCTATGGAGCCGATTTTATCAAAGTCCGCTCATCCTGAGTTTGTCGAAGGACGTTGTGACACCAATCACGCCAAAGCTCTTGATGAGCGACGGAGGATGGAAAAACCCTCAAAGCATTATTCTGCATTATCTGCTGCAGTGGAAAGTGATAGTCTTGATGATGCGGCAACATTTGCTCTCTATAAACTCAATCCAAATCGTAAAGAAACGAGAACGTTTAAGGAAACAACGTTCGAATTGCCAATTTATTATAGCGCACGGAGCAAACGAATGGCTGCTTGGCTGTTAATGCTCGGCGCAGGAGCAGATTATACATTAAGGGCAGGCAAGGATCGTGGTACCGTGCTCCATCACATGTGCACGAATCCACCAACTCATCAATTCAGTATGATCTCTTTTCAAGGCGATAAAAAAAAGAAAGTAGAAGAATATTTTGCTGATAAAGAGGCGGATTGGACAACAGTACCTTACAGAGTCGATGAAAATGGCCAAATCAGCTTAAGCTTTGCGTCCCGTGGTAATCAACAAGACATTATAGAAATGTTTAAATTCTATCTTGATAATAAAGTGGACGTGCATACAGTTGATGATAATGGCCGAACTGCATTGCATCGCATTGCTTTACATCTTGGTGATTATTCTTTAGATCTTTCTATTCCGTTTGCATTACTGCTTTTAAGAGCAGGTAGTAAGCTTAAAAAGAAAGACCATTCTGGTAAAAGGTTTAAAGACTATTTGAGAGAACAGCAATTTATGCCGGGATCTGTGGGTGCTAACAGCCATATATTACTTGCCTATGTGGAGGGGCAAACTGAAAAGCCACGTGATGTGCGCTACAATATACAACAGCATGATACATTGTTTTGCGAGGAAGAGCATCCTTTGCCAGCAGAAGATGCGGATGCGTTGACCTTAAGGAAGATGAAAAAGCTTTTGCCCCTTATTCCTGAGCGTTGTGAAGATGTATCATGCAAAAGTTTGAGAGTTGATCCTGCTTGTGCACATGGTAGAGAGTTGTTACAGTATAAGCACGGGTTTGCTCCATGGCCGAGTGATAAAGTAACTGCACTTATTCAAAAAGAGATAGCTAAGGCATTGTTAGATTGGCATGCAATAAGAAGTTGGATAGCAATGAATATTACAGCACGGCAATTTACTGCTGATGATGATATAACCTCTTTAATGACGCATGCACTGATTGAAGATGATTGCGCACTCATGCAGCATATGCTGCGGCATCAATACCCTTATACAGAATGCAATGCATTGGGCCCCCGATCAGCAGATATGGTCAAGCTGCTCCATCACTATAGCAAGAAAAGTAAGTGGTGTGATCCTTTTGTGGCAGATTTTTATGGTAATACTCCTTTTCATTATCTTGCACAGCATGGCGCCTTGGTGCAAAAAGAAGTTTATAATTATTATGTGAAACTCGGCATTAATCCATTGGCTGTAAATAAAGAAGGTCTAACACCGCTTGAAATACTTGCAGAAAACAGTTATCGGTTTGATGGCAAAGAAGAGCAGCTTGCATTACTTGCAGGTATTTTATGGGGTAGGGGCGTTTCAATGCATGCAGAAAATCCTATCACGGGTAAATCTCTCTTGGATATTGCCAAGGCAACGTATGCAACTTGGCAGTTGCCGGTAACAGCGAGATTTGTTGAGTTGTTGATTTGGTGGAATATGGCCTATGTGTATAACAATAGCCCTTATGTGCGTGGGCGGCAATTCATTGAGTTCGTCTAAAATATTTAATCTTTTTGGTGCTCAATTTTATATTGCCTTGAAGTAATTAAAAGCCTTTAGGTGTGCATTAAAACTGGAATTGTGACCATGCGCGATATCGTGATCTGATGGGCATTTAGGTTGTTTCTCTTGCTTTACAGAATTGTTTTTACTCTTTATACTCTCTCATGGCTCAACAGGAATGTAACATACTCGAATGCATAACACTGGAGGGCTTCCATGAACTTCAAATCTATTACACTTATTTGTTTAATTCTTTTTTGTCAAACACATCAAGCAATGGCGAGATTTGAGCTGAGTGGTGTTGGTGAGCAGGCAAAAGAAATTGTAGCTTGTGTTGTTGTGGGGTGCGTTGCAGTTTACAGTTGTGGTCGAGCAGTTAAAGACATTGTGAGTGGCTTGTTTTGTGGAAGCAAAAAAGAGCAGCGTGAGCAAGCAGAACGAAAGGAAAAAGAGTCATGTGAAGCTCAGATGCGTAAAGAGGAGCAAGAATGTGACTGCAATGGGCAACTGGCACAGCAACAAAGAGATTCAGAATTACGGTGGAGAATAGCAGAGCAAGAAGCTCAACGCAAACAAGAAAACGAGCTTGCTATCCAAAAAAAGACAGAAGCACTTAACTTCACTGCACAAACTATTTACAAAGAGCATATTATTGGGGTAATGCAGCCAACGTCTCATGATCTTGCAAGTCAATACGAAATGTATCAAGAGATAGAAATCAAAAAACTGGATGCCCATGAATTCGCTCAATCAACATACATCATAAAAAGAACTGAGGCACTGCGTGATCATGCGCATGGTAAAGATATTTGGCAAGAAGACACGTATCAAATATCTGTTCCGGGTCAAATACTATTAGCTGAGCATGGCATAGAGGTAGCTGATTATCAATCTTTCTTTGGTAATCAAATTCAGAGAACGTTGCATCAAGAATTTGTGGATATTGTGCAAGATACTGCCCAAATACGGTATAAAGATGGCGTTGTGCTTGAAGATGTCAAAAATATCACCACAACCATAACACAATTTGCTGATATTGGGCAGCAACATAATCATGCAGGCTATATAGTCCAAGCCTTTTCATTTGCTGATTTTTGTCATGGATTAAAAGACTGTGCCTATTGGGTAATCGAACTAGATTGTGATATTGCAGTAGCTTTGGGCAAAGGCGTTTGGAAAGGATCTGGAAATTTTATCAATAAGATAGCAGATCCAATTGAGGCGATTAAAAATGCTGCCAGAGGGTTTGGCAATTTAGTACTTCTATTAGCGCGGATTGATCAAAAAATTGAAGAAAAAACTTTAGAATTGCAACGGAAAAATTTTCAGCGCAGAAAAGAAGATGAGCTCAATTTGGCTGCTGGAAAGGTGACGAAAGCGGAGCTTCGAGCACGCGATATAGACATAACTAAAGCTAACATGAAAAAACTGGTCAAAGATGTTAAGGGATCTTTACATGCTAGTTGGGAGCAGATTACACGCGACAATATGCTATACACAATTGAAAAAGTTACTGAAGTTGGAACAGAAGCATTTTTAACAGCAGTAACGTTTCAAGCAGTTGGTTCATTTGTTGGCGATGCAAGTGTGGGCTTGGATGAGTTTATAGAAGCTGGCCATGGTGCAACTAAGTTTGGCAATTTACCACTTAATAGTAGTACTATGCAAGCATGTATTGCATATGAAGCAATCACTGCTGAGGCAGTGGTTCTGCGTGCGGCAAAAGTTGCAGGGGTAGCAGTGGCCGAAGCTCTTGATGGCGCCTCTAAGTTAGCTCCTGGATTGGTATTATTGTCTAACGGTGGTGGCAGTGGACCAAATAACCCAGTAAGTGGACCAAGTGGAAATATTCTAAATCCGCCACAAGATGCTCTCGAAGCGATTCATAAATTTTCCATAAAAGAACACGATTATTTGCAAAGTACCTATGACGGCCAGAGGACGCATAATGGTCATCCAGTAACATTTCGCTTTAAACATGTTTTTGAAGGTGAACCGTATAAGTCAGGAGCTGATTTTGGTGGTTTACATCAAGACCCTATGGGGATTTTGAGGGGTCAAGGTTTTTCAAGAATTGTTAAGATGGATCCTAGCGGATTTAATGAAGCAGAAGTGTTATTTAAAGGGAAGTGGATTAAAACCACTAATTTCCCAGACCAATGGTCTCATGATCAAATAATGAAATGTGTTTTTGATATCTATGATCAACGACAAATTGTAAGGAAAGAAGGTTTACATACTATAATTGAAGGTGCCTTTACGAATAACGTTGATATTCGTATTGTTCTTAATGATACTAATGGTCGGTGTGCAAGTTTTTATCCGATGCTTAAATAAATACAATTTGATATAATATTTATAGGTTGAAAATGCAAAAAAAAATAACTCTTAAAAAGATTGCTAATGGTTACTATAAGTTGTCTGACAATAGTGACAAATCATTATATACTCTGTATTTATTTCTATGTTATGGGCCATATCCTGATTCATATATTGCATTTTTAGAAGATAAAAATAGAACCACATTCTATGGAAATGTTGCTAATTTGCAAAAGAATAGTGACTTGGTGACTATTGAAATAGATGAGTTTTTAGTTCCAGATGTTCCTTCTTACACTATCACGCAGAAGAATTTATTGGAGGCTTTAATAGGGTATGAAAAATATAAAATTCTTGGAGTTGATAGCATTGAAATTATCTTAGACGATGATGTATTAACTATTACTTGTGATTTGGTGAGTTAGCTGAATGTGAGAATGAAACAGAAATTAACCTTTATAAGGTTAGAGAAAACCCTTTATAAACTGAGTGAATTTGGTGATGATTCTACGGACACCTTAGCGATATTTTTACAAGATGGATTAGGTTATGATTCGCATGCAAATTTTTTAATTGATAATAATAGGCAATCTTTTGGTGGCAACATAAGTATGATGAAAAAAGTTGGGAGGATGGTTATCGTTACCATAGACGATGATATTATTCCCGATGCAGAACCATTAACTATAAGTATAGAAAATTTACTTACTGTGCTTAAAGAATGGCATCGACTGAGACTATTAGGGGTTGATGGAATTGAAATTGTTTTAGATGATAGTTTATTAACAGTAACTAGTCATTAAGTTCATGTTTTTTGAAATGAAAAAAATGGCTGTAATAAAAAAAGTTGATGCAGGATATTATAAAATTACTGAGGACAGCAATAAAGAATTAAATACTGTATTTACGCTTTTGATATTAGGGTCAGGAAGTGATGTATACATTACTTTTCTTAAAGACAAGAATAAGGCTGAATTTCAAGATGAAGAATCAATCTTATCGAAAAAGAATGATTTGGTTACGATAGAAATAAATGATTACTTGTTTCCGGGTCATCCTTCATTTACTACTACTCAAGTGAATCTATTGAATATATTAAAAGAATGGAGACGTTTAAAAGAACTTCAGCCTGATAGGATAGAACTTGTCTTAGAGGATGATGTATTGACTATGAAAGGTGATTGGGAAAAATAACCAAGATGATAATAAGTCAATTTGCTTCAATGGTTAAAGTAGAGCCGCTTATCTATAAGTTAGATACGTATAGTGATGATTCGATGTTTACTTTGTACATGTGTTTAACCGATGTACTGGGTGCTTCAGCTCAAGCTGTTAAAGTTGCTGGTTCTGTAGCAGCAGAAGTGCTCGACGATGCTTCTAAGTTAGCTCCTGGATTGGTATTATTGTCTAATGATAGTTTAGAGGGGAACGTCGTTGCACGTTGCAATCCTAATTCTCAAAATTTTTCTGATAAAGAAAATTCGCGAAATTGGTCTTCGGCAGAGACATTAAAAAAATTAGATGAATTGGCTGTAGCTCAACAGGAGATGCAGTCAATAGGTTTATCACATTTTGAATTAAAAATGGCATTTGAGCAATTTAAAGATGTAAAGGGGTTCTTAACTAAAGATGGTCCTTTGCAAAAGTTTGTTAATAATTTTCAGCGCACAGACGGCGGATTAAAAACGGCTCAAGGAGCTGCATTTGAATTAAAAACAGCCTTACAATTAGAAGCTCAAAATATAAAGATATTGGAATTTGGGAGAAAGGTTAATTCAAGAGAGATTGATATTATTACTAAAAAATTATGGATTGAATGTAAAGACTGGGGATGGAATTATGCGGATAATGCGAAATTGGAAAAATTTTTTAGTACTTCAGGACAAATAAAAAAATATGCTAATAACGAGGGAGTGGAATATGCATTAGCTTCGCATGGTTCGATTCCAAAATCGATTAAAGATTGGTTAGTTTCTAAAAACATAAAATTCTTTGAGATCTAAGTAATTTATGAGATATGATATAAGCGCTAGATTGAAAGCTCAGTATTCCAAAAAAAACATTAAATATATTTTGGAACAAGGGATTAAAAAAGGTCATAGATACTATGCCTTTGGATCGGATACAGAGTTTAAATCTCTTGATTTGGCAGTTGAAGGAATAATGCAACCAAATGAGTTCGGTGGTAGATGTATTATGGCAAAACGAAATGGTATTGTTTTAGATATATGCATAGTTGATGAATCAGGTTTAATTGGCATGTGCATTGGCAACTTTGAAAGTGAGGAATTACTTGAGAAAGTTCAATTCTTTTTGAGCATGATTAAAGACTTTGCAATAATACATATTGATACTATGCTTGATTAGTTGTGAGGAAAAGAGCATGAGTAAACAGATTAATTTTTTTAAAGTTGATTGTTCTATAAATTCTGATCTTGAGATTTTATTGAATAACGCAAAAACAAATAATATACATTTATTATCAATGGACTCTAAGGATCTTTTACTTAGTATTCAAGAAATGTATAGCATTATTTTTATAAAAAAAATGCCACTTATGTTGAAAGTTAGCAAAGGGCAATTAATAGCTCAACTAGAGATTACTCATTTATACATAAAATTATATCCTGAATTGCCTTTTCAAATGAAATTGCATCGTGATGAAGAAACACTTTCTATTGATTATGTTGCATATTTAGAATTATTATTAACATTATGCAAAAAATTAGAAGTTGATGCATTGGGGACAGAAAATAATTTATATGGTTATGTTGGGCCAGAGCATTAATAAGGATCTTATGCAATTTACTAGAAAATTGTTTTTGTCCCATGCTTTCACGATGAGAGAGAATTGGGCATAGCAATTTCTTATCAAGCTCTACTGAAAGCTCATTACACGAGGGCTAATATTAAGCACATTTTAGAGAAGGGACTTTTTTTAGGGATAGAGTACCATTCTGTTGATGATTCATATAAATTCATACATATTGACGAAGCTGTAGATGCCTTAATGGCTGAAAATATTTATGGAACATACACTATCACGGGTAAAATACAGGGCCATATGATTTTTATATCTTCTCACCCTCGAGAACCAGAAAATAAAGAACTTGGTCTAATAATAGGTGATTTTTTACGATGCTGATGCTGTTCACTATATGAAGATCTTTGTTAATATGATACGTGATTTTGCAATACTTAATATACGAATAGATATAGAGTGATTATGCATAAACAAATTAATTTACTTTATGTTCAATATGATTCCGCTCCAGACTTTACAGATTTGCAAGAATTATATACTACATTTTTAGGAAATGCACAAAAACACGTTATATCTATTTTTTCAGATGATCATAAGAGAGAATTTGATGTATCAGTTGTTGCGGAGCAAATATACGAGGCTATAGAGAATAATAGACAATATAGTTTTTATATACAAAGAAGTGATCTCAATGCGCGAATAATTTTTGTTAATGATTCAATAAAATTATATCCAGATATGCCATTAGTTATGAAATTGCATGTTGAGGAAACAGAGCCATCTCTTGATTATGCAGCATATTTAGTTATATTACTTGATTTGCTTGAAGGTATTCGTATTTATGCTTTAGAAACACGAGAAGGATAGTATGGTTACAAAGGATAATCCGCAATGTCCTTTTCTGACTTTGGGACCACACAAGAAGATAAATGAATAGATCCTTTTGGATAGCCAGTTAATAATTCATCCATATAGTTGCTTTTAAGGTAATGAGTAATCTTTTAATATATGTTTTTATATATAGTTTCTTTATGTACAGAAGCCTCTGATACACAGGAACTTCTTGTGTTATTCGGCGATATATATAAGCATCCGCTAACATTAGTACTGGTATTACAACAATCCAGAGAATGTATGAAAGAATTGAAAGACAGAGTAAAATGATCCAAATAATGTTGTAGAGACTAGGTGATTCACAAATCCTTTGGTAAGACGGCTACTTTTTTTAAGAGTTTCTATAGGCCCAAGGGTTTTATCATCCAATAAACAATATGCATAAAGGCCATACTTTGCTGATAGATAAATGCCAGGCAGAATAATGCAGATTGTTCCTAGTATCACTATTAGTGCATAAAACAGTGTGGCTAAAATAATGACAGAAAAAACATCACATTGTGAATATAATTGTGAGAGATGACTTTCATTTTTTTCATACTATATCTAACATAATTCTGCGTGCCCCTTGCATGAGTACTAGTGTTGCAAGAAAGAGTAGCCAGGCAAATATATAATGCTGAAAATTATATGACTTTTTATAGATAATGGGATGAGATTATGTAGGTAAGCGCCAAGGAGTAAAATGCCTTTCTGTAAAAAATTGGGATCTACTACTTTTTCTGGGATGCCCTCTGCCGTGGCTCCCGCTAAAACGAATAAGAACCATGCACAAAAAAATATAAGCTCTATGCGAAAGTATGAGTCCTATATGCTCATTTGTTTTTTTTAAACCAAAGAAATGCTTTTTTAATTGAGAAATATCTTAGCCTGCATGAGTTCAGTATCTTTCGCACTGTTGTTAAACATTCTAGTGAAAGTATTGTGGAAAAAGTATTTTATGGATAGTAACAAACTTCGATCATTAATAGCAAGACGAGCTTCATATTCGATATGCAGCGCGTTTTCATTTACCAGATCGCTAAAAATGGTATATTGATAACAATGATTAACGTAACATACTACTTTATACACTATTGGTGAAAACAAACATGGCACATTACATTCGGTATGGTATTTATTTTTTGGTACTTGCAACTTTGGGCTATGTAGGCTGGTGGATATATACCTACACCTTTGATACAGAAGCTCCGGTGATCAGTTTGGTTGGCATAGATGAAGGCAGTTCGCAAAAGGGCAATGTGCAAGCAACGCTTTGTGGGCATGATTCCTATAGAGTTCGTACTGTTTCTGTATATGTAGATGGCGAACCAATAGTTGATAATAAGATTATTAATCGTAGTACCTTTCAGATCCCCTTTACCTTGGCAACAGATACTCTTGCGCAAGGCAAGCATCAGCTAAAAGCAGAAGCGGTTGATAGCAGTTATAATCAAAATAAATCATCATTTGAACATACTTTCTACGTTGATAATTTGCCGCTACGGTTCTCTCTTATGCGGCCTACGGGTGACGTGCGCCTGTACCAAGGCAAAACTATTCATGTGCAATTCCAGCTTAATAAATCTGAAGTACATGCCAATGCAAAATTGTTTGGGCAAACATACCCTTGTTTTCCTGTCACCAAAGCATCTCTAGTGTGGGAATGTTTTGTGCCAATTTCTTGTGAACAAGATCCGGGTGAATATGTGCTTGAATTATTGGTTGAAGATGGTGTGGGTAATGCGCATAAAGAAGAAATTCCATTACATGTGGTAGCGTTTCCTTTTAAACAATCAACGCTTACCGTGAACGCAGAAAAAATGGAAAAAGAACTTGAAATGAGCCGAAGCCAGCAAGAGCTTGATGATCGTTTTGCTGTGCTCACCAAAGAGTCTCCTCAAGAAAAATTGTGGCATGGTGCCTTTTATCCGCCAATAGAAATTAAGCGCAAAACTACTGATTTTGGAACAATTCGCACCACGCAAATGCGTGGCCGCTATATGCATAAAGCAGTTGATGTTATTAACTTGCCAAAGAGTGTTGTGTGGGCGCCGCAAGATGGTATTATTGTTATGAAAGACCGTTTTGCTTTTAGTGGCAATACCGTGATTATTGATCATGGATTTGGCCTTTTCACGTTGCTCTATCATCTTGAGACCTTTGCCAATATTAACGTTGGTGATAAAGTAAAACGTGGTAGCCCGGTGGGTACGCTTGGCATGACCGGTTATGCAAGTGGTTATCATTTGCATTGGGAAATGCGTATTATGAATGTGCCGGTTGATCCTGAGCAATGGATTGATCCTGCGTTTTAGAATTTTCTAAAAAGGAGAGAGCAAGTAAGATGTATTTTATTTCACGATATAGCAAATTGACAGAAATTGGTTTGCAACTGCCATCTTTTCTAAGATGGTTTCTTTCTGCAGCGGTGCTGTGTGGTGTTACTGCTCTTTGGTATATGTGCGTGTATAGTACGTTACATATAAAATTAGTAGAGCGTGCGCGCCGTGAGCATTCTGTGCGTGAGCAGCAGACAGTTTATAAAACTCTTTCCCAAAAAGTTGATCAACTGGAAGCACTGGTGAATGCACAAAAGGTTGCATGGAACACTACTGCACGTACTATGCAGCAACGCGGTGGGCATGACAGCTTGTTTGCGTTATTTGATGTGTTTGGCAAGCAAGGCATTGCATTGCAAGCATATTATCCACGCGGCTCAGTCGATCGTGGTTGGTATACCAAATCATCGGCACAGATTCATTTTGCAGCTTCATTTGATCAATTACTTGCATTGTTTGATGCTCTTGATGGTGAAAAAGTTCCGTATCATTGTGAGCAAGTACGCCTTGAGCGGCGTGATAATCATATTTTTGTGACCATGACCGTAAGTCAAAAAATTCCAAAGGATTTAGTATGAATTTTGTAAAATTATATAAGAGTCTACTCGGGCTTTTGTTGTGTGTGTCCCTTTATGCACACGCAAGGGATGTTGTAGCTGATGCATATACTGCGTGTTTATTAACTGGTGATGACATGCAAAACAAACTTGAGTTTTTGGCTCAGCAACGTATTAAACATTATCATGGGTACCCATATCTTTATGACGGTAATATGCAGGAAGAATTAGAATATCTCAATTTTGTTGCCAGTTCGCTACACAGTGTTCTTTGCCTTATCTATAAAGGTGATGATATAGTGGGCTTTGCAATGGGCGCATCATTTACACAATTTGCGTCACATTTTAAGGGATCGATTGAACTGTTTCAGGCTGCCAATAGAAATCCACATGACTATTATTACATTGCCGATGACATTATCTTGCCTGGTCATGAAGGGCATTTGCTTACTGAGCGTATGTTTGAGAAACTCGAACAGTACGCCAGAAACCTTGGTTTTGCTTATACGTGTATTGTGCATGAGCAGCATGATGTACACCCATTAAAGCCAAAAAATTATTGTGATATTGATTGGCGCAAGCTTGGCTATGCAAAAACAGAGAGTGCAATTCATTTTACCTGGAATACACTGCAAGCCGATGGTTCAACGTGCAAGCAAGAACATAAGCTTCCTTACTGGATCAAAAAGCTAAATCCATAAAATGTACCTATTGAGAAAGAAAAATGTACAATGAAGTGTATGTCTATTTTAACATTGTTGCTTTGTGTAGGATTGCCGTATAACGCGATTGCGATCAGAGATCCCTTTTCTTGTTCCCACGCTCATGGCAAAATAACACCGCAAGCAGCTCCTCTACCAGTCCCTGCTTATGAGCAACCCAAAACAACTTCCGTTTCTGATGATCCTTCTTCGGAGTGGCGCGTAATTGCTGAAAAGGATTCTACTCTCATTATGCAGCATAAAGACGGTAGTATTCGCGAGATAGTTGTGCAATAAAAATGAAAAAAAGCCCTTCAACTTAGAAAAAGCTGAAGGGTTAGGGGGGGTGAACAAACCTTTATAAAGGTATTGTTCTTTATTAGGGACATTATAAACGCCATTTCAAGCAAAATCGTAACAACTCCAGGTGACAATGTCAAGAATAACTAGGCATGTCTAAAAGTCCATGATACAGTA
Organism: Candidatus Babeliales bacterium; assembly: GCA_963716425.1. Taxonomy (GTDB): domain Bacteria; phylum Babelota; class Babeliae; order Babelales; family JBFXEV01; genus JBFXEV01. The sequence goes on from OY970310.1 coordinate 892,541, forward strand.
ATAATGATCCTAAGCTGTTATCCGGAGATTTTACTATGTATTTTAATTCAAAACCCTCCTATTCATCCCGATTGGCTCGTCATTTTTTTAAAAATAACTGGGGAGTTGAGGGATTAGTTTTTCTTTGTAGTGCCTTACTCATTATGAGCGGTTGCGGATCACGTGCGACACGCCGCCAAGTCGCTACTAGGCCGCAACTGCCTCACGTATGAGTTATATGTTGACGGTGTTGAATGCAAGTTTTGCGCACAATCAGTACTTGATGTAGTTTCCAAATTGCCTGGCGTTCGTAATGCAAAATATCATACAACTGATGCCACCTATAAAGAGAGCCATCTTACCTTTTTGTTAGATCAGACACATGGTTCTATTGCACGTGAACAGTTGCAAGCTGATCTAGAGAAAGAGGGCTTTTCTTTTGTGTCGCTTGAAACTAGTAATATCGCTCAAATTCCCAATCCGTAATAGTCGCATTAAACCCTTGCAGCTCTTTTCGTTTTGCTTGTGCATATTGCATATGAGCAGTTGTGCCCATTAATTCTTGCATAAGTTCACTGCGCTCAAAGGCATGAATTGCCGTTTCAAACGAGTGAGGTAACATTAATACTCCTTTTTCTTCAAGAGCTTGTGCAGAAATACGATAGAGGTTGGTGTTAAATATTTCAGGCAATGTACGATTTTTTGCAATACCATCAAGCCCTGCTTTTAAAAGTCCTGCGAATGCCAAATAGGGATTCGAGTGTCCATCAGGTGAACGAATTTCAGCACGAATTGCGTTTGCATGATCACCAGTTTCTGGTAATCGAACAAGTGCACTTCGGTTCTTAAGGCCGCAGCAAATGTAAATAGGTGCTTCAAAGCCAGGCACCAATCGTTTATATGAGTTGATAGTCGGATTAAATATCAGCGTGAGTGCAGGAGCATGGTACAAGACGCCTGCTATAAATGATTTTGCAAGTGGGCTTAGGCGATACGGATCTTGGGGATTATAAAATAAGTTTTGTGATGTTTCTTTATCCCACAAACTAAAATGAATGTGCATCCCGCTGCCATTTTTATCTGCAAGAGGTTTTGGCATAAATGTTACATCAAGTTTTTCATTGCGGAGTAAGCTTTGCAGTGTATGCTTTGCCATTACCACAAAATCAGCCATTTTAAGCGCATTATTGTATGCAATACTAATTTCATATTGGCCAGGTGATACTTCATGGTGAATTTTTTCTACCGGAATACCCACTGCTTGTAACACTGTTAGCAGCATTGCGCGTGTATTATCATCACTGATCGTTGGTGAACTGGCGCAATAACCGTCAGTATCATAGGGTACGCGCTTGCCATTTTCATCTTTAAAAATAAAAAATTCTAATTCTGGCCCAACCATAAAGTCATAGCCAAGTGCTGCAGCTTCACCGAGTGTTTGCTTGAGTATATAACGGGGATCACCAATATGTGGTTGATGTTCATCTTTATAAATATCACAAGTTACGCGAGCAGTACGTGTTGGTGAACTGGTCCAGGGCAATTGAGTAACCGCATCAAGATCTGGCTTTAAGATCATATCGCTTTCACTCACTTGGCTGCATCCAAATATAGAGGAACCGTCAATACCAATGCCTCGCTCTAAGTCTTGCTCAAAGTAATGGAGTGGGCGAATAATAGATTTAAAGTTACCAAGAAGATCAGTAAAACTAAATTCTACATAATCAATCTGCTGTGACTTAGTATTGTCCTGTCCGCCGGAGCCTTGGCGTAGGGATTGGTTTGATTGGGTGGTGGCCGTGGGCTGGGTTGTTTGCATATACATGCTCTGCAAGCATTACCATGAGTGTGGTTATATAAAGTACTTTTTTCATACGTGATCTCCTTAGATTTGTATGGTGAAGGTATATTACAAGATGATACGCTATTGGCTTGCAACGTCAAGCAGCGGTTTTGCAATATTGTTAATTTTTAATTACAATAATACAAGTTATGTGGTGTACTATTATTAATAAGGGATTTTATGGATTATAAATATTTTCATTTTTTACTCATTGTGTGTATTGGTAGCATGGCGTATGGGATGGACTCTGATGAGTCGCAGATTGTTAACACTGAGCGAACACTTGAACGTTTACCAAGGACACCTCTTCTTGCCGTAGGAGCTGTTTGCTCAAATTTCAATGACGTTAGTATACATACATCTGACAAAAAGCCCGTTATGGTTGCTAGAAGATTTGTTGAAGAATCTACAGTCTTAAGGCAGACGATGCGCCAGGTGGATGGTGAGGCTTTTTAGCATCAGTTGCTATGACGGAGGCTGAATTTACTAAGATGATTCCTTATTTAACATTGGGCGCTGAAGTTACTCGCTTAGAGAAAGAAAAACAAGCTCTTAATCCATTGCTTTGCAATGAATTTGACCCATTGATTGAAGATGCGCGTGGGCAATTGATCCGAACTATTGCAGGATATGATCTAAAAACATGGAATGCTTGTAGGAAGGCAGCAAGAAAATTGGGTCTTACAAGAGTTAATGAGGTTGCTGTAGCTGTTGGAAGAAAAAATGGATGGATTGCGGAGCCAAAAAAGGCTTAGTAATCAGACAATTAGTAAAATAACAAAAACGCCGCTCGGGAGTATCAAGTTCCCAGCAGCGTTTTTGTAATAAGATTATGTTAATTAAACTTTGAAACTTCAGATTTCCACTGTTCAATCGTCGCATTTAATTGAGCTTTCGTGCAATGGCGCGCACTCTTTTTACCGTCAGGCAATTAAAGTGAATGCTGTTTTAAAACCATGCACCTTACGTGCTGTTTTAACATTTTCAAGTTTGTCATCTGTATGCACAAATGAGTTTGCATGTGGTGCATGGATGCGAGCTACTGTCTTGAGCGCTTTAAAGTAATCTGGATATACCTTATGCCCTTGCGTTGATGTTGGCATAAAGATGCCGGGCTCAAGTTCTTGAGCAAGTGCATTAGTCTTTGGTAATTCTTTTGCTTTCAGAATAGTGTGGGCTACAACTGTTGCATCAAATATTTCACTCAGAGTAACACCTTGTGCTTCCATCTTTTTTGTCCATGCTGCGTGTTGATAATAGTCTTGATTGGTTGCACCAATGATGGTGAATCCTTGCTTTTTGAGTTCTTTAAGCTGATTGATAGTTGGCCAGATTGGTTTTGGTTTTACGGTGATGGCAGTCATTTCTTCCACATAGGGTGTTAAATCTGCATACCCTTCACCTTTTAATTCTTGTGCAAGCGTGTAGATAATATTTGAAGTGCCCTGAACACGTTCTGCCACTTGTTCACCACGGCTTCTAATCGCACGCCAGTTCCATACAAGGCTAGCTGCTCCGCGTGGGTTTTGCAGCCCAATTTTGCCAATAACGAGCATATATTTTGCATAGTCAATAACACCTAATTTTTCTTTGGTGTTAATAACGTCATCATGATCAACAGTAAGAACGGTTTTTTTGGATGCCCTCATAGCTTGCGCATCAGGGGCGACGCCCAAAGCCAGGCCGGCTACAAAGATTGTTTGTAAGAGTAGATGTTTCACGGAGTCCTCCATTTAAGACACTTGAAATTACACACTGTAATGAAATATATACATATTATAAATAGTATACATATTAGTGAAAAAATGTCAAAAAAGAGGGGTAGAGAGGGTCTTTATAGGGTATATTCCGGGGAACAAGGAATATGCGCTCGAGATGCTGGGGCAAGGTCTTTTGATGCTGCTTTATGCGCTTGATTCATTTCAGCTTGATATAAATTAATTTTTTTTACAAAACTTGAGTTAGTGCGCTATGCTTGCATATAGTGTAATTTTTATTATATATTTTCTTTATATCGAAAGGTTGTTCACACATGAACAAAACTTTGTTTGCCTTAATGGTTGCTTTTGGTGTTGCATCAATTGCTCAAGCTAATCCTCTTTTTGAAGAGTGGAAGATATGCAGCGCAGGACCGTACAAGTCATCAAATGGTTCGTTATCTTCATAATGAAATTGAGAATAATGAAGATATTGAAGTTATAAAAGAAGCTCGTAGACAGATCAATGAAGTCTACAATCCAATGATTAAATTGGAAGAAAGCGTAGCTGATACTGTTCTCGGCAAGGTATTTTGTGCCGGATGTATGGTTGCAATGGGTTATTTAGGATACAAGTTTGTTTCTTTTATTGCGGAAGAAAATGCTCGGTATTATAAATGGGAACTTGGTTGGAAACAAGCTGAAATTGATGCCTTAATTAAAGAAAATAGTGCTTTAAAGCAAAAACAATGCTGGTGGAATAGAACCGCAGAGTAATACAATTATTATGCTAATAGCACAATTTTGATTTTTGGGCCCCATGCATTTTTATGGGGCCTTTTGTAGTAACTGAGCTTGTAATTGCACTATCGTAAGAATATAATTTATACGTTGTGGTAGATTAATAAACTTAGATGAAAGGTCTTCTTATGAAAAAATTAATCCTTGCACTCTGCATGGTCTTCTCTACTGGTACTTCTGTGCATGCTCAAGAAGAATCATTTGTGCCCACTCGTTATGAAATGATTCAAAATCTTCAACGAATTATTAATACCAGCACGAATCCTTATGATATTGTTGAGGCGGAACGGTTAATTCGTGAAGTCTATGGACCTGCATATTCTCAAGAACTTTGGAACAAGATTCAAACTATTTTGGCAGTTACTGGAATTGTAGCAACAACGTTTGTTGCAGTTATTGTAGTTGCAGCACTTGCTGAATAATAGATACATTAAAATCATTTTAGCCCGCTTACTATTTCGATACTTTTTTCTACGAAAAAAGACTCAATATGAGCGGTCCGCATTAAAAAGGCTTTTTATGAAAAAAACAATTCTTGCTCTTTGTTTACTCGCTTGTAGCGCAAACACTTCTCGTGCCCAAGAGCCCGGCTTTGAAACTGATCCTTATGATATGGTCTTGCATTTGCAGCGTGTGATGAATACCAGTAAAAATCCCCATGATATTATTGAGGCAGAACGTTTAATCCGTGAAGTCTACGGCCCGCTTTGTACCAAGAGATATTGGAAACGAGTCAAGATGGCAGTTGTTGGAACTGCAAGCTTTATAGCGTTACTTAAGGTTACTGGCAAATTAGGCATCTCTTTTGGAGGAACAGCAGGAATTCTTACTTATATGGCTCTTAAAGATTAGAGTTTTCCACAATACTAATTTTAATTTTGTATAACTTAATGGATAATAGTATTCTCTATTGAGACTGCATTTTTTATTATTATTCTAATGATGGAGGTCATTTACATGAAAAAACTATTTCTTCTAGGTCTACTTACTTTAAACAGTAGCGTTGTTTTGGCATATGAGATTACCTACTCTAACCCTATAACTAATTATCAAGTGCCAGCTGAAGTATGTACATGTATGTGTCATACAACCAATGAACAAGGCGCGCGTGTTGATGGTGAGCTTTCAGCAAGCAAAAAGGAAAAAAGCCGAGGCACTAAAGCAGTAGCTATTGCTGGCACTGTGCTAGGAGTAGCTGTTGGAGCTGTCGCGATTATCTGCATAGCTGCTGTAATTGCAGGATCAACGATTCTTTTTGGATTAATGTGGATCTGCTTGGGCGGGTTAAGATAAATATCAAGCCCGAAGGTGTTGCAGATAGTTTATTTTCTTGTTTTGATTCCCGGTTTACGTGCATTGCACATCGGCACTACTCGTGCAGGAGGGATATATTTTGAGTGCCCAAAATACATCCAACCAAAAGTGCACCAGCATGCTGCTGGACTGCCTGGTCGTTCGAATGTTGCCACCGCGCACCCCTTCGTGGGTCGCTCAGTAGCCATGCGAACTTAAAAAGACTTTCTTACTAGTAAGACAAAACATTTGATGATTCCGTAACCTAGTCGCCGGGCGGCTCTGCTTCATTTACTACTCCATTTTGCGTCGATCGGGCTCACAAATTTTACAGCACCAAAGATAAATATGGGTCACAATGTTTTTGGCATTCAAGCAGCAAGGCTTAAAGCTGCTCAAGATATTGCAAGCTTGTCAATCGCGTAAGAATCAACACAATTTTTAAGATTAGTTTATTGAGCTCGCCCAGCCGGCGATAGAGGCGAGAATGGATTATAAGAAATTCCGTAAATATATCTATTAATAAAGAAGTTTTTTAGGTAGCCTAATTTGCAGCGTTACAGTTCGAACGCAGTGAGGACGGTAGAGGCGTAAATAGGCGTAACCGGTGGGTCAAGCTCATATTTGGGCCCTTTTGGTTGAGGTCTTTTTGGCAAGACAAAAGATCTCATTCCCGCCTGGGAAAGGCGTGAAGTATATGCAAATTCAAATATGACAGTTTGCCTCGAAGGAACGAAGAAATTGCCTCTCACTGCACCACATGATTTTTTGCATATTTTTTATTCAGGATGTTTTAAATGCACTTATTCTGCAATCAAACTGTTAGGTCACTTGTTTTGCTAATACCTTTTGTGCTATATATAAAGATATAAGGGTGAATGTGTATGGAGAGGATAGCCTATGATATATCGTTTTCTTGTATCGTTATTATTTTGTCTTAGTATCAATTCTGCTGTAGCAGACAATACTTATTATTGACTTTGGTTGCCCTGCAACTGCTTACATACAGTACCACGTACAAAATACACATGTTGCATGTGTTGTGTGTGATCATACTATCAGCGATGCTGAAATTAAAGCACTTAATCCAACGGGTGTTCTGTTATCTGGCAGTCCATTTTCTGCCTATAATCCAGGCAGTCCTCAAATACCATCCACTATCTTTGATTTAAAAATTCCTATTTTTGGCATTTGCTATGGCGAGCAATTACTCGCTCATCAACTTGGGGGTTGTGTTGAGCATATGGGGTATCGTGAACGCGGGCCAATAGAACTGGTGGTTATTGATAGTTGTTTGCTAACAAAAGATATATGGCGCATAGGGGACGTGGTGACAGTATGGATGACTCACGAAGATCGTGTGATTGATATGCCGCCAGGCTTTAGAACAATTGGGTATACAGAAAGTTCACCGTATGCGGTGATAGCAGACGATGTCCGTAAATATTATGGCGTGCAGTTTCACCCAGAAGTTCCCAAAAATAGTTGGCCTGAATTGATTGAGCAGTTTGTGCTGTCTGTAGTGGGTGAAAAACCAGATCCTACAATTGCCGAACCGGTTGCTGTTCATGAACGTGTTTTAGAAGATTTCTTAGCCGAATAACATACTAAGATAATATCTTAGTATTTCAGATTGCAACAAATATAAATTTTACAAAATATCTTTAACAAGCTATACTTTCATATAGTTCATAATTCTTTATATTCTTGAAAGCGATAAAGAAGTTCTTTAACTGTTCAATGAATATTCTAATTTAATCTACATTATTTCAACGAGGTTTTTCATGAAAAAAACAATTCTTGCATTGAGCGTACTGTTCGTATCTGCAGCTTCTCTAGAAGCACGTGAGCGAATCGTACAAGAAACATTTGAAGTATCATGTGATGCATGTGGTCATCAGCACTTTATTACTGAAATAAGAAATGAAGTTGTTCCTGCACCCGTTGAGTGTGTTCATGTTAAAGAAACAACGCGCTCGGAAGCGCCGGCCTTGTTACTTGCAGGTACCGTTATTGGTGCAACGGTTGCTACTATACTATTTGCATGCACTGCAGTAGTGGCTTCAGAAACTCTCTTTTTATTCGGGTGTATTTGGTTTGTGGCAACAGTATTCTCATCATAAATCGAGATTCAGGTAAACGTTATCCAAATAGTTCTTTAATGGTGGTATCAATTTGATGCACGGTAAGCGTATTCATCATCGCCTTGTAAAACGCTTCATCATAATTACGTGTTTCAATAACTACGGGCATGGCAACCGCATGCCCGAGCAATAATACTTGTTTTTTGCTATCAAGGGAGGCAAGTACAGATCTTAATTGGTTGGCATTGTTCACACCAGTAAGCACTGCAGCAATATCTTTCTCGTCACTCAGTTGCGCTACGATTTTGGTGCCAATTTGAGAAATAATTTCTGGGTCAATGCCAGAAGGGCGTTGGTCAACCACCAAAAGTGATACGTAATACTTTCTCATTTCCCGTGCAATGTTACCAAAAATAGTTTGCTTTGCAGCATTGGGATTCAAGAATTTGTGCGCTTCTTCAATGACTATCATAAGCTTTTTAGGTTCATCTTCAGCGCGCTGTGAACCCAAGAACTTTTCTGTTTTTGCAATGTATGCGCTGTGTATTCTGCGGGAGAGAATGTTTGCCACGAGCAAATAGCAAAAAAGCGAGGTATAGTTGCCAAATTCCACAATAATAGAAATACCTTTGTCTACATATTCCATCATTTGATCAATGACCGAGTGATCCTTATACGCTCCCTGTGCTGATGGCACAAAGAAAGGTAATCGCTCAATCCGTTTTAGTTTTCTATAGAGCGCTGCAATACTTTCAGGATGTGCGCCCAGCTCTTGCGCAAATTCTTTAATGCGATCACCTTGCCCAAGCAGTACTTGCAGCCAATCTTGTTTGTAGCGTGCTGCAATTAAATAGGCCGATTCAAGGGCGGTCGAATGTAAATTCAATTCACTCTGAAGTGATATAATATCTTCCACATGTATTGCCTGGTAGGGAATAGAAATTTCCACATCAGGGTTGCCACCACGTCTGCGGGTGGATTGAGGATCAAGCGAGAAGATAGAAACTTTATCAGAGAATAATGTTTTAAGTCCTTTTACAAAGTTGCCGTCATTGCCTTCTTTGCGGGCCTGCAGCCCGTATTCACTATGCATATCAAAAATTATACACACTGCTTTTTCTTGTTTAATGAGTCCTGCCAAAACAAGGCGTGTTAAGAACGTTTTACCCGTCCCTGTTTTGCCAAAGATACCATTACTGCGCTCAGTCAATCGCTCCAAGTCTAAGCATACTGGGGTATTCATATCAAGGGGATTGCCGATATTAAAAAATCGCTTGGTGGGTTCATCTTCATCACCAAAGATGCGAGCAACGTCTATGCGCGTGGCTTCATGCACCGGGCAGAAGTGGGCGGGGATCGTTTTTACGGGCCGTTTTTCATGCTTTGCATCAAGCATAAGCATAGGGCGAATTACCGCAGTGGCGTACATATCGGTTCGAGAAAGCATTTGCTTGAGCAAATGCTCTTCATGCGTCTTCGGAGGATATATTAGAATATCAGGGTGGGTGACTGCAAGCTCCAGGTCGGTAATGAGGGAGAAGAAGGTATGGGAGCCGCTCTTTATAGAGACAAATTTACCCGTTTTTATGGTCTCCAGGGGAGTATCTGGGCTGAGGCGCATGCGAAAGCCTTCTGAGAGTGATCCTGAGAGAATATGGCCTAAAATGCGATTTGTCATCATGTTCCTTGCCTGCGCTCGCCCTGAGTGACCTCGAAGAGGTTGTCGAAGGGTTTCGATCGAAATTTTCACTCTGTATAAAGGCGTATTTTACTCTGCGTTTAAAGGTATCGCAGATTACGGGGAAAGGCAAGAAATGGCTAGAATAATATTTTCTATTTGACATAAGTTTTGGATATGGTACACTGAATATACATTAAAAATAGTTATTAAACCTGGAGGTTAATATGTTTAAGAAGCAAGTCCTTATCTTATTGTCATTGTTAATGGTTACCCAGTTTCAGTTTGCTATGGAACGCGCTATATGGCCTGTTGTAGAGCAAGAAGTTGATCACGAAGCACTTGAAGCCGTAGCAATAGGTGCAGCTTTGGATGCTGAAGAGGTAGCTCGAGAACAAGGTAATGCCCAAGGGCAGAATGTAAAAATTAGCGCCTCTATGGATACTAAATCAAAAGATATTACTTTTGAACCCGCAAGTCTTGCTCACAATGCAAGTAAAGTATTATTTGAAAAGTTTGCATTGAAAAAGACAGAGCTCCAAAAAGCTCCTGCTGCTATTAAACGAAAATTTATTGAATCAATATTGCAGCAATATGTGGAAGAATCATATGTGACTCAAAAAGAAATCAGAAATACTAACAGTTATAATGGTGATCGCACGCTACAAAACGTTGTAACAAATATGCCTATCAAAGAGTTACCGAATAATATTTTCTTGCTGAATGATACTATTGGAGTTCGTGAAAACTATCCTGATAATTTAGAAGTTGTGAATATAGAAACTAATACGGTAATTCAGACATATCCATTTTTGGAAGATGAAAAAAATTTATATTGGGGAGGAAGTTCAAGTGTTGCTGATAGCATACAGTTGTTCTATGAGTGGCATTAATAATATCTGTAAGATTATTACGTGGGATAGTAAAACTCAAAAAAGTAGTTTGCATACGGTTCCGGGTGATAGACTTATTGCATGCATTGCAAATGAATATTTTGTAATATGGCAAATGCAAGAAGGTGATGAGAATCAAAATGTACTTTGGCATACTGATGGTGGTCAGTTAGAAGAAGTTGGTGTAATAAAGGATTGGACAAGTAATCTTAACAATACCAAGGATGTGTTTACATTTGCAGACAATAGTATGCATCTTGTAGATAGGCAAACTGGCACACGAACAGTATTGCCAATCCAAGCGGTACTTAGAGATGATTTCAGTTTATGTGAAATTTCTGAAAATAAACTTATTGTATATACACAAAATGCTACTCTTGCCGTGTGGGATATGGAGCGGAATGAGCTAGTATCTGAAACGCCTTTAAATTTAGACAATGCAGTAATACATCAAGTTGTAGATGAAAATTACATAGTTTTGCGATTAAACAATCGGTTTCAAGTTTGGGATATTCAACATAATAAATCTATATTAGAGCTTAATGTTCCTGAAGAACAATTATTTTGTACTATGCATCATGGCAATATGTTTGTATTACATGAAAATTGCTTGAAGATATGGAATGATCAAAGACAAGAATTTACTCTATTTCAAAAAAATATAGAAGTTCATCGCGTTAGTTTCAGCGATAGACATATTTTCATTAATTCGTACAAAGGTATAAAGATTTGGGATGCACACTCTTTAGCTTTATTATACCATGATGACTATGCATCAAATTCACCTATTAAATTTGATGAAAAAAAGGAAGCATTGGTTATTGCAGATCATTTTGAATTGCCGGTAGCTTTAATAGTCCCTTTATATAAAGCAATAGATCAATTAAGCGATGAACAAGTGCAATATGTATTTGATGTTCTTTGTTATCTTGATGGTATATTTTGCAGTGATAGTGAGCACATAAAAGAGTTTGCATCACAAAAATTTAATGCATTACCTGGTCTCATTCAGCGATTAATATGCAATTACTTCAAAGAAGAAGCTGATTACAATGGCGATAAGTGGGAGCTTGTTGATGGTAAAAAAGCTATATATCAAATTATTGAAATTGTGGCAGAACCCATTGTACCAGAACCTGTTACACAATGGATGTCTTCACCAGTAATTGTACCTCCGCCGCTTGTTATATATAAAGAGAGACCTACTGATACATATATTAATACTCTTTGCAAAGTTGGCGCAGGAGCTGCATTGGCTCTTGTTGGCGTATTTGCTTATAAATGGCTTACGGCCAATAACTCAAATGAATAAAATTTACCAAATGGAGATATCATGTTAAAGAAATTATTATTAGCACTTACCCTGTTTGCAGTGATGCCAGCAGTGTGCATGGAATATGTTATTAGAGTGCCTAAAACCATAGTAAAAATAATAACACAAGATGGGCAAGAATTTGAGGTAGATAAAGAGCAAGCAAAGTGCTCTGAAACACTCAAGAATTTGATTGAAGATGCGGGCGATGATACTATACTACCACTTCCCAATATTTCAGGGCTCATATGGAGCAAAATTCAAATTCTATTGCCTTTGGTGCTTGAGAAAAAAGTTTTAGATCAAAATGAAGAACAAACAGCAGCTGATCAGCAAAGAAGTAGAGAAATTGAAGCTGGAGTGAGGGCATTATTGCTATCATATGATGGCGTTACTCTCGCTGGGCTTATAGCAGCATTTGATTACTTGGATATTCAAATGCTTCATGATTTGGCAATTGATATTGCCAAGCGTCATACTAATGAAATAGCATTTATTAAAGAAGCCCTTGATTTGGATATTCCTATTCTGCTTGATTTAGTAGATAATGTTGTCAAGAATATAGGCAAGAATACAGATATTAAAAAGATTCCTTTTGAGCAGATTGCTGCTTTTCCTTCAGAGATTCGTAACTCCATTATTTTAGGTCAGATGATGTGCACTTTAGGGCCGCTGCCGGGCAAACAGCTTGCAGTATGCAATGGTCATACAGATTTGATTTTTTCAGCATGTGTATCACAAGATGGTAATACGATAGTTTCAGGGTCTGATGATAGCACCGTGCGCATATGGAATAAGGATGGCACAGAGCGTGCAGTATGCAGTGGTCATACAAGTGCGGCTCTTTCAGTATGTGTATCACAAGATGGTACTACGATAGTTTCAGGGTCTCGTGATGGTACTGTGCGCATATGTAATAAGGATGGTACCGCGCGTGCAGTATGCAATGGTCATAGAGCTGAGGTTAACGCAATATGTGTATCACAAGATGGTACTACGATAGTTTCAGGGTCTGATGATAGCACCATGCGCATATGGAATAAGGATGGTACTCTGCGTGCAGTATGCAATGGACATACAGACATGGTGATTTCAGTATGTATATCACAAGATGGTACTACGATAGTTTCAGGGTCTTATGATGGCACCATGCGCATATGGAATACGGATGGCAAACAACTTGCAGTATTCGATGGTCATACAAGTAGGATGCTTCCAGTATGTGTATCACAAGATGGTACTACGATAGTTTCAGGGTCTTGGGATGGCACAGTGCACATATGGAATATTGATGGCACAGAGCGTGCAATATGCAATGGTCATACATGTCCAGTTACATCAGTATGTATGTCGCAAGATGGTAATACGATAGTTTCAGGATGTAGTGATGGTACTGTGCGCATATGGAATATGAATGGCACAGAGCGTGCAGTATGGAATGGTGATACAAGGGTTGAGTCAGTATGTATGTCACAAAATTGTAATGTGATAGTTTCAGGATCTCAGAATAGCATAGTGCATGTCTGGGATATTTCCTTACTTAATCGTATATCCACTATGGATTCTGAACAAGCACAAGCGATTTGGCAGTATTTGCAAAGTGATCATGCAAAGGATTGGAATGGCGTGCAGAGTACTCTTGATGCTTAAGTTCGGTAAAAAAATTGGCATTAATAAGACATGGTGGATTGGAAATGTTTACAAGTTTTACACAGTAGGTTTATAAATGTGTCGTGTAAATTCAAATGAATAAAATTTAAAGGGGTTATCATGTTAAAGAAATTCTCATTAATACTTACCCTGTTTGCAGTGATGCCAGCAGTATGCATGGAATATGTTATTAGAGTGCCTAAAACCACAATAAAAATAACAACACAAGATAATCAAGAATTTGAGGTAGATAAAGAGCAAGCAAAGTGTTCTGAAACACTTAAAAATTTGATAGTTGGTGATGCAGACGATGATGCAGATTCTGAAGCATTCAGGGATGGTATACCACTTCCTAATATTACAGGGCCTATATGGGCCAAGATTCAAGAGTTATTGCCGTTGGTGCTAGCTTTTAATAAACCCGTGGGTGATGATCTTCAGGAAGAAGCTAAGCGAAATGCTCAACAAGAAAAAGAAAAAGCTAAAGCGAGCATTATTGAAAAATTAAAATCATATGATGGTGCTACTCTTATAGAATTTATTGCAGCACTTAATTACTTGGATATCCATATTCTACTTGATCTTGCAATTGATGTTGCCAAACAGATGGACATTAAAGAGGTTACTTTCGCTCAGATTGCTACTTTGCCGTGGCCGATTTGTAAATCCATTGTTTTAGGTCAGATGGCCCGTACTTTTGGGCCGTTGCCGGGCAAACAACTTGCTATATGCAATGGCCATACAGGATCAGTTTCCTCAGTATGTATATCACAAGATGGTAATACGATAGTTTCAGGGTCTGATGATAACACTTTTCGTGAGTGGCATATGCAAGGCAATCAACTTGATATTCGTAATGGTTTAACAAATCCATTTCTTCTATTGCGCCCATTGTCAGACAGAAAAAGAGCCGTAGGGTTTCGTAATCGCACAATTGAGATTTTGGATGTGCAATACAATCAACTTGCAGCATGGACTCATACAGATACAGTTTCTTCAATATGTATAACACAAGATAATAAGATAGTTTCAGGATCAGTAAATGGCACAATATGTGTATGGGATATGCAAGGTAATCAACTTGCTCAATGCAATGGCCATACAGGGCTAGTTTGATCAGTGTGTATAACTGCTGATAATAAGATAATTTCAGGATCTGATGATTGCACAGTACGTATATGGGATATGCACGGTAATCAACTTGCTCAATGCAATGGCCATAGAAAGTCAGTTTGTTCAGTATGTATAACTACTGATAATAAGATAATTTCAGGATCTGCTGATTGCACAATACGTGTATGGGATATGCATGGTAATCAACTTGCACAATGCATTGGTCATAGAGATGCGGTTGATGCAGTATGTATAACTAGCGACAGCAGGATAGTTTCGGGCGGATATGATAGAACAATATGTGTATGGGATATTTCATTGCTTAATCGTATATCCACTATGGATTTTCAAGAAGCACAAGCGGTTTGGCATTATTTGCAAAGTGAACATGCAAAAAATTGGGACCGCATTCGACGCAATTCTGATGCGAATTCAAGAACAAGTAAATTGGGTAAAACGAACAGCCTTGGTGCTTGGTGCTAGTACAGTAATTGGAGTGCTTGGTTGGTGTGCCTATAAATGGTTTGCCAATAACTCAAATGAATAAAATTAAAGATAGACCCGTCTCAGTAACTGATTCGGGCAAGGGGATATATCATGTTAAAGAAATTATTACTAGTACTTACCCTGTTTGCAATAATGCCAGCAGTATGCATGGAATATGTTATTAGAGTGCCTAAAACCACAGTAAAAATAACAACACAAGATGGGCAAGAATTTGAGGTAGATAAAGAGCAAGCAAAGTGTTCTGAAACACTTAAAAATTTGATAGTTGGGGATGCAGACGATGATGCAGATTCTGAAGCATTCAGGGATGGTATACCATTACCCAATGTTACTGGGCCTATATGGGCCAAGATTCAAGAGTTATTGCCGTTGGTGCTAGCATTTAATAAACCCGTGGATGATGATCTTCAGGAAGAAGCTAAGCAAAATGCTCAACAAGAAAAAGAAAAAGCTAAAGCGAGCATTATTGAAAAATTAAAATCATATGATGGTGCTACTCTTATAGAATTTATTGCAGCACTTAATTACTTGGATATCCATATTCTACTTGATCTTGCAATTGATGTTGCCAAACAGATGGACATTAAAAAGGTTACTTTCGCTGAGATTGCTACTTTGCCGTGGCCGATTTGCAAATCCATTGTTTTAGGTCAGATGGCACGTACTTTTGGGCCGTTGCTCGGCAAGCAACTCAGCATTTGTAATGGCCATATGGATTCGGTTATCTCAGTCTGTATAACACCAGATGGTAGCAAGATAGTTTCAGGCGGTCTTGATGGAACAATATATATATGGAATATGAATAATCTTACTGAGCCACCAATTATGCTTAGCGGCCATATAGATACGGTTCGCTCAGTCTGTGTAACACCAGATGGTAGCAAGATGGTTTCAGGTAGTGATGATGGAACAATACATGTCTGGGATATGAATGATCTCAATGAGCCACTGGTTGTGCTTGCAGTGAGTGAAGACGTCCAAGATGAGGATGAGGTTAACTCAGTATGTGTAACACCAGATGGTAGCAAGATAGTTTCAGGTGGTTCGGATGGAACAATACGTATATGGAATATGAATAATCTTACTGAACCACCAGTTGCGCTTATGGGTCATACAGATTTTATTTTTTCAGTCTGTGTAACATCAGATGGTAGCAGGATAGTTGCAGGAGCTCAGGATGGAACAATACGTATATGGAATATGAATGATCTTAATGGGCAGCCAGTTGTGCTTACAGGCCATACAGGTGGGGTTTGGTCAGTATGTGTAACGCCCCAGGCTTTGCATAAAGCTACGCCGGGCACGGCAGATGATAGCAAGATAGTTTCATGCGGTCTTGATGGAGCGATACGTGTATGGGATATGAATAATCTTACTGAGCCACCAGTTATGCTTAGAGGCCATTCAGGTTGGGTTTGCTCGGTCTGTGTAACACCAGATGGTAGTAAGATAGTTTCAGGCGGTGAAGATAGAGCAGTGTATGTATGGAATATGAATAATCTGAGTGAGCAGCCAGTCATGCTTACAGGCCATACAAATTGGATTCGCACAGTCTGTGTAACACCAGATGGTAGCAAGATAGTTTCATGTGGTGATATAGTTTTAGCTGGTGATGATGGACCAATACGTGTATGGCTACTAGATCTTCAAATAATGAAAAAAGAGCAAGCTCATTGTATATGGCCACTTTTGCAATCTGATGTGCAAGATGACACTATCGATACTCTATGGCAAACGATTAGAGATATATTGGACAGTGATGTATTGCCAAACGTTCTTGATACGAGAGTTTTTCCACATGCCATGGCAATGCCGGCGTTTCAAGATGAAGGTGAACGAGATACTAAGCGCCATAAGGGCGATGAATAAAATTTAAAAAACGAGGTTATCATGTTAAAGAAATTCTCATTAATACTTACCCTGTTTGCAGTGATGCCAGCAGTATGCATGCATCGAGTTATTAAAGTGCCTAAAACCACAGTAAAAATAATAACACAAGATGGGCAAGAATTTGAGATAGATATAGAGCAGGCAAAGTGTTCTGAAACGCTCAAGAATTTGATAGTTGGGGATGCAGACGATGATGCAGATTCTGAAGCATTCAAGGATGGTATACCATTACCCAATGTTACTGGGTTTATATGGAGCAAAATTCAAACTCTATTGCCTTCTGTACTTGAGAAAAAAGATTTGGATCAAAAAGCAGAACAAACAGCAGCTGATCAACAAAGAACAGAACAAATCAGAGAACAAATGAGTGCGATATTACTATCGTATGATGGTGCTACTCTTGCAGACCTTATCATAGCATTTGATTATTTGGATATTCAGGTTCTTCATGCTTTGGCAATTGATGTTACCAAGCATCTTGACCATACTAATCAAATAGCATTTATTAAAGAAGCCTCTGATTCAGGCGTTATATCTAATTTGGGAGATAATGTTGCCAAAAACATAGATATTAAAAAGATTACTCTTGAGCAGATTGCTACTTTGCCTTCAGAGATTCGCAATTCTATTATTTTAGATCAGATTATTCATGCTTGTGGGCCAGCGCAGTTAACTGAAAGTGCAGTATGCAATGGTCATACAATGCATGTTACTGAAGTATGTGTATCACAAGATGGCGCTACGATAGCTTCAGGGTCTGAAGATGGCACCGTGTGTATATGGAATATGGATGGCTCATTGCGTGCAGTATGCAATGGTCATGGGTGCCGGGTTACATCAGTATGTGTATCACAAGATGGTGCTATGATAGTTTCAGGATCTGAAGATGGTACTGTGCGCATATGGAATGAGGATGGCACAGAGCGTGCAGTATGCAATGGTCATACAAATTTGGTTAATTCTGTATGTATATCACAAGATGGTACTACGATAGTTTCAGGTTATCTGGATGGTACCGTACGTATATGGAATAACGATGGTACGCAGCGTGCAGTATGCTCTAATCATACAAATTCGGGTTCTTCAGTGTGTATTTCAGAAGATGGTACTACAATATTTTCATTGTATGGTGATGGTACCGTACGTATATGGAAGAATGATGGCACAGAGCGTGCAATATGCAATGGTTATACAAATTGGGTTATTACATCAGATATATGTAGCGCATTCTGTATATCACAAGATGGTAATACGATGGTTTCAGGGTCTTTGGATGGTACCATGTGCATATGGAATACGGATGGCACAGCGCGTGCAGCAGTATGCAATTGTCGTACGGGTTGGGTTGGATCAGCATATGTATCACAAGATGGCAGTACGATAGTTTCAGGTTATCTGGATGGTACCGTACGTATATGGAATAACGATGGTACGCAGCTTGCAGTATGCAATGGTCATACAAATTCGGTTTCTTCAGTGTGTGTATCACAAGATGGTAATACGATAGTTTCAGGGTCTTGGGATCACACCGTGCGCATATGGGATATTTCATTATTAAATCGCATATCCTCTATGGATTCTGAACAAGCACAAGCGATTTGGCAGTATTTGCAAAGTGATCATGCAAAGGATTGGAATGGCGTGCAGAGTACTCTTGATGCTTAAGTCTGGTAAAAAAATTGGCATTAATAAGACGTGGTGGATTGGAAATGTTTACAAGTTTTACACAGTAGGTTTATAAATGGGCGTGTAAATTCAAATGAATAATATTTAAAGGGGTTATCATGTTAAAGAAATTCTCATTAATATTTACCCTGTTTGCAGTGATGCCAGCAGTATGCATGGAATATGTTATTAGAGTGCCTAAAACCACAGTAAAAATAACAACACAAGATGGGCAAGAATTTGAGGTAGATAAAGAGCAAGCAAAGTGTTCTGAAACGCTCAAGAATTTGATAGTAGGTGATGCAGATGATGATGCAGATTCTGAAGCATTCAGGGATGGTATACCATTACCCAATGTTACTGGACCTATATGGGCCAAGATTCAAGAGTTATTGCCGCTGGTGCAAGCTTTTAATAAACCCGTGGGTGATGATCTTCAGGAAGAAGCTAAGCGAAATGCTCAACAAGAAAAAGAAAAAGCTAAAGCGAGCATTATTGAAAAATTGAAATCATATGATGGTGCTACTCTTATAGAATTTATTGCAGCACTTAATTATTTGGATATTCCTACTTTACTTGATCTTGCAATTGATGTTGCCAAACAGATGAACATTAAAAAGGTTACTTTCGCTCAGATTGCTACTTTGCCGTGGCCGATTTGCAAATCCATTATTTTAGGTCAGATGGCACGTACTTTTAGACCGTTGCTCGGCAAGCAACTCGGCATTTGTAATGGCCATACGGATTCGGTTTATTCAGTCTGTGTAACACCAAATGGTAGCAGGATAGTTTCAGGAGGACAGGATGGAACAATACGTATATGGAATATGAATAATCTTGATGAGCCACCAGTTGTGCTTAGAGGCCATACAAAAATGATTAGCTCAGTCTGTGTAACACCAGATGGTAGCAAGATGGTTTCATGTAGTGATGATGGAACAATACATGTATGGAATATGAATAATCTCAATGAGCCACTGATTGTGCTTGCAGTGAGTGAAGACGTCCAAGATGAGGATGAGGTTAATTCATTATGTGTAACACCAGATGGTAGCAAGATAATTTGAGGTGGTATGGATGGAACAATACGTATATGGAATATGAATAATCTTACTGAGCTACCAGTTATGCTTATAGGTCATACAGATTTGATTTTTTCAGTTTGTGCAACATCAGATGGTAGCAGGATAGTTTCAGGAGTTCAGGATGGAACAATACGTGTATGGAATATGAATAATCTTAATGAGCCAGCCAGTTATGCTTACAGGCCATACAGGTTGGGTTTGCTTCGGTCTGTGTAACACCAGATGGTAGCAAGATAGTTTCATGCGGTGAGGATGGAGCAATACGTGTATGGAATATGAATAATCTTACTGAGCCACCAGTTATGCTTAGAGGCCATTCAGGTTGGGTTTGCTCGGTCTGTGTAACACCAGATGGTAGTAAGATAGTTTCAGGCGGTGAAGATACAGCAGTGTATGTATGGAATATGAATAATCTGAGTGAGCAGCCAGTCATGCTTACAGGCCATACAAATTGGATTCGCACAGTCTGTGTAACACCAGATGGTAGCAAGATAGTTTCATGTGGTGATATAGTTTTAGCTGGTGATGATGGACCAATACGTGTATGGCTACTAGATCTTCAAATAATGAAAAAAGAGCAAGCTCATTGTATATGGCCACTTTTGCAATCTGATGTGCAAGATGACACTATCGATACTCTATGGCAAACGATTAGAGATATATTGGACAGTGATGTATTGCCAAACGTTCTTGATACGAGAGTTTTTCCACATGTCATGGCAATGCCGGCGTTTCAAGATGAAGGTGAACGAGATACTAAGCGCCATAAGGGCGATGAATAAAATTTAAAAAATGAGGTTATCATGTTAAAGAAATTATTAATCATACTTACCATGTTTGCAGTGATGCCAGCAGTGTGTATGGATCCGACTTCGCAAAGTCGCGCTCAGGAATCTGAGGATCATTCAACTATCATCACTCAAGATGGTCAAGAATTCAGAGTTCCGGATAACTTTTTAAGATTATCTGAAACCCTCAAGAGTTTGATACAAGATGCAAGCAATGACACAGTTAATAATGCCATACCACTTCCTACTATTACGGGGCGCGTATGGAGCGAGATTCAAGAATTGTTGCCATTGGTGTTAGCATTTAATAAACCTGTAGGCGATGAACTTCAGGAAGAAGCTAAGCTAAATGCCCAACAAGAAAAAGAAAAAGCTAAAACGAGCATTATTGAAAAATTGAAATCATATGATGGTGCTACTCTTATAGAATTTATTGCAGCACTTAATTATTTGGATGTTCCTACTTTACTTGATCTTGCAATTGATGTTGCCAAACAGATGAACATTAAAAAGGTTACTTTCGCTGAGATTGCTACTTTGCCGTGGCCGATTTGCAAATCCATTGTTTTAGGTCAGATGGCACGTACTTTTGGGCCGTTGCTCGGCAAGCAACTCGGCATTTGTAATGGCCATACGGATTCGGTTTATTCAGTCTGTGTAACACCAAATGGTAGCAGGATAGTTTCAAGAGGGCAGGACGGAACAATACGTATATGGGATATGAATAATCTCAATGAACGGCCAGTTGTGCTAAGAGGCCGTACAGATATGGTTGCTGCAGTCTGTGTAACACCAGATGGCAGCAAGATAGTTTCATGCGGGTATGGAACAATACATGTATGGAATATGAATAATCTTACTGAGCCACCAATTGCGCTAAGAAACTTCTGGGTTAATTCATTATGTGTAACGCCAGATGGCAGCAGATTAATTGGAGGTTGTATTGATGGAATAATACGTATATGGAATATGAATAATCTTACTGAGCCACCAGTTATGCTAAGAGGCCATACAGATATGGTTGCATCAGTCTGTGTAACACCAGATGGTAGCAAGACAGTTTCAGGTAGTTCGGATGGAACAATACGTGTATGGAATATGAATAATCTCAATGAGCCACCAATTATGCTTACAGGCCATACAGATTTGGTTGCTTCAGTCTGTGTAACACCAGATGGTAGCAAGATAGTTTCATGCGGTGAGGATGGTACAATTCGTGTATGGAATATGAATAATCTTACTGAGCCACCAGTTATGCTAAGAGGCCATACAGATATGGTTGATTCAGTTTGTGTAACACCAGATGGTAGCAAGATAGTTTCAGGCGGTCTTGATGGAATAATACGTGTATGGGATATGAATAATCTTACTGAGCCACCAGTTATGCTTACAGGCCATACAGGTCGGGTTGCTTCAGTCTGTGTAACACCAGATGGTAGCAAGATAGTTTCATGCGGGTATGGAACAATACGTGTATGGCTACTAGATCTTCAAATAATAAAAAAAGAGCAAGCTCATTGTATATGGCCACTTTTGCAATCTGATGTGCAAGATGACGCTATCGATACTGTATGGCAAAGGGTTAGAGATATATTGAACAATGATGTATTGCCAGTGGTTCAAGATGAAGGTGAACGAGATATTAAGCGCCATAAGGGCGATGAATAAAATTTAAGATAGACCCGTCTCAGTAACTGATTCGGGCAAGGGGTTATATCATGTTAAAGAAAATCGTATTATTGTTCGTGTCTCTTTCTGTGCCCTATGCATTGCCAATGGAGCAAGGTTCAAAGCAGGTAAAGCTGGATGAAAATCCTTTTGAAGAATCTATTGAATTGTTAGAACCTTGGCAAGTAGATTTAGATATAAACCAGCCGTTGCCATTTGCACGAAATGAAGAAGAGTGCTTAACCATAGCAACACAAGATGGGAAGGAATCTGAGGATCATTCAACTATCATCACTCAAGATGGTCAAGAATTCAGAGTTCCGGATAACTTTTTAAGATTATCTGAAACACTCAAGAGTTTGATACAAGATGCAAGCAATGACACGGTTAATAATGCCATACCACTTCCTTCTATTACAGGGTCTGTATGGCGCAAGATACAAGAGTTATTGCCTTTGGTGCTAGCTTTTAATAAACCTGTAGGCGATGATCTTCAGGAAGAAGCTAAGCAAAATGCGCAACAAGAAAAAGAAGCAATTAAAGCCGATATTATTGCAAAATTAAAATCATATGATGGTGCTACTCTTATTGATTTTATTGCAGCAGTGAATTACTTGGATATTCCTATTCTACTTGATCTTGCAATTGATGTTGCCAAGCAGATGAACATTAAAAAGGTTACTTTCGCTCAGATTGCTACTTTGCCGTGGCCGATTTGCAAATCCATTGTTTTAGGTCAGATGGCACGTATTTTTGGGCCCTTGCTCGGCAAGCAACTCGGCATTTGTAATGGCCATACAGATCAGGTTCATTCAGTCTGTGTAACACCAGATGGTAGCAGGATAGTTTCAGGCAGTGAAGATGGAACAATACGTGTATGGAATATGAATAATCTCAATGAGCGGCCAGTTGTGCTAAGAGGCCATACAGGTACGGTTGATTCAGTCTATGTAACACCCCAGGCTTCGCATAAAGCTACGCCGGGCACAGCAGATGGTAGCAAGATGATTTCAGGCAGTGATGATGGAACAATACGTGTATGGGATATGAATAATCTTACTGAGCCACCAGTTGTGCTTATAAGCGATACAAATTGGAACTCAGTATGTGTAACGCCAGATGGTAGCAGGATAGTTTTAGGCAATGGTGATGGAACAATACGTGTATGGGATATGAATAATCTTACTGAGCCACCAGTTATGCTTACCGGCCATACAGAATGGGTTTGCTCAGTCTGTATAACACCTGATGGTAGCAAGATAGTTTCAGGCAGTTTTGATCGAACAGTATGTATCTGGAATATGAATAACCTTGATGAGTCACCAGTTATGCTTACGGGCCATACAGGTTCCTGCTCAGTCTGTGTAACACCAGATAGTAGCAAAATAGTTTCATACGGTGATGATGGAACAATACGTGTATGGGATATGAATAATCTTACTGAGCCACCAGTTATGCTTACCGGCCATACAGGTTGGGTTTGCTCGGTCTGTGTAACACCTGATGGTAGCAAGATAATTTCATGCGGTATGGGTGTGGATGGAACAATACATGTATGGGATATGAATAATCTTACTAAGCCACCGGTTATGCTTACGGGTCATACAGGTTTCTGCTCAGTCTGTGTAACACCAGATAGTAGCAAAATAGTTTCATACGGTGAAGATGGAACAATACGTGTATGGCTACTAGATCTTCAAATAATGAAAAAAGAGCAAGCTCAGTGTATATGGCCACTTTTGCAATCTGATGTGCAGGATGACGCCATCGATACTGTATGGCAAAGGGTTAGAGATATATTGAATAGTGATATATTGCCAAACGTTCTTGATACGGGAGTTTTTCCACCTGCCATGGCAATGCCAGCGTTTCAAGATGAAGGTGAACGAGACACTAAGCGCCAGGATGAATAAAATTAGACCCCTTATAACGCTTAATCCAGGGCTTCACATATGTTGTGCTTGGGCTAGGCTATGGATTCCTGCCATATAGCTGACCTGGTAAAGCTTTTTGCCAAGCCAGGGATTGTAC
This sequence comes from Candidatus Babeliales bacterium, assembly GCA_963716425.1. Taxonomy (GTDB): domain Bacteria; phylum Babelota; class Babeliae; order Babelales; family JBFXEV01; genus JBFXEV01. The sequence continues at coordinate 916,518 of OY970310.1, forward strand.
ATGCCGGTAATAAAAGTATAAGCAACATCCCTTGCTAATGGTCAAAATTGCCTGTTTTTATGCTCTCCAGAGGGGTATCTTGGCAGAAACGTATGCAAGAGCCTTCCGAGAGCGATCCCGAGAGAATATGGCCCAAAATGAGGTTATAGCAAAATCTTTATTTTTAAGGTAAATTACTTGCCCTTTAAGCCTTACAGCGAAAGACAATACATGGCCAGGCTTATATTTTCTATTTGACATAAATTGCAGATATGGTACTCTAGATATAGATCAAATATTTTTAATAAATGGACCCGTCTCAGTAAATGATTCGGGGCAAGACCCGTCTCTGCAAAGCTGATTCGGACAAGGATATATCATGTTAAAGAAATTATTAATCATACTTACCCTGTTTGCAGTAATGCCAGCAGTGTGCATGGATATAAAGCAGCGTTCGTTATTAGCCAACGGAGGTTATTTGCTTTCTGGTTGCGCAGCAGAAAATGTATTTACATTATTATCAAATAACGCCAGTTCACAAATAAATGCTGTTCCTGCAACCGTTTTGCCTGAATCATCTACTGAGTCAGAAGATGAAAGTGATACTTCACCGTGTATCGCTCGAGCACGTTGGATTCCGCATGATACTGTGTGTGATGATGAAGGCTTTGGAAGCTTTAATATGCAAGAAGAATTTCTTGCTCAGAAAATTGCACGAGTTCTTGAGGCAACAAAGCGCGAGAAGGCAGTTCGAGCATCACAGAATTCTGCTCCAAGCAAGATAGGAATGCTTAAAGATCTTGCAAGTAAAAAGGTTTTTGAACATTACGAGTTACTAAATGCAGCACAGATTGAGCAGATATCCACTCCATGGTTGGGGCCAGTTCTTTTTAAAAAAGCGTCAAACGTATTAGGGTTACTGGGCTGCAGAGAGCTTCAAGTAAAGTACAATCGTACTGTAAATTACGATCAATCAGTGTATGTAGGTCTTAATAATGGATTTATTACCTGTCGTCCTGGTGATAATGCAGTGCGTATATGGGATGAACATTGCAATCAACTCGGCATTTGTAATGGTCACACTGATGTGGTTAATGCAATACTTCTCATGCCTGGCAATAGAATTGTTTCTTGCTCTGATGATAAGACAATACGTATTTGGGATTTCAATGGTAAGTTGCTTGCTGTATGTAAAGATACTGCTAAAGTGCGGTCAATCTATTTAAAAGATGGCAAGCTTATTTCAATTTCGCAAGATAAAGTAGAGCGCGAATGGGATATGTCTTTATTGTATTGTTTTGACGATATAGACCAGAAAAAGGCGCTGGAAATGTGTGATTTGCTCGATAAAGTGTCGGGTAAGTTAAGCCGTGGTAAAAAGGTAGATAGAGAAAAATATTGGCAAAAGATTAAAGAGATTACTGAAGATAAAATCGTTGAAGCGAGCAATGCTAAGACAATAGGAGTTGCAGCAGCTAGCGTTGCAACGGCAGCTTTGGTTGTTGGTATTGTATACCACTTGTTAACTAAACAACCGGATAAACAAGCCAATGACTCAAGCAGTCCTACTGATCCAGAAGATCAAGAAGAACAAAATTTAAATGAATAACCTGTCTACGCTAAGCCAAGTTCAACTTAAGTTGCGCTTGGACTAGCTTCCTCCTTCGCATAAAGCTACGGCGGACAGGTCTTCGGGTTACAAATGGAGATAAAATATCATGTTAAAGAAATTATTAATCATACTTACCATGTTTGCAGTGATGCCAGCAGTGTGTATGGATCAGACTTTGCAAAGTCGCGCTCAGGAATCTGAGGATCATTCAACTATCACCACTCAAGATGGTAAAGAATTCAGAGTTCCGGATAGCCTTTTAAGATTATCTGAAACACTCAAGAGTTTGATACAAGATGCAAGCAATGACACAGTTAATAATGCCATACCACTTCCTACTATTACGGGGCGTGTGTGGAACGAGATTCAAGAATTGTTGCCATTGGTGCTAGCTTTTAACAAACCTGTAGGTGATGATCTTCAGGAAGAAGCTAAGCAAAATGCTCAACAAGAAAAAGAAAAAGCTAAAGCAGATATTATTGCGAAATTAAAATCAAATGATGGCATTACTCTTATAGAATTTATTGCAGCACTTAATTATTTGGATGTTCCTACTTTACTTGATCTTGCAATTGACGTTGCCAAACAGATGGACATTAAAAAGGTTACTTTCGCTCAGATTGCTACTTTGCCGTGGCCGATTTGCAAATCCATTATTTTAGGTCAGATGGCACGTATTTTTGGGCCCTTGCTCGGCAAGCAACTCGGCATTTGTAATGGCCATACAGATCGGGTTTATTCAGTCTTTGTAACATCAGATGGTAGCAGGATAGTTTCAGGCAGTGATGATGGAACAATACGTGTATGGAATATGAATAAACTTGATGAGTCATCAGTTGTGCTTACAGGCCATACAGATACGGTTCGCTCGGTCTGTGGAACACCAGATGGTAGCAAGATGGTTTCAGGCAGTTGGGATGCAATATGTGTATGGAATATGAAGAATCTCAATGAGCCACCAATTGCTCTAAGAGGATTCTATGTTAAATCATTATGTGTAACGCCAGATGGCAGCAGATTAGTTGCAGGTTGTATTGATGGAATAATACGTATATGGAATATGAATAATCTCATTGAGCAACCAGTCGTGCTAAGAGGCCATACGGATCCGGTTGTTTCAGTATGTGTAATGCCAGATGCTAATAGGATAGTTTCAGGAGGGCCGGATGAAACAATACGAGTATGGAATATGAATGATCTGAGTGAGCAGCCAGTCGTGCTAAGAGGCCATACAAGTTGGATTAACTCAGTCTGTGTAACACCAGATGGTGGCAGGATAATTTCATGCAGTAATGATGGAACAATACGTGTATGGAACATGGATAACCTTACTGAGTCGCCAGTCGTGTTAAGAGGTTATACAAATTCGATGCAGTCAGTATGTGTAACACCAAATGGTGGCAGGATGTTTTCAGGCGGTCTTGATGGAACAATACGTGTATGGGATATGAATAATCTTACTGAGCCACCAATTATGCTTACAGGCCATACAGGTTGGGTTTTTTCAGTTTGTGTAACACCAGATGGTAGCAAGATAGTTTCAGGCGGTGAAGATGGAGCAGTGCGTGTATGGCTAATAGATCTTCAAATGATGAAAAAAGAGCAAGCTCAACGTATATGGCCACTTTTGCAATCTAATGTGCAAGATGACGCTATTGATACTGTATGGCGAACGGTTAGAGATATATTGGACAGTGATGTATTATTGCCAAACGTTCTTGATACGAGAGTCTTTCCACCTGCCACGGCAATGCCAGCGTTTCAAGATGAAGGTGAACAAGATACTAAGCGCCATAAGGGCGATGAATAAAATTTAAAAAATGAGGTTTATCATGTTAAAGAAATTATTAATCATACTTACTCTATGTGCAGTGATGCAAGCTGCCTCTATGGATGCTCCTCAGCCGATGGATTTAGATCAAAAGGTTGTCCCTGCCTTAATCAACAATCCATCAAAACTTACAGAGCAGTGCATGAACTTTATTTTTGCACATAAGAATAACTATACACCACAAGAGATTGCTGCATTGCCAGTTTCTGTGCGTAACCTACTTATCGGTAAAATGCTTATATATCTTTTAGGGCCAGTGCCGGCGTTTGAAGTTGAAGTTCGCAATGAACCTTTTCAGCCAAAGCCAATGCAGTGTGTAACAACTGACGGTAAGTTCGTTTTTGCGTCTATTGATGGTTCATTAAGCATTAAAAATAGACATGGGCAAGAGCTTGCTGCTTGCAGCGGGCATACTGGCTTTATTGCTGCCATGTTAGTAACACCAAAAAATCTTATTCTTTCCGGGTCTTTTGATCGGACGGTACGTCTTTGGAATACGCGCGGTCGCGTGCTTGCCGTATGTACCGGCCATCAGGATTGTGTAAATTGCGTTTGTGTTTGTGGCGATCTTATTGTTTCAGGCTCCTCTGATAACACTGTGCGCATATGGAATAAGCGTGGCAAGCAACTTGCACAGTGCGATGGCCATACTGCTCCTGTTATGCAGGTGCGTATGCAGGATGATGGTAACATTGTTTCTGCTTCTCTTGATGGTACCGTGCGTGTGTGGAATATAGGATTACTCGCGGATATTCAAAAAATGAATGGCAAGCAGGTTGAGCGTGTATGGACACTTTTACAACCATATGCTACAAAGCAAGATAGTATTGATAGTACTATTCTATGGCATGAAGTAAGACAAATTATGTATCCTCATGAACAACAAGCAAATGATGAAAATGCTGCTTTACCTGGAAATATTTCTGAGGGTGAGCGTGAATTAAAGCGCCAGAAAACAGGCGAATAGTATTGGGGGTTATAGTATGTTTAAGAAATTATTATTACTATTTACGTTATGTGCGATATCGCATGCTTTGGGCATGGAACCAGTTCCTGCTGAACCAATGGATACTGACCAAGATGAAGTTGCTGCCACTCAAGCAATAGTGCCATCACTTAAGGAGCAGTGTGGCAGGACTATTCGTGCCCATAAAAACAACTTTACCCCTGAGCAGATTGCTGGTTTGCCGGTAGCCGCACGCAATGCATTTATGTTTAAGGCAGCAGTTGATGTGGTAGGACCTGTGCAAAGCATAGAACTTAGCCGATTTTTGAATGTTAATGCTTCAATTTATGCTATTGCTATAAGCCGTGATGATAAGATTATCATTGCTTGTGCAGATCACAAACTGCGCATATTTGATGGAGATGGTAAGCAATGCGCAGAATGTAACGGTCATACTGCACAAGTATGGGCCGTATGTGTTGGGCATGACAATCAGATTATTTCAGCTTCTCACGATTCTACTCTTCGTATTTGGGATATTAATGGTAATCAACGTGTAGTGCGTAATGGTTATAATGCTACCGATGTTTGTATCACCCATGATAATACTATAGTTGTAAGTTGCCTTGACCATACCGTACGGATCTTGGATATGAACGGTGATGTACTGAGAGTTTGTGATGGTCATACAGCAGAAGTGTGGACAGTTTGTGTCGGGCATGACAATAATATTATTTCAGGTTCTGAGGATGGTACTATCCGCGTGTGGAATAGAGAAGGAAAGCAACTTGCGCAACGCGATGGTCATACTGATGCAATAAGTGCTGTATGTATAACTCATGACAATAGGATTGTTTCTGCTTCTAAAGATGGTACCATACGGGTGTGGGACATTGATCCGATTTCACTTGCTCTTGCAGAGCAAGATGTACGTCGTGATAACCACGCGATAGCTCCGGAGGAGCGACGGCAGGTGATTTGCTGTAATGGTCATAAGGGGATGGTTATCGCAGTATGCGTTACCCAAGATAATAAGATTATTTCTACTGGTGAAGATAATACAATACGAGTTTGGGATATAAATGGGCAAGAATTAGCATGTTGTAAGTGCGCTGATGAAATATGGTCAGTTATTCCAGTTCCTCATGATACAATTATTGCAGGTTCTGCAGACGGCTGTGCATATATATGGGATACAAAAGTTATTCATTGCCTTGAAAACAGTAATTCAGCGCAAGCTCATCGTGTTTGGTCTTTCTTGCAAATGTTACCTCGTATGTTTGAAACACGGGAAGATGGTCGCGTTAAAGACTCTACCCATTGTTGGGACACTATTCATGCTCTTATGAAAGATAACAACAAAGAAGAACATGTTGCCGCTGCTGATGATACAATTCCGGGTGGCGAGCGCGAATTAAAGCGCCTTAAGCCTGATCAGTAATATTCTACTTTTTATGTATCAGCAAAATCCCACCGCTCTCCCTGAGTGATCCGTCATTTACGTATTGCAATATAAGCTTTTATGGTAATCAGCACGCTATCTTTTAAAAAGACAAATGACGGATTGTATCGAAGGGTCTGAGCGGTTATTCTTTATGCATCATGTAAAATAAGTGTAATGTGTGTGCGTTCAATATGCACAAATCCACCATGTTTGACCGTGAAACTTTCTTGTTTGCCACTGGTCAGTAGCACGGTGATTGGCTTATGCTTGGCGATTGCAAGCACCATGGGCGCATGCTCACGTTTGATCACAAAATTACCTGCATCATCAGTATCAACATCCAGCCAAACAATTTCGCGCGTTTCTTTGCCAGTAGGGCGTATGATACTCAGTTCCATTATTTTTCACGCATATCACGTTTAAGACGTTCAGCTTTTTCATGCGCTTGTTCAAGCGTTCCTACCATGTAGAATGCATCTTCAGGCAAATGATCATAATTACCTTCAATAATGCTTGCTACATCTTCCACTGTCTTGGAGAGTGGTACGTATTCACCCTTTATGCCGCTAAAGGCTTCTGCCACGTGGAGCGGTTGGGTGAGGAATTTTTGGATTCGTTTTGCACGGCCTACAAGCGTTTTATCTTCATCAGACAATTCATCCATACCTAAAATGGCAATAATATCTTGAAGTTCTTTATACCGTTGCAGAATACGTTGCACTTCCCGCGTAGTGTCATAATGTTTTTGACCAATCACGTGAGGGGTTAATGCTTTGGAGCTTGATTGCAGTGGATCAATGGCAGGATATAACCCAAGTTCAACCAGTTTACGAGAAAGTACTGTGGTTGCATCCAAATGCACAAATATAGTTGCAGGAGCAGGGTCGGTAATATCGTCAGCAGGTACATAGACTGCTTGGATTGAAGTGATCGCACCATTTACCGTGTTTGTGATTCGCTCTTCAAATTCCCCCATTTCAGATGCCAAGGTTGGCTGATATCCTACCGCAGATGGTAATCTGCCAAGAAGTGCAGACACTTCAGAACCTGCTTGTACCAAGCGGAACACGTTATCAACAAACAGGAGCACGTCTTTTTTTTCTGAATCACGGAAATACTCAGCCATGGTCAGGCCTGTTTGGCCCACGCGGAATCGTGCACCGGGCATTTCACCCATTTGACCAAATACTAAAGTGGTTTTATCAAGAACGTTTGCTTGCTTCATTTCAAGCCACAGGTCATTACCTTCACGGGTACGTTCACCAATACCTGTAAACACAGAAACACCACCATGTTCAATGGCTATATTACGAATAAGTTCCATCACAAGAATTGTTTTACCAACGCCAGCACCACCAAAAAGGCCAATCTTGGAGCCTTTCATATAGGGGCACATAAGGTCAATAATCTTGATGCCCGTTTCCTGGATTTCAGTAGCAATTTTTTGTTCAATTAAAGGGGGTGGTTCACGGTGAATGGGCAAATAGACGGTTGCATTGACCGGGCCTTTTTTGTCAATTGGTTGACCAAGAACATCAAAGATTCTGCCAAGTACGCAATTGCCTACGGGCACTTTAATGGGACCTCTGGTATTTATTACATCAAGACCACGCCGAATGCCTTCAATATCTTCAAGAGCAATACAACGCACAATACCATCACCTAGAATTTGGGCAACTTCTACACTGGCTTTTTTTTCTATGCGTTCATGATCGGCGGGAATGATAATATGAAGAAGATTTAAGATATGTGGCGTGTCTTCTTCATTAAATTGGACGTCTATAATAGTGCCGGTTACGCGCAATACATGACCAATCAGTTTTGGTTGATGTGCTGCTGACTCTTTGGCCATGTGTTCTTTGTGGTCCATAAAAAGCTAGTTCCTTGGTTAATTTGTAAGCATGTGCATAAAATTAGTATAGAACCATTTACCTGAGAAAGCAAAAAGGCTACCTCGCCTTTAATACTGGTATTGCATAAAAATGCTGAAGCTAATGGATGTGTGTTTTTTATATTGACTTATAGTATTATTCTGGTATAATTATGGTATAAAGCTTCTCAAGCGAGTATTTCGCAATTCTCCTCTCAAATTGCCCTTAATGAATATAATCGCAAGCCTATTTAGCCTGTAAACCAGGAAGGATATGTTTTTCGGCTTCTTTTTTTAAAGACCCCCAAGACAGTAGAGATTCTTTAGATGTAAAAACAAACATCCAGTCGTAGTACCGATACTTTATCATAGTTACTAATGTATTTATTTACACTATGACGGGTTACGAATTTGGATACAAATTATTAATGAAATAGGATTTTATTATTATTATGAACAAAAACAAAACATTAGTTATTGCAACACATAACACAGCAAAGTTTGCTGAACTTACCCATTTGCTTGCAGATTCTGGATTTACACTCGTCTCACTTACTGATATGGGCGTTACCCATGACGTTGATGAAACAGGGACTACATTCAAAGAGAATGCAATTCTTAAAGCAACGGCCTATGCTGCATTGACAGGTCATATGGTACTTGCCGATGACTCAGGGTTAGAAGTTGATGCCTTAAACGGTGAACCAGGTGTTTATTCAAAACGCTATGCGGGTGAGAATGCAACCGATGACCAAAGACGCCAGTTTATTTTGGATAAATTGGTGCATGTTCCTGAGCATGAGCGTACTGCTCGCTTTGTGAGCGTGGTGGCGCTTGCTGAACCAAATGGTACCGTGCGTACGTTTGCAGGAACCATGCAAGGCATGATCACCACTGAGCCTCGCGGACCACATATCCCTGAATTCCCTTATTGCAGTGTCTTCTTGGTGCCGCATCAAGGCAAGACTCTTACAGAACTTGTGGCAGAAGGCGATATGTGCGCAAAATCACATCGCGCCATCGCTGTTAAGAAAGCTCTGGCATCCTTGGCGTAGGGGCAGTTCTTTTTTGCCTGAGATTGATTAAACTATTTACATGATCTTTTTGGTCTGGTATATCTAGAGGCATGAGAGTAAAGGTATATGTTTAATCTATTTAAAACAAAGGAGGCGTTTCTATGGAACGTTCAGGTAGTTGTAACTGCGGCGCGGGAAAATCATGCAAAATGCATGAAGGTTGCCCAAAGAAATGCAATGAATGCAAATGTGGGTGCAAAAGCGCACACCCTTGCAAAGAATGCAAAACTGATAAGCATCCTAGCAGCAATGGCAAGCCAGCAGGAAAATCATAACTTAATGAAATGATTTGGAGGGGCATGCGCAAGAAATTGTGCATGCCCCTCTAACTTTGTTAGGGGATAGTTTACTGTTTTCGATGCATATAAGAATCAACAGAATAGCTGCCACCACCGGCAAGAATTAAGCCAATCATGACAAAAAGCAATGAAAGTGGTAAGGATATATGTATCCAAGTATCATGGGTGCTATAATGCATTGCCACTGCCACAATCATTACACATGCGATGGCCATACTTGCAAGCCGTGTGCAGAATCCAAATACTAATCCAAGGCCACCAAAAAATTCAGCACATGCTGCCAAGAACCCCCACATAGTTGGCCAAAACGTTATGCCAACATATTTGGCCATATCGCCAAGAGTATGCCAAAGCTCAGGACCGCCCATCAGTTTTTCAGTCCCATATCTTACGAACACCAGGCCAACGCCTACGCGTATTATAGAAAGGCCAAGATTTTTTAAGGCAAGTGACTCGCTACAAAAGAATGATTTAATTTTGTGAAACATAAGTGATCCTTATCGATATAGGTTATAATACGTTGCCACGAGCATCAGGACGTTCACAATATACAAAGAGGTGCAGATAAGGCAGAACGATCTGATTTTGAAGTATAAAAGGTATGCCAAATAAAGTGTGAAAATAACTGCTATGCATGCGCCAATAAACATAAGCTTATTAAAGTCACCCACTGCAAGCCAAAACATGCTCGTAAAATATATGATACTTACTACGGTATTTGAAATACCAAGCACTGCACTATAGATGCTTGTAAACGGCTTGGAGCAAGAAATGTGGTCTGAAATATCACATGCAGGTTTATAGTTTACGTTTTGTAACAATTGCCGTTCAACCCAATATGAATAGAGGGATATGATGAGGCCCAGAAGGGCGATTAACATAATAAGTAAAACCATGTTTGTCTCCTATTTTTATATGGTTCTTTTTATTATTCTATCATAGCGGCTTTGATGATTGCCAGAGTCGGAATGAAATTAAATGGTAGATCATAATGTTAATGTAGAAGTTTGATTTTTAAAGTAGGGGTGTCTATGCTGTGGGCTTTCCGGCCGGTACAAAAAATTTTGTTAGCTCAAAATACTTTGATCAAAAGAGCTTACTAGGGGCGCCTCCGCCCCCCTAGAACCCCACCTCTTGTAAGTGGCTCATCTCAAATTTCAATTTTTGAAATTTTCTCTGGCCACAATCAAATCGTGTAGGCTGTTTACCGTAAGACTAATAATGGACTTTTTTACGATCATTTGGCCTCTATGGGCGGCCAGCCCAAGCTTCATACTACTCCATTTTGCGTAGATCACGCCACAAATTTTACATTGCCAAGGGCAAATATTAGTCACAATGTTTTTTCCTTAGCCGCGAGACTGGACTCCGCAGAACTTTTTTGAGAAGCAAAAAAAGGGCGATGGAGGAAGAATTGAGCGCCGGATAAATAAGACTGGAAGTCTTATTTATCCTTTTGGTTGCAGGTCTGTTGCCTGTCCGCCGTAGTCAGCCAAGCCTGAAGGCCTGGATTGACGTAGGAGGAGCAAGAAAAAGACCTCACCCTGGCCTGGGAAAGGCCCGAAGCTGCTGCAAATACAAATAAACAACCAGCCTCGTAGGAATGAAGAAATGACTTTTCACATATCCATAAAAATATAAAGTATATTAAAAAGAAATGAGTTCAACATGAATATGTGAATGAATCTAAAAGCTAGATGATTGTCACTGATATATTAAAAGTGGTAGAATGAAAATAGAATAATAAGTATCTAAAAGGAGAAAGAGATGTTGCACGCATTATTAAAGCATATTGGCAGAGGCGTTTATAACGTTGAATCAGGGGATGATAATTGTTTGCTTGCTTTGGGTTATTTTTTAACCGATGGTGGTAGCCCAGATTTGTGTAAAAGCTGGATTGAAACTACCAGCGAAGGTGACACCACTCTTAAGATAACCTTTCTTGAAAAGTTTGGTGACCAAATGCGAGTAAGCCTTATTCCTGAGATGACTCAAAAAAAAGCAACGTTGGTGACCAATAAATTTGAACTTCTGAATCTTATCAAACGATTTAATCAGCTCATTGTTGATAAGCCTGCATTTCTTATTATTAAGCGGGAAAATGGCAAGATATTGATTGAACCACAACGTGCAATACATGAAGGTCCAATGGCCAACTTTGAAGGAGATGATTATTGAAGAATATTGCTGTAATTAATCGAAATAGAAAGATATGTATCTAAATGAGAAAATTATGCGTACAGTACTAAAGAACATTGGCAAAGGTATTTATAACGTTGAATCAGGAGATGATGACTGTTTGCTTACATTGGGATATTTTTTAACTGATCAAGGTAGCCCAGATCAATTCAAAAGTTGGATAGAATCTACCCATAAAGGCGAGATTACAGGTAAAAATATTTTTGTTGCAAAAGATGGTGATGAAGTCAAAATAGCTCTCACTCCAGCAATAACCAATAAAGAGTGCAATTTTGTAGCTAATAAATTTGATATTTTGCGTCTTATTAGCTGGTATAACCAGCTCATTGCTGATAAGCCTGCATATATCCTTGTTGAAAGAGAAAATGGCAAGATTGGCAATATTAAATTGGAGAGTAAACACTCAGGATTTGAACACTAATTTTTGAATCCCACTCACACCAACTTCTTTGAACCGTGTATCAAGTTCATCATTAGTTAATAATCCATCTTTGGCATTTAATGAACTAATAACCGATACGGCATTTAATATACCGCGAATTAATGATTCTTGGAGTGTATATCCTTGTGCAAGTGAGCCTACAAATCCAGATCCAAAAGCATCGCCAGCTCCCACCGTGTTAATGACGTTCGCAGGAAAACTTGCGTGGAAATAGATAGTATCTTGTGTTGCAACATACACTCCTTCAGCACCATTAGTGACTACCACAATGCGTGTGCCACGGGAAAGTACTGCTTTAACGTAAAGTTGTACATTAAAGTTCATTTCTTTATATGTGTGTGTCTTAAACAATTCCCCTTTTAAAATATTTTGTTCGGTGTTTCTTTTTTGAGTAAGTTCGTTATGCAGATTACTATCACTTTGCATGAGCGCATATAAAAATAATGTTGCTTCATCAGCATTTAAAATAAGAATATCAATACCGGTAAGTGCTTGGCATACTCCTTTGGTGCATGAAGCAAGTTGGCTTGAACCGGGATTAATTGCCACAGGAACGCCTTGTTTTTGTGCTTCTTCTAGTATGGGCATCAACTGGGCAGATGATTTTCCTGATAAGGAAGTAACATACAATTGATCCATTTCTTTAAAAAGTTTAAATGGTATATCTTGTGATTCCAGTGTTGTATTGGCGCCACGGTAGGCCAAGATAATATGGTTGCCGCTCGGTGATTTAATGATGCAAGAAAGACCGGTGGATAATTTCTCGTGATGGGTGATTGGTTTTGTATCAATATGTTGCGCAATTAGTTCTTGCAGTACGAATCTGCCTTGAGCATCAGCGCCCAGTTTACAGCATGCAGTAACATCAAAGCCTTGGCGTTCAAATGATACGGCTGAGTTTGTTGCACCGCCACCGGTAGTGGTGGTAAGTTCGTCAATTTCGATCTTGGTGCCTTCTGGAATAACTAAGCAGGAGCGAGGCCCCTGCTTAGTATTAATGAGCATTGTTTGCGCTTGTTGATATCCAATAAAGATATCTTCAGTTGCGCCACCAATAGTTAAGATGCGTTTTTTCTTGGTCACAGCTTATTGAACCTTCACTTTTGCAGCCATAAGCACGCGCTTGATCACTTCATCAGCATGTTTTACCAAGATTACGTCTATACCCTCGGTGATATCCTCCAATCCCCTTAAGTCCCCTCTATTCTTATCCGGAAGAATAACTGAGCGTACATTATTCCGTTTTGCAGCCAATATCTTTTCTTTTACGCCACCGATTGGCATTACTTCACCGCACAAGTTAATTTCACCAGTCATGGCGTAACTTGCATCGATTGGGCAATAAGTCAGTGCAGAAAGAATAGATGAAAGCATGGTAATACCCGCAGAAGGTCCATCTTTTGGAATGGCGCCTGCCGGTACATGGATATGTAGATCAAAATGAGTAAACATCTTAGGGCTTATCTTAAGCTCTTTGGCATGTGCTCGTGCATAACTGAGCGCAGCTTGCGCTGACTCTTTCATCACGTCGCCCAGTTGTCCCGTGAGCATCAGTTTGCCTTTACCCGGCATGATGAGTGCTTCAATCTTGAGCATTTCACCGCCATAGGAAGTCCAAGCAAGCCCATTTGTGATACCAATTTGATGTTCAGTACTGATATCTTCATCGATAAACTTACGCGGTCCAAGATAGTCTTCTATGTTCTCAATGCTAAATCTTGCAAGTTCACCGGTTTCTACAAATTTACGAGCTGATTTAGAGCATAACGTACGAATGGTGCGTTCAAGGTTACGAACACCCGATTCACGTGTATAGCAATAAATAATATCTTTAAGAACATCATCAGGAAACTTCAGATTATGTTCTTCAAGACCAGTATCACTGATAGCTCGTTCAATTAAATGTTGTTTTGCAATATTTTGTTTTTCTTCTAAGGTATAGCCAGATAACCGAATGATTTCCATACGATCTCTTAGAGGACCGGAAATAGTATCCAAACTATTTGCGGTTGCAATAAAGATACATTTGGAAAGATCAAACGGCACGCCCAAGTAGTTATCATAGAAAGCTTGATTTTGCTGTGGATCAAGAACTTCAAGCATAGCAGCTGAAGGATCTCCACGAAAATCGGCCCCTATTTTATCAAGTTCGTCAATGATGATCACGGGGTTCATAGCATTTACTTTACGAAATCCTTGAATGAATCTACCAGGCATTGCGCCAACGTAGGTTCTTCTGTGTCCCCGGATTTCTGCTTCATCTTTTACCCCACCAAGCGCTACTCTAAAGTGTTCTCGGCCTAAGCATTTCGCTATCGATTTGCCCAGTGATGTTTTACCAGTTCCGGGAGGTCCTACAAAGCAAATGATAGGAGCGTTACAGTTTTTCTTTAAGTTTCGTATTGAAATGAAATCAAGGATGCGATCCTTAATCTCTTTAAGTCCATAATGATCTGCATCAAGCACCGCCCGTGCATGTTGAATATCCAGATTATCTTCTGTTTGTTTGCCCCATGGCAATGCAAGAATCCAATCTAGATAGTTGCGTATCACTGCAGCTTCCATAGAATCAGAAGCGGTTCGTTCTAATCGATTTAATTGTCGATTAATTTCAAGGCGCGTTTCATCATCTACTTGTAATACACTTATTTTCTCACGCATCATTTCTATGTCTTCAGCGTCATCCTCACCCAGTTCTATTTTAATCGCTTTCAATTGTTCACGCAGATAATATTCTTTTTGCGATTTGTTCATAGATTCGCGGGCGCGCGTCTTGATCCGTTCTTGTACTTGAGCAACTTCCATTTCTCTGCTTAAGTACAGATACAGCCCTTCCAGAAATTCCTTATGAGTAGGCTTTTCTAGTAATGCTTGTGCTTCATGCACGGTTAAATTGAGATGCGAAAGCACAAAGTCTGCGATTTTCTGTGTGTCATTCATCTTGGAGAGTATTATGTGAAAATCTGGACTAAATGATTGGCCACTTGCTGCCATATGATCAGCAAGTTCCTTGATGTTTTTTATCTGTGCTCTCAGCTCTGGATCATCCTCTGGTATTTCTTGAAAGAAGGGTTGTATAGAAGCGTGGAGCATGTCACTATCAGTTGCTATATCCAAAACTTGTGCTCTACAAATTCCCTGAATAAGGATTTTTATCCCACCCTCAGGAACTTTGATGAGACGCATTATGGAAGCTATAGTGCCGTAAGAGTACAAATCCTTCGTGCCAATGGCGCCTTGGTAGTCGTCTACCTGTTTTTTTGCTGCCAAGAGCAATACCAGTTTGGTTGTTTCAATTGCCTGTTGGATGCCATTTATTATTTTTTCATCCAGAACAAGCAATGGCACAATCGTATGTGGAAAAACAACCACATCCATTGTTGGAATGACCGGCAGCTTTTCCGGCATGTTCTCAAGATTATGCATCGGTGATATGTTCTTCATTACACCCCCCTTTGGTGTTGTTGGCATTGAGATGCTCTGTGGCAACTGAGTGCCACATGCATCATTCCCTTAAGTAACATTCTAAAGTATGGTACACTGCTAACACAAGGATCAATTTCATACTCAAGACAAAAGACTGTCTGTAACGGTGTTTCATATGACCAAATTAACCAAACCATGCTCCATTAAAAAGCTTTCGCTTGCAACCGTTTCAAAATCATTTGTAGAAGGCGATAATCAGCTGTTCGTTGTGGATAGCCTTTCTTATAGCTTCTTAAAAGGGCATAGTTATGCGCTCATGGGAGCATCGGGCACTGGTAAGTCAACCTTGCTCCATTTGATTGCAGGATTTGAATCTCCTACATCAGGCAAAATCTTATATGATGATGTGGACCGCGCACAGATTACAAAAAAACAACAACAACAATTTTTGCGGTATGGGTTCGGCATTCTTTTACAAAATGCTTACCTAATAGATGAGCTTTCTGTGCTTGAAAATGTTATGCTTAAAGGTCTTTCTGAAGGTAAATTGAAAAGCGAATGTCGCACATACGCAATCACTTTACTTGAAACTGTTGGGCTTCAAGATAAAATAGATGCTCTACCTTTAGAGTTATCAGGAGGTCAGCAGCAGCGCGTAGCTCTTGCTCGTGCACTTTATGGTCAACCAGATTTTTTACTTGCTGATGAACCGACAGGAAACTTAGATGAGGCGACTGCTTGCCGTGTTATTGATACGCTCATTGAAAACCAACAACGGTTTGGTATGGGTTTGATTGTCAGTACACATGATGGGGCGGTAGCTCAAAAAATGGATACGATATTAGAATTAAAGCATGGTACATTACATGAACTCGAGAAAATAAATTTCTTGTAAAAGGATAAGCAAGCTGTGTTTAGTAAACAATCAATGCGTAAAAAAATGATACAAGTGAGCGGCTCAACATTTATTAGCCGTATCCTTGGTATGCTTAGAGAAGTAGTAATGGCTCGGTATTTTGGTGAGCCGGGTGCCATTTCGGATGCTTTTTTTACCGCATTTAAAATACCCAATTCACTCAGAAAAATGTTTGCAGAGGGTGCACTCTCTGCTTCTTTTGTGCCCACTTTTGTGGAGCTTGAAAAACAAGGCAAGCGAGAAGAAACAAATTCACTTATGAGTCTCTCCTTTTTAATTATTGAGGGGAGCCTGCTTCTATTATGTCTTTTTATGTTTTGGAAAGCAGCATGGGTTATCAGAGTCATAGTGCCTGGATGGTATACGCCAACAGAAAGCTGTCATTTGACCGGCATAGATTGTTTTGATGGAATTTTGGGAGTATTCTTTGGACCGGCAATTGCAGCACCTCCGGTAGCGTATGCAATAACCTATTTACGTATTTTAACTTCTTTTATTTTGTTTTTATCATCGGGCGCGCTGCTCGCTTGTGCATTGCAAGCAGTAGGCCATTTTTTTATTCCTGCATTTGCACCCGTTCTTTTGAATATAGTATTTATTGGTGCGCTGCTTATTTGTGGGTATTTTGGATTGCCACCAACAATATTATGTTACTTTTTAATTTTTGGTGGCTTTTTGCAGTTTATCTTGCATCTTATGGTATATTATCGGCTCAATTTTGGGTTTGGATCCATAAATGCTCAAGCATGGAACAATTTCAAACACGTCCTCAAAAAGTTTTTACCCTGTTTTTTGAGTATGAGTATTATGGAAATATTTTTCTTTGTAGATACCAGCTTGGCATCATTTTTGTCTGAGGGGTCAGTGACTCTCATTTATTATGCCAATCGATTTATGGGTATTCCACTTGGCGTTTTTGCGGTTGCATTATCAACAGTTTTGCTTCCTTATTTTGCAAGTATAGGAAAGCAGGAACCCAAAAAGTTAAGTTTTTATGCAACGGAGGCTGCAAAGCTGGTATTATGGGTTACGTTGCCAGCCACCATCCTTATGTGTTTTTTTAGTGAGAAAATATTTGTTACCATGTTTCTTTCTCGTAAATTTACTATGGCCTATGCCATTGCATCCTCAGAAATATTAAGAGCGTTTTTATATGGCCTTTTCTTTTTCTCACTTAATAAAATACTCCTGAATCTGTATTATGCCCTTCATGAAACCAAAGTGCCACTCTATGTGACAGTTGCTGCCGGCATTATTAACTTTATAACCAGTTATTATATTTTTATGCCGCTCTATGGTGCCTATGGTATTGCACTTGCAACCAGTTTGAGTGGCGCAATTCAGACCGTTCTTTTTGCGTGGCTCTTATGGGCATACTTTGACGTTGCCATCGATGGCAAAGGGTTTTTACAATTTGCAGTAAGGTACACGTTACAGGTATTGGCAGCATTAAGCGCGTTCATGCTTGTGTATCTTGCAATTCAGTATGGTATTACCAAGTTACCTGGGAGCATTCCACATCTTTTAATTGACACTATTTTGTTTTGGTTTTGGAGCATCCCTTTAATGGGACTTATGTTTCTTGGTTTATATGCTACACGTAAGCAGTGCGGTATTAATTCTTATTTTTTGGAGTAACGTATGAAGTATGAAAATTCAGCGGGCATTGTAGTTTTTCATAAAGATGATGATCAGGTTGAATATCTGTTATTGCATTATGCAGCAGGCCATTGGGATTTTGCCAAAGGGCATATAGAAAAAGGAGAAACTGCAGAGCAAGCAGCGCACCGAGAACTTTTTGAGGAGGCAGGCTTAACGGCAACACTTGTTCCTGGATTTGAAGATGCTTTTTCTTATTGGTTGACTGACAGGGTGACCCATGAGCGCGTGCATAAAACAGTAGTTTTTTTTGTGGGTCAAACGAGTTCAAAAAAAGTGACATTATCTGACGAGCACCAAGGATATAAATGGCTGCCGTATCATGAAGCCATGAAGTATTTAACCTATGGCAATGCTCGAACACTCTTAGAAAAAGTCCATGAGTTCTTGAGTTAAATCATCAAAGAGCCAGAGATGTTTAATGTTTAGGTTCTGCAATTTATTGGTTAACGATATGAGTTTCTCTTGAGCAGGTATGAATATACTAGTTCGTTTTCCGCCTAATTTAGCTTCGGCTAAGAATAAACCGACCATCTGGCCATCAATAGCTTTGTTGGAATGCCAACTTGCAAGAAATGAAGCAAGAGACCGCTCAGAAGTTTGCGGCACCATGTTAATACGGGCAACTAGATCAGATTTTCTCAGAAGTGTCATATCAATATTATTATAGAGAGCATAGCGCCCGCAATTAAACTTCCAGGCATATATATTGTGCTGTACAAGTTGATGAGGTATATTTTCTTTTTGTGTGCTTTCATAATAGAATGGAGTTTTGTTATGCGCAAAACTAAAATAAAAACCATATGCAAAGGTGCGCTCGAGTTCGAGAATACATTCAGTAATATTAAAGTGATTGATCAGATAAATAGTATCGCGCGCGAGCATTATATGGTTTTGAGAGCTATTCTCAAGAACTGAGGAAATAATAGAGCGAGCAGATTTGTTTTTTGTGGAAACAAATTTTGTGTGCGGGTGTGAATCATGCACAGCTTGATAGTCGTCAGTTATTTCCGGCGAGCTTGCTTCAAAGATCACGGTAACGCTCTCTAGTGCCTGAGCGTAATCATACATAGACTTTAAAAGCCGCTTTAAGCCAGCAGGGTTATTCAGCGACAGAATCATGATTTCTGCCTGGGCATTTTCAAATCCTGACATACGGTTAAGGGTGGGCTCTTGATGGGTAGGGTATTTTTGCCGAGATCTAATATCCTTGCGCGCATGTTTATAAAGATCCAGTTCTATGACGCGACCATAATTGGGGTTTCCATGATTGTGAATATACAAAATATCGGGAATGAACTGGAAGTTGTTGCCGCACATCTCGAGCATAGGAAAGTATGAAGCATTGTCATTGGTTACCGGAAAGAATTTGCCATTATAGCCGGGAACTTCTTCTGCAATAAAATCTTGTAATTTTATAGATTTAAAGAGCCATGCATAGAAGGTGCGTAAGTGTGTGTATACCCATTTGTATTCTCGGTATGTGCGCTTTTCCTTAATTTCATCAGGAACTGCTTGGCAATAGCCAAGGTTATTGCCAGGGTATATTTGGAATTGACCATAGGTGAGCCAGATATTATTTTCCTGGTATACCTTATTGATGTGAATAAATACGTGATCATGAGCAAGCCAATCGTCACCATCAACTTGTACAATAATGGTGTTATCCGGGCAATTGTGGAATACGTTGTAAATGTTCTTCATTTTGCGTTGACGTGTTTCATTGACAATGAGGGTAATTTTATCCTGAAGATAATGTGTATCAATATAGCGCTGGACTTTAAGGGCGGTATCATCTTCTGAAGCATCATCAACGTAGACAACATGAAAATTATGGTACTGTTGGCTATATATTGAATCTAAATTTTTCTCTACCCAAGGTGCCGCATTATAGGCGCATACAGAAATAAGCAAAGGCAATTCTTGTGGGTGTGCAATAAGGTTGCGATACAATGTTATAATGAGTATTGTGATGAGTATCTTGTATGCTGTCATAACGCTCCTTACTCTCTGTTTTAGATACTTTATGTATAGCACAGAATGCGTATCTAAAACAATAATTTATGTTTGCCAAAGCAAAAAAGAATCGCTTGCAACTCGTTCTGCTTTTTGAGAGTGGTATGCTCTCCATTTCAGTAAAATAATTCGCCGTGCATTTGCTTTTTTGTTACGTTATGCTTTATGATAAATAGTATGGAGGGTTATCAATAAATATATTAAAGGGGAGTTCTTGTGACCTTGCATATAATGAAGCATAATCATTGTTATATTATTATATTGTTTTTATGTTTCTCTTCGGCTTCAGCCATAAATTACCAGTCATTAGTAGATGTCAGGGAATATAAACATCTGAGATGGACAAACTCCATTATTACCTTTTTGGAAGATTCCTCTGGTGATAAATATGTGGTAAAGCAATTAAAGCATCAACCAAATAAGCCATATTATTCTGCAAAAATAATATGTGAGCTTGTGGCTATTGAGGTTGGTCAGTCTATACACATACCACAAAATGAGGTATGTATTATACCTGCTGGCATACCCTATATCGGTAAAGAGTTTGGCATGCCTGCAACGCTTCACACGCATGCACCGGGTGTTCGTTTTGATAAATATTCTCGTGATGTGTTTACTGACCTGGCAATTAAACAACGCGATCATGATGGAAAAGCTATAGGGCTCACGAGAAGCGTGATATATCATATGTCACGCCATAAAGATTTTCCGATACTCGTTGCATTGGACACTTTTGTGGGTAATCCAGCGCGGCATAAACATAATTTTTTTTATGATGAAACTACTGATACGTTTTATGGAATCGATATGGGCGCATCATTTCACGTTGATTTATGCAAACTTTCTTTAAATACTATACAAAGTCTTATGCAGAATAAGCGTAATCTACTAAGTCAGGCTGAGCATGAGGCATTGCGAGTTTATTGTAATACTTTAAAAGAATTGGCACGCAGATATACGCCATTGGAGCTTTGCAATAAATTAGATGCATATGCCGAGTATGCAGGTCTTCTTAATAGTACGTTTTTTGATGAAGCGACTCAAAACAGTTGCGCTCTTTATCTTCAGTCTTGTAAACAAACTATCAATAACAGCTATCAAAATGTTCTTAAGCTCATCCATGCTCTTGAGAGCTATTTAGATTCTACTCAGTATATTTAAGAGAAAGGTTTTTATCATGAAAAAATATATACTCTATGTCTCATTAGTGACCGGGGCCTCTCTTTTGGGCTCACTCGATTATGTAACGCTTGCTCCTGTGGTAGAAGAATATGACTTTATAAAGCAACCACGTTCTTTTATTACCTTTGTGCAAGATCCATATGGGAATAAGTATGTAGTAAAACAATATAGATATGAAAAATGGCAATCAATTCCTGCTACATCAATTTGTGAGCTGGTTGCATTAGAGATGGGACATGCCATTGGGGTTCCGCTTAATAAGGCTTGCCTTATTCCAGCGGGTATTGCTTTTTTAGGTAAAAAAACTGAAGCTCCTGCATCGCTTCATACTTTGGTGCCCGGTCTACCTTTTAGTGAGTATTTAGAATTGAATACAGGATTGTATACTGATTTGGATTTAAAACAAAAAGATGAAGAGAAGGATCCTCTGGGTTTATCTCGTGAATTAATCTATCATATGTCTTGCCATACAGATTTTCCAGCGATGGTTGCTTTGGATACCTATGTAAGTAATATGGGTCGGTTACGTCATAATTTTTTTTATGACGAAGCGACGGATACGTTTTATGGTATTGATATGGCATCATCGTTCTTTCAAGATCTTTGTGGTCCATCATTGCGTAATATCAATCGCATGATTTCAGACAAGAATACTCATTTTACTCATCAAGAAGGTCTTGGACTTATCAATTATTATAAGGCTTTGAAAAAGCTTATAGGGTTATATCCAGCAAGCGTTGTTTGTTCCATGCTTGATGACTACGCTCTGCAAGCGGGTTACTATGGTGACTCGTTTTTCAATAAGAACGTACAAACAAGTTGTTTAGGGCTTCTTGAAAAACGTAAAAGAACAATACAAATAAGTTATAAAAATGCTCATAAGCTACTCTCTGCTCTTGAGAATTTGCTTAAAAAGCATGCGCTATTGCCCTGATTCATGTGCTCTTTTTGCATGTCGCTTTAATACCTTTTGAGGGATTTTGTCATAGAGGTCCACAAACTCATTATAATTGAGTGCAATGCGTGGGTTCGTTGTAGTAAGTGCATTAAAATCTATGGTAGCGTACCAGGTAAAAAATTGTTGCAGCTCAGGTTCCAATAAATTTATATTCTTGTGTGCCAGTTTTTGACAATACTGAAACCAGCGCACTCCATAGGGAGCATAGGTGTTTTCACGAATAAAAGTTGTTTTGAAGAAATCTAAAAAAGCAGAGACATTAATTTCAAAACCATGGTCATAAGGATCTTCTTGTATCAATAAGAGAGAAAGAATGGAAGCCGCACATTTTTGACACTTACAACAGTTTTTTCTATCTTTCAAAATTTCCTCACATATCATGGAGAATGGTTTTTCAAGGGCATGTTTATTGCAAATATCCGCAATAATTTTATTTTTTTTCAAACGTGGTATATCAAATCCATCACAGGTATTAATGATTCCTGCAAAGGTTACGTTTTCATCAACGAGTGGACATCCTGCACCTGGATGTACGGATTTCCAATCATCATTGGCGGGTAAAACAAAATGTGTATACTCTTTCTCTATAAGAATTGGCGCAGCAAGACCCATCCATCCAAGGCTTTCAACCATGCAAATACGCCAATGGGTAATTTCTGGGCTTATTTTGCAGAGTGTTCTCCAATTAAAAAATTCATGGAAATTTGAAGTTATATAGGCAGTTTTATGACCATGAATCTTTGCAAAATGATTAATAATTTTTTGTGTTTGGTTCCAATTGTTTTCTGCGAATTTTAGAGGCGTATCGGGCATACCCCGTACGGTAATTAAGAGTTGTGGAATATTTCTATGGCGTAGAGACGTGCACAAAGAATCAAGGCCATGACTAAATGGCAATGCATAACCACGAGCGCTTTTTTGTGTGGATGACACTCTGTTAGTTACCAATTTTTCTGGGATTAGATTACCATTGAGTGAAGTTGAAGGATAAAATCTTCTGAATATTTCATGTACAGTTTCTAAAGAATAGTACAGATTTTCATCCATTGCAGGAATGGTATAGTTTTCTCCCGAAATCCATACAATAGCAATAGTATTCATGATGAGCGGCATGGTAAGTATTGTATAATCAAGCCCCTGTAGATGTATATCATTCGGGTAGCTGATATATAAATCCTCACGCAAATATTGATCATGCAGTGCTTGATTAATGTGATATGAGATGGTGTGATCTTTAATCTGTATTGATTTGATAAATTCTTTTGGTTTAGCAGTATGGGTTGTAAAGCCTATTGCAAGAAGCGCAGTAAGTAAGGTAAGGTTTTTCATATATGCCTTGTTTTAATATCTACTATCGATTATTTTAGTTTTAATACTTCTTGTGGAACATGAGGATATATATCTATAAAGTTGTTATAGTCAATTGTAATATTGTTCCAGAGTACGGTTTGGACATCAAAGTCTAGGGTAACATACCATGCGAAAAATTGCTTTAGTTCCGGGCTTAATTGACTTAATTGTGTACGAGCTTGGTGTTGATAATATTTAAATGCTCGTGCAGTATCAGGTTCATAGTCGTTCTGAGTAACAAAAGTTGTTTTGAAGTAATCAAAAAAATCAGGTAGAGGTATATCAAATCCATAGTCACTAGGTTTTTCATTGAGTAACAAAAGGGCAAGAATTGAGGAAGCACATTTTTGGCACGTGCAGCAGTTCTTTCTATTTTCTAATATTTTTTCACAGATGATAAAGGTGGGTTTTTGAAGACCATGTGTATTGCATATTTGGGAAATAATTTGGTTTTTTTCCATACGTGGTATCTCGAATCCATCTGAAATGTTGGAAATTCCCGCAAAGATAACGTTGTTATTCACAAGTGGGCAATCTGCACCAGGATGTGGGCTATGCCAGTCTCCATTTGCAGGCAACACAAACGTTGTATATCCCTTGGCTACTACTATTGGTGCAGCAAGACCCATCCATCCTAATCCTTCTACTGCACATAATCGCCAATGCTGAATTTCCTCACTAAAACTACATAGATAGCGCCAATTAAAAAATTCATGGAAATTTGAAGTAATAAAAGTGGTAGTATGCCCATGAATATTGGCAAAATGAATGATACTATTTTTGGTATATTCCCAATTTTTATCTCCTGAATCAAGCGGCGTGTCTGGCATGCCACGCGCAGTGATTAAGAGCTGCGGAGTTTCGCGCAAACGCATTGAAGTGCACAGTGAATCAAGTCCATGGCTAAAGGGGAGTGGGATACCTTGTATTTTATGAGTGTTTTTGCGGTTATTAATGAGTTGCTTAGGAATTAAATTGCCATTAAAAGAAGTTGAAGGATAAAATCGTTTGAATATCTTTCGTACTCTTTCAAGCGAGTGGTAAAGATCGCGATCCATGGCATCTATATAATAGTCATTGCCCGAGATCCAAATTATTGAAATCGTATTCATAATTAACGGCATAGTAATGATGGTATAATCAAGTTGATTAAGATCTATTTCCGTATCATACTCAACAAAAAGATTATCACGTAAATACGTAGTATGAAAATGTTCATTTACTACAAAAGTAATTCGTTGATTATTCATATCAATTGAGGTAATAAATTGTTCTTGTGCTGCATGAATAGGCGCGCATGCAATACTCAGAAGGAAGAAGATTACCACTTTCATAATTTTGTACCTCAGTTAACAGATAATGCTAAGAGCTCTCTCCAATGGGCATGCATGTTTGAAAACCTTTTTTGTGCGATATTAAGCACTTCGGGTGGAATATGGTCGTACAGATCGGTAAAATTATTGTAATTAATTATAATGCCAGTATCAGCGATAGTGCGGGCATCAAAATCGAGCGTGAGATACCAAGCAAAGAATTCTTGTAATCCAGGGCTTAATTGCTCAAACTTTTTTTGTGCTTTACGCTGGCAGTATTTAAACCAATCGGCAGGATAGGTTTCATATATATTTGTTTCAATAAAAATTGTTTTAAAGAAGTTTAAGAAACTGGAAATATCAATATCAAAGCCATAGTCTCGTGGATTTTCATCAATAAGTAGGAATGCCAGAATTGAAGCGGCGCATTTTTGGCATTTACAACAATTTTTTCTGTTTTTTAATAATTTTTCACAAATAATATACATTGGTTTTTCAAGATTATATTTATTACAAATTCGAGCAACAATTGTATTTTTTTTCATGCGGTGTAGATCAAAGCCTTCAGAGATATTGGTAATGCCTGCAAATGAGACATTATTAACAATCAGTGGGCAATCAGCGCCAGGATGTGGGGTCGTCCAATCGCAATTTGCTGGCAACACAAACGTGTTGTATCCTTTACTGACTAGAATTGGTGCTGCAAGTCCCATCCAGCCTAATCCTTCTATCATGCAAATGCGCCAATTAGTGATTTCAGTACTTAAAGAACATAATAGTTGCCAGTTAAAAAATTCGTGAAAATTTGAACTGATAAAGCTTGTGGTGTGCCCGTGAATTTGTGCATAATGAGTAATCACATTTTGAGTATATTCCCAGTTTTTATCCCAGTAATCGAGCGGCGTATCAGGGCAGCCCCGAGCGGTTATTAATAGTTGTGGTGTTTTTCTTAGACGCAACGATGCACAGAGTGAATCAAGTCCGTGGCTAAAGGGAAGGGCAATGCCCTCTTTAGTGACGTGATGAGATTTTTTAGTATGTACTAATTTGTTAGGGATCAAGTTTCCATTCAGGGCAGTTGCAGGGTAAAAGCGTCTGAATATCTCGCGTACGATCTCAAGTGATTCAAAAAGATCGTAATCCATTGCATCAATGTAATAATCCTCTCCTGATATCCAGATCATTGCTATAGTGTTCATTATTAATGGCATAGTAAGAATAGTGTAATCAAGTTGATCAAGGCAAATATCATCTTGATAAAGTACAAATAAGTTATCGCGAAGGTACGTGTCATGAAAATGGGTATTCACGACGTACGTTATTTTGTGTTGATCTATGTTTATTGAGGTAATAAACTGTTCTATACCTCGAGCATAATTGCAAACTACTATGAGGATGAGTAATAGGTGTGCTTTCATTCTATTTTTCCCAGTTTGTTGTGATAACGCTGTTCTGAGGTGCGTCTCTAGTCAAATCAATATCATTTCTTTCTCATGTGACCGTCAGTCCACTGAATGTGATCAGGAGCACTGTTTCTTAATTTTTCGCTCTTGCTTTTTTCTCTCTTGCTGGATCTTTTGATCTTTCTTTTCTTGCCAAATTCGTTTATATACTGTTTCTGATATGTGCCCTGGCAGATGAGTTTGTTCTAAAGCTTTGCGGTATTTCATCCAATCTTTAGGTATGCCATTCCATACATCAGTGAAGTGATCATAATTGATCTCAATTTGAGGACTTGGTAATGTTAATTTGTCAAAATCAATGGTTATAAACCATGAAAAGAATTTTTTGACCGTATCATCGAGTGTCACTAGTTTAGAGCGCGCTTCAAGTTGGGCGAATTTGAACCAGCAAGCACGCGGGAGTGAATAAAGATTTTCATAAAAATAACTGTATTTAAAATAGTTTAAAAATTCCTTAGTCTCTACATTAAATCCATAAGATTTAGGATTTTCTCCTGCAAGTAAGAATGACAAAATAGTAATAGCGCATTTTTGACATTGGCAACAATTTTTTCGTTTGGGTAATATATGTTCGCAGACAAAAATGTTTGGTTTTTCAAGTTTGTGTTCATTACAAATACGTGCGATTGTTTGATTTTTTTCAGGTCGTGATATATCAAATGAATCACATCTCACTGATACCCCCGCAAAAGAAACAGAGTCATTCACCAATGGGCAGCTTGCGCCAGGATGAGGTGTGCTCCAATCTTCGTTGCTTGCGACGATAAATTGTGTGTATCCTTGAGAAACCACAATCGGGGCTGCAAGACCAATCCAACCTAAATCTTCTATAGTATCCATGCGCCAATTAGTAATCTCTGGGCTCCAATGGGATAATAGTTTCCAGTTAAAAAATTCATGAAAGTTAGATAAAACTTGTGTAGTTCTATGCCCATAGAGGTTTGCAAAATGAGCGATGGTATTTTGAGTTGTATCCCAATTTTTATCCCAGGTATCAAGGGGCGTGTCTGGGCATCCGCGTACGGTAATAAGAAGTTGCGGCATTTGATGATGTATGAGTGACGTACATATAGAATCAAGGCCATGGCTAAATGGAAGAGCAATCCCATTTACTTTTGGTTTATTTTCAAGATTTTTTTTATTATCAACAAGGGTACGAGGTATAAGTCGGCCATTCCATACCGTGTTCGGATAAAAACGTTTGTAAATTTCATGAATAGTATTGAGCGAATCATAGAGGTCTTTGTCCATTGCTTCAATATAATAGTCTTGACCAGATATCCAAATTATGGATATTGTGTTCATAATGAGCGGCATTGTAATAATAGTAAAATCAAGCTGAGATATGTCTATATTGTCTTGATAGGTGACAAACAAATTTTCACGCAAATAGGTGTCATGAAATGTTTTATTTACACAAAAAATTATACTATGACCGTCTACATTAATAGATTCAAGAAATTCTTGTGTCTGAATAACTGTGGCATGTATGGTAAGGAGTATAAGTAGGGTAAATTGTTGTAGCTTCATGTTCTTTTTTTAATCCTTCTTTGTTTGCGCATCTTTGTTTTTATATCAGAACCCTTAGTCTCTTGGGGATTCCAAATTTTTTGATATATCAAATCGGGTAGTATGTTAGATATATGCGTTACTTCCAACTCATTGCGGTATTTTTTCCAATCACTAGGTAAATCGGGATATAAATCTCTAAAATTATCATAATCAACAATAATTTGAGGCGTAGGTACTGTTAATTTATCAAAATTAATAGTGAGGAACCAAGAAAAGAAATCATAAATTTCCCCATGCAGCGTATCGAGTACTCGGCGTGCTTTAAGTTGCATATATTTAAAACAGCCTGCGCGATACGGTGAATAAAGATTTTCATAGAAAAAATCATTTTTAAAATAATTAAGAAAGGGCATAACCGTAATGTTAAAGCCATAATCCCGTGGCTGTTCTTTGGCGAGTATCCAAGACAAAATAGTAAAGACGCATTTGGTGCATTCACAACAATTTTTACGTCCGTTTAATATTTTTTCGCATACAAAAGTAATAGGCTTTTTAAGTTTATTCTTATTACAGATCTGTGCTACTACAAAATTTTTCTCAGTGCGAGAGAGTTCAAAAGCGTCATTTTTGATAGTAACTCCTGCAAAGGACATAGTATCATTGGTTACTGGTGAGCTTATTCCTGGATGGGGCGTACTCCAATCTTTGTTTGCAGCAAGAACAAGTTTTTGTATACCTTTAGTAATAAGAATAGGTGCTGCAATCCCTATCCATCCAAGATCTTCTATGGTATCCATGCGCCAATTCATTATTTCGGGGTTGATGTCACTGAGTACGTCCCAATTAAAAAACTCATGAAAATTTGAATCTACAAAACTGGTTGTGTGCTCATATTGTTCTGCAAATCGTTTAATGGTTCTTTGAGTAATATGCCAGTTGATGTCCCAGTTGTCTCTTATAGGAGTATCTGGACACCCTCGCACTGTCATAAGAAGTTGGGGAATTTTTCTGTGCCTTAAAGAAGTGCAGATGGAATCAAGACCATGGCTAAAGGGCATCGCAAACCCGGGATGGATAACTTTATTTTCAAATATTTTTTTATTATTAATTAATTTTCGAGGCGTAAGGCGTCCATGCCACTGAGTACTTGGGTATAATCGTTTGAGTGTTTCAGCTACAATGTTCAGTGAGTGATATAAATCCTCGTCCATTGCATCTATAAAATATTCCTCTCCTGATATTAACACTATTGAAAATACATTAAGCAATAAGGGCATGGTGAGTATGGTATAATCAAGAGTTCTCAGATCAATATCATCTTGATAGATAACATAGAAATCTTCCCATAAATATTTTTCATGGAATTCTTTGTTGAGAGTAAAATGTATTGAATGTGCTGTCACATGCATTTTTTCAATTAAATTACGTTCAGCCGCTTGTAAAGTATAATTGGTAAGCAGTATGCTTGCCGCAAGGCAAGCATACCATTTTTTTATAATACTTTTCATTAATAAACCTTATTTTTTATAATTCATATTTTCTTGTGTGCGTCTCTTGAGTATTCGTTTTTTTGCGGGTTTTGCCGGTTCTGGCTTAGTTGCTTTTATTTGTTTTAGTCGTCTTACTTGTTGCTTGGCATTTTTTGCCGTACTTGCATCTACTTGGGGTTCTATTTTGGCTTCTACTTGGTCTTCTTCATTAATATCTTTGTGTGTTCTTGTTGGTTTTGGTTTCCAGGTGTAATGCCAGTAATGGAGTGACCACGTTTCTGGTTGCACAAATGAAATTTGATCTGTGATTGGCTCTGATCCACCAGGTTCTTTGTTTGTTGCCCAAGGATAAAACATATTTGCCGGGAAAATCATAATTACATCTTCTGCTTTTGGGAGCATTTTTTTGATGATATTAGTTGCATATCGCGTTCCTGAGCGTGCTACTTGCAGTTCTTCATGCCATGTTTTTTCGATATTGTTTATGAATTTTGCTACCAAAGGATGCCCTGGACGAGAGGCCATAATTGAATTGCCAATCATAATTTTATTACCAGACCAAGATCGTTGAGGATATTCGCATCCAGCATAAAAGTCACAACAGTGATGTAATAGATCGAATGCTCTAAAGCATTCACAGTCGGTATCCACATAGAGGCCGCCAAATTGATATAAGAGTTCATAACGCAATAAATTTGCTTTTTCTCCAAAGCTTGTTGTTTCATCATAATATTCTTGATTTTCCAAGTTCAAATGAGCCACCTCTTTATCTGTCCACAGCATGGATATCCAATCAGGGTGCATCGCTTGCCATTTCTTGCGCCATAAAACATATTGTTCTGGCATAGGACCGCCAAGCCAAATGTGATGAAGTATCTTTGGAATTTTTGGTATCACGCTATAAGGTGGGTGTTTAATGAACGCCGCATAGTTTTCGCGGAGTACATTTATAAATGTAGCTTCTTTCTTAATCCCAAGTATTTCCTCATAAATCTCTTTGTGTCTTTCTGTTGCATACATTGCTTTATCAAATGCAGGAACAAAACAATCCATGCATGTAGGATCAAAAGATTTGAAACCAGGGATATCCACTTGAACGCACGCATTCGCATAACAGAGCCCCAAGGCATGTAAATTATTGGTGCGTCCAGCAATAGAGCCTTTAAGGTCATCAAAAGTGGTAACTTCTGTTGCTGCAAGGAGTGCAAGAATATCCTTCTTGCGATAAAGCGACATATTGCAGCCATATTCTTTTATCGCATGGTTTGCATCGCGGTATATTTTCCATGCATGGAGTGTATCCCGAATATGCTCACAAGAAATCGCATGTGTTTTAAGCATGGAAGGACTGACATGATAAAAACAACCTAGAGCACCTGTTCTTTCAAGATCAATAATCCCTTGCTGAATATCAATATCCTTTACAAGAGACAGGTTATCATGAATGAGGATGAGGTGATCGTTTGGTAGCTTGCCAATAGTTTGTAGCAATTCTTCTTTTTTTATGGGTAACTGAAGAGACTCAAATCCTTCTTTACACCAATCTCCCACGACAACAAGAGACCCTTTGTTTTTTATATGAGCGTTGCAAGATGCTATCATAGCAGCTGTTTTTTCTGGCGTCGATGACAGCAATATGATGTCAGCCTTGCTATTCTCTAGTTTTTTTACCACATCGGTAATAGGGGCATCAAGAGGCTCATATCGTTTTTTGTACATTTTTACTTCACATGCAGTTTGCATTGATACGATTGGATCTGCTGGTTTGGCATGTGACGTTGAAAGGGGATTATATTGATTGACAATATAGGCACACTCAGGAATAAACTTGAGGTGATCTCGTGCCATTTCTACCATGGGATACATCATGGCAAAATCATCAGAAGAAGGATAGAATCTGCCTTCAAATCCATTAACGGTAAGTCCGATAAAATCTTCCAATTTTATTTGTTTAAAGAGCCACGCATAAAAAGTACGGGGTGCTCCAAATACCCAAGTGAATTCTCTAAAATCATTGGTTGCAATAAGTTCATCAGGCACCGGCTGACCCCATCCATCAGTTAACGTTTCTGACATTTTGAATTGTCCCCATGTCAGCCAAATATCATTATTGAGGTATTCCATATTTATTTGAGCAAAGACTTGATCATGAGAAAGCCAGTCATCGCCATCAACAATTACAATGATTTCGTCATCGTTACAGCTGTGGAACGTGTTGTATACGTTCTTTGTTTTTCTACATCGATCTTTATTTGCTATTAATGTTATCTTATCTTCCAAATGATGCTTTTTACGGTACGTTTCGACTAGCTTTGCAGTGCCATCGCCAGATGCATCATCAACGTAAATTACTCTATAATTAGAATATTGTTGCATGAATATAGAATCAAGGTTTTTATCCACCCATGGAGCATTATTGTATGAGCAGACTATGACAACAAGCGGTAATTCGGTTTGTATTTGATGATCTCTGCCTTTAAGTTGAACGCTGCAACAGAATAGCAATGAGAGTTGAATTGCAAGGTTAATAAGTGATGAACAGGTGACTTTCTTCATGAATAATTCTCCTTATGCGTGCTTTTATTACTATTTTTTTCTTCATCATATTTGCAAGTTGTTCCGGGAACATGCAATCTTCGTATTTTTACTTTTTTTACTAATGGTCTAAATACTTCTGGAGCTTGTATACCAGTCGTAACACTTGTTAGATTTCCAGAGAGTACAGGTTTTTTTAAACATAAACCAACCGCATGCATATCAATGGACTTGTCCAGGATATCTTTTTTTCTGAGGAGTGTCATATCAATGTTATTGAATATTGCCACATTACCACATGAAAATTTCCATGCATACGTATCATTTCTAATATGTTGTAGGATGCACGGTGCGTCTTGCGCGCAGAAGGCAAAATAAAATCCATAAGCACCTGTTTGCTCAAGCAGCTTAATGCAATAATTAAGATTAATATAGTTGGTAATGTGTATATCGGTTTTCATAATGACCACATGATCATGTGGCGTTTTGCGCATAATATCAAGTATTGATTGATCAAGAGTTGAAAGATCGTCATCTTGCGCAGTACGCACACTATGTATCAATCCCTTATGTGTTACAAACGTTTCGAGCGATGTAAGAAGTTGTGTATTAAGAGACGCATCATTGTCCGCAATAATAATGATATCTGCCACTGCATTATCATACTGCTGTAAAGTGTCAATCTGGGGATGTGTAAGTAAAGTATAGGGTTTGCGTGTGCGAACGTCTAGACTTGAGGCTTCTTGCAAATCATATTCTATTTTTTTATTACTTATCGGGTTATGCGTATTTACTTTATAATTGACGTCAGACATATAAAAGCATCGATTGCCTGCCATTTCAAGCATAGGAAACATAAATGCCAAATCATCAGCTGAGGGAAAAAAGAGACCTTGAAATCCTTCTACATGTTCTGCTATAAAATCTTCAACTCTTACGCTTTTAAAAAGCCAAGCATAAAAACTTCGTGTTGGAGCATAAATCCATTTTTCTTGTCGGAAATTGCTTAGTTTAAATGTCTTTGCACTGGTTGGTTTAGCATAGCCAAGTGTATCGCTGCCATAAGTTAACCATATATCTTTTGTACGATACAAATGGTTAATTTTTGCAAGCAATTCTTTGTCTATAAACCAGTCATCGCCATCAAGTTGTACAATAATTTCAGTATCATTACATGCGTGAATGCCGTTATATATGTTTTTCATTTTACGACAGCGCGTATCATTGATGATTACGCTTATTTTGTCATGTATGTTATGGGTATCAATAAAAGATTGTACGAGCGCAGCTGTTGTATCTTGTGAGCAATCATCAATATATACAACTCTAAAATTGTCATAACTTTGCATAAAGACAGAGCTTAAATTTTTCTGTACCCACATTTCATTATTATAAGAGCAAATAAGTACTACAATAGGTAATTGTTGACACGTAGTTTCCGATTGTACAATACATGCGATTGCTTGCACATAACAAAGAAAAGCAGGCAGCGTCAGTTTATAAAGTAGTGTGTGTATCATTTTCATAAGGTTAACTCATGGTGAAAATTTCTGCTCTGTATACTGTGTATCATAAAATATCCGTCCAAAACAAGAGTTCCTCTCAGTTATTCGTCATCTAAGGCTAGAATCCTCTATGTTGAGCAACATATTTGTATTAATCCGATATTTTATAAGCGATGCTGCAAATGACTTAGGATCAAATTTTTTTTTGGAGGTTTTTCCATAGTTTAATCTTTTTTCTCTGAGGTTGAATAGTTTCTTGTAATGATTCCAATACACTGACTCCCGTAATGATGTGTCGGCCATAACCAGTGATTTTAGTACATCATATTCTTTTGAATATTTAGAGAGATGTACATTTACAAATGATCGTATGCCATGGAACACGCGCAGATCAAATATTTCTTTATTTTTATTATAGAAATCAGTGGGATTTTCCACGATTGCCTGTTCTAGATCTATAAATACCAAGTTATTATTATCATCTATTCTTAAGTTTTCTCCATTAAAATCAAATATGCCACCTTCAGTAATAATGTAATATAATTCTTTTATAGTTTGTTTGCTTAACGCTTCTTGGGCACGGATGCTCTCACAAATATTTTCAATATCAGGAACTTCTCTTTCCACTATTATGTAATTATCATCTGATATATCGGTAGGATTACCTGGAATATGTACCAAGTAAATTTCTGGAAAGTATATTCGATCAATAGTATTCCTTAGTATTACGTCCTTACATCGCAATGAATTTGCAAACCGACTAATGGTTTGATAGGTAGGCACTACTATGAAACTGTTTAATAACATTCCATTACTAAACTCTTTATGGAGTTTATATTCAGCAGTTGAAAATGGATTTTGCCCCGTGTTGTACACATATAAATTAATAAGTCGTCGTAACGGACCACTGATTTTTATCCACCAGCAGGTATTTGGTATTTTGAATACAAAATTATTACTTCCCCTATTTTCAACACCACATCGCTTTAGGCATTGTTTACCATAATATTTTTTATCTGCCCATCGGGAAAGGGGACGAGGAGTTGCCGCCAGATAACGCAGATCTTCAGCATGTTTGTTTATCCACTCAAGAACAGTTGTCGCATCCTCAGGGAGTGGTTCTATGAACTGCATGATGGTTTCTGGAGAAATTTCATAATCCATATACGTGTTTCTAGCAACTAAAAATGAACTTGAAATAGCCAGTAGAATACAGAGTTTTTGTAGATAATGGTGTATAAGCTTCATAAACCGTAATTCCTTTTTTTTGTTTCTATCCATAGTGGCCCAGTTGTGCGCTTGTGACCGCGTATTCGCTGAGTGATGCAGCAAGAGATGTAGGGGCAGACTTATCGTTTGCCGCTTTAGGCAAGTCCTTTTGAATGTCAAATAATTGTTGATAATTTTGCCAATATTCAGTTTTTTTGAGCATGCTATCTTTTATAACCAAAGATTTTAGGAAGTTGTACTCATTTGAGTCATTTTCTATATGCGTTTCCATAAAAGATTTGATGCCATGATATACATAAAAATCATATATGTCTTTGTCTTTATTATAAAAATCTGAAGGGTTTTCAACTATCCCTTGTTCCAAATCGATAAATACTAAATTACCTGAAGTATCAATTTGTAAGTTTTCGCCATTAAAATCAAATATGCCGCCTTGTGTGATAAGATAATAGAGCTGTTTTATGCAAGTTTCTGTGAGTGGACGCTTGCTGTGTTTAATGGTGCAAATATTTTCAATATGCATAACCTCTTTTTCAACGATAATGTAATTATCATCTGCAATATCATAAGGGGTTCCAGGTATATGCACCAAATACATTTCAGGAACGTATACTTTGTTAATCGCATATTTTTCAATTACCTCCTGACATCGCAAAAAGTTGGCAAAACGGCTAATGGTTTGATAGGTGGGAACCTTATTAAAGCTGTTTAATAATGTTGCATTACTGAATTCTTTATGGAGTTTATATTCGCTTGGCATAAATGGATTTCTGCCAGTATTATATACATATATATTCACGAGTCTTCTGAGCGGCCCGCTTATTTTTATCCAATAGTTAGTATGCGGTACTTTAAAAACAAAGTTATTATTTCCTTGATTGGGAGCACCACGCTTTGTGAGTAGTTTGTTTCCATAGAATTTTTTATCTGCCCATGCTGCAAGGGGATCTGGTGTAGTTGCCAAATAGCTTAGCTCATCAGCGTGTTCTTCTATCCATGTGACGACGAGTTGTGCATCTTCAGGAAGCGGCTTTATAAATTGTTCTATGGTTTCAGATGAAATGAGGCGACCAAAATAAGTATTTCTTGCACTACAAGGATATATTAAAAAGAATCCAATCAGTGCAAAAATGCAATGACGATGCTCCATAAGCTTCATAAACAATATCCTTCTTTTTTTAACATTAACAACTGCTTGCTTGTTTAACATCAATATACAAGGTGAACTAGATCAAGACAAGCACTCGTTGTTAATTTTCGCAGTATAGTTAATTATATCCTCTTTTTTTAAGACGTCGTTTTTTTGCTACTTCTTCGGATGTTTGTGTTTGCCACCTTTCTTGTAATCGTTCTTTTCTCAGACGTTTACGCTCAAGATCCAAAGGAGTGCGATATCCTCTACCAGGGGGTGGATCGAAAAAGGGCGGTAGTTCAATAACTGTTGTAATTGGTGTCACACTGCTGCTGAGTATACCAGTTGAGGCACAGAGTCCAACGGCATGAAGGTCAATGGCGGTACTTTTAAGCCATGTTTTTAAAAAATATGAGAGGGATGAAGAGTTGTTTTTTTTGGTAACGTGTTGGCATTTGGATAAGAAATCTGTTGTTTTCATGAGTGTCATATCATAATTATTAAAAAGAGCATAACGACCACAATTGAATTTCCAAGCATGCACATCATCATAAATGTGCTGCGTAAGAATAACTGAGGTATTACCGTGATGATCATGAAAGGGAAGTTCTTGTGCGCCATAGGCAAAATAAAAACCATAGGCTCCTGTTTTTAGAAGATGCTTAATGTTAGTGTCTATATTGATAGTCTTGTTGAGTCGTACGGTATCTTGTGCTACAAGAATATAATCAGTTGAAAGCTGTTCTAAACATTGAGAGAGCTCTTGCATGGAAAAGAACTTGATAGTATCATAGCGTTCTTTTAGTGCACCATATGCTTCATCTGCAGTTGATTCATAGACTACAAAAAGGCGCTGTAGGTGGCTGGTATGAGCGATAATTGAGTTCAGTGCTTGTGCGCATGCTATTGCATTATTGGGTGACCATATAAGTACATCTACTGCAGTGGTTTGTGGCACTTGTTGAGGCTGTTCATTGGTGAGCCTTTGATATGATTTTCTAAAGCGTATATCGCATCCACATGCGCCTTGTAGGCTTGGTTCGGCTGTTCTGCCAATAAGAGGATTATCCCGATTGGCAACATAACTTACCTGATCAACGAATGCAAAGTGATCTCCTGCCATTTCAAGCATAGGGAACATAAAGGCAGGATCATCTGCAGAAGGAAAAAATAATCCTTGGTGGTCTTTTACCTGTTCGCCAATAAAATCTTGTAATCGTATTGCTTTAAATAACCATGCATAAAAGGTGCGCGTTGGCATATATATCCATGGTTCTTTGCGATAAGATTGGTTCTCTATGATTTCAGGCGCAGTTGGTTTTGCGTATCCTAGTATGTCACCCGGTACATCTATGTATGAGCCATACGTCAACCAAACATCAGATGTTTTGTAGATAAGGTTAATTCGTGCAAGTAGCTCTTTGTCACAAAACCAATCATCACCATCAAGTTGCACTATAATTTCTTCATCTTTGCATGAATGTACTGCATTGTACATGTTTTTCATTTTTCTACAGCGATCAGTATTTTCTATCAATGTGAGTTTGTCTTCTGAATCATACATTTTTTTATATGCTTGCACGCAAGAAGCAGTGCCATCTTGCGAATAGTCATCAATGTAGAGTATGCGGAAATTGTCATACTCCTGGGCAAAAACAGAATCAAGATTTTGGTCAACCCATGGAGCGTTATTATATGAACAAATTAACACAACCATTGGTAGTTGATCATGAGGCGCATAAGTGGTAATTAATTTAGAATTTGCACTTTGAATTTGTTCACATTTAATTGAATACAGCGCGGTACTTGCAATCAGTAGAAGAAGAGATGCAGCAGAGAGTACGCGGTGTAATTTCATGGGTGCTCCTTTTATGTATTTATACACCTATTACTATACTCAAAAAGGAGGGGTGAAGGCAAGTGTGTATAAATTATTCTAAACCTTGCATTTAAGAAATGTTATTTATTATGCTTATAATGGTTTTATAGCACATAAGTAAAAAGGATAAAGTTATGCGTATATATATGTTAGTTACTTTGCTCTTGTTATCAGTAAGTCTCTTAAAAAGCAATGTTAGCGCTTCTAATGCAGCCTATGATGAGCTTCCTTTTGTTATTCATATATGTTCATTTAATAATAGTCCATGGGTAGAGAAAAATTTAGATTCACTGTTTATGCAACAGTATACCAATTATCGTGTGATATACGTTGATGATCAATCTGATGACGGCACCGCCGAGCTTGTGCGAGATTATATTAAGAAGCATCGAGTGGCAGATAAGGTTACTCTTGTGGAAAATAAAGTACGCGCACGCAAAATGAAAAATATGTATAGTACTATGAGGTTATGTGAAGATTATGAAATTATTGTGCAGTTAGATGGCGATGATTGGTTTAGTGATGATCAAGTGCTGAATCGTCTTAACAAAGCGTATCAAACACAAGATATTTGGTTGACCTATGGTTCTTATAATGATTATCCTTCAACAAAGCGTGGCTATTGTGCACCAACCCCTCCTGATTGGGTGGAAAAAAAGTTATTCCGAAAAAGAAAATGGCTTTATATGCACCCACGCTCTTTTTATGCGTGGCTTTTTAAAGCGATCAAAGTGCAAGATCATATTTGTGAATTGGCAAAAGATTATCAAGGCCAATTTTATCCATCAGCTGATGATCAAACATCATATTGGTGCATGATTGAAATGGCAGGCAACCGTTTTGCGTATTTACCCGAGATAAGCTACATGTGTAATCGTGGCAATCCGCTATCTGGCAGAGTATTTGAAAATCCATTACAATCAGCTTGTGGTGGAGATGCGCGACGACGTGCTCCTTATCAAACCCTTGAGGAGCCCTTGATCTTTAAAGAAGAAGAATGTACGCAGCGTAAGGTAGACGTAATCCTTATCTCTACTAATTATCCCAAAGGCGCAGCAGCCGCATTGCACTCTTTTAAGAAGTATTTAGATGGTATTAATTCAGTGACACTTTGTTACGCGGTTGATAAAATTGATGCTTCCGGCTATCATTCGTTAGAAAAAAAGTTTCCATGGGTCACACATGTCCATTGTGATGATGGGGCATTGTTTGAGCAGCTTTCCTATCAGGTTGAGCAATCTCAAGCTGATTATATCCTGATTGCACGTGATAAGATTCAGCTTGCTGAAGATATGGATATAAGAATGTATGTTCCGGCTTTAGAGAGCACGCAAGCTTATGGCGTGTATTTTGCATTTTCGCCTGCACAGGCCCCATTTTTTGATAGAAAGAAGAAGGTTGAACATATATCATTTGTACACCTTTATGATGATATATACGCATGGAAATTCTGTTGCGGTAAATTTGCTCTCTTTAATAATATGGATTTAACGCTTCTGCGCAAGCATGACGTACTTGATCGTATCGCGCAGCTGATGCGCCACAGCGAGTTGCAAAGCATAGAGTCTTTTTATAGAATTTGGCAGATGGATACTGCGCTCGATCAACATCAAATAGGGTTATTCTGTCAAAAAAGTCCTTTGGATGGAGCTTGCACAAGTATCCCTACGATCATTCCGTTGCCAAAATGCTTAAGTAAGAAAAAGCAGAGTGGGCAATTTAATTTCCAAGAATATGAAACAGAATTATACAAACAACGGGAAAAACGTA
This sequence comes from Candidatus Babeliales bacterium, assembly GCA_963716425.1. GTDB lineage: Bacteria > Babelota > Babeliae > Babelales > JBFXEV01 > JBFXEV01. The sequence continues at coordinate 955,552 of OY970310.1, forward strand.
AGGGCAGAAAATAATTTATTTTTTTTGCCAGGTTAAATCCCAGTGGTGAAATCCAATACTTTCAGGTCGATAGAAGTCACGGTAGTCGTTATTTCTTTCTTCCCATGGTCTTTTGCTATCTGCCCAAGGGTAAAAGAAGTTTGCTGGAAATATAATAGTAGTGTCATGGCAGGTAAGGAGATTACGTTTGATAATTTCTGTTACAAAAAAGGTACCTGACCGCTTAGGCTGCCATGTGTGATGCCAAAAGTTTTGTATGTTATCGATAAATAATTTGAGGAGCGGATGACCAGCACGTGCGCCAATAATTGCATTACCAATAATGATCTGAGTTTTATATGGTTGAGGGAATTCGAATCCCATAAAGAAATCACACGTATGATGTAAAAAGTCGATTGCTTTTATGCACTCAAAATCAGTGTCAATATACAGACCGCCAAAGTGATACAGAATTTCATAACGTAAAATATTTGCTTTTTCACCATAACTCTTTGTTGTGTCATAGAACTTTTGATTTACAAGCGGAAAATGAGCAACGTCCTTATCAGTCCATAATTTATATTCCCAATCAGGATGCATTAAAAGCCAGGTCTGTTGCCATTTTTTGAAATTTTTTGGTAATTTTTTGGGACCAACCCAAATTTGGTGTATAATTTTGGGAATTTTTGGTTCAAGTTGCCAAGATAGATTATTAATAAATCTAGTATACAGATTACGGGTTACGTCAATAAAAGATGCTTCTTGAGGATTTTGAAGAATGGTATGGTATGCTTGTTGATACGTGCTTGCACAATACATTGCCGAGTCAAAATCGGGTAACACATAGTCATGGCACATTATGCTTAAGATGAGATTACAGCATATAAATAGTTGCATGAGATTTTGTTTCATGAGAACCCTTTTTAATTTAGTTTAGAGAAAAGGGAACATGAAAAGCAAGTAATGGCTGGTTAAGAATTCCTAATGGTTTGTGTTCGGCCTTCTCGAGATATGCGACCGCGTTTGAAGAACTTTTTGTTGCTCCAAGCGCGGTCAATCCGATTTTACCAAGCACGTCCTAAATTGCGATACATAAAACCAAGAGCTTGTAACTCCTTGGGGTTCCAAATGTTGCGGCCATCAAAAACGTTGCGAGAGCGAACAAGTTGTGCAACATGTTCTAGCTTAAGCTGTTTAAATTCTTCCCATTCAGTAATGAGCGCAACCACATCTGCATCTTTGAGTGCTTCTGATGCTGATGCACAGTATTGAACATCTCTATACAGTTGCTTCATATTATCCATTGCTGCAGGATCATAAGCTTTAACATGAGCACCATCAGCAAGTAATTTATCTAGCACAGGAATTGCGGTTGAATAGCGGATATCGTCAGTGTTTGCCTTAAACGCGAGCCCAAGAATCGCAACAGTTTTTCCTTCAACCTTGTTATCTAGTAACGCATAAATATGGTTTACCACGTTTTGTTTTTGTTTTTTATTTGATGAAACAAATGCTTTAACCATTTGCAAATCGATGCCTAGTTCTTCTGCTTTGCATACAAGAGCTTGTGTGTCCTTAGGAAGACAAGATCCCCCTATGCCGGGGCCAGGGCGCAATTTTCTGGTTGGGTATACTTTTTCGCCAAGGCTCATGCCGTATATCACTTGAAAGATATCTGCATGGGCTGCATTGCAAAGGTCTGCAAGTTCATTTACGTAGGAAATGCGTACACCAAGGAAAGTGTTCCACGCATATTTAATGATTTCAGCGCTTGCAGGATCTGTTGCAATAAAGTCTGCACCCTGATCAACGATTGGCTGATATACTGCTTTCATGATGTCATGAGCTTTTGCGGAATCGGAGCCTACAACAATGGGATTGCGTTCAAACAGATCTGAGATTGCAGAGCCTTCTCGTAAAAATTCGGGATTTGATACAATGGCAAAGGGAGAACCGGAACTATTAGTTGAAGCTACTAAATCGCGTACTACAAGGTGAGTCCCTATGGGTACGGTGCTTTTTGTACAGATTACTGTAAAACCATTAAGGTTGGCGCCTATATTTTTTGACACTGCGGTGAGTGCTTTAAGATCTGCTTTTCCATCTTCACCCATTGGTGTATCTACCGCAATAATAATAACGTCTGCTTGTGCAATTGCCGGTTTGCTGTCTGTAGTGAAAGAAAGTCGCCCTGCTTGCATTTGGTCAAGAACTATTTTTTCTAAACCAGGCTCATAAATGGGCATAATGCCCTGGCGTAATTTATCCACTTTTTCTTGTATAATATCAACACATATAACGTTATGACCACAGGCTGCAAGGCCAGCACCTGAGATTAGGCCAACATATCCGGTACCTATTATGGTTATCTGTTGAGGATTCTTTGCCTGAAAGTTTTCATAATTGATTGCATAAACGGTTGTTAATGTGATTAATTGAATAAGGTGTGCTGCGTAAAATAAGTTACGAATTTTCATGAAAGGCTCCCTTTTTTTGTGTGTTATACATTCTTACTATAATAAAATTATTCTTATGAACGCAAGTAAAATATTAATCCATAATGCCAAGTTCATAAAGATTGCTTTTTTTAATAGACTGACTTAGTTTTTGTGCTCTCAATTCTTTTTTTTCTTCACGGGTCAAGTTTGCAGTTGATTGTGCGCGAGTTGCATCTTGGCGACGTATTTTTAAACGTTGTAATTTAGGAAGCTCTGGTAAAGGAGTTTGTAGAGTGCTTAATTGCCCGCATACTTTTGTGGTGGCAAAAAAGAGTCCCGCATTAAATAAATCAATGGAAAGATCTTGGGCCCACATGGAAATAAACTGGTTAAGTGAGGATGTTTGATCTATATCTATTATGCGTTTTTGTATATCAGCTTTACGCAGAAGGGTCATATCCAAGGTATTAAACCATGCATTTTCTGCAGCATAAAATTTACTCGCATACAGATTATCCCATACATGTTGATCAGGGATGTCTATAATAGCAGCTTGGTCATGGCCAATGCTCAAGTAAAAGGCATAGGCACCGGTGCGTTCTAATTCTAATACGCATGAGCTTATATTAACATCATCTTTAAGTTCTACGGTGTCTCTGCATATAAAGAGGTGCTCACTGGGGCATTCTTTAAGCCAAGAAAGAAATGCTGTATTGAGTGAGTTGCCGCTCATTAAAAAAGTATGTAGATCATTGGGATAATCCAGTTGTAATTTGTAGTAACGTGCTTCAAGTTCGGGTGTATCGGCTTCGAAAAATAGCCATATTTCATCTATTCCTTGTGCATGCTCATTGAGTGAATTAAGGAGGCGTTGGGCTTGCTCTGGGCTTTTTTCAGAGAGGATTATACAACTGGCGCGAGTATGTTGAAATTTGGTAATGTGGTTGAAAATAGGTTTTTCAAGTGGTTGATACGTTGGTATTTTTCTTTTTAATTCTGCTGAGCTTCTCCGCTGTAATCTTCGGTCTATTTTAAATCCATTGAGCGGATTTGTACGGTTAAGGTGATAGAGAGTTTCTTCAATAAATGCAAAATGATTTCCTGCCATTTCAAACATAGGCCACATGGTTGCAGCATCATTGGAAGCAGGGAAAAAATTACTTTTGAAGTTTGGTACATATGCACTCATCAGATCTTGAATTTTTATTTGTTTGGCAAGCCAGCCATAGAAAGTGCGTAAATGCATAAACATATTTACATTTCTAAAATTATTATTTTCCACTATCTCTTGAGGAATAAAGCACAATTCTTGGCCAATAATGGCAGCTGCGGGAACATTCTGATAGTTACCATAGGTCAGCCATACATCATGTTCCTGATAAATAGTATTAATGAGCGAGAATATGTGGTCATGAGCAAGCCAATCATCACCATCAAGTTGTAAAATAATCTCTTCATCATCAATATAATGATGGAATGCCGTATAGAGATTTTTTAATTTACGGCCACGCGTTTGATTAGTGATAAGCGTACATTTATTACTGATATTATGAGCTTCAAGATACTGCATTACTTGGGCAGATGTGCCATCATCAGATGCATCATCAAAATATACAATACGCCAATTGGCATACTTTTGTACACGTACTGAGTCTAGATTTTGCTCCACCCATGGCTCATTATTATATGAGCAAATGAGTACGACAATAGGTAATTCGTACAAAGCAGAACTTTGTTTGGTACACATAGTGGGTCGAATGTGAACGGGTAATTGAGTAACAGTGGTATTAAAAAACAGTGCAGTACAAAGCGTGAAAACTATTGATATAAACATGCCATCTCCTTATTTCTTCTCTGTAAGGATACTTAAAAAAGAGTAGAGATGTCAAGTTAGAAAAGAGTGTTATGAATAAAGAGAAAATCCGTTAATCTTAATTAGTCCATAAAAGAAGTGATGTAATTCCAAAACGCCCAAAATTTCCCTATGCCAAACCTTGTATCGGTTGTAGAAAATGCAGGTTTTTCCAATGATTGATAGAGAGGAAGTTGTTTGTCCATTTGTGCATTGCATGCCATACGCAAATAATAATCTTCTTCTAATTTTTTGAGTGGGTCATTGTTATTTACTACATAGATACTACGTTGTATATATTCGTAATGACGCGCCGCCATTTCAATGATTGGCCATACAACATAACATTCGATAGCATGTTCATAAAAAACTTTGGTTTTGGGATCAATTAAATCTTCTTCCCTAATTTGTTTAAAAAGCCATGCATAAAAGGTGACTGGTGGCATAAAAGGGAATATCTCTCTAAAATAATGTTTTTCATGAATTTCTTGAGGAACAGCGGTCGTGCGAATACCAATGGTTACATCTTTAGGATCCGGTTTACAGGAACCATACGTAAACCAAACATCATTATTAAGATAAGCAGAACAAATGGTAGAAAGAGCAGATGACTCTGCAAACCAATCACAACTATTCATGAGTACAATAATCTCTTGATCATTGCATGAAGATATTGCCGTAGAGAGGCCAGAGAGTATTCCTTGTGATGGGTCATAGGGGAGTACGGTTAGTTTTTCTTGATGTAGGAGTGATTTTTTGTAATGTGTTATTTGTTTAAGTAGAGATTCACATTGCTCATCAACTACATATATAATGCGATAATGTGCATACTGTTGTTCAAGTACAGAATCTATACTCTTATGCATAAAGGTATCTTGATGGTCATGACTATAGAGTACTATTACTAAAGGTAATTGATTTTCAAGAGCAATGTGTTGAGGAACATTTTGTGTTTGAGCAGCAGAGAGAGATTTTAAAAATGCTTTTTTAAAGGTAGTTTCTTTTTCTTGAGCATGAAGGACTATAAGTATGTTACTGCATAAAAATAGAAGCAGCTTAGCGTTGTTCATGGGGATCCTTTTAAAATATCTTGAATATACCAATTAAGCACTTTGTTCTTTTTTTCAATATATTCTGGAGGCATGTCCGTATAGTTGCTGCCACAGCGATAATGTACAAATGTGCCGTCTAAAAAGAATTCTACATTTCTGTTCCAGTGGTAATTATACGCAAGTGGTAATTCTTGAATAAGTTTTATTTGACGCTCAGTAAAGCCTATACGCTCCAATGTATGGGCATTGTGCTTGCAAGTTGGGCGTTGGTGATAGGTACAATATTTACAAATAAGTTCAAGATGTCGGTGGCGATTGATAGATTGGACTTTTAGTTCTGAGGTGCCCTGCGCATAATAATAAGTATAGCCACCTGCATCCATATCAATAGTGTCTATAGTGCCACAGTTAAAATTAATGGCTTCCTTTCTGGTAAGTTGTTTCATATCAAGAAAGGTCAGACCAATCCAGAAGAATTTCATTTCAGGTAATCCAGGATGTTTATAGCCACATTCCATGCCAAGATCACAACACGATCTATAAAAAGTAGCAACTTGATGTCCTTCCATATATGCTTCTAGGTTAAACGGCCGTACTAAAAAAAGGTCTGAATCTATGATGACCACTATGTCATCATGCTCAAAACCAAGTATATCCAAAGAATATTGTACGACTGTGCAATTTCTGGCTGATGCTTTTTGAGGATTACTATAGGTGCCGACTTCTGGTCTATGTAAATAAGGTCGAGTGTGAATGTGCTGTGGTATGGCATAGCAAGGAATAGCGTATTTTTTACATATGCTATCGATTCCTTGGTATACCTCTTGATCGATGGCATCATTAAACACAACAAACGTATATTCATTGAGTAGAAACTTTTTAAATGTTTTATATTGAATTTCAATAAAATCAGGTCGATTACATGCGTGGGTGATTATGAGGATTTTTCCCATACTGGGAGCACTTACAAATAGCGTTATAAGGAATGTGATTTTAAAAACAGAATGCATGAACATCACCTGGTTATATCATCAATATAATCAAAAAAGGCTTTTGTTTTATCTTCATAAAATTGTTCTACTTTATCATCTCCTAAATATGAATATTTTGCATAGCCAGTGCCGCCATAAAAATGAACAAAGCTATTATGCATAAAAAATTCAATATTTCTGCGTCTCTTTAAATGAGTTCCGATGAAGCCAGACCCCCAATCTAGAGGGACATCTTGAATAAGTTTGATAGTTCGTGCGTCAAAACCAGCTTTCTCTAATTTTTGCGTATTATGGGTACAGCGATACGCTTTTTGTTGTTCGCATGCTGTGCAAACAAACTGCTCTGAAGGAAGTTTGTCGATAAAACTTACTTTAAGTCCATCATTGTTGTTAAGATAGTAATTGGTAAAACCTCCAGCATCTATTACAATATTATTTACATACCCACAATTGAGATTAAAGGACTTTGGCTGGGGCATAGTTTTTAGATTAAGCAATAATAATCCCACCCAGAGAAAATGCACATTTTTTTCTGTTAATTTGGCGCATTCTATTGATCTATCAAATCCTGCAACATCAAAATTCTCTAGATAAGACCGGAAGCTGAATTCTTTGGTTAAAAACAAGTCTGACTCGAATAATACAATAATATCATCATGATTAAAACCAAGAACATCTAAAGAATATTGCACCACGTTGCAGTTGCGCACTGAGGGCGGTTGATATTCACAGACCCACCACTCTCTTGCTACAGGTCTATTAAGGTAAGGTCGTTCATGAATTTTTTGAGGTATGCGGATACATCTAATACCAAGCTCTTCACATTTGTGAGTGATTTCATGGCAAATGTGTGGATCTATAGCATCATTAAATACCACAAATTCATACTCATCACACAAAAATTTTTTGAATGTTTTGTCTTGTAAGGTAATAAATTCTGGCTGATTAAATGCATACGTAAAGAGCAGTACTTTTGCTTGGCAAAGAGTGGTACAGAAGAAACAAAGTATCAATTTTAAGAGTGGCAAGTTTCGAGCAGTCATGAGTCTCCTTAACGGTTAGTTACAGTCTTATGGTAATCAAAGCCCATGCAGGTAGTCAATAATTTGATCTTGAATTGATTAAAGTATTGATTTAAGAGACTATGCTTGGATAGAATAAAGATAGTTATAGATAAAAAGTGGGGGACTTAGAGCATGGCGTACGATCTTATTAAATCTAAAAAAAATAACGTATATATACTATTTTTTCTTATAGTACAAAGTATTCGTCTTCACGCAGATATTCCGTTACCTGAATTGCCTATAGTTATTATAACCAGTTCCTATAATAACGCTCCGTGGGTACTCAAGTATGTAGATTCTATTGCTATGCAAGAATATGATAATTTTCGTGTTATTTATATTGATGACTGCTCTCAGGATACTACGGTAGATATGATAGAAGCGTACGTTGCTTGGCATGGATTAGATACTAAGTTTACGCTTGTTAAAAATAAGGAAAGAAAATTAAAGTTAGAAAATATTTATAAAGTTATTCATACATGCAATGACACTGATATTATCTTGATTCTTGATGGTGATGACTGGTTCGCGCATGAGCATGTTCTTTCAACTATTAATAAAAAGTATCAAGAAGAAGATAGTTGGTTTGTATATGGCCAAATACAGTTTTTTAATGATGGTCAGCTTGGCATAGGCCAGCCTATTCCTGAAGAAATTAAAGAAAATCTCAAATTCAGAAATTTACAGTGGATATTTAGGCACCCCATCACCTTTTATGCGTGGTTATTCAAATTAATACGACTCAAAGATCTTCTAACAAACGATGTACCAGAGCATCAAGGTAAGTTTTATCCCATTTGTAATGATAGAGCAATGATATATCCTATGCTTGAGATGTCTCAATATCATGTTGGGTTTATTCCAGATGTAGCGGTTATTCAAAACCGTTTTAATCCTTTATCATTACAGAATGCGCAGAATCAACAATTGGCTCAAGCTCCTATACCAAGTACCTGTTGGAAAGAGAACAGGCATCGCCCCATACAACATACCCCTCTTGCAGCGCCAGTAATTGATCGTCTTGTGCCATATGTGACTGCCAAAGCAGATTGTGTGCTATTTTCTGATAATAATCCTACTGGCCTTACTCCAATGCTTGATACTCTCCATGACTACGTTCAAAGAATGGGTGATGTTATGGTGATATATCAAGCAGATGATAGTAGCGTGGGATTAGCATATAAAAAGCTTGCATTGAGTTATCCTCATAGTACCTTTTATAACATTGCTTTGGATGCAGATCGCATACTGCCTGGTATTAATAATCTAAAGCATGAGCATATACTTTTGCTTGTTGATACAACCCCACTTACAAGACCTATCGATTGTTCATATGCTATTTTGCAGATGGAATCATCTTTCGCCTACGCATTTGATATTGGAATTAACGCGAGGCTTTTGGATAACTTAGATATTCCTTATCAGCATATTGGCATGGGGCTGTATGCGTGGAAGTTTTATTGTGATAAGTTACATAAATTACCAGTACATCATCTTAATGGGTCTCTCTACAGGAAAAAAGTGGTTATAGATGCGTTAACTACTGCTTCATGGTCAACTATAGCTCAACTCAAAAGTACCTGGCAATCAGCTTCTGTTGATACTAATAATATTGGGTTGTTTGTTGATATACATAAACTGCTTATTGAATATTATGCCACTTGTATGCCGTATATGCGTAAGCTCATATATGAGGCAGATATTACTCTTGGAGCAGATCATTAATGAGAGTGTTAAAAGCTCTTGTTTTACGTATGCTGAAATCCTCAGATATATTATTATAATTTGAACCTGCGCGGTAATGTACAAAGGTGTTATCAAGGAAAAATTCAGTATTACGAAATTTATTCTTATCATAGAGCACTGGCACATTTTGTATAAATGTTATTGTTTCTGGAGTAAAGTCTTTCTCTTCAAGTAATGGTGCAGTATGGCAACAAGAATTTGCTCTCATACATAAGCATGTTTCACACATTAATTGGTGTATACAAATTCGTTCAATAGGGCAAACGTTTGCATGCTATACTATTTTTAAGATAGAGTGCCGTGAATCCTCCAGCATCCAGTTGGATATCCTCATGAAAACCGCAGTTTACATTAAGTCGCCTCTTTGCATGGCAAAGATCGCATATCAAGTATGATCAAACCAATCCACACGTACACGGTATGAGGGATCTCTTCTGTGTGTTGTATGCGTCTGGTGTCGTTACAGCACGATTTGTGAAATCCTGCAAGATCATAGCCTTGCATAAAAGATCTTACATCAAATTCTTTAATTAAGAACATATCTGAATCTATGAGCATAAGAATATCATCATGATTAAAGCCAAATGTATCAAGCGAATATTGGACTACGTTGCTATTTCTCACAGAAACTTGCTGACAAGGCATAAATCTACCCCATTCTGGCCGATGAAGATACGGCCTTGCATGAATCTCTTGGGGTATATCTATACAGGTTATATTGAGTGACTTGCAGAGTTCTTTAATATCTTGATATTCTTTTTTGTCGGTTGCATCATTGAAGACAATAAATTCATAGTCGTTTTGTAAAAAGCGATCAAATGTTTGATGTTGTAAGAGTATAAAGTCAGGGCGATTATAGGCATAGGTAAAGATGAGAACTTTTGTGTATATTGGCGTGATAGTGGCAAGAAGCGCTAGAAAAGAGAACCTAAAGGGAAAAGATATGCAAAGTGCTGTTTATACGCTTTGTACATCTTTCCCCTTTTTTGTTTTTAAGGATTATTATCTTTATATAGTGACCTTGTAATTGGTTGATACACCGGAAGATCTTTGCCCATTTGGCTATTACATGCCATGCGCAAATGATAATCTTCAATCAACTTTGCAATGGGATCATTACAATTTACAACATACGTAATCTCATTAAAGATTTTAAAGCGAGTGTCTGCCATTTCAATAAGTGGCCACATAATATAACATTCTGCTGCATGCTCAAAGAAATCATTTGTTGCAGGATCAATTAAGTCTTCTTCATGAATTTGTTTGAATAACCAAGCATAGAAGGTACGCAGCGGCATATACGGGAATATTTTTCTGAAATAACGTTTTTGTTGTATTTCATCTGGTACGGTGCCATTGCGTAAACCAATGTTACAACCTTTAGGTTCTGAAGTTGAAGTTCCAAAGGTGAGCCAAATATCTTTGCTTGCATATTCTTTATTGAGGTTGCCTAATACCCATTCATTTGCAAGCCAATCTTGTGCATCAAGAAGAACAATAATTTCTTCATCATCGCAATTATGAATAGCAGTATAGAAAGCGCTCAGTTTTCCTTGAGGCTCTTGGTAGGTTATTATTTCTATGTTGCATGGCATAGGCTTAGTAGTTATATATTCTTCAAGTTTATTATCCGTATCATCTGTAGAAGCATCGTTAATATAGATAATGCGATAATTTTGGTATTGTTGCATGAGAACTGAGTCTAGGTTTTTGGTTACCCAATTTGCTGCATTTTGGGCATAAATAAGTATGGTAATAGGTAATTGCTTCGCTATTAATTGATGGTGCTACTCTAGTGACATATTCGCGTTCTCTTTTTTCAGTTTCACGTAATTTTGATATTTTTCTTCTATATTTTTCTCTTCTTATTTCTCTTCGTTCTTCTTTGCTCAACTTCGGATTTAGATGATTTTGCTGAGCAAAATTCGTTTGGAGTAAAGAATGATAAGCAGAAGGTGAATAGAACTATATTCAATGATATTTTTTTCATATTTTTGCCCTCATAATGAAATGGTTTAAATATTACTTTTGAGTTAGCTGTGCATAGGTGAGGTGATAACAAGAGGGATTCACTATACTCATATATCAGGGTATGTAGTGTACAGAGATCTGTCAAGTGCCTTGCATGAATGCTTAGTACGTTGTCACGGCAGTTTCATCGTTTTTTTAAATAATACAATTGGTAGTTATGATTTAACAAATGTTTTGTTTAGAGCTTTTTTTCGCCATCGCCGTACTTTTCTTGATTATTCAGAGAAGTTTTTGTTAGAGTACAAATAAAGGGGAGCAAAAAAAGGTTCTTATCAATACATGGAGTGATTATGTTAAAAACAGTATATGTGCGCAGTATAATGATATGTCTTACTGCAGTGTATGGTGCATTAAGCATCGCGCAAGAGTCTTTAATTTTAACCAGACGACAAGAATGTGATCTTGAATTATTGCTCAATGGTGGTTTTGCGCCGCTCAAAGGATTCTTTCACGAGCAGACTATGAAGGGGTAGTTCATAACATGCGGCTTACCGATGGCGCGCTTTGGCCAATGCCCATTATGCTTGATGTTCCTCAAGGTGTTGCTCAAAAATTACAGGTTGGGGATACTATTTTACTTAAAGACAGTTGTTTTATAACTCTTGCTACTATGCAGATAGAAGATATTTGGAAGCCAAATAAACAAGAAGAAGCACAGCATGTTTTCGGTACAACAAGTGCTGATCACCCTGGTGTTGATTATCTATATCAATAAAATGCATGACTATTATATTGGTGGAACAGTAACTCTGGTTCAAATGCCTCGCCATTATGATTTTAATGAACTGCGCCGCACACCAGAGCAAATGAAGCAGTATTTTAAGGATAAAGGTATCTCTAAAGTAGTAGCATTCCAAACCCGTAACCCTATGCATCGGGCACATCATGCCATTACGTTGCGTGCAGCACAAGAAGAAGGTGCCCATTTATTGATTCATCCGGTCGTTGGTATGACTAAGCCAGGTGATATTGATTATGTTACTCGTATGCGATGTTATAAAAAAATTATAGCCCATTATCCAGAGGGTATTGCTACATTGAGTGTATTGCCACTTGCAATGCGCATGGCCGGCCCTCGTGAGGCGGTTTGGCATGCTTTAATTCGTAAAAATTATGGTGCAACGCATTTTATAGTTGGGCGCGATCATGCAGGCCCTGGCAAAGATAGTAATGGTAAAGATTTTTATGGATTCTACGATGCTCAAGAATTGGTAGCTCGTTATGCTGATGAAATTGGCATTACCTTAGTGCCTTTCCAAGAAATGGTGTATGTGCAGGAAGATGACTGTTATAAACCAATGGATCAAATAAGCCCTAATGATACGGTACTTAATATATCAGGTACTCAACTGCGTAAGATTATTGCGTGATGGACTTCCAATTCCTACTTATTTTTCGTATCCAGAAATCATTGCTGAGTTGCAAAAACAGTCTCCATCACAAGCAAAAAAAGGCTTAACCATTTTCTTTACAGGGCTATCAGGGGCAGGCAAAACAACACTTGCTTGTGCACTAGCCGAGCGTTTGGGTGAATTGCAGGAGCGTAATATTACATTGCTTGATGGCGATGTGATTCGCAATCATCTCTCACAGGAACTTGGATTTTCTAAAGAGCATCGCTCAATTAATGTGCGCAGAGTTGGCTATGTAGCAAGTGAAATTACCAAAAATGGTGGCCTTGCAATCTGTTCATTAATTGCTCCCTATCAAGCAGATCGCGAATATAATCGGCATTTAATTTCAAAACGTGGCGATTATATAGAAGTATATGTGGCTACATCGCTTGAAGTATGTGAAGAGCGGGATGTAAAACAGTTATATGCTAAAGCTCGTGAAGGAATTATCCCTAGCTTTACTGGTATAAGTGATCCCTATGAAGTTCCTGCAAATCCAGAAATCATAATCAATACTGAAGGCATTTCTATTGAGCAAGGTATTAGTCAGATAATTGATTATTTATATGAAAAAGGATATTTGGTTAATATGTTTTGCTTAATGAAAAAGACTTGGAGTGAGGAGATCTTTTAAATGAAGTATTCAAAAATCAATAATAGGTAAGAAAAAATTATAATTCTAAAAACATAGTGTTAGATTGTTTGGCATTGTTAAGTACATGAAAATAAAAAATCAATAGGGGATCACACAATGAACAAAATAAAAGTACATACCGTTATAACCGCACTCACTTTGCTTCTTTTTAGTTCACCTGATATTTGTAACGAAAAAATGAAAAAATCAGCCATTATTATTGTAGGTACGGGAAGATGTGGTAGTTCATGCGTAGCTGGTGTGCTTGATATAATGGGGGTTGAATTTGGTAATAATTTAGCAACGGCAGATCAATATAATCCCAAAGGTTATTTTGAAGATATGATAACAGGTTTAATGACTCGAGATATCTTGCGAGATGAATTTAATATAAATATGTGGTTATCGCCAAAAATCATCAAATGGGATCAAGTACCCAATAAGGAAGCACTTAAAAACAGAGTAAAGGAATATTTAAAAGAGCACTTCAGTCAATACCCTATTTTTGCAGTAAAAAACAGTCATCTTTCACTCTTAATACCAATTTATGCTCAGGCAGTAATGGAATTAGGTTATACACCTAAAATTTTAGTAGCAGGAAGAGACCCGCATGAAGTGGTACATTCTTGGAAAAATCGCCCTGGCCATGCAGGAGCAACCATAGCACAGCTTTATGCTATGACCAGTATATGCTTTATGACTATTTTGGAGCATTCAATTAACTACGATACACTAGTCATAGATTTTAATGATTTAATAAATAATACGCCTGTAGCAGTAAATAAATTATATAACTTTATTCCTGGTTTAAAAAGTTATGAATTAGTGCAGAAGAGATACAAAGTTTTGTAGATAAAAACTTGAAAAATTTTTAATGATACAATAAAATTTCTTTTGATGGGTTGGGTGAAAGTGCTATTTTTCTTTAAAAGGGAAGTAAATGCAACTATATAAATTGTTTGATTTTAAAAAGATACAAATATTATGGGTTATGCTTTTAACCGTGCATTTTTTATCTTTTACTCATCAAAGTCAAATTGAACAGCAAATTGTTATAATAACGTGCTCATACAATAATGCCGAATGGGTTCAAACGAATCTTGGTTCAATTTTTTCACAAGACTATATTAATTTTCGATTAATTTATGTCGATGATTGTTCTGAGGATGGCACAGTTGAAATGGTAGAAGAGTATATAGCAAAAAATAATTTACAGAGCAAAGTCACACTTATTGCAAATAAGAAAAGACAACTTAAGTGCCATAATGTCTATAATGCTTGCCATTCCTGCAATGATCAAGAAATTATTGTTATTCTTGATGGAGATGATTGGTTTGCACATACCCGTGTTTTAAAAGATATAAACCATGCATATCTTGACCCTGCTGTATGGTTTACCTATGGCCAAAGTAAATTTCATCCCAATGGTGGACTAGAGCCTAGAGCTGAAGAAGTACCGCAGTCTATTTTAAAAAACCGTAATTTCCGTGAATGGAAATGGGTATACAGACACCCCCGTACTTTTTATGCATGGCTTTTTAAGCTTATAAAACTTGAGAGTTTTTTAACTGAGGCAGTACCAGGATTTGAAGGGCTATTTTACCCTTATATAGAAGATAGACAAATGGTATATTCAATCCTGGAGATGGCTCAATACAAGCATAAGTTTATTCCAGGTATATCTGTCATTCAGAATGTAGCAAATCCCTTATCTTCTTTGGGAAAAGCTCCAACACAAATAATAGAGGCATGTACTGATGAAGTAATGAATCGGTCAGCATCTTATGATGTTCTTTCGTGTCCAATAGTAGATCGGCTTGCAAAATTTAATGATGCAAAGGCCGATTGTATTATTCTATGTGATACTACTGTGAGCTTATTAGTTCAACAAATACAAAAAACACAAGAGTTTATAGAGAATATTGGCAATATTATCATTATATATCAGATTAATGATCAAACTATACAAACTGATATTGATCGAATTAAACAAGATTGTAGCAATATTCAGTTTATAGAAGTTTCTATGCTCAAGGAATATCTAGAAGCTTATCCAGCATTACTTTCTTATGAGCATACGCTAATACTGCATAATCAAAGTAGTATTAGTAAGGAAATTGATTGTAGAAAGATTATACAACAATTAGAACAAACATTTGCATATGCTTGGTATGGAGGCGTTTCCACAGCTCTGTGTAAAGTGTATGATGTTCCTTATCAACTTATCATCGATAATTTGTATGTGTGGAAGTTCAGATGTGATATAAACAAACATCTTTTTCTGCAGCCCCAGGTTTTAACCCTTTATAGAAAAGAAGATATTCTTCCTTTGCTGCAGCAATCAAGATGTGGAACTATTAAAAAATTAGTAGATTCCTTGAAAACACATGATCTCAACAGATATAAAATAGGTTTATTTTATGATTAAGAAATATATACAAACGAATGTAGCAATATCAGGTATATTGTTCATACTACTTGTATTCTGTAACTATAATTGTATGGGTAAAATTTATCTTTTTACCTATGCTTATAATCAGCCAGATTTTATAGAAATTCAATATAAAACATTTAAAAAATTTCTTAAAGATGATTACGAATTTATAGTATTTAATGATGCATCAGAAGCAGAAATGGCTAGTCAAATTGTTGCGATGTGTCAAAAATATGATATTCGTTGTATCCCTATTCCTCAAGAAATTCATGAAATTCCATATCTTGATAGGCCTAAGGAAAGCAATCTAGCTAAATACAATTGGCCAAATGTGAGAAATTGCAATGTGGTACAATATTCACTTGATATGATCGGTATATATCATGATGACATAGTAGCGCTTTTTGATTCGGATCTATTCTTAATAAAGGAATTTAGTATTCGTGCATTTATGAAAAAGAATAAAATTGCTGCGGTAATGAGGCCTTGTTATGATCAATGGTGGAAGCATACGTGCAATGAGTTTCACCCTGGAATAGAACCTTTCAATTATATGTGGATAGGCCTGGCATTTTTAAATATGCCTTTGCTAGAAGATAGAAAAGCAATCAACTTTAATTGTGGTTTTGTACATGATACTATAAAAGTTGATTCTGGAGGTTATACGCACTATTATCTTGATAAAACAAAAGTAGAATCAAAGGGAATAAGTCGTATTTCCCTGGACCAGCTACTGTGCCCTGCATGTCAGAAAATATCGAATTTACAATCTTCATGCAATCACAATACTGATGTATTGCAAACTATAGGTCTTAATGATGCAACAATACAACTTGCTCAAGCAATGCCATTACATAGTAATATAAATGGTAGATTCATTGAATTTTTGTTGGATGGGACTTTTTTACATTATCAAGCAGGGTCAAATTACACAGGATTTCCAATAGAATATCATCTTAAAAAAATGGGTCTAGTTAAGAAATTTATTAATAAAATTTTGTCATAACATTTATTTATTACAATTGAATTGAAGATAATCAAATGGTTTGTCGAAATTTCGAGAAAATGTTGTTTCGCTAAATGGCAATTGGCGCGCCATATTCGAAAAATTTATACGACTTAACATGGAAAGCATAGTTTCAAATAGCATCGCGACAAACTTCTTTTGTGTTTTATGTATGCTTATCATTTTCTTGTAAAATTTCATAATATTAAGTTCGTACTGTATTTCCTCATTGAGAGTATTTTTTACTAACTCCTAATATGGGGATGCAGTTTAAAAAAATCAACTACAATTCAAATTCAAAAACTGTCCTAATTATTATACGCAAGATATTATATAAAAAAGCTAACTTAGTGAAAGTACTTCTTAAGGGCTGTATCTGGGAAAACCACAAGTACGTTCTGTGAGTTTTTTAACTATCTAAAAGGTTTAAATTATGAATTTTACGCAACATTTTATTTGGTATTCTACTCTACAAAAATATACTTATAAATCTTTTATGTATATATTGATAACTTGCTTAATATTATTTTTTCTTATCGTTAAAGCATCCGCTCAAATATTACTTTTTACCTTTGCATATAACCTTACTGATTTTATTGAAATTCAATATAAAACCTTTAGAAAATTCCTTAAAGATGATTATGAGCTCATAGTTATAAATGATGCAGATAATCCTGAAATGGTCGATCAAATTTTAGATATTTGCAATAAATATGATCTACGCTGTATTAATATACCCACAAGAAATTCATGAAAAACCCTTTTTAAATCGTCCAGATCATGGTGCTTATTATGTTACCCATCCACAATCTCCTTGTAGCAGGAGCTCTAATGTAATACAATATTCATGATCTTATAGGTTTTAATCATGCTCATATATCCACTCTTTTTGACTCGGATCTTTTTTTAATAAAGGAATTTCACATTAGGGATTATCTTAAAGGATATGTTGTTGCTGGTTTTGATCGTACAACAGAATATGCCTTTCTTGCTCGCAATAAGAAAAAATTTCTATAGATAGGCCTTATTTTTTAGATAAAACAAAGAACAGCTTTTAATGTGAACTGCGGGCATATAAATGGAATTGCCATGGGTTCAGGAGGATATACACATTACCTCTTACCTCATGCTCAAATAGCTTACTTTGACAGAATTAGGTTAGATTCATTTATTGTAATGATTGTAAAAAGCAAAAAAGATATAGTTGTGATCACAATATGCAAATCTTGCAAGAAAATAGTTTTTCACAGAATATTATTCATTTTATACAAGATATACCAATTGATTGGGGATCTGGCTCAAAAGAGCTTGGTATGCACAAAGGAAGAAATCTTAAATTTTTTCTTGATAATACCGTTGTGCATTACCGAGGAGCAAGTAATTATGCACCAAAATCAGCTCTGG
This sequence comes from Candidatus Babeliales bacterium, assembly GCA_963716425.1. Taxonomy (GTDB): domain Bacteria; phylum Babelota; class Babeliae; order Babelales; family JBFXEV01; genus JBFXEV01. The sequence goes on from OY970310.1 coordinate 973,578, forward strand.
GTATTGATATGGATCAATTCCAATTTGATAAAACAAAAGCATTTGAGAAGTTTTTAAAAAATATTCTTAATGAATAAAATCATTTGTTTACCCCTAATTTTACTCATTACTTCTTAAATATAAAGCATAAACTACCATAAAAATGTATAGATTTGATATGCTTTTGATAATAATTTAGTTTATCAGAAATGGATTGCGGGCAATATCTTTCTGATGCAGAGCCAGTTCGTGCACCAATATAATTAAGATCGTGTATTAATTCTTGAAGAAAAAAAATGGTAGAACCTTCTTTGGCTGAAGGATTTTCTTGAGTTCCGTTGCCGCCATAAAAATTTCCATAGCAGGAGTGCCAATATGAAGTATGTAAATCTTCTATGATATATACCCCACCATTATTTATAAATGGGAAAAGGACTTTGAAGCTTGTAATTTGTTGCTTTACAGTATGGCCTCCATCATCAAGTATTATGTCAAAATTTCCACCGACTTTTTCAATGAAGGTAAACAAATCCTCTTGTTTTTCTTGATCGGCAACATGAAAATGGCATCGAGAAGAAAAATCTTTAGCATATTTTTTAAAAAATTCCGAACTGATATCCATAAAATGTAATTCAGCGTTTCGAAAGTAATCTTCCCACATACGGGCAGATTCTCCATGCCAAAAGCCTATTTCCAGAAATTTGATTGGTTCATTGCGGATAGAGGAGAAATAATGCTCATAGGTACCAGCATAGTTGTGAGGGTATCTTTTATTTTCTTCACGCCTTCATGATGCCATTCTGATCCTTTGTCGGTTCCATAGTGTATTGCTAGTGCATCAAGATCTGAATTATCTAAATTCAATAGGGCATTATTGCTATAGATTGGAGATATGCTACTAACTAAACTTATGAATAAAAATAAATTTTTTATTTGCATTGTATTTCATCCTTTATAATATTAATATGTGTTATGCTTAAATTTTTTTTAAGGAAATAGGCTAGTTCATTGTCATATATTCTTTCCTATAAAAGTTACATTTATATTTGTAGAATATCATTAATATATCTTAAAAATGCATTTGTTTTATCTTTATAAAATTGCACTATATCATAGTTAGGTGACGTATTTGCATAACCACTTGCCCCAAAGAAATGGACAAAACTATTGTCATTTAAAAATTCAATATCTCTTCTATACGTGCTGCAATCAGGTCTATTAACTGCTGATCCCCAATCTACAGGAACTTCTTGAATAAAATGAATGGTTTTTTCATCAAACCCATTCATTTTTAGTTCTTTTGTATTATGATTGCATCTATAGCTTTTATTTATTTCACACTCTTTACATATGAATTTTTCTATTCTTAATTTTTCAAAAAACTTAATGCGAGTTCGTAGATGATTGTGAAGGTAATAATGTAGATATCCACCAGAATCTACTACGGTATTTTGTATGTGACCACAATTGATATTAATGGCATGTTTATTGGGTAATGTTCTCATATTGATATAAATTAATCCTATCCATAGAAAATCTAAATTTTTTTTATTGTCACTATATTCTATAGATCGATCATATCCAGAAAGATCATAATTTTGCATGTATTCAACAAAGCTAAATTCTTTTATTAGAAATACATCGGATTCTAAAAGAATTAAAAGATCATTATGGTCAAAACCTACAGTATCTAAAGCATATTGCACAACGTTGCAGTTTCTTACCGAGGGGGCATTGTGTTCACTGAGCCACCATGGCTTTGAAACGCGATGGAGGTAAGGTCGGTCATGTACCTCTTGCGGTATTTTTACATGTTTAATATTATTTTTTTGGCAAACTAAATTGATTTCATTGGTTATATTGTTATCTTTACTATCATCAAAGACTACAAACTCATATTCATCTTTCAAGAATTTTTGGAAGAGCTTATGTTGTAGTTCTATAAAGTCTGGGTGATTATAGGCAAAGGTAAAGATGAGCACCTTGCAAGAAGTGAGAGATACAAAGTATAAATTTATTAATAATAAGATAATAGAAGCTTTAAGTTCCATGTGTATTCTCTCCCTTAGCTTAAAATTGTATTTATGAATGATTGGAATGCATTAGTTTTATCCAAATGAAATTGTGCCATATCAATGCCTAGGTCTGATATATACGCATAATTACTAGCCCCTTGATAGTGCACAAAGGTGTCATTGAGGAAGAACTCAAGATTTCTTCCGCGTGTCATGGCACCTATTAGCGCTGAGCCTGATCCCCAATCTAGGGGTGTTTGTTGGATCAATTGGATAGTTTTTTTATTAAATCCATGATTCTTTAATTCTATAGTATTATGAATACATCGGTAGCTTTTTTTTGTTTTACAATTTTCACAAATAAAGTCCTCTATCCAGACCCTTTCAAACAAATGGACTTGTGGTTGATATGGTGTAAATAGTAATTTGTATGACCACCTGAATCAACCAAAATATTATCAATGCGACCGCAATTTATGTTAAATGCTTTTTGTTGATACATTGATTGCATGTTCATAAAAATAAGGCCTATCCATAAAAAATTTGTTCCTCGTCTTGGTCCATCAAATTCAACACAACGGTCAAATCCAGCAAGATCATATCCTTTTAAGTATTCTATAATGCTGAATTCTTTTATCAAGAAAATATCTGAATCAAGAAGAGCGATTATATCAGAATGTTTAAATCCAATTGTATCTAATGAATACTGTACAACATTACAATTTCTTACACAAGGTGATTGATGATTGCTTATAAAAACTGGTGGGCCATATGGCCGATCTAAATAAGTGCGCTCATGGATTTCTTGCGGTATGTTTATACAGATAAGATCATTTGTACTACATGCATTTTCTATTGTTTAATCATATCAGGACTTTTAGCATCATTAATGACAATAAGCTCATAATCATCCAATAAAAACTTTTTGAATGTTTTGTACTGAAGTTCAATAAGTTCTGGTCGATTATAAGCAAAGGTGAATAAAAGTACCTTTGCTGAAAGGGGAGCTATGAAATAGAGATTGAAACTAGAAAGCAGTATTATGTTTACTAGAGATGGGTTAAGCTTTTTCATAATGTCCTTTGTTTGAGCTTTCTTAATTAATTATGGAGTAGATTCTTATTTATTAATTATTCTTCTAAGATAGTTTTGCTTAAATTATTAAAAGCTATATTTTTTTTCGCAGCAAATTTTTTAGACGGACCATGCCAATTTGATCCAGATCTATAATGAAAAAAGGTTCCCGAATCAAATAATTCTATACCGATATCTATGTGCTTAGGCCTTCTGTGAGAAAGGAATTTCCTGTAATAATGTGATATGTTTTTCAGAAACTCCAAGTTGTTGTAAGAATTGCGTATTATGAGTACAAGATTCTGCATTATTTTTTTAGCAATTTTCGCAGATAACATCTTTAAAGCACAAGCGATGAATAGGCTTTGGGTTTAGGTCTTTTGTATATTCAAGTAAATAATAGCTATAACCACCTGCATCTGTAAATCCTGACCCAAATGGAGTTGACACAATCCCTCTATTTAAGTTTAATGCATATTTATTAGGTAAAGATTGCATATCTAAGAAAATTAAACCTATCCAAAAATAACTAAATCCTGCACCATCATAGGGACTATCACCATCATAATAAAAAAATGGTGCATGTACCCAAGAACGCATATAGGAAGCTGCATTATGATCTTGCATAAAGTCTCTGAGGCTAAATTCTCTTATTAAAAATAAATGAGAATCAATAAGAATGAGCAGGTCATCATGATTAAAGCCATGAGCATCTAAGGCATATTGGGCAACATTACAGTTTCTAACAGCAGCATCTTTATCTGCTGGATTTTCCCAAAACTGGACACAGACTGGATCTTCAGGATTTTCAGGCCGGTTAAGATATGGCTTTGGAGGCCGGTTAAGATAGGGCCTTGTATGAATTTCTTGTGGAATTGAAATGCAATCAATATCATACTTTTTACACATTGAATCAATTTCTTGTTTCATACCTTCTTCGCGCGCGTCATTAAATACTACTAATTCAAATTCTTCTTTTAAAAACTTTGTAAATGTAATATATTGAATTTCAATAAAATCTGGACGATTACAAGCAAAGGTGTATATTAAGATTTTAGCATGTATTAAGCTATTGGCGAGCAGCAATATTACAAGGTATAATTTTTTCATTTTTATAGTCTCTTTTTTAAATTTTATTATATGTTATGAATTTTAGCTTTGTAAAATGGTATTAATATATTTTGTGAATGCATCTGTTTTATCTTTGTAAAACTGTACTATGTTACCAGTAGGAGATATATTTGCATATTCGCTTGCCCCTTGATAATGTACAAAAATATTATTATTTAAAAATTCAATATTTCTATTACCTAATCCTATCATAGTGCTATTAGATAGATAGAACTGCTGATCCCCAATCTAGAGGGACATCTTGAATAAAACGAATTGTAATATCATCGAATCCATTTTCTTGTAAAATTCTTGTATTATGATTGCATTTGTAGCTTTTGTTTTCGCTACATTCTTTACAGATATAGTGTCTTACATTTTTTTTTTTAAAAATTTCATACGAGTTTCAGGCTTATCCCTCAAGTAGTAAGAGAGATAGCCTCCAGAATCTAAATTGATATTATATATTTGGCCACAATTAATATTTATAGCATGCTTATGGGGTAATGTCTTCATATTTATAAAGATTAAACCTATCCAAATAAGGTATAAATTTTTATTTTCAATCAATCCATATTCACAACGTAGGTGCCCAGCAAGATCATAGTTTTGCATGTATTCAACAAAGCTAAATTTTTTTATAAGAAATACATCAGATTCCAAAAGAATTAATAAGTCGTCATGGTTAAAGCCTAAAGTGTCTAAAGCATATTGAACAACGTTGCAGTTCCTAACCGAAGGGGCATTTTTATCACTGAACGCCCAGTTAATATTTGAAACCCGATCGAGATAGGGCCTATCATGTACTTCTTGAGGTATTTTAATGTGTTTAATGTTGTATTTTTGGCACATTGAAGTGATTTCATCAGCTATTTTGCTTATTTTACTATCATCAAAGACCACAAACTCATAGTCATCTTTCAAAAATTTTTGAAATAATTGGTGTTGCAGTTCTATAAAGTCTGGATGATTATAGGCAAAAGTAAAAATGAGCACTTTGCCACACATAAAAGCTGTGTGGCAAAGCGTGGCCATAAGGCCTGAAATCAATAAAAACGTTCGAGAGGTTTTCAAGAACACCACTTTCATCATTATCTCATATTTTTTTTCATACGCTCAAATACTCCAACCATAGCTTCTTGGATAGGTTTAACATTAGGAAATTCACGCATTAATTTGCTAGTATCTAGTTCATTATTGGATCTACCAGCTTTGATAACTTTAGCTTGCTCTTCTAAACTAAAGTTTACATAGCGGAAACTTGGGTCAATATATTCTTTATAGAGATCCAAAATTTCATTATGGCTGATTACCCCAGGATTTACAAAATTGTAATTTCCCGTTAATCTACGCTCTGCCATTTCAGGAACTAATGGTAACAAATCATGGAGTACGCTCATAGAGTTAGGAATATTAACTACACGTTCATATCTAGTAATTTTGGTAATAAAACTACGTTGATGTAAATCATCAGAGATTGGCATACGTAAACGCAAGTTAAGTACATTAGGATAAGAGGGTATCAATTTATCAAGCATTGTTTTGGTGAATGAATAGAATGAACCTTGGAAGTTCGGTTCTTCTTCTTCTTTAAATCCTATACCGCTATACATAGGATGTGCATCATTATACTCATAGATGCAGCCAGTGCCAAAGTTAATGACATGTATATTATATTTATAAGCTATATCAAATAAGGTGAGTGCACCCACAAGATTTGCGCGAATGGTTGCTTGTTTATTGCTTTCACACCAGTCAACATTAGGTCGTCCGGTAACGCCAGCAGTGTTCAAAATGCAATCAGGGTGAATGCGTACTATTTCTTTTTCAACTTGTACTCTATCTTCCAGGCGAGATTCTGCAGCAATGGCCGTATGGCCTTGCTCAGTAAGAAGAGCAATCATTTGTTGCCCAATCCACCCTTGTTTGCCGCCAAATACTAAAAATGTTTTGGCATCAATGTGCAATCCCGTAAAAATTATACAAGCTGTGATCAAATGTTTTAATGAAATAGTACGCAACATAATAATCCTTTTTTTAATTAATGAATTTCAATTTTATTATCATTGGTGTGTATTGGAATGAGCATGAGTGGTTCATTCTTTTCCCAACGGTGTCTGTTTTTAACATACCATTCTATAACGTCATTGAGGCCATCTTCAAAATCAACTGAGTTTTGCCAACCCAAGAGATCTTTTGCTTTTTGCGTAGAAGAAATATGGCGTTGTACTTGGCCAGGGCGATCACCAATGAATTTAAGATATTTATCTTCAGGAAGATTAAAGTACTTAAGAACCAATTTTGCAATATCGAGAACGGAAACAGGAACTCCGCTTCCAATATGGATAACTTGGTTTTTAATGCTTGCAAAGTCATCAGTATGGAACGCCAAATCAAGTGCGCGGGCAACTTCTAAGAGTATGTACCCAGTCACGTTCTTGTGAACCATCACCATGTATAGTAAGCGGTTCGCCTTTAATTGCGCTAGAAATAAAGCGTGGGATGCATTTTTCTAAATGTTGTTGAGGGCCATAGTTATTGAATGGACGGAAAATCAATGCTGGAATGTCATAGGTACACCAATAAGAGAAAACTAAGCGATCTGCTCCTGCTTTTGCAGCAGCATAGGGTGAACGAGGTGCGATCGGATGTTCTTCATCCATAGGTTCATATTCCGCAGTTCCACACACTTCTGAAGTAGAAAAGTGAATATAGCGTTTGACTGTATCTGCATATTTCACCAATGCACCCATCATAACGCGGGTACCCATCACGTCAGTATCAAAAAATGTATAATCATCGTAAATGCTACGAGTCACATGTGATTCTGCAGCAAAGTGCACCACAAAATCAGCGCGACTCATGAGCATATCAACGATTTTGTAATTAGTTACTGAACCATAAAAGAATTCGAAGCGACCAGACTTTAATATATAGGTTGGTATATTATCAAGAGATCCAGCATAGGTTAAAGAATCAAGAACCAATATGCGATAATTTGGATATTTATCAAACATATATTTTACAAAGTTACTCCCAATAAAACCTGCAGCTCCTGTTAAAAAGACTACTTTTTCGGAAGGGTCTTTTACTGGGTCAACAGTTTTTATTGCTCTTTCACAGGGCATATCTTCTTGACCTTGTGCATTGAAACTGAAACACGTCAGTAATGCAAGGTACAGTTTGTATAATAATTTTTGCTCCATGGATCCTCCTATTTATATTGAGCAGTTATTCTATTCTTTAACAGCGTGCCCAAAATACTAAAATAAAGTCAATAGATTTTATAATTTTTATGAAAGGTTGTCTTAAATAGCATAAGGGGAAAAGAGAGGATTTTGAAATGAAAAAAAAGCGGGACTGGGTTGGTTGCTCCAGCCTCGCTTTTTTAAATAATTAAGCTTGTTTTAAGCTTAAAGAAATTCTGCGCTTATCGTTGTCGATAGCAAGAACTTTAACATCGATATCTTGACCAACATTGAACATGTGGTGCAAGTTATCAACACGACCATCGGAAGAAACTTCAGAGATGTGTACAAGGCCATCAACACCTTTGGCAATAGTTACAAACATACCGTAATCAGTAATGTTTGAAATAGTACCGCGGATAGTTGAACCAGGGATAATGTTTTTAACTGTTTTTTCCCAAGGATTATCTTGCAATTGCTTGATACCAAGAGAAATACGTTCTTTGCCTTTGTCGATAGCAAGGACTTTGACGTCAATTTTATCGCCGACATTAATAAGTTCACTTGGATGACCAACACGTTTCCATGCCATATCAGTGATATGAAGGAGACCATCGATACCGCCGATATCAATGAATGCGCCATAGTTAGTGATATTTTTTACTGTCCCCTTGATAACTTGGCCAACTTGCAAGGAGTTAAGTGTTGTTTCGCGTTGTTCGGAACGTTGTCCGTTAAATTCACGACGATTTGACATAAAAAAAGGTCTTTCGGTTTTGATTAATATTCCAATGGGTTGCAATGCGTAAAGCATTGTTTTCTTTTTTTTCATTCAAAACCAACGCAGTCAAAAGACTTTGATTGGCAGAGAATGATAATGGCTTGTTGCCAAGACACAGAGTAGTACTAAGATGATTTGATGGTGGTTTATGGCACGAGCCAAAAAAAGAAAAGTTTGTAATTAAGATACCTTAAATAATTTGGTGGCGGGGGCTGGATTTGAACCAGCGACCTTTGGGTTATGAGCCCAACGAGCTACCAAGCTGCTCTACCCCGCGTCGTAATTTTAATTTCATAGAAGTCAATTAAACTAGAGTTTTGAAGGCCTTTTACGGCTGTCAGACTCGCTTCTTACTACCAATTGTATGCTAATTGAGGCTGTTGTCAAGTTAAGGTTATGAGCTCCTTAAGGCACTTTATTTTTTATCTGTGTCCATCCGTGGTTTTTTAAGATGCTCTGCTGAGGTCAACACTTTAAAAACTTGCCCCATAAGACCCCATTCTTCGGCAGTTATGGGTCCTTCAGTGATGGAAGTCAAGGTCTCAATTAGCCTGGTGGTTTGTTGTCTGAATGCTGCCGTTAGCTCTAGACTTTCTGCGGCAGGAGAGAGAGCATCCTGTGATCGCTTAAGGGTACCCTCCAATTGATTTTTTCTTGCATAAGCTTCTTGAAACTCGGGAGCATGCTCTTCAGCTTTCTTTAGTAATGCGGCTACATTTCTAAGATGGTTGGTCAAAGCTTGTATATCACGTTGATTACAGGCAACTTCTGCGCTTTTTACTTGCGCGATAATGCGATGATCAAGTTCATTAAAAAATGCTTGGGGCTGGCTTACGGGATTCCAGTCGATTTGAGTTATTTGCATACTATCCATAGTCATTATGGTTGAACTGTATATAAGTAGTATACCCACTATCTGTTTAAGCATATGATCCCTTTTCTTTACGAGGTTGTTCTTTTTTCAAGTATCACTTGGGCGATTGCCAAAGCTCCTGTGTGAGAGAGCGTTACATGGCAAAACGGGATATATGGCACTTGTAATGTATCCCAGGCTATCACTAAGTGTGGCACATCACTTGCATATTTGGCAACAGATACTGTTTTGCATAGAGCGATACATGGTAAGCTGGTATGTTGCCAGGCACAAAATGCTTTGTAAAAAGCTTCTTTGGCAGCAAAGCGTAGGGCAAATCGCTCAGCGCTTTTTCCTGGGGCTTCAAGGCAATACGCAATTTCTTCTTGAGAAAATATACGCATGAGCTGATTAACTGGCTTTGTGCGCCAGTCTTTAAATCGTTCAATTTCTACTGCATCAATGCCAATGCCCAGAATCATGAACGCATTTGTTCTAAGGTTTTATCAAGTGAGCGATACATAATAGCTTCTTGAATATGGGGTACATCAATATCAGGTGACTGACATAAATCGGCAATAGTGCGGGCTACTTTTAATATTTTATGATACCCTCGCATGCTCAAGTTCAACCGTTCAAACGCCTTTTTCATAAGCGCTTCAGCTTGCTCAGTCAGTATACAATATTTTTCTATCTGGTGCGTATCCATATCCGAGTTGCTGGTGCTGGTGTTTTTAAATCGTGCTTGTTGCCATGCAACAGCTTTTTCCACTGCGCCATAGAGCATCTGCGAGCTTTGGGGTGACGCTTTAGTATCTTTAATGGTATCATATTCCACCGCTTGCACATTTATTTGCAAATCTATGCGATCAAGCAAGGGGCCTGAAAGTTTTTCAAGATACCGTTCTATTTGGAGTTTTGAACAGTAGCAAGTTCTTTTTTTATCTCCCAAGAATCCGCATGGGCAGGGGTTCAATGCAGCGACCAGTAAGAACGAGGCGGGAAAACTTATGGTATGCATTGCTCGTGAAATACATACGGTCTTATTTTCAAGCGGCTGGCGTAACACCTCAAGGGTGCTTCGCTTGAATTCAGTTAGTTCATCCAGAAATAAAATACCATTATGAGTTAAGCTGATTTCACCCGGTTGTGGGAAGGAGCCACCACCCACAAGACCCGCTTGAGAAATCGTGTGGTGAGGATTTCTGAATGGGCGCTCGGTAATTAAAGGAGTTTTGTGGAGCTTGCCACTGACTGAATAAATTTTACTGGTATGCAGTATTTCATCAAAATTCATGGGTGGCATAATGGAAGGTAATCGCTTTGCAAGCATCGTTTTGCCTGAGCCAGGGGGACCTATAAATAAAATGTTATGCCGACCTGCTGCTGCTATTTGGAGTGCTCGCTTTGCTTGGAGTTGCCCTTTAACTTGATCAAAATCAATTGATGATGATTCACCATTTTGCTCTATATACGATGAGATGGTGCATACGGTAGGTGCAATTGGTTGTTCACCACGCAAATACGCAATAAGATCAACCAAGCTATGTACTCCAATAACTTCTATCCCTTCAATGAGTGCAGCTTCCGGTGCATTCTCTCGTGGCAGTATGATTCTTTTCTTGCCAAGCTCTTTGGCATCGTACGCAATAGGAAGTGCTCCTTTAATAAAGCTTATAGTGCCATCAAGAGACAGTTCTCCTAAAAAGAGAGTTTCTTCTAAGAATTGTTTATTAATTTCTAACATGCCAGCAGCTTGCAAGATGCCTACTGCAATGGGTAAATCAAAAAGAGTTCCTTCTTTTTTTAAGTCGGCTGGCGCAAGATTAACGGTAATTTTACGTTCGGGCAGACTAACACCACTATTTTTGAGTGCGCTTGTAATGCGCTGTCTGCTTTCCTTTATTGCTACATCAGGAAGTCCTACAATAAAAAACTGAAGTAATCCAAAAGAAAGATCAACTTCAACTTTTACCAGGTGAGCCGAAACGCCAATAGTTGTCGCCGAGAAAATATGAGTATGCATTTGACCACTTTAATAGAATGTATATAAAACTTAAAAAATGCTATTATATACTAGCAATAGCATAAATTTTATATTTTGCAAATAATGACGTTTTGTCGCAAAGTATGAACTAATCGCGTGAAACAATAGTTTTTTTGTCTAATTTGCCGTAGAATAATATGTCTATACTAGAGGAATACCAGATGAAAAATTACTTTAAAAATATAGGCCATGCAGTATGCGTGGGCCTTTTCGTGATGATAAGCGCTGTGCATGCACAGGACGTGGCAGAAAATGGAGAAGCAATTGTCTTGCAAGCTGAACAAGCATCACTGGTTTCTGAAGCGACAGCAGAAGTGCGGATGCAAGAGGCACAAGTTCAGCCAATCGAATATGGGGAGCCTTATTCATTTAGCAAAGACCATTTTTTGTTATTTGGAGCTCCTGTTGCAGGACTTAAACAGGAAGCAATTGTGCAAATGGTAGAAAGTGGTACAAAAGTAGGCGTTGCATTTGAGCATGTTTATATGTTTGGTGCACGAGATCAATTAAGTCCTTTATATGATAAACAAATAAAACTTCTATGTCCGAGTACACAAAGAAATTTGTATGTTGTTACCCAAGATGCTCCGGATGTTCTTTATAGTTATTCCAATTATATTTATCAAGGATATGGTAGTATACACATGCAAACCCTCACCTACGAGGACGGTTCAGCATGTACCATAGAACACATTGAATGTGCAACAAGTGGATCAAGTGATTATTTATTTGTACTTGTTGCTTCAAAAGAGGATGAAAAGAAACCGCTCTCATTTGTTGTATTAAAAGCTTATAATAAAGAGATAGTGATAGAAACAGAAGAAGAGAAACAAAAGAGGGAGGAGAGAAAGAAGCAGAGGGAAGAAAAGAAAAAGAAAGAAGATAAGAAGCAGGAAGAATCTGAAGAAGAAAAACAAGAAGATAAGCCAAGAGTAAAACATGAATATATCTTTATTGGCGTTGATTCAGTATCGGGCACGGAAGGCGATCCAAAAGCAATAACGCTTGATAAATTAGTTGCAAGTCAAGCTGATATTCCGAGCGGATATGCCATTACTTCAGTTAAGTACTTGGAGCAATTGTATATTGAAGTTGCATCAGAAGGAACATCTGACTATAAGCTTTTTCGTGGCGGGTTTAATGTGGATGGCCGCTTTATAGAGCCACTAAAGCTATTTGCAACATATAAGCGAGCACAAACAGAGTACGTACCGCATCGATTGGAAAAAAAACCATCGTTAAATACGTTTATTTTTCAGAACAAGAAAAAATATATGCTGGTTAATGGTAGCACGAATGCGCACGCTCAGAGTCGTAAACAAGTTACTGCTTTTCCTATTGATAAAAATGATGGGTTATCTACTTTTTCTATTGGTGGTTCAGTTGAGCTGCCTGGTCCTATTTCTTATATTACCAGCCTTGGTGAAACGGTGTACGTTGCCGTCGCATCAACTGATACTGCGCAATTGCCGGGTATTTTTTATTCGCAAGCAATCATTGATGGCGCGGGAAATATTGCAGCATGGACGCCTTGGCAACGCACGGCAGGAGTAACGGCACCAGTTGTTGGCATGAAACCTCATGGGCTCGGTTTTATTCATATTACGCTCCAAGGGCCAAATGCTGACGTACTTCAACTAAGTCCCACTGAATGGCGTGGATCCCGATCAAGTTCTTCTGCTGCATTAAAGAAACTTATGGGTGATGTATTTAAGCAAGAAATGTATGGCGTAAAAGTGCTTTACGATGTTCCAGCAACTAATACCAATCTTGCATCCTATATGATCGCAGGTGGATATCAGCGCTTACTTATAGCTCAAACAGCATGTGTGAACAGTTCTCATAAGATTGAGTTACCTCAAGCGTACGAAACGATAGTAACGTGTACTGACGGCACGCTGAAAGCATGTGCAAACAATGAAAAAGTGCCGCAGGCAATCGTGTGTACGGGCGGCGTGTTGGATGAACTTGGTTTTATTGATATGGTACATATTGCAAAGAATGGCACTGACTCATGGCTTTGTGTTGGTGGTCCTAAAGGTGTTGCTATTCTAAGGGCTGCGGATGGTAAAGGTATGAGCGCAGATATGCTCATTGGCAATCAGTTTGCTGGTCTTGATTCAGAATTTTCATTCAAGCGCGTGGGTTCTTATAAACGGGTACGAGCAGTTTCAAGTGATGCTCATTATTTATATATTACTACCGATGATCGCATTGATCGCATAGATTTAAACAGATCATCTTTAAAAGACGATGGCATATTGAGTGTATGTACTCTTGCTACAGCCCGGGAAATAGTAAGCATTTGTGGTGGTTATGTTTTCAATGATGCTTGTATTTCACATGGCATGGTACTCATAGCAACGTCACATGGCCTTGTAGTATCTCAAGCTGGCATTGACTGTAGGACAGTGTCCCACGCTGATCAGATGAAGTGGCAACAGATACCGTTACCAAGCGCATGCTCCATGATTGCTCGATTGATGCCAATGTCATCTACAGGTAACGTGTCTGATGTTGCTTTACAGGGTCAAGTATATGTTGTGGCCACCTCAGTTGCCGATGAAACATCGAGTATCACTCGATTGTATCTGGATGTAGCACACAAAGAATCGCCAGTGATGCTTGTTCCTGAAGCAAAACTGCTCGACTCAGCAACATGGCTAAATTATCGCTATCGTATTAATGCATTTTCAACGGATGGCAATAGAACTTTAGTTGCACGTTCTCGGTTTGAAGGTTTTCCTCCTGACGTAGTACAAGTTTCTCGATCTAAACCTTATCAAGATTATGGCCTGTCGCAACAGCTTTTTAGTGATACTACGCAGTATGTCAATTGCATCGCGTGTAATAGTGCTACAGGAACGCTTTTTCTTGCTGCCGATGATGGTATACGAATATATGAATAACATTTTATATGCATAAAGGATATGCAAGCTATGATTACACCACGACGTATCCTATGTTTGATAGCTCTCGCTACTACGTTGGTACCCAATTGGACGTTTACTTTATTTCGAATCAATGTATTTAGACCATATGACATAAATATTATTAAACAATGTAAACCACAATGGCCTGACCAAAAATTTCTTGTTACTGGCTGGGCAGAAATTGGGACTAAAACCAAAGCCTATAATCGTCATGACAAACAGGTAAATCCACTGCAAATATTTCAGCCAACTCTCAATGCGTTGTCTATGTTCTTTGGGTTTATACCGCAGAATCAACAACAAGAAGAGTTGATCCAGCGTTTAAGAACCATTATGCCGTACGTTCCACCATTTCCTATTAATGAAACAACTGCACCATTACGGGGGCATATTCGCTTTACTGGTGATTTTGATTATAAAGCAGGTTTTGGTATTAATGCCTGGTATCAGTTCCCACATGATATTTCTTTTGCGGTAATGGTGCCATTTTATTCCATGCAGCTTAAAAATGTGCGAATGCTTGATTTAACGTCCACATCTGATTTTGATCAAAATGACGTTGATACGCGCGAGTTCTTAACCGACAATTTTGCCCAGGTGGTTGCATTGTTTGATCCAACTCTTAATTTGAACGGTTGGAAAAAAACGGGTATTGGTGATATTACGTGCATGTTGCAATGGCAACGTGATTTTCCACAAGGCAAACCACTTCTTAAAAATGTGACGCTTAATGGCCGCGTGGGATTAAGTTTCCCTACGGGCGTAAAAACAGATAATAACGATTTATTTTCAGTTCCTTTTGGCTTTGATGGTTCAACAACGGTGATTGTTGGTGGTGGCATTGACCTTGATTGGTTTAATTGCTTGCCGTGGATTAATCAAATTCGTGGTGGTCTTGATGTGCAGTTTTGGCAAATGTTTGAAAACACGCGAGTGCGACGCATAAAAACAGATCCTACTCAAACAGATTTACTGCCGATAGTTAAAGAGCGGGTAAATCTCAATCCAGGTTTTGCGCAAACATATAATTTATATCTTGAATTTCATCGCTTAATACGTGGGCTTTCATTATCCGCATCTTATCAGTTTATTAAGCAAAGCAGATCTCACATTGCGCTATTTGATAACCAATTTTCAGAGGTAGTCGCAGATTCTGCAAAATCACTCAATGCATGGAAAGTATTCCAATTGCTCTTTGCAGCATCATATGATTGTGCTTATGAAATGGGTCAAGATAGTTCCGTTACGCCAGAGTTGAAGCTCATATATAAAGTGCCTGTTGGTGGCAAACGAGTGCTTGCCTTTGATACCGTATCGATAATATATAGTTTTACGTTCTAATCCCTCAACTCCCCCCATCTGGTTAAGAGATGATTAGGGGTTGATCGGGATGCGGAAGTCCCATTTTTACCATTTCCCATATGCATATGCACCATTGACACATTTCCCATTTGTATGCTATTCTAATATTAGATGGGATAACTCATAAGGAAGGGCTAGAGGGGAAAAATATGAAAAAACAGATAGTAAGGCTTGATTCAAGAAATCGAGTATGTTTGACTAAAGTTAAAAAAAATCTTTCAGAATTATATTATGTATATATGGTAGATGACAAAATTGTCTTGGACCCAATTCGAGAAATTCCAAAAAATGAACAATGGCTATTTAGACCTGAAAATAAAGAAATCTTAGAAAAGGTTAAAGAGGGTTTAAAGCAAAAAGGAACCATTGACCGTGGGTCTTTTTCTGAATACTTGGATGACTAATCGTGAAGCTCATATTCACTGAAAGAGCGGATGAAGAGTTAGACCTTCTAGAGCATGATAAATCAAAAAAAGCAATTTTAAAAGCTGTTTATAAAACGCTTGCATGTATGCAGCACGATCTTCGCCATCCGTCATTAAATACCCATGAATTTACTTCATTAAGAGGTCCTGAAGGAGAAAAAGTCTTTGAAGCTTATGCTCAGCAAAATACACCAGGAGCTTATCGTATATTTTGGTTTTATGGACCAGGAAAAGGAGAGATTACTATTGCAGCAATAGCAGCCCATCCCAATAAAAAAACATTTAAATAGACTGAGTTGCTGCAGCAAAGTTTTCTTATTTTCGTTTCGGTAACACGTCAGAAATAATACCAAAGCCACGAGCAAATGCTTTTGCTTCAGTTTCTACGAGTGCTCTATTGAGCCTACCAGCTTTCGTTTCAATAAATTCTTCTTGTTCTTCAAGAGCTAAGAAATTCAATTGCCCAGCTTCGATATCATCTTTGATTTGATTGATTACTTGAATTGGTAAATCAGAGCCACAGAGGTCAAGGAAGTGGCAGAATTGTTCAAGAAGTGATTTATAAAGATCATCAAGTTCATCTTCATTTATAATTTGGCGTTCATAGAGCGAATGTAGTTGATCTGAAATCTGTTTGACCGACTTCCATACATCTTCTTCACCTACCGGGCACCATACTACTTTATTAAGACCATTCTCCAAAAAGCGTACCAGTGTTTGCTGGAACTGTTCTTGGCTAACACGATCATCTATTAATTCTTGGCTAACCGCTTGTGTGATTTGCTGACTCACATCTGTAAAGAAAGAATCTGGTTCTTCCTTAAAGAAAGAAAATCGGCTTAAGAATGCATTATACAAAATTGATTTGATATTATGCTGAATATTCTCCCACACACTTTGTGCTTGGGGTTTAGAGTAGGGTTCAACAACCGCAGGTAATTGCTCTAAAAAAGTGGAATAAGCAGTGGCGGTTACAAAGCGAGACCCTTTAAGTTTATTATTAAAAAGTCGAAGTGTTGATATAATATATTCTAGATCCTGTTCTGTTTGATTACCATATTGAAGAAATTCAATTACATGTGAAAAGCTATGAGGATAATAATCTTGGCAATATTCAGCCCGATTGAATACGTGCTTTAAGAAGCAACGTACGCCAGAACGTGTAAATTTAACTGGTGTGCAAAATAAGGTAAGCGGATCTTCTTGATGCTCACCCCATTTATCAGATTCGCAAGTATCTACATGAGGTATGTGAGCATTTGCACTCTCGCCAAAAAAAGCGAAACTAATAAATAATGATATAATTAAAGATAGATGTTTCATGGAACGACTCCTACTGAATAATAAACATATATATATATTTGATCGTACCACGAAATTTAATGTATGCAACCCGGTCATTTTCATATGTGTATTCAAGCTCAGGTGAAAATGAGGAACAAGATGGGTTTTCAGTGTAGTTTAAAAGGATTAAAAAATGGCATTATATACGTATCAAGCATTTTCCAAAGATGGTAAACGGATTTCGGGTACGCTTGATGCTCAGTCGGCAACACAAGTAAAAGAGCAACTTATCAAACAAGGTGCTTACCCCATCACCATTACGCGTGCTACCGAATATTCTCAAAGCTGGTGGCAAAGCATTACGGGTATCTTTGGTGGCACCATTAGCCTGAATGAAAAAATATTATTCACCAAGCAACTTGTGGTGCTCTTGCGATCTGGCGTACCACTACTGAGGGCTTTGGAATTACTTACTGATCAGTTTAAAGGTCGCTTACGCTCAATGCTTATTACTATTAAAGATGGCGTAAAAGAAGGGCAATCGTTTGCAGAAAATTTGAGTAAGTTTCCTAAGGTCTTTGATACCATTTACGTTCAGCTTGTGCGTGCGGGTGAGGCAAGCGGGAACTTGGAAAAGGTTCTTGACCGCTTAGTAGATTACATGGTAAAGCGTGAAGAGCTTATTAAAAAAGTAAAAGGTGCTTTGCGTACACCGCTCATTCAGCTGGGTGTAGTGCTTTTGGTGGTAATCGGGCTTCTTGTATTTGTGGTTCCACAGCTTGCAGAAATGGTTGAGTCTATGGGTGGCAAGTTGCCAGCGACAACTGCTTTTATGATGAGCATTTCCACATTTGTAACGTCATATTATTTATTCATTCTAGGATTCTTAATTATTATAGTGGCAATCTTTTTGTATTGGCGATCAACAGCGCAAGGTGCACGTATTCTTGATACAATTAAACTTAAGTTGCCGATTATAGGTTATTTTTCACGAATGGGTGCAATTGTACAATTTTGTAGAACGCTTGGTATGTTGCTTGCAGGTGGTGTAAACTTGGCCCAAGCGCTTGATATTGTAGTGAGCATTGTTGATAATCGCATTCTTGCAGATACGTTGCGCCAAGCTCGAGAGAAAATAATAAAAGAAGGTAGAATAGCAGATTATTTGCAACAGACGGGTATTTTCCCTCCTATTGCCATTTACTTAATTAAGACGGGAGAAGAGACAGGAAAATTGGATGAAATGTTATTATTGGTTGCGCAAAACTATGAAGCTGATCTTTCTGAATATGCAGATGGATTAACAGCACTCCTTGAACCAATAATGATGTTTGTAGTAGCAATAGTAGTAGGATTTGTGGTTGTGTCCATGATGGGTGTCATGACAGGCGCACAATCAAGTATGACTAAATTGTAGAAAGGGACTTTATGGTACAAACAAATGGGCATGCAAGAGCAGGATTCTCATTAATGGAACTGATAGCATATACCGCTATTGTATTACTATTGGTGGCGGGTGCTGCAGTTATTATTCGTAACTTGCAATATGGCGCTAAGATGACTAATACAAATCAGGCACTCGATTTAGTAAAAAATGCTGTTGAAGGATATTATGCACGCAACGATGCATATCCTCCAACGTTGAATGATCTTAAGCCACGCTATCTTAAAGAAATTCCAAAAGATGGTTGGGGAAATCCACTGAAGTATAAAATATCTGAAGGTGGCAAACATCCATATGAATTATACTCATATGGTTCAGAAGGTCCTGGTGGAGCTGCAGGTGACCGCATTGATGCATGGCAAAAATAACGGATTTTCATTACTTGAATTGTTGGTTGTCATGTTCCTTATAGGGATCATGACAACCTTTGCATTACAAGTCTATAAAAATGTAAGACCAGCTTATAAACAAGAACAGTTTGTAGATAATGTACGCACATTGCTTGCTATCGCATGGCAGGGCGCTCTTACTACGGGCAAAATACATAGACTTTATTTTGATTTAACAAAGCGCGTTATGCTTGTTGAAAAGCAAACAAATGAACCGTATGAAGAGAAAGAAGTGTTTGCTCTTGTGGCACGTGCCTTTGATCAGGCCCAGTTTAAATGGCCTTCAGCGATTGTATTTAAGCAATTTTATATTCAAGGCGTTGAGAGCATGTATGTGCCAGGAATTAAGACAAATGCTATTTGGTTTTATATAATGCCAGATGGTATGGTGCAAGAAATTATTATGAATATTGAAGAGACTGTGGATGATAGCAAACTACCACTGAGCATAGTTATTAATCCTTTTACTGCACAGTTAAGTACGTATGATACATTCCAAAAGCCATAAACCGGGAGTTACGTTTATAGAAATTATGCTTACCATTTTTATGATGGGCATGATTTTATCTTCTGCATTTATTTCTCAATCTACAATGCTTGAGCAAATAGGCAAATGGTCACGTTCTTTTAGATCAATACTTGCAGTACGTGAATTATTTATTCATACTGCACAGGATCGAATGCTTAAGAAAAAGCATCCGCCTGAACAAAAAAGAGGAGGCATTGTGCTTACGTATGCTATTGATCGCCCTAAAAAAGATTCAAGTTTGGCAAAATTAGAAGATGTGCATATTGAAACAGCAAAGGCAGTGTTGCAAGAGCAAGAAGAAAAGATGATTTCAATCTTGTATAAACCGGAAGAGACAAAAAAGAAATGAAACCAGGGTACTCTCTTCTTGAATTGATGATCGGTATTTTTTTGGCATCTATGCTTGCTATTACTTTGTTCCAAAGTGTAAGGAACACTACCACTACGGTAGAGCTTGCAGACGATATCATGGATCTTGATATGCGCGTTGCCATTTTTCATCATCAGTTTGCAAGAGATACTATTGGTATTTTTCTCCCAGAGCAATCCCCCGAACAAGCACCTGCGCCAGAAGCCACTAAACAGCCTCTCAAACCCGGAGAAAAGGCTCCACTGCCAAGTAAAGATGAAAAACCAGAAACCGCTCAAAAGCCATCCTCCGTCGCTCAAGCTCCGGCGGACGGGGCAAGACTTCCCGATAAACTGTTCTATAGTGTTAATGAGCAAGGTCAAATTTCAGAGTTTACCTTTATTACTGCAAATCCGATGAGCGTGTATGAAAAAGCCACCAACGTAACGGTAAAGCCACGCATGGTGCGCGTAATGTATCGTTTACTGCCTGATGAGCAACATGAAAATTCATTTACGCTGTATCGCCAAGAAGTAGACAATCTTGATGTTTCAGCGGTTGATAAAAAGGCTGCAACTCCCGTGAGAATGTATCCTTTGATGCATAATATAAAAAAGATGACGCTTGATTTTTCATTTCCTGAAAAAAGAGAAGCAAAAGAAGAGGCTGGAAAACCTGGAGCATCAGGACCAGCTGCAGGTCCAGGTAAACCACCAGCTCCAGAAACACCAAAAAAAACAGGTGGTGAGCCGGAAGTAGAAAAAATTACTACGCTGCATGATTGGCCATTTAAAACTGCTGAAGAAGCTCAAGAAAAAAAAGCTCCCTTATATCCACAAATAATTACTGCAAAGTTTGAATTATGGGACACAGCTCATCTTACTGAGCGAGCATTTACACTTCTCTATCCGATCGCAAGTTTTACCTTATTTGAGAAAAAGAAGAAAAAACCCAAGAAAAAGCTGCCCCACCAAAGCCAGCTCCGGATAAAACCGCTGAAAAAATTGATTTGAGTTTAATTCTTACCCCAAAGACAGAAGAGCGTCTCACTCAGCTGGGGGAGCAGGTATTCAAGCTGACGCTTGAAAGTAAAGTGCAAACACCAAATACAACTCGTACGACAGTGAAAGACTTTATCATCAAGCAAGAAGAACTTTTCAAAATACCAAAGAGTGCATTATGATGAATAGTCGAACATCTCAGGGATACATTCTCATACTTGCACTTTCAATGCTTTCACTCGTTATGGTGCTTGTTACAGGATTATTCAACCGTACAACACCATTTATATTTTTTGATGCAACAGTTATTAAGCGTGAAAAGGCTAAGCAGTTAGCGCTCTCTGGTTTACAAATTGCGATGAGTCAACTTGCTGCACATGTAGAACCCAAAGAGGAAAAAGCAGCTCCTGAACCACAAACACCTAAAGGCCCATCACTGGAAGAACAGCGGCGTACAAAACTTTTTAAATCTGTTGTTCCCACTCTCAACAATGTACAGAAATTTGCGCTTACACAAGCGCTTGATGGCATTAATGGTACTATTGAAATTTGTATTAGTTGTGAACAAGGTAAGCTCAATATAAATGAATTATTTGATTTCAAAACTAAAAAATTTATTGATGAGGGCAAAGGACAAGGAGATATGCGTAAGGTGATGCAATCAGTGTTTGCAAAATTAACGCCCTATACTAAAGATAAAAATTTGTTTGCAGTATTTGAAAAATTTTTAAAACAACGGCACTCTAAGTTACATGAGGTGACAGAATTGTTACGCATTAAGGAGTTTCAAGAAGTATTTGCTCTGCGTCAATTTTATGATCCTCCTGCGCAAAATAAGGATCTCGTTGCAAAAGGAAAGAAGCAAGCGGTGTATTTAACTGATCTGTTTACAATCTGGTCTGATGAACAAACAGTGAGTGCGTGGTTACTCTCTGATGCTTTGTGCGCAGTATTTGGTTTTAATCGCGCGCAAGCAGAGGATGTAAAAGCACGCAAACAGATGGTAGATCAAGCTCTTGAACAAAAGGCATTGTCTGCAACGTCAATTGATGCTATGTGGCAAAAAGGGCCGCAACTTGCATATGGTAAAGAATTGAATGCCATTGATCAAGAATTAAAGCCATTATTAAGTCCTTCATTTGAGCCAGATGTATTTTCAGTAATGAGTCGTGGTACCGTAGGGAATATTTCTCAGAAAATTTTTGCTATTATAGAGAGGCGAGAACCTGAAGGTGATCGTTCTACAGCTTTTGTTATTAAACGACTCTATGTGCTTTGAGTAAAGGATTAATGTTGCAAATTAAAACAGAAACGCGCGTTGGTATTTTCATTCTAGTGGCGCTCGGTATTTTCTTTTTTATGAGTTTTAAATTGGGTGTGTTTCGACTGGATCGCAGCAATTATAATTTATACACTGTCTATTTTAAAGATTTATCAGGTATTGAAAAAAAAGCTGATGTTAAAATTGCAGGCGTAAAAGTAGGTTGGATAGAAAATCTCGGCCTTGTTGATGATGGCAGACAAGCGCAAGCGCAGATTATGGTGTCTAAGGACTATATTCTGCGTGAAGATGCTTGTGCTACAGTGCGTCAAGAAGGTCTTTTGGGTGGTAAATTTTTAGAAGTTGAACCAGGAGATCCAATGCTTACACCACTGCGTGGTGGGGAATCTTTAGGCAAACCTTGTAAATCACAAGTTTCATTTGATGAAATACTCCATAAAGTAAAAGCTATTGCTGATAACGTAGAAGAAATTACGGATTCTCTTGCAGCCAGTGTGGGCGGCATAGAGGGTAAAAATCAAATGCGTGAAACCATTAATAATATCCATCTTGCAGCAGAACGATTTGCTTCATTCTCAGAAGCTATTGATCGTACTCTCTCTGGTAATGAAGAATCAATAAACAGCATGATCACCGATTTCTCTTCCTTTGCTCGTGATATCCGTGAGCAAGTGCCTGTTCTTAAAGACAGTGTACAGCGCATTGCAAACGTATTTGATCGCGACTTCAACCGTGTAGCTGGTAATATAGAGCAAACTGCGCATGCTCTAGAAGATGCAGCATTACAAGCGCGAGACGGATTCCGGAGTATCAGCTCTGTTGCAGATAAAATTGATCAAGGCAAAGGGCTCATTGGTAAGCTTATCAATGAAGAAGAAACGTATAAAGACATTAAATTTGCCGTTCGCGGCGTGAAAAATTACTTCTCTAAGATTGATACGCTGAGCATAGTCTTTGATACACATGGGGAATATATGTTCCGTCCTGCAGAATATTCAACCTTTGAAGATGCCAAAGGATATTTTGATGTGCGTATCCATCCTACCGATGATTATTTTTATGTAGCAGGACTTGTTGGAAGGCAGAGAGGAAACTTGGTACGTAAGGTAGTGGAAAAAGAATGGTTCGATGAATTAGGCTTCCCGTTACTTCCGGGAGAGTTGATTAAAGAAAAAGTATTTATTCCAGAACTGATTGGTACTATTCGTACTACAAAGCGTAAGCTTGATACATATCAGTTTGATTTACAGTTTGGTAAAATTTATAAAGATGTAGCGTTACGCTTTGGGGTGATGGAAGGTTTTGTTGGCGTGGGTATAGACTTTGATATTCCGTTCAATAATGACAATTTCCGTTGGGTAACTTCCTTTGAAGCATTTGACTTTAGAGGCCGTGATCGTATAGATGATAGCCGTCCTCACTTTAAGTGGATCAACCGCTTATTCATTTTACGTAACATTTATATGAGCTTTGGTGCAGATGACTTTATCAGTCGCAGAAATGCTAATGCCTTCTTTGGAGCAGGTGTTAGATTTGGTGATGATGATATTAAGTATCTTGCTTCCAAGATCGCTATAAATACGTAATCATATAATCCCTTGTATCTCAGTCATTTATCTTGCAATTCATGTAACTCTTGAACTCCTTAATAAATATTTGCTAATGTAAAATTAGTTACAAATAAGGGGGTAAGTACAATGTTAAAGCTCATGTCTCTCATTTTCTTATTGCCGATTTCTCAATTAGTTGCTATGGAAGCCGCTGGGGGAAATGTAACTATTGGTATTGCCAATAGTTCAAATCAAGGTGTTATGGTTCACATAACGAAGGCGGCGCGACCAGTATTACTGAGGCGTAGCTTGAGCATGGCGAACTTAGATGCTGATAGGCAACGGGTTATGTGTCAAGCATTAATGCGTAGGAAACTTACCGATAGTGCTCATAATATTAAAGAAAAAGAACCAGAAGCTCAGGTGTGGGTTCGACGTACGACCGTGGGTAGAATTCATGTTTCTCCGCCTCATTCACCCTCAATTAAACATGTATTAGTTGTTAAGGATAGTGATGATAACCAGACTCTTGCGCAGACAGTCTTTGATCACCCCGAAGAAAATATAATCTTCTGTGTCCGCAATAAAGAAATTACTGGCTTTGTTGTTAAGCGAGTGACCGCTGATGATCTACCAAATTATGGTCCTCAGTCGACCGGTTCAAAATTAGATCTCATTTTTAAGAAGTAGGTATGCTTTTAAGCCGGGCTACCTTGTGTTCACTCACCCAAGTAAGTAATACATTTTTCAAATACGTGAGCCGATGTATAGATGCTTGCGATGCTTCAAGTAGTGCTGATTGCTTTGGAAACAAGAATGATATTCTCAAACGATCGATCCATATATGGAATTTTTCTAATTGCCGCAATTGATCAATCTCGCAATCCACATCTCGTACAAACGCAATAAGTGGCGTAATAAGATCATCAAATTGTTCTGGTGTGGTGTAGTGCCGCTGAATGGCTGTTAATAAATCAGTTGCCACTTCTTGGTGCGATTTTGCAAGCAATTCCTCAAGCGTCATAGTCTCATGCCATTTTGACCAACTGGTCGTTTGCGATAATGTATAATTGAGTGAAAGGAGTTTATACCATACGTAGCCATAACCAATCATTGCACCATAAAAGAGCGTCATCTTTTTGTTCTGATTAATCCATGAAAATATACCATACGTATATTCTTGCGCCTGATCACGTGCTTGGTTTAATATATTTTGTATGTTAGTGGAGGTGTGTGAGAGTTGTGCTTGTTGCTGAACTTGCGTTTCATTTTCGAGTGATAACTGATTGGCTGAATTCATATAATTATTCACGGTCACCTGTGCTGGTGGTGCATGAATATGCATGATTGGTTGTTCTGCTGCGTTGATTTGCATTCCTATGAGTGCAAGAGCTATCATCCGGGTGTGGTGCATGGTGTTCCTTTTTGGCTGATACTGTGTTGCTAATAGTTATACTTCTTTTACAATAAACTACAAGAGTTAGTTACGTTAATAAAATTTTAAGGAGCATACAAATGATTCATCGCAAAGCAGCGCATCCCATACTTGAATTACTTCTTGATCGTTGGTCACCACGGGCATTATCGGGAGAGTCAATTACTGATGAACAACTTGCTATATTGTTTGAAGCTGCGCGATGGGCACCATCATCATATGACAATCAACCATGGCGATTTATCTATGCAAAACGAGATACTCTAGCATGGGACTCGTTTGTTAATTTGTTAGATGATGCTAATAAGAAGTGGGCAGTCAATGCAGCCGTGCTCATGGTAATCGCATCAGCACACAAAACTAAGGAAGGGTATACCATACGCACGCATTCTTTTTGCACGGGCGCTGCATGGGAAAATCTTGCGCTCCAAGCATCTTCTATGGGGCTGGTGGCTCACGGTATGGAAGGCTTTGATTACGATAAAGCAAAGAAAGATTTGATCATTCCTGATGGGTATACGGTAGAGGCTATGTGCGCAGTAGGCAAACCAGGAAAAGTTTCAGCTTTACCTAAAGAGCTTCAAGAGCGTGAAAAACCATCAGGTAGAAATCCTATTGAGACATTCACCTACGAAGGTGTTTTTAAAGAAAAATAGTTTGCTCGCCTAAAATAATCTTGCATGGTACACTTTCTCTTTAGTTAATCACTTGCTTTTAACCAAAAGGAAAAATATCATGGTCAAAAAAATATCAAGCGTACTGTGCATAAGTGCTGCATCATTATCATTGTTTGCAGGGTGTGGTAAAGCACCAGAAGATAAAAGCGTTACCAGTCCAGATAACTTAGCAAAGACAACGCGTAGCGCAATGTATCCGGTAGATAAGTTGATTTTGCATCGCTGGTCATCGCGAGCATTTTCTGGTGAACCTATTTCAGACGACCAATTAATGACCTTATTTGAAGCAGCTCGTTGGGCGCCATCATCGTATAATAATCAACCATGGCGGTTTATCTATGCAAAACCAGGAACACCTGCTTGGGATACGTTCTTTAATTTAATGGTTGATTTTAACAAGAAATGGGCACATAATGCTGCTGCATTGGTCGTGATTGTCTCTCAAGAAAAAACAACTGATAAAGGTCACCCGATGCCTACTCATTCGTTTGATACTGGCGCTGCATGGCAAAATATTGCGCTCCAAGCTACAAGCATGGGATTAATAGTCCATGGCATGTCTGGTTTTGATTATGCAAAAGCAAAAGAAGCATTGCATATTCCTGAAGGGTACACCGTGGAAGCCATGTTTGCAGTAGGCAAGCCAGGCAAAGTTTCAGATTTACCAGAACAATTACAAGCAGGGGAGCTGACACAATCTAATCGTAATCCAATTGAGGCATTTGCGTATGAGGGTGTGTTTCCAGAGCAGACATTAAGTAAGTAGATAACAGAGAAGAACTTTTTCTTAATGCCCTGTCATTGTGTAAAAAAATGACAGGGCATTTTTTATAGCAACGCTAATAATTCTTCTTCTTTGAGTCGCATAACTTCATAATCGGCATCTTCAATATGATCATAGCCAAGTAAATGCAAAATGCCATGAACGAGAAGCACTTTAATGCGAAGATCAAATGGCTGCTGCCAACGCTCGAGATCATCCATGATATAGTGTGGTGCCAAAATTATATCACCCAAATTTTTATCTTCTTCAGTTTCGGGATCTATCCGTTCACCAGGCATGAGATCGGGGTGATAGGGGAATGAGAGGATATCAGTGGGCTTATCTTGCTTGCGATATTCTTTATTGTAGTGATGTATTTCTTCATTTGTGGTAATTAAAATACCAAGGTCATATTCAGAATAACTGAGTGCGTTTATGATTGTTTGCGCAATGCGTTCAATTTCTTCTATATTAATGGTTACGGAGTCTTGGGCATTTTCTATTAGGATCATAGAGTAACTGTCGCTACCGTTTTATCATCTTCTGTAAAGAGTGATGTGGTTTGCGGTTCTGTAGTGAATATAACAACGTCTGCTTGGGTTACACCCTTAATTAGTTGTACATGTGCTTCAAGTGCACGTATGCGTGGTTCATCAGTACAAGAAACTGTTAATGTATGTAATTCAGTTTTGAGTGAAAGTTGTTGTTCTGACTTTAGCTTTCTTACTGCACCAATGATTGCGAGTATATCTTTCATGATCATTGAACTTGCATCAAAGGTATAGGGAGCTTGTGCTTCACTAAACCGTGTTTGATGGAGTGATGGCTTTTTTAGCATTGGCTCATACACAATCTCATAGATTGCTTCGGTAATAAATGGCATATATGGGGCAAATAATTGTAAAATGCGCAATCCAACAACCGCAAGCGTCCAGCGAGTTGCATTAATGTGACCCTCAGGATACTTATCTGGGTTAAACAATTGATCTTTAATCAGCTCTAGATAATTATCACAAAAATCATGCCAGAAGAACTGTTCTGCATGCTGGAGCGCAATGCTCATTTCATACACATCAAGATACTTTGCATATTCAGTAAATGCCTTGCTTGATTGATGTAGAATCCATTCATTTAATACACCCAACTCTTTTGGCGTAGTTTTAAGATCATTTACTTGGGCAGTATGTTCCCGTGTAAACCAGAATGCATTCCACAACTTAGTCATAAGTCGCATGCCGATTTTAAGCTGGTTATCAGAGAATGCAATATCTTGACCAAGACCTCCTGATGCTGTCCAGTAACGAATTGCATCAGCCGGATAGTCTTCAAGTAATTTTTCAGGAGAAAGTTTAGCATTACTTTTTGATTTAGAAAGTTTCTCTTTTGCATCACTGAGCACATGCCCAGAGATTACTGTGCTTTTCCAGGGAATGTCATTATCGTGGAGTGCTGATTTAATAATAGTATAAAACGCCCATGTTCTGATAATATCATGTGCTTGTGCACGCATGCTCATAGGCAAGAATTGATGGCGATCTGGCGCTTCAAACACGGACTTTGCTTTACGATCAAATAAGCTATAACAGATATAGGGTGTTAATGAAGACGTGTTCCACGTATCCATAACATCCGTATCAGGAATGAGCTTTGAACCATTGCACTTCGTGCAGTTTGTTGGAGCAGACGTTTCCTGCGGATCAACTGGTAATTGGTCAATGCGTGCAAGAACAATTTCATTGCAATCGGCGCAGTGCCAAGCAGGAAATGGAATACCATAGAATCGTTGGCGTGATAAGCACCAATCCCAGCTTAAATTTTCAACCCAATCACGGTAGCGGGTTTTCATAAAAGTAGGGTACCATTCAATTTTTTCAGCGAAATCAAGAAATTTTTGTTTATGGTCAAGAATATTCAAGAACCATTGTGAAAGCATTATGTACTCAATTTCTTTTTTGCACCGCTCATGCACATTTACTGAATGAGTAATTTGTTTTTGTTCTGTAAGTAAGCCTCGCGCTTTGAGCTCTTCAAGAATGCGTTCGCGAGCTTCTTTAACTTTTAAGCCCGCAAGAATGCCGGTGTTTTCAGTAAACTTGCCATCAAGACCAATTGATTGCTTATACGGTAATTTATGGAGTTTAAACCATTGAATATCCATTTTATCACCAAACGTGCAGCACATAACAAGACCGGTGCCTTTGTCAGGGGATACTGAAGTGTCCGGAAGAATTGGTACTTCAAAACCATATATTGGGACAATAGCTTTTGTTCCCTTCAATTTTTGGTAGCGCGCATCATCAGGATGATAGAAGAGAGCAACGCATGAGGGCAATAGTTCAGGGCGTGTAGTGCCAATCTTAAGATCAGAGCCGTCTTGGGCTTTAAAAATTATTGTGTTAAATGTTCCAGGTAACTCAACATCATCAAGCTCCGCTTGGGCAACCGAAGTTCTGCAGGTCGTGCAATAAAGCGCGGGTTCATTTTTACGGTAAATGGAGCCCTGTTTATATAAACGAATAAAAGATTCTTGTGAAATTTTCCGTACATCATCGGAGATGGTGGAGTATACTTGATGCCAGTCGCAAGAAAGCCCAATCTTTTGCCAGAGGCTTTTAAATTGTTCTGCTGCAATTTTGGTCTCATCAAGACACAGTTTAATAAAAGCTGATCGCCCCAGCTCGTGCGCCCTCACCCCTAATTTTTGTTCTACGTACTTTTCTGTGGGTAACCCATTATCATCAAAGCCAAAGGGATAAAATACTGATTTGCCATCCATGCGTTGGTAACGGGCAAGCATGTCCGTTTGGGTATATGAGAATATGTGCCCAATATGGAGTGACCCAGAAATGGTGGGTGGCGGGGTATCTATGCTATAGAGTGGCCCCGGGTTATTTTGACAGCTATAAGTGTCTTGAGATTCCCATTTTTGCTGTGCTTTAGCCTGGGCAATCTGATGTTCGTATCGTTTATCCATATGTTAAGGATAACAAAAGTAAAAAAACGAGCAAGAAGAGTTTTGTTCTTCTTGCTCAATGATGTGATAAAACTATTATATTTTAGAAATTAAGGCGTTGGCCGGTGATTGTGTAAGTAGCTCCAGGCATGCCGGGCACTGGCGTCATAACACTTAAATCACTAAATGAGAAAAAGCCAGAAGTACCAGTTCCAGTTAACACCTGGCCATCCTTACTTAGTTTGAAACGCTGGATGTTTTTTAAGAAAGAATTGGGGAGGCCAACATAATTATTATTGCAACCGCATGGTCCTGACGGAGTAACGTCTTTGTTGAGGTATTCGCGCACATCAACTGATTTATAATTTCGCTTGCCCGCTTTTTTCCAGATGCCGCTGCCATGGGTGTAATATGCACCATATGGTTCAAAGGTATCAGTTTGTTGCTGCACATCAAGAGTGCAGGCACTGTAGTAGGTACCACCCTCATTGAAATGGAAATTACAGAATCCAGTTACGGGAGCAAAACCATCTAATGTAAAAACAAGTTTCAAGGCCCAAGCACCAACCAAAGGATCTTGTTCTTTACACTCAACCTGGCAGCCTTTGTCTGGCATTTCTTCAGCTGTTGTTGTACGAGCAGATATATTGGTTGCTATTGCTGCAATGAATAATATTGCTAACATTTTTTTATATGAAGTAATCATACACATTTCTCCTGAGAAGAATTAAGGTTCTTTATATTATTAACGTTTATCAAAATGTTATCCATGTAACATCTCGCTTCTTTCAACAACAAACTGCTTGATTATAGTGCGAATCGAAGCCTTTTTTCTGAAAAATAGAAAGTGAATTGTTCTCCTTTTTTGTTTAGTGAATTATTAAATTTGTTTTCCTATACATAATTTACTCTAAAGCAATTTCTGGAGTCAATGGTTTAAAAAACTATGATATTTTTTTAATTGAGAGCTCGAAAAAAACCATTCAGTCTTAAGGATGATAAAAGTAAAAAAACGAGCAAGAAGAGTTTTGTTCTTCTTGCTCGTTTAGGATTTAGGATAAATTCGAAAGTCTAATTCTTACTGGAATCGAGCACCCTCAACTTTCCATTTTACTGGACAAATTGGGAGTGGTTTAGTAAAGGATAAGTCACCAATACGGAAGAAGGTAGAAATCATTTTCCCTTCAAAGAATTGTCCACATTTACTTACTTTTACAAGCATTTCAGTTCTCACGCGAGCACTTGGCACCAATGCTCCAAATACAGCTAATACTTGTTCATGTACCGATACGCTTTTGAAAAGGCGATGACCTGCTTTATGCCATGCTCCTGTTCCGGTAGTAGCATGCGTGTCGAGAGTAAAGAAATCAGGGAATCCATGTTTTATACCGAGTGAAAATGCTGAAACAAAACCGCCATCTTCAGAGTAGAGTACATTACCATAGCTGCGTACTTTAACTTTAGTACCTGTAACCGTGCGATCAGTTACTGGCGCAACGTATTCGTCAAAGTCATCTTGGAGTTCATCGCCTGCTCTGAATAAGGTGGGAGTTCGAACGAACGCCGTTGCATTGACCACCCATGCACCCATTATTGATTCTACGCCTTCATCACATGCGTTACAAACTACTGGACTTTGTTCAACCGATACTGGGCTTTGCTCTGCTGATACTTGACCTTCGTCTGTATAAGTAAATCCTGATGTCAAGAGTAAACCTGCCACTATTGCGAGGGTAAGTGATTTTTTTACGTGTTCCATTATATATTCCTTATTAATTTCAATTTTTTTAACTATTTCTACTTTTTTATTCTTTCTTAAACACCCATTATTTATTAAGAATGCTGGGTACGTTCTCCTTTCATTCAATGATTAAAAAATTAAACCTTTTCCTATTATAATTAATGTATACTACATATGTGATTCGATTGTCAAGCTTTAGTTTGAAATTGACCGATACGCCAATTTCTTTTAGTATTAGATGTACTAGTAGATAAAGGATTTTCATGACATTAGATATTGCTCAAGTTTTACTTAAAGCATTGTTATTTCTTTTTGTGTACATTATTGCAGTGACAACCAGCGGCGCTTTTAAAGCCTGGATTGCTTACTTGTCTGGCGATGATACTGCTCAAGAAGAAGGATTTATCACCTTGAATCCTCTTATGCACATAGATCCAGTCGGGTTAGGGTGTTTTTATCTCTTGGGCATCGGATGGGGCCATCGCATTCCTATTGACCCGAGAAATATTCTTGATCGCAAGAAAATAATATGTACGTATTTGTCTGATAGCTTTATTAATATTCTTATGGGGATAGTGTCATTAGTGTTATTAGTTGCTCTTTTTGGACCCAATGCGTCACAATCAGTTGTTTCTTATGAGCAGTTACGGCAAGTATATCCTCAATATGCATCATTTGTGTTTATGTGCATGCTCATTTTACGTACTCTTGTGCATTTGTGTGCATGGCTTGCGGCCCTAAATGGCATTAGTGATACTTTCAAATTGGTAGTGTTGTTCTTTTTCCCAGAAAAGCTCAATGATCCTGATGCACAGTATATAATAAATTTTGGTCCCATATTAGTTATGATATTAGTACTTGTCCCACTCATTAGATTTCTAGATTTTGTGATTTTGAATGCGGGATCTTTTATTGCAATTCTTTTAAAACTTATTTAATAGCGCGAGAATAGAACATGGCGATAGAAAAATTGACTCCGAGTGCGGCTTGTGAGGCATTGCTGAAAGGTGCTGCGCAATCACTGCCTGAGGGCGGACTTCTTGAAAAATTAAAAACTGGTAAGAAACTGGTAATTAAACTGGGGATGGATCCTCGGCGCCAGATTTACATTTGGGCCACGCAGTAGTGCTTGCCAAGATGAAAGAATTTCAGGATCTTGGTCATCACATAGTATTCTTGATTGGCGATTTTACGGCAGGTATTGGTGACCCTACGGGTAAATCAAAAACCCGTGTGCCTCTTACTGAAGAAGAAATAATCAAGAATACAGCCACGTATTTTGAGCAAGTGTCCCGCATATTAGATCCTGATAAAACTACCGTGAGATTCAATTCAGAATGGCTTGGCAAACTATCACCACGAGATATAGTCAGACTTTGTGCAAAAACTACGCTTGCACGGCTTACCGAGCGAGAAGATTTCCATAAACGTATTTCTGAAAATCAACCCATTGGTTTTCATGAATTATTGTATCCATTGTTCCAAGGATATGATTCAGTTGCATTAGATGCAGACGTGGAGCTTGGTGGTACTGATCAAACATTTAATTTACTCTTTGGCAGATTTTTGCAAGAACAGTATGGCAAAGAGCCGCAAGTTATTTTGACGGTGCCCATATTAGAGGGTCTTGATGGCGTACAGAAAATGTCTAAATCTTTGGGTAATGCTATTGGGCTTACTGAAGCTCCTGATCAAGTCTATGGTAAATTAATGTCTATTTCTGACTTACTTATGTGGAAATATCTAAAATTACTTTTAGGGTATTCTGATCTTGAGGTAAGCAGTTTTGAAGAGCGAGTTGCTTTTGGTACTACTCATCCTATGGCGCTTAAAAAAATGATGGCGCATGATATTGTTGCCAAATTTTGGTCAAAGCCAGAAGCTGATGCGGCTCAAGAAAAGTTTGAAGCAGTTTTTGAAAACAGAGATTATTCACAGGGTGAAGAAGTTACACTGCCTGCAGGAACGCCTGCCAAGTTGTGGGTTGTAGAATTTCTTAAATTGCTTGATGCGGTCAAAAATACTACTGAAGCTAAGCGACTTATTGAGGCTGGTGCTGTTAAAATTGATAATGTCGCGGTAACAGACTTTAAGGCCGAGATTACTTCTAAGCCTGGCATGCTTGTGAAAGTAGGCAAGCATAGAATTTATAAAATAAAATAGAGAAAAGAAAAAAGGCCGGTGATATCATTTAAGTATCGCCGGCCTTTTTGTTTTTTTAATGAGCAACTCTTCTAAATTGTTTACCCACATACCAATAAAGACCAATGGCCCAAATTGTTCCAAGAATAGCGCCACCTACTGTAAAACTAGTTTGGTATTCAGGTAAATTGGCTGGTGTTATGTATGAGGTAAGAATACCCAATATCATTGATACCGGTATTACCACTAAGAGAGAAAATACTCCATAGCGTATGCCGCCAGTAAACATTAAAGTTACCATACGTTGAAGGAAATCTTTATCGTCGCCACTTTTATTGATGCGATAGCAGTATATCACTGCACCACTAAAAATTGCGCAACCCACCAACCAAGTAGCAACTACTTGTAATACATTAATTGAAGATTGTTGCTTGGGCAAAAGCTGCATAATTGTCCCAGATGATACGCAAAGCATTACTACTATGTAGTATTGAGCTTGTTCGTAGGAAGAAAGCGTCTGTGTCTTCAATTTTTGAACAAGTGCGTTAATATTCCAAAAGTACATAAGATGACTCCTTGTTGATGCAATAAGGTGTATTGATATTTAACTGTTTATTTTGTCCGGTGAGTTCTTGCATATCCATGATAACGTCATGAGCAAGTGTGTAATTTCTACTCCTAGTATGCCAGCAATAAAATACAGCGGTGTTAAGGTACATGCATATCCATCAGCAATTGCTAGGCCTAAAGCTCTATATGGCGATGAAAGTCGGGAGAAACAGATGATTTTGATTATTTTATCTGATTTGGACATATGGGAATAATCAAGATGATCAATTTTGAATTTTATATTTGAGAACATGCTCTGCTCCCTCATTTCAAGGAGATTTATAATTCTAAATAGATTAACATGTTTCTTATGGTAAATCAATTTAAAAGAGGCTGCAAATGGGCTTAATGAGCAATATCTCTGAGTTCTTTTGCAAGGCAGCGATAATAAGTAATTATCCAGATAAGAATAAAGAGTATGCACATTATGGTGCCAAAGAAAGGATTTCCTTGTAGTAGCCGCATGGAATCTGGCATGCAAGGAAATAATTGTACTATAAAAGTTATAGGCCATATTAACGCGATACTAAATAATATGGTATATACAAATGTTTGAAAAGCTTTGGGGAATGTTCTTATTGTTATGGGCAGAGTAAGGCAGAGAATACGCTTGATAAAATCTTTGCCATCGCCAGATTTATTTATATAGTAGCAATAGCTGATGCCACAAACAATTGCCAAATCGCTTGCTATGAATGTGAAAATGGTAAAGGGTAAGCTTATATCAGCTCGTGTAGAATATACTTTTAGTACCATACATACTACAAAGCAGAAAAACGTTGCAAAATAGTATTGAGCTTCTTCAAATGAAGAAAGAGTATTTTCTTTTAATCGAGTGCTAAGTTCGTTTACATTCCAAAAGTACATAAATTATTTTCCAATGATTGAATCAATATGGTTATTTAATGAGCGATTTTTCGTATTTGTTTGCCTGCATACCAGTAAGTAAATGGTATCCATATTGCATAACAAACAATCAAAACTACTAGCATAATAGCTTGCTGTGCTTGCATTGTCTTTGCAGCCAGAATTTCTATTGCAGCAGCCGAAAAGATTAAAAATATTGGTACAAAAGTTAAGAGCCCAAATAATAATAGACGCATCGATATTGGAAATGCTAAACATATCATACGTTTCACAAAATCTTTGTTATCACCGGTTTTGTTGATAGTATGGCAATATATTATTTCACCAATAAGTATTGCACTGCTTATTATTATTAAACAAAGCTTCACTGAAGTAGTGAAATATTGTGGATATGTCTGAAATAGAGAGTTATTTGGGAAAAAACGCTGTATTTGAGTTCCAAGAGTAGAAAAAAGCATAAAAGCAATGTATTGCTGCATTTCTTCATATCCTGAAAGAGTATTTTCTTTTAAGCGCTGCGCAAGTTCGTTTACATTCCAAAAGTACATAATTTACCTCTAATTACTGAATACCATATAATAATATTTATTCTACCATAATTCAAATAGTAATGCAATCGGGGTAAGATAGGATATGGGTGAAGGCGTATAGGAGCGCTTTAGGCTATTTTACGCAGTTGTTTACCTATGTACCAATAGCGGATAAACTGCCAGATGATTATAAGAAAAGAAGCGGCTAGCATGTTATATAGGGTAATTTCACTTAGGTAGGACTCAAAAATCAAAGGGGTCATTAGTTTAATGAATCCTATTAGTGTAAGTGTTATAAGTAGAGTATAAAAGCCCAGATGTCTTGATGTGAACTCTGATAGACATGTCATTCGCTTAAAAAAGTCTTTATTGTCGCCATTTTTGTTGATATCGTAGCAATATTCAGCTCCAATTAGATGAGCTAAAGTAATAGCACACCATGGTAAATATAATAAATCAGATAATCCAAGATATATCCATAGGAAAAATGGGAGTGAGTCACTGAATGTACTAGCAAGATATTGTCTATATGATTTTTCTTCTGGGAAAGTATTGCTTTTCAGTTGTTCAATAAGTGTATTCAAACCGGACATACTGTTCTCCTTTTTTTAATTTAGCTTCGTTTGATCCTCTTTAATGAAGATGGCATAGTTCAATTTGTAAAAGCAATAAAAAGAAATATTAGAGCATTCGTGTACTGTTATTAACTACCGGAGCAGTTTGCTGTGTTTGAAGCATAAAGTTTTGTACTTTTTCAAACAACTCATGGAGCTTTGCAGGATTGTTTTCAAACTCTTCATTGCAATCAAGAATAAGCACCGGCACGTTTTTAAGTTCAGAGAGCAAGCCTTCCTTGTGGATTAAGAAGGTCTCATGATGCTCATGGATTTGTTTAAGATAGGTAAGGCTGATTTTCTTCTCTGCAAGCCGATTTCGTTTTTTAAGACGCGCATATGCAACTTCAGGGTCAGTGCGCAGATAGATAAATCCAAGTGGTGGCTGGCATTTATTAGGTATCAAGAAATTAAACCATTGCATATAGAGTTCCCATTCTAAATCAGAAATAAACCCTTGCTTATAGCCATTGACAGAAAAGCAGTAATGGCCAGAGTAAATGGACCGTTCCATAATGCGATTGGGATTTTTTTGTTGTTGCTCATGGATATGCTCGCGTACTCTGCAAATCATAGCAAACGTTTCCATGGTGAACGCCCAACGCTTGGTGTCTTGGTAAAAGTTGGCAAGTAATGATTGGCCATAGACCTGGGATTGCCAGTTATGGAGTGGCTCAAAAGCAACACTGATATGAGCAATATACTCGTCAATCAATTTGAGAAATGTTGATTTGCCAGCGCCAATATTACCTTCAACAATGTACATGCAATTCCCTTGGTTAAGTTGATTAACGTTGGATACTAGTATACGGGAACAAAAGGATTTTTAGAATGGCAACGTGCAAAAAAAGAGGTCCGCCTTTAGGGCAAGACCTCTGTATTGTGGTTTATTATAGAAGAACCTACTTCTTTATGATAGTCAATTGTTGTGGTGTTCTGGTTGGGTGCTTTCGAGCCAAAGTAATAACAAGCGTATTGCTTTCTTCTCTATGTTCAATAGAGATGTCACCTGCCATATCTATTACTTGAGGGAGTGAGCGCTCCATATAAGCATGGCTAATTGCACTATACGTATCGTCCTTTTTGGATTCTTCTTTGTGATCAATACTTACTGCATGTGTTGAGAGTCTCACGATAGTTGAACCTTGCTCTTGTGGCACTTCTATAGTGATTCTATCAAGAGTACGTTCTGCCTTCATAGCATCAGATTGGGCCCCGGGCACATCAAGAGTGATAATTACTTGCATGTCATTTGAATCGAGCGTTACTGCTTGCTTTTCAGCCGATTTTTGAGCTGGTGCTGGTAGAGAGCTTGAAAGTTCATCAAAAGCTTGCTGCATTTCTTGCATGCTCTTGATCATATGCTCATGCATTGATCGCATGCTCGAGTGGAATCCACCAAACCATGGATCGTCATTAAGGTAATGGGTTGATTTGCAATGCATTTGGCCTTGTAATGTCATAAGGCCGAGCAAACCGCAAAGTAGTTGAGTATGTTTACGCATACCTGTCTCCTAATGAGTTATGAGGTTAATACAGAAAGATACCTTATCGATTTTTAGGATACCAAATTTTTTTTTGGGACGTCAAGAGGGTATTTTTGTGTATGAATTTTTGTAGTCGTTTTTAGTCAGATTTCTAAGTGAGTTTGCGATGTTGTCTGTCTATCAGATTTACGTCTCGATAGTACGACCTGCAATTGTTTTCATATCTAAAGCTTTCGGCACTTCCATGTCAGCGATTTCTTTTGATTGGGTTTACCAAGAGTAGTATCTGCAAATCTATCGTCTATTCTGGCCGGTGTTGCATTTTGAATTTTAATAATGGCCCATCTTCTTCAATAGGTGTCTGCTGGTTTAGTAATTTTGGAGTTTTTGACCGAGAGTTCGATCAGTTGTATAAATCTTTAAATCGTGTAGGCTGCAAGCCTGCTTACATCTAAGGAGCTATAATGTTTTCTTAGTGCAATTTCATATCAAGTAGATACCACTGCAGTTGCTCGGTCGGTTTTAAAGCATTTACCACCATGTTTTCCATCTTTGGGTCGCTCTAGTGGCCATACAGAACTTTAAGCAAGACTGTCAGGTTATTGGTAAGACAAAATACTTAATTTGGCTAAATTTGATTGGTTATGGTTGCAGTCTAAGCTTTATTTGGTACGGACATTTTGTGTCGTTACTTTACAGAGATTAGTTACCAAGACATAGTATGGACTTCTAGTGCAACATTACCACTTCACAAGAGATTAAGTAGGAGCATTAGCATTTATTTGATGCGTTGAAAAGAGTTTTAATCTTTAGTAAGGCCATGCCCCACAATCCCTTTTTCAGGTTAAATAATTAATTCGCTAGATTTAACAGTGGCAAAGGGAAAAAAGTCGCGTTTCTACGCACTAATCTAAGATTTTATGCTATACTCAAAGAATAAGATATTATATGTGAAAGACACTGATGGTTAAAGAAAAACAAGAAAAACAGACAGAGCTAGTTTTTGGGATTCACCCTATAGTAGAGCTATTAAAGGCAAAGCAGCGCAAGATTACCGTGGTTTACACAACCAAGCCTGAACCTAAATCTTGGGATCACATTGCACGGCTTTTGCCAAAGGGAACTCAAATACAATACGTCACTCGTGATGTGCTTGCCAAGCTTGCAGGCACCGTTGACCATCAAGGGGTAATTGCCTTTGCAACGCCATTTGTCTATCGCAAAAAGTTTTTTGATCCTGTAAAACAACCGTTTCTCTTGCTGCTCGATAGTATCCAAGATCCTCGTAACACTGGCGCCATCATACGTTCGGCATATTGCACTGGGGTTAACGGGGTGATTATTGTACAAAAAGGGGCTGCTCCTTTAACCGCAACTGCTCTTAAATCTTCGGCAGGACTTGCAGAACACATGCCTATTTACCAAGCGCCTTCCACCAAAGCCGCAATTTTGCAGCTTAAGGAAGCAGGCTATACCATGTATATGGCAATGGTAGACAAGCAGGCGCAACCGGCGCAGGTGGTTGAATATGCTATGCCACTGTGTGTGGTGATCGGTAATGAAGGTGCAGGTATTGCACCAGAAATTGCGCGCCAAGGCAAAACAGTATATCTGCCACAAATTGCTCCCGACGTTTCTTATAATGCTTCTGTTGCTGCTGGCATATTGCTATTTATCGTGGCAACCAAGACACAGCTTTTAAAGTCCTAGTTTTTAGACTTATTATATTGTGAGTCTTTGTGATTTTTATAAAAGATATAAATTTTGCATGAAGAATTTAGCGAATAAAATCTATTCTACCGCTCATCCCGAGTGATTCTACGAAACTTTAGTGAAGTAGAATTGTATCGAGGGACAGCTTACCAAACTTGATAATCCAAAATCGTTACTCAATGTGTATGGCGATTCAAAACTTTTTGTAGATTTGCTAAGTTTTAATTTATTGTTGTTTATTATTTTGCCAATGATTGATTTTATTTGGCTGTCTCTCGATACATTCTTCTTTGCCCAAGGGCTTGAAGAACACTCGAAATGAGTGGTGATAGATTCTTATTTAATCTTCCTAAGTACGTTATTCCATGAAGTTTTGGCGGGGAATCGACCTGTCCGCCGTATTCAGCCAAGCTTGAAAGCCTGGACTGATGTTAGGAGGAAGGGTCTTTGAGCGGTTTATTCATTCCAATTATTGACTATTGCAACCAGAAAATAGTATAAAAAAAGTAAAAGATGTTTGCTTGATAATTAAGAGCAAGGGAGCAATCGTGAAAACATCAAAATGGTCTGGTCGTGCACTAGCATGCATACTTCTTATCTCATGTATAGGGATCTTGTTTGTAGTGCGTGGTATTCACGCATCGCTTACTAGAATGCCGCATATAGAAGTTGTTTGTGATGCGCAATTGACTCCTACGGCTTGCCTAAAACTTACTGCATGGTGCAAAGAACATCCTGAAGTGTTGCAAGATCCTCAAAAATTAGTTGATGAATTTTCTTGGATAAAGTCATGCGCAGTCCGTTATACAAAAATGAGAAGTGCAACAATCCGTATAGTGCCACACTCGGCATCCGCAGTGCTTAATGACCAGTATGTACTCCTTTCTAATGGAGCTGTGGTAGCAACGTCATATATTATGTATGAACCAGTTGCGCGCTTTACGGTGCATGAACGCATTTTTACCGATCAACCACAGCGCAAAGCACTCGTTGCATCTGTGCATACTATGGCACCTCATCTTTTTGATCATTATATTTTTTCATGGCGTGACGCCACTGCATGCACAGTAACACATAAAATGAATGGTACTAAAGTTGTTGCAGATAATCAAACGGTTGGTGATGTAAAAAAAATTGCATTGG
This sequence comes from Candidatus Babeliales bacterium, assembly GCA_963716425.1. Taxonomy (GTDB): domain Bacteria; phylum Babelota; class Babeliae; order Babelales; family JBFXEV01; genus JBFXEV01. The sequence continues at coordinate 1,013,847 of OY970310.1, forward strand.
GTATGGAGCTTGCCAGTGGTAAGAATGTTGCAGATATTCGTTTTGAACAACAAATTATTGTAGCAAAAAAAAGGGGGGGCGATGAGATCATTAGTAGGTGCTGATCGTCATATTGTGGCAATTGATGTAGGGACAACCAAAATTTGTGTGTTGATTGCACAGTATGTTGGATCTGAGCTCGTTGATATTATAGGTATTGGCAAAGCCCCATCGGAAGGTCTAAAAAGAGGTGTGGTAGTTGATATTGCCAAAACGGTTCAATCAATTAAAACGGCAGTGCGTGAAGCAGAGCTTATGAGTGGCATCTGTATTGAATCAGCCTATGTGGGTATTGCAGGGTCTCACATTCATGCCTATAACTCTCATGGCGTAGTACCCATCAAGCGTGGTGAAATAACTGATGCAGATATTTCAGCAGTTATTGATGCAGCAAAAGCAATTGCACTTCCTGAAGGACAGCAAATCTTGCATGTACTTCCCCAATATTTTGTGATTGATGGTACTGACAAAATTCAATCACCTCGTGGTATGCATGGTATCCGTTTGGAAGCCCAAGTGCATGTCATTACCGGATCAGTAGCTTCTGTGCAAAATTTAATTAAATGTTGTGAACTTGCTGGTGTAAAGGTTGCTGACGTAGTACTTGAGCAACTTGCATCTTCTGAAGCAGTATTAAGTGATGATGAACGTCAACTTGGCGTTGGCATGCTTGATATTGGTGGTGGTACATCAGATTTTGCGCTATATAATGGTGGTACCATTAAACATACGTATGTACTGCCAATTGCGGGCAATCATGTAACCAGTGATATTGCCATTGGTCTTAAAACAACCATTGCTGATGCTGAACGTATCAAAAAAGAATATGGTCATGCACGTATTGCTCAAATGAAAGAAGAGCGTGAAATTATTATAGAACGAGTTGAAGGCGCAAGCATGCAAGCAGTGCAAGTCTCTCGGTTGGTCAGAGTCATAGAAGCACGTATGCATGAATTACTCTCTCTGGTGCACACCAACGTAATTGAACAGCATATGGCAGGGTTTATGTCGACAGGTCTTGTTATCACGGGTGGTGGTTCTTTGCTGCGTGGTATTGATATTCTTGCGCAAGATATTTTCAAGTTACCTGTGCGCTGTGCAAATCCGCGAACGTCACGTGAGCTGTCTACCTTAATTGATCATCCTATGTATGCTACAGGCTACGGACTCTTGCGTTTTGCTTTGAAAAAAATGGATACTAACAACGGACAAATGAGTAGCGGACTTTCCGGGCGCATCATGAGTCGTATGAAATCCTGGGTAGCGGACTTTTTTTAATGATACTAATAAGGGGTAGTTATGCTAGAATTCTCTCTTGATGAACGCAAACAGCCAATTGCATCCATCAAGGTGGTTGGCATAGGTGGTGCTGGCGGTAACACAATCAATAGCATGGTAGAAGCGCAATTTAAAGATATTGAATTTATTGCAGCCAATACCGATGCGCAAGCACTCGATTTATCTAAAGCCGATCACAAAATACAATTAGGTGCCAAATCAGCTAAAGGTCTTGGAGCAGGAGCAGATCCTGAGTTAGGGAAAAAAGCAGCTGAAGAGGACCTTGATAAGGTCATGGAATTGGTGCAAGATGCCGATATTGTCTTTTTAACAGGAGGCATGGGTAAAGGTACTGGATCGGGAGCGCTGCCTGTAATTGCACGAGCACTTCGTGAACAGGGCATTTTAACTATAGCCGTGGTTACAAAACCATTTTTATTTGAAGGCAAACGTCGTGCAGAGATTGCAGAACAAGCAATTGAATCGCTCAAGCAAATAGTTGATACCTTACTTATTTTACCCAATCAAAAACTGCTTGAAGAAGTTGACTCGAAAATGTCTATGACTGATGCATTCTCACTTATGAACAACGTGCTCAATCAATCGGTTAAAGGTATTGCTGATATTATCACTAAACCTGGTCACATTAATATTGATTTTGCAGACGTGCGCACTATCATGAAAGAAATGGGTCTTGCGGTTATGGGTACTGGCAGAGCGTCTGGCCCTGACCGAGCAGAAGATGCAGCTCTTCAAGCTATCACTTCACCTCTTCTTGAAAACATGTCTATTGAAGGCGCACGTGGTGTGCTCCTCAATATCTCCGGTGGCCCTAACCTAAGCCTCCATGAAATCAGCAAAGCAGCATCAATTATTTATGAACAAGCTGATGAAAATGCAACCATTATTTTAGGTTCAGTCATTGATCATTCACTCAATGATGAGGTGATTGTAACGGTGATTGCAACAGGCTTTGATAGACCGGTCAAAAAGCAACCAGAGAAAGTTCAGCAAGAAGTCCAGGTGATGGCATCTACAAAAGACGTTTCAAAAGAGTCTATGCAGGTGGTAGTACCACAATCGGAACCGGTTGTTAGGGAAGCCAGTGCAGAAAAGAAAGTGGAGCAGCAAATAGTTAAAGCAGCTCCTGCAGCCTCTGTGATTGATATGAATGACCTTGATGTGCCAACGTTTATGCGGGATGCGATGGAAAAAAGCTCTGAGTAGTAATAAAGCGTCTTTCTTAGCTCATCGTATGGATATTTATCAGCCGTTTACCTTAGGGTATGCGGCTGATTTTTTTTGTTTCAAGTTGATTTCACTCCCCAGTTAAGTTATAGTAAGAATAGGTTGTTATTCTGTTTATATTAATAGTGGGGTTATTCATGGCTATTTCTAAGCGATTTATTCCTAAGTTATTTCTATTTGTAATGGTGTCTGGGTTGGCATCGCCTACGCCTATGCAGGCATTTTCTTTGATTGAACAGCTTGGCAAAATAGGCAGCTTTATTGAAGAACATCCTACCGCATGCATGATTACCAGCATGGTAATTGTCTCCATTCTTTTGCAAAGAGCACAAGTTAATAAATATACGAACATGGGTAAAAGTGATGCGTCCTCTCTTCAACAGGAGAAAGCAAAAGTTACCTTTGCCGATGTTGCAGGAGCACATGAGGCCAAAGAAGATTTACAAGATATAGTGAATTTTTTAAAAGATCCTGAAAAATATAAGAGACTTGGTGCGCAGATGAACCGTGGTATTTTGCTTGAGGGCAATCCAGGTAATGGTAAAACGCTTCTTGCAAAAGCGGTAGCAGGAGAGGCAGATGTGCCTTTCATTGCAATAAGTGGCGCTGAATTTGTGGAAATATTTGTGGGCGTGGGAGCAGCACGTGTGCGTGATCTTTTTGCCCAAGCTCGCCATAATGCGCCATGCATAATTTTTATTGATGAGTTTGATTCCATTGGCCGTGCACGAACTAATAACCCCTATAGCTCTGGAGAGCAAGAGCAAACGCTCAATCAGTTACTTATAGAAATGGATGGGTTTCTAAGCAAAGAGAGCGACGTTATTGTTATTGCTGCAACCAATAGAGTAGATATGCTTGATAAAGCGCTCTTGCGGCCAGGCAGATTTGATAAGACTATTCATGTGCCATTTCCAGATGCAAAAAGCAGAGAACAGATCTTACAAATTCATGCTGCCAAAGTAAAAATGGGTGGCGATGTTGATCTCTCTAAGATGGCGCAAGGGACTGCAGGTTGGTCTGGAGCAGATCTTTCCGGTTTAGTCAATGAAGCTGCTTTGATTGCAACCAAGAAAGATCAAGAAGTGGTGACTATGGCAGATCTTGATGCGGCACGTGATAAAATTATTATTGGACAAGTATCAAAAAGTATTTTCCCCACTAAAAAAGAATTAAGACTCACGGCATATCATGAAGCTGGTCACGCTCTTGTGGGGCTTTTGATGCCGCATGATCTTATTGATCCGCTGTATAAAGTAACCATTGTTCCTCATGGGCCAGCACTTGGTGTTACATATCATCTACCTGACCGTGAAAAATATACGCGCGATAAAGATATGTGTCTTGCGTATATTACCATGTGCATGGGTGGCAGAGCAGCAGAACTGCTTGCATGTAACGTTCTTGGCGCTGGTGCAGAAAGTGACTTTAAACAGGCAACATACATGGCACGCCATATGGTCTGTAATTGGGGTATGTCAGAAAAGCTTGGGCCGGTTATTTATAATACAGCAGATCGCGCTAACTATTCTGAACACACGCGTATGTTGATAGATCAAGAGATTCAGTCTATCTTGGAGCAATCACTCAAACGGGCTACGGAGCTTTTGACTAAGCATAGAGATAAGCTTGAAACATTGGCCAATGCTTTGCTTGAAAAAGAAACTATGTCAGCACAAGAAGTGTATGAATTGCTAGGCATGGAGTATATGCCTGCCGCATTAGCAGCTGCATAGTCATAGGTGCTGAACTGTACTTTAAGTGAGTGAGAGATCGTTTAACTATTTATAGAGATTTATATGTTAATATCAAAAACAGTATGGTCAAAAACAATTTTGCTTGTTTTGATCTTGATATTTTCTTTTCAGGTTCCTGTGCAAGCATCTTCTGAAAGCCAAACAACGTATTGCCAGACATTCGGCAAAGTAATTTTAGATCATCCTAAAGTTCTATTTGGTGTTGCCGTTGTTGGATTAGCTTTGGCGGCCATTTCTGATGCTTATCTGAATTATCAAGAAGCAGTTGCACGACAAAATGAAGAAAAAATATATATTCCAAAGCTACGTAACGTGCAAGAGCAATGGGCCGCTCAGCACGCAGTTGAAGAAGCTGCAGAGCGAGGACGTATTGATGAGGCGCAAGGCCGTTATGCCCAAGAAAAATTAATCTTTCAGCAAAAATATGCAGCAGATACTGCTCAAAAATTAGAAGAAATGCGGGTTTTAGAGGAAAAAAAGAAAGCAGAATTGCAAGCTGCATTTGAGCGTTTGTCTGAAGAATTACGTATTCAAGCGGAAAATCAAATGGCAGAGGAAGAACGTATCAATGCTTTAGATGCTGAGCAGTTTTCTGAATTTATCAGTTCACGTATGGGCGAAATTGAGCATTCGGTTAACGAAGTAATAGAATCTCCAGTAATGCAATCTATATATGAAGTTCAGGGATTAATAACTCTTTTGAGCGATGATGTAGTTGATTTCTATGTTGTTCGCGAAGAAGCTTTAAATAATTTTCAGAAATTTGTTGGTGAAAAATTAGCCATAGCACAGACGTTGAAATCATATTTAGAGCGACGCATGGGCAATACTCATGATCCTGCTTTGGAACAATTGAAAGAAAAGTTTGATGTACTTTATGGGAAAACAAGAGATTTGAGTAATACAATATATGGTGCTTTAAGGAGGGCGCACGCCCCTGCAGGTAAAGCTTCTATTTCCGCAAGAGAACTCTTGGGCGGGGCACTTTTGTTGAGTCGTATATTTTCATGATTTCAATTAATTTTTTTTACAGGGAACTAAATGTTTATAATAACTAAATGGCAGTCCAAAACGGCCTTGATTGCGACGTTGTTTCTTTTTGTATTACATGCTCCTTTAGAGGCTTTTTCTGCAACAGAACAGCTTGGCAAAATTAAAGATTTTGTATTAAAAAACCCAAGAGAATCTTTGATTGGTGCCGGTGTAGTATGCCTTGCTGTCGGTCTTTATGCGGCCTTAGAAGCTGATAGGGCACGGGTACGTGATGAACGTTATCAGAGAAGAACAGCGTATTGCGCAAGAGCAGTTTTTTGCCGAACAAGCTGCAGAGCAGGCACGTATAGATGCACTTGACCTTGAACAATTTGTGGCTGAATGTATTAATCCCAGTGTTGATGCTCTAGAAGATTTACTCACAAAAAATCAGAGTGCTCAAATAATTAAAGTACATACTGATTTGCTTGAAAAGCCTCTTACCAAAGATGAGAGAAAAGCATTAAAAAAACAATTAAAATTTTTATGTTTCAAGCATGGTCGAGAATTTAGAAGCCATTCTTGGCAGAGAGAAAATTGGTTCAAGCAAGCCAAAAGCATGATGGAGCGCCGCATTGAGCTTGATTCACTAGCGGCATCTGCTTTTGCTCATTATATGCGCCACATTGAAGTTCTTGAAAAAGAGATGCATACACTTGACGCAATATTTGAGTATCAAGTACGTAAGGCTGCCGAAAAAGCTGCGCGTAATGCACCGTCAGAACCAAGAGTTGTTATGTATCCATATCCGCAGCCATCTAACAATAACTATTATTATGGCAAGTCGCACAATAACAATGGATGCCAATCGTCTGCATGTGGAACACCTCAAGTGCAAACTACAGCATCTAAACCGGAAACTCCAGCAGCGGAAACTGAGCCCGCAGCACCAGTAGTGGAACGTGAACTCTATGATTTTAATAATCCGTATCATACTTTGATAGGCGATTAATTTTTAAGATAAGAAGAGCTCATGTTTGTGGGCTCTCTTTGTCAACCTCGTCAAGATATTGCTAAAAGATTACAAATCATCCTTTTTTGTTGTAAGCCTTCTTTTAGACGGTCAAGCAACTCTTTGTTTTCAGGTCTAAATAATCATTTTCCTCATTCAGGAATTTCTTGGATGCTTTGTTCAGGTTTAGCGGACTCATCTCGCACAAAGATAGTATTATTTTCTTTGGTGATAGTGATTGTTTGTGTATCAGTCTTAACCAATTTTTCCCATTCTATAAGGAGTTTAACAAACTCTGGAATCAATAACTTAAAATAGGGGCCACCATCCTTGCGATTCGGAAATAATGAGCCCATTAATATCGTATTAAACTGTTTCTTTATTACCGTACAGTTACCTATCAACTCATCAGTTTCAGGTCCCGTAGTAGCCCATTCTATATAGAACTGATTGCTTCCAAATTTCATATTTTCTAAGATGTGTTCAAGAATCCAGATAGGTTTTCTTACTGGCTCAATAGATTGATACTGATTCCAAGTTTTAGAATATTTTAGAACTATTTTTTGCATTATCGACCTTCGATTGTCATGATGCCTTCATCTGACTGAGATAATCCTTTTTGTTTTTGCTTTTGCCCATTTTTCCCATTCGGTAAGTAATTTAACAAATTGATCTAATCGCAATTTGAAAAAATGGACCACCATCTTTTTGATCTGAAAATGCCGAGTCAATTAAGATCGTATTATTTTTTTATCTAATCCTGTTGTATTTCCATATCCCAGGGAAGTTTGTATAGGATCCATTGCGCATTCAATGTAGAATGGAATGTTGCTTACTCTTGTATCATGAAGAAAATTTTCAAGAAGCCAGATAATTTTACCCTCACATATTGTAGGTTCATATTCTTTATAATTATCAGATTGCAATATTAATTTTTGCATTATTCTCCCGCAATGGTAATAATCCCATTATCCTCAGTGATAGTTATTTTCTGAGTTTTAGACTTAATTAATATTTCATATTCATTGAGAACGCGAATAAAATTAGCTATTGAAATTATGTAATGTGGTCCTTTGTCTTTACGATCAGAGAATAGAGAACTGATTGATATTTTTTCGTTTTGTTTTCTTAGTCTTGTGCCGTTAGTTCCGCCTTCGTTTTCGTTAGAGTTTTGTGCCCATTGAATAAAAGATGGGATGATCCCTAAAGTCACATCTATTAAAAATAACCCAAATATTCCTATTGAATTGCCAGACCATGCTGTTATTTCATAAATTTCTATTCTTTTTGAAAAAGTCAACATTGATTTTTTCATTACTCACCTTCAATGGTAATTATTCCATCTTGTTCGGTAATACTGATTTTTTGTGTCTTAGCTTTTACCAGTTTTTCCCATTCTTTAAGTAGTTTAACAAATTGATCTATTGAAATTTCAAAGAATGGGCCATTGTCTGGTTCGTCTGAGAATATGAAATTTATTAAGATGATATTATTTTTTTTATTAGTTTCAGTAGTATTAGTTTGCCCTAAATAAGTTTGCGTTGGGTCTAAGGCCCATTCAATATAAGCAGGAATACTGCTTACTCTTATATCATGTAAGAAATATTCAAGTATCCATAAAGTATTTCCTATGCTTTTTGTAGGTTCATATTGATTATAATTATCAGGCTGTAATATCAATTTTTGCATTATTAACCTTCAATGGTCATGATGCCATCATCTGATTGGGTTATCGTGATTTTCGGAACTTTAACTTTCGCTAACTTTTCCCATTCAGTAAGAACTTTAACAAATTCGGGTATTAAAATTTTAAAGTATGGACCTTTATCTTTGCGATCTGAAAATAATGATCCTATTAATATATAAGGAGGTTCTTTTTGTAGTGTAGTACTATTAGTTTCTCCTGTATCTTTTTTTTCTTCTAAAGCCCATTTAATATAAGATGGAAAAACTTGTAATGGTATGTCAATTAAAAAATCATAAAGAAAATCTATAGGTCCTTTATAACTTTCTAGTAAATATAGATCTAATTTGTCTGAAAAGGTTAAAATTAATTTTTGCACTACTCACCTTCAATGGTAATTATTCCATCTTGTTCGGTAATACTGATTTTCTGTGCCTTAGCTTTTACCAGTTTTTCCCATTTTGTGAGAAGTTTTACAAATTGATCTACTGAAATTTCAAAAAAAGGGCCATTATCTGGTTCATCTGAAAATAGGGAATTAATTGCGATAATATCATTTTTTTTAGTTAAATAGACGCTATTTGTTTCTAATTGATCTTCATTTGGATTCGTAGCGTATTCAATATATGATGAAAAAAAATGCATTATTATATCATGTAGGAAGTTTTCAAGAAGCCATATAGTATCACCTTCACATTTCATAGGTTCATATTTATTATATTGGTCAATTTTAAGTATAATTTTTTGCATGAATTTCATTTCTATATAATTGGATAGGCTGATAATAAATTACAATTTTGATCAATAAACATTTCGATAATCATTCCTGATTTTGTTGGACTGTTAATACGATATTTTCCGCTTTTTTCGAGTATTGGTTCAATTTTAGAAGCAAGAAAATTATCATAAGCTTCTAGAATATTTTCTATAACTTCTTTTCGCGTCCAATGTTGTGGAAAAAGTGTTTTAATTTTTGCTTTTGTTCTAATTCCATTCCATTTTGATTTTCCGCCATATTCACCAAATTTACCAATAACTTTTTCCTCAAGCTGAAGAATACCATTATTTTCATAGTAACCTAAATAATCATGATGAAGGCCAGATAATTTGTTGTTAGGATCCGCATCAAGTATATGTCCATATTTAATTTTTAAGTATCTTTTTTCGATTGAGTTATCTGATCTCTCCTGGTTCCTCCAGTCTTCTCTTGTTTTATCAAACAATGATCGCAGATAGTCTATTTCTGCTGAAAGGGGTATATAAGACGGTGTTGCTGCAATGAGTGCATACTGTGATGCGCCAGGTAATAAGTTAGTTGTATTTTCTTGAATTGTAGATTGTATAATTTCGGTAAATGATGTTTTGCTTATAATACTGTGTGTTTTTTCTAGATTAACTAAGCTCGTACATTCCGCTGTAATGTTTTCCAACGAAGCGGGATTAATATCACATACCCATCGCCAATTTCCAGCACCATCCATAACAAATTCATAACTATAATCGGGAGCTTTAAACAAGCTTTTGATAGTGGTATTTACCATATCTTGTGTATTAGAAACCGTAGAAGCAATTCTTGTATATGTTTGAGTGATTGCCTTATATTTATAGAGTTGTAATGTATCCACAAGCGCGGTTGCACTTGGCTTAATAATATTGGCAGTAGCAGCCCTTTTTATTTTAGCAACTTGGCCCATGAATTTGCCGGTAAAATAGAGTTCAGTAAAAAATGCCATTATTTTACGAGCTCGTTCTTCAGGAGGCAGTTGTGCGAGTTCTTGAGCCGTTTGATTATAAAAATTTTTAATGGCGTTTAAGTCTTTTGCAAAATGAGGATGTATTTCATAGCCGGCAGGTGTGCCATGGAATGAAAGATGGAATGCAAAAGGCCCAACTTCTTGTACTCCATGAAAAAGAAATATGCTTGTCTGACCAAGGATACAGGCCAAACCCTCAACCGTATCAACCGGATGGCGGAACATTTGATATGTATTTTTTACGATATTTGCACCACCTTCAACAGTGCCAACCACAATGCCTGCAGCTTGTTTTATAAAGCTTGCAAGACGTGGATATTCAGCTTCATTAAGCCACCCACAATAATCGGCAATTCTAAATCCATCAATCATTTTGCCCTGTTTGTTCATTTCGCGTGCAAGGTCAGCCCCTTCCACCACCAGATCGCCAAAGAGAGTAGTTTCTTGATGCTCAGTAAATATACGTTCAATCTCGCAATTGGTGGTAAGAATTTCTAGAATTTCTTGATGGAGTTGATGTTGAATAACAGTGCCATGGCATATTTCATATGCTTCCATATCGAGCGAATGCCGCCGCATATAAGGTGTGATCTCTTCTTTGAGCGCATACGTTTCTTTATAGCACGTTTGATTTTGTTCATATGCCTTAAAAGCATATAATCGTTTTTGTGTTCTTTTATGCACTGCAGGAAAAGAGCTGCTTATCAATTTCAGTAAGATACTTTGATAATGTCAGTTTGGTACATTGTAAAGGCAGGGTGATTATAAGAAGTTTCTTCCTTTTGTTCAACGGCAGTAATTGGTGTTGAGGTTGTTGGTTGATGAAATGCTGCAACCGGCTTTATTGCGTTGTCGGCTTCAAATATATCGCCGATATATTCTATAGTTTTTGCAATGCCTACAGTGAAAGTTACAGGGGCGCTTACAAATTCTTTGCTCGCTTTGCCTACAGCGTAGACCACGCTTTTTAAGGCATTCGTAAATGGCGTATAATCTACAGGATCTGTGCTTTGTGGATGTTGCCAAGGATCCTACGGATCAGGAGTTATTGCTTCAAAGCGTATATTGTTTGAAAATTCTTCTGGAATTGACGGTACTTTAAATTGGTTTTGTGTTTTGTATGGACTAAAGACATAGGGATCATTATATTGCGCACGACATAAGGGCTCAGCAAACACACTAACAATACAAGTGATTATGATGAGTAACTGTTTGTGCATCATCTTTCCTAAGTTTTAGTTGCTAACTTACCTGTGCATTGTTATACCAAGGAAAAAATGTTTTGTAAAATTATATTTAGACGATTCATTTTATAGATAAAAAGAGCTCATGTAAGTGAGCTCTTTGAAAAAGATTGTTTTGTAAAATTATGTTAATTTTTGATATGTAAAATATGATCAGATAAGCAAAGCTACAATATCTTTGCGGCCGCCGGCTTCCGCCATTTGAGCGGCAGTTTGATCAGTTTTCCAATTTTTTAAATAACACTTTGCGCCTTTTTTTACTAAATGTCTGACTACCTCTTTGTGGCCATTTTGTGCTGCCAGCATCAGTGCAGTATCACCCGAATCATACAGTATTTTATTAGGATCGGCTCCTTTTGAAAGCAGCAGTATCACTGCTTGAGTATGGCCTGCTTTTGCAGCTGCCATTAAAGCAGTTTCGCCGGTCTTTGTGTCAGTTTCATTTGCTTTTTTGCCGCTTGTAACGAGCTTTTTAAGAGCTACAGAATCACCTTTTCTTGCAGCTTCAAGAATTTCTCTATTCGTTGCAGATACTGCAGTGCCATGTACTGCAAGTAATGTAGTGGTCAGTAGAATAACCTTCTTCATGTTTCTTTTTTCTTTCTGCCTAGAGCAGGTAATGAGTATTATTGGGCCAGCATGCCCACAATATCTTTGTATCCATTATCTTCGGCCAATTCCCGAGCCGTTTTGCCTGTTATCTTATTTCTAATATTCGCTTTTGCTCCTCTTGCAAGCAATGCTGCCACAATTTTGGGTTGGCCATATTGGGCTGCCATCATTAATGCCGTATCGCCAGTTGTATCCTTTGCCCTATCGGGATCTGCCCCTTTTCTAAGAAGTGCGTCTACTGCGCCAATATTGCCCGCTTTTGCCGCAAACATGAGAGGAGTTTCACCAATATCATTATGTTCATTTGGATTTGCACCACCTTTCAGCATAGATTCAACAGTATCAGTATCCCCTGTTAATGCAGCTTGGCTTAACGGTGGCAATTCTTGCGCACAGAGATGCGCAGTGTATGCCGTTACAAGTAAGATTATGAATTTCTTTTTCATGATACGTTTTCTCATAAAATAATTAAAACTATTCTTTTTTGGAGGGATATTCCCTGTACTTTTAGGATATCAGAAGGGGGATAGGCAAAACAATGGTTTTATTTTCTATCTGAATAAAAACCTATTTTTGATTAATCTATCCATATCAAGTGCATAGAGTAGTATTCTCTGGGTTTTAAATGAATTTATGCTACTCTATTGGGTAGATTTATCTTAAGAAACTGCCATTTGTAGAGGACGTTCATGTTAGTACACAATAGCCCGTTATTCAATATCTATTTTGGAGATGCGCGTACCCAGCTTATCCCTCAAGAGCTGTATGGCATGAAAATGAATAAAACGCTGTTGATTACTGAGCCGTTTACCGTTATGCAAAAACTGATGCATTTGGACCAATTAGTGTTTGTGCATCAAGTACATGGCATTGATGGCATAGCAATTAATAGCATGCAACAAGCGCAAGAGGTTGCACCATTCTCTATTGATAGTGATTACATAATAACCAATGTGCCAAACGTGGGTCTTGCAATTGCTACCGCAGATTGCCTTTCTATTGTGCTTTTTGATAGGGTGCATCATGCCGTTGGCATTGCGCATGCAGGGTGGCGCGGTACGGTAAAGGGTGTTGCCGTAGAAGCACTCAAGTGCATGCAAGATGTATTTGGTACAAAACCAGAAGATGTGGCTGTATTTTTTGGGCCTTCAGCAAAAGCGTGTTGCTATGAAGTGGGGCAAGAAGTGCTGGAAGCGCTTGAAAGTGCTACATGTCACGATAAAGTACTGCATCATGAAGAAAATGGTATTATGTTTGACGTGCCGCTTTTTAATAGAATTGCTTTGGAAGAGCACGGTGTAAAAAAAGATGCATTTCAATTGAGCTATAATATCTGTACCATGTGCAACGAGGGGTTCTGTTCTTCCCGTAAAAGTGGAAGAGCACCGCAGAGACAAATGGTGGTAGTAGCCTTAAAGTAGTAGAGTAATTTTAGCTAATCTAATCTATTGTAAAACAATACTTATGTCTGTTAGAATTATAATGAATAGTTCACCAGAACTTATTGATCATCTTATATTTTGCTTTAATCACAAGGAGACATAATGAATAAAATTCTATTGAGAGCAGTAGTAGTATCATTGTTTTATGTAACAAATATGGTTGCCATGAGAGGCCCTAAGCTACAACCCGCTGTTCAGCCAGCTACTCAGCAACCTCAAGTTAACGTAGCATCGTTATTAGCGCAAATAGAACAAATGGCTGTATCTCAAGCCACTCAACAGGCTGCGCAAGCTTATTTATTACAGCTGACCGATGGCATAAATAAAATACAAAGAAGTGAAGCATTGGCTGCTTTACCTGCCAACGAACAAGATATATTAAAGAATGCTCTAGCAAAAATGAGTAATAAATCTGTTTTAACTACTAAAGAATTAGCTCTATTACAAGCTGCTAGAGACAGAGTCAAGAAATTTATGAGCAGTCATGGCTGGTCACAGGACATGCTCGCACAAATGGTGGCATTGGGTAATTTTCCAGGTAGATCTGAATTGGATTATAAAGCATATGTTGCACTGTATAAACCGTCTAGGCCATTACCGCCAGGTCCTAGAGCGAACGAGTTAACAATCAAATTAGCAGAAGCATTAACACCTATTTATCAAGCAGGTATAAAGTCAAATAATGAAGAAGACGCAGGTGGGATATTGGTTATCGCCTTCTATATGGCAATAAAGAACCTTGGAAAATCGGCGACACCAGAAATGAAGGAAATGTGGGATCCAGAAGAAATGGACAAAATGATTGCGCAAAAAGGTAGTGAGGAAGCTACACTATTCAATAAATATAAGCAGAAAGCGGCAGGTTTTGTACCTCAGTTGCAAGCTGCTTTACAAGCAATTTCTGACGCAGGTAAGGGGTACAAATTTGATGACCTCTTTTTGTATGCGCAAAAGCAACTTGGTGATTTGGCCAAAAAATGGGCTGCTTTAGGTATTTCTAAATAATATGTTCTAGTATAAGTTACCATATCAGCCAGTTGCATATCACAAACTGCTTAGGAAACCTTGAGGACGCTGGAACGCTGAAATTAAAAAAAGAGGCTTGGTGCATAGAATATCAAGCCTCTTTCCTTTTCTTTCGATCTGCTGGTTCATGCGGAGGATTAAAATACAATAATGCGCTGCCAATCACACTATTCGCATGAAAAAATACAGATATTCATCACTGTACTATTGAATTTTCATAATAGTATCTGTTAGTATAGAAGTAGATAGGTGTAAATACCTATGTGTTGTTTATCATTATTCCAAACAAAAGGAGAAGACCATGAACAATAAACACAATAAGCACAAAAATGCATCAGCCGAGCTTGAAAAAAACAAAGGCCAGGAAGCTGGTAAAGGTCATGAAGCTGGCAAACACCAGCACGCTGGCAAAGGCCCTAAAGAAGGTTCTCATCAAAAATCTGCACATGGTGAAAAACCATTGCATAAAGGTGAGCAATCAAATAAAGGGAAATCTTCTAGAGAAGAACAAGAAGAAGCTTCTAAATCTAAATGGAAGTAATTTATTGGGGTTTGAGTTTCTCAAGCCCCCTTTTTTAAAAATGGTAGATATTGATTGTTGACAATTATAGAAGGAGAAGACCATGAAAACTACACAAAAAAGAGCGCCTACAGAGAAAGAAAGAAATCATCTTTGGGAAACTGCGCAAGAGAAAGAAACTTTGGAAGAAGCAATTAACCACGTTCGTAATTGGGAAAAAGATAACCCAGATGTGGATTGTAAAGAGCTTTATGAAAAAATTAAAAGTTCTTACGATTGCAATCGCTAATTTCCCTTGATAATATCTGCAGGCGTAAAACTCTCAAAGGGTAGTGCGCCTGTTTTTTTAAATGTTAATCGAGCAAAGTGAATTTATATAAAGTGTAATGTTAATAGTAACATATAAACAAAAAAGGAGAGATAATGAAGAATATTTTATTATCATTATTGGTAGTGGTATTATTTATAGGTTCGGCAAATATGTTTGCTATGGATATGGGCGTGGAAAGGGTTATAAATTCAGGGCTTAGTGTGCAGCAACTAAGAGACGTAGAAACTGCATCTAAGTTGGGAGCGGCAAAATTTAGTGCTGTAAAAGGTGCTGCCAATTTTTCAATTCCGGACTTAAAAGCTTGGATAGCCGCTGGCAGACCAGCACCAGGAGCAGTAGCACCAGTAATGCCTCTAGGAGGCGCAGGCGCACCAGTAGCAGTAGCGCCGGTAGTACCTGCAGTAGTTCCAGTAGTACCTGCATATAATGGTCCAACTTATGCTCAACTATATGCACGTGCACAAGCAGCAAGTACATTTCTTGCGGACTATGAAGATGTAATACGAGGTCTTAAAGCAGAAGCGGGTAATATCCCTGGTATATTACCGGGACAAATTGCTTCGTTTGATGAGCTTATTAAAAGTAAATATCTGAATGAACAACAAACAATGGAAAACGCACATAAGGCTGAGCTTCTTAAAAGAGCATTGGCTGCATCAACCTTTGAAAGAGCGATGGCGATAATAGATCAATATCAATTGGATCATCCTAATATGGATGTTTCAGATGTGAAGATGGAATTGAAACGTTATAGATAAGAAATCTGAGGTTGGAGTAGTAATTTTTTATTTACTCCAATTTTAAGACAATAAAAAGTGTAGTGTTAATAGTAACATATAAACAAAGAAGGAGACGATAATGAAGAATATTTTATTATCATCATTGGTAGTGGTATTACTTATAGGTTCGGCAAACATGTTTGCTATGAATGAAAATGTTGTGAATTCAGGACTTACTCTGCAGCAACTAAATGCTCTAGCGGGTCCATCTAAGTTAGGAGCAGCAAAATTTAATGCTGCAAAAGGCGCTGCCAGTTTTTCACTTGCAGATTATCAAGCTTGGGTAAAAGCTGGCAAACCAGCGCCTGGAGCAGTGGTGGCACCGAAAGTACAAGTAAAAGGCGGAGAAGCAGCAGTAATAACGTATCAGCGACCTGATTATATTCATGTTTTGTATGCAGAGAAGGATGCCGCAAAAACTGAGGCAGAAATTGACGCGCTTAAAGCCCGAGTTGAAGCTCTTTATAATAAGTCAAAAGGAGCATTAGATGCACCTTTGGGAGAATCTGATGATCTAGGCAATCTTCTTGCAGATCTTGAGGTCAAAAAGACATTCGGATCAGGCGGTAAAGCTCTGGGAATATTTGCACAAATGGGCGGCAAAACTGAACCTGAAGCAGTAACTCCAACTTCACCAAGAACACAAGCAGCAGCTAAAGAACGTGATGCATTGAAGGCGATAGAAACTATTGCTGAATCTAAAGCATCTAAAGCAGAAGCACTTTCGTTTTTAGATGATGTTGAAACGGTAGTTAATCAATTAAGAGGCAGAGAATCAATTACATCTAAGCCTTAATTAAATGCATTATGCAATTTAAATAAGTTTGACTTATTCTAAGAAGAGGGGTTTTGGTATCAGAATATTAAAACTCCTTTTATTAGATAAAATGGAGATAATGATGAAGAAAATTTTAATATCGTTAGTAGTAGTTTCACTTATTGGTTCGGCAAATATTGTCGCTATGCAAGTTGGCGATGCAGCAAAAGTTACAAATTCAGGCCTTACTGATCAACAATTGATGGCCTTAGAGGGGCCATCTAAGTTAGGAATGGCAAGCTTTAATGCAGCAAAAGGTGCCGCGGCTTTTTCAATTCAGGATTATAAAGTTTGGTTAAGAGCTAAAAAGGGTCTAACGCCGGCAGCTGTTCCAGCAGTAGTTTCTCAAGTTGGCGGACGTAAGCATTATCATGGTGGGCAATGCCCTAGAAGACCTGGTGGAATGAAATTCCGCGGTCCCGGTCGAGGCAAATTCCGTACGCCTGAAGAAAGAGTATCTAGAATGGTACGTAGAACAGCGTTATCTGCAGGGAATATACAAGATGCAAACGCTCTTATAGTTTCAATGCAACAGGCAGTACGTGATTTGGCAAATGATCCAGATATTCAAAATTTGCCTGCCATAGCGCCGGCAGTTGCACCAGCAGCAGCACCTCAAGCACCAGTTGCGCGACAATTTAAGCAGAAATTTGGTGGTAGACGCTATGGTAAACATCAGCATAAATTACGTACTCCAGATGAGATGGTAGAGAGAATACGCTGTATCGCATTATCAAAAGGAAATGGATCAGGGGCAAATGCATTTATAACAGCTGTGGAAAAAGCTATAGGCGATCTTGCTAATGATCAAAAGATTAAGCGTTTGCCTAACAAGTAGTAATGTGTTATCGATAAACATACAAAAAAAAGGATAAACAATGAAACGTCTTGTAATATCATTAACTATAGTAACATTAATGAGCGCAGCAAATGTATTTGCAATGAAAGAAAATGTTATAAATTCAGGACTTACCCTGCAACGACTAAATGCCTTAGCGGGTCCATCTAAGTTAGGAGCAGCAAAATTTAATGCTGCAAAAGGCGCTGCCACTTTTTCACTTGCAGACTATTTAGTTTGGGTGAAAGCTGGAAAGCCGGTTGGTGCGGAAACTGGTGAAGTTGTAGTTCAGTTTACTGGTGAAGAAGCTCCACCAAAAACAACTTCTGCTGTCACGACGCAAAAACCTGTTCTTGCGACAAAGCCTCTTCTAGCGCCAAAAAAGGGCGTTGTAATTACTGAAGCGCAAAAAGTTGCGTTAGAAAAAGAATTGGCAGCCATCGAGCTTGCGACTACTAAGTTAGTGGGTCGCTTTGAAGCATTGGCTATGTCTACAGGAACTCAGGAAGATGCGCAGGTATTTGTGATGGAAATGCATAAACGGTTCGATGCGATTCATCAGAAAGTAGAAGAGTCAAGAAAAAAACCAGATTTTTCATCTTTGCCCCATAAAGGGTAAAGCCTGCTAAGATAACCTGGAAAGGGAATGATCCAGAGATTAGAGCTTTGCTTTAATAAATAATATTCAACAAAAAGGAGAAACAATGAAACGTCTCGTAATATCATTAACTATAGTAACATTAATGAGCGCAGCAAATGTATTTGCAATGAAAGAAAATGTTATAAATTCAGGACTTGCCCTGCAACGACTAAATGCCTTAGCGGGTCCATCTAAGTTAGGAGCAGCAAAATTTAATGCTGCAAAAGGCACTGCCACTTTTTCACTTGCGGATTATTTAGCATGGGTGAAGGCTGGAAAACCAGGATCTGGTGGTGCAGAAACTGGTGAAGGCCAGTTAAAAACAACTCCTGCAGTAACGCCACAAGAAAAAACACCCGCAGTCACTACTAAAGTTGATAGAAATGCTATAATTAAGGAAACTATACCATTAGAAATAGCATATGTGACAGATGGTTTAATTGCTGAACTCTTGAAGCATCCATTGCTCGGTACAAATAAAGAAGATGCAGTTGCAACTATTGATGCAATGAGGAAGGCTTTGGTTGGCAAAGAGCAAGACCCTCGTATACAAGCATTGCCTACAAGAGCCCAGTTCCAAGCGCGTATGCAAACTGCACCAAAACGAGATCTTACTTATGCTGAAGGAGACTTTTTAGTTAAAGCAGCTGAGCATAAGAAATCTGCTGAAGTTTACCCAATGTATCTGCAGCTTCATCCTGATATAATATTTGATGATGAGTTCTCAAAGCTAATGGAGAAAGCAGCAGCAGGAGAAACAGTTGTACTTATGTTGGATTATTCTAAATTTAAGTTCAAGCCATAAGACTAGAGAGTAATAAAGAATAGCGATTCTTAGATAGGGCTTGGTATTCTGAATATCAAGCCCTTTTTAATTTTATCAATTAACAATGAAGAAAAATAGCCAAAATCTGCTATACTAGTATCTTAAATATTATATTGAACTCTCTGGGAGAGCGATAGATATAAATAAGGATATTAACATGATAACAGCTTTATTGGCCAAAATTCTGGGTACTAATAATGCGCGCCAGCTCCGTAAACTCCAACCCCTTGTTGAGAAAATTAATGCATTTGAGCCACAAACGCAGGCTCTTTCTGATGATCATCTTAGAGAAAAAACTATTGAATTTCGTGAGCGCTTGGCAAAAGGCGAAACACTTGATGATATTTTGCCAGAAGCATTTGCGGTAGTGCGTGAAGCAGCAAGCCGTGTGCTTGGCCAGCGCCATTATGATGTGCAGCTTATTGGTGGCATTGTGCTGCATCAAGGTAAAATTTCTGAAATGAAAACCGGTGAAGGTAAAACACTCACCGCAACATTGGCTTTGTATTTAAATGCACTTGCAGGCAAAGGTGCTCATCTTGGTAACCGTAAATGATTATTTGGCACGCCGTGACGCTGAATGGATGGGCCAAATATTTACAATTCTTGGGTCTTACGTGTGCTGCATTACAAAATGATATGCCTGATGAAGAGCGCAAAGAAGTATATCAAGCAGATATTATCTATGCAACCAATAATGAACTTGGTTTTGATTATTTGCGCGATAACATGAAATTTCGTCTTGAAGATTATGTGCAGCGTGATCTTAATTTATGCAATTGTTGATGAAGTTGACTCTATTTTGATCGATGAAGCGCGTACACCGCTTATTATTTCAGGTGCTGCTGATGAAAGCAGTGATCTCTATGAAGATGCAGATAAAGTAGTACGCCGACTTGTAAAAACTGAAGATTATGAAGTTGATGAAAAAGCACGCACTGTGCAACTGACTGAAGTCAGGTAATGATAAAGTTGAAGCATGCTTGGCGATAGAAAATTTATATGCAGTGAAAATATTAATTTGTTGCATCATGTCAATCAAGCATTGCGTGCACATGCACTATTTAAACGTGATGTTGATTATGTGGTAAAAGATGGTGAAGTGCTAATTGTTGATGAATTTACTGGCCGTATTTTGCCGGGCCGCCGTTATAGCGATGGATTGCATCAGGCAATTGAAGCAAAAGAAGGTGTAAAGATTGAGCGAGAAACCCAAACACTTGCTTCTATTACCTTGCAAAATTATTTTAGATTATATAAAAAACTTGCTGGTATGACCGGTACGGCCGCAACTGAAGCAGAAGAGTTTCATAAAATTTATAAACTTGATGTTGTTTCAATTCCAACCAATCGAACCTCATGATCCGTGATGATAAACCGGATCTTATCTTTTTAACAAAAAATGCAAAATATAAAGCGATTGTTGAAGATGTAAAAGAGCGCCATGAAAAAGGCCAGCCGGTGCTGATTGGTACTATTGCAATTGAAACTTCAGAACTATTAGTGCATATACTTGCGTAGCGCATGGCATTCCGCATGAAGTGCTAAATGCAAAACATCATGAGCGTGAAGCAGAAATTGTTGAGCATGCAGGGCAACTGGGCGCATTACCATTGCAACCAACATGGCAGGCCGTGGAACTGATATTAAATTTACTCCTGAATCTCGAGCAGCGGGGGGCTTATATATTCTAGGCACTGAGCGGCATGAAAGCCGACGTATTGATAATCAGTTGCGTGGACGATCTGGCCGTCAAGGCGATCCGGTGAATCACGTTTTTATATTTCCTTGAAGATGATTTTATTCGTATTTTTGCGGGTGAAACTATCAAAAAGAATATGGAACGGGTTGGCATGAAAGAAGATGAGATTATTGAATCTCACGTTTATTTCCAAAACTATTGAACGGTCGCAAGAAAAGGTTGAAAAGCATAACTTTGAAATTCGTAAACATCTGCTTGAATATGATGATGTGCTCAATCAGCAACGTATAGTGATATATACATATCGCCGCAACGTGCTTGAAGGCGATGAGAATATTTATGATCTCGTGCGTGATATGCTTACTGGTGCTGTAGAGGGTATGGTGGCTATTCATTGCCCTAATCGTATTGTAACTCAAGATCAACTTGATAAAGTACTTGCCATGGCCCAAGCTATTACTGGATTGCCGCTTGAAAAGATCAAAGTTGAAATTGGCAACAGTGGCAAACAGTGACCAGCTTGAAAACGCACTTTCTGAATTTCTTGCTTGATGAAGTATGAGCTCCATAGGAGCAGCCAACAACAAGAAATGATACAAAATGCTGAAAAATGGCTCATGCTAGAAACAATTGATCAGGCATGGAAGCAGCATATGCTCAATCTTGATCATCTAAAAGAAGGCATTGGCTTGCGTAGTTGGGGCCAAAAGAATCCGCTTATTGAATACAAGCGAGAAGCATTTGCTATGTTCCAAGAAATGATGCACCAGATTAGGTGGGATGTTGTGCATAGGTTATTCCATATTGACCTTGCTCGGTTTGACTCTCGTGCGATTGAAGCGCGGCGTGAACAGGAGCTTGAAGACCTTAAAATGGTTGCAAGCGGTCCTCAGGAACAACCTGCTCCGGCGGTGCGTGAGGAAGATAAGGTGGGGCGTAATGACCCTTGCCCATGTGGTTCTGGTAAGAAATATAAGAAATGCCATGGCCAATAAATCGCTTACCTTGAGCACATATATTTAAGATAAATATTAACAATCCCGCTCACCCTGATAGTTCGACAGGCTCACTATGAAAGCAAGTTTCACTATCCGCTCTCCCTGAGCTTGTCGAAGGGTTTTGAGCGGTAAAACTTGTCGAAGGGTTCGTGAGCGGGCTCAGCATAAGAAATTATGGAATATTTTTATATATACATCTTAAAATGTTCTGATAATTCATATTATATAGGTCATACAGATAATCTTGATGCCAGACTGGCTGAACACAGGAATAAAAAATATTGTGGGTATACTTCTACCCGACTTCCCATAGAATGTGTCTTTATAGAAAAATTTTTTACCAGAGATGAGGCCTTTGTTATGGAAAGAAGAGTTAAAGGTTGGAATCGAGCAAAAAAAGAAGCTCTTATTGCAGGAAAATGGGATGAAATTAAAAGGCTTTCTAATTTATAAAGAGGCTTATTTTGTTCGACTGAGTTTCCCCTATGCTGCCTGATAGTTGGAAAGACTTATCATTAAAGCAAGTTTCATTATCCGCTCTCCCTGATAGTTCGACAGGCTCACTATGAAAGCAAGTTTCCCTATCCGCTCTCCCTGATAGTTCGACAGGCTCACTATGAAAGCAAGTTTCCCTATCCGCTCCCCCTGATAGTTCGACAGGCTCACTATGAAAGCAAGTTTCCCTATCCGCTCTCCCTGATAGTTCGACAGGCTCACTATGAAAGCAAGTTTCCCTATCCGCTCTCCCTGATAGTTCGACAGGCTCACTATGAAAGCAAGTTTCCCTATCCGCTCTCCCTGATAGTTCGACAGGCTCACTATGAAAGCAAGTTTCCCTATCCGCTCTCCCTGAGCTTGTCGAAGGGTTTTGAGCGGTGAAACTTGTCGAAGGGTTTTGAGCGGTGAAACTTGTCGAAGGGTTTTGAGCGGTGAAACTTGTCGAAGGGTTTTGAGCGGTGAAATTTGTCGAAGGTATGGGCGATCTTCTCTTAAAATATATGTAATTTTTTTTAAATTTTTAATTTGTGTTCATAATCCTTCGACAGGCTCAGGATGAACGGATATTACTTAATCCTTGCTCCTGTGAATCATTAGGATAAGTAGCATAAGATCATTTCAATCAGTATTATTTAACCATATAATGGTATAGATTTAAGGGTCGCAAAAGCGGCCCTTTTTGACAATATAGTTCATTCGGGTATACTCAGTGTAGGTTATAACAGTTCGCCATGCTTCAACAAGAGCGGTGGCGAATACGGTCAACACTATCTTATGGAGGATATACCCAATGACCAAATCCCTTAAAGTCGCAGTATGCGCATCATTATTGTTAGGATCAGTGTTTACTGGTTTTGCAAACGTAGACCCAATAGACTCTGCTCTTGAGCAGCTGATTAAGCCGACGAACGATGCTTTTGTGGAGCTTGCAAATCAAGCTACTACTGAGCCACAGGTTCAAGAGGCTACCGCTTCAGTTACTGAAAAAGTAGTCCAAAAAGCTGGTGAATATGCAGATAAGGCTAAAGATGGCCTTAAAGATGCAGGTACCTTTGTTCTTGGGAAAGGTTCAGAATTTTCAGAATGGGCAAAAGAAAGCGCGTCTAAGGTTAAAGATGACCTTAAGAATGCCGGTAATGCTGCTCTTGAAAAAGGTTCAGAACTTTCTGGACAGGCAAAAGAGGGTCTTGCTAAGCTCTATGACTTTGTCTTAGGAAAAGGTCGGCAAACGGCTACAGATGCCTATAACCAAATTGAGCCATGGGTAGCAAATCATCCTTATCTTGCGGCTACGGCCGTCGTTACCCCTATAGCCCTTTTTATAGGCTATAAGCTGGGTAAGGCTAAACCTGCAGAAGATCATAAAAATAACAGGTAGAAACTATGAATATAGATAAATTAGTAAATATTTACAATTATCTATTGACAATAGTTATGGATCCTGTAATCTAAGTATAGACAAAGTGAGATGTCGTTAATCATATTACCAAATGGAGGTCCCTATATGAACTCTCTCTCTAAAGTAACCTTGTTGGTTACATTACTAACAGTACCGGTTGTAGGTTTTGCAATGGATTCTGGCGATTTTCCTGACTTAGGTAAATCAGCTGAACAAACAACTCAAGCTGCTACTGCTGCAACTAAAGGTTTTGTTGCGTTAGTGCAAGAAAACCCTGTAGTTGCAACTGGTGTAGCGGTTGCTACTCTTGCAACTCTTTATGGAGTTAAAAAGCTTAGTGGCTGGATGTTTGGCAAACCTGCTAATGCTGCTGTAAATGTGCTACTCTTACTGAAACGCAACGAGCTAACCTTGACGCAGCAAGAAAACAGATGCACAGCAATTTGCAAACAGCAAAATTGCTAAACAACTCGGTATCACTTTGCTGATTAAAGCAATTAACATCAAGTAATTGAAATCTAAGTAAGTTGTTTAGTTAATAAACATTAAATATGGTCGTCTCTCTCTTGAGACGACCATATTTACTTTAATGGAATAAAGATATTCAAAACATATAAAAATTTACATATTGACATAAATGATATATTTGATACATAAATAAGACAAATATAGATATTATTAATTATATTATTTACGTGGAGGTCCCTATATGAACTCTCTCTCTAAAGTAACCTTGTTGGTTACATTACTTACCGTACCATTTGCAGGTTTTGCAATGGATATCTCAGATTTTCCTAGCTTAGGCAACGCAAGAAAAAACAACTGACGCTGCTACTGTAGCATCTAGAGGTGTTTATGCATAAGTGCGAGAAAACCCTGTAGTTGCAGCTGGTGTAGCTGGTGTTACACTTGTAACTCTTTATGGAATCAAAAAGGGTTATAACTGGTTGTATGGTAAATCTGCAGATTCTGAAGCTCAAGATGAAAAGAAGCTTGAAGATAGTGATGTTGAAAAAGGTCAGGAAGTTAAAGGAACTCTCCAAGGAGTAGAGGTAACTTCTGATACTCCAGCACCAAGTAAGAGAGCTGGTAGAAGAAATACACAGGCAGCTGAATCTCAAAAGTCTACTCAGCAAAGCACTCAACGACGTACTCAGCAACAAACTCAGCAGCAAACTCAGCCTGTTCAGCCACCTGCTCCACAGCGCGAGCAGCAGGATCAGCCTCAGCAACTCGCTCCACAAACTCAAGCACCAGCACCTGTAAATACCGCAGCAAATACTAACGTTCAAGTTGCTATAGATGCAATTGAACAACTTAGCCAAGCCGCAAAACAGGAATTAGAGAAATTGCGCAAGTTAAATAAGTTTAATAGCCAAAATAAAGTTTCTCTTAAAGACTACATGGCTTGGAAAGCTTGGAAAGATAAGCAAAATACTTCTAAATAAGCTTTTTGTTTAATAAATAAAAGTGGTCCTCAAAAAAGGGGACCACTTTTATTTTGTGTGAAATGCAAGAGCCGATTGCAATATAAAATCAATAGTAGAATAGTTTGGATGCCAATTCAAAATCGCATGTGCTTTAGTAGGGTCTGCTTGTAAAATAGCGGGGTCACCAGCACGTCTGCCTCCCCAAATAATGGGTAACTTAGAATGTGTTACTCGCTCAACAGCTTCTATCATTTGCTTTACAGAAATACCATTGCCGGTCCCCAAATTAAAAGAATCGGAGGGATTGCCTAGTTCTAAATGTTTGAGTGCAAGCACGTGCGCTTGAGCAATATCCCGTACATGTACATAATCACGTATTGCAGTGCCATCTGGCGTGGAGTAATCATTACCAAATACGGTGAATGGTTTGCCATTAAGGACTGCACGCAGTAAAAGGGGGATAATGTGCGTTTCAGGATCATGTTGTTCACCAAGTCCAAATTCTGGCCATGCGCCCGCCGCATTAAAATATCTGAGTATCACATATTCCAGACCATATGCTTTGTGGCAATCTTCAAGAATGGTTTCTACCATCATCTTGGTAGTACCATACGGGCTTAACGGTTTTTTGGGATGTTCTTCATTAAGAGTAAGTTGCTCTGGACTGCCAAAGACTGCACAACTTGAAGAAAAGATAATTTTTTTTACGCCATGCTTAAGCATAACTTGGAGCAAGCTGATAGTATTGCTTACATTATTTTCATAAAAGCGTAGAGGGTCAATAACAGACTGACCAACTTCTATACATGCTGCAAAATGCATCACCGCTTTAATATTGTATGATGCAAATATATCATCAAGTGCTTCTGTATCACTAATGTCTTGATGAATAACTGTCGCCCATGCTGGTGCAAACTGTTGTTTATGTGCAAAAGAATCAACAATAATAAGTTGATAACCAAGTTGAGCAAGAAGGAGCGCAGTATGTGAGCCGATGTAGCCTGCTCCGCCGGTGACTAGGATTGAAGGTAACATGTATTATTCTCCTTGTGATATGAATCTGTTTTTCATGAGTATATCATAGGGGAGATCAAAAAAAAGAGGCCCAGTTTCCTGGGCCTCTTTTCTTTGATTTCATGGTTATATTGTGATTAAGAATTAGCTGCAATTTCGCCGCTTATTATTTGTTGAATTGCAGTCATTATGTGGAGCATTTCCAGCAGCAGTTTTACTGCTTGTTCAGCAGTTGTTACAGCCTTAAGAGCAGTTTCAAGTCGCCAGCTTGTTGCGCGGCCATTCCAGCAGCTTGTAAGCGAGCTTTTAGTGCTGGACCACCTGGTGCAGGTGCTGGTGGAACGTTTGGTCCTGGTGCTGGTTTGCCAGCCTTTACCCAGGCTTGAGAGTCCGCAAGTGAAATAAGTCCGGCAGTGCCTTTTGCGCATTAAATTTTGTTGCTCCTGGAATTTATGATGGACCCACTAAGGTATTTAGTTTGTCCATAGTAAGTCCTGAATTTACAACGTTTTCTTTCATCGCAAACATGTTTGCTGCACCAATAAGTGATATCGATATCAATGACAATAATTTTTTTTCCATCGTTAATTCCTTTTATTGTTAAAGAAGCCCCTGTATTAGGTACAAGGGCTTCTCATTTATTTGTCTTAATCTAACAGCAATTAGATAGAGACACCAATTTTACCCCACACAAGCCATCTGTTGAGTGCAGTATTTTTCTTGGAGATTTCATATGAACCGCCAAGGCCTACAAATATTGGATGACAACGATCATCCCAGTTGTAACCAAGCGTGACCATATACAATGTTACTCAAAGCCGCAGGAGCTGCAGCTGAGAGATAATTGATGTCAGTAACGCGATAGCATACGCTGCAAGGTCAGCAGTGGCTGCCACGAGTGGAACATTTGCCCGCAGAGTTATTGTTACCAATGTTGCTGAGTAAGTTTGTTGAATCAGGATAAAATATTATTTGAGTCATCAAGAGCTGTTACAAAGTAACGCCCAGCTACAAAGGGAAAAATGTTGGGGTGCTATTTCCATTTGCTACAGCGGTATTGTTTACTTGATTTCTCAAGCTAACATTTTCACCTTGGCGAGCCCAGAAGTTCCAACCTAATTCAGCATTGAATCCATTGTCATTGCTATATACAAGAGCTACGTTAGTATCAAAGCTAAAGCGGGGATTACACGGAACTTTTGTGTGAACAAGTTAATACCAGGGAATAGTCACTGGAGCAGCCAATGTTACAGACCGATCAGTTCGTACTAACATGTAACGGCTCCACGGACGATTCTTTAAGTCGAATGAACGTGTTTGCGTGTTACGGATCCAGTAACGTACGTTAGTTGAAGCTTCCAAGCTTAAACTGCGGTCACAGTTTCTCCACATTTCAGTTCCTGATGAACCACCAAGCATAAATCCAAAGTGTTGGTTAAAGCCGGGAACAGCTTCAAACACAAAACGGCCTTTAGGTTTGCTGCTTCCTGGAATATGAAGACCTACGTAACCATCAAAATGGCAGCATTCGCTCGTGTAGTAATCACGACCAAACTTAAGTTCGATATCGGTACCAGTTTTTGAATAACCACCTCTTTTCTTGTTGTTTGTGCCATTTGCTACAACAACACCAGTAAGTGTTATTATTATTTTTACCTGTATTTCTGCATCAAGCCAAACTGCATGGTACCAGCAGCACCAGTTGCAAGAGTACCAACAATGCCAGCTTGTATCATTTACTACGACAGAGTCGTTGCCGCCAAATATTGGAAATAAACCAGAAAGAGCTTGGATCATATTTTGAGGACCACCAGCAGCTAATTGCTACAGGAGCACCAGCAGCTGTAACATTTACAGCAGTTTCTTCTAAGTTTATTTTGTTACGAACGTGCAAGAATGGGGCTGAAAGTTCAAAGTACCATTGCATGTCTTCAGAATCACAGTCTCTACCAAAATATTGGCGATAGGTAATACCCAAACCACCAACTGTTCTTTTTGGACGGAATTGGAGTACACTTTGATAGCGGCCGAAGGCAGTTTGAGCTGCTGAAACTACGCAATACCAAACCAAGTTGGGTTGATATCCCGAGCTGGTAATCTACCATTAGAACCGTCAACAGAATCTGCATTTCCTGAATCAACAACCAATTGATCTACAGGAGATGGTGAGAAGTATCTCATCAAGTCTTTAGACTTTAGTAGATTGACCACCAAGTGGTACAAATTGGAATGCACCACCACGGCCATCACAACGTGCTTTTGCACGATCGCGCCAGCCAGATTGATATTCAGGTGAGCATGTTTCAAATTCCGGACGGATTGAGAAGAACGTTTGCCCATAAGCGTCATCGCCTGTGGTCAATTGTTATTACTTGTTAGTTGTAACCATTGCTTGCATTATTAAGCAACGGCGCCAACCATTGATAACGAAAGGATAAGGTGCTTTTTCATAGCTCCTCCTTTTTCAAATTATTTATATTAAAATACCACTCACAAACCTACATATAATATTTAGCACGTTTTGGTTAGGTGTGTCAATACCTAGTTAAATTTTTTGAGTCCTCCCTTAATTTACGAAATAATTTTTCTACATCATTCCATCTATACTTTTTCTACCATGTCTTGGTACAAGAAGTCAACTGTTTTGTGAAAAAATATTATTTTTTTTTGTGTTACTTGTTTGTTGAATGTTAAAAAGTTGCGCAATTCCAATATTTATTGACGATTATTAAATTCAACAAATTTTTACACCAACGTGAGGGATCTTTAGTTTTTTTTAGACTTGCCTCACCATTTTTTTTTATGCTACATTTGTTTCAAAGTACATCCTTGTAAGTATGATACCATCATTTTTTTTAAAAAGCTACACTTCGATGCAGAATTTGAGAGTTACCTTTTTGTAACGCGGTTACTAGATGGATATGCCAACTTTTGCCCACACAAGCCATCGATTGAGTGCCGTGTTTTTACCAGAAAAAATATAAGATGCGCCGATACCAATCACCGTTGGTAGTTCAACATTGTTCCATATTGATCCTAATGAAATGTATATTTGATTTGATTGATATGCAGGATGTGCTGCCGAAAGTAAATTCAAATCTTTTTCAGTAATGGTGGACCCAGGAATAAATCCTGGCTGTCCTGGTGCAGGAATGGGACATCCATTGCTTGCAATGTTGCTATCAAGCGTAATAAGTGTTGGATCGGGCAACAATGTTATAGGATTAAATCCAACAGTTGCATAACCGGTAGGAAAACTATTTCTTAAACATACTTCTTCGCCTTGGCGTGCAAAAAAATTATAACCAAGTTCAAATTCTACACCAGCACGTGTATCATACACAACGCCGATATTAATATCTGTGCTTGCACGGGGTCGCACCGTTACCGGTTGTGTAAATAAATTAATACCAGGGCTGATGGTGCCATTTGGATTGCGCACGATCATGTATCGGCTCCATTTACGCCCAATCAAATCAAATGAGCGCACTTGTCTGTTTCTAATAAAGTATCTAAATATTGTTGCAATATTCAAGATGAGCATGCTGTCATTATTTCTCCATAATTGAAACCCTGCACCACCACCAAGCAACATACCAAAATTGCGATTAAAACTTGGTACTGCTTCAAACATTTGCACTGCATTTGGCACGTTGCCAATGGGTGCATCAAATCCAAGATATATATCAAACTGTGAATTTGCGTTATTAAGAAAATCTCGGCCAAGTTTAAGCTCAATCACCGAGCCCGTTTTGCTCATGCCCGTAGAACTTGCATCATTAATAAGACCAAATTGCATATGTTGATTCAAGCCCAAAAAGTTTGGGTCACCGGTAAATGCATCTATCATATTAAGGGCACTATTTGGTGCAGGAAATCCTGATCGCACTGCGCAATCACATTCTTCGTGCAAATGCATTTTATTACGCACATGCATAACTGGTGCAGACAATTCAACATACCATGGCTTATTATAGGGATTGGCTTCTTTACCAAAATAATGTTTGATGGTAAAACCCAATCCACCCACCGTGCGTTGCGGTCTGAATCGTATGGTGCTTTTGAATCGACCCGGGATAGAAGCGCCTGATGAAGTTGTTATTACATAACTAATACCAAAATGAATGGGGTTTATATCTCGGCCAACTCCCGTTTGTCCGCCTGGCATAGGGTCTGAGTCTACAATCAATTCAGTTTTAGGTACTGGTGCAAAAAATTTCATCATACGGTCGCCGCCATTTGACTGGCCGCCAAAGGGAACAAACTGATAGGCCCCATTTCCTTTTACTTTTGATCGATTACGCATGAGCGTTTCTTGTATGGGAAATCCACTTAAGTATTCAAACGGAACAGAGAAAAACGTATGCCCAAACTCATCTTTGCCACAAGCATGATTCATTGCTTGCGCGGTGTATGCAGCGCTTAGAAGGAATAGAGAACAGAGTAGTTGCTTTTTCACAGTATTACCTTATTAATTTTTGTCATACTGACATGCAAAATTTACCCCACACAAGCCAGCGTGAAAGCGCAGTATTCTTTCCTGAAATTTCATAAAATCCACCAAATCCAATGAGCAGAGGATAATTACGATTATCCCATTGATACCCAATTGCAGCGTATAAAAGGTTAGAAAGCGCAGCAGGGTGACATGCAGAAAGAAGGTTAAGGTCTTTTTCCTGAATAGTTTCATTAGTGAGTGCGCCTGGAAGGCCCAGTGCTGGCAAATTGCCTGCGGTATTATTTTCACCGATATTACTTAATCTATTTATTGCATTAGTAACCGGCATATTGTCTGCATCTAAGCCAGCAATTGCAAAGCCGGAAGGAAATGGCTCAAGTAAACGCACTCGTTCACCTTGGCGGGCATAAAAGTTATACCCAAATTCTGCTTGGAACTTGTTTTCTATATAATAGACAAGGCCAGTATTTGCATCAAAGCTATAGCGCGGTGATACTTTCATGTGGCGTGTGAATAGATTAATGCCAGGAATTAATACGCCATCAGGGTCAAGTACAATCATATACCGGCTCCATGCTCTATTTTTTAAATCAAATGAACGCCTTTGTTTGTTGTGTGCAAAATAATAACTGCATGTCTCTATTTCCCAGCTTAACGTGCGGTCACAATCCTGCCATACTTGTACGGCACTTGCACCACCGAGTATAAAACCAAAGTGTTGATTAAAGCCTGGCACTGCTTCAAAGAGATATTCACCTTTAGGTTTATTGCTTGCAGGAAAATGAAGACCTGCGTAGCCATCAAAATGGAAGCATTCAGTCACACATGAGTCCACACCAAACTTAAGATCAATATCTGATCCAACTTTCTTCATACCTCTCGTGCTTGCGTCATTAATTTTGCCAAAGAGCATTCTATTATCGGTATTAAGTACGTCTATAGTTCCGGTGAATGCTTGGGTCATATTGGCAGCACTTCCTGGCACGGGAAAGCCGATAGCCGTGGTATCAGTTTCTGTGAGTCGCACTTTATTGCGTACATAGAGAAGTGGGCCAGATATTTCCATAAACCATTTCTTATCTGGATTACAATGTCTGCCCAAATATTGCTTATAGCTAATGCCAAAGCCGCCAACCGAGCGCTCCGGCCGCAGTCTTAGGGTAGTTTTAAATTGAGTGGGTATGCCGGTGGCAGTTCCATCCATGGTATAGCTGATGCCAAAATGGATGGGATTAATATCACGTGCGATGGTTGTTTGATCACCTATTGTAGGGAGTGAATCAACGATTAACTCATTTTTAGGTGTAGGAGAAAAATATTTCATAATATCATGGGCTTTTGTTGAGCGGCCCCCCAAAGGGACAAACTCCCATGCCCCTTCAATACCATGGCAACGTGCTTTTACTCGATCGCGAACCAAGCATACTTTTTCTGGAGATGAATTTTGGAATTCTGGGCGGATAGAGAAAAAAGTTTGGCCAAACACGTCATCGCCGAGCGTGGCATCACGTATATTTTGGCTTTCAGCGAGTGTGCTTAAGCACAAGATTGCAATAAGTAATTGTTTTTTCATGGTTCTCCTTCTTAAGAATACATATATAGTATATAATCAATTTATACTGGGGCAACCCCGCAAACCTTATTAAAAATCACAAAGGCATATAATGATCACCAAAGTTAAAGGAACTCAAGACTTTTTAGATCTGACTCTATTTAATTTCATAATGAGCTCAGTGCGCATTCATGTAGGCTACTATCATTTTCATGAGATAGCTACTCCTATTATAGAGCCGCTTGATTTATTTGTGCGTTCACTCGGCGAGCAAACAGACGTTATAACCAAAGAAATGTTTTTGATTGAAGCAGCAGAAGATAAAGAGCGTATTTGTTTACGCCCAGAGGGCACTGCGCCAATCGTGCGTGCATTTATAGAGAATGGCGTGCAAGAAGTTCCTTGGAAGGTATTTTCATGCGGCCCCATGTTCCGGTACGAGCGGCCACAAAAAGGACGGTATCGTCAGTTCACTCAAATCACGATTGAAATGATTGGGGTAGCAGCCATTGCTCAAGATGCACAATTTCTTGCCATGCTTGATCGCCTTTTTTCTGAAGTATTTAAGTTGGATAGTTATGCGCTCATAATAAATTTTTTAGGATGCCATAAAGACCGTGATAAATTCAAGCAAACACTCTATACGTTCTTGAATTCGGTGCAAGATAAGTTGTGTGCAAATTGCACGATTCGTAAAGAAAAAAATATATTACGCGTATTTGATTGTAAAACCCCGACCTGCCAAGAATTGTACAAAAATGCACCTCATATAACCGATCACTTGTGTGCAGAGTGTGATAAAGAATGGCAAGAGCTACAATTAAATTTAGGGTTACTTTCTGTTGCCTATTCAATTAAGCCTTCTTTAGTACGTGGGCTTGATTATTATGGTAAAACTGTGTTCGAGTTTGTCTCCACAAATTTAGGTGCACAAAATGCCTTTTGTGGGGGCGGTCGCTATGATTCTCTGGTCAAAGAGCTTGGTGGTAAAGAAGATCAGCCGTCTATGGGTGTGGGTATTGGCGTTGAACGGTTGATGCTCATCTTAGAGCCTATCGTTGATCGTTTGCCAATTCCTCAACTGCCCGCCGTGCATGCTATTATTCCTATGGATGCTGCACAGCAAGGGCTTGCATTGCTTATTGCAGATGAACTACATGCTGCAAAGCTGTGTGCTGATGTGTTGTTTGATGGATCGCTTAAAAGTAGAATGCGCAAAGCCAATAAAATGGGTGCAACGTATGTGCTCTTACTTGGTGAACAAGAACAGGCATCAAGGCAAGTAATGGTCAAACATATGATGAATGGGACTGAGCAATTGGTGGCTCAAGATGTGTTAGTGAGCCTTTTGAAGAAATAAACTATAATAACCTCCATTTTGTTATTGATGTAGGGCTTTAATCTTAATCTTATAATAGAGCGATATGGTGCTCAAAATAAAGCTAAACTTGATCAATTTAGAAAAACTATAGAATGTGCAAAAAATATAGTAAGATGATGGAATTTTGAATTAAAATTAAAGCTTATCTAAAATTCTGTA
Source organism: Candidatus Babeliales bacterium (assembly GCA_963716425.1). GTDB lineage: Bacteria > Babelota > Babeliae > Babelales > JBFXEV01 > JBFXEV01. The sequence continues at coordinate 1,047,258 of OY970310.1, forward strand.
CAAGTACAGTCACGCGGGGAGAGCCGCTGAATAGCTTTTGCATACGCTTTCTGATATTCTTTTTCTTGGTAAAGCTGCATAAGCTGAGATAAGTTTACTGGTGGCTTCTAGCGCCAGGCACACTTCAGCCTACCCTGTCTCTTTTTATTCAAATAGAAATAAACTATTGACTATCCACCCCCATTTTGTTACACTTAGAGTACTGCGTCTGGCATTAATATTAATGTACCGAATGAAGATGGTGAGACTGTCTTGCATATTTGTGCTGCATATGGTTGTACAGAGCTCGTTGAAATATTATTGAATATCCCTGATATTAAGATTGATTTAAAAAATAAGTATGGCAAAACTCCCTTGGATATTGCCCATAATGATGTTATAAAAAATTTAATTAAAGTGAAATTAAGTCTATGAAAAAGATACTAGTTTTATTGTTTTGCCTTGTTTTAAATAATGTTGCCTTGGCAATAGATAGAGAAAATAGTGCGAAAATAGCACCGGGAAATGAGTTAGAGGCATTGTTTGCAGGCGATGATTTAGACAACTTTCCAGAAATTATAAATATAAGCCTTGGTTTTAGTTGTACTGTTGCTCGTAAGTTGAGAGATAATGATTTGCGATGTTATTCTTTTCCTTTTGACTGGCTGCGCAGTTCGTTTCAAGGTGTCTGCAATCTTTTTGAGAATGATTTTTCAGATCTGTTCAATCCTCGATATTTGAGTTTTGAAAAAACGTACATTTTAAATAATAAATATTGTGTAGCGTTTTATCATGATTTTCCATTAGAGCAAAACTATTTAGAATCGCTTGATGAGATTGTTGCTAAATACAACAGAAGAATTGAGCGATTATATAGAGCATTGCATTCTGATCGCGTTGTTTATTTTTTCAGATTCAGCTCATGTATGGATTCTTGGAAATTGGATACCATGCCACAGACACAACATGAAGTGAAGAAATTAAGAGATATGTTATTAGCAAAATTTCCGCAATGTAATTTTACGTTAGTGGTGATAGATAATGATGTGAGTTATCAGAATGATTGGCAAATGGCACATGTTAAAAATTTTTATATGCAAGATCATTCCTCAAGTGAAGAGTGGAAACAAATTTTTATAAGTCTTGGGCTTCTTCAAGCATAATATAAACAATTACCGTTCGTCTCATCTTTCTGCAGATCCCCATGGACGATGCGCAATGTGGCCTAGCATTTGAGCACTTTATTCATTGCCAATTGAATCGTAATATTTCATTAACAAAATTGCTGCAAGAGCTCCAGCGCCAAAGAATGCCACAGGTTTAATGTACTCAAGCATAGATTTTGTTTCTGTGGGAGTTTTTTGAGGTGACACTTTTACGGGTAAGATTGGTGGTGAATCTGTTTGAGGAAAACAGTCTATCATAGTTATTGAACCGTTATCATGTTGCTTTAAACTTCTCAAGGTACTGAGCAAATTAATAGTCAACTGCTCAGCTTTATCTTGGTTCAGTTGAACTTCATGATCATCCACTAGTGTGTGCACTGTGATGAGTTTGTTACCTGAAGTAATAAGAATATTGAGCTGTTGATGAAGTTCTACAATAGCTTGTTGATCATTAGTATCCATGGCATGTGCCGAGCTGCATGCACTCAAAAGAATAATTGTTAAAATGCGTTTCATAAAACTCACGCGTAATAATAAAATTAATCGTTGCCGTCAGTTTACCCCGCAGAGATACATTATGCAACGTTTGGAGTTATATGAAAAAATAAATCAAAACAATCCCTATTTTTGTATTATCAAATTGCAATTAATTAGATTTAAAAAAATGTTTGTTTTGATTGCTTAAAAAGAGTATACTTTTTAGCATGAGCAGGTAATTACACAAACAATTTATATTGAGCACCATCATGAAAAAACAACATTTATTATTTGCAGTATTAGCAGCGAACACAGTACTACCATTGCAATCTATTAAGGCAATGGATGACCCCAATTCATCAATGAGTTTATCAAGTGTATTAAAATCTCCCCCAGTATTTATAGCTGCCACTTTTGTAGCAGGTGTTGCTTTAAGCAGGTATTTGATATCTGACGAGCAAGCGCATTTAGAAAAAGTAATAAAGACTTCAACAAATGTGGAAGGTGTGATGCAAGCACATGCTAGAGTACAAGTTAAAACAGTATTAGCAGATAGATTGCTTGACGCAGTGTTTGATAATTCGGTGGATGAGGCACTCATATGCCTTAATGCTGGTTGTTCGCCACATGCAGCAACTAGTGTTATTGGCAAACATACAAATGAGCGATATACGCCGTTCATAGCAGCTTTAGTAGTGAAACGTAATGATACTATGGTTGAGTTATTTAAGAAGTATTAGTTGCTACTTACATTACGCAGTGCAGGTCTCAATGGCTTTGATTTTGATACAGGAATTGCCACTCTTTTTATTTTTACAATAGCCGGTATTCAGGCAATATTAGAGAGAAAGCCCTAAAATATACTATTTTCTCAGACAAGCGTTGATTTATTTTGCTCCTTTTATCATAATGAGTAATAATAGTGCAAATGAACCAAATGATTGACCTGGACAATAAAATGAACATTTTAAAAAAAGTCTTTTTTGCTTTTAGCGTAGCTTGTAGCATATCTCCTCTCTATAGCATGGATGGGGATAATGTCAATCAAGGCTTTTTAGGTCAAGTTTGGCATACGGCAAAAGAGCATCCAGTGGTTGTAGGTGGTGTAGTAGTAGGTACTATTGCTTTGGGTGCTGGTGTCTGGGCATATCATGTATTAGTACGTAAAAATATAGATATTGTAGCGCGGTCGCATGATGAAATGCTAAAGCATTGTGAAAAAGGAATTGGGGAAGAAAAAGTTACGACTCTTGAAATGATGGAAAAGCGACTTAGGGTTACACGTGCTCTTGAGAAGATAGTGCTGCAGAAAGATGCTGCAGGATGTACGATTGTACATATTTTTGAAGCGCTACAGGAAGATAGAGAGGAGGATATATTTGTAGCATTGCGAAAACATAATTCGAGTATTGCTTTGGTTGTTCCTGATGAAAATAATGCTGAAACAATAAATGCGCTCGTAAACATAGGCTATAAACCAAAAAATGATGGGAACATGTCGCTGCACAAAGCAGCGGTACGTGGATTTGTTGATGAGCATAATTTGCAAAAAAATGCATCAGTAATAAAGAGATTGCTTGATAGTGGCAGCCTTAAAGTTCAATGTGCGCATTTTACGACATTCGATAAGGATTGTCTGATAATGTATCCTTCTCAAAATCAAAAGTTTTTGGAATTGGCCGTTCCTTTGAGCAAACGTGATGAAGTTGTGACACAACTTTTATATAATGCCATTCATTTATATGATAATTCAATGGTCCGGTTACTATTACATCAGAATTATGAATGTGCCCCATTTTGCACCACATCAAAAGCAAGAATTTGTGCAGCTTTATGTGCATTTAATAGATTACAGCTAAGGCTGCCTGCGGATGTGCGAAGAAAGATATTTTCTTTTATTCCTGAAGATATTTTGTCTGCAGAGCATTTACGATTAGTGTTAAATCAGGGTGCGCGTTTGCAAGACTTCGTTGCCACGTGTCCACTCAAATGGTTTGTGTTTATGTATCGGCAAACTGATGATGCGCATAAACAAGCATTTTTAGAGCGAATTGTTCCTGTTATTGTCGCGTATCGCTTACAGAATATAGAACGCTATATACAACAATGGCTTGCAGATGAAAATACTCTTAAGCTTTTGCCACTTCATAGAGTTAACCCTGGTATAGTCGCCATGCTTGATCCTGATAATATTGCGCAGTATAGAGAAGCCATTGAAGATCATGTGCGTTCAGCATTTTTGGGGGCACAATTTTAACAAACAACACAACTTCCACCTCCTTGGGTCTGCACTACAGGTCGTGCTTCTTCTTTCCTTGGAAGAGCGTCCTCATATGCAACTTTAAATACATTAGTATTTGGCAGCATATGGAGTGTATTTGTTCTTAATGCTGCAACAAATGGGATAAGATGATGTTCATAGCTTACTGGGTCAAGTAACGTGTTTGGGGATTGCACGTTTCCATTTTTTTGAGTTTCTTTCATCAGTGCAGTTTGATTATTACTATCAGTTTTACGCAATATATCTCGTAACAATTCACTCCGTTGTCTTAAGATATCTTTACCTAAGTCGGCCATATTATTATCAGGTGATCTTAAAGCTACAATGAACATTTCGAGTGGCAAGGCTTCATAAAGAGAAGGCATAAGGGCAGTAATCGAAAGTCTAAATATTTCTGGAGGGCATACGCTCCCTAAGTTGCGTAACATATTAACCAATGATTTATTGCCTACATGGAATAATGCGTGAGAAATAAATGCTTTTTGCATGCAAGTGTCAAATACTTCTATTTGGGTAGACGCATGGAATACAGTAGATCCAGGGCTTAAAGTAAGTGCTTGGTTTGGAATGGAGCTTGTTTCTGAAACAACATCCAATCGTGCACCATAGTGGAGTAATAAAGCATATGAGCATATTCGTCTTTCAAGCACTGCAATATGTAAAGGAGTCAGGCCAGCTTTATTTATAACATTGAGATTTGCTCCTGCTTGCGCAAGCCAACTAATAGAATCGAGAACTTGAGCTAATGAAGCTTTATGTAATGGTGTATTGCCATCGTTATCTTGAGTATTCACTTCTGCACCAGCTTTTTGGAGTAATGTTAATACGTGCGCGTTATGGCGCTGAACTGCGGAATGTATTGGAGTGACAAGATCTTTATTTGGTAAATTTGGTTCGGCTTTACTTTCTAAAAGTAATTTTACTAACTTTTCATTATCATTTTCAAGCGAGCATGCTTCAATGAGTGCCGTAGTATGAGCAGCCGTTGGATTTATGCTGGCACCCAGTTGTAGTTTTTCATTTACTTTTATATGATTATTGCTTTTTGCCGCATCAATAAGAGCAAGATCGATTTCTTGTAATGGCGTTTGTTCCATCGCAACAAGTGGCCCATGAGCAGATAGATATAAAAAAGTACAAAGGCTTATACTTTTTTGTAACATGGTATGTCTCCTTATGTGTCAGAAAAAATATCAAGTATAGGCTACCCTTCTTTGATACAATTTGCTACATGATTTTTGAGAAGAATATATTTTTGTATCAACAAATAACACAAGAACCATCTGATGTAGTTTTAGCTTGTGGTGCAGGTTTTGCCTCTTCTTTGCGTGGTAAAGCAGATTCATATGCAACTTTAAATACATTAGTATTTGGCAGTTTATGGAGTGTGTTTGTTCTTAATGCTGCAACAAATGGCCTAAAATGCAGATCATAAATCGTTGGATCAAGAAGTGTTTTAGGGGATTGTACGTTACCATTTTTTTGAGTTTCTTTCATGAGCGCAGTTTCATTATTGCCATCAGTTTTACGCAATATGCCTTGTAATGTTGCACTTCGCTGTCTTAAGACATTTTTACCCACGTTAATCATTTTTTTATCAGATGATCTTAAAAGAGCAGTTAGCATTTGGACGGATAAGAGCTTGGCAATATACGGCATGAGTACTGCAGTGCGTAGCTTGTATAATCCAGGACATTCTCTATGTAGGGTGCACAAAAAGGAAAACAGTGCTTTAGAAGATAGATCGCCCGTATTGAATAATGCATGAGAAATAAATGATTTTTGCATGCATGAGCCAAATACTTCTATTTGGGTAGATGCATGGAATACCGTAGACCCAGGACTTAAAGTAAGCGCAGGATTTGGGATGGCGCTCGGTTCTGAAACAATATCCAATCGTGCGCCCCAGCGGGGTAATATGGCATATGAACATATCTTGCTTTCAAGAACTGCAATATGTAGAGGGGATAAACCAGCTTTATTTAAGACATTTGCATCTGCACCTGAGCTGTGGAGCCAAGACATTGCATTGAGAGCTTGCAATGATGTTGCTTTATGCCATGGCGTATTGCCATCTTTATCTTGCGCATTGGGGTTAGCGCCAGCTTTTTGGAGTAATGTTAATACGCCGGCCTTGTTGCGCTGAACTGCAAAATGCATTGGTGTGGCAAGATCTTTATTTGGCAGATTTGGATCGGCTTCATTTTCAAGAAGTACTTCTACTAACTTTTCATTATCAAATTCTTGCGAGCATGCTTCAATGAGTGCCGTAGTAGCAGCGTCTTTTGGATTTATGCTGGCACCCAGTTGTAGTTTTTTATTTACTTTTTCAAGATTATTGCCTTTTGCCGCAGTAATAAGCGCAAGATCGACTTTTTGTAATGGCATTTGTTCCATCGCATGCAGTGAAAGATGTGCACAAGAACAAACCAGTGTGCATATTGTAATATTTTTTATAAACATATAAACCCCCATTTATGTAAATTGTTAGTAATTAGTGAACTTTTTGTGCAGCTAATCGTTTCCTTTCTTGTTCTTGCTCGTACTGTGCATCTTCTTGGTGCCAACGCTCTATTTTTAGAGATGTAGCTGCAAGATAAGCTACATTTTTTGCTCGTATTTCAGCTATATAGGTTTCAAGCGAGCAAGCCGTTGTTAGAAGATTAGTCATTATTACCGCATTTGCTGCCATACGAGCTTTATGCTGTGCTGCACGCGCTCTTTGTACTGCGACAGATCTCAAAATGGCTTGAGATGTTCTTTCAATGTCTGAATGTTTGCTCAAGACTAAAGGCTGACCCGGTGTGGGGTTATCCATTGATAATGCAGTGGTGCTTAAAAGGGATAGCACACATATGGTGATGGGAAAAATGTCTTTCACGATGACCTCATTGTTTATTCATTGTTATTTTTTGCCAAATAATAACAGATCAGACCTGCAGCGGCAGCAGTGGCAAGTGTTACCGGGTCAGTAAGCTTTTGAAGTAAGGTTGGTTTGAGCACCACTTGCTCTTTTTTAGTCACTTCTTGTATGCGTATAACTTCTTTTTCTACAATAATTTCTTTAATTACTTCTTGCACTGGTATAACTTTTCTAAGTTGTAGCCAGTCAAAAGTTACACTGAGTTCAGTATGTGTGTCTCCGGAACTTACAGTTAAAGCTTCTTTTAATAATCCCTGTGCATTTGCCATATGACTGTTCTCTTTATCAGAAGCATTTATAATAATAATTTTTTGAGGCGTGATGTTATTAAGGCGTGTTGCTTGTAGGATAGTGAGAGGTGTAGTAACAGGTGTTGGTTCTTGATGGTCGGGAGCTGCGTGAGGCTCATCGCGCCGTGGACTGAGAGTAATAGGAGTTGCTTCCAGTTGATCAAAGTTCGGCTGAGCTTCTTTAATCACCACACGCGAGGGTAAAAGTCCTTTAAGTTGCGGCCAGTTCACGGTAACCTTTAAACCTTCGGGGATCTTGTCTTGAGAGCTGATGGTAAGTGCATCCATTAATTTTTTAGGTTCCATAAGTGTTTCATCAGCATCTACAATGCAAATTGTTCCGCTGCTCAGTTCTTGTGCGGTTGCAACAATTGCTGGTGTAAGAATGCCATCAAGATCATCTGAATCTCCACATAGATTCATGCTCAGCGAAACTGTGCACGTAAGGCACTGAGCAGCAACAATTGCTAGAATAGATTTGTTCAAATTTTTTTCTCCTCGTTATAATACCAAAATAATACATCAGCAGTGTCATATATTTGTTAGAGAGTGTCAAAAGCGTAAGTTTGGAGGGACCTTTTTTAAAATTTATATTTTAGATTGCTGCGCTGAAGGTAATGCTTGTCTTTTTGCCTGCCGAATTTCCTGATTTGCATTAAGAGTTTGCAGTAAAGTTGCTATTTCGGTTAACCTTGTTTTTGTGTTTTCAATAAGAATCTGATGTTTTTTGCGTGCAAGATCAATTACTTCCGGTGCAAGCTCCACTTCTACTACATCTTTATCTAATGGTGTATAACCGCTACTCGTTATGGGCGCTTTTTCCATGCCATATGCTAAAGTGTATGTCAGGCATGTTAATGCAGCCATTAGGGTGAATTTCTTCATTATGAGATCCTTTCCTTTTTTATTAAATATAGTAGTGCAGCTTCAATTGATAATGTCTCAATTTGAGTTCAGATGAAACATTATTTATATTGTAGGCAACCTTAAAAAAGAAAGGCAAGAGTTGTGATCTCTTAGAATGAATTTCTACAGGCTACTGGCATGTTCATGTTTACTTAAATGCCAACAAGCAATGCCCACGAGCAATGCAGTCCCGAGTGTTACTGGATCAATAAGTCGAGAGAAAAAAGTTGGTTTAGTCACTCTTGGTTCAGGAGCTTGTCGTTGAACTACTGGTGCTTCTTTGGGCAGCAACTCTTTAAGTCTTGTAAGATCTACTTGTAATTCAATATCGTCAAGAGAATCTTTGGAACTTACTTTTATAGCTTCTTTGAGTGCCTGAGCATATGCTTCAGTCTCAGGATCCATTTCTTGCGCGAGCATTCCCATAAAGATAATAGACTTTGGTTCTAGAAGTTCAAGGCGTGGCTCTACCGGTTGGCGTTTTGGTTGAGCAGGAGGATTAGGTAATCTGATGAGTTTACTCACATCTATTAATATGGTACTAGTAGCAGCTGATAATTCGTTCTTTTTTTTCTTTTTGCTTTTATTTTTTGTTGGATCTTTTGGGGCCTTCTCATCAAGGGCGGTGAGTGCAGAAAGAATAGTTTGCCGGATAGTATCTAGCGTATAGACGTGTATAAGGTGAGGTGGAACATTACAAATTTGAATTGGCGTTTCAGGATCATGTTGTAGTCGCGCAAGAAGCTTGAGCTTTTTCAATTCTTTGTGTGGAAGTTGCTCCATACCCTTTAGTGGAAGTTGCTCCATACCTTTTACGGGAATATATATAAGAAATATGATAGTGATGATAAAACGTGCGAATTTTTTCATGATATTCTCCTTTTAAAATGAAATGCATTCTACCTTGTACTCTATACATTTTTTAAGAAGACGTCAAAAGGCTTACAAGCTGAGCCGCGGCTACTATGCGCCCCTACTGTGTGCCCACCAGTATCCTAATACAAAACAAAGCGTGCCAGTTGCAACAGGGATTCCTATTTTTTGTAACAAACTTGGTTGTTGTAAGAGTTCTTGTTGAGGTTCTTTTTGAGCGGGTGGTGGTGTGCTGGGCTGTAAGACTTCCCGTTCAGCATCTTTTTGCACAGCTTTACAGCAAGCCATCATTGCTGCGTATCCTGCGAGTTTGGATACATCTATGATCAGTCTTGGGGTCTCAAAATCATCATCACTTAAATTGGTATTAACAGCGGTTGCGGTTGATGCAAGTAATGCAACAAGTTCTTGTTTTTTTGTGTTTTGTTCTTCTGCCGTAAGAGATGGATCGAAATTGATAACGTCTATTTGCTCAGGAGGGAGTTTCTGGAGCCATTCAAGTTTAAGGCCAAGCGTGTGGCGATCAGCATATGGTTGTGCCACTTGTTCTTGCTCTTTTGCTGAACCTTCCGATTCTTCTTCTTCATCGTCAGTGACAGCTGCATAGCGTGCTGGTGGAGTTTGCCGCTTAATCTCAGGCTCCTGAGAACTTCCTAAACCGATTGATGGCGAGGTAAAGTATCTACTGATGTCAATGATTAAAAGTGGTTTGGATGAGTCAGAGTAGTCAATGGTTACGGCATCATCAGCTTCTGCAAGCTTGCACATGAACAACTGTTTCATGTGTGGCGTTATCACACTATCAGAAGGAACATTAATTAATTGTACTTGCTCTAAGGGCGCTGTTTTGAGCAATGCAAGTTTACGCCCGAGCTCTAAAAGAGACTGTTGCCCTTCTTCTTCATGTTCTTCTTTTTCAATTTCTTCTTGGCTATCTACTGTGCTCGGTCCTTGCAAAAATGCAAATGTTTTTGCAATGTCTATAATCAGCTTTGCTTGTTGCCCAGCATAATCAATTGATACGGCATCATCGGCAGCTGCAAGTCCTAAACGAATAAATTGTACTATGCTGCTATTTAGTTGAGTATCAGGATCAAGATTGATTACGCTTATAGTACTTGCGGGAATTGTTTTGAGTAATTCGAGTTTAATACCTTGCCGTATGACTGCGCCCCACTGTTGATCCGCATGGGCAGGCCATGGTATATCCTCCTTGGCCAGCGCTTTTCCAAAGTTACTAAATGCTGCAAACAATTCTTGTTCACGTTCTTCTGTATACGTTAACAAAGGGAAGGCTCTTGGCGGGACTGCGATGGGTTCTTGAGCAATTGGCAGAAACGATGCTAAAGTTTTTCCGCCAAAAGCTGACCGTAGCAAAACACGGTCACCAGCCTCATCATCATCGCCGCCTTCTTCATCCCCCTCTTCTTCCTCTTCTTGCGAATCTTCTGTGGCTTCTGTAGGGAAGTATGGCTTGTTATCTATTATTAACACTTCCCTTAATTTTTCACCGATATCTTTTTCAGCAATGTTATTGCTTGGTTTTTGTGGAGGCTCTGCAGTTGGTTTGGTAACAATTGCTATTCGATTGTCCCCTTGAGCTGATTGTGCTCTACGCTTAAACATACCCTGTGCTGAATGAATACCTAATGCCAAGCACAAGAGAGGTATATACAGCAACTTTTGCATAGAATAAGTTCTCTTGTTAGTTTTTATTCGCCCGCTGACCCTAATTGTTTTGTTGCTACATAAGTGCCAATAATGCAGAGTACGCCAACGCTCAGAGTTACCGGGTCAATAAGCCTTGTGAGCACGCCTGGTTTTACTGTACTTGGAACAGAAAGTGGTTTCCAATTAGTGAAATCAACGGTAACGGATTCTGGATTATTTTTATCCCCTACAAACGTTAAGTTTTCAAGGGCAAATCCTAAGTGTTTCCGTTTTTCTTCAAAGGGCATGCTTTGCCATCCTGTGGGAGGATTTATAAACAAGAACTTATCTTCGGGCATTGTTTTGAGTAACCAACCATTATGTCCCCAATCTTTTGATTGTTGTGTCTGATCCATGGCACATGCATTGCCAACTATCAAACTGGCGCCAATAAGAGTTATTGCGAGTATGTTTTTCATAATAATTTTTTCCCTAGTTGTTTGTTGTATGTAAATGTTTAGTTACAATGCATCCGAGCACAAAAGCTACTGTAAGAGGTGCAGCTTTGTAAACAAGCATATTATACAGTTTGTTTTCTGTTTCTTCTAGTTTTGCACTAACCACGGTCTTAGCTTCTCCTAGTTCTTTCCATGCAAAGTCGATAACCACTGTTTTAGCTTCTTGAATGAGTTTATCTTCAACTTTCGTTTCTACTGATAGAATTGGGTGAAAACCTAACTCTTTTTTTTCCGAAGCATCCGGTTGTTCAGATTGGGCGGATGCTCCTTGTGCTGTTGTGGATTCGGCATGCTGAAATAGGTGTCTTAATTGTTCCGGTACATGTATAAAATGTATGTTCTTTCCCGTAAACACGTCATGTAGTCGGTGATGCACAACCACTTCCTTGCCAATCTGTTTATCCATGCCATAAGCACAACTGGTAACCAGTGATGCAGTGATGAGAGAAATTGTTGCGATGTGTTTCATACCAATACTCCTTTTAGTTGTTTGTTGTATTTGAATGCTTTGTTACCAAATATGCAGTGATTGCACAGAGAACGCCGAATCCTAAGGTTGTTGGGTTCAAAATTTTTTGTGCAAAGGTGGGTTGGTTTGCCGGTTGTTGAGAAGATTGTTGTGGTGGAGCGGAAGCTTCCGTTCCTGTTGATTCTTTTTTGTGCTGAGCTGTTTGCGGTGTAGCGGCTGCAACCGTTGATTCAGCAACAACAACAGTTGCTTTTGACTTTTCTTTTTCGGTATCGGCTACGGGAACTGATTCAGTAACAACAATAATGGGATCCGTCTCTTCTTTATCTGGGACTTGTCCAAGGACTTGTGCAATACGTAAGGGCAACGGATGGACATGCGTAAGATCGAGTATCAAACTTTCCGGTATGAGTTCTCTTTTTCCAACTTCCAAGGTTTTGAATGTTTTGTTAATGCTATCTAGTGCAGCAAGATAAGAGAGGATATGATCTTTTACTCCTTGTTTTTCTTCTGTAGTTAGTGGTATAAAATTTACAATGTTACCTTTATCACGACCGTTGGTTACCGTTATTCCTTCTGCAGGAACCCAACAAAGCGCGGTACATTTTTCATGGATTTCAGTTTTTGTAAATCTAGCGGGGGTTTTTCTTCCTTTACCGCTGGAAAGTACAATGGGATTGCGGGCGGTAGCTTGAATATGATCCATACTGATCGTATAATTTGTCAAACAGGTACTGACAAGGATAATTGATAGGATGTATTTCATTGCATACCCCGTGAATAAGAATTAAGTTTATCTTATGCCGACAGTTTACCCCGGAGAATTTCAATATGCAAGGGGAGGGGGGAAGTAAGGGATGCTCATGTAGTATTAAACTAAAGAGAGTTGTTAGAGCCTATTTTCTGGCCAATAAATAACCTAAAGGCAAACCAGTCCGGTCTCTACTGGTACAATTAATTTACTATAATTTTTTTTACGCATTATTCTGTGAAAAAGGACCAGCAATTATGTCGGCCCTTTTTAAAGATGTAAACGGAAAAATTATTTAGCTATTCACCACGGTGTTTGAAGAGTTTTTGACTTAGAGTTTAGAGAATAAAATAATAGAAATAGAGTGCCACAAACAAGACGCTATCAAAACGGTCAAGAAGTCCGCCATGGCCCGGCAGCAATGTGCCGGTATCTTTGATTCCTGCTTTGCGTTTAAGATGTGATTCAAATAAATCACCAGTTATGGCAAGTAGCGCTGTAGCAAGACCAATTTCTAGAATATCTTTTGTTGATGTGAAGCCCAAGAGATAGAGCACGCCAATGGTGCACAAAACACCACCAAACAATCCTTCCCATGTTTTTTTGGGACTTATGTCTGGCGCAAGAAGATGTTTGCCAAACAAGCTGCCAAAGATGTAGCATCCAATGTCACATGCTGCAACAAGAACAAATATGAGTGCAAGAAGAACCTGGTGTTCACGATTTATTTCTACTAATGCTTGAAACGGCAAAATAAGATATACGAGTGCAAGCAGCCATCCAGAAGGGCCTAAACCATAAGCAATTTGTGGCCATTCATCATATAATATCCATCCCAAGCACCCAATTAGTACTACGCTCATTATCCACACGGGAAAGAACAAAAAAAGTGTGATAAGCATAAGGGCAAGCACTACGCTGGTGACTGTTCGCTTGAATAATTCGGACATCATATGTTTAATAACTCTTTTGGGTGAATGCGTTAGGCAAATACGTGAGCTTATATTTATCGGTCTGTTTTTCAAGCAACGCAACATCAAAACGATATACTTTATTTGCTACCTTATTTTCCATAATATACATCATAGCGGTTCTAATAATTTTTGCTTGCTTGGAGGGCGTAATAACTTCTGATAGGCTAAAATAGGTGTGTGTGCGCAGTTTTACTTCTACAAAAGCCAAAATATCATCTTTGCTTGCAATGATGTCTATTTCACCACAGCGCTGGCGATAATTCATTTCTTTTATTATAAAACCTTGCTTTTTAAGCCAGATTGCTACCTTTTCTTCACCATGAGAACCAAGTTGTTGTAACTCAGCCATGGCTAAAACCGATCTGCCATAGACCGTTTATTACTTTTTTCTGTGTTATCAGCAAGTATTACCGAATCATCATTAAGGCCTTGCATGTCAGGCAATGGTTTGCCAAGTAGCGTATTTACATTTGTTTCAAGCGCAAGAATTTCGGGTTCAAGTGCGGGTACGTGTCTGCGTAAATGTTCGTTAATATACGCAAGCCGTTGCTCTGCTCCTTTAGTATTTGCATGTCGCAAATGGAATGCACAAATATTCATTTCACTGCCAACTAATTTTTCATAACATTGTTTTTGAATATCTTTTACATCTTGCACATACTCTTTATAAATTGAGGCATGTTCTAAAAATAATTGGGTGAGAGCAAGTGTTGTTTTAGTTTCCGTTTGATCACGATCACTTGAAAGAGTAATATAAAAATGAGATAGAATAGCTTTATATTCTACATATTCTCGTTTATCGCTACCCGGGTAGAATTGTAAAAAGTTGAGATAGAGCTTACTTGCTTTGTGAAAATCACCCGTTTCAAAAAGGCGATCAGCCATTTCAAGGCGAATGTTATTCAATTGTATGGGATCTTTAGACAAGGCGAGCATGCGTTCATAACATTTGAGCGCTCGTTCAGGATAGCCAAGGTCATCATAATATTTGCGTGCTGCCACCAAGTGCTCATAATCTAAGTCTTTAATGTTCGTGCTTGGAAGCTCCTTGCGCATGCGGCTTCTAATTTCTCGTTGTTGGGCTATATGTTCCTTATTATTGCGATATGATTCAGACCAGCCTGAAGAGAGACCTTTTTTGTTCTGTGTACCGCAACCTGCAAGCAAGAGAATAAAAAGGAAAGTATAGGTGCTATACTGGAGTATGCGAAGGTGTGATAACATAGTGTTCTCGTGTCGGTGATAACTAGGGAGGTTTCGTAACTGTTTCTTTTAAAGTATACTATTTGTATATTACCAAAGAAGCGGCTATTGCGCAAGTTGATAGCCTAGAAAAGGCCCTATGATGGTGTACACAAGAAGCGGAGTTCGGGAATGGATAAGCGTGATATAGGCCAGATTTTAGTAGAAAAAGGTATAGTAACCCAAGAGAAAATAGCATCCTGTGGGCAAACTATTGCAGGATCAGATATGTCACTCGCTGACTGTTTGTTGCAGGAGGGACTGGCAACTGATGCACAAATTGCACAAGCATATGCTGAATTGGTCCACGTACCATACTTGCCCGTAATCACTGAAAAAATGGCTGATCCTAAATTGCTTGGTGAATTCCCTCTTAAATTTTTACGTACGCATGAAGTAATACCAGTCAGTATTGATGGGGTAATTACCTTAGTGACAGCAAATCCCCAGGACTTTGAGCCTCTTGATGAGCTGAACTTATTATTACAAGGTACTGCCCATACTGCAGTTTCCACCAAACGAGCCATTATTGATGCCATAAATAGATATTATCCTCTTGAAGGTGCTCGTGAAATGATCGAGGAGCTTGAGGAGGAAAAAGGGGCCCCGGAAGCTATTGAATTTGCAGAGATAGAAGATAAAGACATTTTGGCTATGGCAGCCGAAGCGCCGATCATTAAGCTGGTTAACCACATTTTGGTGCAAGCAGTCAAACGAGGCGCATCAGATATTCACATTGAACCATTTGAAAAAGAACTGCGTGTTCGGTATCGCATTGACGGTATCATGTATGATGTGATGATGCCACCAAAGAGGGTACAGGGTGCACTTTCCTCTCGTATAAAAATTATGGCCAACCTTAATATTGCAGAAAAAAGGTTGCCGCAAGATGGTAGAATTGAGATCAAAGTAGCTGATAAAGCTTACGATATTCGTGTTTCTGTGCTTCCCGTGCAATTTGGTGAACGCATTGTTATGCGTTTGCTTGATAAATCTCGTTCTTTTGCAACGCTTGATAAGCTTGGGTTTAGTAAGCGTGATTATGAAATAATTATGCAAACCATTGAACGGCCAAATGGTATATTTTATGTAACCGGTCCTACCGGTTCAGGTAAAACCACTACGCTTTATGCAATTTTATCAACACTCAATAAACCTGGTGTAAATATTGTGACGGTAGAAGATCCCGTTGAATATCAAATGGCAGGCATTGGCCAAGTGCAAGTAAAAGATGCTATCGGCTTGACGTTCGCAGCTGCATTACGTTCTATTTTGCGTCAAGACCCTGATATTATCATGATTGGTGAAACGCGTGACCAGCAAACAGCGCAAATTGCCATTCAAGCAGCACTTACCGGTCACTTTGTCTTGAGTACGTTACATACCAATGATGCTCCATCAGCGATTACACGACTGATTGATATGGGCGTTGAACCGTTTTTAATCTCATCTTCCATTGTTGCGGTGATGGCACAACGGCTTGTGCGTAAGTTATGTGACGACTGCAAGGTAGTCTACAAACCTGATGCTGAAACGCTTAAAAAAATTGGACTCACGCCAAACAGAGCACAGGCGTTTACTTTTTACAAACCGAATGGTTGCCCAGAATGCAATCAAACTGGTTATAAAGGGCGAATTGCTATTTTTGAAATTATGCAGATGACCTCTGCTATTGCAAAACTTACGGTTGAACGTGCAGATTCTTCTGTTATCAGGCGGCAAGCTATTATTGATGGCATGACACTGCTTTTGCAAGACGGCGTACGTAAAATAGAACAAGGGGTCACTACCATTGAAGAAGTATTGCGAGTTGCCACCGTTGACGAAGAAAATACTGTGGTTGAATTGTAGGCGCGTCCTCCTACGCTTATCCACGTCATCCGACTTGGCAAGCTCCGGCGGACAGAACAGCATGAGCGGTAAAAATAACTCATGCTATTCTGGCTTCTTGCTTCTCTACGTGAGTATGGTGCTCGCCTTTGTGCTTATTATTGTAATGCTTGCAGTTCCACATTTCTCTTTTTTGTCCCGCCATCTGGTGCGTCAAGAAGTTGAAAATCTAAAACAATTTATTACGTATGCTCATCGCTTGGCACTTGCTACAGGGCAGATGCAAACGATACACATTCAGATAACAAGCAATAGTGTTCAAGGGGCCGGGCGACAGTATCAACTTGCTCGTGGCGTACGCTTTGGTGTGATCCCGGGTGTGCAAGGTCCACCAGCGGCACCGCACAGTAGTCTCACTGAACCAATCACCTTTAAAGATAATCAGATTATATGTTATCCTTATGGTACTATAGATGCTGGCACGGTATATATTACTGATGATCGTGCAAACTGGCTCTATGCAGTTTCATCAGGCGTGTCGCCTGTCAGTTATTTACGAACCTATTTTTTTGATGGTAGTTGGAAACGTTGTACATGATTCTCAAGTTTGTAATACGTATATTCTTTGCTCTCCTTGCGGGTCTCTCTCTTACGTTATGGCTTGCAGGGCGCGACGCGCGGATTCATCATGCAATAGAACAACGGATAATGCCACATTTTGCAAAGTCTCTTGATTGTAAGCTCGAAGGCCGCGTTACTCATATTAATTTTTTTTCTCCTGCTCTGGTGGTTGATGCTGCAGGAGCTTCATCACATAACTCTGATGATTGGCATTGGCGTAGTAAGCAGTGTACATTCACTTTCTCGTATCTTGAATTTATCAAAACAGGAAAAATAGCAGTGAATGTACATATCGATGGTGCGGATGTTTCATCACGCTATGATAAAGGAGTACTACCGATCACTGACCACTTGAAAAAGTTGGTATCATTTCAGCAGGATATTCCGCTTGCGCTCAAACAATTGTTGGTAACGAATGGCACATTTACTATTCATGACCTTGCTGATCATTCAGAGATACGGTTTGACTTTAAAAGTGAAGCGAGCACCGTTCTTTCACAGTTTAAATCTACCATGTATGTAACGGGTGGGCACGTGATAATTAAAGAGAGAGATATTGCTCGCGCATTTGAGGGCACACTTGCTGCAGAAATATCACGAGATCCCGAGCATCCATATGTTGGAGGACTCATTGATCTTTCATTGAAAGTTCCTCAATTACCCACTGACGAGCAGCATTGCTCGCTTGAAGCACATTGGAAAGATAAACAGGGGACCGTAAAACTGACCAACAAGCAAGAAACATATGGTATAACGCGCGCAGATATTAGGCTCACCGATTCGGGCAGCGTACATGCTGATGTGCATGCTTTTTTCCCTTTATCGTATATAGAAACTCTTTATAAGGCAGACAGCACTGAAGCGCATGTGCGCGGCGTATGTACCATGGAAACGAGTATCACAAATGCTGGAACGTCTGATCAACATCTGAACGCACACGTGTCTATTGCAGACTGTGGGTGGCATAGAACACTTTTAGAAGGTATTTCAGCGCAGATTACTCAAACAAAAGGGGTGTGGAACGCTGCATTGCAGTTTCAAGATCCTTTATTTGGTGTTGTTGAAGGAACGGCAAGCTGGCACGAGCAAAAACAACGGGGTAACGTGAGGTTAGAGAATGGTGGGCCTCTTACCTATGCGCCGTTTAAATATTGGTACGTATTACCACATGAAATTCATATTGATGCTCAATTTAATCAAAAGGGTTCGCTTGAGGGAGAAATCAAAGCAACGGCGCATCATGAAAAACTTGGTACAGAAGCTGTTGTTGTGGGCACGTTAGCTGTTGATCCAACACACTTTTTGCTCACCGGCTCAGTCAATGATAAACCCTATGTGGTAGATGTTGCGCTTAAGCCGCGTGTTCTTTTAAATAACATTCTTATCACTGATCAAAAGGGCGAGCAACTGATTGCAATTAAGGGAGGCTCACTGGAGCATATGTTGTTTGAAGGTGTGGTGACGTTTCCCTTTTTGCGTACGATACTTCTCAGTAGCACTGGCTATGATATGAAAGGCACAGGCGATGTGACGGTGAAAGCAGCGCTCAAAGATACAAAGCTCTATGGTCAATTAGTGCTGCCCGACGGTAATATTCGCTTGGGTTCAACCTACAATTATATACAAGAGGCGGTGATACCGCTTGAGGTTGATATTGCAAAAAGAACATGTGTATTCATGGGTGCGCATGTAAAACTTCATAAGGGGAGCATACGTTGTCAGCGTGCGACAGTTGCCTATAATGATGAAGGTAAGATAACGTTTGCGCATATGCCCTTACTCTTTAATAAATTATTTCTAAATCAAGGTAAAGATATGTTTGCAGTGATCTCGGGCTACGGAGTGCTTACGCATTCTCAAGATGAATTGCCATTCATTCAAGGGACCTTGTCTGTTGAGCGTGCACAAGTAAAACAAAATATTTTATCGGGCAACGTGCAAGGGAGCTTGCTCAAAGATGTAAGCAGTGCGTTGCTACTCGGTTCAGCACAAGACGTTGCATTTGATATTCGGCTGCTCAATAGACACCCACTCCAAGTAAGAACGAACGTATTGCATACTGATCTTGATTTGTATCTCAAGTGTACAGGTTCACTTTCTGCACCACGCGTAGAGGGATCAGTTAATTTGACGCATGGCACGCTCCATTTTCCGTATAAACCGCTTTCTATTGTAAATGGTATGCTCCATTTTGAACCACATCAACCTGATGATCCGCGTATTGAATTGACAGCAAAAGGAAATATTAAGCGTTATACGGTGACCATGCAAGTGGGTGGCACCGTGCGCAACCCAACGTTTAATTTTAGCTCTTCGCCATCGCTCGATGAAGAGCAGATTATCACGTTACTTTTGGCAGGCTCTGAGGCCGGTTCATTAAGTCTTGTTATGCCGTCACTAATCTTACAAAATTTGCAAAATTATATTTTTGGTTCAGATCATGGCTCTTCAACCGTAGAAACGTATGTGAATAACGTGCTTGCTCCTTTTAAACACATTCGAATCGTTCCTAGCTTTAGTGACCAAACGGCGCGTGGTGGATTCCGTGGCGCCATTGAAATTGATGTGAGCGATCGGCTCCATGCAACGATTCAGAAAAACTTTAGTTTAACCGAAGACACACGTGTGGAGCTAGAATTCAGAGCATCTGATGAAATTAATATACGGGGTATTAAAGATGAGCGGGGTGACCTGGGGGGTGAGGTTGAAACGAGATTTAGTTTTTAGGAAAAGAGAAAACCGCTCAAGGCCCTTCGATACATTTTCCTTACAGGAAAATACTCAGGGAGAGCGGTTTCTTTAGACTAAGTGACTTTAATATTTATGAGACCGCTCACCCTGAGTGATTTGCGAAGCAAATAGTATCGAAGGGTTTATTGAGCGGTTTAATCATTTACGCATTCAAATGCAAATGTATACACCCATCATGTCTGCATTCAGAGCAATAATGTTGTTCTGCTAAGCGCTTTTCATATTCAAGACGCTTTTCATATTCAAGTTGGCGTAGCCGATTATTCACTCGATCGAGTTCATATTGTTGTTCACGTAATTTGCGCTCACGTTCACGTTCTCTACGTTCTTGTTCAAGCTTTTCTAAATGTTTTCTATATTTCTTTTGTTGATAAGCAAATTCTTGCCATGCACCAATCCGTTGTTGTAAATTACCAAGAAATGCTGCAGTGCGTTCAAGATCTTTGAGTATATCAATTAGTTGTAAACGTGCTCTGCTTGCAATGTCAAACTTTTCATCATAACGAGAAAGCTTTGACATCTTTGACTCAACTTTACCTAAACGTTGTTGCACTTTATTAATTTGCGAACGAATTAAGTTGTGTTGTGAAGAGATTTTATCATGATAGCTAATGAGATAAAAATCTTCACCGCCATGTTGTTGCCTTAAAACATCCTTGAGTACCTGTTCTTGAGCATAATGATCATGTGCATATTGGTCGTATGCATGTCGCACCGCGCTATAACGCCGTTGCACGTTAGCTAAATCAGATTGCGCTTGATTGATTACGTCATAATCAGATTCAGAGAGCAACCAGGTTGCAAGTCCTGCAATGCCAACCGCTGCAAGGCCAGCGCTTACTATGGGTATAATATTTGAATCCCTGAGACTTACGCTAATATCCCAATCCCAGCCTGCTTGCACTTTAGTAATAGGAGTAATAAGGAGTAATACGGCACACAAAGAAGAAAGAAGATGTTTATTCATGGATAAACCCTTTCGTGTAGATAAGAGGAATTTCACCAAAGATAGTATACTTTTTATCAAAATGTTTGTCAAAAAGGCTTATAGTGATGGTAAGTGCTTTATAATGATCTATTCGGTGTTTGTGTGAACTTTTCTATTGGAATCATAAAGCGCGCATACTCAAGAGACTGTTTCTTTTTGTTTTGAAATTATAGTAAAGTGTAAGCAGAAAAAGTATCTAAAAAAGCAGGAGCGCTTATACATGAAGAAATTCATCTTATTTTCACGCATACTATTCGTAACATTATTTCTATTCAGTGCAGCTCAAAATATAGTCTGCATAGACAAAGTACAAAGAACTATAGAACTTCTTCTTGCACAAACGGATCCTTTTTGTGAGGCTTTCTTTATACCGGATGACCCAGTCAAGCAATTGCTTATCGAGCTGATTAAACAAGAAAAGAAACAGATTCTTGCAGCTCTTTATAGTTTTACCGAACCTGATGTTGCCGATGCATTAGTAGCAGCTTTTGATCGTGGTGTTGACGTGCAAATGATTGCAGACGTGGAAGGTTTGCGGGGCAAGTATGAACGGGTTACTGCACTGTATGATGCAGGAATACCAGTGTTTTTGTATACGCAATATCGCTCTATTATGCATAATAAATATTTGATTTTTACCGATTCAATTGGTGGCAATGTTGCAGTGTGGTCAGGCTCTGCAAATATAACCAAAGGTGGCTTGGCAGGAAATGAAGAGAATGTGCAAGTCACTACTGATCCTATTCTTGTTAATGAATATCGGCAGGGATTTGAAAACACGAAGCAGCGTATTCGTGATGCCAAAAAAAACAAAGTTGCTATAAGGCCCTACTGTTCCTATGTTGGAAATAAGTTGCTGGTGAAGTTTGCAAGTAAAATGCGACACTTTAGATGCTTTTGAACCCTTCGACACATTCTACTTTGCTAAAGCTTCGTAGAACATTCGATGATACCTGTGCGCCGTACCTTGGCATAGGAGCAAGCTGGATGGATATATAAGGGAGAGAAGGAAAAGGCGGCTGTGGATGGGGACTTTGGATGATATATCATGTTGAAGGCTTCATTACTACAATTCCTTCTTAGCTCGAAGTTAATGCTATCCCTCTTTTGGAAAAAAATCAAGAGGCAATTTTATACTATTCTGTGATAGATTCTTTCTGAATATCGATGCAATGCTGCATATCATCAGGAATATTTTTTGAAAAATTATATTCAACGCCATCAAAGATAAAATTGATTGCATACGAATGCAAAGCATGCCGTTTGAGTTGCTTTGAAGCACGTCCATAAACGGCATCTGCTACCAAAGGATGGCCAATTGCTGCCATATGAACGCGAATTTGGTGTGTGCGTCCGGTGATAGGAAATGCTTTAAGAAGTGTTGTATCTTTAAAATAAGTTTCCACTTCATACTTGGTGAGTGATGCCCGGCCATCAGGATTTCTATGCGTCATACGATTGCGCACTTTTTCATCGCGCGCAATAGGAAAGTTAATAGTACCAGTTTTTTCTGGATGACCATGCACAAGAGCATAATACGTTTTGTGAATGTTGCGTTCACGAAAGAGCCGTGCAAATTGGTTGTGCGCATGCACCGTCTTTGCAAGAATAATGAGCCCTGAAGTGTCTTTATCAAGTCGGTGTACAATGCCCGGTCGGTTTTGATAATCTAAATCTTTAATATGTTCGTATCTTTTGATGAGCCAATCTACCAGTGTAATTTCAGTGCTTTCAAAATTAGGAGCATGCACCAAAAGGCCTGCCGGCTTATGCACTATCATAAAATGCTCATTTTCATAAATAACTTCTACACCCAGATCATCAGGGATTATTTTGGAAGTGCTTAACGCTTTTGCGGGGGGAAAATGGACCGAGATAGTATCACCTTCTTTTACGCGATAACTTTTGGATACTACTTTTTGATTTACCATAATATGGTTATTTTCAATCAGCTCCTGGAAATAACTGCGTGAACATTGTGGCATATGGCAAGAGAGTACTGCATCAAGGCGATTACCGCTCTCATTTTGCGATGCAATAAAGGTAATTACGGAGTTTTCTTGCATGGGTGTGACTTTTTCCATATTTATGCTGCGTGTACACTATGATATACTGATAATTTCCATTACAATGAGTGTGAATGGCGTGGTTGAAGATTATTTTTGTAGTAATTCTAGTATACAAAATGGCCAAAAAAAGTCAAATTGACATATTGGGATTGCCTGCATGCAAGATACTAGTACAATTGGGATGCATATGAATACTAATGAGCTCATTGCGCGAGCCAACCAGAATCTAGAAGCGATTAAAGCGGAGACTCCAGAAGGACGCGCATTATGGCAGGAACTTGTTGCCCTGCATCCGGCCGATAGTGCCGATTTTTTTGAGGAGTTATCTCTTCGTGATTTGCAGCTCCTTTTTGGGCGTTTACCTATAGAAAAACAGGTGGATGTTTTTTCCTATGTTTCTGAGGCGCTTAAGGTCTATATTCTCTCATTCCTCTCTGACCATGAACGTGAGCAGCTACTCGCTCAAATCCCTCTTGATGAGCTGACTGATTTATTTGAAGAACTTTCTGATGAAGATTTAGAGCGGTATCTGCCCCTACTATCCAAAAAGGATCGTAAGCAGGTACTAGCACTTATGAAGTTTGACCCGGAGTCTGCCGGTGGTATCATGGATACCGATGTGCTTACGCTCATGCAAGACTTTACCGTATACAAGAGTATTCATTTGCTGCAGCGCCTACAGCCTCGCAAAGAACTGCACCGCTGCATTTATGTGACTAATCAAGACAATCACCTTGTGGGCTACATAATGCTTGAAAGCTTGGTGCTTCATAAGCCTGATGAGCGGCTTTCTCAGTTTATGCATAAACCTGTTTTGGTGATTGATGTAAACATGGATCGTGAAGAAGTAGCGCGCCAGATGCGTCACTATGATGCAATATATGCACCTGTTGTGGGGGAAAACGATTACTTTTTGGGTGTTATACATGGTGATACGTTAGTAGACATTATTACCCAAGAAGCCAGTGAAGACGTGTATCATATGTCTGCGATGCCTGCCATTAAAGACACCTATTTTGAAACTTCTTTCTTTAAAATTCTTTTTGAGCGTAGTTATATTCTTATTATCCTTCTTTTGGCCCAATCTATTTCTAGTTTAATTCTTGATCGGTATAGTACCCTAGTTTGTGGTTATGTGTTTTTTAATCTGTTTCTTACCATGCTGGTGAGTGCAGGTGGTAACTCAAGTAGCCAAACCTCAGCGCTGGTCATTCAAGGTATGGCATCGGGGGAGATTCACCCAGGCACTGTTCGCCGTTTCTTGACGCGCGAGTTTACTATGGCTGTTATGTTAGCAGCTATTTTGGGATTGGTAGCTTTTGGACGCGTATATTTTACTATAGGTCAAATGATACCTAGTTTGGCGGTCAGCGTGTCGCTGAGTTTTATTGTGCTCGTATCAGTGATTCTTGGTAGTTGTATGCCGCTCATTTTATCCAAGCTGCGTATTGACCCTGCGTTTGCTGCAGGGCCGTTCTTGGCAACCATTATGGATATCTGTGGGTTATTTATTTATACCCAAGTGTGTACTTTCTTTTTGGGTTAAGAAATACATTAGATTGCTATAATAATAGCAGCATCAAGTGCATCCAACCATACTTCAGCGATCTTTTGTGGATTTTGGTCCTGCGACCATACTACAAGAATTACTTCTTGTAATGTGGTGGTGTCAAGCAATAAAAATCGTACAATTGTTCCCATCATCACATTGAGTGCTGTGTTATAATCACACTTAAATATCCCAATGCTGAGCGGCGGTATGGCGATAGAAGTAAGATTAAGTTTTGTAGCTTCAATTAAGCTATTTTCATAGGCATTGCCTAATAATATTTGCCATTCTTGCTCTTGTTCTGGTTTTCTACAAACTGGAACTACTGCATGTATAATGTATTTAAATCCACGTTGTGCAAGGGTGGTGCCAGCTGGCACTTTGCTTGGTGTCGCAGAACCTACCTGGCGAACCTTCATACTAGGCCCGATTCTTAATCCCTCATATACCTCTTTTACCGCCCCTTTTCGATTTAATAATGCTTGCTCAATTGCACCCGAAACACCGTGCCCGAACAGTAATGATTTATTTGTAGGATGTACAACCGCGTCTACATTTTCTATTTTTTCAACGTCACCAACGCCCACAATTATTTTTTTACCATTAGGTAGTATGCGTTCACCAATAACTTGCAGGCCTGCATGACTTGTGCTGATTGTTGGTTGCGGTTGTGGCATTGGCTGTAGTAATGGCTGTGGCGCTGGCTGAACTATCGGTCGTGGTGCAATTGGTTTTTTCCCGGTAGATAATGCTCCCGCAAGAGTATTGAGTTCATCATGTAGGGTGGTCAGTTGATCTTCTAACGCATTCATTGCCTTGGTAGTAAGTTGAAGCAAGAGGCAAATTGTTACTAACAATTTTGATATTGTTTGCATGGTTATATCTTTTTATTTTTTAGAGTTCTTAAAAAGGGTAAGCATCGCTTCATTAAAGTAAGGGATATCGTCTGGTTTGCGGCTGGTTACCAATAAACCATCTGTTACTGCTTCTTTATCTACCCATTTGGCGCCTGCATTCTCCAAATCAACTTCGAGTGATGGCCAAGCGGTCATTGTTTTGCCTTTTACCAGATTTGCGTTGATTAATGTCCAGGGTCCGTGGCAAATTGCAGCAATTGGTTTTTTTGCTTTGCCAAACTGCGCAATGAAATCGATCGCTTTTGGGCTTAAGCGCAAAAAATCTGGGTTCATTTGACCACCAGGAAGCAAGAGTGCATCATAGTCGGCAGCATTTGCTGCATCAAGAGCAAGATCAACAGGATATGATGCTGACCAATTGCCGTTTATCCATGAACGGACTGTATTTTTTTCTGGTGAAATGAGCACAGTTTTTGCACCAGCTTTATCTAAAGCTTCGCGTGGTTTTGTCATTTCTAATTCTTCAAAGCCATTTGCTACCAAGATAGCTACTTTATAGCCTTCTAATTCTTTTTGCATGGGAACCCTTTTTTTATGATACATAACTACGATATATTTTAAGCGTATCGTGCAAAATGTATAAAAAGCAATAGTTTATAATCAAAAAGGAGTATCTTATGCCAGAATTGCCAGAAGTAGAAGCATTTAAAGAATATATAGCGCACACAAGTTTTCGCAAGAAGATGCAAGATGTTACTGCAACAGATAAAAATCTTGTTAAAGGAGGTTTTCTAAAGCTCAAGAAAGTTCTTTCGGGTAATATGTTTGTTTCTGCGCAAAGAAGAGGCAAGTATGTGATACTCTCAGTAAGTAATACCGATAAAAAAGTGGTCATGCATTTTGGGTTAACTGGTACAATTGATTATAGAAAAGATGCAGACGATAAACCACCATATGCACGGGTAACTTTTATGTTTGAAAATGGTGCTGCATTATTTTTTATTGATACCAGAAAATTTGGCAAGATATGGTTGGTTGACACTATAGATCAGATACCAGCTCTTAAAACTATGGGTCCGGATGCTTTGGCGGTTACAGAGAAACAATTTAAAGAGATCTTGGCTGAACGATCACGAAAAAATATTAAAGCATTACTCATGGACCAAGATGCCATTGCAGGTATTGGTAACGAATATTCAGATGAAATATTATTTCAAGCGGGGATAGATCCGCATAACAATGTGCAAGATCTTTCTGCAGCACAGATTAAAAAGCTTTATACAAATATGCATAAAGTGCTCAAATATGCGCTCAAAATACGCAAGAAACAGATGAAAAAAATAGGTAAAGATACTGTTTATAGCAATCAGGATATGCAAGGTTTTGCTTCTACCTATTTGCAAGCACATAGGCACACCGACCATAAGTGCCCAAAAAATAAAAGCCATGCCTTAAAGGTTGCAAAGGTTGCAGGACGAACTGCGTATTAT
This sequence comes from Candidatus Babeliales bacterium, assembly GCA_963716425.1. Classification (GTDB taxonomy): domain Bacteria; phylum Babelota; class Babeliae; order Babelales; family JBFXEV01; genus JBFXEV01. Next base: position 1,073,912 of record OY970310.1, read on the forward strand.
TGTCCTAAAGATCAGAAGTAGCTTCATTTGATTGTTTTTCAAATGCCTTTAGATCTTCAAGCCATTGAAAACTTTCTTCCAGTAAGGTGGCAATAGGAAAAGGAATAACGAGTTTTGATAATAGCTCAATAACATTTTTGGGAGTAGATCGTTTTCGTTCTAATTTCAAAAGATATTCATCTGTCCATTGAGGGGTTTTATATTGTATATAAAGACCTGTTAAACAACCAGCAATGGAAGCATAGACTGGAGCAAATGGATATGAAAGTTCAGAATTAGAATTCTTTAAAGTTTTTCTTGTCAGTTCTGCTGCTAAAATCATAAGAGCAATCTGGGCAATCAATGCTGAGTGGGCAGTGGCCATATGCGTTGCTGTATGCCGAAGATAAGATATAGGATATTCTGGTGGCAACGATTGTTGTTCTGTGGAATCCATTTCTATAGAAGTTTCTTCTGTTTCAGGTCGAGCTTGTGTAATGGGATATATGCCAAGCGCTAAGCCAAGAAGTAAAAAAGAAAGTATTGTTTTGTGTGTCATGTTTAAATCCTTGTAAATTATTGGGTTTTAGTATCTAATCTCGTTTTGCAATTATGGCACCAAGGCCAAGAAGTGCAATGAGCGGTAGAGAAAGCATAAGTCGTTCGCTCATAGTGGGTGCAAGAGAATATACACTGTAGAGTGCAAGACAAACGACCGCAATAAGCCCAAGAACCGTGATGGTGATATGGCGATGCTTCTTGTTTCTCCATTGAATGAGCATCAATGATGCAAATGGCAGAATAAAAGAAGCAAATACGCCAAAGATACACAAATTACTTACAATAAGAATTGAGCGGTTTAAGCTGCCGGTAACAAGGGACGTTCCGGTGGCAATGGCAAAAACTGCAAATGCTTGTATTAAAATCATAACCCATGGCCGATGTACGCGAGTCACTTGCGCGAGTGTTGATGAACCGTGAAATAGTTTTTCTTCAGCCATTGAATGGAGCAGCGTGGCATTTGCATTGAGTATGCCATTTGCAGCACCAAAAAGGGTGATAGCAGAAGCTACAGGAATAAGAAGGCGCAAGAAGCTTTTAAGAAACGGAATGGGTAACATGATATACTCTGCAAAAGCAGGAGCACCTTGACGAGCAAGCTCTTGAGCGCCCATTAAGTTGAGTGCACCAAAATGGAATAAAGTATACAAGAGCGCTGTAATAAAAAATCCAAGTAAAATGGCAAGCGGTGCATTGCGCTCACTATTTTCTATTTGATGGCTGATTGAGGCGCAATATTCAAAGCCAAAATAGCCAAATATTGCCATTGAGAGTGAAAAAGGCAATGCAGATATTTCTGCACCAGTTATAGTAAATTCTGGATTAAATATAAATGGTATCAAGAGAATAAGCACGAGCAATGGAATTATCTTTGCGATGGTAATAGAATTCAAGATGGTACTGAATATTCGCAAGCTCATAAAGTTCAAAGCGGTAAATATAACTACCGCTACAAGATTAAAATACACTGGGTTACCCGTCAACCAGGGCCAATCTAAATTAAAAGCCTCAATAAGTGTTTTACGTAGTGCAAGCGTTTCCATCGCCGCAGCAAATGTATAACCAACTATATACATCCACCCGCTCCAATATCCTGCACGTTTGCCCAAGCCTTCTTTGGCATATGCATAAAATCCACCAGCTCCTGGCAGCATACGGCTTAATTCAACGGTGCATAATACGATAGGTAAGAAAATAAACGCAACCATAAGCCATGTTAAAAAACTTGCATTGCCAGAAACGGCTGCAATAATGCCGGGGCCAAAGAGAATGCCAGAACCCACCATGATGTTGATGTTCATAAGTATTGCGGTGGTGAGTGAAATTTTATGATGTTGTGTCTGTGTCATTAACGTTCGTTTTCTTTATGTGTTGGGCCTGTTGCGCCCAATAATGTTTTATAGTCGCTATTCTGATTAACAATCGCGTCATTTAGCGCACTCATCCACTGCTTGGCAGTTTGTTCAGCATCTTCTCTACCTGACCATACCACAAGAATCACTTCTTGTATTGTTTTTAGTGCAGTGTCGTGTATAAGTGAGTCAGCAATAGTACTCATCATGATAGAGAGAGCTTCATCTTGTGGGCAATTGAATATACCGGTGCCCAGCGGAGGCACTATGATGGACGTGATATTTTTTGCTTTGGTAGCAGCAAGAGTATTTTGGTAGGCAGCGCGTAACAAATCTTGCCAATGGGCTTCCTGATGTAGAATTCTACAATCTGGTCCCACCGCATGTATTATGTATTTAAATCCAGTATTTGCAAGTGTGGTATGTTTGGGTACATCCGTAATCGGTGCAGAGCCTACGGCAACTGGTGGCGCGTATTGTGCTTTAATTTCATGGTATACTTGAGTAACTCCTTCCTTACCAAGGGCGGCTGCTATTGACCCTGCAATGCCGCTTCCGAAGATTAAGCGATCATTTGCGGCGTTTACTATGGCATCAACTTGTTCTATTTTTTCAATGTCTCCAATGCCGATAATAATTTTTTTGCCATTATGCAGTGTTTTGATGCCCGCAATTTTTAGGCTTGGGCGTTTCTCAAGATCATGCAACGATAAAGCATTAATAGGGCTAAAGCTCGCGTGCAAGATAATTAAGGAGGTGATAAAGATAATAAGAAGCCGTTTCATAAAAAGTCCTTGGATCAATTGATATAAAGAGGAGAGCATGCTCTTTTCTGATTATACCGCAATTAGTACCAAGAGGCGAGAAATGCCTTGATTTTAGACATTTTTCCTTGCTATATTAGATATACGAGGGATTCTATGAAACTATTAAAAAGATCATTTTATGAGCGGTCTACTGTGCAAGTAGCTCAGGATTTGCTGGGTAAAAGGGTGGTCCGAACTTGGCATGGGCACGTTCTTTCAGGCATTATTGTAGAAACTGAAGCGTATAGTGGCCTTATTGATCCTGCAAGCCATGCCTATAAAGGGCAAACACTGCGCAATAAAGCCCTGTTTCAAGCACCTGGTCATAGCTATGTCTATTTTATTTATGGCAATCATTATTGCCTTAATTTGGTAGCAAAGGCAAAAGGCATTGCTGCTGGCGGAGTATTGCTACGTGCTCTTATTCCTTATGAGGGTATTCCTGAAATGGAAAAACTGCGACATACCGAAGCCGTATCCAATCTCATGAGCGGCCCTGGCAAAATCGGGCAGGCCTTGCATTTGAATTTAACAAATAATCACATTGATCTTACCAAAAAAGGTGAGTTATATGTGACCGAGGGTGTGGAGGTTCCTGAAGAGGATATTATTGCGACACCACGCATTGGAATAAGTAAAGGGCAGGAAAAATTATGGCGATTTATCATAACAAAGGAGCTGCATGATCAAATTAAAGAGAGCATATGAGAAAGCGGAAAAAAGTGATGGGTTTAGAATTCTTGTTGATAGACTATGGCCTCGTGGCATGTCTAAAGCAAAAGAGCATCTTGATCTTTGGTTAAAAGAGATTGCTCCAAGTAATGAATTACGCAAGGAATTTGGGCATAATCCAAAAAAATGGGTTTTCTTTAAACGAGAGTATGCAAAAGAATTAAAAGATAATGAAGAGGTTGTTAAAGAATTGAGGACTCTTATAAAAAAACATAAAGCTATTACGTTTGTTTATGGCGCAAAAGATGAAGAGCATAATAATGCTGTTGCCCTTAAAGAGTTACTGGAAAAATAAATAAAAGCACTCAATTGTTTTGTTTAAGGCAACGTTACCCATATAAGTAAAGCTGACATGAGTAGTAGTGGTATTACAATAATTAAATATCCTAATTTTGAGCTTTTGTAATTTTTTGCCAATACTAACTTATGACGAGTTTGTTTGTAATCAATGGATGCAAGTAGAATAATTACACATCCCCAGATAATAAGCGTTTCTCCAAGAATGTGTGCAAGGATTCTATGGAATTCGCTTTTAAAGCTAATCAATCGCATAACAGCAAGACCACCAGCCATGGCAGCAAGCGCCGTTCTAATCCATGCAGAAAATGTGCGTTCAGCAGCTAATAAGGTTCGCTCTTCTGCTAAGCTGTTATTAATAATTTCTTGGTTTTTCATCGCTTCTTTTCACAATTTGATTAACGTTACTTAAATACAAACGTAGTATTCTTACCAGAGCCACCATGTTTTTTTAGTTGTTTGAGCTGCATCGATTGAGTGAGGCTGATTATCAATATAATACTTTTGTATGAGTGAATCGAACTCAACAATAGTAAAATAGGTTATGAACGTCATGCCCATGTGATCTTTAGAATAAGATTGTTGAGATCCCATGATTCCATTGGATATAGATACTATTAAAAAAGAAGGTAATTGAGTTGTTTTTGTTTGATTATCAAGCGGGATACTGATGCAATTCTGATTTTCTACTAGAGTGAAATTGTCAAGATATTTTTTGATTAAGATAAATTTTAAAGTGTTCTTTTCATATTCTAATATATTTTTGTATTGAAAGTCGTCAGTAGTACCTCGTAAATCAGTTTCTATAATAATAAAATTGTGATCCTCATATTCTTCTTTTCTTAAAGTCATTTTTACGTCATGAAAATTTACGCTACATTCTGACTCAAGCCTTTTGGCAAGTTTCTCGTGCATACTTAGACCTTTTTCATCACTATTATACCAACTTTTTTTTATTGAAGCTTTGATTTCTTTCAAAAAAGATGCTGCAACAAGTGTACTTATTCCATTATCAGTTGAAGCATTTTCGGTACTGTCTAGAGTATTTTCGATGTTCAACGTTGTTTTAGAACAAATGGTTAAAGCTGTGTTTGATAAGCAGAGGAAAAGGAGAAGTCTAAATTGCATATTATTTCCTATTTATGACGATACTACATGAGTTGTTTGTTTGGATAAGTTTATATAAAAAAGTTTAAACTATCAAAGTATTTTAATCTCATTTTTAATGCTATGGCTTCTTACTTTTTATGATGTATGTTGGTAATCCAAATGTGTGACGTGGGGCAATAAGTTCAACGCTGATAAAGCCATGTGCTTTAAAAAGTGAGGCAAATTCTTGGGGCGTGCTATTATCCATAACGGCTATAATGCCACCAGGTTTAAGAACGCGCATAATTTCTGATAATTGCTTTCTCAAGATCTTTTTTATTGGCAATATGATGCAAGGTAAGCCGACAAACTACAATATCAAATGAATTGTTTTTAAACGGTAATGCTCATGCATTGCCGGTATTCACTTCCACATGATCCAAGACACCCTCTATCTTTGCATTTCTTAGTGTAACTTCGGCACTGTTGGGGCTGTCGACCATCAACGGTCCAAATATCAATACCAATAGCTTTGCCAGTAGTGAGTCTTTGTGCAGCACCTATAAGGAGTAGTCCTCTCCCGCATCCAATATCAAGAATGCGCTCATTGCCTTGTATGGGCAATTGATCAAGCAGCCAATGGCGTTCTAAACAGCAGATATTTTGTACTTTGTGCTTTATGGTAATAAGGCTATTGAGCATTATGCCTACCCACAATGCAAGAAGCCCTATGATAGTCCAGCATATGATAGGGTGATTGGTATGCAGCAATGCATAGACAGGGAGTGCTATGGCAACTGCAACAAGTATTCCTGTAACGCTGATCTTGTAAGCCGCTTTTGTTGATTCAGGATCAAAATATTGAGCAGTTCTGCCGTTATCCATACTCATTCATTTTCTAGCTATTTGTTTTTGCTTACAAATTTTTCATACTCATGTGGTAATGGGATGCCAAAGCGATCGCATAGTGCTTTAACATCGTGATAATCATTTTCGTCTAATTCATACCCACTATGAAATTTTACCATCCATTCTGGAGAAATACAGTTTACGCGATAACCATCAATTATGCCAGTTCCTGTAAGCGATTCAAAAGGGTAGGCGACGCCATATATATTGTTCCCGTTGGCATCAAATGTGTATGAGTGAACATCTACTTGGTGCCCTTTGTTATCAGCTAAGACAAAGTTACACTCATGTGTATCATCTCTTGGAATTTCCGTGTAACCTCTGAGTGCAAGTAATGTACGGAGTTTTGGAACGTCTTTGTGTTGCAGTGCGATATCTAAATCTTCGTGTTGTCGTGTTTGCGTGCCAAGGAGTGCATCAACACCCCAACCACCATCAATAAAAACTGCAATGTTATTATTCTCAAAGAGCTGCACTAATTCAAGAACTTCTCTGGCGTCCATTTCAGTTGCATAATTATTTTTAAGCATATTTGTACATTCGAATCTATAGTGTGATTATATTTCAGCTGGCGCTGTAGGTATGGCAGTAAGTGCTACGTATATAAGAGATAATTGGATCATTCATGAGATATCTTTGCTATTAGTTTGGACAACTTGTGCCATTTGAAATTGAGTTGATTTTTTTGGTCGTATCTCCATATTAGGAATTGAGGTATCTGTTTAATATACAAAATTTTAAAAATTGAGATAGGGTATTTGAATATGAAAAAAAGAATTCTCATTACTGGTGCTGGGTCTGGGTTTGGCGAGGGTACTGCTATAGGTCTTGCAAAGAAGGGCTATGATGTTATTGCTGGGGTGCACATATGGCCGCAAGTAACCAGAATGCGCAACGAAGCGAAATCACTCGGCCTTGCGAATTTGCGTGTTGAGAAGCTTGATATCCTTGACTCGCTTGATGTTGACAATGCATTGAATTGGGATATTGATATTCTTGTAAACAATGCTGCCATCGGTTATGCTGGTCCTATTTCTGAAATTCCTTTAGAGCTTGTTCAGGATACCTTTGAGACTAACGTTTTTGGAAGTCTTAATTTGGCTCAGAAGTTTATTCGCAAGTTTGTTGATGAGAAACGCCCGGGGAAAATTGTATTTACAAGTTCCGTGGTAGGATTGATCTCTGCGACTGGCCTTGGTGCTTATTGTGCATCCAAACACGCACTGGAATGTATTGCTGAAACTCTTCAGGAAGAATTAAGTTCTTATAATATTCAGGTACAAACGATCAATCCTGGTGCCTATCGAACTGGATTTAATGATACGATGGTCGAAACCGCTTTGCATTGGATGGATGATAAAAAGAATTTTAACAAAAAAGCTGATTTTAAGAAACACATAAAATCACTCCTGGAAAATCAGGGGGATCCTAAGGAGATGATCGAAGCAATGATTGAAATCATTCCAGCTGATTCGGGAAAATTCCGTAACGTTGTTCCAAAAGCCCTAGAAGATTCACTCAAGGAAGACCAAGCCGATGCATGGGAAAATAAGATTTAATTAAGTTAGCCCAAATATTTTTCAATATTTTCTTTAAGCTCACTTTGACTCATTTCACCAATGACCTTTCCTACTTCTGCTTTATTTTTTATGAAAATAAAAGTAGGAAGAGAGGTAACATTAAATTGTTTAGTGAGCTCAGGATATTTATCTACATCAAACTCAGTAAAAAGATATTTTTTACCTAATTCATTTTCAAGCTGTTCAAAAATTGGTGTCATTTTAGCACAATGTGGACACCAAGTAGCAAATGCCTTTACAACAATTGGTTTATTCGATTCTTTTATTACGTTCTCTGTAAGTTGTGTAACCATATAAAATCTCCTTTTAGTTGTGAGTATGTACTTCTATCACTTTTATAATAACCCGATTCAGGGTTTTTTATCTATAGTTTTTACATTTAAAGATTCAATTTAGGTTTTTACCATCAGGTACTTTGCGTTCTCCTCAATCCCCATGCATTTGTAGAGCGCGTACGCGCAATAGGTGAGTGGTTTGCTCGCTGGAGTGAATCCACACTTAGTATAGAGAGCAATCAGCGCTTGGACGCGTTCGTCATACACGTCAGTGGGTTTAATTAAATACCCATTGTCATCTAATTCAAACGGCCCTGGTTGAATGTACATTCTGCTTGCACCAAGTGATGTTGCGTGCTCGCATGCATATTTGAGCAAACGCTTGCCATAGCCTTGGTGCCGGTACTGAGGGTGTACATATAAAGTATGCAGGATGTAAAAAGAAAAGAGTGGTGTTTTGGTGATTGTTATGAACCCCACTTCTTGATCATCAACATGGTGACTGATCTTGGTCTCATTTTGGGTCGATCCTGAGTGTATGACCTTATGCTTAAATGTATCTTGATGAGCATGTGCAGAACTAAAATTTAAAGATACGATTCCCAAAAAAACCAATAAAGCACATTGCTTTAGTTTCTTAGCTGTGCAGGGAAATTGGGAAGGTTTTCGCATTCCAACTACTCGGTTAATAATTTTGTGTATTGCTTTTGCTGGAGTTAAAATAACGTAGTACAAAAAATGCTGTACAAGCTCCTACGCCTATAATAGTTGTTATAGGGTGGCGAACTGGAAACAATACAATAGCATTTCTTATCGGTTGAAGAGAGAATGCGACGTGCTTGTGATTTTGTACATTGTTATTTTTTTCGCCTATTTCTATAATGAAATCTCCAGGACCTTCCCGCTTGAACATATTTTCATCAAATGGTTCATCTGCTCTAATGATACAAGTTCCATAGCATGTAATAGTTCCAGTATAATCAAATTTTTTTGTAGTAATATTGATAGATGGGGCATCTATAAAGCCATTTCCTTGGAAAGTATCTGTGTTAATAACTATTTTTTGCATGGCATAGTAATCACCATTATTAATAACAGTTTGCGCTGATACATCAATTGAGAAGCTCAAGACCAAGCCATAGTTTAAGTTTGTGTTGGTTGAAAATAAGTCTGAAATGGTGAAAGCATTAGCAGGTGAATCTGATAAAAAAATACAGCTCAAAAAAACTATACTTTTGAAAAATGTGTTTTGCATATAAATCCTAAAAAAGTGAGGTTGTTCCATTGCAGCAGTTAGTCCTATGTATTTTGTATTCTAATGGTTTTCTATTTTCTTGTCTCTAGCAGTCTTCGTTTCAGACTCGGTAAGCTATGCCTGGCTTTATGCTATTCTGTGATAGTGTTACCATCTCAAAAGTATGTTTTCTAGTAAGAGTTAAAAATATTTGCCAAAAAATGCCGCTACTCGAAATTGGTAAGACAATTTCTTATAATAAGCTTTATTGGCTCCTTGGAATAATTGAATAGTATTTTTTAGCTCTTGATCAACGTTTAATGTTTCTATTTGACCGGTTGCCTTTATCTCTGTAATCACTTGCATAAGGTCTGCTTCTGCCCATTTTAAAGTTTCGTTTGTAGATTTATTTGGCACAGCGTACTGCTGAAAACAGGCGACATTATACTGTAATAAAAAGTTTGTATATTTTCGAGATAGCCAAGTTGCGGCTTGCTTATTGCAATATTGTAAGGCTTTAAGTGTCTTTTCAGCTTCAACTAGATAAGGCTCAATAAATGCCTCATATAGTTCATATTCCTTTATTAGACTTTGTTGCCTTGCAAACAATTGGTGTTTAAAGTCATTACGCAGTTCTTGATAAGAAAAGGATTCTTGTACTTTGCTGAAATCAAAGTCTGATTCAGAATAAAAACTAGTTTTTCCAGGCATAATCAAACTTAATCTACAACCTCTCTGGTATCGACCCCAACTAATACAGTTGCCATGTATGTCAAAAAAATAAATCATATCTCCTGGACATCCTTTTTTACCTTTTCCCAAGCCAAAGCCTAGATCAATAGTAATTGCAGGCCAATAAGCAATTTTGCAAGAAACAGGTTGGGGTTTTGGGGCATTAGGATCAAGCTTGTAATTCAACTCAATAAGGTCATTATCATACATATTATGATCGAAGGATATTGTCTTGAGCAACAGGCCAGTGGCTGTGTGAAAACGTACTACATTTGAGCTCTCTCCACCATGCAGCATAGGTAATCCATTACCAGTGGCCATGTAAGAAGCATTTGGGATTATAGAGTCATCAGGCTTTACTGCAGATTGGGATGCGGTGGAGATTACTAATAGGAACGTTAATAATATACAATGATTTTTGATCATGAAATCCTCCATAGATAGCTTTGGATCATACTTTAAAAGTATACAACATCAACGTAACTTGTCAAAAATTTATAAAAAATTTAATAATAGAAAATATGGATATTGCGTAGTATCGATCGATGTGGCAATGGTCACACGAACGGTGTCTAGTAATGGGTCATTAATGAGAGATGATGTATTTTTAGAAAATCTGTTCACATTGTTGGGAACTTTTGGAACTATTTGCACAATTCAATAACCTCTTTTATTGCCTCTATAATTACTTCCGGTTTATCAACATTAACCATATGGCTACTACTTTTGGCTATTATTTGCTTACCCTTTTTTGAAAGAGAAACGAGCTGCTTTTGATACTGCTGCCATTGAGGGTCATTATTTGTCTCTTCTGCACTAATTACTATAACAGGCTTATCTTCTAGGCTATTCTTTGATCTCTTTAATTGAGAGAAACTTTTCTTCAAATGCATCATTTCATTATCCCGAGTTTTGAGCGATTTAATGCTACTCGCCTTGGCAATAATTGTATTCTGCAGTAACTGAGGCATTAAGGATGAAAAAAATGGCTCGAGAGATTCCGCCATAAACCATCTACTTATGCCTACATAATGAGAAAGGGTGCTATTTAAAAGATAATTTTTGCACCGTGCAAGAATGTTTTTGTTCGATAGATCTTCTTCAAAATTTTGATCTTCATGGCACGCATCAACTAAAATAAGACCAGCAACTTCTTCTCTATAGGTATTTGCATAGAGCCGCATATTAGCTCCTCCAAATGAATGCCCAACAAGTATATAAGGAGCGGTTAGGCGAGCAGCTTGCAATAGATCATGCAACTCTGAAACGATATTTTCGCTTGTGCGAGGCGTTTTTGCTGCGGCGCTCCAACCATATCCCGGCCGATCAAAACTAATTACTTGAGCAAATTTTGCTACCTCGTCTTGAACTAACCACCACCACTGATGATCTGCACCAAGTCCAGCATCAAGAATAATAATAGGCCCTTTCGTGCCTGTGCGAAAATAATGTATTTTTTTACCATGCATTTTAATAAATTGACCTGGAGGAGGATATCTCAAATCATCATACTTAGTTGCTATATATTCGTAAGAGATAGCCAACAAATAGCAAAATTATAAGGCCTACAATGCATACACATAATAGCTGCATAATTATATTCATTACCAAAACAGCCTTTTAGTTGAAGCATAGCCCGATTGTGATTTTAAATACTTTTGAAATTTATTTGTTGCGATAATTCTTAATAGCTTTCTGCATATCAGCGTTCCTAGAAAACTCATAAGCAGTTTTAAGAGTATTGGAGTCTATATTATCTGCTTCTAGTAAAGCTTCCACCATTTGATTATTGCCTTTAAATGCAGCAGATACAAGAAGTTCTCCGAAATTCTTCTGATTTTTAGCAGCACCATGAGCTATAAGAAGTCTTACTAGTGCAGCATGGCCATTGTCTGAAGCGTGACTAAGCGGTGTCCAACCATACCTATCCTGAGCACTAACATGAGCGCCTGCAATTATGAGTTTGTTGGCAATATCGGTATAACCTTTTTTTGCAGCTAACAAAAGAGCAGTCAGATTCTCATTATTTCTAGCTTCAAGATTAGTGCATGCGGCAATTAAAGCTTCTACAGTTTTAAGATCGCCGTTTTTCACAGCATTTAAAAGTTTATCCTCTGGACTTCCTTTAGCAGCTAGATTTTCGACTTTAGTAGATGCTTCTATATTTTCCGCAGTGGGACCTGATGGCTCCCAATCAGTTGGATTTGCCTTTTCTCTTTTAATTCTGCCCAATATTTTCTCTGCGTCATTAGCCTTATCATCGTTATATGCAGCGCTTGAACCCATTTGTATGAGCAATCCAGCAAGCATTAGTAATTTGATATTTTTTATATGTTTCACGATTGAGCCTTCCAGAGTATGTGGACAAATTTTAAAAGATATTAGACAAGATTGGCTTGATTAAAAACAACGATCTAGTCATTAGAAGCAAGCATAGTATAGTGTTAATGATATCAAAATCTGAATAAAAAGGGAAATCCTAAAAAAGCCGGCATGGCTGGCCTATGCCTACGTCAGTCCAGGCATTCAGCTGGGCTGACTATCTCATTATCAGCAAAATATCTACGTAGAAAAACTCTTCCGGCATTTGTTTTTAGATGTCGCTCGAATTTTAAGGCTTTGAGCTCTTGATCAAATCCTAAGAATCCAATGAGTGTCCAGGGTTTAAAATCTTTTGTATAAACGGATTTGCCTGCATTATGATCTTCTAATCTTTGTTTTAAGTTTTCGGTAAAACCTATATATGTTCTGTCTGGAAATGATTGAGATCTTAGATAGTATACATAAAACATAATCAGTATTTGTGAGTTGGCTTTGAGAAGTGTCGGGCCTGTTCGTCATTTCCTTAAGAAATGTCGGGCCTGCCAGTCATTTGCTCGGCGTGATTTACACCACGACGATCATATGCTCCCACCAATATCAAACTTTTGCTGATTGGCTTTGGCAAATGACTGGCGTCCCCGAGGGGATTCGAACCCCTGTTTTCGCCGTGAAAGGGCGACGTCCTAGACCAGGCTAGACGACGGGGACATTTCAAAAATCAAGATTTAGTGTCTTTTCGTTAATTCAGGTTATTAATGTACATTTATTAATACCTTTTGAGAAGACTGGCTTGCCGGTCATTTGCTCGGCATGATTATCATATTCACCGATCATATACTCCCACCAATATCAAACTTTTGCTTATTAGCTTTGGCAAATGACTGGTGAGCCGGGTTGGGCTCGAACCAACGACCTACAGCTTAAAAGGCTGCCGCTCTACCGACTGAGCTACCGGCTCTGCACTTATATGTTATCACATAAGTAGTAAAAATGTATAGGTTCAGAGTGTCTTTGTCAAGAAAATGTGCATTATTTTGGCAAATTAACCGGTTCTGCCGCGGTTTTATAGGTATACTTATTTTTTACAGGGAGGTCAGAATAGTATCTCAGTGAAATGATCCTGTTATTTTGACGGACTTTAAGCTTTATGATACGTTAGAATTAGTTATTATTGTGCAATTTCAATGGAGGACACTATGTCTAAAGCACATTCCTTATTTGTTCCCGCAATTCTATTTGTATTAGTTGCTTCTTTGTGCATAGCAAACAAGCCCGACGTTTCTTATGAAGAGCTTCGTGAGGGCTTAAAGCATCAGCTCTATGAACGGCAACAAGGTATTATGGCCCAAGCTCCTTATGAAGCTTTTATAGAGCCTTATATTAAGGAAGCGGAAAAAAAGCTCTCTATTCCACAGTATCTTATGAAAAATCCAAAAAATAAGTCAGCTGCTTTGTACTTTGAGTGTTTGCTTAATTATAATGTGGCTTATTTCCATGGCTATGCAAGAAGCTATTCAGGAGCACAAAAAGATGTTGCTCAGTATGAACAGGCTCTTTTGAGTAGCATTGAACTTATAAAAGCAGAAGGTAAGTTGCAAGAAATGGATGCACAAGCAGAGCTTGAAAAAACCAAAGAAATATTTGCTCGTGCCAATCGCAGGTTTTATAAAAAGCTCGGCTTTGGTGTTAGATTTTTTAATTTTTTCCGTACACTTGGTAGTTAGATAATATTGGTAGTTACCTAATAAAGGCATTATATGTTTAAAAGAGTTTTTTTAATGTTAGCACTGTTGGTGCCTGCACAGCAGTGGTGTCAGGATCCGCAACAGTTTCCTGCATTTGAGCAAGAACAGATAACTTATCCAATAGCTGAACCAGAACAAGAAATATCAGCTCTTGGTTATTATTCATCTCACCTGATGACAGCGCTAGTTGCACGATTCGTTATGGAAGGATTATTTTTGGCTGTGAAAAAAAATAATTTATCAAATAATCTTGGAATTACAGTCACTGATAACTTGTCAAAAGGGTTAGAGTTGTGTACACATCTTGCTAACGTATATGTATTTTACAAGGTACCACAATGGACTGATACTGCCTTGGGTGTTAAAACTGAACGATCATTTTTAGGTAATATTTTTTCTTTCTTTATGAGAGGTGAGTTGGGATATCCAGTAGGTTTACTAACAAGCGAATATTTTATTCGTAACACAAAATAAGAAATTTGTAAGTTCTATAAATACTCTAAAACAGTCCGTACACTTGGCAGTTAACTAAATAATAATTACATAAACGGTGATAAATATTATGGCACACAAAACACTTCTTCTGGCATTTACACTTATTGCAACATCAACGGTAATGTGCCAGGATTTTGATGAACATTCGGTGGTGAGGCAAGAGCAAGAAGAGAAAAAAGAGGTTGAACACAAGCAAGAAATACCTGCATTATCTTATTACTCAACTCATTTGGCAACGGCTTTAGTGACTAAATTTCTTCTTGATGAGTTTGTTGCTGTAGTTAATAGTCACTCTTTATGTCCAGATGAATCATTAACAGAAAAATGTGCAATATTGCTTGCAATGTACATATTTTATAGGGTTCCTCAGTGGACTGATAATGCAATTGGTATAGAAGAAAAACGATCGTTTTTAAGCAATGTATTTTCTTGTATGACTCGGTTAATGATTCCATTTCCAGTAGGAACGCTTGCGAGTGAGTTTGTTATTCGTCAAGATAGCTAATCACCGTTATAAACGCGAGCGCTTGTATTTTGAGCGTTTGCTTAATTATAATGTGGCTTATTTCCATGGATATGCGAGAACCTCTATTCAGCGGCGCAACCTGACGTTGCTCAGCTCTAAATTAATAATAAATACACAAACGGTGAAAACACTATGACGCACAAAACGCTTCTTTTGGCACTTATATTCATTGTAACATCAACGGTAATATGCCAGGATTTTGATGAACAGCTAGTTATAAGACAAGAACAAGAAGAAAAAAAAGAGGCTGAACGCAAGCAAAAAGTATCAGCATTGTCTTATTACTCGGCTCATTTGGCAACAGCTTTAGCTGCCAAGTTTCTTCTTGATGAGGTGGTTGCTGCACTTGAAAGTCGTTATTTCTGGCAGCATGAGCCGTTGTCGCTCCATTTAGTCGAAGATTATTGGGCAATATTGCTTGCAACGTATATATTTTATAAGGCTCCTCAGTGGACTGATAATGCAATTGGTATAGAAGAAAAACGATCATTTTTAGGCAACGTATTTTCTTGTGTGACTCGGAGAATCATTCCGTTCCCCGTTGGATCACTTGCAAGTGAGTTTGTTATCCGCCAAGATAGCTAATTATTTTTATGAGCGTACATCGCTCAACAACTTTAAAAGCTCCGCGCTATAAAATATTCGCTAGGTTATCCGCAAACCAAGTGAACTTTATTGCCGGAGCTTTTTTTTGTAGTTGCTCATCATAAGCAATATCCATTCTGCACGCACGATTGTATAATCAAATTATATTCCATTTTGCATTATGTAAGTAATTTATGTATAAGAGAGATGCGCCGATCCAGTCATGTATGTGACATGTATTAATGATTTTACAAAACAAGATTTCCTTGTTATAACATTGCATAGATATCAATTTGCAAGAGATCATTATGCGTCAAAAAAGTTCATGTTCTATTCTCATTTTCATATTCACTTTTTATTCATTACCTATATTTGGTGAAATCAGAGCATCTTTTGAAAGTGCTAGAGATGATCGATTCAATGTGCAATCATTTCCAAAAATGATTCAAGACAATATACGTGGTCAACCTTTATACGAGGATCCATGGGATTCTTTAATTTATAAAACTACGCCATTTGATGGTCCATCAAACTATGAATTATTCAAAGAAGATATGCGATTATTCGGTGGCGGTGTATGGAAAGGATGCAAATTATTTGGTAAAGGTATAGCTATTGTTGGTAAAGAAGTAATTTGTTCTCCCGCAACATTTGCTAAAGGAATTGCAAATGGCATAGATGCTGTCAGTGATTGGGCAGAAGTGAGATCGGCAACACAAAATCCACAAGAAGATCTAAAAAAACAGCAAGAACTACCAAAAGAACAAACGAAAGAAGAGAAACAGCGAATTTATAAAAATCAGATTACTACTATACTGCAGCATTCTCACAATAATTTAGTAACCCAATATGAACTGTATCAGGAGTTAGAAATTGAAACAGTATATGAAAATAAAGAAATACCAGCATATATAATCAAAAGAATTGAAGGATTAAAAGATTACAGTGCTGGTAATGATGTTTGGAAAGAAGAAACATACCAATTATCAATAACTGGTCAAGAACTTTTAACAGCACATAATATTCCAAGCAATGAATATCTTGCCTATTTTGGAAGCACTATTCAACGCGCATTGCATCAGGAATTTATAGATACTATTAATGATGCTGCTGATCTAATTCAGACTCATAACATGTACACTTCTTTGGAAGATCCTAAGCGTATAGCATCAACACTTACGCAATTTGCCCATGCGGGTCAATTGCATAATCATGCAGGTTATATTAAGGATAGTTTTTTATTTGCTGATTTTTGTCATGAATTCTTAGGTGCTGTCAAACATGTAGGAGAAATTGGATTAGATATTGGGACTGCTTTAGGAAAAGGAGCATGGATTGGATGTAAAAATTTTAGCAATAAAGTGGTACATCCAATTGATACCAGTATTAATGCTATAAAAGGATTTGCAAATGTAACAGTACTTGTGATACAAATTCAAGTCAACGTGGGAAAAAGGCTTATAGAATTCCACGAAAAATTTATGGCACGAGCAAAACAGGAAATGCTCGATCTTTCAAATGGTAAAATGACCATAGAAGATATTATGATGCTGCATGAGCAAGCCAAAAGAGAGGCTTGGAATGTAACATCTGTAAGCGTTAAGAATGCCCTGAATGACTTGTATGATAAAGTTACGTATCACAACACATTATACCTGCTTGAAAAAGGAGCTGAAATAACCACAGAATCGCTGCTCACTGGCATTACATTAAAAGCATTAGCTGGCCTGGCAGCAAATGCAAGCAATGGTTTAAGCAACATTATTGAAGGTGCAGATCCACACGATTTCTTTGACTTGCCATTAAATAGTAATACTTTTGAGGCTGCTATTAGTTATCCATTGGTAGCACCAGATGCGATAGCAGCCGCAGCCCGAACTAGTGCCGCACTAGCAAATGTAGTAGATAAAGTTGCTGACTTTGCACCGTTTTTGGCAATGGCAAATCAAGTGCAAAATGCAAACTCAGGAAGTAATAAAATTGATGATGCAAGACGTGCAATGACACCAGAGGAGTTACTTGCTCAGGATGAATTTTTACAGCAATTAGCGCAAAAAATGGGTTGGAAAGTATGTTTTAATAGAATTTTACCATCTAATTCAGATGATCTCGAAAAAATTGGTTGGCAAAATATTACTCATGCTGAGGCATTTAAAAATAACCCATTTTCTTCGAAATATAGACATCATGAATATGGTATAGAAATAAGACTAGACAAGGCTCAACCGGGTGAACATGGCTTTAAAGGAGTCGATCATTATCAGATTATAAATCCTCTACGCAAAAAGATGCGCCAAAAATTCCAATATTTAGATTTACATGGAAATGCATTAATGGGTGTGCCAGATGAAGCGCATATTGTTTTGAAAAATATAAAAAATAATTGTTGCAAGGGAAATTAAGTTATGGATATTATAACTTTTATGAATCGATTTTATCTTCATGATTGTCCCGTGGCAAATATTGGGCATACGTCCTTTAATAATCAATTCGTTATTACAGTAGATTTACTTAATTATGGACAGTTTGGTTTTAGAAAAGGTATAGATCCAGATCATATAATAGGGAATTTTATTTTTAAAGATATTAGAGAATTGGAAGTAAATCCTAAGAATTTTACTTTTTACTGGCAAGAAATTTTAACAGTAAAGCATGAGAAAAATGCAAATGACTTAGATAAGATTACCTTTGTCATGGATGTCGAAAAACCAGAAGAAATATTTTTAATCTCCTTTAAAGCTAAAGAAGTAGAATGGGTTCCACTTGATACTTTTTTTGATTAATTAAATTGAATTTTAGCGATGAAGAATAATTTGCATCTAGAATGAAGAAATTTGAAGAGCTTACTATGACAAACAAAATTGATATTACAACTTTTTTTCATGAATTTAGTTTTAAAGACAGTGTCCTTGAGAATATTGGATATGAATTTTATAATAATCAAATAGTTATCACCATAAATTGGTTTGATCATTCATGGTCATCATCTGAAAAAGATGATCAAAGAATCTTGGTCAATTTTGTTTTTGATGGAGCGAAAGAAATAGTAATTAACCCACAACTATTTACACTTGATAGTAACAAGATTCTAGAAGTAGAGTATGAACAATCTACTAACGATTTAGATAAAATTATCTTTGTTTTTTGTGCTTCTGAAGGATCCGTAGAACTTTCTTTTAAAGCAAAAAGCGTTGAATGTGAACCTCTTAATCCATATATAAATCTGATCACAAAAAATGCAAAAAATTAAAGACGATATCTTCATTTTTATTTGCTAATTTGAATCTTATGAATATTTACATATTTGTGGATAAATTTTACTTTATGCATAAAACAGTTTTGATTATACCAAGAAAGAGAACGTTATACCCAATCGGTGCTGAATTAAAAGGCACATTCTCAAAAGAAAATTTTAAGCGCTTCTTGATGCAAGGCTCAAAAGTCGGCTTCCAGTATTTTGAATATGGTTCCGAAAAAGGCTTAAATCCTTTGAGTTAGCTGCTGAAGGATTAATGAAAACCATGTTTATGATGCCACAGATATTTATGATAAAAAAGGGTAAAAATAATTTTATCTCTTTCTGTAGATTATGCTGAAGATTCATTTTGGGCTTGCAATCAGAGGATTTGACATTGATGAAATAGACATAGTGGGGGGAATTGAGCAATTTATTTATTTTATTGAGTGTTTTGCATTATTAGAAATATATACTATGAACGATGGATCTTTTAAATTCAGCTGAAATTGCATCGTGAAGAAAATATACCTTCAATTGATTATATTGTATATTTAAAATTGTTATTGATTCTTTGTAAAGACTTAGGGATAGATGCATTAGGGACAACTGAAGATTTAAGATTAACTTAGAAAACTATTCCGGTATCTTTCAGCTCATCATGCAAGGGTACCGTCCAAGAAGATTTGCTCATCACACCAAAATCAGGTAGGTTAAGAAAACGTTCGTTTTTTTAAAGGAGAGTCTACCATGAAAAAATTAATTCTTTTGTTTTGTATAGCAGCGCAGAATGTGCAAGCAACGCTTATTGCTGAAGCATGGGAAAAGTCTGTTGCCGAGCGGTATCGCCATGAAAACAAGCCGCAAGATGCCTTCCGCGATTATGAAAATAATTGCCCTGAACGGGTCAAGCAATTTTATTACCAAAATCATACCAAGCAAACCATGGAGTTTGTTCTAGGCAAGCGTGCTACCTATTGCCCACTTAAAAAAGCTACACTCAGCGTGTGGGACGTAATGGCGTTTCTAGATACACTTATTGATGAATCTGATCCTGATTTGAATATTGTCCAAAGTTATCATGCCTATCAAACAGCTGAAGCATTACGCAGAGATGGTCATCCCCGTTGGTTGATTTTAGTAGGGTTTTTGCATGATCTTGGCAAATATTTGGGCCGTTTTAATGAACCGCAATGGGCAACCGTTGGTGATACGTTTCCGTTGGGCTGTGCGTACGCAAAAGAATTGGTATTCTCTGATTACTTTAAAGACAATCCTGATATTCATAACACTTTGTATGGCACTAAGTTAGGCATCTATGAACCAGGATGTGGCCTTGATAATGTGATTATGTCATGGGGGCATGATGAATATTTGTATCAGGTCATGAAAGATTATTTACCAGAGCCTGCGCTTTTTATTATACGTTATCATTCATTTTATGCCTTGCACCGAGAAGGCGCTTATCAGTACTTGCTTGACGAGCATGACAAAGAAATGGTTCACTGGCTTAAGCTATTCTCTCAATATGATTTATATTCAAAAGACCCAAGTGGAGGTCTTGATGTTGCAGCGCTAAAGCCGTATTACCAAGACCTGGTCGCTGAATTTTTGCCAGAAACATTACATTGGTAGCATCTGCGTTTTTTATTCTCCAATTGCAAGACAAATTGCCGGCAAGTATTGCCATGTTGGTAAGTTATTTCTTTTACAATACTCAAAACCACTTTGTATACCATTAAATTCAAGGAGCATGGTAATATTTGCATTATGCCCACGTTCGATTGCTTCTAATCTTTGTTTTTCTTTTAGTTTAGCTTCTTCTTTTCTGATGTGCTCTATCACTTTTGATATTGCATACAGTTTTTGCATATCAATAGTGGGTGTGGGCCAGATGCTCTTTGCAACAGGAAACCTTAAGCTGACGGTAGTAAGAGCTGCCAATACTACTTGTTGTAAAACAGCCCTGTTTTCTGTTGTGGCAAGCTCTGTGGGTAAACCATGAATATGTACTTCTTTAGGGTCAGCATGGGTCAACCAACTCATTGTTGCAAATTGTGCTTTTAAAGCTAATGTTTTTTGATCATTATCCATGCTATAAACGGTAGTTGCGATGGCACATGCAATGATAAGTAATGATTTGTGGTGAAACACTGGATTTCTCCTTGATTTGTTATATCAATGTACATTCTATAGCCAAGTAAGTTTAAAAAGGAAAACTAAAACCAGGGTCGGGAAACTTTGCTGCCAATGTTCGCTTTTCAGCAGCAATTTCTTGCATGGTAGGTTTTTTTGATGCCCTATCTCTAAGTTCTGGGCAATTGTAATGGGTTCGCCAATTTGTGTTATGAACAGCAAGTTGAGCAGCACAGCGCTCAACGTTTTGTTTTAGTGAATCTAGGCGACTTTCATTTTCACTCGTGCGATATTCCATAGGAAACAAATTCATTGCCGCACGCAAAGGTAAATATTCTGATTGAGCTTTTCTATATTTTTTTACCAATTCTGCCATTAACTCATCCCTTCTTAATTGTTCCATTACTTGAAACAATGGAGCTAGCTTTTGGACATTAATGCATACTATTGGCGTAATAGCTTCTTTATAAGGAAATTCAAAGGATGGTGCATCTAAAATAGCTAGAAATGCTTGTTGTAGTTCAGTAGGTATTGTTTCTGATTGAAGTGGTGCAGATAATCCGGTGACTTTTATTTCATGAGCATTTTGTAACCAACTTATTGTTGCAAATTGCCGTTTTAAGGTTAAGGTTTTTTGTTCTACATCCATGCTGAGGGCGGTGGTTGCAGCGCAAGAAGCTATAAGAAATAACAGTGTAATGTAGCGCATTGGTGATCTCCGATATATATTTAGTCTACAATTTTATGCTTTAACAGCAAGTTCCCATTTTCTCAGAAAATTTTGATCATATCTTTTATTAGTTGGGTCCCGTTTTTCAAGTTCAACTCTAGCTCGTCCGGCCTCATCTTTTAATCTTTCTAGACGAAGTTCATTTTGTCTTGGCAAATCACTCTGCCAATATGCGTTATCCCCTGTAAAGAAAGTCATTGCATGTTCCAATGTACGATAAGCATCATTTGCTTCTGCATGCTTTTGTATTAATTGAGCTATCAATGTATCAGTCTCTTTTTCTTTTTCTTCTCTTTTTAATTGTTCTTCTTTTTGTTTTTCATCTTGTTCTAATTGTTTCATTATCTCGTATAATGGAACAAGTTTTTTGAGGTCAAGGGCATACTACTGGTATAGTACAATCTTTGCTCGTAAATTCAAAACATGGCGCATCTAACATTGTTGAGAATGCTTGTATTAGTTGAGCAGTATGGATTTGCGATGGGTATAGTTCATCTGCGCCAATAAGTTTAACCATTTCGGGATCAGCATTTTTTAGCCAACATGTGGTGGCAAATTGCCGTCTTAAATCTAATTCATTTTTTTGTTTATCCATACAGTGGATATTAGTTGCTGCACATAAAGCTATAAGAAATAATGGTGTAATGTAACGCATTGGTGATCTCCTTACTTTTTTTGAGTACTGTTATATACAAACGCATCTATGAGTGGTCCTTCAAGAGTGACGGTACCTTTTACAACATTGATTGAAATCGCATCAGGCAGCCCGCACAGCCTTGCTGCAATATCCGGCTGAGGTTCCTGTTTTCGGTACGGTAGACCACGGATGAATAGATTTTCTGCTGGTGTTGCTTTAAGGACTGCTAGCTTTTCATCTGTTGTGAGTGGAGCTTTTGCTTTCTCAGTTTTTTTCTTCATACGCTCTACGATGGCGCATAAGGCTTCTAGTTTGCGTAAATCGATACCGTTACTGATACCGTCTGTTTCCAGTGCATCAAACACATGTAAAAATGCCTTCTGTAGTTCAGCCCTATTCTCCGCAGTATTTGCTTCATCTTGTGCTCCTTTTACTTCTAGATATTGAGGAGCTGTGCGCATGAAACCACTTGTTTTTGCAAAGTCCCATTTGAGTTCACGTGTTTTTGGGCCAGTTTCTTGGGACGCGAGGGCTTGATGCGAATTAGAATCCATAGAGAGAGCATTTGTTGTCGCGCATAAAACGATACAACATAATGGCAAAGTGTAGCGCATAGAGTTTCCTGGGTTTGGGAAAAATTTTACATTTCCCCGTTAGTTTACTCCTGCCTTTTTTGTTTTGCAAATCCAGAAATTAACAGATATTTTTTTTACGCTGGCGTAAATTGCTCCAGATTATAAATGCCCAATTCTTTTTCAAGAGCCGTTATTTTATCAACAGTTGTTTCAAAGCCATCTTTGCCAAATAACTTGTGCTCAAGGTCATCAAATTTTTCGCCCATTTCTTTAAATTCTTTTTCGGTCATGAGTCCACGTACTTTGGGGAATAGTACCGTACTTTCCCGCGCTTCATGGGGGCGGTACATGATAATAAATTGTTGGAGTAGGCCTCTTACCATTCTTTTTTGGGGTTGATTAAGCTCACTTTTGCCGGCAAGAATGTTCCTGATTTTACTGGTAATTTCTTTGCCGCGCGTATGTTGCAGTTTGAGCGTGCGCACTAAACGGACTTCAGTTTTATGTTTTTCAAAAAGAGGGAATAGATAGTCTTCTTCCATCTTTTCATGGTATTCTTCAATGAATGTTTTTATAATGTTCACTGCTTGTTCAAGTGTTCTAAGGGAAAATGGCACATTTCTATCTATTCTGCGTATTATTTCTTCATAGATCAAAAGTACGCGGTTCAAAACGCCATGCTCCCGCATGAGATCTTCTGTTAAAGGAATGTCATCTTCATCTTCCCTGTCCGCCGTCCCTCGATACAAATCACTACGTGATTCACTCGGGATGAGCGGTTTTGGGAAAGGGCCCTTGTCCGGAACTTTAATGTAGGCTGGATTGGCGTAGGAGGATTGAGTCTCAGCTGGTGCGGAGACGTTTTTTGAAGGTTCAGTTTTTTCTTTGTATTTTTCTAGTGGACACAATGACGCGTTGGAGCATGAAGCATCAGCGTTTAAGGCAGAGTTTTGTGCTATACAAAGAAATAAAAGTTGCATTGAAAGGGTATACAATACTATCTTTTTCATCTTAATTTCCTTTATTTTTTTCTTGTAGAAGTTTGCTTTGTTGTGCCGCATTTCTAGCATTAATTGTTTTTACAATGTGGGTTGAGGAAGCTTCTTCAGGAAGCTCGCAAGCCATTTCTTCAAGTATTGAAAGAGTACTACTATCATATCTTTCTATATTCTTGTGCAAACGCTCTGCGATCGCTTTCAGAATTATTTTTTTACTTTCTTCTGTGCAGACTTTAAACATGCCGTGGAAGTGCCAACTATTATACGTATCTATGGCACGTGCAATGGCCTGCGCTACAATTGTTTGGTTGAGATCTTTTGTTAATTCTAAAAGATGATAAAGTTGACACCCATTGTATATGCTCAGATTTATAGAAGCCGCCTCTTGAAGCGCCTTCAGAATAGTTTGTTTATGTTCATTATGTGCAAAATAAAGAAGATCAAAAACATTATAGTCTTGAATATTTTCTAAGATAGGTTGGAGCACCTTACCTTGATGCTTAGGTTGTAACACTTTAAGTAGTGCTGCGTATTGTCTGCGCCAATGATTGTTTGAGGTGAGTGGAACACCACAGAAGGAATAGCTTGTTAATGCAGTATAGTTATCTTTGAGGGCTTGAGCAATAAAAGCATGCGTTTCTTCTTGATTGTCAGCTTTTAGAATGCGCGTAATGTCTTCCGTAGTAAAGCGAGTGATATTCTTTGAAAGTGCTGTAATGAGTATGCGGTGCGATTTATGAGTGGCATGTTGTAAGAAGGTACTGATATCCTCTATTGTATAATAAGATACATCGTGCCAATACCACGCTATATGATGAGCTAATTTTTTTGCAAGTAATTCTTTTTCAGCATCAGGTGCTTTTTCTAGAGCTTCAATAACAGCTTGAGGGTTTTTAAGATCAAGTCCTTTGATGTCAAAGGGAGGCTCTTCTGGAGGATTAATTTTTTGTTCATTTTCGTGTGCATATGCATAGGAAGCTGACAAGTAAAGGCTTATAGCAAGACCGAGTGCCCCGCCAGCGGAAGTTTGATTGTTATTTTTATAGGCACTTTTTGGTGCATTGAGCATTTGTTTGCTTGCTTGTAACAATGTTTCTTTGAAGCGTATTGCCTGTAATTGAGGCATTCGACTAAGCACAAGAATAAGCAAGAAGACACGTAATGTAACATGCATAGTAACCTCATATAAAAATAGGCATTTCTAAGCTCTGGTATTAGTGTACCAGAAAAAAATGATATTTCTCATGAAGTGCTACAGCATCTAAGGTTTAGTCTTTGTGCGCGCGCATTGCTTCAAATTTGCCTTTCAATTCGTTATATCCTACTATCATGGGGCCCTTACTTTGTATTGCAAGTTGGGCAACAGTAGTAATAGTTTCTTGTTGTTCATTGTTGCAAAGTTGTTTAATAAGGTCGAGCGTCTGTGTATCATATTTATTAATGTTTTTTGATAGATTTTGTATAATTGCATTCGTAATAATTTGTCTACTTTCTTGGGTACATATTTTTAAAAAGTAAAAGAAATGGTGGCCATTATACTGATCTATGTTTTTTGCTATCGCATGAGCAATGTTTAATTGATTATATGGCCTTGTCAGTTCTAAAAGATCCTGTAACTCTCCACCCCGGTTATATACAGAGAGATCTATGTTTTGAGCATTGGTAAAGGCAATAAGAATATCTCTTTTATGCGAGGTGCCAGCTACGTATAAAAGATCAATAATATTATGCTGTTCTATATCGTTTAAAATGGGTTGAAGCATTGTGCCATGGTACATTGGCTTTAAAGTTTTAAGGATAGTAACATATTGCTTGCGCCAATCTTGGCTACTGTAGAGTGATACTCCACAGAGAGTGTAGTTGGTGAATTGTTTATAATTATTTTTAAGGGCATGGGCAATTAATGCGTGAGTATCGTCATGCAAGTCACTTTTAAGAATTTGGGAAATATCATCGGTCGAATAACAGGTAATATGTTTGGTAATACCGTTTACGAGATTGCGATGGGGTCTTCCCTCTGTGCATTGGAGCATTTTGATTATGGCTGAAACTTTATAATGCCACATCCCACGAGCTATTTCTTGAGTTAGAAGCCGTTTATCTTCCTCAGAAGCGTGTTGCAGTGCTTCAAGAATGCCAGGGAAATCATACAGAGAAAGGTCAGCGATTGAAACGGGTGTTTCTTCTTGATTTTCTTCATTATGATCATCTGCTTCCATTGCATGCTGAGCAGTCAAGCCAAGTCCGATCGCTATTGCCGTTGCTGCAGGAATGGAATACTTGCCATGTGCATCGCGAGGTTCTTCTTGCCCATACCCATGGCCATTGTTATGTGTGGAACGAATTTGAGCAAGAGCATGCTGGCCATCTTGTATAGGCAGGGCGCAGCGAACGAGCAGTGGCTAAAAGGCCTCTAGTGACACGCATGGCCTGCATTGCAGGAGTAGCGGCAAGAGTTAGGGTAAGTATAAGGGCATAAAATTTATAATTCATGGTAATCTCCATTAATCTTTTTCATTCTGTTCTACTGAAATTTCTGACTCATTAAATACCATTCTATCATAGGCTGGTGGACCATAGAGGTTATACGCTTCCTCGCCATCAAACCATTTTTGCTCTGCTTCTTTTAATTTAATTATGGCCGAGATTATTCTATAAAGCTGTTTTTGAGACATATATAATGAGGGACGATTTCCTTCTTTTTCATTTTTTGCATAATTTTTTACTTCGGAAGCATAGGCGATATCATCAATAGCTGAAGAGAGATCCGCTTCATATTCATGAGCTTTTGCTAAAGCTTGAAAAGAAGCTGAGTTACGAATATCATCTAGCGCAGGGCTTTCAGATGTTCCCTCTTTAAAATTTTTAAATTTGATGTGATGTTTGTGATATATAGTTATTAAAATTATACATCGGAGCAAGCCATGATGATGCCGAAGGTGTCCACCCAATTCATGCTCGAAACAGAAATGCATTGTTTCATAGTCATCTGCTCTTGGGTGAGAAGTATTAATTTGCAATGATTGCTTGACATGATTGGTATTAGTTAAGCTTGTTTCAATAGCCGCAAAATTTTCCTTATCTTCTATTTCTTTCACTATAAGTTCTTCGGTGATGTTACGCTTTTTACATATTAGAGTAATAAGATGTTTTGTACTGTCGCTAACATTGCAAGCATAGGTAAATTGTTTATCTGAATTAGAGGCATGAGCAATGGAATGAATATGCTTATTAAAACTATGATGGATTTCAGCCCAATCACTTTCTGTTAGGCCCCATTCATTTGAAATACTTGCATAAATCAGGTCTTGCATTTTCTGTATATTTCCACGAATAAAATCAGTAATATATCGGCCATTTTTAAAATCATAATTTTTTAGAAATTTCTTGAGGAAATAATTTTGCGAATCTCCATTGGATGAAATAAGAAGCTCATAAAGCTCATGGTCTTTTAAGGTTTCAATAAAATTATCTTTAGCCTTTTCTCCAGTGAACTTTGCCATGTTTTCTGCATGCTCTAATCTATATCCCCATTCATTGGCTACGGAAGCTCTATTTTTTTCACAAACTGATAGTAAGATTTGGTAAAGTCTTTGGCCATTCATACCACATACATTTATGACGAATATCATGAACTATTCCTCTACAAATAATTTCTTGCGTATCATCATCAGATATTTTTAAGAGTGTGCATAATTGCTGATCTGTATAAGAATAATGGCACTGGCTTATTTTACGTGCTATCTCATAAGGAATGGTAATATTAGTTTTTGCAGCAGGCGTATTGGAGCTGTCGATAATTTGCTTACTAATAGCTTCATAAACATCTGCAATTAGCGGTTCGAATGCAATATGAAGATATTGCCAATTCAGTCCTTCAATAACTTTTAGATACTCAGATAATCCATCTTTTTTAGAGTAACTATAGCCGAGAAACTTATTATGCGTAAAATAATGATAATTTTTTTTAAGAGCATGAGCCATTATTTCGTGTGAATTTGGATAAATACAATAGTTGCTTACCATAAGGATTTCTTTAATTTGTGCAACAGAATAATAGGTAATATTATTTGAAAGCGCTTCTATTAATAAAATGCGAGGTTGATTTTCGCCTATGTTTTGTAGCATTTCAATAATATCTTCAAATCTATAAGTTCTAATTTTTTGAGCAACTTTTTTTGCAACTTCTTGCTGCTCTTCTTCGGTGCCATTTTTAAAGACATTAATAACAGCATCAATATTATTGATATCAAGTTTATCAACAGATGTATAATCTTCTTTTTGCTCCAAAGCATGCTGTGCGTTTAAACCAAGGCCCACCGCTATTGCTGTTGCTGCAGGGATGTAATAATTGTCACGTGCATGACGAGGTTCTTCTTGTCCATAGCCGTGGCCATTGCTATTTGGGGCATGAGTTTGAGCTAGAGCTTGCTTGCCAGCCTGTATGGCCGGACGAAGCGAACGAGCTGTCGCAACAAGGCCTCTAGTGGCCCGCATAGCCTGCATTGCAGGAGTAGCGGCAAGAGTTAGGGTAAGTATAAGGGCATAAAATTTATAATTCATGGTAATCTCCATTTAATCTTTTCTATTCTGTTCTACTGAAACTTTTGACTCATCAAATATCATTTTATCATATGCTGGTGGACCATAGAGATTGTAAGCTTCATCGCTATCAAACCACTCTTGCTCAGCTTCTTTTAACTTGATAATGGCCATAATTGCTCTATAGTTATGGGCAGGTGACATATATAATTTTGTGCTGGAATGATTTTCTTTTTTGTTTTCTAAGTTTGTTTTTATATCATTAGCAAGATGAAAATCATCAATGGCAGAAGAGAGATCTGCCTCATATTCATTAGTTTTTCTTAATGCAACTAAAGAAGATGAGTTGTAGATATCTTCGCGTGTGAAGAACCATTTGTTCAGTTTATTATCGTATATATAATTTGAGATTACATCCTGACGTAACATGTGATAATGACGAACATGCCCACCGAGCTCATGTTCTAATAAGATGCGAAGTGCGCTGAAATTTATTTCTTCTATTGGAGGTAGTTTAATTAGCGATAGATTGAATGTTATTTCATTATTCGTGTAAATGGTACTTACAAAAGCGGTATATTTGTGTCTATATTCTATATTTTCACTAATTACAATTTTTTGAGTAATGCCACGTTCTTTACATACTGAAGCAATAAGTTCTTTTATTTCATCAATAACTTCGCAAGTATAGGTAAACTGTTCAGTTGAATTGGGACTATGAATAATGTTTTGGATGCGCTTATTGTAATTACCATCTATAGTAGCCCAATCTCTTTCAGTTAATCCCCATTCTTGTGAAATTTGCGTATATGCATCTGCCTGTATTTTTTGTATATATTTGCGAATATTATCTGCAACATATTCACCATTTTTGAAATTATAATTCTTAATAAACACTCTGAGAATGTTGTTTTGTGTTTGTGAATCTATGGCATTTAGAAGGCCATAAAGATTCTCTGCTTTAAGAGATCTAATAAACACCTCATCTTTTGCAATAGCTGCTGCGATAACTTTTTTATTTTCTTCCGTAATGAGGCTTAAAATTTTGGAGAGTGCATCGATTTTAAAGAGGCTGATATTTTGTGCGATAGCATTAGAAATAATATCTTGCGTTTCTCTATCAGCTAGTTTTAAAATCGTAGAGAGTTGCGATTCAGTATAGCACGTAATACAATTGCTTATTTTTGTAGCGAAATGGGCTCCTATGTAGATAGGCGGCTCTATAGAAGGTATATTTACAGGATTTTCAGTTTGATTGCTTACGTATTCTTGTAAACTATTTAAAAGAGGTTCTAAGGCAATGTGTAGATATGTATTATTAAGCGCACGTAACATGCTCAGATAGTGGTTGTATCCATATTCTTTTGCAGCATATTCATAGCCAAAACATGTATGCTTTGTAAAATGATTATAATTTTTTTTGAGAGCGTTCGCAATGAAGTCATGAGTATCTTTTTTTGCATCAGCGTTAAGGATCTCTATGATGCTTTCAGGAGAATAATGGGTGATATTCTTTGCGAGAGCTTGTATTAATATGCGATGAGGTCTTTTTACTGTATTTAGTAGCAGACTAATAACAGCATCAGTGGTATAGTACGTAATTTTTTGTGCGATTTTTGCAGCAACCAATTGTTTATCATCCTCTGTTCCACTTTTAAAGACTTCAAGAACAGCTGCTACATTATAGATATCAAGCTTAGCAAGCACTTTGGAATTATTGCCTTCTTCTTCCATGGCATCCTGAGCGCTTAAACCAACGCCAACCGCTATTGCCGTTGCAGCAGGGATGGAATAATTATCATATGTATGACGAGCTTTTTCTTGGTAATATCCATAACCATTGTTGCGTGTGGAATGGGTTTGTGCAAGAGCATGCTTGCCAGTCGGTATGGCAGCAGGACGAAGTGTACGAGCTGTGGCAACGAGGCTTCTAGTGGCTCGCATAGCCTGCATTGCAGGGGTAGCAGAGAGAGCTAGTGTAAGTAAAAGGGCATAAAATTTATAATTCATGGTCATCTCCATTAATCTTTCTCATCTTGTTCTACTGAAGTTTTTGACTCTTCAAAAACCATTCTGTCATATGCTGGTGGACCATAGAGGTTATATGCTTCCTCGCCATCAAACCATTTTTGCTCTGCTTCTTTTAATTTGATTATGGCATTGATTGCTTGTATTAAGTGTGCTCTTGACATATATAATTTGTGCAGTCTTTTGCTTTCTGTATTTTCCAGGGCTTGTTTTGCGCAATGAGCAAGTGTTAAGTCTTCGATAGCGGAAGAGAGGTCTGCTTCATATTCATGAGCTTTCTTTAATGCTTGAAAAGAAGCCGAGTTTAGAATATTATCGCTTGTTGTATTATGCTTCATTTGAAGATACCGTATAATAGAAGACGCAAATAAGGTATGATCATGCAGAAGATGCCCGCCCAGTTCATGTTCCAAGACAAAGCGCTGCAATTGTTCGTTAGTTTCTTTCAACGCAGGCAAATTAAGATATAGTTCGTACGTATGCTTTTTGGAATTATAACTTACTGCCGCAAGTGCATCAGGTGCATTGATTGCCCCAATGGTGATCTTTTCAGTAATTCCACGTGCATTGCAAATTGAAGTAATCATTTCTTTGATCTCATCATTTACTGCTATAGTGTAGGTGAATTGTTTATTTGAGTCTCTCGTTTGCTCTGTATGAAAAAGACTCATCATGCAATACAATTCTATGTAAGACCAGTCTTCTTCAGTCAAACCCCATTCTTGTGAAATTTGTGCACGAGCATTTTCATTTACTTTTTTTAGATGTGTGCGCAGGGTGTCAATAACATAACCACCATTTTTGAAAATATTATTGCTAAGAAGTACGCCAAGAACTTGGCTTTGCACTTTTTCATCAACAGCTGCCAGAATAGTATATAGTTCATGCCCATTCGCGGTCTTAATAAGATCATCATGTTGAGAAATAGCAGTAACAATAACTGCTTTGTTCTCATCATTGACTTTAGTTATTATATTGCAGAGCGAGGAGAAATTAAAACGCGTAACATTCTGGGCAATGGAAGAAGCAATAACTTTCTGTGCACTTTCATCTGCTAATTTTAAGAGCAGCGAAAGTTGTTTATCTGTATAAACATAGATACGTTCACCAATTTTAGTGGCAAAATGAGCACCAATGCAGATAGGTGATTCTACAGAAGGTGTTTTTGTATGATCTGTAAATTGTGTATCTACATATTGCTCTAAAGAGTTCAAGAGGGGTTCTAATGCAATATGGAGATAGGCGTTGTCTAGTACGCGAACTATTTTTAAATATTGGTTATATCCAAATTCTTTTACCGCATATTGATAGCCAAGAAATGAGCATTGTGTAAAATGGCTATAATTTCTTTTCAGTGAACTTGCAATTATATCATGCGTTTCTTTGTGAGAATCACCTTCAAGAATTCGAATAATACTTTCTGGAGCATAATGAGTGATATTTTTTGCAATGGCATTTACTAATATTCTATGCGGTCTTTTGTCTATATTGTTTAGCAAAGAAACAATAGTATTAATGCTATACCAAGTGATATTGCGTCCGATTTTTTGAGCAACTGCCACTTTATCTTCTTCTGTGCCATTTTTAAAGACATTAATAACCGCATCAATATTATTGATATCAAGCTCAGTAAGCACTTTTGAATTATTATCTTCTTCTTCCATTGCATGCTGAACGTTTAAACCAAGGCCCACCGCTATTGCTGCAGGGATGTAATAATTGCCATGTGCATGACGAGATTCTTCTTGGCCATAGCCATGGCCATTGTTATTCGTGGCATGAGTTCGAGCAAGAGTATGCTTACCAGCCTGTATGGCAGGGCGAACCGAACGAGCTGTCGCAGCAAGGCCTCTAGTGGCCCGCATAGCCTGCATTGCAGGAGTAGCGGCAAGAGTTAGGGTAAGTATAAGGGCATAAAATTTATAATTCATGGTAATCTCCATTTTAGTAATCTTTTGGTTTTGATATTTGATCTAAAACATATCCAAATTTATGACAACTTTCAGTAGGAGTTAACTGTTCCTTAAAGACGTTTGGGTTTTCTTTGGCTACGCGAGCAATAAGTGCTTCTAGCTTGGCAGTTAATGCATTAAGTTTTTCTTGATCAAAGCCACCATAGACTCGTACTTCAGTGCCTTGTTCGCGCAATGTGTGTACGGTATCTGGCGTCATGATTATGCAAAACTCCTGTTGATCAGTATTATCCATAGTTTTGGGAGCTGTTTTTAATGTTTTGATAATGGTGGCAATATTATTAACTTCTTCTCTGCTAATTTCTAATTTCTTTTTGTACCCACCTGGTGCTGCCAAATACACATGATCATTCAGTGCTTTGGATGGGATGATGAATTGGAGTAATACGCTGCTTGATACAATTTCTTTAAATTCGTGTTCAATCCGTTTAAATTCAGATTCATACTTGTTAAAGAGGGTTGTATCGCCAAATGAATCTATAATAGTTTTTGTAGTTATATCTGGGTCACCAATGTTAAAGTTCTTAATAAAATAGTGTGCCGAGCAACTTCCCCAGTTGGTTGCGTTGCCAAAGAGTGCATAATTTGTAAATAAAAGATACGGGCGCAGGGCGTCCTGACCTTCTGCACGACCATTGCTAAGTAATGCATTTCTTATTAGTTGACCATCGTGTTGCAGGGCTGCATTTGAAAATTCACTAGTATCACGAGGAAAGCGGGTGAAGAGATAGTTTTCTGACTTTTGGTTATATTTTTGTTCCCATAGTTTGGTATATAAAAGTTCTAGCCAATAGACTGCACTCTTTTGAGAATGGTAAAAGACTGCTGAATCGTTTGCAACTGAGTGTTCATATCTTGCGGCTTTTTCGAAGGCTGCCTTATATTTTGGGTTATTGGCAATGGTTGCTATATATTCCCATGCTTCAAATATATTATTTTTAAGGTGGGCTGCTGACTGACTATCAACTGTATGTTGGTCAATAAGTACATCTATTTTGTTATACATAGCTTTAAAAATAGTCGCTTTAGTGCTTTCATTAGAAACTCTTAATAATCTGCGTAAATCATCCTGAGTATAACTATCCACATGTAATACTATATGGGCAGCAATAATTGCTTGTATTTTTTCATTAGATGCGTATAGCATTCTTTCTAGTAAGGTGCTAGAATAGCGCGTATTCATATCTATATTATTTACCATAGCAGTAGAAATAACTTCTTTATGTTGCCCGTAAGAGTGTCTTAAGATATTGAGGAGTTCTTTATCAGAGAATTTATTTAGGTTATTTGCAATAGTTGCAGAAATCACTTCTTTACTCTGTTCATTGGCATATTTGAAAATACGAGGCATATTTCTATAACCATATTTTTGCACATTGTTTGCCATAGCAGCAGTAATGATGTTTTGATTATTTCTGCTAGTGATCTTTAAAATTGCCATGATACTATTTGTATCAAATTTATCAATATTGTCTGCGATGGCTGAGCTAATAATTGCTTGATCCTCAGCATTAAAAGATTTATTAAGAACTCCATGATAATAGAAATCTTGACGAAGGATGCGTTGAAGTTCATCTTTTCGATAATTAGTTATATCTTGTGCGATCACGTGTAAAAGACTGCCTTGATATTGAGGCTTTAATGCTTCTATGAGATAAATAAAGTTGCCACGGTGATTGTCATAGTGAGGTGTTCCAAAAATTTGTGTATAAGTGGTATTGCCAATGAGTTCGTCATAATTTTTTTTAAGTGCCGCTGCAATTAATTCATGAGTGTCATCTTGACGATCACTATCAATAATGTTTCTAATATCATAGAATGAATAATGAAATATGTTTTTAGTTACTGCATTTATTAATATACGATGCGGTCTTTTATCAGTTTGTCGCAACATGGCAATAATATCATAAACTGAATAGCTGGTGATCTTTTTTGCTATTCTTTGAGCAAGCTCTCGCTTATCATCTTCACTTCCATTTTTAAAGACTTCAAGTACAGCTTTGATATCAGTGATATCTAGATTGTGGATTGCAGCAGAATAATCTTCTTCTTGCTCCAAAGCATCCTGAGCGCTTAAACCAACGCCAACCGCTATTGCCGTTGCAGCAGGGATGGAATAATTATCATATGTATGACGAGCTTTTTCTTGGTAATATCCATAACCATTGTTGCGTGTGGAATGGGTTTGTGCAAGAGCATGCTTGCCAGTCGGTATGGCAGCAGGACGAAGTGTACGAGCTGTGGCAACGAGGCTTCTAGTGGCTCGCATAGCCTGCATTGCAGGGGTAGCAGAGAGTGTTAGGGTAAGTATAAGGGCGTATAATTTATAGTTCATAGAATAATCTCCATTACAGGTTTGCTGAATAACGTTTTGTACTACTTATTCTATACTATTTGTAAATAATGTCAAATAGGATTAATTGACAGGAGTGAGTCAGGTTCGAGATTTTGTCTTATTCCTTGCCTGTGGTACACTTTGCATATATTGAACTAATCGACTTCTTCGAGGATATAATATGAAATTCCTTCACGTCTATAAACACAAGATTTATTATTTTCCATTTTGTTTCTTTATTGCTTTTTTTGGAGTGTTGCTCTATTTTTCTCCGGAAAATGCGCCTTGGCTCATATCAAGCATGATAGGGTTATGTGCTTTATTCGCTTATCAGATCTACAATTACACGAATAAGTTACTTGTAGGAGTGAATGAAGAAGGCATTTGCATCTGGCAAAGAAGAAATTATTATCTTTTCTGCCCATGGGAATCGATTCAACATATTGCCGTAAGAAGCTTTTATGCGCCCAAGCGTGGTAAGGTAAATTATGTAGATATATCCTATCAAAAAGGGACCATACTTTACCCACTCAAAGCCACTACCTATATCAAAGAGAATAAGGATGTGGTTTTAGAAATAGTGGAGGAAGAGCCTTCAACTGAAACATATTCTTATCTTTATGAAAAGCAAATACCAATTGATATTGATAGATTCGCACAAGTGCTTAACCGGTATAAAAAGCAGTACAGGGCGGAATGGTATCAGCAAAAACATATGGCAAAGAATAGAAAATAATATTGTGATTTTTGTCTAAAACTTTTGCTTATGGTACACTTCTTTAAAATATTGTACTAATTAAGTTTTAAAGAAAGAGGAAAATATCATGATCAAGAAATTATCAGTTACCTTATGTTTAAGCGCAGTATCACTTTCCGTGTTTGCTGGCTGCAGCTGTGAGGATACAGCAAAAAAACAAACAGAACCCAAACAAGTAACAACAGATACTAGAGGAAATGCCAAAGTGACACGTCATTCAATGCCATCAGGGTTAGAGTATGAAGTATTAAGAGAAGGTACAGGCACATCTCCCGTGACCGGTAAAAAAGTTACCGTTCATTATACAGGGTGGCTTAATCAAGGTGGTCAGCCTGGTACTCAATTTGATAGCAGTCACTCTCGCAATAGACCGTTCACTTTTAACATTGGCATGGGTCAAGTTATTAGAGGATGGGATGATGGTGTAATGGGTATGAAGATTGGCGAAAAGCGCAGATTATTTATTCCATCAGCATTGGGCTACGGTGCACGTAGTGCTGGCCCAGTTATTAAGCCAAACTCAGATCTTATTTTTGACGTAGAACTTTTGGAAGTAAGTTAAACTAAAAATCTTTAATTTTTAAATTTTTAATGGTGGCACGTGTATTTGCATATGTCACCATAATTATTTTTACAATTGTTTTTCAGTCGTATACGTGATGCCAAGGTCAGTAGGACCAAACGGGAATGGCAAAAGATCGCCAATAGTTGTGCAATAAATAGTGCCAGCGGGACTGATGAGCACGCAGGGTACCGAAGCATCACCGTAACAATTTTCCCATATAATCTGGCGGCAGTGTCCACACGAATAGGCTGGTGATGCTTGTAAAGAAGCATTACTTATAGTTTTGCTTTGTAAGTCCAGTATAATATCTTTGCCTTTTGGTGCCGCAGCAGCCACAATCATTGTAATTTTTGCAGAACCACAATGGGCTACCATGTTATCAATTGCGTTTTGTTCTGCATGGGTAGTTTGCGTGTATGAACAACGCTCTACATTGCAGCCGGCATATA
Source organism: Candidatus Babeliales bacterium (assembly GCA_963716425.1). Classification (GTDB taxonomy): domain Bacteria; phylum Babelota; class Babeliae; order Babelales; family JBFXEV01; genus JBFXEV01. The sequence continues at coordinate 1,110,091 of OY970310.1, forward strand.
TTTCATTTTTATCAGTGAGCACAGATGAGCCTACCAAAAAATGGGAGTATGGTGCTTGTGCTCGTAATCGTGCAGAAAGTGCGGCATTAATAAGTTCTTGTTCGCGGGGTGAAAATTGAGTAAATAGCATGCAGTTTAATTTTGCCATGGGAGTTTCCAAGAATAAAAATGAATGAGAAGAAAAAATGAAGAGCTGATACACATCAGCTCCTCATTCTAGAAAAGTAATAATGAATGTTATTATTTCTTTTTTGCAACCGGTTTTGCAGCTGGTTTTGCAGCTGGTTTTGCAGCCGGCTTAGCTGCTGCTTTTGCAGCTGGCTTAGCTGCTGGTTTTGCAGCTTTTTTGGCACCGCCAGCTTTGCGTAACATTGGCAAGCCAGTGCGAGAGTTTTCCATTACTTCATAGCCAGCAGGCAATGCATTGAGTGCATTTTTTGCAGCTTCGCCAGCAAAGTAATAGATTAACTGCTTGCGGTTACCAGCAAGTGTTACTTCTTTTGAGTGAAGATAGTAGGTCTTCCCACTTTTTTTAGATTTAACGCTATATGCCATTATGATACTCCTTAGATTTAGATAAGGCATTATTATTGTTACAAGGTAAGCTTACAGAATTCTGTAACTCTCTGTCTAGAGATTAACCTGAAAAAAATAAATAATTAACTATACAACTCAACTAATTCGTTTAAATTTCTTTTCAATATCATGGGTTGGTAATAGCCATCCCGTGGGTCTTCCATGCGCACAAATGAATCTATTTTCACATGCATATAATTCATCAAGTAAAGCATGCATCTTTTCTAGAGTGAGAATATCGCCAGCTTTTATTGCAGCTTTGCAGGCCATCTGAGCATGTAATTTTTCATTAATCTGTTCATGGAGTTGCTCTGTGGTTACATCATGAGCGGCATCTACCCAACTGAGTATTTCCTTAATCAGTTCCTTGAAGGGAATTTCTTTTGCATGCACTGGCGTGCTGGTGATACGTAATTGAGTGGAGCCAAATTGTTCAATGCCAATGCCATGGGTACACAGCAGTTCAAGGTGGGGTGCAATGAGTGCCAAATCGTCCTGAGACATATCAATCAGGTGCGGGAACAGCAATTCAATAGTAGGCACATTGCCAAAGCGTGATTTAAATCGCTCATATAAAACGCGCTCATGTGCTGCATGCTGATCAACAATAAAAAGGCCGTCCTCGTGTTCAAGGAGAATATAGGTGTTCGATAACTGGCCGATAATAGTAAAGTTGTGATGCGGGTTCGTTTTTGTTTGAATTTCAGTATACGATTCAGGGGTACCATAGACCGGGTTGTGAGAATACGGTGATCCATGTACAGTTTGGAGTGAACTTAATATTGGTCTGAATGGCGGCACCGGCCTGAGTGGTTGTGGCGGGATAATCAGTGACGTATCGGGGCCATTAAACGGATCATCGGGCGGCAACGTGGTGCTGCGTGATGGAGCAAAGGTAATAGTACGCGCAAGTTGTTTTGAAAGATGATTTTCTAATGTTGCTTTTACTGCGGTGGTGAGCAAACTTGCAACGCGGCGCGGATGCACAAAAGAGACTTCCTCTTTGCGAGGATGCGTATTGATATCCACATCGCACGGGTCTACTGTGATTGAAATACACCCTGCAGGATAGCGACCTGAGGGTAAAACATTCAAGTAACCGTTGAGCATTGCGCTCATTAATTCTTTATTTTTGACCCAGCGATTATTCACAAACAAAAAGATAGTATTGCGATCATAGCGGAAATATTGGTGATGTGTAATAGCTCCTGTCACAAGAATCCCTTTTTGCTCATGTGGCACAAGTGCAATGGTGGTAGTGGACATTGCTGCAGGTAGCAATTGAGCCACACGTTCAATCAGCGTTGCTACCGGCGGGCAATTAAAGAGCTGTTTGCCGTCGTGCCACAGTATAAAATGCATTGATAAAAAGCTGAGGCAAAACGCTTCAAATTGTTGTTCTATTGCGCGCCACTCGGTCACTTCTTTTTTAAGAAATTTTTTGCGGGCAGGGACGTTGTAAAATAGTTCTTGTATGCAAATATCCGTGCCAGTGGTTGCACTTACATTGGTAACCGTTGTTGTGCCATCGGTAATATACACTTTAGTGGCCAGTTCATCGGTTGCCAGTTTGGTGATCAGTGTTACTTTGCTTACCGCTGCAATGCAAGCAAGAGCTTCACCACGAAAGCCGAATGTAGAGATGGTAGAGAGTTGATCAATAGTGGAAAGTTTGCTGGTTGCATGTCGGTCAAAACATTTTAGCGCATCGTCTGGTGACATGCCACACCCATTATCAATAACACGTATAAGGTGCGTGCCACCTTGTTCAATAAAGAGCTCAATGCGTGAAGCTTTAGCATCAATGCTATTTTCTACAAGCTCTTTTACAATATTTGCGGGTCGTTCTACCACCTGGCCTGCAGCAATTTGATTGGCTTGCTCTGGTGGTAATTGTTTTATTATGTTCATAACAAACAGGATACTCAATATTACAGTGATTGCAATTGTGCAGTAAGGGTAAAGCGTGAGTGCGTTACCTGTTGAGCACTCTCAGGTTGCAAACTTGCAAGCTCTAGAGTACCAAAAATACGTGATCTGCGCAGAGCTTCTATAAATTGTTGCAATGAATGCGAGGATTCAGTGTAGCCAGAAAGTTGTATATTCTTTTTTTTGTGTAAGTCCGCAATAAATAAGCAGGTATCATCAGGAATGGTGGTTGCAATGGTGCGCAAATAGACTGCAGGTTTAAAACTTTTTTCAGCTTGTGCGCTTAAAGATGCTTCTTGCCCCTTAAGTTGTTCATGAGTGGCGGTAAGTTGTTTAATGCGTTCGCTTGCTAGATTAATGTGTTCGGTAACTTGTTTGAGTTCTTGAGCGCTCGCATCTGCAGTTTTGATCTGATAAAACTGATATGCATTGGTGAGCAAAAAGAGTACAGAAAGTGCTGCTGCCATGTTCATGGTGATGCGATACCAATAGTATACAGCTTGTTGTTTTTCAGGTGGTGGTGTGTTGATAAAGTTAATGGTCATAGTTAGTTCCTTGCCATGCTATAACATCCAATGCTACACAAAAGATCATCATATGCAACAGCATTATTCTGTAACAGAGGAATTTTTGCCCCTTCGCTGAGTGCATGCTGTTGTGCCAAGGTATACGTAGTAATACCTGCACAATGAAATGGTGTATTGATTGCAAGGAGTTGGCAGGCAAGCAGCTGATGTGCTGGAATATCATCTTTTTGGTGTAACATATCTGGTCTGAGTGCGATTGTTACAAATGCATGCGGTATCTTATGCTCGTTTAAAAATGAACGAATCGTCTGTTCAATCAGTATTGGTTGCGCAAAGGTGATTGGGGTGGGCATATGCGCTTTGCTATAAGCCTTAATATTGAACATGCCTTTATTGTGATGAAGCCAGATGCATTGTATACATTGTGTACCAAGAATCACGTTTATAATTTGATTGGTGCATGGTGCAATAGGCAATACCATTTAAAATCTTCCCCATACCACACGATCTTTACCTTCAAGATCTTTTTGTATATCCACATGATGGAATCCCGCTTGCTTCATAAGTTCTTGGACTGCAGGTCCTTGCTTGTAACCAATTTCAATAACAAGGCGAGGCAAATGGCGCATATGGAGTTCAGAATCGGGATTCAAATGTGCGCTTGCTCTTCTAATAATACGTTCAATGATTGCAAGACCTTCGTGTATCGCAATAAGCGCATGGGGGTTTTCCCATTGAGTCACTGATGGATCAAGAGTTTTCCATTCTTCTTGAGTAACGTAGGGTGGATTGCTTACAATAAGATCAAAGGTATCATGGGCTCCTAGATTGTCATATACATCGGATTCAAGGAATGCAATATTATTAATATGATTGTGATGTGCATTGGTGCACGCAAGATCAAGTGCCTGTGGATCTACATCAAGTGCGGTTACCATTGCATTGGGTAATGCTTTTGCAAGTGCCAGTGCGATACAGCCCGATCCTGTACCAATATCCAAAATAGATAGATGTTGGTTTTTCAATGGGGTAAGCATATCAATAAGTTTGTATACGAGTTCTTCAGTTTCTGGTCGGGGAATGAGGATGGGCGGTTGTACAATGATATCAAGATCTGCAAAAGGGACTGTGCCCAAAATATATTGCAGTGGTTTATGATGCATTGTCAATTGTGCAATCCAAGCATCAAGTTGCTTTTGTTGTTGAGGTGATAGTTCAACCTCTTGTTGAGCTATTAACTTTGCTTGGGGCAATTTAGTAAGCGCTTCAACAAGCCACCATGCAGTTTGTTGCATGAGAATGGGGTCACGATATTCAGAATGTAGTTGTTTGGTGATCTCATCAATAAGTGTGTTTATGTTTTGCTTCATGTTTGTATCCTCCAGGATAAAAGGGTGCCCTTTTTATTGCAAGTGTACTGATAATACGCACAAAAGTGAATTGTTTTGTAAGAAACCGTTGGAAAAAATATATAAATACGGTACAGTATGGATAGTTTGTAATTATTTATTATGCTTAACTTAAGGGTTTTTTATGTATATGAGAAAGTTTTTTGTACTGTTTGTGCTCGGTGCATGTATGCGATTGAGTGCTATGGACCAAGGGAGTGTAGTGGTTGCGGTGCAACAGATGCCTCAGCAAGAAAAATTTGTACAAGGCGTAGTTATGCAGGTGTATCCTGGATTCATTACCGGGACATGTATTGTCCAGCAAAAATCACGCTCAGAAATAGCACTACATGAAGCAGCGCTATCTTTAATAACACAGCAGTGTAAAGCGATTAATCTTATTCCAGTCAAGGATATGGGATTATGGCATATGACACTTCCACATCCAGTTTCTTTGGAACACATAAAAAAATTGTGTGCAGCTTTGCCTGGACTTGAAACAGTACATGATGTAAAGGATTATGCTGATGATAAAACGGGTCTAAAAGAAGCTATTTTTGAAACTCGTTTGCAACAACTTGATGAGAATGAAAGGGAGCTCAAGGCCCAAAAACGACGAGATGAAAAGTTAGTTCGTTTGGTTACATTAAAAAAGCTTTCAAAAGGCCACGGAGCGTTGCCTAAAGAAGATTTAGTTGCCAAGTAGTTGTTCTACATATTCTTGTTTATTAAATGGTTTCATTTGCTCCACCTGTTCACCATATGAAATATACTGCACAGGAATACCCAGCTCTTGGGTGATGGCAAATACTATGCCACCTTTACCTGTGCCATCCATTTTTGTGAGCACCAGGCCATTAAGCTTGGTGCTTTCATTAAATAGCTTTGCTTGATCAAATGAATTTTGCCCGAGCATAGCATCCACTGTAAGGAGGGTGCACACTGTTTGATTTGGCAACTGTTTTTCTATCACCTTTTTTATCTTCTCAAGTTCTTTCATTAAATTTATTTTTGTTTGCAACCGGCCTGCAGTGTCAATGATAAGGACGTCAAAGCCTTCTTGTTTAAAACGTGTGCATCCTGCAAAGATAACGGAGGCAGGATCTTGTTCAGGCGTTCCTATAACGATGGGCACATCAATTTTTTGGGCCCAAACGGATAATTGTTCAACTGCTGCTGCACGGAACGTGTCTCCCGCCACAAGTAATACTCTTTTGCCTTCAGCTTTTAATTTAGAGGCCAATTTGGCAGCGCAAGTTGTTTTACCACTCCCATTAATGCCCACAAGCATATATATGGAGCAAGCTTTTGTGCTTGGTTCTTTGAGGATCTCAAGGAGTTGCTCTTTGACCGCTTGGTGTAAGTCAGCTCCTTCTTTGATTTTGCCTTGTTGCCATGCGGTGGTGACGCTTTTTAAGATTGTTCGGGTGGTGATCACACCAGCATCTGCTTGAATGAGGATCTTTTCCAGCTCGCAAAGCGCTTCTTGGTCAATAGTTTTTTTGGAAAAAAGAGAATTGAATTTCGCGGTGACTTGGGTGAATACTTTGGTGAGTTTGTCTTTGATAAAACCGAACATGGTGTGTCCTCAAGGTGTTTTAGGTTTGGCTTAGCCTTAGTATAGCATGTTTTTGGCGAAGTTTAATAAATTGTCACGGGTGTGAAAAGGCATATAAATGCTTGAAAAATCGCATTGAGTCTATATTCTGAGATATAGCATATTGTTTTTTACTTATATGGAGTTGTTTATGCAACAGTTTTTTAAAAAAATAGTATTGATAGTGCTCCTAGCAGGTTTTCAGGGAAGTTTTGCGAGTGAGCATCAAAGCGACCCAGAGTTAAACGCAGCAAAGTATGATGTTTTCATGAAAAGTCTGATGTATAAAAGCGGGCAAGACGTATATTATAGGTTTGTGAATTGTGTGGAAGTAGAGCTAATTTACAGGCAGGCCAATATGTTTGGTATTGCTCGCAAAGAGATCGCAGATCTTGCAAGAAATGCTGCAGTTGAATTGCATGATAAATTAAAAAAATCTAATAGAGATTGGACAGATGAAGAGATTCAAGCATTAGCGAATGCGATTAAGATTCGCTATCTCGTTTTATATTGTTCAAATAGATAAATTTTTAGCAATAATATTATAGCTGCAAGAGGGACGATTCTTTTTTGCAGCTTTTTTATGCTTAAGGCACAATATATTCACATGGGGAGATTAAGTTTTTGTAATTCTCGTTTAAAAGAATGTATATCTTTATACAGTATACTTCTGATACCAAGTTCTTGAGCGCTGGCGATATTTTCTTGTTGATCATCAATAAACAGACAGGTGTGTGGTACCAAGTTATGGGTTTTCAACACGTAGTTATAAATATCATGCCCGGGTTTCATCATGCCAACCTCTGCCGAAATTACTGAATCTTTAAACAAAGCAAATATTTCCCGGTAGTTGGTGCGTAAATGTTCATACGTACCCATATCAAGATTAGAGAGGATATAGCTTGTTGCTATCCCTTTTTGCTGTATATTTCTGATGATGTTAATTAAAGCATAATTTGGTTGCATGATAGACGTTTTTGTTTTGCAATCAACAAGAATATCTGCAAATCTCTTCATTATGTTTATTTCTAGTTTACTGTTAATAGAGCCATCTTCAATTAATTCATGCACTTGAGCGGATAACTGCCTTTGCGCTTCTTCAGGGCTTATAAGGCCTAAATGAGAAGCTGCAATGCATGAGGGTTGTTGGTACCCTTTGTAGCACAAAATGGGCAACGCATTATTTTTTTCACGTTTGGCGATAACGTCCTGAAGAATAAGAACTTGTTTAAAAGGGTTTTTAAAATGAGTAAGGGCATACAATGCTACGTTCTTTAGCCCTAACAATCGCAATGCTTTGCGCTGATCTATAAGAAATAATACGCCGGTCAAATCGAGAATGAGCGTATTGATATTGTTTTGGTTAGTCATGCATCAACTCTTTATGATTAGTTTGAAAAATAATTGGCTGTGCGCGTTGCAAGAATAATTTGAGGCGACGGTAATCGTTGCCAGAAAGAAGTGAAATAGTTTCAACGATGGCGCTTACCCGTTCGGGAGTGAGAATGCCAAGTGCTGCCTGCTGTTCTAATAATGCCAAAAGGAGTTCGTCCATGTAAAGAATTTGGTGAGAGAGGCCAAAAAGAACATGAAGGTACTGAGGGTTGGCTAAAAATTGTTTGCTTATATCAACGGCAGCAGGTTGCACAAACGCGTGAATCTTGGGTGGCTGCGGTGGTAATTGATACCGGACGCGCGCTTTATCAAGATAGCCAAGAGGGATACACGTGAACGTAGTTTTTAAGAATGCAAAAATTTGTGGCTGCTCTGCATGTAATTCTTCTTCAGTCTTTTGATAGGGTATGGGCGAGCGTGAAGCATCAGAAGATCCTGTTTGTATGCTGTTTACAATGGCCACCAGCGTAGTTTGTTGGTGAGAGAGGGTAACCAGATGGCCAAATGAGGGAATTACATTCCAATGCCAGCTTTGGGCAATCCAGCAAGAAAGTGAACTTTCAATTATTTCAGCAAATGGTTTGTTGCTCGTGAGAGTCTGCATCTTTGCCACAGGGAGTCCTTGATAAATAGGTTGTGCGGTGAATAAATGATTTTCCAAGCGTCCAAATGGCCTGTTTGTGCTTTTTGGTGCTATATCCCTTGTGATCATCAAGTCCATAACCAGGTATAAGGGTATTGTAATGGGTGATCAGGGCATCCCGGTATACTTTGGCAAGAATTGAGGCTGCAGCAATGGATATTGATTTGCTTTCACCTTTTGCAAAATAGGCAACAGGAATGTCCCCATAGCCGGTGGTAGTAAGCTTTAGGGGCATGGCATCAACTAAAATATGAGAAGGTCGTGCTTTTGAGAGGGCACAAACCTGGAGTACTGCCCGCTTCATAGCAATGAGGGTGGTCCTGTAAATATTATGAGTATCAATCAGGCGATGGTGCAGAGGGACTACGCTATAAATACAATTTTTCTTTATCCAGCGATCAGCAAGCAGTAATTCTTTTTGAGAAAGTTCTTTGGAGTCCTTTAAAAGCCGATATGACGGGTTTGGAGGCAAAATCACACAGCCTACTACCAAAGGGCCTGCCAGGCACCCCCTACCCACCTCATCTAACCCGCAAATCAGCTGATTCTGGCTCCAGGAGGCCTTTTCAAAGCTGTTTTTTAAAAAATTTGGCAGATATTTGACGGTAGTCATTATTTAATTTTCCATTTGACAAGTTCTTAAGTTATCAGTACTATTAGAATATAAAGCTGTGTTAATCTGTACTATACCATACAATACTTTACCAGGAGGAACTGGCTATGTCATCTTCTACAGAGTTACGTGTAAAAGAATTACTACGTGAAAAGGGTTGGACTACCAAGATATTGGCTGAAAAAACAGGCATGTCTGAGAGTTATTTAACCCATATAAAAAATGGCACGCGACGCTGGAACGAAGATTCTTTGCGAAAACTTGCCAATGCTTTTGAATTAAGCCCTATTGAACTATTTGCTCAACGCCGTGGTCGCACTGATAACGTGGAGAGCAATGTGAGCCTGCCTGAATCAACGGAAGTTGATCTAAAGGTTCAAGTTGTACCAATTGTGGGCGAAATCCCTGCAAATCCATCACCTTATAATAACCAGCTCGCGCAAGTGACATCTGGCCATAAGGACGAATTTGTACCAGTGTTGAATGCTAATGATTCTGCTATGTTTGCATTATCAATCAATGATAACCAGATGTCTCCTACTTTTGTGAAGGGTGATATTCTTATCATTTCTCCAGAAGTATGGACTCGTTCTGGCGACATTGCAGCAATTGAATTTGGCAATGAAACCCCGGTTCGCGGTATTATGCAGGTTACATTTACTGAAGATTTTGTGGTTCTGGAATCAGTAAACCATAAGCAAGCGCCTATTGCGCTCGTTCGTGGTAAAGACCATTTCAGAATTATTGGTAGGGTGGTGCAACGTCAACAAAAGATGACGTAACCATCAACCTACCTATAGAATTTATACCGGAAAGATTCGCAATTTAGCGCCTTTCTGGTATACTTTTTTAATATATTGTACTAAATAAGGCAGATGGACTGCCTTATAGTGCATACCCCATGGTAGAGATATCTGGGGTTGTATCATTTCCACTTAGTACCAAGGGTTAACCTAATGCAACGTTATGAAGTTCTTATACTTGCTATTCCTGAGATTACCTCAGATGAAACTGCTACTTTAGAAAAAGAGTTTCAAAAAGCAGTACAGCAAGTTGGTGGTTCAGTAATTTCTTATGAACGATGGGGTAAATTGCGTCTTGCATATCCTATCAAAAGAAATGACTATGGCATCTACTTTTTGAGTCGTTTTGAAGTCTCTGATGCTCAAAAGCATCCTTTGATTGAAACTCTTAAAGCATTATTCGCAGTGAAATATAATCACCTTGTAGCTCGTTATATGGTATGTAAGCTTGATCCACAAGCTTCACTTGAATATCAACGCCCTGATTCAGTAGAAGATGTGCCAACACGTGATGTTGGTCAATTCTTACGTGATAACAAAATGGAAGGCTTGCTTTCTCCAGGTATGTCACGAGAAGAAGCTGCACATGGTGAAGATCAAAACGAATATAACGCTTATTAAGGAATAGTTTCATGGTTAAAAAAGCAAAACTTAAAATTAGTGCACGTTTAATACGTAAAAAATCTCGCCGTAAAACATTTTCGCCACCTAAAAATTGTCGTTTTTGTGGTAGCGTAGAAAAAGCAGGAACAATTGACTATAAAAATGTTGGTTTGCTCCGTGCGTTCTTGACTGAGCGTGGTAAAATATTACCATCACGCATTTCAGGTAACTGTTGCTTCCATCAACGCCAATTATCTGGTGCTATTCGTCAATCGCGAACTATGGCATTGATTGCATACTGTGCACCACGATATTAAGATATTAAATAGAAACAACAAGAAAGCCTGCAATGATGCGGGCTTCTTTTACCTTATTTTCGGATGATAAATGAAAGATAGCTCAAAGCTTCGTAATATAGCCATTATCGCACACGTTGACCATGGCAAGACAACTCTTGTGGACCAATTGTTAACCCAGTCAGGCACACTTACTGAAGTTGCTGAGCGTGTTATGGATTCCAACGTTCTTGAAAGAGAGCGTGGTATTACTATTTTGGCAAAACAAACTGGTATTCGTTTTAACAATCATGCAATTAACATTGTTGATACACCGGGTCACAGTGACTTTGGTGGTGAAGTTGAGCGAACGCTCCAAATGGTAGAAGGGTTTCTTCTTCTGGTTGATGCTGCAGAAGGAGTGCTACCTGGTACTCGTTTTGTGCTTAAAAAAGCATTAGAGCTCAATCTTTCACCCATAGTATTTATTAATAAAATTGATCGTAAAGATGCTGATATTGAAAGAACGGAATCTTCTATACAAGATTTGTTTTTAGATTTGGCAACAAATGATTCTCAGCTTAATTACCCCGTGCTTTATGGTTCTGGAAGACAAGGCTTTGCAGGATTTGATTCTAAAGCAACGTCTGGTGATATGACCCCACTTCTTGAAACTATTATTGAAAAAATTCCTGCACCAACACCAAAGAGTGCGCATTTGCAAATCTTAGTCACCAGTTTGGACAACTCTGACTTTTTAGGCCTTATTGCCATTGGCCGGGTATTTAGCGGTTCATTAAAGGTTGGTGATCAATTTACGCTTTGTAAAGATGATAAAGTAAGCCGCCCTATGAAGTCTACTAAGTTATATACGTTCATTGGCCTTGATCGCTGTGAAACTGAAGAAATTGGCGTTGGTGATATTATTGCCATGACTGGTTTTACCGAACCAGTTTCTATTGGTACCACGTTATGCCAGCCTGACTTTCCAGCACCGTATCCATACGTTACTGTTGATGAGCCTACGCTTTCTATGTTCGTTTCTGTCAACGATTCCCCTTTTAACGGGCGTGAAGGCAAGCTGCTGACATCTCGTCAAATTAAAGAACGTCTTGAAAAAGAACTTAAAACTAACGTGGCATTGCGTGTGGAACCAACTGATTCTCCTGAAACGTTTAAGATCTCTGGTCGTGGACAGCTTCATTTGGGTATTTTGATGGAAAACATGCGCCGTGAAGGGTTTGAGTTGCAACTTTCTGCCCCTGAAGTTATTTATAAAATGGTTGATGGTAAAAAGTATGAACCAATTGAGCACGTGATCGTTGATGTTGATCAAGCATACCAAGGTATTGTTATTGAACGACTTGGCATCAAAAAAGCGCAACTTAAAGACATGCAAATGTATGATGATGGCCGTTGCCGTTTGGAATTTGAAGTACCTTCACGCGGTCTTATGGGCTTTAAAAGCCAATTTATGACAGATACGCGTGGTACGGGGTTATTGAACTTCCAATTTGCAGGATATGAACCATATAAAGGTGATATTCCCATACGGATTAAAGGTGCGCTTGTTTCTATGGAAAATGGCGCTGTTACTGCATATGCCCTTGATACGCTTAAAGAACGCGGTATTCTCTTTGTGGAACCGACTGATAAGGTATATGAGGGTCAGATTGTTGGCGAACATAGCCGTGATAATGATTTAACGGTAAATCCGTGTAAACTTAAGAAACTTTCTAATATGCGTTCTTCCGGTACTGATGATGCTGTGCAATTGGCACCCGTTCGTAAGTTGGAACTAGAAAAATGTATGGAATGGATTCGTCCGGATGAATTAATTGAGATTACTCCGTTATCAATTCGATTACGTAAAAAGGTTCTCAAGGAAACGTTCCGTAGAAAGAACTAATCGACCGCTCATCCTGAGCCTGTCGAAGGGTAAGATATTCAAGCTGCTCATTTTTTGAAAATAGAAATGAGCAGCTTTTTTATTAAAGACCCTGTTTTTGTTTTGCACTTTCTTGTGCTTCATAGAGTTTAGCAAGTTCTTCAAAATGCCATTTGGGTACCGCAAAAGGCATCACTACTCCGTTGCTGAGAGTAGATCCATAGTGCTTTTCTGTTCCTTTATTATACTGCGCGAGTTCAATTTCTTTGTATGCTGGAGGCACTAGTCGCTTGTAAGTAATATCATATTCTGTTTCCTCTCTTGTGATTTTAGGTGGGATTTGCATGGTATACAGACTTGTTGATTGCAAAAGTATAAAAGTTACATATTGTGTAATATGTCTGACCTGCTGAGTTTGTGTATTCATATTGATTCCTTTCAAGCTATTCATTTTCATGAAAATAAAAGCGAGCAGCTTTTTTGTAAAGTTAAAAGAGCTTATTTCATTGATTTTTTCCCTAAATAATGGCATTTTGAATATGAATAAATGTTATGAGAAGTTGTTGATCAAATTATAAAGAATTAATGCGTAACTTACTATTATTTATCTATTGCGTATGCCCTCAATTTATCTTTGGTATGGATTTGCCTTCGGCAAGTTCAATAAGAGCACAGGAGAAAGCTTCTGAGGAGCGGGTGGAACCTAGATCGCTGTGCAAGTATTTCAAAATTTCTGAGCGAACTCCTGGTGATATTAAAAATTTATTTGTGCAAGAAATTGTTGGTGCTGGTGGGTGGTGGTATAAAAATGCAACGTTGCCGCAGGAAGATGAGGTATATGGGGTAGCATTCCATTCACAAGGCAAGATAGTAGCAACAGCATCAAAAAACAAAACAGTATGTTTCTGGGATATGAAAGGTAATAAATCGAATACATTACAGCATAGTGCTTGTGTTAATGCAGTAGCATCTCACCCACATTGGAATAGAGTAGCAACAGCGTCTGATGATGGAACTGCATGTGTGTGGAATCTGCAGGGTAAGAAATTGCATACATTATTGCATAATGCTGCAGTAAATGCGGTAACGTTTCATGCACAAGGGAATATGGTAGCAACAGCATCAAATGATTGTAGAGCATGTTTGTGGGATCCGGAGGGTAAGAAATTGCAGACATTACAGCATGATGCTTCAGTAACTGCAATAGAATTTCAGTCACAAGGTGATACGGTAGCAACAGCATCAAATGTGAAAGTATGGTTGTGGGGTCTGGATGGTACTAAACGGTATGCATTGCCGCATGGTAGTCTCATTAATGCAATAGCATCTCATCCACAAGAGAATATGATAGCAACAGCATCAGATGATTATACAGCATATTTATGGGATTTAAAGGGTAATATATTGCATGCCTTGCGCACATTGCGTCGATTGCGGCATAGTGGCCGTGTGAGTGGAGTAGCGTTTCATCCACAAGGCAATATTATAGCAACAGCATCACAAGATAAAACAGTCTGTTTGTGGGATATAAAGGGTAATAAATTGCGTGTATTGCGGCACGATGGTTGGGTGCGTGCAGTAGTATTTCATCTACAAGGCAATATATTAGTAACAGCATCAGATGATAAGACAGTATGTTTCTGGGCTCTGCATTCAAATCCAACATTGGAACAAGTGTTATTGCGCCAAGTGCTTAAAAATTACTTACTTGAATGTATTGAACATCGCCAAAAACCAGAAGTGACTTGTACAAATAAAGATGATATGGTGCCTTGGATGGCACAGAAATTTAATCTTAAACAAGATGAGTTGAATAACGTGTGGAAAACTTTTCCACTTAGAGAAAAAATGAGCATTGTAGCAACTTTATTACACCGAGCGAGTCAAATTGCAAAGTAAAGTTCAGTTATTTGTTGCATGGAAGATAACATCTCTTATTGTTTTAAGGGATTATGTACTTTTTGGGCCGATATAGAGCTTTGCAAAAAAAATATTTACTTTTAATTTCCGAAAAATAATACATGTTCATGATAAAAAATAACTTTCTTTCAACTTTGATTCTCATTCATATTTTTTACATACAGTGTCTCTTTGGCATGGATGAGATATGTAAGGCGCCAGACGACCAGAAGAAATCTTTCACATTGCAGACATATTACAAAAACGCGTTGCCAGGTTGCTTAGAAGCAGTGATTGAAGATGGTAAGTTTAGTCATTGGTTTCAAGCCGGCACTTATCCACATACATCTGCTGTTAAAGCCGTTGCTTTATTGCCCAGTGGTGATGTGCTTGTAACAGGAGCTGACGATGGCATTGTACGTTTATGGAACCTTCATAAGAGAAAATTAATCACTGCAATGCAACATGGCTCGAGTGTAAAATCCGTACTATTTAATCAAGAGGGTACTCGGCTTGGCGCAGTTTCTCGTGCGAAGGCTGCAGTATGGGATCTGGAGGGCAGGGGTATTTTTACAATACCTCTCTTAGATGGGGAAATTTCTGGGTTTGCATTTGTACCGATGCAAGATAAGGTAGCTTTGTCGGCAAGGGGTGGATCAACTGTAGAATTATTTAGCTTTGATGGTGAGCGTGAAACAGTTCATAATATTTCAGGCCATCAGATTGTTAATTTTTCCTATAACGTGCAAGGCACAAAATTAGCTGTAGCTGTTCGTGGTAAAAGGATAGGGGTGATGGTAGCTGATTTAATACATGAAAAATGGACTGTTTTCCCACAGAAGGGTACGGGGGATGTAGACTTACAGTTCAATCCTCAGGATGAAAACGTATTGATGGTAGCATCTGAGACAGCACCCGGAAACAAAAGATTTCAAACGTGGGATCTTGAGAATAAAGAACCTATAGAAACAGAAGCAGATTATAACCTTATTTCTGCGTTTCTTTGTTATCCAAATGGTCGCGATTGTGCTACTATTTCTCCAGATAGAAAGCAAGTAACCTTGTGGCAAGCTTGCCGGGAAATTATTTTGGAATGTGATGGTGCGGTCAATGGGCTTGCAATGTGTTCTAAGGGCCGCGTGCTTGCTACAGCGTGTGAAAATAATACAGTAGTTATCTGGAATCGATACAAAGGTCTTGATTTAGCCCTTGTGCGTGAGATTTTGCGTCAACATGTAACTAAGTGTAAAAATATGGAAATAGAACCACATATACCGGCAGATAAAGATAGATTGATGCCATGGTTGGCAGAAACTTTTAATATTAATCAAGTAGAACTTGATCTTATTTGGAATACCGTGCCAGATAAGATGAAAATAGGTAATTTAGATTGGTTAGTAAAGTTTGATCTTGAGGAGTCGCACGATGATACAGAATAATTTGTTTTGTATGATTCTATTCACTTTTATTTTTTGTGGGCAATTACTATTGGTGTGCTGAATGGGTGGCATCTGGCTTTTTGGAAATTGCAGAACCTTCACGTAAGGGTAGAATGTATAAGCTTGCAAAAAAGATGAACCATTGCTGAGTGAGGTTGTAAAATTATCATGACACAATATCGCCGCTTTTTAATATTTTTATCTTTTATGAGTGTGTCTCTTTCTGCTATGGACAGCAATCTTGCAAGAAGGTTTCATTATCATTATGATGGCACCACTTCTTATCAAGACCTTCTGCCACCCACACAACCTACGCGCAGAACAAAAAAGCCTACCCTACTATTTGAGTATTTTGGACTTCCTGAATCCTATGCGCAAAGTGCTGCAGTGAATGCAAAGCAAGTTATTGTAGAAAAGATATTGAATGCCCAGCCTATTTGGCGTAAGAAAATAACAATCTGCCATCAAGATGTTCATAGTGTTGTCTATAGTAATGATGGCCGCACGATTGTGACTGCAGGAAGTGATAATGCTGTCTGTTTGGCAGATCAGGCTGGAAGAATTATTACAACAAAGAAATATCATCAGGGATTATTAAGGGATGCAGTATTTCACCCAACTGATCAAAGTCTTATTGTTTGTTTAGATCAAGTATTTGATAAAATTGATGCTCAAGGTAAAACATTAAAAACAATTCGCACAGGATTGGATCCTATAAAATGTGCGGTGAATGCAAAGAAAAATGAATTGGTAGCTATTGATGGGCATGGACTCCTTAAAGTCTGGTCGCTTTCTGGTGGAATGCCTTTTGAGAAGAAGTTTGATATGCAAGCCGTGTTCGATCTTGCGTGCCATGACTCAGGTGATCTCTTTGCGGTAGTGAGCGGTGGTGTACAGCTTTTTGAAAGAAGTACCGGGCAACTAGTTAATTTGCCACATGCTGCTCTCGTAAAAGCTGCAGCGTTTCAACCTTGCGGCAATATGCTTGTTACCGGTTCTGAGGATGGATTATTGACCTTATGGAAACAAAAGAAAGCCGATGCGAAGAAATCACTTAGTACGTTGGATTGGGAGGTTACAAAGATTATTCCTAATGAAAAACGTTTTCCAACAATTGACCTGGTCCAATTTCACCCGCGAGGCCACTTATTTGCTACATTGCATTCTGCATGGAATAGAATAACATTATGGGATAGTATGGGTAATAGTATTATCAAAATTCCGCATACAAATGGCATGCGATCTCTTGCTTTTCATCCAAACAATCATGAATTTGCCGTTGGACATCAGCCTGGTACGCCCGTTGTCTTATGGCAGCAGGAAAAGTTTCCCACGTTAGAGCAAGTTCTGTTACGATTAATTTTGAAGCAATATATTATCAAATGTGTAGCGGCAAGAAGAAAACCGGGCTTTCCTTCAAATGCATCAACAGATAAATTTATCGACTGGATGTGTGACTGGTTTTATCTGGAAAAAGAGACACTTCTCAAGGTGTGGAATACTTTCTCTGAGAAACAACGGGTTATTATTGGAAGAACGTATGCAGAACATGCACGCAACGTTGCGGATACGGTACAACGGAGAGCAGATTATGAGAGATATAACTGCACAAGAATGAATAATGAACTATAAATTTGTTGTTGCCTTTGACGGCACTGGTTTTTCTGGTTGGGCCAAGCAACCACATAAAAATTCAATTGATGATACGTTACATGATGCATTTGTGCGCTCCTTTGGAGCAGAGCCAAAAATTATTGGTGCATCACGAACAGATGCGGGCGTGCATGCGCTGGGCCAGGTTGTGCTACTCAAAACAGAGCTTGCGTTAAAGCCAGAAGATATTAAGGCGGCCATGAGCAACTTATTGCCGGAGTCAATTCTTATTCGTTCTATTGATGTAGCACCAGAAAAATTTCATCCCTTTTACAATGTGGATTATAAGATCTATTGGTATCACATCTTTCCAGAACGACCACTGCCTTTCTTTGCACGCTATGGCTGGTATTATGAATGGCCCATTGATATCGAAAAGCTCAAGCTATGCTTAAAGATTTTTGAAGGGACGCATGATTTTAGATCATTTTCATCTGGGTGGCAGCGCGAGAATACGGTCCGTACTATTGATTCAATTAACGTTCATTATATTAAACGATATAATGTATACAGAATTGAGTTGGTGGGAGAGAAATTTTTGCAGCACATGCTCAGGCGCGTTGTGGGAGCATGTGTGAAGGTGGCAGCAACACAGCATTTATCGTGTGATACGCTTCGAGAGGCCTTAGCACAAGAACATCCACGTCAACTATTGCCAAATGCCCCAGCTCAAGGATTATTATTATACAAGATACGATATAATGAATAAGTTTCCACTCAAACACTTCGATACATTTTTCCGGTGGAAAAACACTCAGTGTGAGCGGTGGCAGAAAATGTTTCGGAGAAAAACATGAATATATTTAAATCAAGAGTGTTTCAATTTACTTTGCTTCTTGCAGCGCTTGCAGGTATTGCCGGCACTATTTTGTATATTAGCCAAAAAGAAGAAGAAGCAATTGTTAGTACCCCTTCGCAAGCCACTAAAGGTGAGATTCTCGATTTTAGCTATGATCGTGATCATGACTATATTAATTCAGTGTTTGCCAGTGATGAAAACTGGTATTGGTTAGTAGAGGGCACCCGGGAAGATTTTTCTCCCGAAGAGATGATGCAAACCATGAGCTCTGCACGCTATCCGGGATCTCCAAAGAATCTTATTATTAAGATGCTCTATGTTGATGGCAAACCGGTAGGGTTCTTAGCATATTACATGAAGAACTTCTATTTGGGCAAAATTCGCTTTGTATTTGTTGATCCAGCCGAACGGGGAGCAGGCTACGGCGCTCAATTAGTCAATTATGCAATAAATGATTTAAAGGCTCATGGCGCTACCAAAATAGCGCTCATTACCCGTTCAACCAATTTGGCTGCTCAGAAAATTTACAAAAAAGCTGGGTTTGAAACTGAGAAATCGCCTGAGGGGTTTGCGAATTTTTCCAAGATTCTCTAAAACTTGCCAAATAGTCATTCAGAGCATACACTAAAGCTATCCGATTCATTCGTGTAGTTGTATATGCGCGTTATACCGCGCATTCTATTTTTTAAAGGGTATCCATAATATGTGTTATGATTGTGATTTTGATAAACAGGTATTGAGCAGGCTTAAGTTCCATATTATGTGTGGGCCGATTGCTCAATCTCGTGTGATCCAAGGGCCGCTTGCAGATAAGATCAAGCAACTAATAGAGGAGTGCGCAGCAGAGAATCAGTGGCAACTTGAAGAAGTTGCAATCCATGATAACCTGGTGCATATAGTTCTTGAACTACCGCACACGATCAGTCTTGATGCAGCGATGAAAATCCTCAAGACGTTCACCAATAAAGGTCTGAAGGCCGCATTTCCAAATTATGAAGAATTTGGCCAACCTGCAGGTTTTTGGGCAGAAGGCTATTTTGCGCAAACACTTGATGGCTTTACTTCTGAAGAAGACTTTTTGGAATTTATCTCTGGCACTGAAGACGCGGAAGATGAATCAGAAGAAGAATAGTAAATACTTGTTTTTACAAGGCATAGTAGAGTACATTGATTTTTGTAAAACCTATGGCATGGTATATTAACCTAAACGGACTGAAGGTTGTAGAATGTTTAACTCTCTGGTGAATTATTTTTATCCGGATTTAAAGCAAGATGAAATAAGAAAATTTACCTTGCTTGGGTGCACTCTATTTCTTACCGTAGGTGCTTACTGGTTGTTACGCCTTTTAAAGGATACCCTCTTTTTTAAGGTGTGCTTTCCAGAAGACCTTGGTTGGTTACCTTGCCAAGGGCGGTTACTCCAACCTACTGCAAAATTTTGGTCGCCTATTGTAGTTTTGGCCCTTGTGCTTGTCTACTCAAAATTGGTAGATTTGGTTAAAAAACATGTTCTCTTTTATATCATTTGTGCAGTATATGCAGTGCTCTTTGGCACCTTTGCCGTCGCATTATTTTTACGTCAAACGCATGGCGACATCTATTTGGGCAAATCAGCACTTGCTCTGCTTGGGTGGGTCTCCTACTTTGCCATCGAAAGTTTTGGATCATTAATTATTGCGCTCTTTTGGTCCTTTACCAATAGTATTACCACCTCGGATGCTGCAAAGCGTGGGTACCCGCTCATTATAGCAGCGGCCCAGATGGGTGCTATAGGCGGATCGTCACTTATGTTCCTTGCGCATAAGGTTGGTCTTTGGCAGCTGTTTGCTTTCGTGACATTGTTCACCTTGAGCATTATACCCATGATGTACTATTTCATGAAAACAACCCCTTCCTCGCAAATGGTCAGCGATACTCAATTGCATGAGCATGGCAAAGAACCGAGCCATAGAGGATTTATGGAGGGTATTCGGTTACTTGCCACAAAGCCATATTTAATGGGCATCTTGCTGGTTACTACGTTGTTTGAAGTTATAAACCAGATACTTGAATATCAAATGAAGTCACAAGCTGACATGTTCCCCGCATTTGAAGGAGAAATAGGGTTTGCACATTTTCAAGGGCTCTATGGCGTTTCTACTAATATTCTCTCATTCTTGATGGCACTTCTTGGTACCAGCTATTTGATTAAGCATTTTGGTTTACGCTTTGGCCTGCTCTTTTTCCCTATGTGCTTAATTAGCGCACTTATTGGGTTGCTTGCCTTTTACGTGGTGGGTATGCCCAGCGCTGGTGCGTTGTTACTTGCTACTTTTTTGGTCATGATCATGGCAAAAGGGCTTGGCTACGCGGTCAATAATCCCGTGAAAGAAATGATGTATATTCCCACAAGCAAAGATGCCAAGTTTAAAACTAAAGGTTTTATTGATGTATTTGGTGGCCGTATGGCAAAGCTTGGTGGTGCTCAAATAAATGATATGTTTAAGCATAATTTGGGTGACTTGCTGGTGTACGGTACGTTGTTTAGTTTTGGCCTGTCTGCCGTATGGATTATAGCGGCAATCTACGTGGGCAACAAAAATGCTCAACTTGTTCGCGACGGTGAGATTGTAGAGTAAGTTCATGATATTCAATCCACTTGTTCCTGAATTCTACGTTTTAGATTTCCAAAAGAGTTTAGATTTTTATGTTAAGGTACTGGGTTTCAAAGTCGAGTATTGGCGTGATAATCCCCAATTTGCTTTCTTATCTTATCAAGAGAGTCAGCTTATGATTCAACAGGAGGAGGAGAATGATGATTGGCATAATGGCATACTTGAATATCCCTTTGGGCGTGGCATTAACTTTCAGATTCGCACTGATGATGCGGAGCGATTGGCAAACGTATTAAAAAATAATGGGTATCCTTTAAAGCGAGGATTAAAAGAGAGTTGGTATCAAGCACATGATAGGCTCTATGGCTATCGAGAATTTTTGATCATGGATCTTGATGGATATCTTTTGCGTTTTTCTCAGCCTCTTGCCATTCGTGCTTCTCATTCCAATGTTGACTAACAGGGTTTTCGTAATTGTCACTTTTTTGGTGACTCTTGCGCCCAAAGCTTTTGGAATTCTTGTACTATGCCTGGATAATCTTTTAATATAACGGTAAGTACTTCTTTTTTGTAGTAATCTGCCAGTCCTTGTACTCCACTTAAAGTGCCCACTTCCTGAAGTGCAAGAGCTCTATAATGCCGTGTTAATGCTGCTACTACTCTATTCTCAACTTCAAAGACAAATTCCTTTTTACCACCCAGCACATGCGCCAGATTATATGTTTCAGTATCTTGCTCAGTAAGAACAGTATTGTTTGTCAAACGCTGAATAATAACTTCTTTGGTAGGCATTTGGCACTCTGTATTGAGAAATTCGGGTTTTGTAGGGGCGTCCATTCCATGGCAACTCGCTCCGCTCAATAGTATTACGCCGATTATCATAACGTTAAGCTTCATGTGTATCCCTTTATGTTACTTTTCAGTTCCAAGTTCTTCTAATTTCTTTAATATTGCTGGGTAATCTTGCATGAGGGCCCGATACAGAAATTTTTTTGCTGTTTGTGAGATAACGTCTGCCTGCCAGGGCTTTTGACCGCCTTGGATCAAAAAACTTTTATATTCATCTATTGCGGCATTTACTTCTTGGCAAAATTCATCCCCAGTAAATGATTCACCAGCAAAACGGGCAATTACAGACGTTCTTGCCTTCAGGTGATCAAGTGGTGGTTCTTGTAATCGTGTACTTAATGTTTCTTCGGTAGCCATATGAAGTCGGCCAGAAGTTGCCCGTTGTGCTACCATAATTTCCGTTTCTTTTGCCATCACTTTTTGCAGAGTTTTATATTCGCGGGGATAGCCTTTAAAAATAAGCGGCAGTAGCTCATTTTGAATTCGAGCGCCTTCTTCAATACTTTCATCTTCGGTATAATTTTTATTTTCTTGAAGGTATGTGCGATAATCTCCTAATGCCATTTGGAATTGGGCTCCAATTACGAGCGTAGGAAAATCTTTGCCAGCAAGGCGCTCAAGTAAATCGCAATGGTTTAGAACGTCATCAAAATCAGCCAGTTGCTTTCTCAGTTCCTGTCTTGCGGGCAGCTGACATTTTGTGTGGAGAGGTTTTTCGAAGTTTTTTACTTCTGTTTTAATATAGGTTGCAAGCAGTGGGCATGATTCTTCCAGTGCAGCAAGTTTGGTGCGCTTTGTGTTTAGATAAACGTCTGTAATTATTTCATCTAAACAGGCATTTAAACAGCCACAACTTTTTTCTCTTAAGAGTGGCACTATTCTACTCGTGAAGCCGGAATTAAAAAAACCTGAAAATTCATCTGTAATATCAATGTGATTTTTTAAGTCAATGGAGACTGGTGTAATACGTAACGTTTCATCCTCATAGCAAACCTGCGTAATTCGAAGGAGTGTTTTAAGAGCTACTTGCGAGCTGATGGTAGAGCACCCTTTAGGAAATTGTGTATCTATTGATTGGGCGAGTAACGCTACTTTTTCAGGAAATATTGATGTTGCAAAGTGTGATTTATACGTTTCAATGCAAAGAGCTCTAAGGGATGATGGACAGTCTGGTCTCTTTACCTCGTCCATCCGCCGTTGCTCCTCCGGAGCGCCCGCTACGCCTAAGCTAGGGCTTGGCCAGATGGCGTGATTGGTATCGTTACGTCCTTCGACAAGCTCAGGGTTCGCGGTCCTTGGCGAAGTTTGATCCATTGCATAACAATTGGTGAGAGTAGTTAACAACGCACCAATAATACTCATTTTTAGACTCATAGGGTTCAAAAGCACCCCCAACATGACAACTAACAATCTCATAGCGCTTCTTTGGTTGTGAGATACATGCACATAGTGTTATTGTACCGGGGTCGCATAAACTATGCAAGCACTGTTATGGGGCAGTTTATCCATATATTGAGGGGTTAATTTCATTATTTCAAAAGTGATTGCACCTATAGAATTACTTTTTAGGTTCTTGTGCTTGCGCCCCTTCAAGTGTGAGTAGCGCCTTCGGGTGATTGCTGAATAATATTGCTAGTAACGTTTGTCTATCTTGCAGCAATTCTTGGTGGTTTGCATAGAGATTGGTGAGCGTTGCATCAACGGTCTCTTTTACTTCTTCAATAAGCATTTCTTCGTCTGCAAGCTTCTGCACTAAATCAGTAGTATGGGTAAGCCTTTTTAAGATAGGATTACCAGAGGCTGCCAAGCGCTTGCAAAGAACTTCTGCGGTGGGCATTTGATATAAGGTGAACTCCATAGCAAAGCAATGCAGTGTTCCACTTAATAACATACTGATCATAATATATTTTATTTTCATTAATCTTCCTTTATGGGCACCATTGAATAGCAGCCTCGTACTTTTTTATCTGAAATTGCGAATATGCTTTAAGTTCACTTTGAATAAAGGTAATTAATACAGGATCAGCTTCTTTAAAAAGGTCATGCTTTTGCCAATTTCCATTTTTATATAATTCTACTACAACAAGTTGCGTGCATAGGTGTACTACGCCGCTTCTATTTTCTTTTAGCCTTGGTAATATTTCCGCAGTGAGTTGCCCAAGAAGAGATGGAAATTTATTAAGAACATCCTTCGGAATGACTTTTATTTCAGTTGAGATTGGTGTAATGCGCAACCAATCGCTTTCTTCTTTAACTTCCCTAGATATTTCAATTAATGTAGAGAGAGCTTTTTCCTTGCTTATGGAATTAGGGTTTTTCAGGTCGTTAGTGTATTTTTTTTCAATGGCTTCAGACAATTTTTTACAGTGCTCTGGAAGCGTTGAATGCAAAGTCTTAATGCACAGTTCAACAAGGGATTTTGGTTGGTTTGGTTTTGTTGGTAATACTGTTACTTTTCTAGGAGGTTCCATAGAATGCATAGCAGAGGGAAGTAGAAATAAAAGTATTAAAAATTTTCGCAAGGGCTGCTCATAGAGTAGAATGTTGTTTTCTTTCTAATTTATAGCCAAATACCGCTAAAGTAAAGGCTTTTTTGAGTATTGTGGTGCGGTGAGGGATTGTCTATCATACAGATTAAAAAGAAGGGGGACAAAAGGCAAGAGGTATTGGTAACAAGGAGCTTTGATTATTGAGTAAGAAAAAGGGGGTGATACATATATCACCCCTTAATTAATTATTGAACTTTGTTTGCATTCAAAGTAATTCTAAGAGCGTCAACTTGCTCACCTTCAGGTGATTGTGCTCCCATTGCAATTGTTCCTGTATCACCAAGAGCTACACAAAGTGTAGGAGCTGATACAAGTTCATAGTCGCCCGCAGCATTTGCACGAAACACTGAGTATTCAACTGTTGTAAGGTCTTCTTGCTCAGAAATTACTTTAGTTTCAATGCGCATACCATTGGTATTGTAAATAACAGCTGATTCATTTGTATCAAGCTGGATTTCAGTAACAATAGTTTGTGCGGCATCGTTGCAATCCACTTCAATGCATGAAGTTAATTGTACGCGCGCCAATGCAGGTTGGCATGCCATGAGCAAACCAAGTGCAAGTAATTTGGAGGTAGTCATTGTAAAACCCTTTCTGTTGTTGTTATTATAACTGACTGTCTGTAGATTACCCTTTGGCAGAGGAAAGTCAATGCAATTTGCAGGAATAAATACACCGGAGTACACTGTTAACACATGGTGAAATATATTGCAAAAATTAAATATTATAAGATACACATATGGTAAAAAAACAAATTATTGCGATTGGTGGCAGTTTTGAATCGCCTTTTGCACTTGAGCGTTACATACTCTCACAAATTGAAAAAACGAACCCCAAAGTGTGCTTCTTGCCTCAAGCGAGCGCTGAGTCTAAGGAATACATTGTCAGATTTTATGATATGTTGACTGGAGTTGGCGCACATCCATTTACTGTTTCTTTATTTGGTAGAGTTGCTCCAAATTGGAAAGAACGTCTTTTGTCTGCTGATATTATTTTTGTGGGTGGCGGCAACACGCGTAGCATGCTTGCCTTATGGCGTGAATGGGGTGTTGATAAAGTGCTCAAGGAAGCATATGAAAAAGGAATTGTTTTAGCTGGCGTGAGCGCCGGGGCCATTTGTTGGTTTGAGCAAGGCATCACCGACTCAGTCTGGCCGCTTGGTGTGCTCGAATGTTTGGGATTTTTGCCTGGCAGTAGTTGTCCGCATTACGATACGGAACCAGAACGGCGACCTACTTTTCTTAAACTCATGAGTGAACGTGCAGTAAAGCCGGGTATTGCATTGCCTGATCACGTTGCGGCCCATTACGTTGATGGTGTATTGCATCGCGTAGTGAGCGCCAAACAAGGCAAGCAGGCAGTCCATGTGACCCATGAAGGTGAAATCGATTTGGAAACTATTGTGTTAGATTGAGCTAGTTCCTCTTAATGCTTCTTGGAGTGTATCAAATACGCATCCAGTATCTTGTAACTTTCTAAACGCTTTGCTTTGTAACACCATATTTTTAATGTGTGCAGTAGGAGCAATGAGCGCTATAGTTTGCCCGCGATTTTGTAGCAGTTCAATAATTTCTTCTATTGCATCAACGCCATCCAAATCAATGTAATATATGTTCTGTAATTCTAAAATTACGTATTTATAGTGCATAAAGTCGGTTTGGAAGCGCTCGATATGTGCTTGGCTATTAAGGTATACCAATTTTCCTTTAAATGCATACACAAGAATATACTGTTTTTCCGCTTCCTTTACACTCTCCAAAGATCCTTGAGCTATTTCATGCACACTGGTTTCATAATAACTTTCTGCCAATTTATTAATGAGTAGCAAAAGGGCCATAGTAGCACCTGCGAGTATGCCAACGACTGCGTCTTCGTACACCATCAAGCCTGCGACCATCAATGCAATAAAAAAATTACTTTTGTCATGTTTATATAATCTATTAAAATGTTCTCGCTCAATCATATTGAATGCAATAAACACCAATATTGCAGCAATAACTGCCATGGGCATATAGGCAAAGTAAGATAAAAATAGAAATGAGATAACCACCATGAATATACTACTGAGCACCCCAGAAAGAGAGCTCGTTGCATGTGCTTTTATATTATAAGTGGTTTGAGCAAGGGCTGCTGTGGTGGGTATGCCACCAACTAGGCCAGACACAACGTTGGCGATTGCAAGACCAAACATTTGTTTGCGAGGATTATGCTTTGTTTTGGTGAGTACGTCGCCAAGTTTGGCAGCAAGCATGGCCTCAAGGATTGCCACAAATGCAATAATAAGTGCGGGTGTGATAAGGCTCATGTGAAAAGTAATGCAAGGCACGTGAAAAAGCGCAGGCTTAATTGCGCCAAATTGGCCGCCCAGTGTTTGTACGGAGAATGGTAAAATTCCCTGAGTAGCCATATATCCTACTGCAATACCAATGGGTGATACTATGATTGCTCCAGGAATAGAAGGAATTATTTTTTTAAGGAGCAAGAGAGCGATTAAAAATAAGCAAAAGAGTGCACATGCTGGAAGATACAATTGGTGTATGTTTTTGAATGACTCAAAGATGTTTTCAAGTAAGGTAGGATGCTTAGGCAATTTTTCAAGCCCTAATGCGGCATTCAATTGCGTAAGTATAATAATTAATGCAATGCCTAACGTGAATCCATGGATTACGCTTGAGGGAATAAAAATAAGATAATGTTCTAATTTTGCAAAGTAAGCAATTAACATAAAAATACCAGAAACAAGTGCCAAGCTGGGAATTTGCTCGGGACCATGCATAAGTGCATACGCTGCAACAAAGCTTGAAAGTGCTCCCGTAACACTGAGTATAGTATAATTACTGCCGCCAAATAGTGCCCCCATAAAACCTACCCAAATTGCAGTAATAATGCCGGTAACAGGATTCACACCGGAGGCTACCGCAAGGGAAATAGAAACGGGCAGTGAAATGAGTGCGACGGTAAGCCCGGACTTCCAGTTTGATTGAATGAGGTCAAAGCTTAAAAATGAGTGTTTCATAAAATCTTTATTGTTGAGGTTGTTTGGGCTATTCAATTGGCTTGACGCAAGATTTCTTGTAGATTAGCAACTATAAATCCTTTAGCTTCTAATTCTTTATATCGCGGGCATCCTTGGAGCATGTTGCCAATGGGTGCTGATGGTGCAATAATATATACTGTTTGACCTCGTTTTTCTATCATCTCAATAATTTCCTCGAGTGCATCAATACCATCAAGATCAATGTAATACAAATTTTGTAACTCCAAGACCACGTAATCATATTGGGTAAAATCTGTTTGAAATCGTAAAATGTGTGCTTGGCTATTAAGGTATACTAATTTGCCTTTAAACGCGTACACAAGAATATTTTTCTTTTTTGCAGCATCAAGTGTTTGCTCGGTATCTTTATGTAGTTCATGTATTACCACTTCATAATTACATTCAGCCAATTTGTGGATTAAAAGAAGCAGGGCCATCACTGCTCCTGAGAGTATGCCTATAATAGGATTTTCTGCCACCATAATGAGCGCCACAAGTACTGCAATATAAAAATTGGGTTTATCGTGGATATAGAGCCGCTTGAAATGCTCTTGCTCAACCATGGTGATTGATATAAATATTAACATTGCAGCAATTGCAGTTACGGGCATATAGGCAAAATAAGATAAGCACACAAAGGCAATACCTATCATAGAAATGCTTGAAAAAAGGGCGGACAAGGCATTGGTAGCCCCCGCATTAATATTGAAGGTAGTG
This sequence comes from Candidatus Babeliales bacterium, assembly GCA_963716425.1. Lineage (GTDB taxonomy): Bacteria > Babelota > Babeliae > Babelales > JBFXEV01 > JBFXEV01. Next base: position 1,137,864 of record OY970310.1, read on the forward strand.
CGGGCAAGCGCAGCGCTTGCGGGAACGCCACCAACAAGCCCTGAAACAATGTTGGCTATTGCAAGGCCAAACATTTCTTTGCGAGCATTATGTTTGGTTTTGGTGAGCACGTCTGCAATTTTTGCAGCAAGCATGGTTTCCAGAATGGCAATAAATGCAATCACAATCGCAGGTGTTATTATATCTTGCGTAAAATAGAAAGTTGGTATTTTAAATAACAATGGGGTGATCGTACCAAACTGATTACCAAGCGTTTGAAGCTTGAGTGGCAGTATTTGAATGCTCGTGAGGTATCCGATAACAATACTTAAAGGAGCTACTATAATGGCTCCTGGAACTCTGGGCATCAGTTTTCTAAGTAGTAAGAGACAAAGAAAAAAGAAGCAAAAAGCGAACACGGAGTGCCATGCATATTCATGCACATGCTTAAATGATTCGATAACGTTTGCGAGAAAATTACTCTTTTTTGGCACATTTTCAAGGCCAAGTGCACCGTTTATTTGACCCAAGAAAAGCATTAATGCAACACCGAGCGTAAATCCGTGGATTACACTTGAAGGAATAAAGATTAAATACCGTTCTAACTTGGTAAGATATGCTCCTAATATGAATATCCCCGAGACAACTGCTAAGGTGGGTACGGTTTCTGGGCCATGTTGCAATACATATGATGCAATAATGCCTGTCAGTGCACCGGTCATGCCAATCACATTATAATTACTGCCACCACATAATGCACCAATGATCCCTGCCCAAATTCCGGTGATCATACCGAGCACGGGATTAACACCAGAGGCTACAGCAAGTGAAATTGCTGAAGGCGTTATCACCAGCGCAAGCGTGAGCCCTGATTTAACATTGGGAGTAAAGGAAGAAAATGAGTAAAATGACCGCGCCATGCAAAGTCCTTAGTTATGGAGAAATGATAGTTCACTCTCTAGTATAAATCATTGGTAGCGATTATCCAAAGAGTTGCGAGATTTTTTTGAGAAAAACGTTCGCTAGAGCTTATTTGTTAAACCAGTTGCTGTCTGTTGCCTAGTAATTCTTTTAATGATCAGCTGTTTTTTTAGAATAGGATGTATAAAAGTTCCTTGCCATAGCGCCGTAATGCGAAATAATATTGTTTTATCAAATGAGTGCAGTGCTTTTGCACACAATATACAAGCTGATATTGCATATTGTAGTGTGAAATTATTAAAATGCATATGAAATAATTGGAATTTATTACAAGTAGGGTAAGCTAAAATAAATTATTACTAGCAAGAATAGGGACTTTTTTGTGAGATTGCGTATTCAGGTGCTTACGAGCATCATATTAATTTTTTGTTCCATGTGTCATAGTGAACTATTACGCGGAATGGATGTGTCTGAATTTAATCCTAATATACCGGAAAAATTTCTGTATAAGCCAAAGGATGGAACTGCGAGCTATATTGAGATCCCACTATTCTTTGGAACAACAAATAAAGAGAAAGCTCGTGCACAACGGGAAGCCGGTGCAGATTATAGTTTACGAGGGGGCGTTGATAATGGTACCGTGCTGCATCATTTTTGTAGAATGGGTTTTCGCGAACCTTCTGCCATAGAATTATTACAGTTTTATTTGGCGCATGGTGCAGCGGTAAATGCAGTTGATGCAAAAGGGCGTACCCCGCTTCATATTCTTGGTCAACAAGTAGCTACAATTGGTCATGAAAATGCAATTGCGTATGCGGTAATGCTTTGTGCACATAGAGCAGATCCGCGGGCAAGAGATGTTACGGGCGCAACATGTACGGATTACGCTGGTCATAACAAATATGTGCCCTCACCAGGTCATTTTGAGCGGAATGTTTTTTCTTCTTTTATGAGAGCCTATTTGAGTGATGCGACGCCAAAAATGCCATTTAAAGCTGCGTTGTATTATGGATTTGGATCATGTACATGTCATACAAGAATTGCAGAAGAGACGTTGAATAAAAGGCCGGTGAGCATAACAGAACGTAAAGGTGTAAAATCAGTTTATGTACGGGGAAAAGCACCGCAGACTAAAGTTGTTGCCATTACACCAGCCTATATAAAAGAATGGAAGCCCATTTTGCCAGAGCCTCGATTGGCATTGAATTGTAATGAATTACGCAAACATCGAAAATATCCTTTTTGGCAACGTATTGTTGCAATCCAAGATTCCAGTGAATTTCACGAAGGTGCCGGTGACGTGCTACTTGACGAGTTTGCTCCGGTCTTTTCAGCGTGGAAGCAAGTGCGTGTGCTGATTGCCATGGTTCTTGCAATAGACAAAAACTATTTTAATGAGGATTTTAATGATTATGAGTTTGGTACTCTAGCATTGCTTGAAGATGATGTTGAATTAATAAAATATTTATTAGAACATGGTGTTCGTAAAATTAATTCTACCTATTGGGCACAGTCACTTGCTATGGCCAAGCTTCTTGCTACTTACTCGGAAAAATTAGTGGATCCTACAGGGGGCAATGTACTTCATCATCTCTCGCGGTTTGGTGTTCTTTGTGATCCTGATGTTTTTCTATATTATCTACAGCAGTTTAATCCCCACTTGGAAAATAAAGAAGGGCAAACGCCACTCGATGAATTGGTTCAATATAGTTATAGATATGCGCGTCATGGAAAAAAACTGATAGAATACGCACGCATGTTATTACTTGCAGGAGCTGATCCATGCAGAATACAACGCAAAACAAAAAAATCGGCTATTGCTGCTGCACATGATGTGCATGATCTTTGGAAACTAGCGGTGACTGGCGCTTTGGTGAGATTGCTAACTGTTGCAACTGATGAGCCGCAAACCAATGGCGGAATTTTTGGATTCATTTTTGGTAACAAGGAACGCACCATGGAAGAAAAGAGAGCGGCGATTGTAAAAGAAGCCTCATCGATTTTGAGAGAATTATAAAATTACTTATTTGCCATGCGTTCAATCTCTGATTCCATTGAGCATAGGATCCTGAATATATCACGTTGGGCCTTTTGGTGCGCCTTGAAGAGCATGGTGGATTTGTGTTTGCCATACAGGGTAATACTGACTCACCTGTGCAGGATCAAATTTATTTACTATTTCGGCAAAATCATCAAACTCAAGTTTATTAGGTTCAAGCTGTGAGCATATTGTTGTGGCGCGTTCATGTTGATGTTTTAAAATTGCTGGCGCAATGGAATATTTACAAAGCATCTTTCGTAGGTCTTGGGGGAACTTCCTTAAGCGATTCAAGCAAAGCAGAAGGGGGAACGCGATTTCTTTTATTTGTTTTCTGGTTGGCCAACGTGGTACATGAGTGATCAACAATTCTGCCATTTCAAGACCGCCGCTGTATTTAAGGGCATATGTTACCGCCGAATCATGTAGAACTGATTTTATACCTAGAAGCGTATTAACTGTGTAATTGACACTTTCTTTTGTTGGATCGGCGCCTGCATCAAGCAGCATGCAGACTCCTTTGGCATTATCATGCCAGAAAGTAGCAATATTTAATAAGCATGGTACATGATGATTGTTGCCTTCAATATCTTTAAGCTCAAAGTTTGGGTCGGCTCCTTGAGCAAGTAAGCGTTGAGTTGTACAATGATCTCTCACATCAACTGCTTGTACTAATGGGGTATAAATATGCTGCGCAATAATTGGATCAGAATGATCACAAGAAAGTTTGCCTTTTGCATTTCTAATATCTATGCGAGCGCCTGCTTTAAGCAGTTGCGTAACCTTACTATTTGCCTCACCAATACTCCATGTTGCATAGAGACTGGAGAGTAGATGTAGTGGCGTATCGAGCGCACCATTTTGTATGTTTATGTCTGGTTTACATGCAAGCAGTGCTTTCGTGGCCATATCCCACTTATCCAGAACAGCAAAATGCAATGGTGTATTGCCATGCGCACTTTGTGCATTAATCAAGGCGCCTTGAGCTGCAAGAAGGGTAATTGATGCAGACCAGCCACCCAGCGCTGCAGCGTGAAGCGGGGTTTCGCCTTGAGCATTTTTGGCATTGACCAGTGCTCCTTGTCGTACTAGAAGCGTAATAATGGCATCATAACCTTCCCCTGCAGCAAGATGCAGTGCGGTATTGCCAAGCTTATCTACAACATGCACGGCATTCGGTATTTGAGAAAGCAGTTTCTCTATGGTTGTAGAGTCACCTTTCTTTGCCGCTTTGAGAAATTTTGCATCGAGCAGCGCGTGCTTGCTCATGAAAGTTCTAATTCTTTCTTTCATGCCAAAAGCAGAGGAGCTTGTGAGTAAAGCTCCAATAAGTAAACAGCGTACTATGGTCGCTAAACATATCATGTGGAGCCTTTTGGTTTATCTTTAAGAGCGTTGTGAATTTGGTGTTCCCATAGCGGATAATATTGCGCTACTTTTGTTGGATCAAATCTACTTTTAAGTTCATCAATTGCAGTTCGAAGTTCAAACTTTGCTTGTGAGCATATTATTGTGGCGCGTTCATGTTGATGTGTCATTATTGCTGGTGCAATGCAATATATACAAAGCATCTTGCGTATGTCTTGAGGGAAATTACCTATTTGTTTTAAGCAAAGCAGAAGGGGAAAAGCGATGTTTTTAATTTTTTCTTTTACAAGCCAGCGTGGTACATGGGTGATTAATAGTTCTGCCATTTCAGGGCCACCATACCTTAGGGCATGTGTTAGAATTGACTTATGTAGAACAGATTCTGATACTGAAGGGGTATCAAAATGGTAATGGCTGGCTTCAGGACTTTCTTGTGTTGGATTGGCACCTGCATCCAGCAGCATACGTACATCTCTGGCATTATGCCGAAAAGTGGAGATTTGTAATAGAAATGGTACATGATGGCCATTGCCTTCAAGTTTTAGAATATTAAAGTTCGGGTTAGCGCCTTGGGCAAGATATGCTTGGGCATGGTGAGTATTTCCTTGTTCAAGTGCCTGCATTAAAGGAGCATAAATATGCTGTGCAATAATTGGGTCAGAATGATCACAGGGCAGTTTGCCTTGTGCATTTTTGATATCTATGCAAGCGCCTGCATTAAGCAGCTGAGTGACTTTACTATTTCGCGCACCAATATTTCTTACTTTAGAGGAAGCGCAGAATAGATATAGTGGCGTATCGAGCGCCTCATGAACAGCAAAATGCAATGGTGTATTGCCGTGCGCATCTTGTGCATTAATCAATGCGCCTTGAGCTGCAAGAAGGGTAATTGATGCAGACCAGCCACCCAGTGCTGCAGCGTGAAGCGGGGTTTCGCCTTTAGCATTTTTGGCATTGACCAGTGCTCCTTGTTGTACAAGAAGGGTAATAGTGGCTTCATAACCTTCCCCTGCAGCAAGGTGAAGTGCCGTATTGCCACGCTTATCGATAGTATTTACGAAATCATGAGCTTGAATAAGCATTCTTTCCACCATTGCAAGGTCACCTTTTTTTGCTGCTTTGAGAAATTTTGCATTGAGTAACGCTTGCTTGCTCATGAAAGTTCTAATTCTTTCTTTCATCGCAAAAGCTGATGCGTTGCTGAGCAAGGTTATGCAAAGAAGGAGGGGGAGTATCATGGTCGCCTTTATATGTTATCAGAGGATTTTCGTATGCATGGCGATTTTCTTATTACTCTATGTATACTTTCTATAACTGCAGCTCGCAATGCATCTTCAGAATCATCTTGCAGATATGCTGTTGCCACAATCATTTTTGTGCATATAACTTCTTGCATTAATTTAGCTACTATTGTTTTACCAATATCTATGCTACCACAAACTATTTTTCTATGAATAAATAGAATGCAGCTTGGTAGTATATGCCTTACTTCTAGGGGAGTTACTGAGGTTATTACTGCCTCTATTATCGAAGGTGTTGCACTTTCTAATGCGGTAAATAGGGGTAGCCTTGGATTGCGTGATTCTACATAAGGCGAATAGGGCATCAACCAATTCCACATGACTTGAGGTTTTTTGTCATCTACTAAAATATCTGTATCAGCACCAGCTTCAATTAGCGCTTTGATTGCTTCTTTATTACCATGGTTATAGGCTTTAGCGAGTGGCGTCTGCTTTCTCTTGTTGCAATCTTCTAATTGAGCATCCCGTTTTAAAAGAGCTTCCAGTACTCTACTATTTAGAGGATTTTCTGAGGCTACATGGAGAAGGGTGTCGCCAGAATCATCAGCTGTATTAATATCGGGTACTTGTGCAATGAGGTAAAGTGCTGCTTGGATATTGTTTTTTGAGATTGCAACGCGTACTAATGTTTGCTGCCAAGATACATGCTGTATGCAAGGTACGCGGGCGCCGGCATTAAGAAGGGCTTCTATTGCGGTGGGGGTGCCGGTTTGGGCTGCTACTATTAAACGTTTATTTAGGGTAGATTGTAGAGATTTATTTGATTGGTCCATAGAAACTAATAATCTTGGTAGCAAAGAGAGAAGAATTACGCACATTACTATTTTGTTTTTGATCATAAAATCTCAAATATGTTGTGTAATACTATTTAAATTACAAAGCGATTTTTATTGTTATTACACATATAGGTTATTCTTACTATAACAAAAATTGATTTTTTGGGTACGCTAGAAACATAAAAAAGTTGTATTGCTTAATATCAAGCCAAGGAGTTTATATGCAAAAATTGTTATACACCGTGAGTATGGTAACTATTTTTAATATTCAAGCTATGGAGCTGCAAAAAGATTCGGTGCAACCTGATGCGGTTCGTTTATGTAGGGCAATTTATAGTGGTAAAAAAGAAGAGTATGAAGCTCTTCTTAAAAGCGAAATTCCAGTGAACTGCAAGGTTCCCGATGATCTCCGGGAAGAAAAAATTGATGCGTTTATTGCAGGTAAAACGCCTTTACAGATTGCAGTCAGGCGCAGGCGTTATGATGTAGTTTGCCTGCTGCTTGCAAAAGGTGCTCATGCTATGACCGCATATGTGCCACATAATCATGATACCGAATGGGATTGTTATCCGATTGGTTCAGAAATTCCTACTGGTGGGGATACTGCGCTGCATATGGTGACACGGTCCATGCTATTTGAATGTGATTTAGCATTGAGGCCAAGGGACGGCAGTTTTGATGCTACACAATATTTGCAGTGTGTTAGTGCACTGCTTGCACATGGCGCACAAATTACGGCCCGCAATAATTTGGATGAGACGCTATTTCATGTATTTTGGAAAGATCGGCCGCGTGACAATGTGCGTATAGGTATAGATAGAACAAACCTTTATACTCAGTTATTAGAAACGATTTTACTGTCTCAAGCTGGCAAAAGTAAAGATCGCAAAGAACAGCGTGCAGCATATTTGGCGATGGTTCAGGTTATTAAAAGTTGCTTGGAAAAGAGTGAAAGAGGTCGTGCTGTTAGTGACCCCGTTTGCTCTCAATATGAATTAATGAAAATTGATAAATCTGGTTGGGATATTTTTTGCAATCATACTGATTGTGCTGCCCGACAGACGTTAGGGTTATGTGGTGGGTTAGAAAAAATTGCGAATAAGTTGCCACTACCATCGTTTAATGAAGAAAAAGAATAGTTTTTATGCATACACAATCAACCATAATACTTATCAGCGGGATTTCCAGTTCTGGAAAAACCAGTACTGCAACAGCACTTCAAAGAACACTTGCAGTGCAAAATAAACCATTTGTGCATCTACCCATTCATACATTTGTAAGTCTTTTACCAACAAAATGGTTTAATTGGTCTAATCCTGATGTGAATAAACCAATTGCGCAAAACCCCGAAGGCATTGTGTTTAAACGGGTTGATGATGATAAGGGAGTAAGTATTGAACTTGGGCCGGTGGGCATAAGGTTGCTACAAGCATATATGCCTATTGTTGCAATTATCGCCTCATATGGCTCTCATATTATTATTGATGGTGTATTTAATACATCGTATTTGCACGAGGCTGCCAAACATTTTGCAAATTACCGTGTTTATTGTATTGGTATACGTTGTCCACTGAGTATAGTAGAAGAGCGAGAGAGAAGTCGTGGTGCAATAGGCGGCATTATAGGGCTTGCGCGGGGGTATACTCAAACCAGTGATGCTCACACACATAACCATTATGATCTTTTGGTTGATACGAGTACGGTAACTGCAGAACAAGCTGCACAAGAAATTATAGAGTATATGGAGCGCGTGGATGAGCCACAAGCGCTTAAGAAGTTTAGAGAACAGAGCTAATAACAGTTAACAACAGTTTTTCTTGAGCAAAAAGATAAAGGTAAAAATATGCATAAACTAATATTTGTTTTTCTTCTTACATGTGGCCTTCTTAATGCCGTTGGCGATGAGCCTAGTACTTCTTATGAGAGATGGTACAGGCAGCAACTGAATGATGTGCGTTGTGATAGAAATAATTATAGAGGTTTTGCGAGTAAACTCAGCAAACGATCTATGCAGGAAGAGGGGGATTGCTATACGGTGAACAATGATGGTGGCCATGGAATTGTGCATTGTTGTAAACGGTCGGATGCAGTTAAAGGGTTGATATATTTTTGTAGCGTTATGGGAGTTGCAGTATCGGGTGTTACTGCTGAGGATATTTTTACCAAATTGAAGCAAGATTGTTCAGAGGGAATGGAGCGTTGCCAATGATTCGTATTTCATCTCAATTGGTGTTTGTTGTTTGCATAGTATCTAGTTTTGTATTTAGTCTACACAGTATGCATACAACGAGAGTTGTTGATTCATCCTATGGCATGGGTATAGTGGTGGGCAGAGAAATGATACAGACTGCTCTCTCTAAGTTGTGTGACGGCAAGATCACTATCATCAAGGAGTTCAGCGTTGAAACAAAGACTGTCACTAATTTTGTTGCTTATATCAAGCAGATACTTACTGATGCAAAAGAGCGCGATGGTATTATTATTAAAAGAGTGTGTATTGGTGCTCCCGGAAAGTCCAGTGAAAAGCATGATGTAATGAAACCATATCGTATTTCTTTTGAAATTAATGCGCACGAGATAAAAAAACATACGTCCCTTCAGCACGTGACCGTTATGAATGATTTTGAGATTATCGGATTTGGATTACCTTATATCGATCAACAAAAAATAGTAACCGTGCATAAAGGCAACAGGCGTGCATATGCTCCTGCAGCAATTATTGGTGTTGGCACTGGTGTTGGCTCTTCCATGATGCTGCGTGATCAGCATAATGCTCTGCATGCATATCCACTTGGGTATTGTTATGCAGATTTTCCTGTGCAAACAGCGCAAGATCGTACAATGGCGCAGTACATACAAGAAGGTGTTGGGGCACAGCATATGTCATGGGGATATGCGCTTGGTGGAACCGGAGGTATTGTAAGAATGTATGCACATTTTCGAGCTCAGTTGCCAGCTGGACAAGAAGATGTTCCCGCACATGCGCAGGCTATTTTTGATCGCCGTTTGACAGATGCTGTTGCAAAGCAAGCAGTTGATCTTTATATGGCATGGTATGTTCGTTTACTCCGTACGGTCGCTTTAACACAGCTTCCATATAATGGACTCTATATTACTAATACTGTAGCAGAGCAAAATCCTCAATTATTCTTAAGTAAGGAATTTTTAGAAGCATATTTCAATAGTGGCAATGACATTCTGCGTGAAGTGCTTGAAGAAATACCGCTGTTTTTGATACAAGAACCTAAAATAAAATTATACGGCGCAGCAGCTTGTGCGCTGCAGGGGTAAAATATGTCTCCATATGTGAATTGGCTATCGTTTGTTCTTTGTATGTTCCACGCGCATAGTTCAATGTGCATGGAATTATCTCCACAATCGTTACCGCAACACGATGAACTTGAAGTCTCGGAGCAAGCACCCCAAGGGGTTGGAGATGCATATGCAAAAAACACTATTGGCAGAGCGTGCTGGTGGTATAGAGCTCAATCGCTTGATCATGGCGAGGGCCAATTAGTTAACGCTGCAAGGTACTTATCGAATGGCTCTTCTATTGTAACACTCTCAAGTGCCGGGGTTGCAACGGCATGGGATAGTGCGGAATATACGCAGGAAAAATTGTTCGATGTATCAGGTACAAATCATAAGATGGCAATGTCTGCAGATGGCAAGTATGTTGCGGTATCTGGGGAGAAGAGGTATTTGCCAAAACAGAGCGTAGTGGCTGTTCTAGGTATGGCTCCTATAAAGAATATGCGACAATATGATGTTGATGTGAGTGTAGGGTCATTGTTGTTTCATCCTTCTCAAAGCAACATACTACTTATTGCACTCAATAATCATAACTCTCTGCGGAAAAATTTATGGGATCGTTCCAACGATGAGGTATTAGTAGAAAATGTACAAAATGCGCAAACTGTTGCGCGGTTAAAGCCGCGCCAGAAGTTACATGGTTCTGATATTTCTGCGATAGCGATTCATCCTAAAGGTTATCAATATTTGGTGGCTTATTGGTATCAGAAGTTGGGAAAAGAAGTTGCAAAGATCGCAGTGTACAATGATGTATGGCAAAAGATTGGCACGTTAGCACAAGAAGGACCGACGAGTGTGGTGGAATTTCAGTCACAGGGCAAGTTACTCGCAACAGGTTGTTCTAAAGGCAAAGTAGGGTTATGGGATGCTGATGGTAATAAATTACCAACGTTACGCCACTGGCGTTGTTCTTTGGAGAATACGTCACATCCTGATCGAGCAGCGGGAATTAATGATATTAAGTTTCATCCCTCCAACAAATTGCTTGCCATTGCATCTGAATGCGGCTACGTGCAATTAAAAGATTTTGAGGGCAATGCGGTTGTTGAGTTGCGGCAACAGAGTGCGGTCAGAGAAATAGCATTTCATCCTGATGGCACAAGCCTTGTAGTAGTTGGGGCCAATGATTCACATGAGTTTGATAATGGAGCAGTCATCTGGAAGCAGCATGAGGAGCTTACATTAAAGCAGGTGTTATTGCGTAAAGTATTTCATGCTTATTATAAAGAGTGTATTAAAAGTCGACTAACGCCAGAGATTCCTACAAGCACAGATAACATGGTCCCTTGGATGGCTGACAAATTTGATATAGTTCAAGATGAGCTGGCAGATACCTGGAACTCCCTGCCAGAAGATTTAAAGCAAAGCATGATGAACAAACTTATATTTCTTAAAGAAAGAATTGCTCGGGATATGCAATAAATGAGGAGCACATACGAGTGATGTAAAAATAGGAGCTTAAAATGAATAAGAGCATTGTTCTTAATGTATTGTTTGCATGCCTTATGTTTCCAATTTGTGCGATGAATGATGACTCTTGGGATTGGCGCGATGAACCATGTGCTCATGACGATTCATCACATGAAGGAGGTGAGGAGTCATCAGATGACAGCAATGTGGCACTCAACGCAACTCGATATGTGCTTGGTGAACTCCTGCGTAGTAGTGAGCGGCATCGCTTTCAGCAAAAGCAGTTACAGCAAGCTGCAGTGCAACCGTTTACAGAGGATGAAGTTAATTCATTAAAACAATGGCCAGCGCCAGAAGATTTTGCAGAAAGAGAACCGTGGCCATTAGATGAGTTGCTCCGACAGCCTGTTGTACAACGGCTAAAAGCTTCATCACAAGATGTTAAAAATCTTGCACTCAAAAGAGTTAAGCATTTAACAAAACCTGGCCAGCGATATATGGCAGCCTGCGCTCTTTCTGCTGGAGCAGATCCTGAATTGCCATGTGGCCAATCGGTTTCATTCCTTTCTCATGCTGTTCATCAAAGAATGCCTAGATTTGTGCAAATTCTTGTGCCATTAAAACCAAATCCAAACCGTGTGCAGGCAATAGTGCATAATTCTTCTGGTCTACATATTGATATCCCTCTTTTTTTTCAGGCAGCCGATACTAAGATGAGCGGATTGCTCAATGCATTAGGAGCTGATTATAGCTTAAGAGGAGGGTATGATAACGGTACGGTGTTGCATTATATGTGTAGAGTTAATGTAGCCAGCGGGCCTGCAGTGCCGTTACTTAAATATTATTTAGAGCATGGGGCTGATCCTCGTGCAGTTGATGATAAGGGTCGCACGCCTTTACATGTAGTGGGAAGAAACTTAAGTCAGTGTAACTTGGATCTTTCATTATCGTATGCACTGATGTTACTTAAATATGGTACGCCGCCACATGCCAAAGACGTTGATGGTAAGATGTTCTTGGAGTATGTTGATCAACTTAGGTATAAGCCTGAACGTGGGCATTTGAATAATCGCGTTTTATATGCATGTATGGAACAGTATTTAAAAAGGCATACGCTACCGCGACATTCCCCAGATGACGTTGCTCCTGAACAGACTCTCTTGTGTGCATGCTTAAAGTCATCGCATGCAAAAAAGGAAGAAGTTGAGCTTCCGTTCATTTCACAAGAATATACGCAAGCACATTCGCCACTTTTACCAGAGCCGTGTGCTATGTTAGATTGTAATGCATTGCGCAAACAACCAAAATATCCTTTTTGGCAGCGCATCATTGCTATTAAGGATGTTTCCAAAGAAATTGATATAAGTGTCATGAAAATGGTAGATGCAGAAGTGGCACCTGTCTATTTGGATTGGAATAAAGCTAGAACCCTTGCATCAATGGCAATTGCCGCAGATAATAAGTATTTCCACAACAATTTTAAGGATCTTTATATTGGTGATTTGGCATTGACTGAGGATGATGTGCCGTTTATGCGCTTTATGCTTCAACACGACGTACATAGAGTAGAAGGGTATTTTGTGGTGAGATCAGTTGCAATGGCCTTACTCCTCAAAAATTATTATCCTATTACAGAATTAGACACTTTGAGTTGTAATCAGCTCCACTGCACGGCAGAATGGGGCGCTATTGTGGATGATGATCTTCCAGATTTTTATCGAGCAAATGGAGTTGATCCTCTTTTAGAAAATAAAGAGGGTACAACGCCACTTCACTTGCTTGCAGCTCATAGTTACCGATATATCCGAAGTGAAAGAAAGCTCATTAAGCTTGCTCGCATGTTCCTTCTTGCAGGGGCAGATGTTACCAAAAAGCATCCACGATTAGGTCAGTCTGCGCTTGAAATTGCCCAATCTGTACATGAGTTATGGGGTGCTACAGCCACTGCATCTCTTGTGAAATTATTAACTGTTGCTGCATCCGAACCTCAATATGCACTCAAAATGTACGCCATAGAAAAAGAAGCAGGGCTCATGCTTGCAGAATTGGATGCTCAAAAGTTAGCGCGTACAAAAAGGCAGACTTTTGTGAAAATGAATAGTAATGGTGCATAATAAGCTTTAGTTGCTAAAAACGGCAATTTGAACTATCCTATTTGTATTATATCATCTTTTTATACTACAAAATAGGTATTGCATGTTTTTTCATCAGCATTCAGTTTCTACAATGTTATTCTTTTTTGTCAGCACTTCTGTGCATGCCATGCAGAGACCACCTGGGGATGCTTATCAGGGATATCTTACAGCTATTGCAGAGAACAATATTCCAGCGGTAGAAGTATCCTTAAGGCATAACCCTGATTTTGTTGATCAATTTGATCGTTATTCGCAAGATACTGCCGTGCATGCAGCGGTGAAGGCAAAGGGTGATACTACGCAACTTATCACATTATTGCTGCAAGCAGCAGCTCCTTACAAGCCTTGTAAGAACTCCTTTGCCTCATCAGTACATGCAGCAGCTAAACTTAATAACGTTACAGCACTGGCATTGTTACAAGACGCTGGTGGTGACCTTAATGTTCAAAATGCTTTGGGAGAATCACCATGCTATGGGGCTATGGAATCTGATGCTCTGGAAGCGGTTGCTTGGTTGCATACAGCGGGTGCCAACGTGAATAGTACTGATCTGTATGGTGGAGCACTAGTGCATTGGGCAGTTATTAAGGGAGAATTAAAAAAGCTTAATCATGTGTTGGCTCATGGTGGCCGGCTTGATGTTCAAACTGAGACCCCAGCATTGCCACCTAGTGTAATACGAACTAATCTTCCACATGAAATTGGTTTAACTCCTTTCCATGTGGCTGCTTATAATCTTGGTCCAAACACGCAAGATGCTAAGAAATTATTATTATATCATGGGTTATGGCATGGTCATCTTAGCCCGGTAACGCATCAAGAACTTTTTACCTTATTGTGTTGTTTGAATAGACTTTGCCCAGCATTGTATGCGAATCGCTTTAATCTGTTATTGCCTTATGTAGTGCAACAAGTTACAGCTCAGGGGCTTGTGAAGTTGCTCAGTTCTCCCAAAGAGAGTGGGCGTGCTTTTGGACAAAAACTGCTACGGCCGCGTGCAATGAATGTGCAGCGTATCTTGTTGATGCAAAGTAATACAGGAAATACTGCACATATGATAGAATGTCAGCAAAGGGTGCAGGATACTAAAGCACCTGAACCAATGCTTCTGCCTTGCAAAATTGGCAATGACTATAAGCAATTTATCGATGCAGCCAAAACTGGCACTCTTACAAAAGTTCCTCTAACTAATGTTTTTAAAGCAGCACTCGACGTAACTGAATCACCATCATGGTCTTCATGGGAATGGGGAAAATGTGTTATTTGCTAAGCTTTAGAATCAGATTGCACCAACTATTTTAAAGAGGGATATCGCTTGCCGCCGTTGCAGTCGCTTTGGTACCTTTCTGTTGCATGACCATGTTGATTTGTTGAGTCCAAGTCGGGTGATATTGCGTGAGCTTTTTGCTATCGAATTTATCTTGATCTTCTGCGGCTCGGTGGATATTGTTTGGGTATGTTATGCTGCCAAAATCTGTGTGTGAGCATACTATCGCTGCGCATTTTTCTTGTTCTTCAAGTATTGGGCCTTTAATGCAATATAAGCAAAGAAGTTTGCAAACATCTCGTGGCAGCAGAGGATTAACTCTTTTACAACAGAGTAATATCGTTTTACAGAAATTATTTAAACTCAAATGTTTTCGTATGCGAGGTAGAGGAATATAGGTGACTAATATTTGTGCCATATCGGTATAACCTAACTTAATAGCTTTCTGGCAAATGGATTCAGGGTGAAGCTGGATCACGTGCATGGGACCCGGGTCATTTGATTCATACGATTCCAATCTATTGGGATCGGCTCCTGCATCAAGGAGCATGCGCACTGCGGTATGATTGCGGCTATGGAGCGCGATGCTTAAAAGAAAGTCAGCCCTGTTTATGTTATTTGGAATAGTGACTATATTTTGATTGGGATCTGCCCCTTGGGCAAGAAACTTGCTTACTGTAGTATTATCTTGTGTTTTAATTGCTTGGGCAAGGGGTATATAGATACACCACATCACGAGCCTAGAGGTATGGTCAAAGGGTGGTGCGCCTTGTTTATTCTTAATATTAATGCGAGCACCAGCTTCCAAAAGGCATATGATTTTTTGTCGGTTTTCCATTTCTTCTTGGCTTTCTGCAAATTCTTGATCGCCTAGTTTTTGGCCAAATGCAAGATGCAATGGCGTATCACCGTTATTATTTTGTGCGTTTACATCAGCCTTTGCTTCTATCAGTTTTTGAATCACTGTATCATTGCCAGCATCTTGGCTTATTACGGCAAGATGCAGTGGCATATTGCCTTTTACATTGGTGGCTGCATCCATACAGAATATTGGAGTGTTGAACAATAAGATAATTAGGTATAAAAGATAAGTAACCATTGCGTATCCCCCTTGGGTATTGGTTAGGGGTTATGCTATCCAACATTGAGTATAAAAGTATTTATTTGGGGGAAGCAAGGGTTTTATAGCATTTTACACATCTATAGAATTTCTGCGTGATCAATCGCATGAGATGCAAAAACTTGATCAAGCATTTTAAGCGTAACTTGCTGATCGTCTAAGCGTGTTCCAATTGGACACGCTAATTTTTAGAGCTGCAACGCTGTGTTATATTAAGCTTGTAAGAGTTATGAAAAGCGCTACACTTGTTCTGATCAATTTAGTCAATCTTTTATTTTATATGGTAGAGTGATTGTAAACATAAAAGAGTTATAGCTATGGCATTGAACAAAACTTCTATTATCCTTTCTTTTGTAGCATTTCTTACTATTTTTTTTGCGCAAGCAGGATTTGTTAAAGGTACAGTAGTCAAAACATCATCAGGATTTGTTCCTATAGAGGAACTTAATATTGGCGATGAAGTGTACTGTTTTGATATGCATAATGATGAATTTTTACTGCGGACCATAACAGATGTATCAAGGCATGAAGTTTCGTATCTTTTGTATATTCAAACGAATGGTACTCACATAATTGTCGATGCCCAGCAACCTTTTTATTTACCGGTGGAAGAAGCGTGGTGTTATGCTGAAGATCTTCAACCCAGTATGGTGCTCTTAAGTTGTGATCAGCAACGCATTATGGTACAGAATGTTAATGAAGTGTGCATTAATGCGCTGGTCTATGATATTACCGTTGA
This sequence comes from Candidatus Babeliales bacterium, assembly GCA_963716425.1. Taxonomy (GTDB): domain Bacteria; phylum Babelota; class Babeliae; order Babelales; family JBFXEV01; genus JBFXEV01. The sequence continues at coordinate 1,154,230 of OY970310.1, forward strand.
TGAACTACATAATTTTTGTGTAACAACTGATGGCATAGTCGTTCATAATTTTTTTTGGGTAGCAATCCCATTAACTCTATCTCTTTCAAAAATTGCATATTCACTTGGAGTTGCTCTAGTAGCATATACCTGTTATGATTTTGTACAAAAAAATACTGGAGCATCAAATGATCTTAATATAGATCTTTCTAATGCTCATTTCTCTGGTTTGATTGATCCATATAGTTCTCAAAAAAATCAACGATATGGTCATGATGGCTATGTGCATTTAGGCAATGAAAGCAGTCATAGTAATGCTGTCTTTGCATCTAATCAATCGCAAGAATCAATTAGTTCAGTGCCTACTTATGCTGCTAGAAAATTACCACAATCTCCTAGTGTGCATGATACTAGGTCATATGCTGTACCGAAGATTGAATCTGAGAAAATACTTGGTTGTGGCACTGGATTATTGCCTGCTTCTCCAGAGTTTGATCAGAATAAGCCTTCTTGTATTCAAGGAATTGATAATAATGGTGGCCGGACTTGTAACCCCGGCTTATTAATACCAGTTCCAAAAACTAATCTTGGTGAGCTTTGTGAAGTATCAGGTAGCAAAGATGATGATGCCGATACTAAGCTGCCAACGTGTGGTATTGGTTTGCAGCCAATACCTGAATCCAGAACTTTATGTAGTTGGAGTAACAATTCAACAAAACTAACTGTTTATCCTGAAAAAAAAATTGGTGGAAATCAGGAGAGTGATGCTGAAACTGATGAGGAAGAAGCCTATAAGAAATATGATAGTGAAAAGATTGATGTTGATGTTGGAACAGATCAGCAAGAGCCAGATCATCAAGATAAAGAAGAAAATAATGTCCCATTAAAAGAAGAAATTAAAATCTCTTTGGAAGAGACTGTGAGAGCAATTAAAGAATTAGTTGATCAAAATCCTGAAAAAATTTGGTCAAAAATTACGCCTACTCAAGAATTCCATAATTCACATTCTTTAATACCTAAGTCATTTGTAATTAATGTAGAGGGACAATTAATTTGGGTAAATCCCAGTGGATCAAAACATCTTATGGAAGAAACCAGTCCCCCTCTTTCCGCGAGTAAAAGAAAAGATGCTAAACCCCTTAGGCAGGAAATTGATCCTTTGATATCTCCTTGGGATATTCCTGCAAAAGAATATAAATTTTCTCATGAGTTATTGCTTAATGATTTTTATGAAGATTTGCAAGCGGCTATAAAACCTGGCGTCAAATATGGGGAATTAATAATTATTAATTCATGGGAATTTAAATTTGATTATCCAAGCATTGAAAATGGTCATCCAATTCTTTTTCATGCTTTAAAGGTGAAATAATTGTGAATATTATGTATTTTCAATATACCATTATTAACGTTGTGAGTATAGAAAAGTTAATTGATGAGCATATACCCATGGATATACAGTTTGAATATAGTGAATATTCAAATATCCATAATCGCATTGAATATAGAACTGAAAATTATTACATGTTTTTTAAAATAGGAGACCTATTTGGAGAATTAGTTGGTATTACCCTTTTATGTAATAAAAATTATAATTTCATCAATGATAATATTTCACTTGATCAATTACCCTATAATAACAGTATTGTTGCACTTAAAATTAAGAATATTAATCAATTCGCAAAAAGACCGTATCTTGATAATGGCGTTAATTATACTATTTCAGAATCATGTAAAGTTGATGTTTATAAGGATGCTTTGAAAATATCAATGCCAAATGCACCAGAGCCTGTTTTTTGTATAATGAACAACGATTTCGGTGTTCTTACAGATATTGAATTTAATATTTGTTCATTTGTGTTGAAGGGTATTACCTTAGTTGAGCATGCTTACTTACAAGATCATGCAAAACGATCTACTTAAAAAGAAAGCTATGTTAGAACATAACAATAAAATCATACAAAAAATTATTGAATTAAAAAAAACAGATATTCTAGAATTGCTGCGGTACGGACTAGAACATGAATTCATTGATGGTGAATTTTGCTCAAGTGTTGTAATAGAGCTTTTGAGTAAAAATATTATCACAGATAATCCGTATGCCTTAGATATCGCTAGTTTAATTCGTACTAAATATGAAAATCAATATGAAAAAACTCAATTACTAATCGTAGAAGCAACAAAGAAGACTGATGTTACCTATAATGAGAGAAAGCAACTTTACAATAAAATATGGTTTTATATATTTCAGCTTAATGATCTTTTAACATCAGGATTTATAGAGTGAGGCCTTGCAATAATGCAGTTACTAGATCTGTAGGGGAAATCCATGCTCCCGCAGATAGCACATGATTTTTTCTCCAATGTGTGGCATACAGCCTTCTACATTGGTGGCTGTATCCATGCAGAATATGGAAGAGCTGAATTGTAGGGTGATCAAGTAAAAGAGGTGAGTAATCATTGCGTATCCCCCATGGATATTGGTTAGGGGTTTTGCTATCTAGTACTGAGTATAAAAGTATTTATTTTTGGACAAGCAAGGGTTTAATTGCAATTAGGCGAAAGTGTTTAATTGCGCTAGGACACGCTTAATTTTTAGACTGCTGCAGCACTGTGATATATCACGCTTGTAAGAGTTATGAAAAGCGCTACACTTGTTCTGATCAATTTGGTCAATCTTGTATATGGTAGAGTGATTGTAAACATAAAAGAGTTACAACTATGGCATTGAACAAAACTTCTATCCTCCTTTCCTTTGTAGCATTTCTTACCATTTTTTTTGCGCAAGCAGGTTTTGTTAAAGGTACCGTAGTTAAAACAGCATCAGGATTTGTTCCTATAGATGAACTTAATATTGGCGATGAAGTGTACTGTTTTGATATGCATAGTGATGAACTTTTACTGCGGACCATAACAGATGTATCAAGGCATGAAGTTTCGTATCTTCTGTATATTCAAACGAATGGTACTCACATAATTGTCGATGCCCAGCAACCTTTTTATTTACCGGTGGAAGAAGCGTGGTGTTATGCTGAAGATCTTCAACTCAGTATGGTGCTCTTAAGTTGTGATCAGCAACGCATTCTGGTACAGAATGTTAATGAAGTGTGCATTAATGCGCTGGTCTATGATATTACCGTTGATGAACTACATAATTTTTGTGTAACAATTGATGGCATAGTCGTTCATAATTTTTTTTGGGTAGCAATCCCATTAACTCTTTCTCTTTCAAAAATTGCATACTCACTTGGAGTTGCTGTAGTAGCATATGCGTGTTATGATTTTGTACAAAAAAATACTGGAGCATCAAATGATCTTAATATAGATCTTTCTAATGCTGATTTCTCTGGCTTCATTGATCCATGTAGTTCTCAAAAAAATCAACAATATGGTCGTGATGACTATGCGTATTTAGGCAATGAAAGCAGTCATGGTAATGTTGTATTTGTATCTAATCAATCGCAAGAATCAATTAGTTCAGTGCCTACATATGCTACTAGAAAATTACCACAATCTCCTAGTGTGCATGATACTAGGTCATTTGCTGTACCGAAGATTGAATCTGAGAAGATACTTGGTTGTGGGACTGGATTATTGCCTGCTTCTGGAGAGTTTGATCAGAATAAGCCTTCTTGTATTCAAGGAATTGATAATAATGGTGGCCGGACGTGTGACACTGTCTTATTAATACTAGCTCCAGAAACTAATCTTGGTAAGCTTTGTGAAGTATCGGGTAGCAAAGATGATGATAGAGATAGTAAGCTGCCAACTTGTGGTATTGGTTTGCAGCCTATACCTGAACCCAGAACTTCTTGTAGTTGGAGTAACAATTCAACAAAACTAACTATTTATCCTGAAAAAAAAATTGGTGGAAATCAAGAGAGTGATGCTGAAACTGATAAAGAAGAAGCCGATAAGAAATATGATAGTGAAAAGATAGATATTGGTGTTGAAAGAGATCAGCACGAGCTAGGTCATCAAGATAAAGAAGAAATTAAAGTCTCTTTGGAAGAGACTGTGAGAATAATTAAAGAATTAGCTGAACAAAATCCTGAAAAAATTTGGTCAAAAATTACTCCAACTCAAGAATTTCATAATCCTCATTCGCTTATACCGCAATCATTTACAATTGAAGTAGATGGTCAAATTTTGTGGATGCATCCAAATGCTACAAAACATTTGATGGAAAATACAAGTCCCGTCAAAGAGGAAAGAGATAAGATTGATGATTTAAGATCTCCCTGGGATATTCCTTCAAAAGAGTATAAGTTTTCACATGAATTACTTCTTAACGATTTTTATGCAGCCTTACAGGAAGCGATAAGATCGGGGATAAAATACAAACAACGATTAGTTATTAATTCATGGCAGTTGGAATTTGGTTATCCTCGAATAGACAACGGTCATCCTATCGTTTTCCATGCTCGAAAGGAAAGAGCGCATGGATAATTTATATTTTGAATTGAGCACAATTCATATGATAAGTATGAAAAAAACGATAGATAAATATATGCCTTTGAGTATCGAATTTAAATATAATACTTATTCACATACTCATAATTGGATTGAATACCAAACGCCAAATCATTTTATGGAGTTTAGTATTGGTAATGAGTTTGGTGAGTTAATTAGTTTTACACTCGTACGTCATAAAATGTATAATTTCATAAGTGGCAATATTGAGCTTAGCCAATATCCTTTGCATGAAGTGATTACTGGAATAAAAATAAAGAATTATGAAAATGTAAAAAAAGAATTTTACAATAATGGATTTTATTATACTATTTCAGAATCATGTATAGTTGATGTCTATAATGATGCTTTGAAAGTATCAATGACAAATGCACCAGAGCCTGTTTTTTGTATAATGAACAACGATTTCGGTGTTCTTACAGATATTGAACTTAATATTTGTTCATTTGTTTTGAAGGGTATTACCTTAGTTGAGCATGCTTACTTCCAAGATCATGCAAAACGATCTACTTAAAAAGAAAACTATGTTAGAACATAATAATAAAATCATACAAAAAATTATTGAATTAAAAAAAATAGATATTCTAGAATTGCTGCGGTACGGACTAGAACATGAATTCATTGATGGTGAATTTTGCTCAACTGTTGTAATAGAGCTTGTGAGTAAAAATATTATCACAGATAATTCGTATGTCTTAGATATCGCTAGTTTAATTCGTACTAAATATGAAAATCAATATGAAAAAGCTCAATCACTAATCGTAGAAGCAACAAAAAAGACTGATGTTACCTATAACGAGAGAAAGCAACTTTACAATAAAATATGGTTTTATGTATTTCAGCTTAATGATCTTTTAAAATCAGGATTTATAGTGTGAAGCATTGCAGTAATGCCGTTGCTGGATCTGTAGGGGTAATCCATGTTATGCTCCTGCAGATAGTACGTGATTTTTCTCCAATGCGTGGCATAACAAAATCCTGAAAAAATTTGGTCAAAAATTACTCCAACGCAGGAATTTGACAATCCGCATTCTCTTATTCCTAAATCATTCATTATTGATATAGATGTTCAACTTATATGGGTTTGCCCCAATGCTTCACAGCATCTTATCGGGGAGACAAGCCCATCTGGTTCCGAGAGTAAAAGAAAAGATGCTAAACCACTTAGACAGGAAATTGATTCCTTGATGTCTCCTTGGGATATTCCTACAAAAGAATATAAATTGTCTCATGAGTTATTGCTTAATGAATTTTATGAAGCAATTCAGAAGGCAATAAAATCAGATATAGTATATAATGAATTGTTAATTATTAATTCTTGGCAATTAAAATTTGTTTATCCAAGATTTGAAAGTGGGTATCCGGTCCTTTTTCATGATTATAGGGATAAAAATAGTGAGTAAGTTATATTTTCAATATGGTATTATAAAACTTAGTAGTGCGGAGAAAACAATTGATGAATATATACCAATGAATATAAAATTTGAATATGATATATATTCGGATATTCGCCATAGGATTGAGTATCGCACTGAAAATTATTATATGTTTTTTAAAATAGGGGACCAATTTGGAGAATTAGTTGGTATTACTCTTTTATGTAATAAAAATTATAATTTTATCAATGATAATATTTCACTTGATCAATTACCCTATAATAACAGCATTATTGCACTTAAAATTAAGAATATTAATCAATTCGTAAAAAGACGTATCTTGATAATGGCGTTAATTATACTATTTCAGAATCATGCATAGTTGATGTCTATAATGATGCCTTGAAAATATCAATGCCAAATGCGCCAAAACCTGTTTTCTGTATAATGAACAGCAATTTTGGTGTTCTTACAGATATTGAACTTAATATTTGTTCATTTGTGTTGAAGGGTATTACCTTAGTTGAGCATGCTTACTTACAAGATCATGCAAAACGATCTACTTAAAAAGAAAACTATGTTAGAACATAATAATAAAATCATTAAAAAAATTATTGAATTAAAAAAAATAGATATTCGAGAATTGCTGCGATATGGACTAGAACATGAATTTATTGATGGTGAATTTTGCTCAGCTATCGCACTTGAACTCATGAGTAAGAATATCAGCAATGATACTATTGTGGAGCTTGCTAGTTTAATTCGAAATAAATATGAAAATCAATATGAGAAAGCATATGCAATAATGAATGAAGCAACAAAAAAACTGATGTTACCTATAATGAGAGAACGCAACTTTACAATAAAATATGATTTTATATATTTCAGCTTGATGATCTTTTAAAATCAGGATTTATAGAGTGAAGCCTTGCAGTACTGCAGTTGCTGGATCTGATGGCAAAAAAACGAAGGCATCCAAAAAATGGAAACATTGGTTGGCCTGATAGGGAAGGAAATATTTGGGTACCTACGGGACCAAATGATCATGGAGGACGTCATTGGGACGTTCAAGATCGTGATGGAAGGCATAGAAATGTACATCCGAAAAAAAATAATAGTTGATTATTATGGAAAAAGAATTTTACTTGAAATGCAAACGATTATGGTTTTTTTCTCCCACAGATGAAGATATTTTTTTTGAATGGGTAAAAACTATTCCAGCTATTTATAAGATAGATGGCGAGCTTGATGAGGAGCATCTTTATGTTCGCAAAGCAACTTTATCCGATAAAGATCTGAAGGAAATTGTCTCCTTATTTCGTCGCTATAAAATAGATCGAAAGCAACTGAAAGTTTTTCTTACTGATGATAATAAGCATTGGTTGGCAAAATGGCTTACATAATTATTGGGAAATATATGGTTGATTTAAATTGTAAAAAAGTACTTTTTTATTCACCTATGGATGAAGCTTTTTTTTTTGATTGGATATCAAGAATTCCAGCAGTAATAAAAGTAGAAAAAATTTCTGATGAAATTCATTTACATGTGAGAAGTATTCGGATTTCTTATGAAAATTTGGATAAATTAGTATCACTATTTCAACGATATAAAATAAAAAGAAGGCAATTAGGTGTGTTTTTAAACGATAGAAATAAACATTGGTTGTCAAGATTGATTAAATAATTTTTGAATATGTAAAGTAACATATTGAGATTACCAAATGGATATAGCTAGCATGGAAAAAGATATTGTTATAAGTTGTAAACGTGTGCGTTATTATACAGAAATTGATGAAGAATATTTTTTTGAATGGATAGATCAAATTCCTTCTATATATAAGATTGATGGTCAACATGATGAACTGTATCTTCATTTAAAAACACATCAAATATCAGATGAAGAATTTAAAAATTTAGTGGCATTATTTAAGCGTTATAAGATACCTGCTATAAAGCAATTGCGTGTTTTTTCTAATGTTAATAAGTATTTATGAGCATAAAGGTTAACGATACCATGGAAAATAAACAACTTTTTTTTACTGGAAAAAATGTAATATTTTATTCATCAATTGATGAAGCATTTTTTTATAAATGGGTTAAAAATATTTCATGTATTGATGGGGTAGAAAATGTTTCTGGAGATTTTATTTTTTATCTGAAGAATCATAATATAAATAGCCAAGATTTAGATAGATTGGTAGGTTTGTTTGCTCGATACTTAATTGATACTAAACAATTAAAAATTTTCTTGACTGATCAAAACAAGCCATGGCTTAAATATTGGGTTTAGAAGTACATAGTGGATCAAAACATTTGATGGAAAATACAAGTCCCGTCAAAGAGGAAAGAGATAATATTGATGAATTAAGATCTCCCTGGGATATTTCTTCAAAAGAGTATAAGTTTTCACATGAATTACTTCTTAACGATTTGTATGCAGCCTTACAGGAAGCGATAAAATCGGAGATAAAATACAAACAACGATTAGTTATTAACTCATGGCAGTTAGACTTTGGCAATCTGCTCTTCACGTGTTGAAGTTGCTTGCAATAGTTTTGGTCTTGTTTGAATTGCACGTGAGATTTGTTCTCTCCAGAGTGGATAGTACGTAGGTAAGTTAGAGGCATCGAGTATCGCGCTCTGCTCAACCCAAGCCATATACGGTTTTGCTTGTTCACACATTTTCTGAGCGATGCTCAGTTGAGCTTCAAGCGCCTTGGCTTTCACAAAATAGTGACACAACAGAAGGTGAAGGTCTCTGCAGAGATTTGGCATTTCTCGTTTAAAACAAGCAAGCAACATTAAACCATTGGTATTCCATTGATGTCTTATAGTTGATCTTGATACGTGAGTGAATAGGAGTTGTGCCATTTCTGGACTGCCTTCAGAAAGCGCAAGAACGCATATTGGTGTAGAAATTGATGGTTGATATCCTCTAGAAAATGATGGTTCTTTCAAAAAAGAAGATTTTGCAGGATCAGCACCAGCATCAAGAAGTAAGCATGCAGCTTCCACACGTTGGTATGAGGTTGCGATATTTAAGAGGCCAGGCACTTTGACTCCATAGGCAGATCTAAGCGGACAGTTTCCATGAGTATTTATAATAAAATGATTAGGGTCAGCGCCTTGAGCAAGCAACCGCCTTAACCTTTGAGTATCACTTTCCTCAATGGATGTAATACATCGCGCATATATGTAATCCTCAAAGAGTGGGTGGTCATGCATTGCCAGGCTTTTAGACATGCTCGGTAAGTTAATGTGTGCTCCTGCCCCCAATAGGATTCTACCTATTGTGTTTGCTGCTTCCATTTTTATCATCCCGATACTCAAGACCATACAGAGTGGTGTGCCGCCCATGCGATTGAGGGCATTCACATCAGCACCAGCTTCAACAAGTGCACTAACGCCTTGCGTAAACAATTTTTGAGCTGCCAAATGGAGAGGAGTATTGGCGTCAGCTCCATGACGCGCATTCACTTGTATTCCCTGAGTCTTGAGAGCTCTTTTTAATTTTGTGATATCTTTTTTTTGTAGAGCTTCAAATAATTGTCCATCCATGGCCAACTGTGGTGAGCTTATCAGCAGGGCTATAATGAAGGTAAGTGAAGGAATTAAATTAGTCTTTTGGTTCAGGTACATCGTTGGTATGTCTTATCTAATGGAAAATACAGTGCTTGGGTTAGTACGCAAATAAAGCTAATTTCTTGCAGAAAATAACTGATCAATATCCGATTTCCATGCAAGATATGTGGCTTCTAGTTCAGCTGCTGTGCATTTGCGGGCGCTTTTGCCCTGCGGCAACTTAAAGTGAATCGCTTGAAATCCTTCAACAGAGTGTGCGCCATGAATGTTTTCTAGTTTATCATCACTATGTATAAAGAGTGAGGCTGTTGGCACTAATTTGTGGCCTACCGCTTTAACTGCCTTATAAAAATCTTCATGTGGTTTGTGGCCATTACGTGAACTGGGCATAAAAACGCCCGGTTCTACTTCATGATATATTTCATGCTCGTGGTAACGTTCTTTTGCTTGCGCTACCGTGTGAGAAACTACAATGGCATCAAATAACTCTTCAATGCACACGCCTTGTTCTTGCATGCGTTTACGGAAATATTTGTTATGGCAATAATCTTGGTTAGTTGCACCAATTATAGTGTAACCTTGTTTTTTGAGTTCTTTTATATAATTAATGACCTGCCAGATTGGTTTTGGCTTTACAAAGTAAGAAATAATTTCTTCAGTATAGGGAGCAATATCTGCATGACGTTGCGCAACCAACTCTTTTGAAAGGGCATGGATAATATTAGTAGCCCCCTGCATGTGCTCTGATATTTCGTGGCCGCGTTTTTTGATTGCTCGCCAGTTCCACAACAGTTTGGCAGCTTTGTGAGGCTGATGCCAGGTGACTTTCACAATGAGTGACATGTAGCTTGCAATCTCTGAAAAACCCATTTTCCCCCTGATATTTACTACGTCATCGCAGTCAAAGGTAAAGATCTGTTTTTGGGTATGAGCGATTGACAGAGTATAAGTCGAGTAATGTAGAGCAAGCATACTGGTAAGGGCCAATTTAATGAATAGGTTCTGCATATGAGCAACCTTTTTTGAAAACATATATTGTATAGAAATAGCTTATAGTATAGAGGGAAATTGTCTACTTTATCGCAGATAGTGTGCTCCAGAAGCAGTTATGGGGGACACTTGTCTGGGGGCGAATTTTTTACAGGTATGTAAACCTGTGAAAAATCACCACATATTGACTTTTTCTTATATTTATATACAATTAGTAATAATAATTATGAATTAACCTGGAGATTATAGAATGAATATTTTCAAACAAATTACACTTATTATATCAATATTTTGTATTGCTATGCCACTTAAGGCTATGGAGCAAGGTGACGGCAACCAAGGCTTTTTTGGCCGTATTTGGGATGCTGCCCAAGAGCATCCTATAATTACTGGTTCTGTGGCACTGGCTATCGGTGCGGGCATATGGGCATATCGCAACTATTCATTAAATGATCAATTATATGATGCAGTTTGTCGTAATGCAGTAGATGAAGTAAGGTATTTGATAAAAAAAGGAGCAGCTATTGAAACTAGATTTAAGTATTCTAGGACCGTATTACACGAAGCAGCTTATAGAGGGTTTGTAGAAATTACTGAGGCATTACTTTTAGCAGGAGCTGATGTAGAAGCTTTTTGTCCTACAGGAACGCCGTTGCATTTTGCCGCAATGAGTGGTTGTACTCAAATAGTTGAAGTGCTTTTAAATGCAGGCGCTGCGATAAACGCTTTAAATTCATTTGATTTGACTCCATTGCATTATGCTGCAGAACATGGCCCTATTGAGGTAGTTACGTGCCTATTGAAATCAGGCGCTTTTATAGATGCTAAGGATAATGGTGGGCACACACCATTGCGGTTGGCTATAATGCATACAGGTAATGGTAAGCAAGAAAATAGAATTGCTGAAGTATGCAAATTTCTTGTACAGAGGGGAGCTTCGGTGGCAGAGCCATTGTATTATGTTGCGTCTGTTGGCAATGCTGAAGTGGTTAGGCTACTTTTAACTGAAATATCATCCTCGAAAAGAATGAATCATGATGTAGAAATACATAATGCATTGCATGTGGCTATTGAACGAGGGCACGTTGAAGTAGTTAAATTATTTTTAGAAAAATGTGTTTGCATAAAATTTATTAAATTTGAGATTGAGACACTTCTTCATAGAGCTATTAAAAACAATCAAACTGCAGTTGTGAAACTTTTATTACATCAAGATTACAATTGTCCTGTACATGTGATTGATCCTGGTACAAAAGAAAGAATTTATGCATCATTATGTGCATTTAACAGACTGCAACCAAGGTTGCCCGCGAACGTAAGAACTAAAATATTATCTTTTTTACCCGAAGATATTTTCACGCAAGAACAAGCACGTATATGGTTCCTTTATGGAGCTAATTTACAAGATATGGTGGCTTTATGTCCTTTGCAATGCTTTGTACAAATTTATTTACAAGCCGCTGAAACGAATAAGTCTGTATTTTTAGAAAAGATGGTCTCAGCTGTTGTAGAAAATCGGTTACAGAATATACGTGAATGGCTTGCTCATGAATGGATGCAAAATTTAGATCAAACTCAGATTAATCCGGAGATCATGGTAATGCTCGATCCTAATAATGTTGAGCAGCATAGAGCTGCTATTGAGCAGAATGTGCGCGAGGCATTTGTTGGTAAACAGCAAGATAGTAACAATGTAAATAACAATAATAATGTGTAACTGGGAGGTTATAACGTGAAGGCATTTAAAAAAATTACCCTTATTTTATCTATATTTTGTATTGCCTTGCCTGCCCGAGCGATGGAGTCGGCAGATGGTCACCAAGGCTTTTTTGGGCGCATTTGGAATGCTGCACAAGACCATCCTGCAATAATGGGCACTTTAGCTTTAGCAGGTGCTGGGCTATTGGCCTATAAGACTTTTTGGCAAGATGAGATGGAGCGGTTTGATGCAACACCCTTACATTCTGCCGTATCTGATGGATCAGTTAAGACGGCTAAACTTCTTTTGGAAAAAGGGGCTGATATTGAAGCTAAGGGCGATGGTTTTGGCGATATAAGACCATTACATGCAGCTGCACATAGAGGGTCTGTTGAAATGGTAAAGTTTCTTTTAGAAGAAGGAGCTAATATTGAGGCCCAATCTAAATGGTGGAGTAAACAGAGACCACTGCATATTGCTATATCTAAAGGATTCACTAAAGTAGTGAGACTTCTTTTAGAAAAAGGTGCAGATATTGAAGCAAAAGATGAAAGTGGTTATAGACCTTTGCATTATGCTCTGCATAATGGATCAGTTGAAATACTGAGGCTCCTTCTAGAAAGAGGTGCTGATGTTGAAGTTGAGAAAGAAGGTAACAGACCAATTCATATTGCAGTGCTAAAAGGGTCTTTTGAAATGGTGAGGCTTCTGTTGGAAAAAGGCGCAAATATTCATGGTCATTCCCCTAGTCCAATTATTATGGCAGCAAATCACGGATTAGTTGAAATAGTGCAGCTTCTGTTAGAAAAAGGAGCTGATATTGGAGTTCAAGGTAATCAAAGTCCCTTGCATGCTGCTGCGCATGTCCATTCTTTTCATCAAAAAGAATCCGTTCAAATAATGAAACTTCTTTTAGAAAAAGGTGCCGATATTGAAGCTGGCACTGAATATGCTTATACTCCATTGCACTGTGCTGCATCCAGAGGGTCAGTTGATGGAGTAAAGTTTCTGTTGGAAAGGGGCGCTAATAAAGAAGCAAAGAATCATATTGGAAGTACTCCATTACTTCTGGCTGCATCTGATGGATCAAAAGAAGTAGTTAGCTTATTGTTAGAAAACGAAGCAGATATCAAGGCTACTAGTGAATTTGGTTGGACGGCGTTGCATTATGCTGCCGATTGTTATTATGGCGCAGATATAATCAATTTGCTCCTAGAAAAAGGACTTGATATTGAAGTTAAAGATAAGCACGGTAGAACACCATTGCATCATGCAGCAAAAGGGGGTCGTGCCGAAACGATTAATTTGCTTTTAGAAAAGGGAGCCGATATTAATGCTAAAGATAATTTCGGCAAGACGCCTTTGCATAATGCTATGGAAAGTTTCAGGAGTGAGAGTGAGAAAGCTGTGAGTGTACTTTTAGAAAAAGGTGCTGATTTAAAAGCTCTAGATGCATATGGTAGAACTGCCTTACATTATGCTTCTGATGAGAATTTTGATTCAGTTAAGCTCTTGTTAGACAAAGGGGCTGATATTAATGCAACAGACAAAGCTGGGGACACTCCTGTTAGCCGTGCAGCTCAAGGTGATTCAATTAATGTTGTAAAGCTTCTTGTTGCAAAAGATGCAAGTCCCGATGGTATAGGTAAATGTGCCCTAGCATTATTATGTGACGCTGTTAGAGAAAATAATGTTGAAAATGTGAGGAACATTTTGCAACAAGGTCACTTTAATATAAAAAATGAATCACGCAAGCAATTAAAAACGGCTTTATGTGTATTGAAGCTAGCAAACCTCCCACTTGATATGCGCAAAGAAATATTATCTTACTTGCCTGAAGATGTCCTTACAAAAGAGCAGGCTCGGGTATTGTTCAATCATGGCGCAAATTTAAAAAAGCTGGTAAGGCATTGTCCATTTGCTTGGTTTAAATCAATATATGATAATACATATGATAATGAAAAGGCTCAGTTCTTAGAAAAAATAATTCCAGTGATCGTAGAATTTAGGCTTGGTAAGATTAAAGAGTATCTTTCAAGTTATGAGATTCGACAACTACATCAAATTGATCCATTGATTATAACTATGCTTGACCGAAATAACGTTGAGCAGCATCGAGCTGCTATTGAGCAGAATGTGCGAGCAGCGTTTATTGGAGAGCGGCAAGATCTTGTTATTAAAAATCATCCTCAGGAGGGCGGCTAATGAAGATACTTAGACAAATTGCTCTTATTCTAGTTGTTTTCTGTATAGCTTTACCCGCTCATGCAATGGATGCTGACCATAGCAACGTAAATTTTTTTGGTCGTATAGTGAAAACTATAAAAGAAAGAGTTGCAAGAAGAAATGCACCGCGAACGGAGTATAAAAAATTAACTGAGTCGCCGAGTGATTATGCTCCTTTAGATGATAATGAACCGATTGAACTTACAGCTATGCAGCTTGTTCCAGTTCCCGCTCCGGTACCGTCTAGAGCTGAAGCTAAAAAACAATTAATTAATAAGCCCACTATGAATGAACAGCCATTTTCGGTTGACTACGTACAAAGCGAATTGCTAAAACTTATTAACCAATCTCAGCTTGTAAGTGCTTCAGTTGATGAGGATAAAAAAATTGATACATTTATTCTTGCCGATTGTGCAAACTTGAAGCCTATTGATTTTCACGGTTGGACGCAATTACATTTTGCTGCTTTATTAAACCGCGTGAACGTGGTCCAAGAACTTCTTGCAAAGAGTAGAAAGCTTAATGTAAAAGATAAAGATGGTTGCATCCCTTTGCATTGGGCAGTGCAATCTGGTGCACTTGAAGTAGCCCAATTACTTTGTAAGTTCCATGTCGCACCGAATACTGAAAATAATGCGGGTGACACTCCGCTTCATATGCTTATGGAAGAAGAACAGTTTGCTTTGTTGCCAATGCTTCTTGCTCACGGAGCCTTTGTAAACAAAAAAAATAATAAAGGTGTTTCGCCGTTTTATCAAGCGGTAGAAAGAGGCCACGCCCCAGTAGTGCGATGTATGATTGAGCAATCACTATTTTGTACTATGGATAGATTTATTACAATAAAACTTCGATGTGCAAAGTTATTGCAGGAAGTAGGTCAGAACTCCAGAAGAATGAAACTGCTTCAGAAAGAAATTAAAAAGGTTATAGAGGCACGGATCATCAGTATAGACAATTTATTGCGCGATTCTAAATTACAAACTCTGGCAAAAGGCGAAATACGAGTACTTGTTAACCCTAAAGAAGTTGAGCAATATCGAGGCGCGATTACTTATAATGTTATTAAGTTGCTTTTAAATTTGGATGATGCTGAAATAGAAAGTGTTTTAAAAGAATTAGAAATGGATAATGCTGAGGTTATAAAATGAATATATTTAAAAAAATTATCCTTATTTTATCTGTTATCTGTATAGCTTTTCCTGCTCATGCTATGGAGTCAGGTGATGGCGATCAGGGTTATTTGAGCAGAGCAATGGATTTTGCCAAAGATAATCCAGGTATAATGCTTTCTGTGGGAGCATTTCTTGGCGCAAGTATATATGTGACCAAACAATTGCGTGAGGCTCGTGCACTTTATGGGACAATTTGGGGTCCTGAAATCAAACAAATACCTGTTCTTGATCAATTTGCCGGTGCAGAATATGGCGGTGGTGCAAGTTGTGGTTATCAAGCATTAAAAAATGCTATTTATATCCCTCTTTTTCTTCTTAATAAAGGACATGAAGCTGATCTTTCTGATCTTGCAATCGTACAACAATTATTTAATAAAACTGAGCCGATTGGTCTTTGGCGGCAGCTTGTGCTAGAGAATACCTATAGTCGTGCGCTCAAATGGAAGATTGACCAAGTGTTGTATGCATTCTTGGTTTCACAAAAAAATATGAACGTTATTACTATTCCAGCAGAAGTTCAAGCTCTTGACCAAAAATTACAAGGTCGATTTAGAGAAAAAATTCGTGGCTACTATCAGGGCGTGCTTGGCACAGAGTTTAGTTCTCAGTTGCTGAACCGTATTTTAGAAGCTCTTAAAGACAAGGCCTTACAAACCCGGGAAAAAATTACTATCGATCGATTAATGATACTTGATGCTATCAAGAAATCAGAACGTCCAATAGAGCCGGATATTGATGGCCTTGAACAGTTTAATTTTATTGAATATGCAAAGAGTGATGCGGCACTTGATATCTATGTGCCTGAGGCGCAAGGTAGAGAAGAGCATGATACGCAAATTCTTGAGCCTACTATTTTGGAGATTTCTAAATCAAATGCGTTAGCAAATTATAATGCCAAACATCTTGAAAACAAATTTGACACTCAAGGTGATTGGATTAATGAAAATGAAATTGCATTGCTCATTGCATATGAGCGACAACCTGATAGATTACTGAGCAATATGCCGGCGCAATTTGATGGTATTACCGTGATCGATAACGTTGCGTTGCTTGATAGGGGTGAGGGTGAAATTGGATTGATTCGTGAAATTGGAGCTCGTCTTGCAAATAGTAAGCATTTTATTCATGCATTTGTGGTGGGTCTTATGAGTGGCAAGCCAGGTCAAGAAACAGGTAGCCGTCATTGGGTGACACTCGTTGTATCTAAAGTAGATGGCAAAAATGAATACTTTGTGGCAGACTCAGGCGGCAATGCTTCCCGCATAAATGATTCTATTATAAGGAAATTAATAAAGCATCTTAACGTGCGTGCTTAATTGCGTGGACAATACGCGATGGCCCCGTAATGGGGAAAGTTTCTTGATACAGAGCAATTTTCTTAAATCCTGCTTGATTTAGTAACTCTTCAAACTCTTGGTCACTGTACCAAGTCGCTTGAATTAATTCTTGTTCTTCCTTTTCTAGATCGCCATCCACATAGAGCTTGTATGTGCAAAATGCATCAGCTCTTTTTTCTTTTTCATGATATTCATATTTGGTAGTGAGGGTGAGTTCCGTATGTTCGTTTATGTGTACTGCTTTTGCAGAACGCATATTCTCTGTATCAGGCACAAACGTATCAATGAGCAAATTACCACCATCTACCATATGTTTATGAATATTTTTCAGCGCTTTGAGTGCTGTATCATGGTGTATAATTAATTGAAATGAGCCAACTGCAATGGTAACCGTTGCGTACTTATGAGGAATGTTGAGAGCCTCAAGTGATTGCTCATACAATTCCGGCTGTAATCCTAATTGGTGGCATCTTGTTCTACACCGTGCAAGCATTGTCTCTGAGTTATCTACACCATCAACGGTATAGCCATGCATAAGTAACGGTATTTGTAAACGCCCTGAGCCGCACATTGCCTCCAGCATGCGATCGGATTTTTTGGTGATAAATTGCGCGTGAAATGCGACTTCGTCATCAGAGGCGTACTTTCTTGTTGCGTCATAAAAGAGGCTGCACAGGTTACCGTAGGATACTGGTTTTTTTATCATTAATTTTATTCTTTTGAGGATTTGAACCGCTCAAGACCCTTCGATACATTTTCCCCATGGGAAAACACTCAGGGAGAGCGGTAGGGAAAATTTATCTTTATTAACTCTTTTTTCAATTCTTATGGGAGAACGGTTTGTTGCATTCGAGCATATAATTTTATGTTACCGCTCTCCCTGAGTGATTCTGCGAAGCGTAGCGAAGTAGAATTGTATCGAAGGGTTTAGAGCAGATCATTTATAGTCATGCAAGCATGCTTCAATCCGCCAACCATTAGGATCAATAATAAATGCGCCATAATAGCCAGGATGATATTCAGGCCGTGGTCCAGGCTTGCCATTATCCATGCCGCCAAGCTCCAAGCACTTTGCATGCCATTTATTCACTTCATCAATAGTGTGTGCCAAGAATGCAACATGCACGCCGCGTGCTTTACCAACTTCTTCCTCACTATTTCCCATTGGGCTAATCCAAAAAGAAGGTTTGCCACCCATACCGTAGCCTGCAGTTTTTACGTGGTCAAAGTCAAGCGTAAATACTCGCTCATAGCCAAGGAGTGCAAGAGTTTGATCATAAAAATTGAGACTTTTAGGATAATCAAGAACGGAAAATGAAGTGTGATCGATCATGGGCGCATCCTGGGGATTTTTGAGTTCGTTTTTTTCATACGGTTGTTTCTGTTTAAATGCGTTAACTTCTTCTATAAAATTTCTAATTTTTTCAACAAACAATTGTTGGATTGCAGGGTCACTTCTAAAATCAAGATTACCATCAAGTACCAATATAGGAACATTTGCTATATTAGGTGCTATATTTATTTTTTCCATGAGCCATTCTTCATGAAAGCGATGAAGTGGTTCAAAAAAGTGCATAGTAAGTTGAGATTCTTCTGGCCGTTGGCGTGCATTTGCGCGTAAGAGGCAATTATAGGGTGATGTCCGTAAATAAATAAAACCATCGGATTTGCAAGGTAATAATTCGGTAAGCCATTCAAACCGTTCTTTGTAAATATACCATTCAAGTGGTGTGAGGGAACCTTCTTCCATCATCATGCGTGAAAAGCAATAAATCCCGGAATACGCAGATCTGTCTGAAACGTGCAGGTCTTTTGTTTGATCTGCTTCCAAACATGCTTGCATAAATGTTAAACATGCATAACTTTGGAACGTATAACCCCAGCGATTGCGATGATTTAAATGAAGATCAAGTAGATTTCCGGTATTGCCAACTTGGCGCCATTTCTCAATTGGTTCTTCAATAATGAGCGCATTCAATTCCCGTTCAATGAGGCGAGAAAGAGTAGTCTTGCCTGCGCCGGTGTTACCTTCTATCATCAAGAGCGTGCGTGCGGCAAGCGGATTTATAATGATAAAAAAAAGGAGAATTGTAAGGCCTATCCAATGAATTTTGTGTGTAAGGTGGGCTAGCATAAGGGTTCCTTTGCAAATCAGGAGATAGTAACTTTTCACATAGTTTAAAGCTAATTCTCTGTTTTCTCAATACGTAGAATTAGATTATGCTGTCGCTTCCCTGTTCCATTGCGATTTTTGCCCTCTTTTGCTATACTTAAATTAGTAGTAAAGAGCCCTCATTGTTACAAAAAGGAGTTATTCATGGCAGGTTCCACTTTTTCAATACGTAAAGCAATATCTTTTGGCTGGACCACAACGTTAGAGCACATATGGTTATTTATTAAAGTAGCCTTCACCTTTATCGGGGTAGAGCTCGTACTTTTTCTTGGCTATATTCCAATATTCTTAGGTTTGTATCTTACTGAGGGAAGCAAGCTTGCGGTAGTTCCTATTGGATTATCCATAGCCTATACTCTAGCACTATTTCTATGTATCATCAGCATGGGATACTTGGGATTGCCGCGGATACTCCTTGATCTCTACGAACATAAGACAAGTAACGTTTCACGCATGCTTTCAGCATTTCGATTGATATTTCCTTATATTGGTGCTTCAATTATTTTTGCCATAATTATTCTAATACCAACTATTCTTGCTTCAGGACTTTTTATGCTGGTAGCACATTACCATTTTCAGCCGGGAGAAGCTGGTGCTCCGGGTATAGCAATATCACTCGCAATCATTGTATTTATAGCATCTATCCTTGTGAGCATATATCTTGGTATCCGATTTGTATATTTTTCGTTCGCGCTTGTTGATAAAAATTTGGGCGTTATTTCTTGTTTACGGTATAGTTGGAACATAACGCGAGGTTCAGTATTAAAATTAATATTGTTTAGTTTTGCTCTTGCTCTGATGCTTTGGGGTATATTTGTTCTCGTAGGTCTTAACACATTTGGGCTTATCAATGCTCTTAATTCAGGGTGGTATAGTTTGGCATTTATTTCTGGATTGCTCTTAGTAATTTCTATTTTGCTTGTTATACTAGCCATTCCTATGGTTATGCTCTCCTATACATATGTATATAAGAAATTGTCCGAGCGCGCGGATAAGGGTTATAAGGCTCCAACCGAGAAATAGAAAGTTAACGTTGTGGTTCCTCCATTTCAGCAGGAACCGGTATATTCATATTCTTAAGAATAAATGGTGCAATATCCGCAAGCCCCGTGAGTGGTAGTTGATAGGTTTGCCCGTTAAGCTTGTTCTCTATCATAATAAAGGGCACGGGAGCAGTATTGTGTGCCGTTCTTGGTTGATGTGCTTTTTCATCATACATCTGTTCTGCTTTGCCATGATCGGCAGTTATATAGATCGTGCCATGTAGCTTGGTAATTACCACGTCATACAATTCTTTTAATTGTGTATCTAAACATTCAATTGCTTTTACTGTTGCATCAAAATTTCCTGAATGACCGACCATATCTGCATTTGCATAATTAATCAGGTAAAAATCTTTTGGGAGAGAGGTCAGTGACTTGATAACTGCAGCGGTAATTTCTGGAGCACTCATACACGGATGATCCACATAGTTTTTAGTGTGTAGTGATGGGATTATTATACGCGTTTCTCCCGGAAAAGGTTTTTCAATACCACCTCCAAAAAAGTAGGTAACGTGCGCATATTTTTCTGTTTCTGCAATAGAGAACATGGTGATACCATGCTGTGAGAGCACTTCTTTGAGACTGTTCTGTACAGGATGTTTTTTAAAAAGAACTTGTGCAGTTGACTCAGCATCATCATAATCGGTCATAGTTATACAAAAAGCCAGTGCGATTTTTTTGGTGGCAAATGCATTGAAATGTGGCTCTGTAAAGCATGCTGACAATTGTCTGATTCTATCGGGCCGAAAATTAAAAAATATAAGCCCATCACCATCTTTTAAAATGCCACGCGCATCAAGCTGAATTGGTGGTATGTATTCATCAGTAATATTTTTTTCATAACTTATTTTGAGTACTTGCTGCCATGATGTGTAGATACTCTGGTTTTCTGTTGTCATGATATCATAGGCTTGCTGGGTACGATCCCAATTTTCATCCCGATCCATTGCATAGAATCTGCCAATTATTGTTGCTATTTTGCCTACCCCAATTTTTTTACAATGATCTTCAAGGGCGTGTAAGTAGTGTGCGGCAGACTCTGGAGGAACATCACGACCATCCAAAAATGCATGAATATATACTTTCTGTATACCATACATTTTGGCTATATCAAGGAGCGCATAAAGATGTTCAATATGGCTGTGTACGCCAGCATCAGAAATAAGTCCTGCAAGATGCAAAGCTTTGCCTGATTTTTTAAGCGCAGTAAAATCCGTGGTAATAATCGGGTTTTTTATTAAGTTACCATCTTTTATTGCATTAAAAATACGCACAATATCTTGAGGTATTACTCTGCCTGCACCAATGGTTTGATGCCCCACTTCAGAATTACCAATGTACCCTGGTGGCAGTCCTACAGCAGTGCCAGAAGCTTGTAAGATTGCATGGGGAAAGTGCGCAAAAAAATAATCTAAATGTGGTGTGTGCGCGGACGTAATGGCATTGTCTGGTGCCGGTTGGCGAAAGCCAAAGCCATCAAGAATCACAAGTACGGTGGGTTTGTTCATTACTATCCTTTTTGTAACTGATTAAAAATGCATGCCAACATCAGCATGTAAACCAAGATACCATTGCTCCACTTTGCCATTCCTTATGAGCCTATTATTTACCGTAATTGATTGTGCTCTGCCAAAGCGGTTCCAGTCAAAGTATGGCACTACTTTGGTGTGTATTTTTACCCCATAATCGGTATGGAAGTGCCAGGTCATAGGCATTTCAACAAGAAGTCCCTCAACATGACGTATCTTTAATTTATTTGTTGAGCCTACTTGGGGTATTTTTAGTTTCACGCGGCTCCACGTATTAATACGATATTCTCCTGCAAGGCCGATATCTAAGTTGGTATTTTTTATTTTCCAAATGAGTTGCACACCAAGGGGAACATATACGTTATAAAATTGACGTCTTATCAAATGAGAGGAGAGCCTTGTGCTGAGTCCATAGAACCCCACGCCGGTAAAAGGGAGTAGTGAAAATGGTGAATGTTTGCCAAAAGAGATGCGATAGCCAAGATCAAGTTCAGGTCGATAATCTTTAATTTTTGCATTGTGAATAGTGCCACTTTTTATGTGTCCTGTATTCCATCTTCCGTCAAATTTTATGCGCGTGGTAATATTGCTATGCTTATGCTTATGAATTATATCAGCATGAATACCTGTAAGAAATCCATCTGCTTTAGGTAATCTACCAAACTTAAAACTCGCAAAGTTAAAAGTGGGGCCTACATGGAAAGTAAAGTCTTTAAACGGATTTGCTACAATGCTTGATGTACATAAAAATAGTGCAAGACAGAGTGGTTTCTGTATTTGTTTCATTGCTTCCCTTTCATGAAATAGTAGAGATATGTAGCATCATAACAAGAGAGATGCTATTGTCAATTTTTTTACGATACTGATTTTCGTGGTATGATTGCAGTGTTTGGAGTACTACGAATAAAACAATTAGGAAAGATATTTATGATTAAGAAATATATATATGTAGTTGCGTTTTCATGTTTGTGTATGTATTCACCAGATGGTCAAGCAAGTGATATTTCGCCTTTGGATGTGAGTGCAATATGCGACTTTAATGATATTTTTGATATTGATGATGATGAGCAAATAACTGTGCGTAAATATGATGTTGAAGAAGCAGAAGTGGCGGCACTCGAAGAGTTTGCACAAGAACCAACTCCTCCCTCAGAAGCTACCATTGTAATGCGACAAATAGGTCTTAAAATGCTTATTGGTTATCTTGCAGCTAAAGAGTACATTGAATCTATGTGGGGGAGTGCCAAGAAGAATGTAACGCGATTTAGATCATGGGTGATGCATGAAGAAATCGACTAAGCATCAATTTGCATTATATGCACGTCAACTAGATATACATGACAATATAGTGAGCATCACCGATAGTGATTTAGTACAACGTGCAGGTAAAATCTTGCGCTTGAACATTGGTGATGATTTAACATTATTTGATGGCAAACAGGCAGTTGATGTTACACTAACGGTAATTGATAAAAAAAGTATACGTGGAACCATTGTTCGATCATTAACAGTGACTCCTTTAAAGCCTGCGATTCAATGTATTGTTCCTCTTTTGAAGCGCGATGCACTGGAAGAAGTTGTGTATGCAGCGGCAGAACTTGGCGCCAATGCGGTGCAATTGGTAACTACTGAAAGAACGCAGCGAATATGGGGGGGACAGAAAGAGTTTGATCGTTTACAAAGTATTATGATTGCTGCATGTGAACAATCGAAGCAGTTTGCAGTACCTCATCTTCAGTCACCAATATCTTTAAAGCAAGCAGCGGATGAAATAAAAGGATCAGCGATTTTTTTTGATGTGTGTGGCCATCCTGCATATGGGGTTGTTTCTTCGTTAAGGGATTATGAAGAAGATACGCTCTATATGATTATTGGACCTGAAGCGGATTTATCCCCTGCTGAAAAAGAGTTTATTAGTGAAAAAGTAACGGTGTTCTGTGCATTGACACCTACCGTATTACGAGCAAAGCAGGCGTTTGTTGTGGGCCTTGGTATATTACGATCAATGGTAATATTATGTTCTTGTGGTGTACTAAATTGTGATTGATAATGCAAGTGTAATTCGGTCTATTAATGCTAATGTTGTAATTGTCTTGCATGATGGAAAACTTCTTATATCGGTTGGCATATACTCTTTCTTCTTGCCCCCTCATGCCGGGGCAGGCACATACTCTTTTGTGTTTTACAAAAGAGTATGCAGAAAAACAAAATCAGGGGACATGCTATTCCCCTGATAACCCCTCATACCTTATCAAGCAGATTATTAAGTCACCTGGGTTAATTCTTGCCGTCGTATATTTCTATTTTTCTATGTATGTTGCTGTGTGGATGGACGGATATCCTCTGGCTCACAAGTAATTTCAAGTAACAAATGCCTTTAAAGATTCAGGCGAACTTATACTAAACGTATGACTGATTGATTGAATGTTATGGTAATATAAAGCTGTTATCCAGTAATCTGTTGCAACATCTCAAGCTGTTCCTGTGCTTTTACAGGGTTAAAGTTTGCAACCCGCTCATCACAACGGCCGTAACGAATACCAATAAATTCAATACCACATTTTTCTGCAGCATATTCAACTGCCACAATGTTTTTGAGCTTGTCATCAATAAAAATAATTTTGGTTGGTTTAAAGTCTATATTATTAAGAAGCTCAATAAGTACCATTCCTTTATCATTAAGACCAGAGAATATTACGCCATGCATGTAAATGCAGGGTATTGGCATGTTTAAGTGTAGTTCATCAACATGTCCCTTAATGCCTAACTCAACTCGCATGTCATCAAGTTGATTAAGCGTACGACTTGCTACAAAAATAGATCGAGCAGTTAGTGCAATCACTGAAACACCTTGTGCTTGCAATTCATCAATAAGATAAGGAGTTATATCTTCAACAGGATGCATTGCTATTTTAAATTGTACATGGAAGTAGGTTGGCAGCACGGCATTAAATGCTTGTTGGATATCAAGGCCAAGTTTCATTTTTTCTGCTACCAAGTAATTAACCCATTGGTCGCTGCCGATTTCAAGCTTGGGAGCAGCCAGTGTGTTATCAATATCAAATATGACTAAGGTATGCTCTAGATCATTTCCTAGATGGTTCTTAATTTCAGCTACTGTATTGCTTTCAATAATATTTGCTAAACTAGAGCCAGGTAGTAAGATGCAAAAAGCTATTCTTAAGAGAATACGTTTCATAAGGGGTTCCTCTTGGAAAAATGAGTTTGAGATTATTATTATAAGAAAGAAATAGTCTACTGAGTAAAAAGGAGATTTGCAATATGTTGTTTTTATTGTTTTTATTAATCACTGTTAGCATGGCACAAGCCATGGAGCAAGACGATCCTTTATTGCTCGCGCGTAAAGAAATTATGCGTGCAAATGTAGGATCTGCCTTAGAGCTTATAAAACCAGGACTTGCAGTCATTAGACAAGATTTTTCTGGTAGTTATCTTTTGCATTGGGCAGTTCTAAAAACAATGCCTGTTACAATGCCTAGTGCTTGGCGACCAACTATGGATAGTAGAATGCAAGTAGTTGATGCGCTTCTTATGTGTGGTGCTGATTATACTGCGCAAGAACGAGATTCAAAGCGCACGATATTTCATATTCTTGCATATCATATATCGCCTGATTCAAGAGAAGCGATATCTTATGCATTTGATCAACTACTCAAAAGTATTGCAAGACAAGAATTAGTCAGTACTCCCAATCAAGCATTAACAGAAGATCTGTTTGTAAGGCGTATACAAGAAACGCTAAAGCGTAAGGACTCTTTTGGGTCTTCATTCATTGATATTGTTTGTGAAAAAAAATGTGTACACTTGATTGATGAGCAGCGCATTAAGAGCGCTTATAAGCTTGCTCTGGCACGTGAAGTGATTTGTTATTAAGATATTTATAAACATCAAAGGGTATCATCATGATCTGGTTCTTCGTATTGTTATTATTAACAAGTTCGTTTGTGCATAGTATGGAACGGCTTTCTGATCTTCAAGAAGAGAGTGCACCTCAGCGCACTTTAACTAAACAAGAAGAGCAACAATGTACATTATTGCAAGAGATATGTAATGGGAGCATTGCTTACGTAAAGGGCACTATTACTCGTAAAAAAGTTGACCTTGATGCAGTAATTCCAGCTCATGCAGAAGGTGTTGCCAAGTGGGCTTTGGGCATGACACCTTTATATATTGCATTGCGAGTACCGAACCCTATAATTACTACTATGCTTCTAGACGCGCAAGCAAAGATACATACCTCTCACCATAGAGACTTGCCATTACTTCACCTTGTTGTTGTCAATGCTTTAGCAGCTCGTGATACTCATGCGTTAAATGTACAATTACAATTGGCTGAATTGTTACTTGCATATGGAGCGGATTTAACGGCTCAAGAACAAAAAACAGATCGCAAAGATACTGTTTTTCATATTATTGCGCGTAACCTTGTATTTCAGAATGGAGGCAATGCGTCTGTGTTGTTTGATCATATGCTCACAAGCATTTGTAGTAATCCCGTATTCTTTGAAACTACTATGGCTGAGTTAAAAAAAACTGATAAAAAAAATGATGAGAATTCTGTGATGGAATCTTGCATTGACAAATTGGCTCGAATTTTTGCTCTGCCAAATGGAAAAGGCAAAACAGCTCTTGAGCTTGCTTGTGCCAAAAGCTGCGCGAATAAACGCCATGCGGATAATTGCAAGCAGCATCATTTCTCAAGAGCTCGGCTTAATCAAATATTTGAGATGTAACATTGCAAAGTTGAGACAGGATTAGATTGTTACTGAATAGTAATGGATGGTTTATAATTCATAGCTTTTAAGTAAAGTGGTAGCAGTTTATGGGTAGTTTCTTGCGCATTATATTGCGCCAAGGCAATTTTTGCAATTTGCTCTAGTGATGCAGTAAGAGGCAATGGGTCGGGTATATGAGCTTGGTCGCCCAAGATTCTTAAAATGTGCTCTTTAAACGTAATTACACCAGCACCAATCAAACGCAATCTTATTTCGGGAAATTCATCTTTAAGCTCGGCAAGTAACACGTCAATTTTTTTATAACCGATTCTTAATTCATGGTGTGGTGCTTCTATGGCATAATACACTTCATCATTAAATGCATTAAGTAATGCAACAGTATATGGCCATTGATGGTCAAAATGCTCTGCTATGAGTGTTTTAATACTGTCAACACCTACCAAGGGAATCCTCGATGCAAAAGCAATGCCATTCACTGTTGCAAGCGTTACGCGTAGGGTAGTAAATGGGCCGGGGCCTTGGTTAATGCCAATAAAAGCAATATCGGTCATGGACACCTGATATTGCGTACAGAGCGTATCAATATGGTAAATTAAAAATTTACTGGTATTTTTATTTTCTTCTTGAATCCGCGCAATAGATCTATTCTCTTTAAATAGAGCAACCGTTGTGTGAATATAGTCAGTGCTGATAATAAGTGAAATCATGTGAAGCTATTTTTTGTTCTTACACTTTTGTTGTTGATAAAAGATGCTAAATGCATCAGCTTCAATTGACTTTTCTTTTTTGGGAATAATTTTGCCACAGTTTAGACATTTCCAACCATCAAAGTTCATAAAATGATCAAAGAATGATTGTAATACCATTAATCCTGAGCATTTTTTACACTTCATGCTCCCCCCTTTACTGCTTTTCCTCTTACTCCTACCTTACCTGAGGGTGATATGGATTGTCAACTACCTATTTCTACTTCGCGTAAAATAGGTTGTTTTCAAGAAGGGTATCGGTACACGAAGTAGCCCGGCGTCTCTCGATATTAATCGTTATACGATTCACTCGGGATGAGCGGTATAGGAGAGCCCGGATAAGTGAAGCCTGGGTTATCCTTCGCCTAAATATCCCCCTTTTTAAATGCCAAATGATCCAAATATGATTTTAAAATGAGAGCCGCTGCCAACGAATGTTGTTTGAGTTTTTCTTCTTTTGTTTTGGCATGTTTTATGGCATTTGCCTGCTTGCTGGTTAGTCGCTCATCCCAGAGCACCCACATAACTGTAGGGAAGAGAACCTCAAGCTCCTGTTTATGGGCAACTATTTTGCGCGTTTGGTCACTTTCAGTCCCTTTCATGGTCACTGGGTAGCCAACGACCACATGAGAAATTTTTTCAGTTTCAAATAATTTTTTAAGTGTTGGTTCCAAATATTTACTGGCCACCGTATGGTGCGGTGAAGCGATAATATGTAGATCATCAGAGATGGCAATACCTGTCCATTGGTCGCCAATATCAAGTCCAATTAGTTTCATGAGGGTCCCGCGTTTAAATATTTCTGGTATAATATACATTGCATTAAAATATATTTTTCGCAACTAATATGCCAGAAAGGGCACACGCATGGGTCTTAATGATATCGTAATACAATTAAACAACATAGTATGGGGTTGGCCGCTACTTATCTTTATTGTTGGGGTAGCAGTTATTGCAACCGGCTCGCTCTTTTTTGTTCAATTTCGATATTTCTTTAAGATGTGGCAACTTGTTTTTTTCCCCAAAACGTCAAGTACGGATACCAAAGAAGACATGACGCCGTTCCAGGCATTCCTAAACGCGCTCAGTGCAAGTGTTGGTAATGGTAGTATCGCAGGTGTTGCAACGGCAGTGTTTGCCGGTGGCCCTGGTGCTGCGCTTTGGATAGTAGTGCTTGGCTTTCTTGGCATGGCACTCCGTTATTCTGAAGTGTATTTAAGTTCTTATTTTGCAACGCATAGTTCATCAGGTTCATCGCTTGGTGGGCCAATGATCTATCTTGCTCGCGTGCCAGGTGGCAGGTTCCTGCCAATGTTTTACGCATTCTTATGCTTTATGCTTGCGCTTGCAAGTGGTAACGCAATGCAAGCAAACTCCATCCGTGAAGGGCTTGTGCGGATAATGCCGTTCCTGCCTAAAGTTGTGATAGCCTGCATCTTGCTTGCCTTCATTATCTATGTGATGCTTGGTGGCGCAAAACGAATCATTGCAGTTTCTGATAAAATAGTTCCCGTGAAAGTCGGTCTATTTTTTAGTACGTGTATCATAGTCCTTCTTTATCACTATAATGCAATTATTCCTGCGTTGCATATCATTTGGGAGGGTGCCTTTAATCCTGCAGCACTTGGTGGTGCAGCATTGGGACTATCTATGCAAAACGCAATGCGTTTTGGGATTGCTCGTTCGTCAAATGCATCTGAGGCTGGTCTTGGTACTGCCGGTATTTTGTTTGGAGGTTCAAGCGCAGAGCGCCCGGTAGAAAATGGCATCATGTCCATGCTCAGCGCATTTATTAGTGCAAACTTGGTGTGCTTTTCTATTGCTCTTATGATTGTGGCAAGCGGCGTATGGAACAGTGGTGAAACTGGGTTATGTTTAACTATTTCTGCTTATAATACTGTATTTGGTACTATCGGCGGCTGGATAGTAACGTTCCTTTCTATCAGTTTTGGTATGGGCGTGCTCGTAACGTATGCTTATATTTCACGCGCATGCTGGATCTTTATGACTGGCGGCAAGTTTATGAACGTATTTACTGCGATATTTTGTGCCGTCACCTTTTTAGGTGCTATAGCCAAAGTTGAAGTGGTATGGAACTCTACAGACCTTGTGAATGCTGGTTTGCTAGCATCTAACTTGTGGGGTATTTTGTGGTTGATGCCTCTTTTGAGAAAAGGTTTGGCGGATTATCAGGCGAAACAAAAAATAACATCATGAATTATACATTTCCTCAAATATATCCAGTTGCCTGCCACACAGATAATGTGGGGCAGGGATCTATTTTTGTTGCATTGCCCGGCACGAAAACGCATGGCGTCCGTTTTATTATAGATGCTGTTAATAAGGGTGCAACGAGCGTGGTAGTGCCGCAGGATACACATCTTGAACCCGATCTGATTTCATTTCTTGAGAGCCGCAGGGTAGAGCTTGAATATGCTTTACACATTCGTGAGCGGTTTGCCGAACTTGCAGCCGAAAAAAATGATTATCCTGCAGATCAATTGCATATTATTGGCATTACTGGCACTAAAGGTAAAACAACTACGAGCTTTATTATTCGCCATATATTGCATGAAGCAGGGTTTAACACGGCGCTTATTGGAACTGTGCACAATCAGATTGGTGAGCATATTGTGCCGCAAACGCTTACTACGCCACATGCTGATTACTTACATGTTTTTTTATCGGAATGTGTGCGTGAGGGTATCACTCACGTGGTTATGGAAGTGTCTGCACAGGCACTCACGCTTGGCCGTGTGCATGGCATACAATTTGGTGGGGTTATTTTTACCAACTTTTCACAGGAACACGCAGAATTTTATGCAACGCAAGAAGCGTATTTTGATGCAAAATGTACTATCTTCAAGCAAATAGGTGTAACTGCTCCCATTGTGTTAAACGATAATGACGAATGGCATGGCCAAATAACGGATAAGCATTATCTTGCAGGCTGTGATTGTGAAGATTCATGTTATCTAGGAAGTATTGTTTTTGTAGGCAATAAAGGTGACTCAGATGGCATTGATGAAGATCCGTATGAGAAAGATTACGATTTTACTGTTCTCCATAGTTCTATGGAAGAGGGGCTTTCGTTAGTAATTGGTACTCATAAATTGCGTTGCCCCAAGCTTGTGGGAACATTTAATGCGTATAATATTGCAATGGCTTTTGCTCTGTGCAAAGATCTTGGCATAGATATTGAGACTATGCAGCAAAGTTTGGAAAATTTCCCTGGCGTTAAAGGGCGCATGCAAACGTACATCTTGCCCAATGGTGCGCAGTGCATTATTGATCATGCGCATACGCCATCATCATTTGAAGCAGTACTTTCTACGTTACGAACACACACTAAAGATTTGATTGTAGTGTTTGGTATTGGTGGTAATCGTGATACTATCAAGCGGCCAATATTAGGGGCTATTGCAGCAAAGTATGGAGATACCATTGTGCTTACTTCTGATAATCCAAGGAATGAAGAACCAGAAAATATTATTGAAGATATTAAACGAGGTATTCCCGCGGATTTAATGTATAAAGTGCATAACATCCTTGATCGTGAACAAGCGATTAAGTATGCTTATTCTATATCGCAAAAAGGATCAATTATTGCATTACTTGCAAAAGGTTCTGATGAATATCAAGAGATTAAAGGGGTAAAGTACCCATTTATAGAACGTGAGATTATCGAGCGGCTTTAATACTAATGAGAGTGTGCTATGGCTAAAAAATTATATAGTATTTTTTTTGTGGCAGGTTTGGCATGTAATTCTATAGTAGCCATGGATAATGGTGCAAACGCTCAGCAACGATTTCATGATGCTATAAAAAGGGGGGATTTACCGTTGGTAAAATCTTTAATTGGTAGTGATGGGGTTGATGTACACTCTTTCGACAAGATAAAATATTACAGGCTTTTGGGAGAGAGGCCCCTATCAGTAGCGGTTAAGTTAGACTTTCCTTTAATTGCAGATGAAT
Organism: Candidatus Babeliales bacterium; assembly: GCA_963716425.1. GTDB lineage: Bacteria > Babelota > Babeliae > Babelales > JBFXEV01 > JBFXEV01. The sequence continues at coordinate 1,185,284 of OY970310.1, forward strand.
TATTACGAGCTGGAGCTTTGGCAACCGTATGTGATGCCGGCACTCGAGAAACTTTATTGCATACGGCTATCGGCACTATTTTAGCATTAAAAGCGGGCCGCGGGATTGATGTGCACCAGCAGGTTGCCCAGAAGATGCAACTAGTTGATTTATTGCTGAGCAAAGGGGCCGTTTTTACAGCTCTACGAGCAGATGGTGCGTCTATATTTCATATGTGTGCTACTCATTTTAGAGATGCACGGCATCGTTATCCTATAAGTCCAGTTTGTGGGAAAGGGCTATTCAAGCAGTTAGTACGCAGTGTGTGCATAACGCAGGGCGCATTACATGATGTTGTTGCAAAAAAAGACAAAAGAAAAAGCACAGAGCAATTGTCTCAAGTAGTACAAAAGCTACAAACTGTTTTTGAGCAAAAAGGTATGACTGGTAAGACAGTTGCAGAAATTTTTTGTGAAGGAATGCACGATTGTAAGGGTGACTGGCATCATCTGGGCTGTGCGGCACACGTTACCATTTTGGATGAAACTTTTATTAAACGATTAAAAAAAGAGGTTATCGAGTAAGCGTTAAGTTAATGCTTTGAGCATTGTATCAATAGAGATTATATATCTTTCAACATCTTCAAGAGTGACTAAAGCATTAAGTTCAAGAGCCTCTTCTACTTTAAATGGCCCGATTACGGTTCGTTCAAGTTCATATGTGGTAGCACATGACCCATAAAGCTTTGCAATATCATTGACCAGTGACCGAATATACGTGCCATGAGATACGTGTGCTTTGATAGTAAAGAAGGGCGATTGCCAATCAACAAGCTCAAGTTCATGCAAAGTGACAGTTCTTTGTTTTTGCTCGGTGATGGCAGTAAGTTCTTCAACAGGTATTTCTTGATTACGAGCCAGTCGATACAGTGGTGTGCCTTGATGTTTTAAGGCAGCATACATAGGTGGGATTTGTGTGTATTCATTGCTCAATTTCTTGATAGCCGCAATAATATCATTTTGAGTAATGGCGCTTGCATCAGTTTCTGCAATCACTGTGCCGGTATAATCCAAGGTATCGGTAAGCTCGCCTAATTTACCTTTTGCAATATAGGTTTTATCCAACTTCAAGAATTTATCGATATGCTTAGTGGCAGAGCGATCAAAGGCTATGATCAAAAGCCCGGTTGCAAAAGGATCAAGCGTGCCCGTATGGCCAATGCCTTTTTTGTAGCCAACCAGTTTTTGGAGCTTACGAATAACTTCAAAAGAAGTTATATCTTTTGGTTTGTTGATGAGCAAGAAGCCTACTAATTTTTTAGTTTCCATACGGAATAGTATGGCAGAATTGCAGTTTTTGTACATTAACTATCTATAGGTGTTTGTACAAAATAGGTATTTTGAAAGATGCAATTACTTATTGAGTATCATTGCATTCAATTACCTAATATCTCTGGCTTTTAAAGTTTTCTAAGTACTCAGCTCATGTAACCATTTATTAATTGCCCGTGATGTTTATTTTGCTATCTTCTTGTGTTATTACAAGTTCTTGCAACTTCTCTTCACCTAATTTTTTCCACCTCTTAAGGAGATCTACGAATTGTTCAGTAGATATTTTAAAAACAGGTCTATCTTCTTCTTTTTCTGTTAATTTTGAACCTATAAGGATAAATGCATCTTTTTTTTCTAAAGTAGAAAAATTCCTAGTTACCTGATTCCCATTTGGATTACATGCCCATTCAATATAATGCTGAATATTTTCGAGTAAAAGATCTGAAAGAAAATGCGCTAATAAGTAAGAAGTTTCTCCTTGACAACTCACTAGTCCATATCTTGTAGAATCTGCAGGCAATATGAATATTATTTTTTGATTGTTGTAAATTATCTTGTCCTTTTGTGTTCCGAGCACAGTAAGATCATTCCCCACTAATGATATTTTTATAACATCGACTAAATGATCTTGGTAGTAATACCATTCTTTGAGTATTTTTAGTAAATTATCTATGGTAGTAGTAAAATCGGGTAAATTAAGTAAATCAGAATCATATAAAGTTACAGTAACCATACCATTATGCTTTTGCATTGAACTGACATTACAAGATAGCGTTATTTCATTCTTATTATCCAAAAAATTTATGTAATGCTTTGGTTCTAATCCATCTCCCAAGAAGAAATCTAAGGTAAACATCGAAGCATCACTATACTCAGAGAGCATATAAGAATTTTGTTTTGTTTTTTGCCAAATTAAAGTTTTTTCCATGAGATTAGCTTTCCCATGTACCTTTGATTGATAATTGATCATTATCTAGAGAAATCTCAATTTTATTAACTCCAAGAAGTTCAAGCCGCTTGTATTCTTTTAAAATGGCAATAAGATTGTTTATAGTTGTAATAAAGGGGTCCGCATTGGGGATGATGTTGTCATCTATAGTGATTACGGCTTGGGTCCTTTTTTTTTCGATGACACTTATATTGCCTAGAAATTCATTTCTTTTATTATCTTCTAAAAATTTAATATAACTATCGTATCCTAAACCATCCCCTAAAAACATAAATAAAGTAAACATCGAAGGATCGCTTCTCTCTTTTACCCTGTAAACTTGTCCCTCATTTATAAAAATTGCTTTTCTTTGCATATTCAATCTAGTTAGCCATAATCTTGTAAGTCATTAAAGATATTTTATACAAAGATTTAGAATGGGAAAGTCTTGTGTAATGTATAATAACAAGGAGATATACCGCGCAAAATCTTTATGTATTTCATCGTTAGGAAATTCCTTCTCCCAATCATAAGCCATCAATGTTAAAGAAAAGACTAAATCATGATTTTCTTGATTAAATGATAAAAGAAATATGGTATTTTCTTTGACTGCAATAATTAGTCCACTATGCTCAGCATCCTGGTATGTTTCAAATATTTTTTTGATTGCATCTTTAACGTTGAGCGTAATATTTTTTGCAGCATTAAAATACTCGTATTTACCGCTTTCATAAAATAAACATCCCCGTTGTTGGGATCTTTCCAAAATAATTTTAATATTTTCTATATTTAGTTTTGCATCGAGTATCATTTGAATAGAATATGATATTCCCATTTATCCCTCAAAATATTCTATACCTTTTTTCAAAAACCAGCTTTTTATTTCTTCTGGTATTGGATGTTTTGAAAAAACGGTAAATTGTTTATTTGTTACTTCGTTTGCATACTTTAATTGTATACCGAATATTTCTTTATATTCATTGATTGATCTTATCCAGCTGATATTCTTGCATTCAATAACCCTATTTGCCGTAATTATATCTATTTCACTTCCTGGTATTTTTCTTCCAAATTCAATTACTTTATCACCAAGTTTTTCAATTCTCAGTGCACTTTCTATTTCAAAGGCAAATCCTTTCACTTTGTACCAAGTATTGTTTGGTTCTACTAGACAATGATTAATGATTTTTTGAAATGGACCTGTTTTGGCCAAAAAACCCGGCACATCTTTAAATAAAGTGTAAGCTTCTCCGAGTTCATTATATGATAATCCCGTTAAGTAAAGAATGTTACTAGTTGTAGTAGTATATAATTCTTCCAATTTCTTTTGTGCTTTAATCACTGTCCAGTTTCTTGGTTTGCTATTATAAGAGGACGGGTGATTTGTACTATAATTATTCAGAGCGGAATTCGATTCGCCACTACCACCATTGGACATTGCCATTATGGGGGTTATCTTAGACGCTTTATCAAGAACTACTGCAGCTTTAGCCGCAGCTTTTCTAGTTGCCACCGCAGATACGGCACGAAGATCAGCAATAGTTGCCTCGTAACCAATATATGCTTCTAGAGTACTGCTATTTAATGGTAAATTATAGAATTTTTTAGCGCCATCACCAGCTTCTCTAATACTGCCAAGTGCAGTGCTCCCATTTTTAAGGAGTGTGCTCACTGCCTGTGTTACTTTGCTAGTCAAAAACATTTCCGTGCCTACTTCAGACACTTTTTCCACTGCATATAATGCTTTTTCACGATTAAGATTGTGCCAGGTATGGTTAAGGATAGCTTCCATTTCCGCAATTGTTTGATTACAGTCACTTTTGAAGCGACTAAAGTCACGTTGCATTAGGCCTGCTTGAGTGACTGTGCCAATACTCAGATTATATTTATCGAGATCAATTTGAGCTCTCATTCTTTTAAACGTTTTTTTGCGTTCTTCATGGGCATATTGCAAATGCTCACCCGTAAGTGCAATTAAATAAGCGACTTCGTCAGCAAAATCACTAACAGTTCTGATTGGTTGTCCAATTTTAAACACTACATTCAAACCACCACGTGCAACGCCCTTAGTTGCAGCAACTGCAACTTGAGATATATAAACTGAAGTTTGGACTAAAGTGTTCAATACGTATGTTTGGCAATCGAGCAGTCCCCAGCAAAAATCAAGACAGGAAAATGTTTTGCCTATTTGCCCTTCTCTATTGTACAAGTTTCCTGTTTGTATAAAGTGCATAATCGTTGTAGCAACCGATTCGCGTTCATGCGCATGATCATCTTTAACATAACGCATATCTGCAGTGTCATGGATAATAGTGACCATTTCTTGATGCAGCGCCCTTTGAATAGTATTGCCAAAGCAGCTTACGTAATCAGCAATTTTCATACTATGCTCATTAAGAAGTTTTTGAGCTTTATCAAGGAAATGATAAGAACTTTCTTGCCATCTATCACACGCGTGATTATATGCGGAGAGACCATCCTTTCTTCTTTGTAGAATTTGGAGTCTGCGAGCTTCAACGTTGCTCAATGTATTGCAATCGATTTGCTGATATATCTCTGAATTTGTAGCGACTTTACTTTCAGGGGCTTGCATTACTTTGAGCACAGATTCTTTGTATTCATTTTGCTGTTGCTGCTTTATCGTGGCTTTTTTTTGAGCTTCAATTGCTTCAGCCCTTCTTCTTGCTAATTCACTTTCACGTAGTAAGTTATCTCTCCGTGCCTCGTCTGCCATATCATTAACAATTGCTTTAAATTCTTTTTGGCTACAACCATAGATATTAAAGTCTGTAGCGGTGTTAACTATATCGCGTAATTGGTAGATTTTTTTTGTGTAAAAATAGTCGGCTTTTAAAAACTCTCTAAATGCCCAGAAACGATAATATTTAAATGAGGTATATATTGGGTCTTCAAGTACATTTTCAAATTCACTTGACATATAGGATTGCCATTCAGCTAATCCAAATTCCATTTTGAAATGGGTTATGTCCCATTGATAGCATTGCTCAATTATGTCTTCACGCTCGTGCTCTAAAACTCGTGTACGCTTTTGCGCTCTTGAATTACCTATCATCCCGTTCAAGAATCCAATCCACAAACCATCACTGACGCTCTGAAATGAACCACCCACAGCAACTATTTTTTGTACGAAGGTTGAAGAGTTATTTTTGTTATTGAATTCTAATGTATTATAAGCATACATTTGACATTCATATCCCAAAAGCGAAAACCAGATTAAAGTAATACATTTGAAATTCATTGCATTCCTTGTTGGTGTCTGTGATGAGATCCTTTTGAGTCAGGAAAAAGTATAGAGGTTAAAAACTTGTCTGTAAAGGCAGGTAAAATAGCTTTAAGTTATGGACTAATCGATGGTTTGGTTAACATGCGCAAGACAGTTTTTTGTAACAAAATAGGGCTTTTTGCCCACTCGGGTGACCGCCATACTCTTGTTGAAAATGGCCGCTCATTTTTTTGAATACTTTACCCAGCATTCGGTTTTGCCGAATTGGGGCAAGCATTAGGCAGAAGTTTACAAGTTTTAACACTTACTATATTATGTAACCATTAAATAATAGTTCTTAATCTAGGAGTAAAACTATATGAGTTTATTGATGGTAACAATACTAGGCAAAGTTGCTGTATTGTTTGGATTGGCAATAGTCTATGGATTATTCACTCGCATAAGAAGCATTAAAGTTGATAATGCTAAAGCGCAATCAATTGCTGATGCCATTCAGCAAGGTGCAATGACCTTTCTGCGTGAAGAATACCAGGTTATTGCGATCGTAGTTGGTATTTTAGCACTCGCTTTAGCCTATTTTATTGGGCCAATGAGTGCTCTTGTATTTATTTCAGGTTCTGCACTTTCTGCATTTACTGGATATGTTGGTATGCGTGCTGCAACTATTGCAAACGTGCGTACGACCATGGCTGCCAAAGAGCATGGTGAACACCAAGCATTTTTAACTGCCTTTTTTGGTGGTGGTGTTATGGGGTTTGCAGTAGCAAGTATTGGTCTTTTTGGCGTTGGCACAGTGGTATATTTATTTATAGAACATGTTGACTTTATTTCAGTTCTTACCAGTTTTGGTTTTGGTGCCAGCTTAGTGGCTTTCTTTGCTCGTGTTGGTGGTGGTATTTTTACCAAATCAGCTGACGTTGGGGCAGACTTGGTAGGTAAGTTGGAAGCGGGAATTCCTGAAGATGATCCAAGAAACCCAGCAGTTATTGCTGATAACGTGGGTGACTGTGTTGGTGATACTGCAGGCATGGGTGCCGATATTTTTGAATCATATGTTGGTGCGATGATCTCCACTATCATTCTTGCTATTACCATTCCAGAATATAGTTCACTAGGTTATGTAACTCTCCCATTAATGCTTTCTATTATTGGATTATTCAGTTCTGCTGCAGGTCTTGCAGCAAACTTGTATGCACAATTTAGCCCAGCTGCAATGCTGCGCAACGCCACCTATGTAGCGATAGCCTGCTTTTTAGTAGTGTCTGCCGTGTACTTGAAGATGGCACACTTAGATTTTGCACTCTTTAACGCTATTGTAGTTGGCTGTGGTGCAGGAATTCTTATTGGTATGATCACTGAATATTACACAGGAAGTACACCAATTAGAAAGCTTGCACAAAGTTCTGAATCAGGAGCTGCAACTAATTTAATTTATGGTCTATCACTTGGTATGGAGTCAACGGGACTTCCTATTATTGTATTGGTAGGCGCAGTGCTTGTTGCATTCACCTACGGTGGCGGTTTGTATGGTATTGCACTTTCTGCAGTTGCTATGCTTGCAACTGTTGGTATTACTATGAGTGTTGATGCGTATGGCCCTATTGCAGACAATGCGGGCGGTATTGCAGAAATGTCTCACTTTGGTCCTGAAGTGCGTGCAATTACCGATAAACTTGATGCGCTTGGTAACACAACGGCCGCAATTGGTAAAGGCTTTGCAATCGGTTCTGCACTACTCACTGCTCTTGCATTGTTCTCTGCATATGCACAAGGAGCCGAATTAGTTGCACTGAATGTGCTTGATCCATTTGTACTTGGTGGCGTGTTTATTGGTGGAATTATACCATTTATAGTTGCTTCTCTTACCATGCGATCAGTTGGTGATGCTGCTCTTAAGATGGTTATGGAAGTACGTAGACAATTTAAAGAAATTCCTGGTCTTATGGAGGGTACAGGAAAACCTGATTATGAACGTTGTATTGCAATTGCAACCAAAGCATCACTGCGTGAAATGGTTTTGCCAGGTCTTTTGGCAGTGATTGCGCCAGTGGCAGTTAAGTATTTTCTTGGCACAGCAGCTTTAGGTGGATTACTTGTTGGCGCGACCCTTGTGGGCGTACTCCTTGCACTTATGATGTCTAATGGCGGTGGTGCATGGGATAATGCAAAGAAGTATATTGAAGCTGGTCACTTTGGTGGTAAAGGATCACCTGCACATAGAGCCGCAGTTGTTGGCGACACGGTGGGCGATCCCTTTAAGGATACTTCTGGACCTGCCCTTAATATTTTAATTAAACTTATGTCCATAGTATCATTGTTATTAGTTTCGCTATAAGAAGACTAAAAGAGCTGTTGCAATTTGCAACAGCTCTTTTAGTATATGTGTAAGATGCGCACAAGCATTCTAGCAATTTATGATGTATAAGATACATAAAAGAAAGGGTAAAAAAAACCGCACGAAAAATAAAAAGTAAGCATAGGTTAGTTGCACGTCACTCTAAAGGGAGTATCAAATCATGAATAAAAATTTATGCATATCAGTTTTGTCAGTTCTTGTATGCTTGGCAGGATTTGCTCACGCAACCGTTGCACCCCAAAAACCTTGGACTGTTTTTGTGTATATTGCAGCAGATAATAGTTTATCAAGCTTCGCTCCCATTAATATTGCTCAAATGCAAAAAGTGGGATCGAATGATACTGTGAATGTGGTAGTGTATTATAGTTCAAATTTACCTGGCCAAGGCAAGAAATCATCTAAAATGGTGATTAACAATGGAAGTTCTACTATATTAAGCTCCACACCAAATCTTGATAGTGGTAGCGTACAAACCTTCCAAGATGCTTTAAGTTGGGCATGTTCAGATTTCCCATCCGATCATTTGATGGTGATCATGTGGGATCATGGCAGTGGTACCTTGAACCCTGGTCGCAGTATGGATTGGTTTAAAGGCATGTGCTGGGATGATTCCACAGGCAATTATCTTTCTGACCGTGATTGCGTAGCTGCGTTCAGTTATGTGTGTAATACCTATCGTGGTGGTAAAAAGATTGATATTGTCGGTTGTGATGCATGCTTAATGGCAGCTGTTGAATTTGGATCTACTATTGAGCCATATGTGGATTATCTTGTAGCTTCAGAGGAAACAATCCCTGGGGAAGGGTATCCATATACTGATGTGTTAATGCCTTTCAAGGATGGCTCGCCAGCACCGGTTGATGTTGCCAAGAATATAGTATCTGCATACGGCAATTATTATAAAACCTCTGGTGAGGATTATACTCTTGCAGCAATTGATTTGAGTAAACTTGATCCACTCATTGCAAATATGAATCAAATAAGCCAATTCTTTATTGCCCAGCTCAGATCAAGCAACAGTGCTGCTGTTAAAAAAGGATTAGTAGGAACTATCACGGCAAATGCAGCATTGCATTTTGGTGGTGAAGATTATATTGATTTATATCAATGGGTTCAAAATGCAACTAAGGCCCTTTCAGTTATGAAGTTGGATTCAAAGAGCAATACAACTATTCAAAACTTGCTCAAGGCGACATTGTCTCTTGCAGCTAAGCCGATTCTTGCGCATGTGTATGGTTATCATACCAATTATAAGAATGCCAATGGTTTATCAGTATACTTTCCTGCAACGTATATTGATCCTTCTTATGATAATTTGTTGTGGACTGCTGGCACAGACTGGGCAAGCTTTTTACACGCGTTTACTGGTTCATAAAGAGTAGAGTTTTGGTTTTAGATTGATGAATACAATGCCCTGCCTTTAATGTTGAAGGTGGGGCATTCTTTTTAAAGGAGATAATAATGAATAATAAAGTACTACTTCTCTTATTAAGTCTTATTGAAGCATCAGCACTTGGTGCTGATAAAAAACCTTGGACATTCTTAGTGTATATTGCTGGCGACAATAACTTGGCAAAATATGCAGATTTGGATCTTGAAGAAATGATGGAAGTTGGTTCTAATGAGAATGTGCATGTGATCGCTTATGTGACTGTTAAGCGAGAAAACGAAGAAAAAAAGACCGTAAAATACTATGTTGATAAAGGTAACTTGACTCAGATCGGAGAGCTGATGGTCAAAGATAGCGGTGATGTAGAAACCTTCACCGAAGCGCTTGAATGGGCACATATTGAATATCCATCAGATCATTTTGCATTAGTTTTATGGGATCATGGCAATGGTATCCTTAACAGAACACCAAGTTGGCTCAAAGGCATTTGTTTTGACGAGACAACGGGCCACTATTTGACTGATCGCAATCTGTTTGCAGCTTTTGGCTGGATACGTGATAGGTTTCGGCATGGTAAAAACATTGATGTGGTAGCATGTGATGCATGTTTGATGGGCTCGGTTGAAATGGGCTATACCTTACAGCCATATGTTGATTATTATGTAGCATCAGAAGAGACAGTTCCAGGTAATGGATTTCCCTATGCACAAGTGCTTGCGCCGTTCAAGGATGGATCTCCAGAGCCTGCGGATTTTGCCACTAATATAGTCAATGTATATGCAGAAAGTTATGATCAATATAGTAATGTTGGCTACACGCTTTCCGCGCTTGATCTTTCACAGCTTGATCCTCTTGTAAAACGATTGGATCTTATTGCACAATTTTTTACGAATCAATTAAAAATGAGAAGAAACCAAACAATTATAAATGCATTAAAGCAAGCGATCCAGCAACCAACCTGTTTGCATTTTACAAGGGCAGAATATGTTGATTTATATCAATGCTTATCATGTATTCTTCAAAGTGTTACAAACATGGAGCTTGATCCTTCAAAGCTTTGGTATATCAAAAAAGTAATCAATGACACGCTACCACTTATTCAAAAAACAGTTATTGCAAATAAGTTTAGCGATGCATATAAACAGTCATGTGGCATGTCGGTATATTTTCCCATTAAAGCGCTTGATGCATCTTATGATGAGTTGTTGTGGTCTGAATGGACTAAGTGGTCAGAATTCATGACGGCATTTTTTGCTATTTAATTGATTAATGGTTTTTGAGGTATTATCTGTTGTAGTAGTTCAATAACTGGTCCATTAAAGCTTTTTTCAGCCACACTCGTCATGATTATTGGTACAAAGTTTGGCAGCTTTTGCAAGGCCCATTGCGTTATTAATAAGAGTTGCCCCATCTATAGAGGAGATTGCAAATATCATTTCAGGTTGATAGTCAATTAATAGTAGCGCACAATTTGTGGGATTTAATAAACGGGAGTTCATACACAACTTTCTTTTAATTTTGATGCTTATTACAGTATCATATTAGTTTTCTTTTATCATACTCGAGCTCGCCCAAAAAAAGCAAGAATCTAGGTGCATTAAATATGCTTGATAATTCTGGCAATGAACCGCACGCCTTGAGGCCTATTGCGGGCGCGCGATTCAATATAAAAATAGCTTAAAAATCGCCATTCAGTTGGTGTTGTATAGAGTGCTCCAAGACCCGTTCCTAAAACTTGTTCACGGCTATTAGGAATCGGTAATCCCTGTAATTTGCTATCAGTAATTTGTTTAAAATAATAACCTACTGCGCCAAGCCAGAATTTGGGAAAGAATTGATACTCCATATCAAAATTGAGGTGTACCGCTTGACCGGGTTGAATATGTGTTTTTCTGTTTTTTGAACACCACAAATAATGTAATCGCCATGATGTTGCCAAATCTCTTGTAAAATGAAACGTTGCAGCCCAGAATGGGTTAATAAAAAAAAGATTATTGCCAGGATTGATGCCATGGAAAGGCTGTTTATTCTTGCCGGTAGGAAACGATACATCAAGAGCCAGTCTTGCTGTCAACGTAACTTGCTTATTTTCAGATAGTGCTTTGGGTTCCCATTGTAAAAAGAGACCAGTAATAAAGTCACCTAATCCTGATCCGCTAGAAGAGATTCCTAATTGATTGTCTGAAACATGACTATATAATACGGCAGGTAAAAATAAATTAACGCCTAATTTGCCATGAAAAATTCTTATACCTGATTGATATAGAAATTGAGTAATTAAAGTAACATTATTGAACTGTGGTGAAGGAACGCCGCCAAGTAATTTGCCATCTGGGCCGGTAAATTTTTGTGCATGATAAATGGATAAATAAGGTCTCCAATACCAGCCTTCCAGGGGTATGAGTGGACCCCCATCAAGAATATTGGTTTGTCCTAGATTTACGGTGGGTTCGTGATAGCCAAATATATTCGTGGTGAAAAACAACATATTCAAACAAACAATAAATAGGCATTTTACTATTCTCATTCTTTTGCATACTTTCTGCTATCTAAATCAACTCAAGCTAATTGTATTCTCAAGTATATCAGGATTTACTAGGTTGCAATGCCGATTCGTTTAGAATCTACGGGGAATTAGTCATTAGAAACCCCGGATCAATCACGGGTGTTGCCTGGAGCTAAGTAACCGCTCTCAGTGGAGACCTTATCTTGTATTTTCATTCTTGAATTAGTTACACTAAAAGTAAGGTCGATACCAAAAATGGGGGTTTGGTCATGCATGCTCAACGCATTGTCTATTTAATTCTTTTATTTTTAAGTTTTCAATCATACGCAAGCACGTTTAAACTCGGTCTTGAAAACATTTCAGACGATTTGATCACATCACTAAAAGACAAAAAAATCGGCCTTGTAACGAATCAAACGGGCAAAGATCAACTAGGCAATCGCAATGTAGATATCCTACGCGAGAGAGGACTTACTATAACGCATTTATTTGCGCCAGAGCACGGTATAGATGGTGTGGTGCAAGCAGGAAAAGCTGTGCATGATGCAAAAGACAAAAAAACTGGGCTGCCTATAGTCAGTATTTATAGACAGGCTGGTGATGCCACAACAGCAGGCAAACAAGTTGATGCTCAATTATTAAACAATATTGATCTTTTTATATTTGATATGCAAGATGCAGGCATGCGCCATTACACCTATATATCAACCTTATATAAGTTATTGGAAGTTGCAGGTGAGTTTGGCAAACCAGTCATAGTGCTTGATCGCCCTAATCCACTTGGAGGTGTAATGGAAGCGCCACTTGTTGAATCAGCTTTAAAATCTTTTATTGGCATTGCGCCAATACCGGTGCGACATGGTATGACTTTTGGTGAACTTGCAAGGTATTTTAATGCGCAGAACTTTAATAATAAAGTGCAATTGACGGTGGTGCAGATGTCAGAGTATAAAAGATCATTTATTTTCAATGATATGCAAGCTGCACTTTCACCAAACATTACAAACATCCAGTCACTCAGAGGGTATAGCTTTTTGGGGTTACTGAGCGAAGTAGGGCCATTTGATGTCGGTATTGGTAGTAAAGAAGCATTTCATATTATTGGTTTACCCAAATCACTTAAGTTTGATCATAAAAAGTTTGATGTGTTGCGCACACTACTTAAAGATCAGCATATCAATAGTTGTTGGTATACGTATTATAGTGAACGGAAAAAAGACTCATATGTGGGTTTACATTTAAGGATTGAAAATCCAGATAAAGTTTCAACCATAGACACTCTACTCACCGTGCTTGAATTTTTTAAGAAAGAAGGCATTAAGCTTGTTTATAGGAATTTTGATAGGGCAATAGGTTCGTCTCTTGTGCGAGAATACCTTGAAGATAAGCTTGATAAAAAAAGGCTCGTGCAGGCGCTTAAACGCGATACACAAGCCTTTAATTTTAAAGCAAAATCGTTTTTTTTATATGATCCGGTTCCACATATTCTATTTTAAGTAAGAGTTGATTGCATTTTGCAATTCAGCTTTTGATTGACCGCCAACTGCTTTACCAACATCATTACCATTCTTAAAGAATACAACGGTAGGAAAACCAAGTGGTGCATATTTTTTTACAATACCTGGGAAGTTGTCGCCATCAACGTGTACAAACGTAATGTGCATATTCTCATTAGTAAGTTCTTCAACAAACGGCTTCATTGCTTTACATGGTCCACACCAGGTAGTTGAAATGAGTACAAATACTTTTGGATTATTTGCTATTGTTGATTTAAAATCTGCTTCTGAATTAACCACTACTTTATTGCCTTCCATTCTCGCAGGTTGCGCCATTGGAGCTGGTTCTTGCTTCATGCGTTTTGCAGGTTTTTCCATTTCCATAGGTTGTGCCATTGGCATTGTTGCTGGAGCCATTCTTGTAACGGGTTGTTCCATTACAGGTGCTGGCATTTGTGCAGGCATTGCGACTGGCGCTTGCGCTGTGGGTGCAGCCACGTTCGTCTGAGCTTTTTCTTCTCTCATTTTTCGCTTTTGCCGCGCACAAGGGCAACCTGCAACGGCTGAAAGTGTTCCACCTATAAAAATAAGACTAACAATTATTTGTAAAGAACGTTTCATAAACGTCTCCTTTAAGTTATGGTTTGTTATTGAATTTCACCACTCTTAGCAAAACAAAAAAGAGGGGTGGTCGTCAAGAGTTTGCAAAATATTGATACAGTTAGAAAATGTCTGATGACACAATTTTGTAAAAAATTGAAGAATGTGTTTAACAAAAAAATTTATCAAAAACTATTTGATTATAGAGCTCAGTGGTGATAAGGTAGATGTATAAGAAAGGGCCATGTTAAATCCTCTTAGAAAAAATGAATTTTTTTTTTAAAACTGGTTTCTTAATTGCACAGCGTGTAGAGGATGAGTATACTTTGAGCTCAAAAAAGAGGGTGGCAGCTCTATCGTGCAACAGGTAGTCAGTTGAAAACGTTATAGGTAGATATTTAAAAAAGAGCAGTGCCAGCGGGAACGATTAGTTCACGAGTTTGTAATAGTAAGTCTGAAAGGGGGTAAGTACAAAAAGAATTTGTTGGCGCTTAAGATGGTGAATTTTGGTTAAGTACTAATTTAGTCTTCAAAAAGAAAGAGAAAGTATTATGATTACTACACAACAGAATGAACAAACAAACCATGCAGGAATGTCATTTTCTCAATTGCGTGTCATAAAGCGCAGTGCACAAGTTACTTCACTTGAAGAAGAGAAAATACGCATATCATTGGAGCGGGCTGCGCGTGAGCGTAATGTGACGATTGATATAGAATTATTGGTGTGTGAAGTTCTTAAAAATATTTATGATAAAGTGCCAACAACTGATGTGGAAAAAGCATTGGTGCTCGCAGCGGTTTCATTTATTGAACGAGATACTGCGTATGATGACGTGGCATCGCAATTACTTCTTAAGAAATTGTATAAAGAAGTATTTGGAGTTTCATGCACAGCCGCAAGCGTGCCAGCTTTGTATCAAGCAACGTTTATTACGAGCATTGAGCGTGGTGTGCAAGAAAAGGTGCTTGATGTACGTATGATGGAGTTTGATCTGAATGTCCTTGCGCAAGCATTACGCATAGATAATGATAAGCTATTTTGTTATTTAGGGTTGCATACGCTCTATGATCGTTATTTTATGAAGATACATGGCGAACGTGTAGAGCTTCCACAAACTTTCTGGATGCGAGTTGCTATGGGGCTTGCATTGAATGAGAAAGAAAAGGATAAGCGTGCGCTTGAATTTTATGAAATGCTTTCAACGCTCCGTTATGTTTCTTCAACGCCAACGCTATTTCATGCAGGTTATATTATTCCTCAATTAAGTTCATGTTATTTGAGTACTGTGCATGATGATTTACATCATATTTTTAAGGTAGTGGGTGACAATGCCCAATTATCTAAATGGGCTGGTGGTATTGGTAACGATTGGACCAATATTCGTGGTACCGGCTCATGGATCAAAAGTATTCATGCAACCAGCCAAGGGGTAATCCCTTTTCTTAAAATAGCAAATGACGTAGTGTCTGGTATTACCAAAAGCGCCATTCGACGTGGTGGCACGTGTGCATATTTGGAAACATGGCATTATGACATTGAAGACTTTTTAGACCTGCGTAAAAATACAGGTGACGAGCGCCGCAGAACGCATGACATGAACACAGCAAATTGGATTCCTGATTTGTTTATGAAACGCGTGCAAGAAGATAAAGAGTGGACACTCTTTTCTCCCGAAGAAACGCCTGAACTCCATGAATTATATGGGAGGGCGTTTGAGCGGCAGTATGATGCATATGAACAGATGGCCCGTGAAGGCAAAATTAAGTTATTCCGCACTATGCCAGCACGTGCTTTATGGCGTAAAATGCTTTCTCGTTTGTTTGAAACGGGGCATCCTTGGATTACATTCAAAGATCCATGTAACATTCGATCACCACAAGACCATGCAGGTGTGGTGCATTGCTCTAATTTGTGTACGGAAATTACGTTAAATACTTCAGCAGATGAGACTGCAGTATGCAATCTAGGTTCACTTAATTTAGCGCGTCATATTACCGAAGATGGTCAAATTGATCATGAATTGCTCGCAAAGACTATTAAATCAGCAGTGCGCATGCTTGATAACGTGATTGATTTGAATTTCTATCCCACTCAGGAAGCAAAAATTTCAAATGAACGGCATCGGCCAGTAGGGCTCGGGCAAATGGGCTTCCAGGATCTTTTGTTTGAGATGCGTGTTCCTTTTGACAGCGATGTAGCAATTGAAGTTGCAGATCAAGTGGGTGAAGTTATTCTCTATCATGCCATAATGGCATCATCTGAACTAGCAAAAGAGCGTGGTACCTATTCTTCTTACAAAGGGTCAAAATGGGATCGTAATTTGTTCCCACTCGATACTATTGCGCTCCTTGAACAAGAACGGGGTGTGAAGGTAGACGTATCACGCACGAGCAGACTTGATTGGGCGCCAGTAAGAGCATTTGTAAAACAACATGGCATGCGTAATTCAAATGTGCTTTCTATTGCACCAACGGCTACCATTTCTAACATTGCAGGATCTTATCCGTGCATAGAACCTGCATATCGCAATCTGTATGTTAAATCTAACATTGCAGGCGAGTTTACTATTGTAAATCGTTTCTTGATGCGTGATCTTAAGAAGCTCGGTTTATGGGATCAACAAATGCTTGAAGACATTAAGTTCCATGACGGTGAACTTGGTGCCATTGCTCGTATTCCGCAGCATATAAAGGATCTTTATAAAGGCTCATTTGATTTGGATCCGGTTCATTTGATTAAAATTACGGCAGCACGTGGCAAATGGATAGATCAAAGTCAATCTCATAACGTGTTTATGAAAGGAGTTTCTGGCAAAAAGCTTGATGAGATTTATGCTACAGCATGGAGATGTGGTTTAAAGACTACGTATTATTTGCGTACTTTGGGTGCGTCACAAATTGAGAAATCAACTCTTGATGCAGGTAAGTATGGTTTTACGCAAAAGCGTGATTTCAGTATGGCTGAAACCGTGGAGAAGGGTGAAATCAAGCCAGGTGCTGCGTGTAATCCTGATGATTTAAGTTGTGAAAGTTGCCAGTAATCAAAATAAGCAAGAAATTTTTCCCCACCGCTCACCCTGAGTGATTCGCGGAGCGAATTATATCGAAGGGAAGGTGGGTTAGTGAAAGGCTATATATGCAAAAACAAAAACGTATTATTAACAATTCGCAAATTGATCCCAATAAAATATTACCCATGACCTACTTGTGGGCGCGGGAGCATTATAAGAATGGGATTGCAAACACCTGGACGCCAGAAGAAGTTACCATGCAGATGGATATTGAGCAATGGCGTTCAAAAGATGCACTCAGTGATAAAGAGCGTAGGCTTATTTTATGGAATCTGGGTTTCTTTGCAACGGCAGAATCGCTTACTGCAAATAATTTGGTTCTTGCAGTGTATCAACATGTGACCAATCCAGAATGTAGACAATATTTGCTCAGACAAGCGTTTGAGGAAGCGGTGCATACTGATACCTTTATCTATTGTTGTGATAGCTTGGGTCTTGATCCAGATGAAATCTACAACATGTATAACACGATTCCTTCTATTGCTGAAAAAGATTCATTTGTTATTGAACTGACAAAATCAATCTTTGAACCGGGATTTACTACCGAAGGAGTAGAAAATACTCAGAAATTTTTGCATGACCTTATAGGGTTCTATGTAATTATGGAAGGTATTTTCTTTTATGCAGGTTTTGCCATGATGCTTGCTCTTAAGCGCCAAGGTAAGATGGTAGGTGTTGGTGAGCAATTTGAATATATCATGCGAGATGAGAGTATTCATTTGGCATTCGGTTGTGACTTAATTAACGCAATTAAAGCTGAAAACCCAGAAGTTTGGACAGAGAAGTTCCAAGATGAAGTGGTAGGGCTTATTAAAAAAGCGGTAATACTTGAAACACGCTATGCGCATGATGCTTGCCCAGAAGGTCTTTTGGGAATCAATGCAGATCAATTCTGTGATTATGTAGAGCACGTTACTGATCGCAGATTAGAGCGCATTGGCCTTCCTAAATTGTACTTTAAAGAAAATCCTTTTCCATGGATGTCACAGTCTACTGACTTGAACAAAGAAAAAAACTTCTTTGAAACGCGGGTGACAGAATATCAAGCGGGTGGTGCCTTAGATTGGGATTAAGAGAGAAGGGGTGCGAGAGCACCCCTAAATTATTGGAAGGAGGAAATTATGATAAAAAAATGTATATTGTTGAGTCTCTTGTTTGTATGCAGTGCAATGTATTGCATGGAAGGTGATGTAAAACCATTCTCACTAGAAGAAATGCAAAAATTTAATACCCATCAATGGGGTGAGCGCGTAGAACAGGAAGTGAGAGAAGCCAAAGAAAATGATAGCTTTAAAGCATTGTTTGCCGATCCTGTTTGTCAAAGAGTACTGATTTCCGAAGAAAAAGTTGGAAATGAATTTTGTGATCGGTTTTATTCCTGGTTTCGTTCAGATACTCTTCAGTTGAGTTGTGAGCGCCCCTATGGTGACTTTTGGCCCGCAGTAAAACGCATGATTATGTTGAGCGCATTAGTGGACTTTGGTACCAATAATGAAAGGTTTAAAGATGTAGCAAAAGAGAATAAAAAACTTAAAATAGCTCGTGCGCTTGAAGTTTCTGTGTTTCATGATGATGTATCTCTTGCCCATTTCTTATTAGAGCGTGGTGCTGATCCTAATGATGGCAACGGCTATCACCCAAACTTTATACATGCGCGTTCTGTTGCTATGGCAACAGTACTTTTACAATATGGGGCTAACTATCAGCATGAGAAAGTAAGAGATTGGACTCTCTTACATGCAGCATGTGGCGCACAACATGCATCAGATCTTATTCCATTTTATTTGGGCAAAGGATGCCCGGTAAATGGCGTTCAAGAGAGCACTACTTATCCACCGCTTGTTGCCCTTGCGCGTACTGCGCGGTTTCATGAGCCAGAAAAAGTGAAGGCTAAATTTGAGGCGTTTTTGCAAGCAGGTGTTGATATATATAATAAAGGTTTTGATGGGCATCACACTGCACTTGGAGTACTGCGTGAGGTGCGTGAAGGCAGAAAACCTAATCAAGCATCAGTAAAATTGGGTATAAAAATACTTGAAGAAGCACAAGAAAAGTTGTGTGAAAAAAAGTAATATAACCCCAACGTAAAAGGCTAATAATGAAAATCAAAATAATATTCTCAAGTTTGTGTGTTATCAGTAATGTCGCACAGTGTATGGAGCTTGCCAAACCAAAGCCATTTACGCTTCAGGAAGCTGCACCATTTGCCGTTGTGTGGCAGGAAGTGCAAATAATACATTTAGATACTAAGCAAGCGGTGATTGAGAGCCTAAGTACATCTCAAGATCCGTGGAGTTTTGTGCGTGACCATGAAGCATTTAAGCGATTATCTGTTTCCCCCCAAGAAGTAAAGAATGCATTGAAAGAACAATTATTTAGATTTTTTAACACAAAATTAAGTACCGATACGCCGCCATATACAGATGCGGCTTGGAAATGGGTGCGAGTAATGATTGCCGTTTGTGCAATGGCTGATGCCAAACTTCCTGAAAATTATAGGTCTGACTTTGGATTTGATGATACAACGCCACTCGATGTGGCAAAAAGGCAGAGTGATCAATTGCTTGTACAGCTACTTGAAGCACAAGCAACCAAGAGTGCTAAAATGTAGTATTCTCTTGAAGTAAAGTGGAGATTATTTAATAAAATAAGGGCGCTTTTTGAGCGCCCTCTTAAAAAACATAAACCAGAAAAAAGTTTATTCGAATAACCAATCAAGCAATTCATTTTCCTTATATTGAACTGCCAAATCAGCTAATATTTCTTTGGTTGGGTTCTCTGTGGTCAAAAGTTGCACAAGCATTCCATTGCCTGAAATCCTTGCAACCTCAAGAGGTGTTTGGCCAGCTACATCTTCACTGGTTCTATCAACTCCATGTTCAAGCAATGCTGCCAAGAGGACATATGCATGGGGCTTAGGATCTCTTGCGAGTACGTGCACGGCTCCATTGAGGAGCAAATGTTCATCTGGGCTAACTTTAAGATACGTTATCTCTGGATGCTGTCTGATATAAGCAAGTGCTGTTTCATAGGATGCTCCAGGGCGAGCAGCCATTTTGGAGCGTAGATCAAGTATCAGCTTTTTAACGTGTCTGCCTTCTAATGAAAGTGTTTTATCATCAAGACTGGCAACAGGTTGCCCAAAGTTCCTTTGTTGGACAGAAGCCATTATATTGTCTACTTTCCTGACTGCGGCATCAAGCTTGCTAGTACTATGATCTTGAGTCTTTTCCAAAGATGATCGTAGTCTATTTTGTTTTCGATGATTTGGAACTTCTAATAAAAATGGCAGTAGTTCTTTTTTGCCATGCTCACGTGCTAAATCAATTAATGTTTGTTTGTTAGGATGTGGGGTTGTTAACAATTGAACAAGCATATCATTGCCTGATGCCTGCGCTGTATCTAGTAACGTCTTGCCTTTATATTTAAGCGTTCTATCAACACCACTTTCAAGCATCGCAGTAAAACCGACGTAGTTAACAGGGTGTGCTTGTTCAGTCATAGTCATATGTTCAATGCCTGCATGCAAGTTTGCATTGTGTTCATCAAGTAATTTGCCTAAGAAAAGGCCCGCATTCCGTTGTAAGGAGGTAAGAAAGATTTCATAAGTGGCGCTGGGGCGTGCTTGAGATTGTAACTTTATTTCTTCCATAATAGCCTCAAGTCTTTCTGCTCTGGGGGAAAGCGCTAATTCTTCGCGATATTTTTCTTCGCGACTTCTTGCAAGAAGTGCTTCTGCCCTGGCATAATTTTGATCTACTCGTGTAAGCAAATCGTCGACATCGTCTTTTTCACCAAAAGATGAGCGTGTGCTCTTTTTTGTGACAGCAGAGCCGTTATAATTATTATTATTATTAATGTTACTATTATTGTTATTATTTTTTGTGCTGCCATCATCCTTATCAGAATTCGGTTGTGCTTCTAGAGCTGCGAGTATTTTGCGATCTTCTTCTGCTGCAGCGTATATGCTTTCAAGATCAGCAAACGCAACTTGTTCTTCTTTAGTAAGAATATCTTCTTGGGGTGTGGGGTTATCAACAGCAAGAATTGCTATATAGGCTTCACTCATATACACGCGTAATTGGTCAGTCGCTTCTTTTTTGTTCTCTTCTTTGACTGTTTCAAGAAGTGCCATTTGCCGCTCTATATTTTTTTGGGCTGCAAGAAGTATAATCTTATCATCTAAATTTTTAGTGCTGTCGGGTATAGTGCCTCGTTTTTTACGAGCATCTATAGCAAGTGCTTTTGCATCTGCACACAGTATTTCAGTTGATGAGCGTTGGAGCTTTTTGTCTGAATGTGCAAAACCTGGTGAACGTTCAAGTTCTTCATAAGCACGGGCTCTACCGTCTGTGGTCAATAAAGCGCGGGAATCTCGCATAAGATCTTGATCCGCTGCGCGAATAATGGCTCCTTTCTTGTCCATAGTATGAACAAGTGAAGGTTTAAAAGCTAAGCATATGAGTAATAATAACGAGTAATTTTTCATAGTATATCGCTTTGTATATGTTATTGTTCAAGTAACATAGGTTTAAGGTCTTCAAGTTTATATTTTGCAACTAAACTAAGTAATGTTTGTTTATCAGGTGTTTCCACTGAAAGTAAATCTATTACTGTTTGATTACCTGCTTCTTGTGCGCATTCCAATGGTGTTAAACCCTCTAAATTTTTTTGGGTGCGATCAGCACCACATGCAAGAAGTGCTGCAATGCATACGAGGCGAGCAGGTTTGCCACCCCAGCAGACTTCAATAACATTCTCATGTAACAGGGTGTTACCCGTATCAGAATCTACGGTTGATATTTCATCTTTATGCAATGCAATAAACTTTTGTGCCAGTTCAAAGGTTTGTGATGGTTTTTCAAACATAGCTTGTGCTAATGCGCGTATTTTTTCTTCTTGGGGATTGGTTATTTGCATGCTGTGTACGTTGTGTACATAAGAAAGCGTAACCAAAGCGACGAGTGCTATAGTTTTTATCATGTTAAATCCTTGATGCCATATTCTATTATGCGGGGAATTTATCTTTATACATTTGGATACTATCAAGTACAAGTTGTTGAGCCGCTTGTTTATCCAAAAATCCTTTGATAATAACTTCTTTGGCTTCTTGTTGTTTATAATGCTCAAAGAAAAATCTAAAGGTGGCAAGCCGTTCGGAGTTAATATCAGACAACTCTTTAATCCGTTGTACGTAGGGATCATGGGTTGCAATACCAATGATCTTATAATCAAGTTCGCCACCATCAATCATATGGATGGCCCCGACTACCGTAGTTTCTACAATGCTTAAGGGTAAGAGTGGTTCTGAGCAGAGAATGATCACATCCAGAGGATCTCTATCTTCACAATAAGTTTGTGGGATAAATCCGTAATGGAATGGATAGCGAAGATCAGTGTGGAGCACGCGATCGAGTCGCAAGAATCCTGTTTCTTTATCAAGCTCATATTTTGCTTTTGACTCTCGCGCAATTTCTATAATACTATTTACTATTATAGGCGCTTCTTTGCCATGTGAGAGAGTATGCCAAGGATGTATCATAAATGTTAATTCACTAGTTTTTTAATTTTGTTTGTTAACTCTGCTTGCGTAAGTGCGCCAGTGAACTGCTCCATTTTTTTGCCATCTTTAAAGAAGACAAGAGTGGGAACGCCATGAGCTTTAAACGCGTGCATAAGATAATTAGTACTTTCAGAGAGCTCTATATTAATTACAAGTATGCTGTCATTAAACTGCTTTGCTACTATTTCTACTATTTGTTGCATGGTTTTGCAGGGTCCGCATCCTTTTAAGTAAAATTTCAAGAGCACTGGTTTTTTTGATTGGACGATCGTTCCATACAAGGCAGCTTCAGCTTTGGTAGGAGTGACCCCAACAAATTGCACTAAGCCGGGTGCTTCCTTTTCTAAGTATGCTCTTAAATCATTTGGCTGTATGCCCGGGTCAGACAGTTGTTGAAATTCTTGTATGTTAGCAGTTTGTGCTGCACGCAAGTCTATTGATGAACAAGCTGCAAGTACGGTACATGTTAACAGTAACTTCTTAATCATTAATTATCTCCTTTTTTATCTCTTTTTTAATTACTTATGGTTTACTATACCTTTTTATTGTAATCTCAGCAAACCATGCTTCTAAGCTTGTTTAAACGTGTGCGCCACTACTTTCTTGGGTGACGAGTGCTTTAATTTTATTAAGCAATGTAGCTTTTGATATGCTATTAGTGCGATCAACTTGCTTGCCATTTTTAAAATAAATAAGCGTAGGCAGAGCATCAATTTCAAATATATGTCGCATACTTGGCGCATTATCAACGTTAACTTCAATGATTATCACTTCACCACTATATGCTTCAGCAACTTCTTGTACTACAGGAGCAAAGCGATTGCATGGCTCACACCATTCAGCCCAAAATTTTACAATTACTGCTTTATCGGTGGTAGCAATTATATTGAGCAGCAAAAGTACATCAGAGTCAGAAAGCCATGCTGCATATTCAGGATAATGCTCACCAAGTTGTTCACGAGCTTTGTCTTCCACTACCGTGTAGAACATAAGTTTTTCTAACGCGATAATATTTTTATTCTTTTCAGTTGCATGTGCCAATAAAGCTGGTATCAAAAGCACTGCAAAAATGAGCTTTTTCATGAAAACCTTTTGTTGAGTATTTACTCATTTCTTTATTTCTAGTTTACTTGAGCTCTTGCCCAAGCGCAAGAGCAAAGAGGCTATTTTCTGCGCAATTGTCTTAGATCTCCTATGGTTAAACGAATCATGAGACCAATTAAAAGGGCCATAAAAATAAGATATATCAGAGTAGCAAGGGCCGGTGGTAATTTTGAACCGGTTAACGCTTCCAGAGTATAATATGCTGCCGTTCCTCCATCAAGGAGGGGGATGGGCAGTAAATTAAATACCCCGATATTAAAACTTATGATCGCTACAAAATATAAAAAGGTAGCAAATCCATATCCTAAGCTTTTACCCAAGAGACTCATTATGCCTATTGGTCCAATTACTCCATTGCCACTTTTATTTTTTGGTTGCATAAGCGCGGCCATTGCTGGCCCCATTTGGCTGAATAATCCTGAAAAACTTTCTCTCGTTTGCGTAATAGCTTTCCACAAGGTAGGTTTAGGCACCGATTCTGTTTTAAGTGGTGTGCCCAGTCTACCAATGCCTTTACCATAGAGCGGGTTATTTTCATCAATTTTTACGGGAACCTCTAATTGTTGCCCGTTGCGTTCAAGGGTAAGCGTTATTTCCTGTCCTGGAGAAGCAAGCACTGTTTGCAAAAAGCCTGGTATATTTTCTTCATCAATTTCGACGCCGTTTAAGGCAACATAGCGATCATCTGGTTGAATGCCCGCTCTTGACGCAGGAGAGTCTGGGGTTACAGAATCCACTACGGGAATAGGTCTAGTGGTAGTTCTACGTGCAAGAATAAATAATATTAAGAAAGCCAAGAGGAAGTTGGCAAGAATTCCTGCAAGGACCATAATCATTTTTTTAACGTAAGGAAGTTCATGTACATCATGAGGATCAGGGGATACATAACCACCAAGAGGAAGCGCTCCAATTTCAAAATTTGTTTGTCCAAGTTTAACCGATGCAAGTACGGGGGGGAATCCTATTGAGAATGTGTTTACGCGAACGCCAAAGAGCTTACAAGCAGTAAAATGACCAAATTCGTGGAATATGACTACAAAGTTGAGGGCGAGTATGCCAATAATGATATTTTTTACGGTTGAACCTGCCATTATCTTCTCCCTATGATCTTTATCTGCTTCTCTCACTTTAGTATAGCTTAAAATGGCTTTGGATCGCAATATTACAGGTTTGGCCAACCAGGCAAAACTCATTTAAAACATTGCAAGATAAAATCTTTGTCCAAATAAAAAGGGAGCATAAGTGGAATGTAGAAGTTGATTAAAGTATTTATAGTACTAGTCGCTGGAGCCCTTACGCAGGGCAGCGCCAGCTATTCTCATGTCAAAATAGCTGGACAAAGACACCAGCATGCTCCTGGACTGCTGGTCGTTCGAATGTTGGCACCAGCGCTGTTCCCTATGGGGTCGCTTAGTGGCCATGCGAACTTAAAAAGACTTCTTATAGTAAGACAAAACATTTAATGTTTCAGTAACCTCAGTCGCCGGGCGGCTCTGCTTCATTTCTACTCCACTTTGCGTCGATTACGCCACAAACTTTACAGCACCAAAGTATACATTGATGACAATGTTTTTTGGCAATTGAAGTAATGCAAGGCTTAGAGCTGCTCAAGATACTTGCAAGCTTGTATGTCGCGTTAATAATCAACACACTCTTTAGAAGAGTAGTTTTGCTTCAAAGGCATTTAACCTGTTTAGCAAAACTTTTGTGAATCTATTTCTTGAGATTACTAAAGATCATTTGCTAAGATTAAACTGTTAAAGTTCAAAAAGAAGAGTACGTTATATCAATTGGCCATAGGAAACAATATGTATCTAATAACAAAGAAACTGTATGTTGACCACGTGCCAACTACTGGACGTTTGGTGCTTGCAGGCGACATTGGGGGAACTAATAGCAACTTTGGTCTTTGTTTAATACAAGATCATGCTATTACCTTACTCATTTCTTACCACACGCATAGTAAAACAGTTACTGATTTTGCTGATTTAGTAGCACATATTGTCAATCGCATAAAAACTGAATATGGCATTTCACTTAAAGAAGCTTGTTTTGGTGCAGCTGGCGCAGTGGGTGATCACCATACGCGTGTGAAACCAACTAATTTAGATTTTGTCATAGACCTTGAAAAGATAAAGCAAAAGGTTAACTTTGAGCGAGTGGCGCTCATTAACGATTTTGAGATAGTCGGTTATGGTATTCCATATGTCAGCAAAGACGATTTGATGGTGATTAATGAAGGTACTGTTCTTCAGGAATCTTCGCAAGCAATTGTTGGCGCTGGTACTGGTGTTGGTAAAGCAATTTTTGCGTGGTCGAAAGATATCGAGAAATATCTACTTATTCCTTCCGAGGGAGGTCATGCAGATTTTGCTCCGCAGACGGATAAAGAAATTGCTCTTGTTGAATTTATTAAAAAAGAAATTGGCAGATGTAATGTTTCGTGGGAAGATGTGCTTTCTGGCTATGGCATTGGCAGAATTTATAAGTTTTTGTCGACTATTAAGTTATATACTGAAAATGGGATAAGTGCTGAAATCAAAACTAAAGATTATAATCCTGATACTATTTTTTCATACTGGCGTGATGATAAACAGTGCCACGATACCTTCATTTGGTACTCTCGTTTTTATGGTATATGCGCCAAAAATTTTACTTTGGAAGCTCTTGCGCGTGGCGGCCTTTATATTGCAGGCGGTATCGCCTCAAAAAATAAAGCGCTTTTTACTGAGCCGGGCTTCATGGACGAGTTTATAAACTGCGGCAAACAAGCCCAACTTTTGCGTGAAGTGCCAATTACGCTTATTTGCGATTATAACGTGAGCCTTTATGGTGCGGCTGCTTATTTGTTGGAACAGCATGACTAGGCGATCTTCTTGGAGCATCATCTTCTGCCTTTTGTTTCTTTTTGGGTGGTTTGACATGCAGATGTTTGACAAGCAGTGCTTGCACTTCGGGAATAAGTGATTCAAAAGCTTCTATTCTTTCACGCTTGGTTGAGCAATCAAGCGGTTCTCGCTGAGGTGCACTATATGCATCATCGATTAATAATGCTTCATTAACGGTGCTGTTGCGCGCCATATACCTTTGCAGAGCAAGAATGGGTGATGTTAATGATGGAATATCCCAGAACGTTACATCACCAGATTTGGAAACGGTTATCAGCTCGCCATTAGGGTGCATGGCCATTGAGTGGATGTTGCTGCGGTGGCGAGGTACTAAATTTTTAATGAGCGAACGAGTGGGTAAATGCCACACCTTCAGTGATCCATCTTGCGAGCCCGAATATAAAAATTGATTGTCAGGTGAGATGATAACCGACCAAATGCTGTTAGTGTGCCCTATAAGTGTTGCAATAAGTTCTTGTGTGGCAACGTTATGTATGGTAATTGTTTTGTCCTCTGAACCGCTTGCAAGTAGGCTTCCATCAAGGCTAAATTGTACACATAAAATAGCTTTGTTATGTGATATCAGAGAGGCTACGCATGCGCCTGTTGTAACATTCCAAAGTTTTAGTGTACAGTCGTTGCCACCTGAAGCCAAGAGGGTTGCATCAAAATTAAAGGCAATATCAGTTATATTGTTTGTATGACCTACCAATACTTTTTGAGTGTTAGTGCCAAGATCACAAATTCTTATATTGTGACCTTCATCATAGGCAAATCGCTGTGTGCTTGAGTGAGCTTTAAATACAAAGGGTGACTGAGGATGAGCAACCAGCGTTATATTCGATTGCTGTCTTGTTGTAAGATTCCAAAAACGTATGGTGCCATCCCGAGCGCAGGTCATCACTTGATTATCATCATCGGTAAAAGAAATAGTGCAAATTGCCGCATGATGAGCAGGTATTTCCAGAATAGGATCCGGAGCATTGGGCGAATATATTTGTAGATTTCCTAACCAATCGCCTATCGCAATATGTGTTCCTGCGTGATTTGGAGCGACGCACCAAATTGATCCTCTTGGATTTTGGAGCTTGCGCGTTGGATTAAGCCATTGTCGCTGTGCCGTCCAGCGGGCAATATCATCGGGGAAAGGGGTTCTTTGTAAAATTTCGTGAGCTATTTCGATTCCTACTTCAGTCCTTAATGTGGATGCTTGATTGGTAGGATATTTTTTTACTGTCCATTTTTTTTGGCACCACGCAAGCAAGGGGTAGTGTTCTAAATAATGTGCAGCCATGAGCACAGTTTCGAGTGCTTGAACTGTGTTTGTTTGAACACTAAGGTGTTCTTCTGCAGCCCGTATTGCATCTTTCCCTTTGTTTTGAGCGCATGCTGCCGTAAGATTGTGATGTGCTTGTAAACAGGCTGCTACGTGGACAAGCTCATATTCCGGAATCTCAGGAAGGGGAATCGATTCACGACCATCTTCAATCAAAGGTGCTAAGATTGCGCATGGAGCAAGAATTTCAGTCTTTACTGCAAGTTCCTGCTTTGCGGTAGAAAGTGTAGTTTTGAGGTACGATATTGGTCCTTCAATGGGGATAGATTGTGGTACCTGCATGCAATAAATATTTGGTAACCAAGCGAGCATACAAAGTATTAATTTTAGATACTGATTACTCTGGTAGGAAGTCCTTATCATCATCATCCGTTTTCCTTTTTTTCTTTTTTGATTCCTTTTTAAAAGGCAACTCTTTTAAGAGCATTGCTTGTATTTCATCGGGAAATTGACTGAATGTTTTTGCATCTTGACCACTAGACACATCAATCAGTTCACCTTCATAATCTTCATCATCTTCATTATTTTTTGCAGCAAATGCTCGTTTGATAAGTTGTGCTTGAGCAGCGGAAACATCTCTTTCAAAAAATCTTTTGCGTTGTTGGTATCTTTCTAATAACTTTTTGATGGATAAAAAACACACTGTACTATCCCTTGAACCGATTACTAATTGCAAATCAGAACTAAGCCGCATATCTTGTACGTCTGCCTTTTGATTTAAGGATCTGATGCACCCATTCGTTGCAAGATCAAATATTTTTACTGTTTGATCTGCAGAGCAGGAAAACAAAAATCTGTTACAAGGGCTGAATTCAATTCCCCATATTTTACCAGTGTGGGCAGGCAGTATGGCAACAAGCCGGTAATTAGTAAGATTCCAGATATATATGAATCCGCTTCTGCTTCCAGCAGCAAGCAAGGTATTATTTTGGTTAAATTTAACTTGATTTATGATATGTTCAGGTGTATTTAATGTTTGAATACATGCGCCTGTCAGAGCATCTATAATTTGTACAGTGCATTCTTGCGTTCCTGCAGCAAGAAGCATGCCAGAGCTATTAAAGGCAGCACATGTTGAGCGTTGCGGAGTTAATATTACTCGTGTTGCTCCTGAAGCAAGATCCCATACATTAATACCATCATTTAGAGGCGTTGCAAGCAGTGTCCCTTGGGGATTAATGTCGAAACTAAATGGAAGGTCAACTATACCGGTTTGTATTTCTCTACTGAGCACAAAATTATTTTGTGGATCCCAAGCCTTAATACTGCCATCTCGAGCTACAGAGTATAAAAAACCATTTTGGGAGTTAAAGTGCAGATCACTGACTTCTCTTGTATGCGCGGGCCATGAGTAGTGCGCATGAGAGCGTGCATCGATAACGATGATTCGACCATCAACAGTTCCCACCGCAGAAAGAGTATTGCTTGTGTTAGTGCAGCATGTCCAAATACTGCATGCCAACCTAATTTTTTGAGATGGAATCTGCGTGCCGCGCGCAATCCAAGCAGATAATGAGGCGTTAAAGGGAGTTGCTTGGAGTGTCTTATGTGCGATAGCCAGTTCAACTTCAAAAGGGAGCTCCCTTACTTTTACCACTTCTTTTCCCATTACCTCAAATTCATCACCTATATCAAAATCGTTCTCTTGCCAAGCGTTTGTGCAAGCATCAAAGAGCGCAGAGTGTCCAAGATAGTGCGCGGTATCGAGTACGCTGCGCAACCTTTTTTTATCTTTTAACTGTGAGGCTGCTGTTTCTGGCGCTTGTTCAAGAGATGCGTGAAATAGTAACCATTCTTCACTGGTTATGCGTGGTAATGAAAATACAGTCGGTTGTTCTGCTAAGTCAAAGCTGCTAGCGATTGTTTGGCATTCCTCTAGTTTTTGTATTTTAATCTTATATTCTTTGCTGTCACTAGTGACTACTGTTGTGTTATTGCTGATCATTGGCTTAGTGCGCATTGCTTGCGCGTGTGAGGCGATCATAAGAAAGGACATAAAAATGAATAGACGATGATACATATAATCCTTAAGCAAAGGTTTTTCTTTAACCTTTATTAGTTTGTCATTAATCAAAATAAGATGTAAAGTGCCATACTGTGGGGATTAATCATACACTAATGGTAAAAATATTGCTATGGTTATTGGCTATTTGATAATATATGAGAGACAATATGTGCTGAATCAATGAAATTTAAATTGTGATGGTCATTCAAGTTGGCGTCTCAATGAGGAGGTAAGAAAGATGAAGCGATTACCTTATATCTTACAAATAGTGATAATTTTGGGATGTGTCAATTTAGAGCTCTTTGGTATCACCACGGATGAATCTCAAGGGCAAGATGCTTATGAATTGGTGAATGCAGCCTATAAAGGTGACAAAGAAAAAGTAGAGGCTCTTCTTGCATCTGGCGTGAATGCAAACGTTACGCAATTAGGAGGAAAAACTGCTCTCATTAATGCTGCGTTGCAATCACATATTGATATTGTGCAAGTACTTCTTGAAAAGGGCGCGGATGCGGATCTTGCAGATCGCCAAAAAACAACCCCTTTAATTGCCGCAGTGTTATCATATGCCAATAATCAAGATGAATCTCAAATTAAAAAGATGATAGAGATGTTGATTGCAAAGGGTGCAAACGTGAATGCACAAAACATTGGTGGCCAGACCGCTTTAATGCTTGCAGGGCATGAGGGCCTACTGGAAGTGGTTAAAGTGCTTCTTGCTGCCGGTGCCGATTGTAAGATTGAAAATGCATTTGGGCAAAAAGCAAAAGATTTGATCAATGAAAATTGTCCATGCTATGCATTGGTATCGGGACAAATACAGTCAGCTGAGCTTCTTGATTAAGATATTATCGTATATATTTTGCTTCTAAGTTGCTCATGTATGTACTGAGTTCTATCCTCTTGTCGCCTTCTCGTACCATTCTTTTTTTTACCAATCCCATGCTACACTTAATATGTTGATATAAAAATAATCACGTAAAAAAAATGAGTGAGGAATGCATGAAACAACTTTTAATTGATACCAAAGGTGCACGTGTTACTGAGCATGAGATACAAAAAGTTGGTACTAAATTGCAGCAGGAAATAGAGCGAGTAAGTGCTGCACGTGGTACAGAATATACCACTAACTATTCTTCAATTAACCTTCCCTCTGATCAAGAACGGTACGATCACATACATCACGTTATTAAAGAAAAAAAAGCCCTCAAGCCAACCATATTGGTTGTGATTGGTATTGGAGGTTCAAACTTGGGCACACTCGCGGTGCATCAAGCACTTCAAGGGCTTCTCTATAACCAAATGGACCCTGAGCTTAAGTTGTATTTTGTTGAATCCGTTGATTCTGAGTACGTGCATGCAGTGCTGAATATAGTAAAAGCTGCATTGCATCGCAAAGAAGAAGTAATTATTAATGTGGTGACCAAATCAGGGACTACTACAGAAACAGTGGCCAACTTCTTGCTCTTCCTGGATCTTCTTAAAAAGAATAATCCGTTAGACTATAAGAAGAATATTGTGGTCACTACCAATTATCAATCGAATTTATGGCAAGTTGGCACAAAAGAAGGTTTTACGTGTCTTGAAATTCCAGAAAAGGTAGGGGGCAGGTATTCAGTGCTTTCAAGCGTGGGGATATTTCCGCTTGGCATGGTAGGAATTGATACACAAGCATTAATGCGTGGCGCTTGTGACATGGTGGCAACTGCTATACACACGGATGTGCAAAAAAATCCTGCAGCATTGAGTGCGATTATTAAATATATTTATTATGAGCGTGGCATTCGCATTCACGATTTTTTTGTATTTGGCGGGTCATTACAGGGCATAAGCCAGTGGTATCGCCAATTGATGGGTGAAAGTCTTGGTAAAACTACCATGCATAACGGAAAGAAGGTGGAAGTGGGGATTACTCCAACAGCGTCTGTGGGCACTACGGATTTACATTCGGTTGGTCAATTATATTTGGGTGGACCACGTGATAGAGTAATCACTTTTGCTCGGGTAATAGAATCTGCGCATGATCTTACTGTTCCCGAATTATTAATATATGAAGATCTTGTGCCATATATAGAACATAAACAACTTTCTGCACTTATGGCTGCAATATTTGATGGCGTGCTTGCAGCATATAAAGAAGATCAGCGACCCTATATGGAGCTTCTGTTCCCGCAAAAAAGTGGCTACTATATAGGGCAAGTGCTTCAAATGTATATGATAGAAATGATGTACCTTGGATTTTTATTAGGGGTAAATCCTTTTGATCAGCCTCATGTAGAGCTCTATAAAGAACAAACAAGAAAGATACTTGCACATGAATGATTGCGTACTCCTTGTAATGGGTGCAACGGGAGATCTTGCCAAGCGTAAATTAATTCCTGCCATTTATAAGTTAATTAAGGATAAAAAACTGGGTAATTTTGCTTTAATTGGTGCAGCATCTTCCGATGTTACTCCTCTTAGAGTTCTTGATGGTGCGCGCGAATTTATTGATGACTTAGATCCTAAAGTATGGCAGCAACTTGTTGATCGGACCTATTATCAACAGCTTAATTTTAATGACAGTAAGGGGTATCAAAAAGTTAAACAACTGGTGGAACTTTGTGAGAAAAAACATGCACTTTCAGGCAATAGGTTAGTATACATGGCGGTGGCTGCCGATTTTTTTTGTACCATTACTCACAATATTGGTGAGTCTGGTATTGTTGTTCGTGACCCAAAAGAAGGTACCCTATGGCATCGTGTGGTATATGAAAAGCCATTTGGCATGGATATGGCATCTGCAAAAAGTATTAATGCTTGTATTGCTAAATTTCTGAATGAATCCCAAGTTTTTCGCATAGATCATTACTTGACTAAAGAGCTTGTGAGCAATATTGCCTTGGTTCGATTTACTAATATATTTTTTGAGCCGTTATGGAATGCTCGCTATGTGGATAGCGTGCAGATTCGTATAGATGAGTCTATTGGGCTTGAAGGGCGTGGGCGCTATTATGATAAATATGGCGTACTAAAAGACGTGGTGCAGAATCATGCATTACAATTGCTTGCTCTCATTGCCATGGAAGGTCCTGAAGAATTGACGGGTGAGTACATTCGGGATAAAAAAGAACAAGTGCTTCAACAAGTGCGCTGTGATACTGGTGTGCTTGGTCAATACGAAGGATATCATCATGAGCCTGATGTGGCGCCTGATTCAAAAACAGCAACGTATGCAGTGCTTCGCTTGTTTGTAGATACTGAGCGTTGGAAAGGTGTCCCTTTTTATATTGAATCAGGAAAACGTCTTGAAGCAAAAGAGACAGTGATTGCTATTAAGTTTAGAGATATTGTATGTCCTTTGGTAGAAAATAGGGAATGTCCTTCAAATTGTTTGGTCATTCGGGTAGCCCCTGAAGCTTCATTTTCGCTTGACTTGAATGTAAAACCAGTCGGATTGAAGCCAGGAGTAGTGCCGGTCAAAATGGAATTCTCTCCCAAAAAAGAGTTTGGTCCCAAAACGCCTGAGGCATATGAAATTTTACTCGAGGCAGTATTTTCCGGAGATCAGGCAATATCGGTGCGGTTTGATGAAATTGAGGAATCTTGGCGTGTGATTGCATGCATAGAAGATTTGCAGTTACCGGTATATCCCTACGAGCAAGGTAGCGCCGGGCCAAAACAAGCAATAGAATTTTTAAAACAAAATCGTGTACGATGGGTGGCATAATGAAATTAGGAATTATTGGTTTAGGCAGAATGGGCATGGCAATTGCTGAGAGAGCTCTAAAGGCAGGTCATCAGGTAGTAGGGTTCGATAGAAATGAAAAGTTGCGCAAAGCTGCAGAAGCTCTTGGCGCGCACACCGTAACAACCGCAGATCAATTGACTGATCATGTTCGTATTACGTGGCTCATGATACCAGCAGGACAAGCAGTGGATCAAGTAATCGAAGCAATGCTGCCTGATATGCATAAAGGTGACACCATTATAGATGGTGGCAATAGTAATTTCCATGATTCAGTGCGAAGATATAAATCATTAGAAGAACATGGCATGCATTTTATTGATTGTGGTACTTCTGGAGGTCTTAAAGGCCGCGAGGTTGGTTTCTCACTTATGATTGGCGGCAATGAGGAAAAATACAGAGAACTTGAACCGCTTTTTAAGGCCATTGCACAGGTGAATGGTTATGGCTACATGGGCCCTTCCGGATCAGGCCATTATGTGAAGATGGTGCACAACGGTATTGAGTATGCATTAATGGAGGCATATGGTGAAGGCTTTAATTTATTAAAGAATGGACAGTATAAAGAACTAGATCTGGCAAAGATTGCACGTGTGTGGAATAATGGCGGCGTGATACGCTCATATTTATTAGAACTTGCCCAGAATGTGTTCGAGCAAGACCAAAATCTTGAAGATATCAGTGGTGAAGTGGAAGAAAGCGGCATGGGCTTGTGGACAATAGAAGAAGCGCATAAGCAGCACATTCCAGTAAAAGTGATTGAAGATGCTGATGCGGTAAGAAAATGGTCACGCGAAACGGGTGGAAATTTTGGAACTAAATTGGTTGCAATGCTCAGGAACCAGTTTGGTGGACATGCAGTCAAGAAGATTGGCAGCTCTTGAAATCTTTCGATACGATTTGCTGTGCAAATCACTCAAGGCGAGCGGTTTTTGTTCCACCGCTCATACTGAGTGTTTTTGTGTAATGAAGTGCAACAAAAATGTATCGAAGTAGAAGGTGGGAAAAACGATGAACATCATTGATATTAGCTGGCCTATAACGCAGGGCATGACAGAATACAAAGATCGCAAGACGGTCCGCATTGAACCAATCAAACAATTTGAGCGTGATGGCATGCGTGAAACTATGCTCACTATGCATAATCACACCGGTACGCACGTTGATGCGCCATCTCACTTTTTGCGCGATGGGCAAAGCAGTGAAGCAATAGCATTAGATGCGCTTATTGGTCCGTGTAGAGTGCTCGATCTTACCGCTGTTCATGAATGTATTACAGAAGAAGATCTTGCGAAGTTCGCGATAAAAAGGCATGAACGGATTTTGTTAAAAACAAAGAATAGCTTGCGCTCTGCCACCGATGCTTTTGGTCCCACATTTGTATATGTGGGCCGCGATGCATCTCAATTGCTCGCCGATCTAAAAGTTGCCTGTGTGGGCATTGATTATTTGGGTATAGAGCGCAATCAACCGGCGCATGAAACGCATAGATTGTTGCTTGAGGGTAATGTTGCAGTTATTGAAGGATTGAGACTTAAGGATGTTGTACCCGGTGCATATCGATTGTATTGTCTGCCATTGAATATTCCCGGCATCGATGGTATGCCCGCAAGAGCAGTGCTGATTTCAACATAAAAAAATTTTGTGGATAAAGTATTTTATTCCGGATCAATTGCTTTATAGTCTATAGGATTAACAATGCGCATATTCTCTCCATGACCTTTGGCCATCGAGAGAATGATATTTATTAAATGTCGATATGGGCGGTATTCTTGGTTTACCAATCCATATCGGTGTAAGAGTTCGCCTGCTTCTTGCGAGATTACTGATGTCTCATCTTTACAGTTTCTGACTAATTCTCCAATTGCAAATCCACCATTGTTGTCTATTGCCGCTATAACTGTTTGGTGCGTATTGAATGCAGTTTCTACGGTGGCTTGAGACCCATTTTTTAGTGGCACAAGTGCATGCCGTACGGGCACTATTCGAGCGCTTGCCTGATCCATAGCATTTGCTTGCTGATTGCCGGTTAAGAATAAAAGAATGGTAAACGCCAGTTGTAGGGATATTTTTTCCATATAACTCCATGAAGAATTGTAAATGAATTGTCAGGGTTCGATATAATATAAGTATATTTGAAAAATATAAATTTGACAAGTTGATAATTATATTCTGGGAATAGTTGGAATTATTAAGGTTTAAAGATTGGGCGGCATCTGACTTAGATGCCGCTCAAATTATGAACAAAAATCTAGAATTTCAGGAAATTGATTTTCTTTTATTGCTTTTCGTGCGCAGCACAGTGTTAACAATGCCGTGTGCTTATGAATGCTTTTAAATAATAACTTGCTCTCTTCATTCAAATCAATAGTTGTTACATGCTTATGCAACTCTTTATCAGTAAAATAGGCAATTTGCTTTGGCTCAGGGTCTATAGTAATATAGAAAGGTTTAGCTTCTATTGCATTAACTTCATACACATGTTTATTACTCATTTGATTGATTTTTCTAATGCTTATCAAAGTTGCCATGGTCAAGATCTTTCAAGTTACTTTTTTGGGTAAGTTAGTTCTTTTGCGATAACTACTTCTTGAATGCACTTGGCAAAATCGGGTGCAGCTGATGGATCTTTTGCGGTGACTACTAATTCATCGATCACAAATGGATAGCGCTCAATTAACGTAGCGCCAAAGCTTGGATATAACACATTAAGTTCAAGATCATCGTTCCAGCCTGTAGCTCGCTTATCTTGGAGTCCATATGCTTTGGCAAGAATTCGCGTTGAAATACAGATTGCGCCATAGGGTATATGATGTTTTTTTGCAACACTGATAATGTGATAGCTGATTGAATTATCCAGGCACTTAAGCGCACCAGGTCCCCCAATAAAAAAGATGCCGTCATACTCTGTGGGATTTAGTTTATCAATCGTAATGTCCACTGGGGTGTCTGTTTTATCACTGGCTATAGCACCGCCCGGTTTATCACTTGCTGTGATAATTATGGCGCCTTCTTTGCGCAGAAAGTCTTTGGTGACGTTGTATTCAATTGGTTGATAGCCATCGCTTGCAACAATTAAAACGATTTTTTTACCTGATAATGGTCTAGTCATAAGAATATCCTTTTTAAGTTATAACACTTAATAGAATACAACCTAACGGTATCAACTGGCAACAATTTGATTAAGTATTGATGGTTGAATAGAATCTATAAATTTTTAATAAGAAGCTTAATATATTTCTATAGAGCAGTTATTTTAACTGTATTATCTTTAAAAAAGTTAGCTACAGATTCAATTGAAGTTTCTCCTCGTGCCGTAGCCATACTAATTTCATAGAGATCAATGTTTTCTTTGATTGCGTAACCATTAAGTTCTAAGAAGATACAGCCGCTAATAAGGCCAGTTCTTTTATTCCCATCAAGAAAGGGATGATTTTGAGTTATTCCATACATGTAAGCGGCGGCCATCTCTAAGATAGTAGCATGCAAGAATGTACCTCCAAAAGTTGCTTGCGGACTATGCATTGCAGAATCTATTAAATGAGCATCTCGTATGCCTTGAATTCCCCCAAAACGATTTATTTGGTCTTGGTGGATAGCAATGGCTTCTTTAAGTGATAAAAACTGAATAGAATTCATGCGCTTACTCGGCTAATTTTTTTAAAGTTTCTTCATGTTTTTCAACGAAATTTTCATATATTTTTTGCAATTTAGGATTATTACTAATACTGCTCTTGGTACTATCAATAGGTTCTAAGATAATGTTTTTCCCATCTGTTCTTACAAATAGTTTTGTATTTTCATGCATATTGAGTGTATTGAGTATCTCTTGGGGGATCACTACACAATAATTATTATCTATTTTTTCAAATTTGATTATCATGGCTGTTTCCTTTCTCTTGGATATATTTTGTAGAATACAGTGTAACAGTATCTTTTGGCAACAGCCCAATAACTTTTGTGGCAGGATATTTTACCGTGCGATAGGCGCATTGTGCGTCTAGTGGCGTGATTCTAAGAGTGCTTACGTTATCAAGTGAAAGGCTAAGAGATTTTTTGCTAAATCGCTTTATATGCACGCCTTGTTTTGCTGCTGCATCCTTCATTTTTCTGTATGCACGTAAAAGACCTGGGGGAGTTTGCCCATTCCATACGGGCACATAAATATCTTTGATGGGAATTATTCTCATAAGCTCGGCGATCGCATCAAAAAGAACAATGCCCGGAGCAAGAAGTATAAGGTTATCTATGCTATCCACGCCGTATGCTGAACGCACTGCAGGAAGCAATGAATATTCAACCCATGAGGGAGCTGATATTCGTCTGCCGATAATGCCAGGATCAATGATTGAAAATGATTTTGGTGTTTTTATGATAGTTACCTGCCCATTGTTGCAAGGGATTTGTGCAATAGCATAGTTTGGCGTATTTAAAAAAACTAAGTAACCATATGAGATTGCAAGAAGGAGTGCAAAGCAGAGTGAACTATGTTTGATATCTTGCAAACGTTTATGATATACCACGCCAA
The DNA here is from genome assembly GCA_963716425.1 of Candidatus Babeliales bacterium. Lineage (GTDB taxonomy): Bacteria > Babelota > Babeliae > Babelales > JBFXEV01 > JBFXEV01. The sequence goes on from OY970310.1 coordinate 1,223,336, forward strand.
TGGTAGCAATAAGCAAGAATACAAAAAACCAAGGTGAGGGCCTACAAAAACTTAATAGCCAGGTTTTACTGCCATACCCAAGCAAATAGTGCCAAAGAGCAGTCACCCGTTCAAGACACCAAATAAATAGACCGTTAGGGATATAAAAAAGCTCGGTGAAAAATATAATGCAGGAAATACCCAAGAATAGGGTTAAAAAGGGGCCAAAGAGAAGATTGCCTACCGGTGCCATACTAGAGATAGGGAGTCCCCATGAAACTAATATAGGTAAAGATACGATAGAAACGAATAATTGAATATGTATAAAGGCGAGCGTTTTAGTGCCCAGCCAGGTTGCTATTTTGCGAATCATAGCACTAGCATAACGTTTTCGAGCAATTTTGTCTTGCAAAAATGAAGCAACGCTACTCTGGATCGCAGGTTTGAAGCAGGGTGGTTTCACAGAACTATTGCTTTTATAGGGTGTTTTTTTGTATGCTAAAACTGGTAGGAGGCCTTTATATAAGGGATAATATTCACTTTATCCTTTATAGATAAAAAGCAGCGAAAAAGTGAACTAATTATAGTATAGATTAATTAAGGAGAGTAACATGGAAAAAAAGGTATTAATAATAGCAGCTTTTGCTACATTGTTTAGTTTTAATATGGAAGCATTTTGGAACAAAAAGACCAAGTCATCTAGTTCTTCAACGACAAGCACGCCAAATGCTGCAAGCAGTACAGGAAGTTCATATTGGGGTTCGCGCTCAGGCACGCCAAGTGCTGCAAGCAGTTCAGGAAATTCATATTGGGGTTCGCGCTCAGGTACGCCAAGTGCTGCAAGCAGTTCAGGAAATTCATATTGGGGGTCTCGTTCAGGAAGCGGTAATCGCCGTCCCATGGTAGGATCTGCCCGCACACCTTCTGCAAATGCAACAGTAACATCTACGCGACCTACAACAACCGCAACTGCCTCAGCGGCTTCGCAAAGACGTCCACAAGCATTTACTCAAACAACTTCACGACCCGCAGCAAGTAGTGCTCAACCAGGTTCGATAACTGCTTCAGCGGCAGCAGCAGCTCCTACAGCAGCTTCTACATCACTTTCAACAGCAGGCTCAGTTATGTCTTCTGTGGGAAGTATGCCTATTGTATCATCATTATTGCCTTCAGGTGCTTCCGGTGCAATGTCTAATGTAACACAAGGGTTATCAACAGCATCTACCATACAAGGTGCTCAAAGTTCTACGCCAGCCACAGCAACAGCTACGGTAACACATACGCCAGCGGCAGCCTCAACAGCACCTACTGCAGTGCCTACAACAACCACAAGTTCAATGCCTACTGTTACGCAACAAGCAACGCCCTCAACACCTACAGGTCCGGTAACAACGCCGCAAGTTCCGTCATCAACTACGGGTAGTGCTGAGCCCGTATTAAGATTTTGAGGAAATAATAAAATAAACAAATAAAGAATGGAGATAAAAATGAACATAAAGATGCTAATTTTAGTACTTTTGATGAGTGTTATTAATATGGGGTTACAAGCATATACCCCTGCTCAAGAGGTACGTAATTATAAAGCGGTGGACACAAATGTACAGCCATCAAATACGGCACAACCTTCAACTTCGGCGGTGCAACCAGCGGTAACGCAAGCCTCACCTTCGTCGGTGTCTGGGGCTGAGTCAGCGGCATCACAAGTACCAACTTCAACAGCTGCTGCTCAACAAGAAGCAGTAGGTGCTGCAGAGCAAAAAATAGCATCATCGCAAAAAGGTTCATTTGGGTTCTTCTTTTAAGAACTATAAAAAATGATTGTAATAACCAATAAAAACAAAGGAGAATGTCATGAATAAAAAACTATTCATCGCAGTTTTGGTAAGTGTAATGAGTTGTGGTTTGCTGCAAGCAGATTATATACCTGCTACAAGATCAGCAGCAGTACAACAGCAGCAACAACGGGTTACCCCGCAACAACAGCAACAACGAGTTACGCCACAACAACAACAACAGCAGCAACAACGGGTTACACCACAGCAGCAACAAGGAAGCAAAGCGTTTTTCTTCTAAGATAATGTTATCGGCGACGTAGCTGATAAAAAATAAGGGTTGCCTGAAATAAGGCAACCTTTTTTTTGCTACTGGCCCTCAATGAAAATTTCTAGTAGACTACAGACAGAGCATTATTCTTAATTTAAGAAGGAGTAGTCTATGGACGCTGCACAAAAAAAGTTTCTTGAACGCAAAGCATATAATATGCGCGTTTCGTCTATTCTTTCCACCACAGAAGCAGGGTCTGGGCATCCTACAAGCTGTCTCTCTGCTGCAGATATTGTGAGCGTATTATTTTTTAATGCTATGCAATTTGATCCCGAACATCATAACAATCCAAATAATGATCGGTTCATATTATCAAAAGGGCATGCAGCCCCATTATTCTATGCAGTGTATAAAGAGTTAGGCATTCTCAATGAAAAAGATCTTCTTGGGTTGCGTACTTTTGATTCGGTATTAGAAGGACATCCTACGCCCCGTTTTTCTGAGGTTGAAGCTGCTACTGGTTCATTAGGACAAGGTCTTTCTTTTGGTGCTGGTATTGCAATAAGTGCAAAAATGGATGACCGTTCGTTTACTACGTACGTACTGATGGGAGATAGTGAAGTTGCAGAAGGTTCTGTGTGGGAAGCGGCTCAAATCGCCGCATTTTATGAACTTGATAATCTTGTAGCCATTATTGATGTGAATAGACTTGGTCAAAGCACAGAGACCATGGAAAGATATGATCTTGAGCATTATATCGCCATATTTAAAGGATTTGGATGGCATACTCTTATTGTGGATGGTCATGATATAGAGCAACTTGCTATCGCATTTGATGCTGCAAAAAAAGTAATTGGTAAACCGACTATTATTATTGCAAAAACAATCAAAGGATATGGGGTACGGTCCGTTGAAGGTAAAGAGGGGTATCATGGCAAAGCATTTAGCAAAGCAGAATTGCCTATGATCCTTAAACAATTGCATGATCGATTTGTGGAGGTTGCAGATGCAGAGACTACGTATAAATGGAAAGCGCAATATCCGCAAGATGAATTACCACCTACGCCTCATAAACCGATAGCTCTTATTCCACACTATCAAAAAGGTGAATTGATTCCTACGCGTAAAGTGTATGGCCTTGCACTCAAAGAGCTTGGTGGGCTTTTAGATCAAGTGGTCAGTTTAGATGCTGAAGTGAAAAATTCAACCTTTGCAGAAATTTTTGAGAAGGAGTATCCAAAGCGATTTATCCAATGTTTTGTTGCCGAACAAAACATGGTTGGCATGGGTGTTGGTCTTGCAACGCGGGGTAAAATTCCATTTGTTTCCACATTTGCGTGCTTCTTGACGCGTGCCTTTGATCAATTTCGCATGGCAGGGATTAGCAGATCGCCATTGCGAGTGTGTGGATCTCATGCAGGGGTTTCAATAGGTGAGGACGGTCCTTCACAAATGGGGCTTGAAGATATTGCCATGTTTCGCACCATTCCCAATTCAGTTATTTTATATCCTGCAGATGCAGTGGGCACGTATAAAATGATGGGTCTTATGGCAAATAGGCATGATGGGATTACGTATTTGCGTACAACGAGAGCAGCAACGCCAGTGATATATGGCAATGACGAACTGTTTAGCATAGGCAGCTGTCACGTGCTCAAGCAAACCGGGCATGATAAAGCATGTATTATTGCTGCTGGCATTACGCTTTTTGAAGCACTCAAAGCCTATGAATTGTTACATGAACAACATATTCATGTTTCGGTGATTGATGCCTACTGTGTCAAACCGCTTGCAGAAGAAGTTATTGCCCGTGTTGTCAAGAAATCTGGGAGAAAAGTGGTGACGGTAGAGGATCATTATCCTGCAGGTGGCCTTGGTGAAGCTGTTGCCATAGCTTTAGTAAATGAAGAAGTAAAGTTTAAGCGTCTTGCAGTATATCATTTGCCACGATCAGGCAAACCTGATGAGTTACTCGCATATGAAGGTATTAATGCTGAAGCAATTATAAAGGCAGTTAAGGAGTTACTGTGAAAAAAATTATAGCTATTTATCTTTGTTTTTGTACATCATTTATGCGTGCTGATTGGGCAGAAGACAAACTATCCTTGATGAGTTTGGAAGAAAAAGTTGGCCAAATGTTTATGCCCAGTTTTTGGATGCATCGAAAAGGTGTCTATGAGCAAATGGTTGAACTCATTACCAAATATCACGTGGGAGGTGTTTTATTGCTTAAGGGCAGAGAAGTTTTGCCTGGTGAAGAAAAAACACCTTTAGAAGAGGTTGCTCTAATACAATCGTTACAACGGCATGCGCGTATGCCACTTTTGATTGCGCAGGATCTTGAGTGGGGTTTATCGCAATGCCTTAAAAATGTGATACAGTTTCCACATAACATGACGCTTGGTGCCATAGAAAATACATCGCTTATGTATGAACTTGGTAAAGAAATTGGTAGAGAATGTAAGTTACTTGGCGTGCATATTAACTTTGCACCAGTCGTTGACGTAAATAGTAATCCTAAAAATCCGGTGATTAATGACCGTTCATTTGGAGGTGACGTAGAGGAAGTTTCTGAGCGAGCATTGCTTGTTATGCAGGGAATGCAGGATGCTGGTATTATTACATGTGCAAAACATTTTCCTGGTCATGGGGATACAGAAGTGGATTCTCATTATGATTTGCCCGTAATTAAGCATACACGGATAATGCTCAATGCGCGCGAACTACAACCTTTTAGAAAGATGATTCAAGCCAATGTTCCTATGATTATGACTGCTCATTTGCATATTCCAGCATTGGATGATAGAGAGAATCTTCCTTCAAGCCTTAGTAAGGCAGTAGTAACAGATTTATTAAAGCGTGAGCTTGGATTTACTGGCATTGTGGTTACCGATGGACTGAATATGAAAGGCGTGAGTAATCACTTTACTGCAGGGCAAGCTGCGGTGATGGCAGTTTGTGCTGGTAATGACTTGCTGATTGATAGTGAAGATCCAATCAAAGCAATTGAAGCAGTGGTACAAGCTGTGCGTGATGGTGTTATTAATGAGACACAACTTGATGAGAGTGTACTTAAATTATTACATGCAAAACAGCGGGTAGGCCTTGATCAGTATAAAGAACAACCTTTGCCTACTAATGCGCAGTTTCACACATCCTCTGCATATCAGTTGAAAGCGCAATTATTTAATGAAGCCATTACTGTAGTGCGCGATGTGGATCAATTGCTTCCTATTGAGCTTTCACCGGATTGTGCAGCGCTTTTTATTGAAGATGAGAAAACAGCCTTGCACAAGCGTGCCGATGCATTTGCTATTAAGGTCGTTTCTTGTGAAGCACAAGCCAGCGATCAAGCGATTAATGAAGTTATTGAAGAGCTTGCTCCATGCAAAACTATCGCTATAGGTTTATTTGGCATGAACAAATATGCACAAAAACAGTTTGGAATTCATACTACAACGCTTACTATTATTGAGCGATTACAAAAACAAGGTAAACAAATTGTGCTTGTGTTATTTGGCAGTCCCTATGCAGTATCTTTATTTGATCATGTAGGTACGGTAGTAGTGGCATATGAATCGGATATTGATGCGCAGTTTGCAGCAGCGCGAGTGCTTGTAGGAAAAAGCCAGGCAACAGGGGCAGTTGCCGATTTAATTACCGTTGAGGTCGATCTTTTGGAGTGGCTCGTTGGATGCTGCGAGCCTTTGCAGAATTCCAGGAAGATATTCTATAAAGCCACACATTTTTTGGACCAGTAAAAATTCAACATGTAAAATGCCGCGTCCATTGTAGGTTATTTGAGCTTGTTTGAGTTTGGGATGCTCGGGAAAGCAGCGCTCAGAGAACCAAGTACGATCAAAGAAATTTTCTCTATAATCATCTTGAAAGATTCCTTGAGGATCAGCAACTTGGAGCATGTCTCTTGCTGAATAGAGTGCAACGATGCTTTTAAAGGATGAATGCTTAATCAAGTCTTTTGTTTGTTCCTGCACGGGGCAAGCAAGAAGTACTAGCTCATCAATAGAGAATGTAGAATTTTCTGGGGTGCAGTGTGCCAAGTTAAGGGCTACATTACCACCATGGCTATGAGTAATTATACGTATGCGTGGCGTAACACCGTGCATTGCACGGTAATCAGTAATGAGTTTACTGAGTTTATCATATAATTCCTGTGCTGCAATTTGTCGCTGTTTAAAGCTTAATTTTCCTGACCAGCCATATAAATAAAAGTGCTCAAGATTAAAATGCTGGGCATCAAGTTGATTGAGCGTTTCTGCGATCTGACGATGATGGTATGAGGCATCTAGATCAGTTGCTTTGGCAAGGCCTGGTGCTACGTGGAAGAATTTATTAAAGAATATTTTGGGAGTTAAGCGTGTACCATGGATCCAAATGGTTAACCAAGGGCTTTCACCCTGGTTGTGGTTATCCCTGTTAAGTTGTGCCGATTGTGCACCTTTCTTGGTGCCAATCGAAAAAATGGGGGTGATAGTTGCAATCGTTAATAAACTGATCATGAGCAACTTATTTTTTAACTGTTTCATTACAAATAGCATACATTTATCTTGAATTTTTGTCAAATTAGTGTAGAATAGAATTGGTGCAAAATGTGTAATGGTACTTTTCTTTTGGCCTCTTATTAACGCCCATCGAGCGGCATGAAAGGGTGAGCTCATGAATCAATTCATATATATCTGGTTAGTCATTGCACTTACCTTTGTGTTATTTGAGATAGCACATCCAGGATTATTCCTTTGTCTTTCCTTTGCAGTAGGCGCATGTGCAGCAGCACTGGCAAGTTATTTTGACTTTGATTTGGTGGTGCAATCGAGTGTTGCGCTTGTAGGTACCATGGTAGGGTTTTTACTGCTTTATGCATGGTTACGGATGACAGGCGATGCAGGACCTGGTCAAGAATCGCATCCCTCTGGTGTGCATGCCTTGCCAGGTAAACGGGCAGTCGTTACAAAATCGATTCACCCTGATATATTTGGCCAGGTAAAAATCAATGGTGAAATTTGGTCGGCTCGTTCGCTGCATAATACTCATATTGCCCAGGGGACATTGGTTGAAGTTGTGTACCAACGTGGTGCACACGTGGTAGTAAAAGAATTACATTCAAAGTAATAGAAAGGATCTACTCATGATCATGATAGGAATAGGAGCTTTCTTATTGACAGCATTTATAGTGATGGCTTGGTTTATCTTGTCCTCAATCTATATGGTGCGTCAAGCAGAAGCGCTCGTTATAGAACGATTTGGTCGTTATGACCGCATTCTTGGACCAGGCATGCATTTTGTAGCGCCGTTTATTTCGCGGCCACGTAAGGTGTTTTGGTCCTATGTAATATCAGAAGATGGCAAGCGGTATTACCGCGTAGCACGCGTTGTTGATCGTATTGATTTACGGGAATCAGTATATGATTTTCCTAAGCAAAATGTGATAACGAAAGATAACGTAACAATGGAAATAAATGCATTGTTATATTATCAAATTACAGACCCCAAAGCAGCTGTGTATGAAGTGAGCAATTTGCCCGAGGCAATTGAAAAACTCACTCAAACTACCTTGCGTAACGTGATAGGTTCTATGGATTTGGATGCGTCTTTAGTTTCTCGTGACGAGATTAATGAGAAGCTGCGTTTAATTTTGGACGAAGCCACGGATAAATGGGGCGTGAAAATCAACCGCGTGGAATTACAAGAAGTAAATCCACCCATTGATATTCGCCATGCTATGGAAAAGCAAATGCGTGCAGAGCGTGATCGCCGAGCTACCATTTTGGAATCTGAAGGTAAAAAACGAGCTGCAATCTTGGAAGCTGAAGGTGAACAAGAGTCACAAGTACTTCGTGCGCAGGGTGCTGCTGAAGCCCGTGTAATTAATGCACAGGGTGAAGCGGAAGCTCGCTTTAAGATTGTGGAAGCTGAAGCTAAAGCAATCGCGATGGTTAAAGCACAAGTTCCTGATGGCGACCCGATGCCGTATTTGGTGGCAATGCAGTATATTAAAATACTGCCTGAGCTAACGAAAGGCGCTGAAGGTAAAACCGTAGTGATTCCTTATGAAATGGGATCACTTGTTGGGTCACTTGCTTCTATGCAGCAGATTTTTACAAATCTTAAGTAAGTATTTCAGCTCTTTTTAAATCAGCCGTAAGGAGTTCAACCAACTCCTTACGGCTTTTTTGCGTCTGTATATCTTCATTGCTGCTCGTTTGGCTCGCAATTTGCTCTGTATACGCCTTTTCATTGAAAGTGAGTTTGCGTTTTTTCAGTTCCCACACTATACCATACACAAAGCTAGTGAATTGAGTTTGCGCTACAGGAAAATCTTTGATCAAGGGAATAGTAATTTCTAATTCAGTACGTATGGATTCAAGAAGTTCATTGCAATCCTCGCGGCGCTCAAATACTGCTTGAGCTGCTCTTTCTCCTTTTTCTTTAGCTATAAAATAGCTCACGTTATTCAAGTCGTAATCTTCTTCCATGCCATTGCAGATTGATATCATAAAAAAAAATGATAAAAAGGGGATGTTGTAATTCATAGTGCCTCCATGTTGGCGTTTATTGATAGTTTTAACGTACAACAATGCCCCGTTCAATTACAATAGTCATAAATACACTGAATTTTCTGATACAGGTGTTTGATCTTCATTAAAGGGGATTAACTAGTCCAGGTATGTTTACTGCAATAAAAAATTATTTCTTTATTGAGTCAAAGTATAGAAATTGAGACTGTTCACGTGCTTTTGATAAAGTAGATAAAGGGATTGATACCCAAATGTTCGGTTTACTTGCCAAACAAAAATTAAGTGCAGTAAGTCGTACTTGGCTTTTTGCAAGAGTATCTAGTATTGGCATAAGTTTAATAGTCTGGTTACGTTTACATTTTACTGGTACATCATGGCGATCAGTTACACCTTCAAATGAATGCATGGTAGAATAACCTAAATGACGTATAGTAGGATAAAGAAATTGTACTCTACAGGCATAAGTAGCTTGTAGCCAAATATCTTGGTCGCAATTATTAGCGACGTGGAATGGTGGTTCTTGCTCTTGAGGATCAGTTGTAATAACGTGTTTAGTAATATGTTCTCCTGCAATTTTTTTAAGCAAAGTTTCCATGCACAGAGAGTTATTGGTGATTGAAGCGATTGCAATAAGGAGAAAAAAATGTTTCATAAAGCGCGCCTCTTTGCTTTTTTTAATCTTATTCTATTTTTACCTCTTGTACTTCTTTTAGTAATTGTGCTTGTTCTTGAATATATTTTGCAAGAGTTTCAATAAATTTTTGCCTATCGGCTTTTTTTAAGGGTGAGCGTGTGGTAGATCGGGTTGCAATATCGGCAACATATAAAATACTATCAATAATAGCGGTAACTCCTTCAATGACTGAGACGGTATTGCTCGGGTCAAGCAAGATCTTGCCAAACGTTCCTGCTATTACCAAGAATGTTAAGAAGAGGTTGCGATCAAGTTCATCATCGGGATCTTCTTCTTGAGGGCTCGTTACCGGAACGGGCACGTAGATAATCTGCGGTTGTTCGGCAAGTTGAGTAATAGATTGCGCAACAGGTTGCTCAGCGCTCAGCAAAAGGGGAAAAGCCAGCTGCAACATAATAAGATGCTTCTTCATAAACTACTCCTTTTTTAGACGAGGTGTTTTTATTTCTTCTTAGGTAACGTTATATATTTTTGTGCAGCTTTAAGATCTTTGCAGACAAGTACTTGTAGTACACGTCTATGACATGCTTTATGCACGTAAAAATAATAATTTTTAAAGAAAACTTGTTCACCTCGTCTTGGCACGTGTTGCAAACGCTCAGTCAAAAAACCACCAAGAGAGATAACATCTTCTTCATTAAATTCGATACCCAATAATTCACCGAGCGTATCAAGATCAATGCTTGCAGCAACAAGCCAGCTTGTGCTATCAAGCGTAATTACTTTTTCCGGTGCCTCTTCATGTTCATCACTAATATCACCTACAATTTCTTCAAGTACGTCTTCAAGGGTGACAATACCCGTAATGCTACCAAATTCATTGAGTACTACAGCAATATGCATGCCTTGTTTTCTAAATTCATTAAGAAGTTGGTTTATACGCATGTTTTCAGGAACAAACATGATCGGACGCATAAGTTGTTTGATCGTAGCTTCTTTCTTTTGAACAAGTAAGACAAATACATCCTTTTGGTGGATCATACCAATGATATTGTCTTTGGTTTTTTCAAATACTGGCAATCGGGAGAATTGGTAACGAGCAAAGAGAGCCACCGCATTGCTGAGTGGTTCTGACATTTCAACCATGATCACTTCCGCCGTAGGAACCATAATCTCTTTAACTTGTTTGTTACCAAGTTCAAAGATTCCTTGCAGCATCGCTGTTTTTTCTTTATCCATTAGACCTTTTTCATTGATATAATCAATTAAAAAGCGGATTTCACGTTCTGAAGTTACCGACTCGGTAGGTTCTGCAGGTCCGCCAAAAAAATTGACGGCATAACTTGAAAACTTAATTAATAAATAGACAAATGGTTGCATTATAGAATAGGTAATGCTGGTGATCCATAGTGTTGATTTGAATAGCTTTTCACCATGTACCTTGGCAAGACTTTTAGGAATCGCTTCACCAAATACTAGAATAAGTGCGGTACATAAGGCCACACCAATAGTAAAGCTGAGTGTTCCTGAAAATTCAAGCTGAGCAAGCACTTGATCAGTTATAGTAGTGAGCAATGCTGCCGCACTCACATTGGCCAAGCAATTTGCAATTAAAATACTTAAGAGTACTTCATGAGGGCTTGTTTCAAGCGTTACAAAAAGCTTTTGGAATTTAGTGGTTGACCGCGAAATTTCCTTAAGTTTAAACAGCCGCATTGCAGTAACGCTCGTTTCCAAAAAGGAATAGAGTGCGACAATAGCCAATGAAACAACAAAACCTACAATTTGCGCTATCATCATGCCAGATGAAATTGGTTCACAGTTCATATTTGGTATCACTTCTTACACTATGTTTAATTATGCTTACAATACTGTCTCTGTAACACTGTATTCTCTACCATAGGTTGCGATGTTTCATGGATTAGCAGGTGAGTGCATGTACCTAAAGGAATTACTACTCACCATCCTCAGATACCATATCATCAGCTAGCGTATCATATTCTTTTTGGAAAAACGAGCGCAATTTTTCACTCCTTGAAGAATGGCGTAACTTACGTATAGCCTTCACTTCAATTTGTCTGATTCGCTCTCGTGTTACTCCAAAATCTTTGCCGACTTCTTCCAAGGTATGTTCTGAAGCCACATCAATGCCAAATCGCATTTTGAGTACTTTTTCTTCACGAGGTGAAAGATCTTTGAGTACCTCACGCACTCGTTCTTTCAGATCATTACTTGCTACAGATTCCGCAGGGGAATAATCATTTTCACTCTCGATAAAGTCTTTAATAAACGCATCTTCACCATCACCCACGGGAGTTTCTAAAGAAATAGGCTCTTTAGAGATCTTGATGATGTTTTTTATTTTCTTCTCATCAAGGTTAAGTTCTTTAGAAAGTTCCTGGTTATTAGGCTCACGGCCATGTTCTTGCATAAAAGTACGTTTGATTTTATTCATTTTGTTGATTGTTTCAACAATATGCACGGGCACGCGGATAGTACGTGATTGATCGGCGATTGCACGAGTGATTGCTTGTCTGATCCACCATGAGGCGTAGGTTGAGAACTTATAGCCACGCTCAAATTCAAACTTTTCAACGGCTTTCATAAGCCCAATGTTACCTTCTTGAATGAGATCAAGAAAGTGCAGACCACGGTTGATATATTTTTTTGCATTGTTTACCACAAGTCGTAAATTGGCACGTGCCAAGTCATCTTTTGCGAGTTTATCAATGCGAATGCCTTCTTTCAGTTGTTCAAGCAAGCGGATTGTTTCTTTGAGAGGTAATCCTACTTCACCCTCAATATTTTTAATATTTTTTTGGTTCGCGCGGATTATGCGCTCATAAAACTCAAGAGCAGCCTGATGCTCTTCTGAAGATAATTTATTTTTGTGTAGCTTTTTAAGTTCTACTTGAGCTTCTTCTATTTCTCGTTCTTTTTCCTTTATTTTGCCAATTGTTCTTTCAACAAGCTTTGCAATGCGCTTAATAAACTTATTGGCAAACTTAATGCTTTGAATCGTTTCAGAAATCTTTTTCTTATTCGCTTGAACGCGATCGAGCATTTCTTTTTTAAGTTCAGGGCTTTCAAGACGACCACGGTATTCATGATAGATTTTTTCTTCTTGATCTGCAAGTTCTTTAATGGACTTAATTGTTGCAATAAGCGCGTCACGCTCACTTTCTATTTTGGGTAGATTTTCTTGGTCAAAGTCAGAAAATTGGATCATATCTTTTAAAGCACCAATATCTTTTTCCAGCCGCTCAGCCATTGCATAGAGCTCTTTTTGTACAAAGGGGAAAAGAGAAATTGCTTGGGTACTTTTAAATCGTCCCTTTACAATATTGCTTGAAATAATTTTTTCTGTCTGTTTATTAAGCAAAGGAATCTTGCCAATATCACGTAAATAGCTTTTTACACCATCGGCAAGTCCCGACGATTCAGAGGTAACACGAAGCATAGATTGATCTTCGTCTTCTTCCTCATCATCCTCTTGATCTACATCTTCATCATCAGTATCATCATCACCATCAATGCCCCCAAAGGCATGATGAGCAGATTTGGAGCCATCTTCATCAGCACTACTGCCAATGTTACTTTCAAGCTCACTTTCAATGATCAACTCTATATTTTCTTTTTCAAGTTGCTTAATAAGCCCACGCGTGTCTGCTTTGGAAAAACCATAGAGTTTTACAAATTCTATTACTTCTTCATAAGTAATCACACCAGCGCGTTGTGCTTTATCAATAAAAGAATTAATAAGACACTGTTGGGGATCACTCAAGGGCATCTCTGAAGTTTGGACAATCGGTTTGTGGTCGATTTTCTTTTTATTCATACTAAACTATTACTTTCTGTTTATTCTGAATCATCAGAGTCTGAATCTGAACCATCATCAATATCATTGTCCTGAGCTTCGCCCTTAGTTTTAGAGTTACCATTTCCCACTTCATTTTTATCAAAGAATGCCCGTAAATTATCGCTTTTGGAGGGATGGCGTAACTTGCGAATAGCTTTCACTTCAATTTGGCGGATCCGTTCACGGGTGACGCCAAAATCTTTGCCTACTTCTTCCAAAGTATGTTCTGATGCTACATCAATACCAAAACGCATTTTAAGAACTTTTTCTTCCCTTGGTGTAAGGCCTTTCAGCAGTTCACGAACTCGTTCTTTTAAATCATTGCTTGCAACCGTATCGGCTGGTGAATACTCATCTTCATTTTCTATGAAGTCTTTAATATAAGCATCTTCACTATCGCCCACCGGTGTTTCTAAAGAGATAGGCTCTTTAGATATCTTAATGATATTTTTTATTTTCTTTTCATCAAGATTAAGCTCTTTGGATAGCTCTTGGTTATTAGGTTCGCGGCCATGTTCTTGCATAAAGGTACGTTTAATTTTATTAATCTTATTCAGTGTTTCTACCATATGCACGGGCACACGGATAGTGCGGGATTGATCGGCGATCGCACGAGTGATTGCTTGTCTGATCCACCACGTTGCATACGTTGAGAATTTATAGCCACGTTCAAATTCAAACTTTTCAACGGCTTTCATAAGACCAATATTGCCTTCTTGAATGAGATCAAGAAAGTGAAGGCCACGATTTACATATTTTTTGGCAATGTTAACTACAAGGCGTAAGTTGGCACGAGCAAGGTCATCTTTTGCCAGTTTATCGATAGTGATGCCTTCTTGTAGCTGTGCATAGAGCCGTTCAGCTTCTTTAGTAGGTAAGCCAATTTCTGTTTCAAGAGCACTGATGCTTTTTTGAGCAATACGTAACGTACGTTCATAAAACTCAAGAGCTTGTTGTTCTTGCGTATCATGCGTTTTTTGCTTTTGGAGTTTTTTCAGTTCTGCTTGGGCTTCTGCTATTTCTTCATTTTTTTCATGATACTTTTGCAACGCTTTTTGAATGCGCTTTGCCATTCTCTTAATAAATTTATTAGCAAATTTAATGCTTTGCATAGTTGCAAATAAAGCTTCTTTTGTTTCTTCTAGCTTTTTGGTCAGATCTTTTTTTGTTTTTGCATCAGTGGCAGCTCTAAGCTCCTGTTGTAGCTTTTCTTCTTGCATTGATTGCTCTTTAAGAGTACCAATAGTTGCAATGAGTGCATCACGTTCTGCTTCCATCTTAGGTAAATTTTCTTGATCGAAATCAGAAAATTGAATTACATCTTTGAGTAAAAGTGGATCTTTTTGTAGTCGTTCTGCAATAGAAAATAGTTCTTTGTGCACAAGAGGGAAAAGGGCAATAGCCTGGGTGCTCTTATATTTACCCTTGGCTATGTTATCCGAGATAATTTTTTCTGTGCGTTTATTAAGTAAGGGGATTTTACCGATATCACGTAGATAGCTTTTTACACCATCGGCCAACTGAGATGATTCAGAAGTAACGCGCAACATTGCTTGATCTTCATCTTCCTCTTCTGCGCCTTCATCTTCATCTTGCCCCAATTCTTCATCTTCATCTTCTGCTGAATACGAGTCTAAGATATTTTGTGCGCCAGTACTATTATCTTCTTCGCCACTGCTGCCAATGCTGCTATCAAGCTCACTTTCATTGATTAGCTCAATATTTTCTTTTTCAAGTTGCTTGAGAATGGTCCGGGCTTCAGCTTTAGTGAGTCCATATTGCTGTACAAAGTCTTTTACTTCTTCAAAAGTTACTACGCCAGCACGTTGTGCTTTATCAATAAAGGAAGTGAGTATGCCTTGGCTTAGCTCATCAACAGGTATAATGGGCGTGACTGTTTCAACAGACTCAACGTCAGGTTTCTTTTTTTCTGTAGGCTTAGGGGGAGTAACGGCTTTTTTTGTTGACTGAGCAACCTTTTTTTTAACTATTTTTTTCTTTATCATATTAACCCCTTATGAAGTAACTTTTTTTTCAATGCTTGAAAGCGTGTTAAAATCGTTGTAATTTCTTGTGTATTATTTTGTTCTTTTGCACTCTCTAATTTGTGCTTTACATCAGTAACAAATCTTTTCCAATGATTCTTTTGAAATTGTATAAATAAATGCTGTAAATTATGCTGGTGCTCATACGGGTGAAATTCTATAGTAAGCTGACTAATAAGCTGTTTTTCTTCTTCTTTTAATCGTGAGAAAAAATCATTAAAGTAGGAGGTTTCATTTTCAAGTTTACAGCGTAATAGTAGGGTAAGTAAACCAGGTAATGGCTTTGTTAAGTATGCGGTCAGATATGCCACCTCCTCATCCCGTAGTTGTTCTACGTTATTTATTATAACAGAAAATAATTTCTTTTCCAACTCTGGAATTTCTGCAGCATCCTCGGTATCCTCACTGAGAGGGGTTTCTCTCTCTGTGGTAGGCTCTTCTTCCATCTCCACTTTTTGCGTTTTAGGGTGCTCTTGGGACCTTTCAAGTTCTTTTTTGACAGACTCAAAGGGCATATCAAGTGTTTGGGCAGCCTTTTGGAGTAAGATATCTTGCTTTAACTGGTCGTCCAGTTCTCCTATAAGGGCAATCAGCTTACGGGCAATCTTCATTTTCTGCTGTAAGGTTTGTGAGGTAAAATTTGCGGTTACCGAGTTAATATAATAACTGAAAATATCCTGTTTTTGGCTCATGAGCGCTTTAAGGGTGCCATATTGATTCAGATAGGTGGCAGGGTCCATGCCTTGGGGCAGGGGGATTTGAATCAATTCCATATCAGCATGCCAGCAATTTTGGGCCAAACGGAGCATTGCTTGTTGGCCTGCATTGTCTCCATCATAGAGCAAATACATGGTCTCCCCATAGCGAGAGAGCATCTTAACTTGATTCATGGAGCAAGCAGTTCCAAGAGTAGCCACCGTGTTAGGATAGCCATGTTGTACCATAGCAATGCAATCGGTATATCCTTCTACTAAAAAGACAGAGGCAGACTCGCTAATAGATTTTTTGGCAGTATCAAGACCAAAGAGCAAAGATCCCTTATCAAAATGGGCATGTTCACGAGAATTATAATATTTGGGGCGCTCGTCTCCTTTCTTAAAGATACGGCCACCAAATCCACATGTATTACCTAAATAATCTTTTATAGGAAATAGTATGCGATCTTCAAACGGTGAGTAAGTATGTTGTTTGCCTTGTGCAATAATATTGGCTGCAAGTAAATCAGAAAGCAATATATGTTCTTCTGCTGCTTTGCGTAGCAAAGATTGGATCGCTTCTTTGCCTTGGGGAAAGTAACCAATTTTAAATTGAGTAATGCTTGCATCTGAAATATTCCTGCTATGCAAATAGGAAAGAACCGCGGGATTTTTAAGGGCATTGGTATGGCACCAGTTTGCAACAAGAGAGCAAATATGCCAATATTGCTTGCGTTCATCAGTGCTTGCGCTCGTGTTTGATTTATTCCGTTCAAGAAGTTCGGGCGGAATAGTTAATTTAAAACGATCAATCAGATAATGGGCAGCCTCAAGTTGTGAGCAGCGCTCCATGATGCTGATAAATGAAATTACATCACCGCCTGAATGACAGCCAAAGCAGTAATAGATTTCCTTGTGGGGACTTACAGTAAAGGATGCAGTCCGTTCTTTGTGAAATGGGCATTGACCTTTAAAGTAGAGGCCCGCTTTTTTGAGCGCAACAAAATCTTGTATTACGTCCAAGATGGCAAGATGATTTTTTATATAACTAAATAGGGTCATACTTTGATAATCGTTTGTATTTCGCCCACAAGGACCTTTCGATACATTCCACTTCGTTATTGCTCAGTAGAACACTCAGGTTGAGCGATCTTGAATTATTTTTTATTAGTATGCATCAAATGATCATCGCGCAGCTGGTTTACAATAAGCGCAATGCATGCAATAACCACTATACCACCAGAAAGCAGTTGATGTACAGAGAGTCCCCACGTATCAGACACAAAAAAAGTGCGATCGCCACGCCAAAAATCAACAAAAAAACGTTCAGCGCCTGCAAGCATCAGATATAAAAAGGTTAATTGTCCCGTTTTAAGCTTACGTTTTTGAGCATAACAATAGAGAAAAATAAATATACCGAATAATATTCCTGCGCTATACAGTTGTGCAGGATGAAGAGGTAGATACAATGGTGCAAAGACATTTTGATGCGTATACGATACTGCCCATGCTTGATTACATACGGTGCCATAGCAACAACCGGCAATAAAGCAGCCAATACGGCCAAAGGTTTGAGCAAGCGGTGCATAGAGTGCAAATCTATCGGTGACTGCAAGTAGAGGAATTGCATGTATCCATAAGTAACAACAAATGGTAATTAGTACGCCCAACATGACGCCGGTAATAGAAAGTCCCCCTTGCCAAACTGCAAAGATTTCATACCAATAAGAAAGATCGTGCCAATTGGTTGCAAGATAGAGTAATCGGCCACCTGCTACACCGCTGCAAATGCCCAACATTATAAGCGTATACAATTCATCAGAAGTAAGCAGTTTCTTGAGGACAGTATCTTTGGTTGCAAGGTATACCGAAAGTAGTAATCCCATGGCAATGGCAACGCCATAACTATTGATAAATAACGGACCATAGATATGGAGTAATTTGGGATCCATGATCACTCTAGCTGCTTTTGAATGGATTCCCACTCTGCAAATGTTTGTTTGAGTTGGCCATCAAGCTGCTGAAGACGTTTTTGATTGTCATTAAATCCCTCAGTACCATATTCCAAATCAATGAATGCATGTTGTGCTTTTAGAATAGTTTGTTCAAGCTGCGCTATTTGGCGCTCAAGCTTTTTGGATAGTTTTTGCAGATCATACTGATTCAAAGGCTCCGTAGATTCTTGTTTGTGATTATTCTTAGAGCTTTCTTTTTCCTTACCCGCTTTAGGTGGTGCGATTGGAGCATCTTTTTGGCCAAATGCATGCACTTGGTCTAAGTAACTTTCATAATTACCATGATAATTTTTAGTGCCATTTGCTTCCAGCGCTACCACATGAGTTGCAAGCTCATTGATAAAGTCATGATCATGCGAAACGAATAACAGTGTACCTTGATAATTTTTGAGTGCTTTAACCAAGATATCTTTTGAAG
This sequence comes from Candidatus Babeliales bacterium, assembly GCA_963716425.1. GTDB lineage: Bacteria > Babelota > Babeliae > Babelales > JBFXEV01 > JBFXEV01. The sequence continues at coordinate 1,241,560 of OY970310.1, forward strand.
GTATGTCCAAATGGTTGGTGGGTTCATCAAGTAGCAAGAAGTTGGCATCTTGCAGGAGTATTTTAACCATGCTTACGCGGTTCTTTTCACCGCCGCTTAATACACTAATTTTTTTATCAATATCGCGCCGACCAAATAAGAAGCAACCAAGGAGTGTTCGCGCTTGTTCAGGTGTTTTTTCTGCAGGAGCAGTTGAAAGTACTTCTTCAAGAATAGTATTATTTCTATTCAGCCATGCATCTTGGTCTTGATGAAAAATTGCAGCTTCCACGTTATGGCCTAGTTCAATAGAGCCTTCTTGGAGTTTGTAGTGCTTGGTTATAATATTAAACAGCGTTGTTTTGCCCACACCATTGGGTGCAATGAGTGCAACGCGTTGGCCACGATGTATCATAAATGAGGCATCACGAAATATTTGTTTAGAACTAAATGAATGGCCAACATGGTTAACTGTTAAGATAATTTGACCAGCGCGCACTTTGGGAGGTGGTAAATTGATATTAATTTTCTTGGGAGATGGTGGTAGTTCAATGCGTTCTATGCGATCAAGGGCTTTTTCCATACTTTTTGCCATTTTTGCTTTATTGGCACTTGCACGGAATCGCTGAATAGTTTCTTTTTTACGATCGATTTCTTTTTGTTGTAACTTGGCAGCTTGTTCAAGCTCGTGCAGATTATGTTCTTTCTGTTCCTCGTACTGGGTATAGTTACCACGGTATCGGGTTGCATTACCAAATTCAATTTCAATGATTTCTGTGCATAATTGGTTTAAAAAGTAGCGCTCATGGCATACCAGCAAGAAACCAAAAGAAGCTTGTTTAAGGAACGATAAAAACCAGTCCTTGGCAACGATATCCAAGTGGTTCGTGGGTTCATCGAATAAATAGAAGTCTGCTTTTTGGAGTAAGAGCTTTGCAAGAACTAATCGCATTTTCCAACCAACGCTCAGTGAGCTTACCGGGCTTTCAAGCTGTTCTTTTGAAAACCCCAAACCCATGAGTGTTTCTTGAGAAGCTACAAATGCCTTGTGCGCTTCAAGCTCATAAAGCTGTTCAACCAGCTGAGCAAGGCATGAACCTTCTTCAGGGCTGATCTCTGATCCTTTTTTATCAAGAGTACGTCGTTCTTCTTCTAATTTCCAGATTTCTGCATGTGCCGTATGTGCTTCATCCAGCACTCTTTTGTTAGATTCAAGGACTACCTGTTGGGGCAAGTAAGCAAAGGTTTTTGACCCGATAATGGATATAGAACCATTATCAAGGGCAATATCCTTGCCTATTGCTTTAAGGAGTGTTGACTTGCCTGACCCATTCAGTCCAACAAGGCCAACGCGATCAGTTTCATTGAGTGTCAGGTTTATTTCGTCAAAAACGGTTTGAGAACCGAAAGATAACGATGCATTGCGTATTTGTATCATATTCTTAGTATATCACAAAAAGGATGAATTTAAGTCAATTCTTGCACTATCTCTCGATTTTATCGTATAGTGGATACGGAGTTGTTGTTTTAAGGCAAAGAGGAGATTATCACATGAAAGCATATCTTGTCCTTATCGTGCATCTTTTTAGCTCATGTGTATTCGCTATGGATCCGACTTGGCCAACCCATCAAGATTCTGATGGACGGGGGCTCCCGGCTATGCCTACGGACTCCGCTGTGGCCAGACGTGGTGATGCCAATCACGTCATCATGTCCGCCGCAGCTTCCAGCTCTGTTTCTTCGACGAACTCAGGAAACGCGCAGGAGGAAGCTGCAGGGGAGCAATGGCAGATGGATTCGTCTTCGCCAAGGTCCGTTCATCCTGGGGGTTCATCAGCCTCACTACGAAAGCAAGTCGAAAGACATGGTGATTCCAGCACAATTTCTGAGGAGGCTAGTATTGCAAGAGATCTGCTTGAGTATGATCATCGTCAAAGACAAGTAAGTAGGTCTGTTTTTGTGGCACAGCTGGAAAGATATGCTCAGCAGTATCCTGAGGGGCCAGCATGGTCGGCAGCACAGGCTCGTTTGGGAGATATGCACCGTGAAATGGCAAAGAAAGTACCGCAGAAAGTGCAGTGCAGTCAGTTAAAAGAACAAGCACAACGTTATTATTTGAGTGCATTTCAGCATGAAGCTGCATTACCAGAGACCAAGAGTTGGGCTGCTGTTCAGCTTGGGTACATATGTTTGTATGTGAGTAAATACCTTGAAGCAAAGGATTATTTTGAGGCAGGAAAGAAAAATATAAAGCCTCTATTTTTGCCTTCCTTATATAATGGGCTTGGTGTTGCTCATTATTGTCTTGGTAATCAAGACTTGGCTGGCAAGTACTGGACTAAAGTTATCCGGAGTGGGAATCAACTAGAAAAAGGACGTGCTTTTCATAATGCTGCACTGCTTTGTGCAGACCAGCAAAGATATGCCACGGCTATACAATATCTTAATGAATCAAGAAGGCTTGGCCATCCGTATCAAAAAGAGAAATTTGAATGGCTTGTCAGTAACTGGAAGACATCATCGCTTAACTCGCCTGATCCTTAATAGGTTTTTTCTTGAGCGGCTTTGCATTATCAAGAATTACTCTGAAATGATTGCCCCAAGAGAAGGTCATGCTCAATTTGTCCTGCTTTTCAGGAATTTCGAAGGTCACTTCATTTTTCCCTTTGTGAAGACCCATTGCAAATGAATAGCTAAATTGTACAGGCAATATATCGTTTTCGATACTGACCGTTGCTGTTTTGCCTGATTCAAGTGGTTTTCCATCAACAATGATTGCAAATGGATTGGGTTCTTTTTTACCGGTCCAATGGTTATATATGAGCATTTCTGGCTTAATATTGTTCGTTATATTTACCACACGTTTTGCGGAAGCCTGCGGTAGTTGTGGTGCGACAGCTGGCTGCGTATTTTGAGCGAGCGCATCAACAAGTTTATTTGTTTTTGTTGTGGGGGTAACTGTTGTTGTGTTTGTAATAATGATTAAAGAAAAAATGAAGAACTTTTTTTGCATTACAAATCCTATAAGTTTACTGTCTTTGATTATGAGTAGTATACCGGGATTTGCGCCGTACATGCAATAGAATCAATTATTCTGATGCGAGTTTATCTTTGTAGAAAAAATAGAGTGCAGTGCCAATGAGTACGGAGCCAAGTACAAAAGCCACTGGCTTTGATGGTTCATAAAAGTTTTTTTCAATCAATCTATTATTAGGATCACGGTGAATTTCTTTGGTAGTTACTATAAAATAACCATTATAGGGAGAATGATGTTCAGGTTTAAGAATTGATACTACTTGCCCTGTAGGTCTCTGATCCTTGATATGATACCAAGAGCTCCTGTCAAGAATAACATATGATTCAGTACTGAAATAAACAGAATTAAGTTCTTTTTGTCGCTGCGCTAATTGTTGTATGTTTGCTTCCATGCAAGATGACGTTGGTGCATATATACCAATAAGGGCGTAGAACATGCTTTGTAGAATAACTGCTTGAATATCAGAAAAGAGTAATTTCTTAAGAAAGAGAAATGATTTTTTCATCGGGCTATCTTCCCTTTGCTGCTACATTTTCTACTTTTAGTTTACTCTCTTTACGCTATAAGAAACAATGGTTGCTTTCGTTTAGAAGCAAGCAAAAGTTAGTGAGACAGAAAGAGAACGCATGCCCAACCAATCGCTGCAGCAACAGTGGTGTTTATACAAAGTAATGAAGGCTTTTGTCGGGAAGTTGTATATTCAAGCTGACCATTGTGGTAGGAACAGGTTACATATTCCTGTACTAGAGCAGCGTTACATACCTTGTGCGTATCGCGCATCATAACTAATTTTAATCTGGAATTTTGTTCAATTCGGTTGGTAACTATGTATGTTTTCTCTTGCCAGATTGCTTTATCTCCTTGCTGTAACCGCTGCAAATCCATTGCATGTGATAAGCTACAAAGAGATATGAGAGATAGGAATATTAATTTTTGCATACGCTCTCCTTTTTAGTTTGTGTGCATATTTTTAATATACTGCAAGGATAGGTATCAAGCAACCTGGTGTAAAAAAGGATTAGTTCAAGAAGTATAAACAGGCAAGGCAGAAAGCAAGAGAAGGAGGAACAAGTATTGCAGCAGTTGGCTCATATCTTCGTTTTGGTGTTTCTTCATCCCACTCGCCAGATGCAGTTTGAGAAGCATTGAATGTGCGAGTTACTGTTTCTAGACCAAAAGGCATACCGCAAAATCTATGGGAATAGCGCTGCATGGTTATTTGTGCGGTCGTTCCGAGGCGTGTTTTGCTAGTGATATGATATTCTTGTGCGTGCCATGTTGTTGCTTTGCCTGGCTTGAGTTCATCTGGGCTTTTAATGATTTTATAGTGCATTGCGGATAATGATCCATACATGCTCATCAGGGTAATAAAAAATATTTTTTTCATGGGTTGATTGCTCCATTTTTTTATTATAGAAATAATAAAAGGAATTGTATTAGACTCAATATGAGTATACTTGATAATTAGTACATTGCACAATGACTTAGTAAGGTACTTGCTTTTTAGTTGCAATCGTTCTCAGTTTCCAGGCATGTATAACTTTTTTTACGCACTTTAAAAATTAATAGTGAAATTGCTGCAGGGGTCATGCCAGGAATTAAAGCAGCTTGTGCAATGGTCTTAGGGCGGACCTTGTTCAATTTGCCTTGGAGTTCTTTGGATAGCCCCTCCATGTTAGTATATTTTATGTTATCTGGAATAGTAAGTTCTTGATATTGTTCTGCACGTTTTACTTCTTCTAGCTCGCGTACAATATAGGGCGCATATCTAATTTCAGACCACACGGTATGAAGCGCACGTTCATTGATTGGTGTTTCAATAAGTGCATGTAATTTTGATAAATTGCCCATGTCATTCGTGAGGAGTTCAAGAAGTTCTTGTTTACTGCATTTTTTGCGAATGCTGGCAATAATATCTTGTACTTGTTGGTTTTCTCTTTGAATTGCGTCATATAGTTCTTTGGTAATTAAACCTAACTCATAACTTTTTGCACCAAGTCGTGTAAATACATTATCTTGACGCAATAAAAGACGACGCTCTGCACGTGAGGTGAACATGCGATATGGTTCATCCACGCCCATGGTTACCAAGTCATCAATCATTACACCAATATAACTTTCTTGTCGGCTTAATATGAAAGGTGGCATATTCTTGCGTTTAAGTGAAGCATTAATGCCTGCCATAATGCCTTGACCAGCAGCTTCTTCATATCCCGTTGTGCCATTGATTTGGCCTGCCAAAAAGAGACCAGGAACAGGTTTTAATTCCATGGTATGATGCAATTGGTGGGGAAGTACAAAATCATATTCTACCGCATAACCTGGGCGGATAAGCTGCGCGTTCTCAAACCCTTTAATTGAACGAATATATTGTTCTTGGACTGAAAGTGGTAAAGACGTAGATAAACCGTTAGGATAAATTTCATTGGTATCAGCGCCTTCAGGTTCTACAAAAATTTGATGAGAGTTTTTATCAGGGAACCTCCCAATTTTATCTTCTATAGAGGGGCAATAGCGGGGCCCAATACCCGTGATGTTGCCATTATACATGGCAGAAAGATGTAAATTATCTTTGATAATTTGATGCGTAGTTTCATTGGTGCGTGTAATATAGCACGGGTGTGTGTTGACTACTTTGTGTGGTTCAAATTCAAATAAGTATTCAAGATGATCAGGTTCTTGAAATTCCATTTTAGAAAAATCTAAACTTTCTTTTGCAAGTCTTGGAGGAGTGCCTGTTTTGAGTCTGCCCATTTCCAGATTGAGCCCGTAGAGAAATTGAGCCAATTTAGTAACCGTTTGCTCGTCCACTCGTCCTGCTGCCTTTTGCACATTGCCAATATGAATAAGACCGTTTAAGAAAGTGCCCGTGGTCAAAATTACGGTGGGTGCGTTGATGAGAGTGCCATCTTCAAGCTCTACACCAGTTACGTGTTTGTGGTCATCAAGCAAGATGCGATCAACCATGCCTTCAACTAAAGTGAGATTTTCCACTTTTTTAAGCATTTCAATGCTTAATCTATTGTATTTATATTTATCAATTTGGAGACGTAAGCCATGAACAGCTGCACCTTTGCTTGTGTTGAGCATGCGTGCTTGAATATATGTTTGCGTGCATAGTTTGGGCATAAGGCCACCAAGTGCACTGATTTCAAACACAATATGGCCTTTGCCCACACCCCCGATAGCGGGGTTGCAAGGCATGTGGCCAATTTTATCTATTTTGAGTGAAACGAGTATGGTGCATGATCCCATACGAGCGGCAGCATATGCAGCTTCTATGCCTGCATGCCCGCCTCCTACCACTATAACATCAGCTTGAACGTTTTTATTCATAGTCTCTTTTAAATTATGGAAAAATCCCTAGGGAAGTTATTTCCCTAGGGATCAGTTTACTGCGTAACGCGATGTATCGCAAATATTACTTATGCGATACGGACCTCCAGATCCCCGTTATCCTTTATTAAAACTTGCGTGATAGTAGAGGGCTTTGTCTGCCAGAGCATCGGTAGGAAGTTTACTGTCTTTGCGTACCCATTTACGGATAGGCAAATAAAGCATTGCCTTAATAAAATCAACACTCTTGCTGTGTTTAGTTTGTTCTAATCCACTACGAATAGTCCGCATTACTCCATCTTTATCAGGAGTATCTGCATTAAGTACGTGCGTAAATAAGAGTGTTTTGAAATATTCTGGGTGAGCATCAATGATAGTAATAAATTCATCAATGTAATGAGAAAGTGGCTTTTGGTTTTCAAGACTCATAAAGTCATCAACCAAGATCTTAAGACGCCATTCAGTGGTATCCGTTTGGAGCACAGGTAAACCGTTCAAAGCGGTTGCAATGTGTTTTTGCGCAACGCTGGGTAATGTAAAAAGTGCTCTTTTGGCAATATGTGTGCCCCATGAGGCAAAAACTGGTGTGTGTAGGGAGCCAAGCCCAATAATCAAACAAGCAAGGGCTTGTTTGTAAAGCAAGTTCCATATAGTGAATTTCATGATTAATTCCTCGGGTTAGATTAGCGAGTTTCTGGGTTCACCAAATCCTCTTAGTCATACTCCTATTGTAACCGGATAGCGGTTTTTTGTCAAAGAGGGAGGAGTTTGCAGGGTAGAATCCAGCTTTTGCCACAAAAAAAGGCTAGCCATCTGGGCAATAATCGTTCTCTAAGATACACTCTTTACATGGTGGTTTACTGGAATCTATATTAATCATTACAATAAGAGAATATATGTTTTACCATTTATCTATTGTTTTCAAGCAGTATTTTTCGTGGGTGAATGCCTTCCATTATGTCAGTTTTAGGGCAATGGCCGCCCTCCTCACATCTCTCTTTCTGTCCTTTGTCTTTGGAGATCGTTATATAAAAGCCTCAGGAAGGCTTTTCAGATCAAAGGCCCGCGAATGGACACCAAACACACATAAAGCAAAGGATAATATGCCTACCATGGGGGGGTTGTTTATTCTTGCAACAGTGATTATTTCTTGTTTGCTTTGGTGTAATCTGCAATCTGCGTATGTCTGGATATTTTTGTTTTGTCTTGCAGGTTTTGGGGCTATAGGGTTTTGGGATGACTGGTCTAAGATTACTGCACGTAAAGGTATATCTGCCAAATATAAATTTGGATTGCAGATTACCATTGCTCTTTTAGTCGCGCTCATGCTGTATAGTACCGGCATTTCAACAATACTTTTTGTTCCACTTTTCAAGTCTATAAGTCCAGTGATGGGGCTTTTATTTATCCCTTGGGTTGTTTTTATTATTGTGTCGTTCAGTAATGCAGTTAATTTAACAGATGGGCTTGATGGTCTTGCGATTGGGTCGCTCATCATTAATTTTTGCACGTTTGCAATCATTGCCTATTTGGCAGGTCATGCAACCATTGCAGCTTATTTACATATGCCCAGTGCAGCATCTTCAGAGGTAAGTGTGATTGCAGCTTCCTTAGTGGGTGCATCGATAGGATTTCTTTGGTACAATGCGTACCCGGCTCAAATTTTTATGGGAGACGTAGGATCACTTGCATTGGGGAGTGTGCTTGCCTTGATTGGCATCATGTCCAAGCAAGAGCTTTTGCTACCATTTGCAGGAGGTCTTTTTGTAATTGAAGTTATGTCTGTGATTTTGCAAGTATGCTCATTTAAGTTGTTTGGTAAGCGACTGTTTAAAATGGCGCCAATACATCATCATTTTGAGCTACTTGGCTGGCCGGAAGCAAAGATCACCACGAGGTTTGGTATTATTACTTTGATTCTTTGTATTCTTGTATTAATGATAATTAAGGTTCAATAATTTCTACTTCTGCGGTTTTTGTGTAGAAATACATAAGTACGCCCAAACCAATAAGTCCAATAAACGCATAAAGAGCTATTGGCCCTTCGATAAGCAAATTACGAATGCACATTGCAGTAAGAAAGAGGCAACTTGCAATGGCAAGCCAAGGCAAGCACATGTTTGTGCGCTGTTCTTTTTTATACGTAATGAGGAGCGCAATAATAGTTAATGCATAAGCAATCAAACAACCAAATACGCTAATTTGTTGTAAAATGACTATTTTGCCATGTGTTAAAAGCAAATAACTGATGCAAATAAGTGCTTCAACAATAATACCCCAAAAGGGAATATCATAGCGATTGAGCTTAGTAAGCGTTTTGGGGAAAAAGGTATGCTTGTTTTGTGCAAGAGCAAATAGATTCCAATGATTACTAAATAAAATGCCATAAGATCCACCAAGTGCAGAGGTTGCTGCCACTAAATGAATAATGTTTTTAATATGTAAAGCAGCAATTGGATGCATTGGTAATAATTTTGCTAGCAATGCAGGAAATGCGCCCAAGAAAGTTGCTTGCGCCATTAAATCATGGCCCAGAGCTAAGAAAAAGAGTAATTGATAAAGAATGTTAAGTGAAACTACAATCATAAAAGAGTACAGCACTACTTTTGGTGCATTTTCTTTGGCATTTTCTATTGTTCTACTAATTGAGGTAGCTGTTTCAAACCCTATAAACGCATAGAGCACTAAGGGCAGGGTAGAAGGAATGCCTTCCCAAAGGAGCGTATCAGGTGGTATGTGCCAATAATTGAATAAATAGAGTGAAGCAAGAATAGCAAAGAGCACAGGTGTTAATTTTAAAACCATAAACATATACATTATCTTTTTGCCCGTTTCTGCTTTATGTAAATTAAGCCAAGCAAAAAAAAGTAATATAACTATATCTAGAAAAAGAGTATTGATGGTGATGAATGGAAATATATTTTTAATAAGGGAGACAAACACATTAACGAGTAATGCTGCAGAGCCCAGTTTGCCCACAAAATATGCCCATGCGCTAATAAATCCTGCAAGAGGGGAGATGCATTCGGCGCCATATACATAAAATCCGCCAGAGGGGTAATATCGCAGAATTGCTGCCATAGACAACATAAGTGGCATAACAAGGAGTGCGCATATGCAGTAACTGAGAAACCCGAGGGCGCCAGCAGTTTGTGCAAGAATCACTGTATTGATGAATATACCGGTCCCAAACATGACGTTCATGCAAATCAGCATGGCTGTTCTTAAAGAGATTTTATGACTGTGTGACATCGTGTCCTTTTTGACTGACATAAAGAAAAAAATAGGATAGTTATCCTATGAGTATAGCAGGAAAAGGGTTTTATTATAGCAGGGTGTTTATGCAGCTATTGCGCTTACTGGATATTGCTCAACTTGTTGTTCATGCATAGCATGCATGTCTTGAGCTATTTTGAGCCGTTCACTTGGCCGTGGATGCGTAGCACTCTGGTCATCGCCGTAGCGGTCTATAAGTGTTTGGAAAAAAGAGATACCCCCTTTTGCATAGAGAGACCCTTTAAGCATTGCATTGATGTCGGCTCTGAATTCACTTGAGCGGGCAAATGAATGAAGGCAGCGCCGTTGAGGCTTGTTTTTAGGGTCGACTAAGTTCTCCAGAGCGCTTTCAAAGGAATGATCTTTATTCTTCATATGAGCTATTTCATGTGCAATCACAAAGCGTTGTGCGTCTGGACAAAACGTTCTTAGGTCTTGCTCATCAATATAAATCGAGTAATCATCTGCCGCAGCAGGTGATCCATTGCCATTATAAGCAATGATCATAATGGATTCTGGGACAATTTCAAAATCTATTAATATCTCTTGTATTAAGGCTTTTGTGCCTGGGGAGACGGTGCCGGATCTTTTTAATTTTCTGCGATTACTTTTTTCTATTTCGCTTTTGAGTTCTGGCTCGAATTCCATAAGAAAATCTTTGCAATCCTTATACGTAACACCGGCATTTGTTTCTAGTTCATGCCATGTTTGTGTCATTAAATGATCAACATGATTGGTGAATCGTTCTGGGCAAAGATCTGTAGAATAATCATTGATGTTTAAAGAGTTCATAGCCTGCTGTGGATGCTTGTTGTTATACTGTATACCTATGAAAGTAACGATCAGTGTACCTAATACAAGTGCGCCTAGCAAGCGAAAAACATTATTTGTGAGTGTCTGTATCATAATTATTAACCTTTGAACCAACCTGCAGAATATGATTCCGCTACCATTTTTCTACTTTTAGTATGCCAATATAGTTCAGTTTGTCAATAATTAAGCCCCATGTCATATCTATGCAGTCAAAATGCCGGTAGGATGTATTTGCTCTTGCTGTGCATGCATAGCGTCCATTTCTTGTGCGATCTTTAAGCGTTCGCTTGGTTGTGGATGCGTAGGGGAGTTTTCATCTCCAAAGCGGTCAATAATTTCTTGGAAAAAAGCTATGCCGCCCTTGGCATATCTGGAGCCTTTGATCATTGCATTAATATCTGCGCGAAATTCAATGGAACGGGCAAAGGAGTGTAGACATTGTTTGTGTGTCTGATCTTGGTCATCCATCAAACTACGAATAGCAGTTTCGCATGAGTGATCTTTATTTTTTATATGTGAAATTTCATGCGCGATCACAAATCGCTGTGCTTCGGGAGTATACCTTGCCAAATCTTGTTCATCGATATACAGAGAATAATCATCAGTTGAAGCTGGCGAGCCTTTACCATCATATGAAATGATGGTGATTGCGTGCGGGTCAATATTAAAATCAATAAAGATTTCTTGTATGAGAGCTCTTGTTGTAGGTTTTAGGGTGTGGCTTTTTTTTGCCTTACGGATATTAGCCTTTTTTCTGCTATCTCTATACTGTTTTTTAATTGCACCCATATATTCATTGCATTTATTGAAGCTAATACCAGTATTTTCTTCTAATTTTTGCCATGTGTTTGTCATAAGTAAATCTACATGATCATGGAAATATTCCGGACTCCTTGCTGTAGCTGAGGTGCTTAGAGAAGAGTATAGGTTCTGCAGTGATTTGCCGGTGTATCGTACATGTACGAAAGTGGCAAATAATGTGGTTGCAAGAAGCACTCCGCCTAACATGAAAGACTTACTTTTTAATATATTGATCATTTTTATACTCCTATACTGTTACTTAACGATGGCGTCTCGTTGTGCATGCATAGCGTAAATATCTTGCGCAATTTTTAGCCGATCACTGGGTAGTGGATGCGTATCCCTATATTTATCACCATGGCGTTTGATGTATTCATTAAAAAATGCGATACCACCTTGAGCATATTTTGCGCTCTTTAGCATTGCATGAGCATCAGCACGAAATTCCATTGAGCATGTAAATGTGGCAAGGGATAGATTATGATCTTTATTTTCAGTGTCTAGTAAATTAATAAGAGCAGTTTCAATAGTACTGTCCTTATTTTTTATGTGCGATATTTCATGTGCTATGATAAAGCGTTGCGCCTCAGGGCAAAAAGTTTTAAGATTTTGTTCATCAATGTAAAGAGAATAGGCGTTTGCGCCGGCAGGCGATTGTGTACCTTTAATGGCAACTATGTCTATTTGGTCTCTAGGAATATTAAAATCGTCTAATATTTCATGAATCAGTGCATTTGTTTCTGCACTGATTGGTCCAAATTCTTGAGCTTGTAGTATATTGCCCCGTTTGATTTCATCTTTAATTTCTGGGCCATATTTTGCAAGGTACTCTTTGCAATCTTTTAGGGTGACACCAGCCTTTGTTTCAAGTTGCTCCCAAGTACTTGCCAAGAGTAAATCTACATGGTGCGTGAATTGTTCAGCGCACTTTGTTTCAGATTCAGGTAAGGCAACATCTTGAGGCTGTGATTGTTTTTGGCCGTTATTTGTATGCTGTATGCCTATACAAGTGATAATGAGTACTGTGCATAAGGCAAGTGTGATTGGCAGAAAAAAAGCTTTATTCTTGAATTTATTGATCATTTTGATACTCCTACAAGATTATGTTAATAATGGCATCCTGTTGTGCATGCATAGCATGGATTTCTTCAGCCATTTTTAGTCGCTCGCTTGGACGAGGATGGGTAGAGCTTGCTTTATCGCCGTGACGAGCAATAAGTTCGTTAAAGAAAGCGATTGCCCCATTGCTATATTTTGATCCTTTAAGTAAAGCCGTTATGTCAGCGCGCCATTCAATAAGATGCGTATATGATCCACGGCATACTGTATGAGCTTTATTTTCCGGGTCAGTCAGGCAAGCAAGGGCATTTTCATAAGAATTATCTTTGTTTTTAAAGTGTGAAAGCTCGTGCGCTATTACAAACTGTTGTGCTTCTATCGATAAAGTTTTAAGGAATTTGTCATTAATATAAAGCGTGTAATCATCAGCTGAGGCAGGAGATATGCGGCCGTGATAAGAAATTATATCGATTGTCTTGGGATCAATATTGAAATCCAGGCACACTTCTTGAATCAACACAAGTGTTTCATCACTCACTTTTTCTTTGTGATCTGCAATGCTTTCACGGTACTGATGAGCTCCGTCTTTAAAATAATCTGCGTTATCATGCAGGAATTCCTGGCAGTCGTTTTGGGTAATGCCAGTTCCCGTTTCTATCTGGGCCCAGGTATTTGTGGTGAGTAGATCTAAATGGCTAATGAATTGTTCGGGGCCTATCTGCGACGGGGCTTCTGCGGTATTTGTGATCTCTGAATTATGGACAATATAGTGCCCAATAAGGCAAGCGGCTGCAAGGCCGATACCTAGAATGGAAGAGATAAGGATAAAATGGTTATTTTTAAGCTTTTTGATCAACATATACTACCTCCTAGTTTTAGATTGATTATAATCTATTATACTATAAAAGTACTATTTGTCAATAATTTACGGTTCTTTATATTGAATATAGGGATCAGGAGGGGTTTTGACAGGGCTATAAATAGGAGGGTTTTGTGCGGAATAGGGCCTATGCATAAAAAAATGGAGCCCCGTACTAAAGGGCCCCATTCAGGTTTGTGGTGGTAATGGATGTAGATTATAATAAATTTCTATCAGTTTTATTAGGAGGTTTGGCTTGTTGGCTTATTCCCAGCTCTTCTCTGTGTATAATATCATAATAGAAATATAAAAATAAATAGATTAGCTATTTTCCAGTGGGAAAGGTGATCTATTGGTGTTATGCCTTGTTAGAAAAGAAGAATGGAGGCCTTATGCCTCCATTCTATGGGTTTGGGGGAGGTTACAAACTTCTTGTAACTTTATTAATTATTTAAAGAGTGAAATTAGGGAGTAATGCTAATATCAGCCTGCGTAATGTTATTTTCTAGCGATAAGCCACGTAAGTAATAGTTTTTTCGTGATATTTCCTTTTTTTAGATTAATGAAGTATCTGTCTATACAATAGACAGACTTCTCTCTATCCTAATAATATCACAATAGAAACATAGAAAGAAATAGTTTTAACTAATTATTTCTACCTGAACCACAAGGCATAGAGTCCGATTGCCCCTGCAATCGCTGCATTAAGGCTCTCTGTGCCTCCTGGCATTGGGATAGTGACCTTCCGGTCACAGGTGGCCACCCATTCACTCCGGATGCCATGGGCTTCACTGCCTATAACAATGAGGGATTCTGCGGTAGTAATCTGGGAGGGAGTGCTGCCACCTTCAGGCACCAGGCATAGAAGCTCAAGTGATCCTTTATAGTTAAGTAGCTCCTGCCAGCTCCACTGGAAGATAGTCATCCGGGCAAGCGTGCCAGCAGAAGATTGCATTACTTTAGGGCTATAGGGATCACAGCCGGCAATTATCACTATGGAGCGTTTTCCAAAGGCTGCGCACGTTCGGATCAATGTGCCCATGTTGCCGGGATCGGCAATGCCTGCAAGCACAATACCTGCAGAAATTTGTTGAGGATTTGGTTGACCAGGAAGGGGAAATACACCAAGTATCCCACTGGGTGTAGTTGCCGCACTCATTTTTTTCATGATAGCATCTGAGACTTCAGTGATTATCTGTTTTTTTGGGAAATTGATTAAAAGCATCATGATACAAAGCGCTTGTTGCGTATATGCCTTCTGCTTGCCAGCCAGCATTGATTAAAGTTTGTAGTGTGCGGATTCCTTCTGCAATGCAGCGTTGTTGTTTTTCACGGCCTTTTGCTGTATGGAGTGCCGTGATATCCTTTACGATAGGGTTTGCAGTTGAGGTTATCATTACTCTTTATCCTTTGTTGGAGTTTGTTCATTTTTGCTTGGATCCACATGTAATACAAGAAATGTATTATTACTTTCTGTTTGCGTTATATGGTCTATAATCCAAGGAAGTTTTTCTTCTGTTTCAAGCACAATAGGTTGGCCAAAAGCATCTTCGCACGTGCTGCAGAGCACTCATTCTTCGCGCTCTATGAGCTTTATGTTTTAATAATAATACGATGAATGCGGTTTGCTCTGCTGTATGTAGCGATGAATTTGTTTATTGTGGGGATTTTTGATGCACACCTGATCAAGAGGATAGGTAACAAACCCGGTAGGGAATCCTTGGTTAGGGATATTAGGATCTGCATTATGGTTAAGCAATTGAACTACCCTATCAATAAATCCTTTATTTAATGCGCAATTGAGTGGGGTAGCAAATAATGACGTATCCCGGGATTTTGTATATTGATTTTCCAGAGTATATCAGGGTCAGCACCTGCATCAAGAAGCGCTTGGCATAATGCATGGCTATTTGCGTAAATTGCAACATGGAGCGGCGGTGTTACAGATGTGGTTGGTTGAGGGTTAAGATTGATCTTACCTTTATGGGTTACTAGAATTGCACGTACGGCGGTGCCATCTTGTGCTGCAAGAGCATCATAAAGCAGTGCAGTAGGGTCTTTCTTTTGAGAGCCTTTGGTACCGTTTTTTTTGTGTTTAGAGCTTGCCGTTTGATTCTTGCTTTAAATCCAAGCATTAACCGTACCCATGTTACATAATCAGCTTGTGGATCACGAGAAAGTGCTATAAGATCACTATTAAATTGTGCATCTTTATGAAACGTTTCAGAAGTATCTTGTGGCAATGCAGCCCGTATTTCTGGCCAGCGGGTTCTATCTATCTTAGTAAGTTCTTGCGCGAGAAGTTCTTGAAAGCGTGCTTTGCGAGTTACCTTATTCTTTGGCATTTCAATTTGGTCCATACAGAGAACATGATGAGAGGCTGCGAAGGTAAAAAGCAACAAAGATACAAGTTTTTTCATAAAATTCCTTATTCCGATATTTCTTGATCAGTGCTGTTATTTGAAATATAGAGATCAGCTTTATCCATTTTAGATACATCAAATGATGCTTTTAAAATGAGAGCTCTTTCGTTAAATTCCATGCATTCTTCAAAGTTTTCTTCCTCTAGCAACATGCAAATAATCTCATGTTCTTCTGCATTGCTAGGGTCTAGTAAAGACACACTATTCGTTTTTGTATTAAGCAGCACTATATTTTTGTTGCATTCTGTAGCACCCCTCTTGAGCAGATGTTTAATCATCTGTTTGCGAGAACTGAGTGAAACTTCTGGATTTTCACTATGTAGTCCTGCAATTGCACAACAAAGTGGATATTCCTGGTCTCCATCTGGCTTATGAATAAGTAATTTATTCGGATCGGCACCCCGGTCAATAAGAAGCGTTGCAAGGTCAACATCACCATTAAGTATTGCAAATGTAAGGGGTGTAACTTGTAAAATTTCTTCAGACTCCGTTTCTTCGCTTTCCATAGTGATTTCCACAATGCCGTTAGGATCAGCTCCTCCATCAAGCAATAAGGTGCAAAGATTTCTTTTTCGTGTGGTAACGCAATAATGAAGCATGCCAAGGTGACAACAATCACTTGCAGAAGTCAGTAGGGTAGGATCTTGCACTGCTTTCAATAAATTGTGGATTTGGTTTTCATCTTGTTCGTTCACGGCATGCCACAGAAGATTAATAACTGTAGGCGTAGGTTCTTCTACATCATTTTCTTGGGCTTCTAAGACAGAGGTGATTGCTTGAGAGTTTGCCAATAACATAATGGTTTCATCAAAGCATTTAATTTGTTTGGTGCATTCCAGCATTGCTTGCATGCAATTTTGATAAGCTTTTTTTTCCAAATCTATTGTCCAACGTTTATTACGTTCTGGATCAAATAAGACTATGTTTTTACAGGGTGCCTTTGCTCCCGCAAGTAACAGACGCCGGACTATATGCTCTTGTGACTGTGGTGTATATTTTTGATCAAAACTTACTTGACTTGCAGCCAAGCAGAGAATATGTTCAGTTTCTTCATCTTTACACATAACCGGTTGATTGGGATCAGCGCCTTTCTTAAGCAAGAGCTCGACAATCTCTGTTGATCTTGCATGTACGGCAAGTGCGAGCGCAGAAACTCTAAGTGGGTGAGTAAAAAATAAGGGTACATCTAGTGAGCTGGTTTCACATGGTTTTGCCCCATGCTCAAGTAAAACTGCACACGATGCAGGATCTTCAAGCATTACCGCCAAGTGCAAGGCTGGTTTACCAAGCGTTGCATGGTGCATATTTGCATCGAGAACGCCTTTATGTATGGTTAAAACCCTGTTGAGTGCACCAGAATTTCTCTCATGAAGGGCATCCCAAAAGCATTTGGTAAGACTTCTTTTTAGTTGTGCTAGTTTTGACTTCTTTTTTTTACCTTTCCCTTGCTTGCCTTTCTTTTTATTTTTTTTCTTTTTGGAGACAAATACGTGCTTTTTTTTAGGAGCGGGTGCTTTTTTTTGTACAGCAGGTTGTTTTGTTTGAGGAGAATCTGCACTATCGTCTTGACGTACTTCATCCTGATCTGATTCTTCTGAATCATCTTCTTCTATATCATCATCTTGATCACTTTGGTCTTCTTCAGAAGAGTCGTGCATACTGACTTCGGATAATGGCGGTAATGAGGGAAGGACAGGAGCTGCCTCTATTTCAGACATGCTTGGAGTAACTCCTGGTTGTGCACAGGGAAAAAGAGGCTTAATTATTATACGCCATGTTTCATATTTTTTCTGCTTGCTCGCGCAGAGATCCATAAGCTGCCCTGTAATATCTGTTGGAACAGAGAGAAAACAACCGACACTATCAAGTAGCTTTACAATTTCAGGCCAGCGGGTTATGTCTGGGGAAGTCTGTTCAAGAGCAAGTAGCGTATTGAAGCTTTCTTCTCGCTCAAGATGTGGAATAAACTGGGTGCGAGCCAATAGGAGGCATCTTGTAAGTTTTGCATCATCTTTTTTTGGATGATCAGATATGGTTTCAAAGTAGTCTATGGCATCGGTTAGCGCACGTTTGGTGCTAAAAGAGCCTCGTTTGAGTGTCCGCTCGTGCAGTGCGGCAATTTGAGGATCATACTTTGCAAGCGCTTGTGGTTCCATAAGTAAGCTGTCACAGAGATATTGCCCAAAAAAAATAGGTAAATAATAAGTAGTTTTCTCATGCTATTTTTCGATTAAGGTAATAATGTCATTCTCGCACATGATAGCTGTGGCATCAGTATCGGCAATAAGTATTTCTTTTATCCGCTCTTGGTCTTCACTCTTTGTAAGTTCTACTATACAACTTTCGTGTGTAGCACGATTATGGATTGATATTGTTTTTGAACAAACAGTTGCCCCTTTCAGCAATAAGATTCTAATGAGATCATTACGTAATTGAGGTGTAAGGAGGGCATTGTCCTTTTGGTCTACCACACAATCAAGCGGTGATTGCGTGGTTTCTGGGGGTGAGTGTGCTACCAAAAGATTAGGATCGGCCCCATTGTTAAGAAGTCGGCAGACGCTTTCTTTTCTTCCGGCAGTTAAAGCATATACCAGTGGTGTTATTTGAAAGTTGGTTTTGTCTTCTTTTTCTAGAGTAACCATTTGATTAGTGTTTGCGCAATGTTTTATGAGTAGGTCGCAAAGTACGGTAGAATCCATAATTATAGCAAAAAAAAGTGGTGGAAGGCCATTATAATAAATACTCGATACATTAAGATCCACTTCCTTATGTGCTTCAAGAAATTTTTCAGCTTCCATAAAGTCATTTTGATGGACTACATATGCAAATTGATGGATAAGATCTGGTAAGACAATTAATGGTCCCAATAATGAAACAAGGGGTGTCCATACCTGCGAAGTCACCAGGCGCTCTGGATCTGCCATTACGCTGATGATGTCGTTACCGAATGAGATCTTCTTAGCGCATGCCAAATGCTCAGAGATTAGGCCTGCAAGCTTAGGATGTTGTAGATCTACTACCCATCCTAGAGTAGGATGTCTAAATACTATCTTTAATCTATTACATGTAGCGGTTGCACCATGATGAAGGAGTAAAACGAGCATAGAAATCCGCGTTGTTGGGGTATACGTTTCTTGATTGCTAAATGCAGCCAAGCAAAGTGCGTGTTCCACATTTTGTCTAACTTCACTGACCATAACAACATTGGGATCTGCCCTCGCTGCAAGAAGAAGGCGTGCGCATTCCAATCGTCCATTAAGAACCGCAGGTAAAAGGGCTGTGCAAATAATTCGATCCCCACTTTTGGGCTGCACTGTTGCCGTCATTGTGTGAGGAGATGCGCCTTGTGCAAGTAATTCTTTAAGTAATTCTTCATGATTACCGATTGTGGCACTGAGTACTGGGTGAAATCCAACATCTTTGCCATTTACATCAATCTTGCCTCGGTGAGTTTTTAAGAGTTCAAGGGCTTGTGCAAATTTTTTAGCTTTCATAGCAGTTTGAAAGAGTGTATCTGGATCGAGTTCCTGAACTTTTTTCTTGCCGCTTTTTTTCTTCTTTTTCTTTTTCTTCTTTTTAGTAGTTACCACTTGGTCTTTTGGCGTTTCTGTAACTTGCTCCTGTTTTGTTTCAGGTGGCAAAGGTGGTAATAAAGGAGGCTCTTGTGCAGGCAACACGGGCAGGGGAGGAACAACTTCATGCATTACATGTGGATTTACAAGGGCACGCCACTGTTCATAGGTAATATCACGTTCTTGTATGGTACCCGCTTTATCATCAATAATGGGAGAGATTGCATCTACTAACTTTTCTCTGAGTGTCGGATCTATGTTCAAGTAGGTGCCAACGTGTTCTAGAAGCCGATGTATTTGAGGCCAATGCCTAGCATCCGCAGATGTTCTTTCAAGGGCAAGAAGCGCAGTAAAACTTTCTTCTCGCTTACGATGAGGAAGAAAGCGTGTACGAGCTAAATCAAGAAGCCGTTCCAGTTTTGCATCTTTTTGGGGATGATCTTGTGTGCTTTCAAAGTAGGCAATAGCTTCAGTTAGTTCGTCTATGCTACTAAAGGAGCCTCGTCTGAGTGCTTGTTCATGTTTTTTTGCAACTGGACGATCTGGGTGAGCAAGTTTTGGGTCCATCCGCCGTTGCTCCTCTGGAGCTTCCTCCTGCGCGTTTCCTGAGTTTGTTGAAGAAACAGAGCTAGAAGCTACTGCGGACATGGCGTGATTAGTATCACAACGTCCTTCGACAAGCTCAGGATGAGCGGGCCTTGGCGAAGTCGTATCCATAGCATATATTGGCAAGTATGCCGCTATTATAAACAAGGTAATGAGGTTTTGTGCATAATTCACAGATATCCTTTGAATGCAATATATAGTTATAGTGTATCGTGAGTTGATTCATGAGTTAAGGCATTCAAATTTTTTTTTACTATAATATCGTAGATCCGCTATAAATAACTATTGTTTTTTCATAATATTTAATTTTTTGTACATCTTTAAGAAGTTCACCCAGTCGTGCTCGGTCTTCAGCGCTGTTAAGTTTTAATTCTTTTTTCATACGTGTCGTAGAATCATAATGCATTACTTTGCGTGAAGAATCATTTGCACCGTGTGCCAAAAGCAGTGTAATCACTTCAATGCGCGTTTCTTTATCAGTGATCTTGTCTGCTATGGAAAGTGCATGTTCTAGCTTGCGCGATGGTATTGATTCTGCTTGAATATTAGGATTTGCCTTATGTTCTAATAAAAGTTTCAATGTTTCAACTTTGCCAGTTCTCACTGCAAGCAAAAGAGGTGTAATCTTCAACCAGCCTTGTGTGCCAGTCAACCGAATAGTGCTTTGTGTATCAGGGTTTGCGCCTTGCGCAAGCAGTAGTTTTGTCATTGCTTCATAATCTTCTGTAATGGCAGTGATCAATGGGGTGTTAGCTGCTCTACGGTGGTTTTCATTAATGTTAATTTTGTCTTTGTATGCTGCAAGAAACGTTGCTGTTTGCTCAATATTATTCTCAAGCAACGTCGTCCAAAAGATATCGCTTAATTTCTCTTTTTCACTGACTGCAGTTTCTTGTGGAGCTCCTTTTTTTTGCGCGGTCTCTTTAATTTGGGGCTTACATTTTTTATGTTTAGTAGTTTGTCTTTTTGCTTGTTTAGATTTTGCCCGAGTTGCTTTTTCTATTGCAGTAATTGGTTCTTGAGCAATAGCTTTATCTTCTTTGGGGGCTTCTTGGGGGATTACATCAATTATTAAAGATGCTTGAGCGTCCGCATGTAAAGTTTCATGCAACGTTTGAGAAGGAGAAATGTCTTGCAGTTCAGCTTCTTGAGAAACTACTGCAGGGTCAGTTGCACTTAGGCCTGTTGGATTAATGATAGCAAGCCAGTTTGCATACGTAAATTCTTTGGGTTGTTCGGCACCAGTTACATCGTCAATGTCAGGATACATTGCATCCACTAATTTATTTCTGAGATCTTTGTCTAGAGACATATAGGCTGCAACCGGTTCAAGAAGCAGGCGTATTTTAGACCAACGAGCTTGATCAGGTGCTTGGCGTTCTTCATTTAAAAGCCGTTTAAAATTATATTCATTTTGTTGATGAGTAACGAGTGTTATGGCTGCCTCAGCACTGGCTTTGCGTCGCTCCTGCCAATATGCATTAGTAAATACAAGGCTGCCGTTTTCAATAGTGAACGAAGTTGGTTTTTCCATTGCTTTCAAACAATTAGTTACATTGATAAGAATAATAAGGGTACATAGAAGTTTCACAAGATGTCCTATTAAATGTTATTGTTGAGTATTTGCGTACGATAGTTTTCCATAAGCTGGACCATAAAATGGAGATTATGGATGGTGGCCAAGGTATAACCGGTTAATTCACCAGCTTTAAATAAATGATGTACATATGCTTTGGTATAATTGAGGCACGTAGGGCATGTGCAATCCCGCTCAATTGGTTCAAAGGCTTGTTTATATTTGCTCTGCACAATATTAACCGTTCCTGCTTTGGTAAATAAATGGCCGTGCCGCGCGCAGCGAGTAGGGTGCGAGCTATCAAACGTATCAATACCAAGTGGCACACAGGCCTCCAGGGATGGTAAATCGCCAATGCCCAATAAATGATTGGGTTTTTCATAGGGTAGTAGGGGCACCACATAAGCAAGCATGTCTACCATTTCGGCTCGATTTTTACCCACGCTACCACCAATCGCAAAGCCATCAAAATCAAGGCTACCCAAATAGGCACAACTTTGCGCTCGCATGTCGGCATCAATGCCCCCGTGTATGACTGCATACATGGCTTGTTTTTGTGGGTTTCTTTTATGTTCTTCAAGTGAGCGTGTTTCCCAGCGATGCGTACGCTCAAGCGATTTTTGTAACGCACGTGGGGCAATGTGATATGGTGGTAATTCATCAAAGGGAATAATAATATCCGCCCCTAATGCTTTTTGCGCTTGCACAGAAGTTTCTGGAGTCAGTAATATTGGCGCTCCGTCACGATATGAGCGGAATAGCACTCCTTCTTCAGATATTTTAAGAACTGCGTTATTTTGTTGTTGTTTGCCCTTACTTTTTAGTTCATCTTTTACCGTACCATATGCCAAGCTAAATACTTGAAAACCGCCCGAGTCAGTAATAATTGGGTTTTTACGATTCATAAAGGTATGTAAGCCCCCAGCATTTGCAACTGTTTCTGTCCCTGGATGCAGCATCAAATGATACGTATTGCAAAACATAAGCTGTACGCCAAGCTGATCTGCAAGGGCACTATCGGTCGCTTTGAGTGAACCATTGGTTCCTACGGGCACAAAATTTGGAGTATCAATAATACCGTGTGGCGTATGAATGCGCCCAACACGAGCACGTGATTTGGTGGATTGATGAATTAATTCAAACTTAAAGTCGGTCACTGTATTGGTTCCCTAATGATTTTTTTACTTAACGCCATAAAAGGTGTGGAACCAATAAGCACCAGCATTTTGATGGTGTAGCTAACGAGAATTAATTGACCAAGATTATCAATGATGCCATAGAGGCCAATAAAACTAAAGAGAAGTGTATCAAGAAATTGAGTGATACCTACTGTCAACCATATGCGAGCTACTAAATAGCGTGAACCAATTATCTTTTTGAGAGCCCCAAAAATATAATAATCTGCAATTTGTACCAACAAATACACAAATAATGATGCAACCACAATGCGTGGCACGGGCGTTAGTAAGTGCAGTATAATACGCATGATGCAGATCAGAACTACTTGGCTGATAGCAAATATGGAGCAAGCTTAAGAGTGCATACATAACAGATCCTGCAAAACTAATGGCAATTGCTTTGCGGGCGGCCAGTTTACCATAATACTCTTGGAGTAAATTAAGCCCAAGTACTGCTCCGACCATAAATGCATCAGTGCATGTTGCATTGAAGCCCACACAATGCTATTTGCTTGAATACAAAACTATTTGCAAGCACGCAAAACAGGGTGATGAGCGCAGTAAGTGCTTCTTTGCCATAGCGCAAAGCACCAAGCAAGAAAACGCTTATTAAAGTAATATGAATAATAAATAAAAGTTCGTTGGTCATGTGACTCGATATTTGATGTTTATAATAATGGATATGAACTAAAGCCAATCAGTTGGCATTCCGGTTGAGGTGTTATACCAAATTGTTGTTGCACTAGTTCTTGCATGCGCCGTGCAAGATTAATAATATCAGTGCTTGAGGCTTGGCCTTGATTTACTATCATATTGGCATGTTGATGCGAGACTATTGCACCACCACAAGAGAGCTCGCCTTTAATACCAACTTTATCAAGGTAGTAAGCTGCCCAAATTGCTTTTTTGCCATCTTTGAGAATGGTTACTTCATGTGGATGGAAGTTTCTGAAAAAACTACCACACGTGCCATGGTACGGGTAGCGGTGTTTGCGATGCCGTGTTATTTCATCTGATCTTCCTTTTGCATAGGCTGCCTCAAGGAGAGTGATTTTTTTAAGCTTAAAGGTCGCCTCCAGCACGTATTCATTGTGGGCAAAGAGCCGTGAGTGATCGTACCCAAATTCAAACCAATCAGTCGTTACTGTTTTAATTTCACCGGTCAAGCGATCAATAATTCGTGCAGAAATTACAAAATGCTCAAGTAAATGTTTAAAGTAATGCAAATTAATATATATTGCGCCGCCAACGGTGCCTGGAATACCACTAAATTCTTCAAGACCGCCGAGTGCATTATTTAGGCAATAGGCAATTAAGGCTTCAATTGTTGTTCCTGCACCAGCAGTTACTGCAACATGTTGATCATCAAGTGGAGCATGTGAAATACTGGTCAGCTTTGGTCGGACCACCAAACCATTAAATCCCTCATCAGAGATTAAAATGTTGGCTCCCGCACCAAGCACAAACATATCGTGCTCGTGTTCCCTGGCAAACTGCAGTGCTTGCGCAAAAGCAAGATCGGTTTCAGGTTCGGCAAAATATAAGGCAGGGCCACCGGTTCCAAACCAGTTTTTGTCATGCAAAGGAACATTTTCGCAAATGCCCGCTGGCAAGTTGATTTGGTTATTGCTTTTTGAGGAACGTGTATTAAGAGTCATGTTTGTGTTCAGTTCGCTTTGCGATGGTGCGCACTTCAACTTTATGGTCTCTCACGAGCGCTTGGCATGCGGTGTTGCATGTATTGCCGAGCTTTTCAATGCAAGGAGGGCAACATGGGTATTGACGATTACACATCACATTAATACAGTTGGTGTATTCATCATAAGGGACCGCTGCAGACATAACAACTTGAAAGTATGTCATCATTCACTTTTATGGCAACACGGCCATCAAATACATAGTTTTTGCCACGAAAGTGCCCGTCAGGAAATTTTTCTGTATAGCAATGAATACCACCCGTTATTTGGTATACTGCTTTGGCTACATTCTTTTGCTGCAATACGGTGGTTGCTCGTTCACACCGGACCCCTGCAGTACAAAACATAAGAACTTGTTTATCTTTAAATTGGTCTAGGTTCTTTTCTATGTATGTAGGAAAGTCTCTAAAATTTTCTATATCAGGAATAAGGGCATTTCTGAAGGTGCCAATTTGCGTTTCGTATGTATTGCGCGTATCAAGAACTACCAAGTCCTCAGGTTTATTAGTAAGCAGTTCGTGAACCTGTTCCGCGCTCAAATGAGTGCTGGGTCCAGAAGGCTTGAGGTCCTGTGGAGAAATGCCAATGGTGACAATTTCATCTCGTACCACAACGCGCAAGCGCGGAAAATGCTCAGCTCCCCCTGGGCTAGATTTAATAGACAAATCGGCAAAGAGAGGGTGTTCATGCATAGCTTTAATGTAGGCATCAGTGGCTTCATCAGTGCCGCCTACGGTACCATTGATACCTTCAACACCAATCAAAATCCGGCCTGTAAGGCCAAGCTGAGTACATAATTCTTGCTGCCATCGCTTAATGGCATGTGGATCTTCTAGATCTATGTATTTGTAATAAATTAAAATTTTTCCCATAAAACCCTTTGATAGCGCTTTGTAATAGCCTATTTAGATAGTATTAAGAGTAGCATTAAAGACAGCACTATTCAAATTCTACTGTGCCAGATTGAGAACCCTTCGGGTTAAAGAGTTTTGAGCGTTATTCAGTCTTTGTTTTTACTGATCGTAAATCAGCTACCATCAACACTGTTTGGTGAGGGTTCGCTTCATAGTGAGCTTCTGCGGGAACAAAGAGCGTGTAAAGTCCGGGAATAAATGGCTTTAGTGTGATGGTTTCGGGAGTTTGGTCAATGAGCAATGGCAAGAATTGAGTTTCGGTGAATTGTTTTTCTTGGAGTTCAACATCTTTGGCTGCCACCATAGCTTCAATTTCAAGGTTGCCTGTGTGCGATGCTTTTACAGTGACATGGCAAAGGCCCCCCGCACGAGTTATGGCCTCAATGATAATACGAGCTTTTGCAACATCGGATAAAGTGACTTTGTATTCCTTTGGTGGTGTTATTGTGTCCATTGCAGATGCAAGATTGCTATATAAGAATATGGAGCTGAGTGTATGCATAGTTATAATTTTTAGCTTCATGAACTGGTCCTCCCTTTGGTATCAGTATTGCATACTGGAGGATTGAGAGTCAAAGGTTTGTAGTGCTATGTGAGGAACTTGCCTGAATCAAGGAGAGATTTGCTCTCCTTGATTCAGTGATTCAACTTATTCTTATTTTACATTTTTAGCTTCTATTGTTAATCTTGAGGTCTCTTTGGGTGTGTTAGATATGGCAAATCCATATTTACGAATTAGGTTAAGTGTATAGGTTTATCTCCCTACGTTGCCGTAATATTTCTTTTGGCGTAAACTAGTACTCTGTTGAATCTTACTCTATTTTGTATCATTTAAAGGATACTATGAAACTATCCGTTGCATGGCTTTTTGACCATATTGCAGGCTCTCCCACTGATTACTCAATTGACGAGCTTGTAAAGAAGCTTGCCCTGACCACTGCTGAAATTGAATCAGTTACACGCGTTACCTTTAATACCAGTAACTTTACTCTCGCTCGTGTTATTGAGCTTACTGATCAAACAGCAAAAGTGGTATGTGGTCAAAAAGAAACAGAAAGTACGTTGCCAAAGCGGGTAGATGTGGTAGAGGGTGCTGTATACTTTGTCACTAAAGATGCTCAAAACACCTGGAGATGGACAACGCTTGCAGATTTTCATGCAGCAAAAGAAGGTCTTTTTCCTGCAATTCATTGCACACAAAAGGAGTTTGAAGGAGCATGGCAAAAAGAAATTGAAGCAGAAGATTATATTATAGAAGTTGATAATTCAAGCATTACCCATCGGCCAGATCTATGGTCACACCGTGGGTTTGCACGCGAAGTTGCAGCCATTTTGGGTGTTCCATTAAAATCAGATGAACTTTTTTTTGCGCAGCAACCGGTGCATGTGCAGGAGCGTTTTGCTTCACCCACACAAGGCAGTCCATTTGCCTTAGAAATTCAAGATCAAACACGTTGCAAACGCCTTGCAGGTGTCTACATGCCTGGTGTGGGGCAGTATGCATCTTGGATCTGGATGGCAAGTCGACTATGCCGTATTGATGCAAAGCCTATTGATGGTATTGTGGATGCAACCAATTACGTGATGTTTGATATTGGTCAGCCGCTCCATGCGTTTGATGCAGATGCCATTACCACAAAACAACTCGTTGCAAAAACGGCAAAGCAAGCCACTCCGCTTACCCTTATTGACGGCCAAACTATTGAACTGAGTTCAGAAGATTTGGTGATTTCAAATGGGGTAAAACCGCTTGCGCTTGCGGGTATCATGGGCGGTAGAGCTACTGCCGTGTCCGAGCAAACTCGTTCTATTATTGTGGAAGCTGCGACTTTTGAGCCTGCAGCGATACGAAAATCATCGCAGCGGCACAAATTGCGCACGGAAGCTTCTGTCCGCTTTGAAAAATCACTTGATACGCATTTGAATGTATTGGGATTGCAGCGGTTCATTAAATTGCTTGAAGAGCAAAAAATTGAGCTGACAGCGGTCAGCGATATCATCTCATTAGGCAAAGTTGCACCAAGCGTTACTATTACACTTTCGCATGATTTTATTGAATGCATGCTTGGTATCACGATAAGCCCTGAACGGGTAGAAAGCATACTTGCACCTCTTGATTTTAAAGTGGATCGCCAAGAAGTTGAGGGAAAACCGGGTTATAAAATAGGGGTTCCTGGGTTTCGCGCAACAAAAGAATTTGAGCATGCGCAAGACATTGTGGAAGAAATTGGCCGTTTTTATGGTTATGACAACATTGCTCTGGAATTGCCAGCATTTCAGGTGCGACCAAACGATCTTACTCCTGTAGACCGCAGACGAGCGG
Source organism: Candidatus Babeliales bacterium (assembly GCA_963716425.1). GTDB lineage: Bacteria > Babelota > Babeliae > Babelales > JBFXEV01 > JBFXEV01. The sequence goes on from OY970310.1 coordinate 1,269,009, forward strand.
TGACTTATTATCTTGCCAGTAATATGCGTGCTCATGAGGTTAAAAAATATCCGGTGTTTGATGAACACTTTTTGACAGAACTTGGGTGGCAGCCAGATAAAACAGTCAACATAAAAAATCCACTTTCAGATAACTGGCGCAGGATGGTAACTTCATTAGTGCCGCATCTCTTTCATTGTATTCAAGAAAATGAAGCGGATCATGATAAGTTGCGGTTTTTTGAATGGGGGCGTCAGTGGCGCCTTGAAGAAAAAGATACCGTGCTTGAACGTACTATGGTTGCAGGCATTATCTATGACCAACATAATCCTATAGATTTTTTTGAGATTAAAGATCACATTACAAGCATGTATCGTTTTTTGGGGTTCGATGTAACGTGGCAAAAATGTGTGCCCGCATTGCCGTGGTATCATCCATATCAAGCTGCAACTCTGCATTATGGCAACTATACCATTGGTATTATGGGCATTGCTCATCCAGAAATGCTCAATAAAGTGGCACACGGGCATGGGCTTATCTTTGAGCTTGATGCTGACTTTTTGATTAATGCAAAGGCTCCTGAAAAGCGCTACGTACCTATGAGCGTATATCAGGACAGTTCCCGCGACGTGAGCTTCTTTGTGCCTCTTCCGGTAACGGTTGCGCAACTTGAAAAAACTATTAAAGATGCTGATTCTCGCATATTCCGTGTGGCGCTCCTTGATTATTTTGAGCGTAAAGAGTGGGCTAATAAGCGATCAATAACCATGCGCTTTTATGCACGAGATGCAGTAAAAACTCTTGATAAAGAAGATATTGATGCAATATTTGATGCAGTAGCGCGTCAACTGAATCAACTAGGAGTAACCATCCGATGAAGTATAGTTCTCGTTATTATATTATTTCCTTTATAGTTCTTGTAGCCATTGATCGGTTTACCAAAATGTGGGTCATGAGTGCGGGGTATTCTCTTTCTAGAGTAACGTCTTGGTTTGCATTCACTCGTACGCTCAATAGAGGTATTTCTTTTAGTTTGTTATCATCAAGCTCAGAGTATTATTTTATCATTGTCTCTTTGCTCGTTGCAGCTTTGTGTATAGTTCTTTTGAGATATACGTTTAGGCGATTTAAAGAAGGATATGGCATTGGTGCGGAAACCGTAGTGATGGCGGGAGCATTTTCAAACTTGCTTGATCGCGTATGGTATGGTGGTGTGGTAGATTTTATAGAAATTTCTTATAGATCTTTGATATGGCCTCCATTTAATGTGGCTGATATGCTGATTGTAGGTGGTTTATGTGCAATGTGTATAAAGGGATTTTATGAAGATTAAAGCAAAACAGTCGTGGTGGGTTAGCATTGCAACACTGGGTGACGTACGGTTTTCACCAGCTCCGGGCACCGTTGCTTCTGCATTAACGTTGCCATTCATTATTGGAATGTATCATCTGAATATTTCTTTATTTACGTATGCGCTCGTTATAGTACTCTTTGCCGTCTTTAGTTTTATTTGTATAGAAAAAAGCAGGCGTTATTTTGATAAACATGATCCAAAGGAGATAGTATTAGACGAATGCCTTGGCATGCTAATCACTTTTTTTGGTATACCACTCTCTTTGTTTTCGGTAGTTATTGGATTTTTGTTGTTTCGTCTATTTGATATTTCAAAATTATTTGGAATCAAATTGTGTGAAAAGTTACCGGGAACGTGGGGCATTTTGGCAGATGATGTTGCTGCAGGTCTGCTCACCCTGCTTATCTTACGATTCCTAGTGCCTATAGTATGCGGATAATATCGTAATGCAGCGTATAATTCAATCATTGTATGCTGAGTGCAAGTACTTAGTGTGGCCATACCTATGTGCCAGTTGTAAACTCTTTTTGCGTTCTGATATGCTCTTATGTACATCATGTTCGCGTAGTATAACGCCTATAGTCTCGGTTCCTTTGCCTGTTACCAAATTAGTATCCATGCAGGTCTACACAATTGCTGCCTATCAACGGACGCTCAGGCGGCTTATTTTGGCAAAGGGGTACCATGATGAACGGGCAAGCATAGTACTGGGCAAATTATTGTGGCAGAATACCACATTGCCTCACATTCCATTTGATATCATAGTACCAATTCCGCTACACTGGAAACGATTTGCTCAGCGTGGGTATAATCAGTCGGAGTTGATAGCACAAGAATTAAGTGTACTGAGTGGTAAACCAGTATGTTTGGCATTAACTCGCACAAAAGCTACAGTGTTTCAATCATTATTAACAGGGGAGGAGCGTAAAGAAAACGTAAAAGATGCATTTGAATTGACCGGGCAAGCGCGAGAGTTTATTCGGGCAAAACAGGTGCTGGTGGTAGATGATCTTATGACATCGGGAGCCACACTCCAAGCTGCTGCAAAAGTGCTTAATGGGTGCAAACCACTGAGTATTAGGGGTGCGGTAGCAGGTAGGGTAATATAGTTTTGCAAGATTAGTTTAGTTATGTTATTATACCTCTTAAGGTAGATAGTGATACTATTTGTACAAAAATATTGTTAAAGGAACACAAATGAACATAAAACAGTCACTTAGTCTTTCAGTTGCGGTTTTCACTCTGTTAACGCTTGGTGGATGCGGCGGTGATGCATGCAAAGAAGGTGATGGCCATAATCATGGAGCAAATGATTTAGCAGCAGCTTCAGCTAATGATGTGCTTTTGCGCATTAATGGTAAAGCAGCAGTTACCGTAGGTGAATTTGAAGACTATAAAGCAAAAATTCTTGAAATTCAACCACAATACAAGCAAATGATGGCAATGATGCCTGAAACTGAACGTGTTAAGATAGATCAAAACTTGTATGATAATTTGGTTAATCAAAAAATCTTACAAGCATGGATTGAAAAGAATGATATTGATGATTCTCAAGAATATCAAAAAGATTTAGCGCTTATTGTTGATTTTGCAAAACAAAACTTGAGCGTTAAACACTTCCAAGAGCGTCATCCAGTGACCGTTACAGAAGCTGATTTAAAGAACTTCTATGAAGAAAACAAAGGCAAAATGCCTGGTTTATCTAAATCACTTGGTGGCGTGCAAGCAAAAGCAGTAAAATTTGAGTCTAAAGATAAAGCAAATGAATTCCTTGCTAAAGTAAAAGCACAGGGCGCAGACTTTGATAAGATTGCAAAAGCTTCTAACGTTAAAGTAGAAGAATTCAAAGATGTAAACAACCGTAGCTTTAATTTAGATATGCAAGTTCGCAAATCATTGCTTGCTATGGATAAATTCCCTAAGACTGAATTGATTGAAGCAGGCAAAGTCGCATGGGTTGTAAAAGGCGTGACTAAATCAGAACCAGTTTACGTAGCATTTGACGAAGTAAAAGATGGTCTTGAAAATATGCTTAAACAACAAAAGCAAACTGAAATCATTCAAGCTGAACTTGATAAACTCAAAAAAGAATATGATGTAGACGTTAATGCTGGTTATTTTGAAACAAAAATAAAACTAGCACAAGCAGCTGCAGAGCAAGAGGCTGAAAAGCTCGCTGCAAATGCGCCAGATGCAGAAAAAGCAGTTACTGTAGCAGAAAGCAGTGTGAAAGCTGAAGAAGCGGCACCTGCTACTAAAGCACTGTAGTCGTTAATTAAGATACAAAAAAAAGGGATGTGCTTGAATGTGCATCCCTTTTTTGATTAAGGATATATATGTTCAAAAAAATTGTTGCTTCCTTCTTGCTCGTATCGTTATCTGCCCAAGTTCTGGCAACAATGAAGACCGTGCAGATTGAAGATCCACTTGCAAACGTAATTGAACTGGGGCAGTTTGTTCTTGATGAAATTATTGTTACTGTCTATGGGCCAGAGCGTACTCGCGTTATTTGCAGATCAGAAGTTGAACGTTTAAGTATTGATGGTCGCAAGAGAACCATGGAAGATGTGGTGTTTGAGGAGCTTTTGTTCCAAGAAACTCTCAGATATAAAGTTCCCATGGACGATTCTGTGATAGATAAATATATTGCATCGCTCCGTCGAGAGCATAACTTATCGCTTGATGATATTAAAGGTATTTTCAAGAATTCCGGCTATTCTTATGAAGAAGGTCGAGAGCAATTACGATTAATGTATGCAGCCAATTCAATGCTAGAGCATAAAGTGGCAGCACGCTTGATTGTTCCTCGTGATGATATTATAAAATATTATAATGAGCACCCCGAGCATAAAGAAGCAAAATTTGAGCTTGAGATAGCATTTGTTCCTTTAGAAGCAGATGTTTCTGTTGAAAAACAACAAAAAGAATTGGCCGAAAAAATTAAAAGAGGCAGCACGCATCTTTTTGAGTGGCGTGATCCTGTGTGGTTAAAAGATTCAGAAATTGCTTCCGCAATTAGTTTTGTCAAAAATATGAAGGCGGGCGATATTTCTGCACCTCAGCTTGTTAAGGGTGGATTTGAAGTCTATCGTTTAAAAGAGCATAAAGCAGAGCATTTGGTTTCGCTCGAGAAGCGTTATAAAGCAATTGAAGATGAACTCAGAGCACCACGGTATAATCAACTGCTTGCAGAATATAGAGTACAGGTGTTTAAAGATGCGACTATTGTAGAGTACGTAGCGCCCATCTCGGCTTGAAGGGCGATTGGGTAAACCTGTCTCAGCTTGGATTTACAAGTTATTAGAAGTTTAGTTGAGGGTTGAACAATTTTTTGTTTAACCCTCAATTTCTTCTTGTTGAATTTCTTGCTGCAGCATCAACGCCTTTTCAATCAATTCATTTTTATGCTCACAAAGCTCTGGCTTGCCGTTAAAATAGGTGGCAAGGAGCGTTCGCAAGTCCATATCAACTTTCACAGCAGGGCGTCGTTCACGGACTTTAAATTGCATTATAGGTATTATGCCTACTACGTAGAGTGCAGCTTCACAGACACGCTGCACTGCTTGTAAATCAACCGTATCGCGTCGCTCTAGAGGAACATGATAGACAATCTTTATCACTGCATCAGTAATATCGAGCTTTTTAATCGCTTCTATGATTTGCTCAGTTTGATCTTTGTCCTGTGTAAACTTGACCGTAATTTGAATAAAGGGACGGGTAGGCACTTTAATAAATTCGTGCGTGGTATTATTTTTTTCATGTATCGTGACTAAGCAAAACCCTTTATCTTCTTTACGTTCGCCAAAATCAACACGTTCAATAGAACCTGAATACACGATTGCAGGATAACCATTAGGATTTAAATTTTGATAGCGATGGAGATGACCAAGACCCACGTAATCAAAAGGTGGTATTGCAAGTTGAGAAGGCATAAAGAGCGGGTCGGTGCCATAAATCGCACGTTTTTCAGAGCCGGAGAAAATACCATTGCTCACCGTCAAATGCCCTGCAAGAACTGCAGGCATCTGGGGATCAAGTTCACGCGCATAATGAGAAATCAATCCGCAGACTTGTTTGGAGATGTGTTGAGTCAGCTCTGTAGAACTTGCATGTTTGTATTTATCATCAATGGCAACGTTGGTGCGAGAGGGCCACGGGATACCCACAATATTGACCTGACCACCTTTGGTGCTCAAGGTGAATGACGTGGGCTTTGCAATCACATGGAATCCGCCTATCGGGAGTTCATCAAAAATATCAAGTGCGTGCGCTTTGCCAAAACTCAACGGATTATCATGATTGCCAATTACGAGTACCACTGGAATATCTGCTTTAAATAAACGCAATAAGCATTGGAATAACAAACGTTGTTGTGTGGGGCTTGGGTGCGCAGTCTTATACGCATCACCGGAGAACAAAAAGAAATCTACTTTTTCATCAAGTGCTCTGTCAATACAGGCATCAAGCGCTCGTTTGAAATCAAGCAAGCGCGTGTGAATGCCTGTTTTCGGGTCGATCCGGCCATAATTTTCCATACCAAAATGTATGTCAGCCGTGTGGATAAATTTGATCATGTGCTACTGCAAATTGTGATGATTAGTGTCTTTAAACGCGCCCATAAAAGCACTTACTTTTTCAGGAGCTTCTTCACTTTTGCTTGAGGATTCTTTTATCTTCTTTGCATAACCTTCTTTATTTGTTTGCCGTTCACGTGCGATGCCTAGTGCTCCAGCGGGAACATCTTTGGTGATCACTGAGCCTGCAGCAGTATACGCCCCTTTGCCAATGGTTACCGGCGCTATTAATGTGTTATTGCTGCCAATAAATACATCATCTTCTATCGTGGTGATATTTTTTTCTTTGCCATCATAATTGCAGGTAATAGTACCCGCACCAATATTTACATTATTTCCTATGACTGCGTTGCCTAAATAGGCCAAGTGTTTTGCCTTGGTGCCTTGCCCAATAGTGCTTTTGGAAACCTCTACAAAATTACCAACTACTGCTTGTTGTTTGATGAGTGAGTCTTTTCGTATATGAGCAAAGGGCCCTACAAGTGCTCCTTCTTCTATATCTGAGTTGTATACCATACTATTTTGAAAGATAGTAACATTATCACCAATGTGCGCATCTTTGAGCGTGGTACCTGATTCAATTCTGCAATTTTTGCCAATACGCGTGCCATTGAGCAAATGTACGCTGCAGCCAATTGTTGTGCCTGCGCCAATCTGCACATCAAGGTCAATGTGCATAGTTTGTGGTGCACTAAAGCGTACGCCGTTTGCCATATGTTCTGAAATGATATCATACCGTATAATTTGTTCGATAGCCCATAATTCTTTGAGCGTATTTACACCGCGAATGCGGTCAAAAGAAGCATCTACAGTTTTGACAATGTATCCTTGTTTGCATGCCAAATGTACCAAATCGGTTAAATACCATTCATGGGTTACTTCATTTTCTGGGATAGTATCAATAATGGCTTGCAAGAAGTCAGTGCGTACTATATAAATGCCGGCATTAAGACAGCAATGCTCTTGCGGGTCTCCGGTAAAATGTTTCTGTTCAACAATTTGTATGTCATTGCCATTCGTGATCACTCTGCCATATCCGGTAACGCTTGGATCTGGATTGTGGGCGGTAACAAATGAAATAGCAGCACCAGATTCTTGATGAGCGCGTGTTAAATTTTTAATAATATCAGCAGTGATGAGTGGTCCATCGCCATTAAGAATGAGTATATGCTCGGCAGTCCATGCATCTTTAGAACATTGCACTGCATGGCCAGTACCCTTTTGCTCGGCTTGGAGTACAAAGCTGACTGTGTCGCCATGCGCGTGTTTTACAACTTCTTCAATTTGCTCGCGTTGATAGCCAACCACAAGTGCGGTGGGGATTTCAAGTGTTTCAAGGAGTTTAGTGCAATAGAGAATCATCTCTTGTCCACAAATTTTTGTGGCTAACTTGCTGGTATCCGTTTTAAATCGTGAAGATCTTCCTGCCGCAAGTACAACAGCTTGTAAAGAATTTTTTAGCATTAGGCTACCCCGAGTAGGTTGTGGCGCACAACTTATCATTAGTGCGCTTGCAATAATCATTTTTTTACGATTCATTTCAATCTCCCTTTGGTGCTTCAGGATTTCTTTTCCCTATCAGCTTAGTCTCTGCCGCCTCTTGTTGTCAATTTTATGCCTGAAAAACTTTAAAAAAATCGAGAATACCTGTATCCTAGAAGCTATCGAATGATAATTAGAGACAAAAATACTTATACTTCTCTATTTAGTTTATTATTAAAACCGTTCATCCTGACCTTTTGACTTGCAGGACTCGCCCAAGATGCAGTCCTTCTTAAGAAAGGTTTAGATCCTGAGCAAACGCAGTGCGTCGAAGGATCTAAGGATATGAACGCAAAAAAATAAATCGCTCAAAACCCTTCGACAAGCTCAGGGAGAGCGAGCATAATTGATGACTTTCATACAACTACAGGATTTTTTATGCCAATCATGACTCGTCGTCTGCTTGCTTTATGTATATTTATTTTATCAATGCACCATGTAAGTGCCTATATTTATGACAATCGCTATTTTCGCATTTTAGAAGTTCCTTATTCTCGTGAGCGATATTTCTACGATCCAAATTGTGAGATTGAATCAGGGCATTGGGGTGAATCTCGATACCGCAATGATTTCTTTGTGTTAGTTTCAGATGGTGCTGTTGGCGGTGATAGCGATAACCATATTGGTATTCCAGAAATATTTGGGGAAATTAATTTACGCAATATTAATGCAGCACTGGCACTAGTCAATCCTGCACATATTACACCAGTAGCTGATCTTACTGTTGTGCCGGTAAGAGGTAAGCTAGAGGGTCAGGGTATCTCATTTGCCTATGATCAACAAATTACTCCATGGCTTGCTACCGGTATTTCGTTTTCATTATTGCATCTAAACGCTAATTTAAAGTTCTTATTTGCAGACACTATTGAGGGTAGAAGCCTTGAGAGAATACAGCGTGAATTTAACACTGAACTGGGTATAACATCAAATGCTTGGAAGCATACTGGTTTTACCGATGTAGATGCCTATCTACGTTTTGGCAATGTTTGGAATTACGTGCTCAAGTGTAGACGTATAGATGCTGGTATTAAGTTCGGCGGATTATTTCCTGCTGGTGTGCAAAAAGAAATAAGAAACCCTGCCTCAGTGCCATTTGGAGCTGATGGGCAATTTGGTTTTTATGTAGGGTTTGACGGTCAATTTGAAGTTAAAGAAGATTTAAAAGTTGGTCTTATTTCTCGCGTGAGTAAACGATTTGCAAAAAATAAATTGTATCGCTTACCGGTTGCAAATGAAAATGAATTATTTGGTGCGCTTATTGCACCAGCACGCGTGAATCCTGGTGTAACTTTTGTGTTTGCACCTTATTTTAGACTTGAGTGCATTCGCGATGGTCTAGGAGTTATGGTAAATTATACATTGATTTGGCATGATAATGATGAATGGTCAGATCAGCGCACGGGGCCACATATTCCGCCAATTAATAATGGCCAACTATTTAAGTTTTCACATTGGGCAGCTGAGGAAGTTACCCTTAACTTTTTCTATGACTTCTCTAAAGTTGAAGGCTGTAATAGACACTGGCCACTTGTTTCATTGTCATGGGATATTCCAGTGAGTTATCTTCTTGGTGAGCATGTTGTGCAAACCAATAATATTGCGCTTGGGGTAGAGTTTACGTTTTAGGTAGTTATACAGTCAATTAACCGGTAAAGTGGGTAGCTATGTCACGTTTCACCAGATTTTTTCCCGCAAAAAAGTTATTTAGTTTCTTTTCTAATGATATGGCCATAGACTTGGGAACTGCAAATACGTTAGTATTTGTACGGAACCAAGGCATTGTGCTGGATGAGCCTTCTGTGGTTGCTGTTAAAGCAGGTACAAATCAAGTGCTTGCAGCAGGCCGTGAGGCAAAAGAGATGCTCGGGCGAACGCCAGAAAGTATTGTAGCGTGCAGGCCTATGCGCGATGGCGTGATTGCCAATTTTGAATTAACAGAAAGCATGTTGCGTCACTTTATACGTAGAGTGCATAATAATCGCACATTTGGTGCAAGCCCTCATATGATTATTGGCGTGCCATCAGGCATTACTCAAGTTGAACGGCGTGCGGTACGCGATTCTGCGCTCCAAGCAGGTGCCCGTAGTGTGTATACCATTTCTGAACCGATGGCTGCAGCAATTGGCGCAGGACTTCCGGTACAGGAACCCTGTGGTAGCATGATTGTGGATATTGGTGGTGGAACCACCGAAGTTGCCGTTATTACGCTCAAAGACGTGGTATTTTGCCGTTCTGTGCGCGTTGGTGGTGATGCAATGGATCGTGCTATCGTGCAATATGTAAAGCGTAAATACAATTTGCTTATTGGTGAACGTACTGCAGAAATTATTAAAATAGCTATTGGCACTGTGATGCCAGAAGATGATACTAAGAGCATGTCGGTCAAAGGCCGTGATTTGGTAACAGGTGTTCCTAAAACTGTTCAGTTGACCAGCATGGAAGTGCAAGAAGCGCTGCTTGAAACTATAGCAAATATTATTGATGTGGTTCGTGTTGCGCTTGAAAATACCCCGCCAGAGCTTTCTTCTGACTTGGTGGATAAAGGTATTGTTATGGCAGGCGGCGGTTCGCTCTTGAAAGGCCTTGATAAGTTAATTAGCAAAGAAACTGGTCTTCCGGTGCGCATCGCTGATGAACCTTTACTTTGCGTAGTGAAGGGCGCTGGTATTGCCCTGGAGCAGATAGAAACATATCGTGAAGCGTTAATAGAGTAAACAGTGTACCTCAGAAAGTACTTATAGTGAGCGCTTCTTAATGAGAGGCGCTCAATTTTTTATCTGTCCATTTTCAGCATATAGTTAATTTACAGATTTAAAACGTTGGTTACAGGGGTAACGAGCTCACAGGCAAGGGATGGGATTCTAATAGCTTGCTATCAGTCTGAATGACCATTACAATGAATTATAGCATGTACAAGATATTATAAAGAAAGCCCGCATGAAAAAAACCTCAAACAATATAGTTATTAAGAAACAGTATGGCCAGCATTTTTTGCGGGATCAAGCAGTAGTGAATGTAATGCTTGATTCAGTAGAATTGAATGCACAAACGTCTGTTTTTGAGATCGGTTGTGGTGATGGTTTTTTGACACAGGCTATTTTAAGCACTGGCATTGCACGTCTGTGGGTATTCGAAATTGATCCTGAATGGGCAAGCTTTGTGCGCAAAAAGTTTCTAGATCATCGGCTTACAGTGTTCTTAGAAAATTTTTTGGATCTTGATATGTCCACCCTTGAGCCACATGCTCCTTGGACGGTACTTGCCAATTTGCCCTATAATGTTACGTTCCCTATTCTCTATAAGTTCCATGAAAGTAGGCATCTTATCAAAGAAGGTGTGGTGATGATCCAAGAAGAAGTGGCGCAGAAATTAGTTAAAAAATCTGGTCGTGGTTATGGATACGTTTCACTCTTTTTTCAACACTTTTTTGAACTCAAGCTACTCACTAAAATTCCACCAACAGCATTTTATCCTTCACCCAAAGTATTTTCTCGCCTGATTTATTTTAAGCCTAAACTACAGGTGCCTGTGATAATGCAAGAAGATGAGTTTTGGAAATTCATAAAGGTGTGCTTCCGTCAACCAAGAAGAACCTTGCGTAATAATTTGGCGCAAACGCATTATGAACTTACTCAATTTGATGAAGCATTGCTTGGCAAACGAGCGCAACAGCTGGGCATGGAAGATTTCATTAAGATTTGGGAGCATATTTGCCAAAAAATAGTGGAGCAAAAATTGTAGTCTAACAAAAAAAGGAGCCAGAAAATCATGAAGAGAGACTATTTCTATATACTTATTGGCGCAGCTTGTTTGTTTAGTAAAGAAGCAACTTGTAAAACCACTCTTACGAGTGCACAAAAAAAAGAAATTGCTCAGCACCTTTGGCATAATGAAGCAAGTAAGCGCTATGACCGCTTGGTGTTTTGGAATGTGAATGAAAAATTTCCATCACTTGGCATCTGCCACTTTATCTGGTATCCAGCCAAAAATACAGATATCTATACACAAACATTTCCAGATTTACTGACGCACTTTAAAAAGAACAAAGTAAAACTACCTCCTTGGTTAGATCAAGCTCAGTTTGCGCCATGGCAAACGAGAGAAGAATTTGTAAAGCAGGAAACTAGTGCCCAAGTTGAAGAGCTCAGAAAACTTCTCTTTGATACTATGGATTTGCAAGTTGATTTTATTATTGAACGTTTGGAACGTGCGTGGCCACGCATGTTGAATGTGGCTCTCGCTGAAAAGCGGCAACAAGTAGAATGTAATTTTAATCTGCTGATGCAATCACCACAAGGAGTTTATGCACTTCTTGATTATCTCAATTTTAAGGGTGAAGGCACTGATCCTAAAGAGCGCTATAACAATATAGGGTGGGGATTACTGCAAGTGCTGGAGAATATGGGACAAGTATCTGGCAATGCTGTTGCACAATTTGCTGCTGCTGCCAAGTCAGTTCTTACCACGCGAACAGAGAATGCTCCATCACACAAAGCACATGAAAAGAATTGGTTGCCGGGATGGTTTAATAGATTGAATACCTATACTAATTCTTAAAGTCGAATTGTTTCTTGAGCTTTTTTGATTGCTTTTTTAATACGTTGCTCATATATTTTTTGTCCGCCATTATCAGGATAAAAGAGTAATGCATCATCTTGCATCTCATTAAGTACATCAGTTGTAATCCCAGCCACATCATACGTAGTACCTGTAAGATGACAATAAACCTGTGCGTGCTCAGCATAGGGATGCATTGCAATTGAAATGTGCTGTGAACATTCACTAAATTCGTCAGAAAGTTGGCTAAGCCAAGGAACAAATACACCCATTGGCAAGGGATAGAGCGGGAAATGAGGTCGATAACCGCCGCCCCAACCAAAGGACCATAGTTCTGTGTGCCCCGGATGTGCTGGCCGCACGTGGCGTGGTGGCGCAGGATGCTTGTGGCCACGAGGGCATTTAAGCCTGCAGGGTTTTGATAGGCGATAAAGCTTAATACCAATTTGGTAGAAATTCTCAGGCAGTGGGTGGTTTTTGTAACCGAGAAATATTTTTTTGCTAAACAATACATTTAATGAAAAAAAATCTAAGGTCTGTACGCGATCACCATGTGAATAGATATGATAAATTTTTTTGAATAATGGGCTATGGATCAGTTCTTTTGCTTCAGGCACCCCAGGCATGCCAATGGCGATTAATTCATCAATAGAGAATGCGCACGTATGCCCTGAGGTTTTTTGAGCGCGAGCCAAATGCATGGCAATAGTGCCGCCGTGGCTATACCCTATAATGCGAATTTTGGGGTCAATGCCTTGTGCTCGGTACATTTCAATTTCTTTGCAGAGTGTATGATAAAATTTCTCAGCTTCATGTGCCCATATTTTCTTGGAAAGTAGCGCAGACCATCCATACGTGTAATATACGTTATGCTGCTTTTCGCGCGCTATCTGCTCATTCAGATACTCATAAGAGCGAGCAAATGCAGAGGCAGCATTACCTTTCTCGATTGTTTCCATATCAATTTTTTTAAGTCCTAACTCTTGCATGGCATGATAGTTTTGAAAATAAGGGTCTATGCGTGCATGATTGATAGTATGGGCATAGAGAGAGCCATGAATATCATCTTGCATTAATATGTAGATATTATAGGGGGAGAGAAATGGTTTTACGCTAATGATGCCATGTACAAAAATCGTAATCCAAGGTTGGTCAACTTTGGAAGTATAAATAACTTGTGCTGATATGCGTTGGTACGTGCAAAATAGAACGATAAGCCACAGGTACACGCGGCGTGTACGATTGTGCATGTTAAGGTTCCTCTCTGTCATTCATGCTGTTATAACCGGTCCACTAGCTTAAGTATACCCTTATTTGCTGGATAAAGTTAAGATTTTACCTAGATCTTGATAAAAATAGTACGACTTATTTACTTCAGAAGTGCATTTATTATACATTTTTAATAAAGTGAATGTAGTTTAATGAAACAAACATTCAATGAAAATAGTTTAATTTTTAATTAAAAAGGATAATTCTGATGCAAGGTAATAATATTTCACGTGCATGGCACTTGCTCTATTATACCTATGGGTTGCTCCCCATTATTGCAGGACTTGATAAATATTTCCATTATATTGTAAATTGGTTATTTATCATTGCGGTGAATTTGCTGAGCATGTGTATGTTTTTTGAAATCGTAGTACGAGATTTGGAATTGTATGCATCTTGGTGTGGTGTTTGTCAGCAGGTGGTTCTTTTTTTGAAGCAGTTGCATCTGAATATGGCAATAAATATGGTTTATATAAAGCAAACGTTGATACAACGCTCGAGATTTCAAAAGAACATAATGTAAGCGCTGTGTCAACATTGCTCTTTGCCAAAAACGGTAAAGTGATAACCACTAATATCGGATATATTACAAAAGAAGGTATTATTAAAAAACTAATGGAATCATTGGGGTAAGAAAATGTAACAGGCAAGCACAATATCTGCGCTTGCCTGTTATTGTTTTCTAGACGAGTTGAGTTTAAGATACCTTTTCTTTACAGAGCATAGCATGTAATTCTTTTACATATGGCACTATGTCCTGTTGTAATTTTTTTAATAGTTCTTGGAATTCAGCATCATTTTCTGCTTTGGCGTCAGCGACCGCATGTTTTTCAATAAACCATGCCATACAGCTTAATTTATGGAATAGTTTAGCTTTGTCATAACAACAATTTTTGAGCTTCATTGAGCTTCCTAAATAATTTTAAATTATTATTCGACTTCGACTTCAAGACAATCATTACATGCTTGTGCGCAGCGTTCACAGGCGGTGAGTACCTTAAAGCTTGTATCAAGACAATCTTCATAATCCGCATCACACGCATCAAGCAGTTCCTGACAGATTTCTATGCATTCTTGTGCTGCATCGATGCAAGCGATACACCGCTCTTCGCATTCCGTTTCATCGCACATGGCCATGTGATCATCACATTCTTCAATGGTTGCTTCACATGAATCGATAGCGTTTTCACATGCTTCTTGGCAGCTGCCTAGTTGTTCACCACATTCAACAATGTCAGTAGTACTACATTTGTCGCTCAATACTTGGCATGCATCAATACAGGCTTCATTTGTGGCTATACAATCATTGAGTATCGCTACAAATTCATCATTAAAATGGTTTGCCATAACATATCTCCTATTTTTAGATAGTCTGTAATCCTATTTTTATCATACTACCAAGATAGGATTAAGAAGAGCAATAACTGAGAGCGTTATTCTCTCCTTTCAAGCCCTGTAAGGCCACTATATGTCGTGTTGATAGATGAGTGTTGCAAAAAATTTTGTCTTTGGTTGGATCCCAAATCTTCGATCAGCAATAGGAACTTGAATACGTAGAAGATATTGATCTCTATCAGTATCATATGACACTATTGGACCTAACAAAATAAGATGTCCGCCTGTATTGGCAACTTGCTTACCCTGGAATTTGGCAGAAGAACTGTATAATCCATCGAGCTCCCAAAAAAATAACCATTCCGCTTCATCAGGCGTACCTAATTGATATCTTCGACCAAACGTTACAGAATACTCAATAAAAGTTCCGGGATTTCTATGTTTTCTTGTGGTGCCAATAGTGGCACTTATAATAAAACTAGCAAACCAGTTCTCAGAAGCATGGAATGCATCAAAATTGAAGATGGGCATAAAGGAGCCTAGGCCGAGCGGAGGATTGGCAGTGGTGTCTCCTGTGGGAAATTGGATGCCCGCTTTGAGCGCAAGAAGATGTTCATCAGTACGATAGGGATGCCATTGGAAAAGCGCTTGCATATCTGATAACCCCTTTGATATACGTCCATTCGATTTTTGATAGAGAAAGAATGGTATATTTAACTCGCAACCACTGTGGCGGCTGATGCCGTATGCTAAATTATGATCTAGTGTGATAGTAGTGCCATCAGCTTTTGATAAATACGAATTATCAATGCTATAGATACCATATTGATAGCTGGTGATGGTATCTTGCCCAATATTAAATTGTCCATTCATTGGTGAAGGGTCGCGCCCTTGTATATCAAAGGAAGAAAGTAGTATTATTAGGTGAATAAATAATAATTGTTTTATCATAACTACAATATTCCTCATTTAGAACGACCAACCTAACCAAAATGATACAAAAAAGTTTGTGCTTGGTTGTATACCATATCTACGATCGCAAATTGGCAGTAAAAAGTTAAGCTGGGCTCCTTGCCAATAGCCGTCATAGTTTAATGAAGGTCCTACTAAAATGAGATCTCCTCCCGTATTCTGAATTTGCCTGCCACGATACTGATTAGGAAAGTAATGATAGCCTTGCAATACAGCAAATATATATATTTGTTCTTTACGATTAGCACTTATTGGGAATTTTGGACCAATATCTAGGTGATAATCAAGATAACTTCCTGCTTTAAAATGTTTGCGTGTGGTAGTAAAAATACCGCCAAAAACAAAACTTGCAAATAGTTTTTCCGATGAGTGAATTGCAGTAAGGTATGCTATTGGATTAAATGAACCAGTTCCTAAAAAAGGCGCACCTTCTTTATTTCCTGTGGGAAATGTTGTACCACCTTTAAAAAGAAGCATATGGTCTTCTGTGCGATATGCATGCCATTGTAAAATAAATTGAAGATCAGCAAGTCCCCGTAAAATTCTGTTGTTTTCTGTGTATTTAATATAGAAAGGTATGGTAAACGTACAACCGAGTGTGCGGGAAAGACCATAATTAAGATAATTAAAATAGCCTATATGAGAACCATCAGATTCACCAAAACAGAATGTGCCGGTAACAAAGTCACCATATCCTTCTGAAGTGACAATTTCGCGACCAATATTAAATTTACCATTCCATTCAGTATCAATGCCTTGTATGTATAGTGGGAAGAAAAAAAGTATAAGTCCATAATGTTTGCATGTAATCATAGTAGCCTTAGAAATAATATTGCATTGTAAGCGCAGCCAGATAATTAACTTTAGGTTGAAGCCCACTAAAACGTTGTAGAATTGGAAATTGAACCCGACCTTGCAAAATCATGCGCCCTGTTCTTACTGATACGAGAGGGCCAACTATTACTACGGTGCCTCCCGTATTAGGCACAATAACGCCATTAACTTTTGTAGGCTTTCGCCAGAAACCATCCATCTCTAAAAGAATTGCCATCGGCAGTTTTGCATGTTCAAGAGTGAACTTAGGGCCAAATAAATATTCAAAGTTCAATACTGACCCTGCGTAGACTCCTTTTCTTTTAAAAGAAATTACGGGCCGTAACAAAAATGACCAGTACCAATGTGGTGAAGAATGGATCCATTGTGCAGTAAGTAAGAGATTGTAGTTGCCTGTGCCAAGAGCTGGAGTTACTGTGCTATCACCCGTAGGGGCAAAAAAACCGATACTGCCAAGAGTTGCATTATAGGGTTTAAAAAAACGAATAAAGATTGTTTCAAAACTGATATCACTTAATCCGCGTGAGACGTTAGATCCAACGCGTCGTTTGAGAAAAACCGGAATAAAAAGACGGAATCCAATGTGATTAGTAAGGCCATAAAGCCCGGTTGATTTCCACAATACTCCCGTACCACCAAATCGCTCGGTAACTTCCAGTTCTTCTTCAGCAATGACCATACCTTTGATAGGAATTACTTGGCGACCAATGTTAAATTGGAGATGCACTCCTGGGGCGATACTCATAAGTGGTTTACTCCACATCAGTATGCTGAGTACTCCACAAATGAAAAGCACGTATCTATTCTGTATCATACTACTTTTTTACTCCTTTTTCATGTCAGATTAATGGTAGCATAATCACATATTGATGCAATCTCCTTCAATATGTTTATTTTAGGTATCATATTGGAGTAAGGTAATAATAAGGAGTAAGGTTATTAATCCTGTGGGGTCTACATGAAGAATTTATGGATAGTATTAGATATAGTTTCAGCCTTTAGTTCAGCAATGGTGGTTATTTGTGACAAAATGGGAACCCGCTATATCGATAGTACCGTAGTGGGGATTATGCAAACAACAGTCTCGCTTCTAGCGTTGCTGGGCATTCAGCTGTATTTTAATAATTTTTCTGTACTTGCCTCTGTTTCTCGGGCAGCTTCAATTGATCAATTCACTATTACCTTTATTCTCTGCCTATTAGTAGTATTCTTAAAAGGGACAATAACTTGGAAATCAGCTATCGGTTCTTTTTACTTTTGGAATAAGGTGCTTAGTATTATAGATAGTATCAAATTTCATATGGGATTCATGGTTATCCTTTCGGTACTAAATTTCACCGCGAGTAGCTGGGGGTCTGGCCATGTTTTAGGAAATACAGGACTTAGTGGCAGACGGTCAAAAAAGAGGTTAAGAAAGGAGTTAATGTTCATAAGAAATAGCCATCTGACAGTGATGATAGAGAGGTAGTAAAGAATATTATTGCACTATTTTTTAAATAGAGTATTGTGAATAAAAAATAGATTATCTTTTACCTAGGATTTTATGAGAAGTCGACAATCAACAATCGGGGAGTGCTTATGAAGGATGTATGGATACCGCTTGGTATAGTTTCAGCCTTTAGTTCAGCAATGGTCGTTATTTGTGATAAAATGGGAGCTCGTTATATTGATGGCACCGTAGTAGGTATCATTCAAACAGCAGCAACGCTTGCCGTATTGGTGGGTATGCTGTTCTACTCTAATAAACTATCTACTCTTACCTCAATCGATATGCAAGTAGTTCCCTATATTGTGGCAAGTTCCTTGTTTGCAGCGATTTACTATGCTTCATACTATCTTATTATGAGCTCTGCTCCTACTGCTTCCAGAGCAGCTTCTCTTGACCAACTTTCAATTATTTTTATTATTTACTTGGCTATGGTGTTTTTAGGTGAAGCAGTGACATGGAAATCTGTCATTGGTTCAGTGCTCTTACTCATGGGGATGGGGTTCATGGTGTTTTAAAAAAGAGGACAAAGGAGCAAGTAATGATTTTTAAAAGAATATGTTTTTTTATCAAAGTTTTTTGGCAAGTGTTAAAAGCTGCTATTCAAATGATGTGGGGTGCTTGGAAATTATCTCGCTTGCCACGTCCGATTGTGACTGTTTTTGGGGGACATCAAGTAAAAGCTAATAGCCCATATGCGCGTCAAGCACATAATCTGGCTCATAAACTTATTGAAGAAAATATTTCAGTCATTACCGGTGGTGGTCCTGGTATTATGGAAGCGGCAAGCTGTGGCGCCACGTATGAGATGCAAAAACATATACAAGCACGCTCTATTGGTATTACTATCGAAGGACTTTCAGCAGAGGCGGCGCAAGCATGCGCACAAGACTATTTTGTCATGAGTAATTTATATGCACGCAAATGGTTGATGATAGAATATTCAGTTGCGTTTGCTGTGTTTCCTGGTGGGTTTGGTACACTCAACGAAATGGCCGAAGTGCTTACGCTTATTCAAATCAAGCAATTACCGGGCGTACCGGTGGTACTTATTGATAAAGCATACTGGAAATTGTTTATGGAGTGGATACATTCGACAGCAAAACAAGAAGGCTTAATTAGCCAAGAAGAAGTGAATCTTATCCGCGTGACTGATGATTTGGATGAAGCAGTGATGATACTTAAAGAGCGGTGTGAGATATGCAATATTCCGGTTGAAAAATTAAAAGAAAAAAAAGGGTAGGCAGTGGGCCGCAAGTTAAGAGATGGGGTTGAGTATTTGTGTGAGTGGCCACAATTTGTGTATGGCTTATGGCGATTATCACGACTTAAGGAACCTATCATTGCTGTATTTGGAGGCCATCAAGCAGTGAGAGACTCGCCGGTGTATAATAAAGCATTCGATCTTGGCAAACAATTAGTTGAGGCCGATTATTCCGTTATTACTGGTGGTGGTCTGGGCATCATGGAAGCAGCATTATGTGGGGCATTGAGCGTTGGCAAAAAGCGTGCGGCTCTTGGGGTGAACATAACGGGTATTGATAAACCATTTACGCCACGATGCGAGCGAGAAATGGTTTTTGTGAATAATTTCTCAACTCGTAAATGGCTGATGATAAACTACTCAGTAGCATATGTGGTGTGTCCGGGAGGGATAGGCACCTTTGATGAATTAGGCGATATTATGAATCTTATTATAATGAAGCAAATCGAAAGAAGGCCAGTGATATTGGTTGGCAGCACTTATTGGGCAAGTTTTATTGAGTGGTCAAACGTGGCTGTTGCCAATAAATTTATTGATCAAGAATTTACTGATCTTTTTATCATTACTGATGATATTGATGAGGTAGTACAGATAATTAAGAAACAAGCTCCACTGAGAAAGTGATGGAGGGTACAGAACATATGTTATCTGCCCCTTATGTTTTAGAAGCTAACAAGTCAGTTTAACGATACCTTATTTAATTTCTTTGATTACATTAACATTAACAAGTGACCTGAATGTTTAAACGGTTTGAGTACCGCATTTGGTATTACTTGAGAAAATTGTGTGATTAATAAGATTATCAGTGTGGTTATACTCAATACTTTTGTAGATGAGTTAACCATACTTTTTCTCCCGCTTCATATATACCAAAACCAAAGAAGACGCGACAGTATTGTTTGGCTAATTGCTGTTGAATTTTTTGGTTCGGTGATGTTTACAGGAATAATATTAAGTTGGATTATATTAGTACCACGTTTGAAAAAAGATTTGTCCTGAAAGAAATACATGAATGTAAGACTTTGCCAAACAGCATATTTGACAATCCATACTAAATTTGGTACGAATAAAATATGCTTTTTATTAGGCTGACAGAGATAATGATTAATCTTTATAGCGCATGAAAGATGGGAATAACTCAAAAAGATAACTCGCGCAATTATCTAAACTTTACAAATATACAAAGCTAATTAATCGTAAAAAGCAAACAATTCTGCATCTAATATACTGAACAATCAAAATCTCATTACAAAAGGAAATGGTATGAACAGTTTATATCAAAAGTCTTTCGCCTTATTAGTTATTATTTCACTCATTGGTCAGCCTTTGGTGGCCAAATCGCAGCAAGAACAGGATCAAATAGAGCCCAATGAAGTTTTTGAAAATAATAAGTATGATAAGAACGAATATTTGTCACATAAGATTTTAAAAATAGTTATGGAAGATTTAGAAGTAGATCGAGATATACGTGCCTTAGTCAAGGAGGATTTAGAGGTAGATCGAGATATACGTGCTTTAGTCAAGCAGGATTTACTGGTAGATCGAGATACACGTGCCTTGGTCAAGCAGGATTTAATGGTAGACCGAGAAACACGAGCCTTAGTCAGAGAAAACTTGACAATTAGTAGAGAAATTCTTGGTACAGTCACGCAAGACTTGGCACTAGACAGAGAGATTCTTGCCACCGTTTCACAGATTTTATCATTAATTCAACAAGGTAATGCCTGCGGACCAATAGCACTTACTCAACTTGATGTGACTGGTACGGTTACGTTGGATCAAGCTGGCGCAATATACTGTTTATCTGAAAATATCACGGGAGACATTGTTATTACCGCTTCACAGGTAACGGTATTAATGAATGGGCGTCAACTTACTGGGCTCCTATTTATTGGAGCTGATGACATAAACGTACAAGATGGTTTTATCTTGGCTCCAGCGCCCACTAATAATGCCGATGCAGCAAGAGCTGCGGTGACGATCGGCCTTCAGAATAATGTGCGTTTGCTCAATCTGATTATCCTGGCTGAGGATTCAACGGATGTAATTAATCTTAATGGTGTTAATGGCCGTCCTGGTATAATCAACGACGGCAATCATACAGTTATTCAAGGCAGTTCGATAACTTCGGGCAGTGGTGCCAATGGTGTCAATTCTGGCAATGCTTTTATTAATAGTGGCGCGGGCGGTAATGGTGGAGACGGTATTGATACTAACGGAGATTTTGCTCAAATTTCTAATAATACAATTTCGACTGGCGCTGGTGGCAATGGTGGTAACAATAGTTTAAAGAGAGTTAATACTGGACAAGGTGTGTTATCAGTTGGCGGAGCGGGTGGCAATGGTGGTATTGGTATTTTGGACACTGGCAGAACTGCTCAAATAAATCACAATAGTATAACAACTGGCAATGGTGGCAATGGTGGCAATGCTACTCTAGTTCAGGGTGGTAACAGCGGTAATGGCGGAAATGGTATTCAAGTTACTTCAACAAATGCAATTGGCACTGAAATCCTTGAAAATTCAATCTTATCTACTGGCCAGGGCGGCAATGGTGGCAATAGTAATAACGCTCCTAATGGTAACGGTGGTAATGGCGGCGATGGTATCTTTATCGATAGTACCGCTACATTTACTGAAGTTCTTTTAAATAATATTGGCAACACCGGTCAACGAGGGCTTCCCGGAATGGGCGGCACTAATGGAACTGCCGGCTGTAATGGTCGTGCAGTTACTGATTTAAATAGTGCAACATTATCCCTTACTGGCGCATCCGTTATTTTCCAAAATTTTGCGTTTGCAATTGCTGATGTAACAATTCGTTACAAACTACACAATATAAACGTGGAGGGAGGTGTTGCGATTACCGCGGCACCATCGCTATATGCAAATGTTTATGTTGTATAAAAAACAGTAATCTCAATATGACGGGCCGCATAAAAAAGCGGCCCGTTTTTATGTCTTGAAAAAATAAATACATGATCGTAGCTAATGCAATCATTCATTAGATCATGATTAATTTCATAAGAAAAATAAAAGTAGTGCCGATAATTAAGAAACAAGTTCTACATAAAGTTGGGTTGTGTTTATGCTAATATTCTTCATACCTAGTTAATGTATACCACATTGAGAAAATGGTGTTAATACATGTATCTCATCTAATTAAATCCATTGTTGAGCTTGTAATAAAAATATTTGAGAATTTCAACGGCTATAAAATAGCCTATCACTAAAGAAAAGATGATCATCAGCTGAGAGAGGGATAATTGGGTAAATGAAAGCCAACGTTGCCCTATGCTTGTCAAGGGGATGATAGTTGCTGCAGAGCCCAATGCAATGGCAAGCCCAGATAGGATAAGCGATGGTCTGGTTGCTTTGTAAAAAACTTTTTTGCTTCGTGCAGAAAAGGTAAAGACCAATGCAGTGAGCATGCTCTCTATGAACCACCCGGTTTGTAAAACTCCATGGGCAAATCTTTTGAAAATACCAAAGTATATAAAATCACATACTGTGCTCATAGTACCAAAAACAATGCTAAAGAGTAGAATAGATTGTGTAGAATATTTTTGGGGTTTTTTAATTTCATCAAGAGAAACTGCATCTGTTGATATTGCAAGCATTGGCATATCCACAAATGCAGAAAGAAGTATTAAATGCAAAGGAAGCATAGGGGGATAGTCAATAATAAGTGATACCAATGAGAGGGTATAAAAATTACCAAGACTATTTGCGAGTGTAATTTTAATGTATTTCATGATATTGGCAATAATCTTTCTGCCTTCAGTCACACCTTGCACAATCACGAGCAAGCTTTTTTTGAGCAATATAATATCGGCAGTCTCTCGTGCTACATCAATAGCTTCTTGCACAACCATGGATACATCGGCTTTATGGAGTGCTGGTGTATCATTAATGCCATCCCCTAGATAACCTACCAGCCATGTTTGTTGCAGAATTGAAATAATTTCATATTTTTGTTCAGGTAGCACACGTGCAAAAACAATACATTTTTTTACCGCTTCAGTTTTTTGCATTTCAGACATTTGTTCAAAGTCAGAACCTAAGATGACTTGATCACTTTTTTCTATAAGTCCAATTTCTTTTGCTACAGCTCCACATACTTCTTTACTATCGCCACTGAGTATTTTAATAATGAGTCCCAGCTTTTGGGCTTGTACCACTGCTTGTTTTGCAGTAGGTTTGATAGGGTCATCAAAAGCGATCGCTCCAACAACGGTGATTCCTTGCTCATCTTCTTGTACTGTTAAGTTTTTTGCTTCTTGTTCAGTTATTTTCTTATAACCTATTGCAAGAACCCGATTACCAAGATTCCCTCGTTCGAGTGCCCAGGTGGATAGTTCATCATTCTTATCTGAAGTATGTTTCATTACTTCTTCAAACATGCCGCGGATAATCATAAAATAGCTGCCATCTTTCGTGAGCACCACTACATTTCTTCTGCGATTTGGATCAAAAGGAATCTCAGCTACTTTAGTATAGTCAGTGATAGTCTTTTGTTGATCGGGAGTTAAATGTGTCCAAATTGCATTGTCAAAGCCTTTGCTTGCACGCAGAACATCTTTAAGTGCAGTTTCTCGTGCAAGGAGCGCATAAAACAAGATTAATTGCTTATCTTTGCCCCAGATTTCTGCCACTGCTAAACTATTCTCGGTGAGTGTTCCAGTTTTATCAGTACAAATTACTTCCACACTGCCTAAATCTTCAAGCGCTGATAGTCGTTTGACAATGACCTTTCTTTTGGCAAGGAGCAATGCACCACGTGATAAACTAAAGGTTACAACTACTGGCAATGCTTCAGGAATCACGCCAATGGCGAGTGCTAGAGCAAATAAGAAAAGCTCAGAGACAGGTTGCCCGGTACCTCTCAAGACGTTGATAAGAAATGTGCCTGTGATGGTAAGCAAAATAAGATAGAGAATAAAGTTGCCAAGGCGTGCAACTTGTTTGGCAAAGTTGCTTTCTTGAAAAGAGGTAGTTGTCAAGTGCACTATAGATCCAAATGCGGTTGCATCACCAGTAAAGATTACTGTCGCTTGTGCACTTCCCGAAATAACAGTAGTACCCTTAAACCCAATATTCTTAGCAGAAAACATATCAACTTTTGTGTGCTGATCAAGTACATCAATGATTTTTGATACAGGTTTTGATTCTCCGGTGAGTGCAGCTTCATCAACTAAAAAATTATCTAGTCTTATAAAACGAACATCAGCAGGCAAAATATTGCCTGGTCTTAATATAATGATATCTCCCGGCAAAAGTTGTGCGCTATCAATTGTTTGTTCTTGACCATCTCGAATGATGGTAACAAGGGAAATTAGATAGCGTTTTAAAAGTTCAACGTTTTTATTCGCTTTATATTCTTGATAAAATCCCACAGTGGTATTAATGAAAACACATATGAGAATAAAAATTGCGTTTTCATATTGTTGTAAAAATAATGAAGGCAATGCAAAAAGTATAAAAATATATACAAAGGGTGATCTGAGCTGACGCAACAGAATGTCCCGCCATGTATATTTTTTCATAGATATACGATTAGGTCCATACGTTTTTTTTAACTGGGCAACTTGCTCCGTGGTAAGGCCTGTGGTTGCATTACTATTTAGTTTTTTAAGAACAGCATCTACCGTAACTTGAGCATATTCTTGAAATGTGCTTTGTAGCATCATGGATTCCTTGAGAGTTTCTTGGAGTAATGTCTGTGACTTGGTACCAGAAATGGTAGTGCTGCCAAACTGAACGTCAGTAAGATACGTGGAACTGATGGTGGTAGAAGAAATATACTTGCAACATACGAAGTGCCTCCAATAATGCATGATGCCCATGCGCGATGTGTAGCATCAGGCCAATCAGTAAAATAGATACAGGCCATTATAGGAATAAAAAGTACACTTAATGCCAGTTCATAACTGTGGAGCGTAAGTAAAAGCGCTTGCGTTTCCCAATAATATGCTGCAATAAGGCTTACAATTCCTGTGGTAGCAATAATGATACGTGTTGAGGTAAGCGTGTGCGTATATTCTGGTGTGATATCATTGATAATATAGGCACTTATGGCTACCAATATTGAATCTATTGTGGATATTATGGCAGCACAAAGAGCGCACAAGCCAAGTCCAACCATCCATTGGGGTAGTAGGTTGTCCATTAATGCAATAATAACATGGGTAGATTCATCAAGTCCGGGCAGAGCTTTTTTTGCGATCAAACCACATAAGAATGGGAGGAAGGCAAATCCTATCAGTAGTATCCCTGAAATTGAGGTGGCAGCTTTGGCAATAGCAATTGTTTTTGCTTTGATGATAAATTGTATTACATCCTGTGATATTAATATATAGAGGGCGGGCAAAATAAATACTGAGACAATTTCAGCAACGTTGACCTCAGGTGGAATGAATGGATTTTCCGTTACCGATTTAATAATTTCAGAAAATGAATAAGGTTCTACAATAAGAAGGGTGACAAGAAATAAAGCAAAAAAACCATAGATAATGAATGCTTGTGCAAAATCGGTAGTAATAACGGTAGCAAGGCCGCCAAGCATAGTATACAGTATCACACAGAGTAAGGTGCCCATAAACAGACAATAATGTGAAAATGACAGATAGGGGCATATTGCATACTTGAGTGCAATAACTTGTGCAATCAAGATGCCCATCAGGCTGATAACAGAAATGCAAGCAGCTAGTTTTTGCAAATGAATACTCTTATAGCGCACAAGGAATAACTCGGCAGTGGTTTGTATAGAATGACTGCGCCAGCTTTGTGCAATTGAGGTGGTGAGTAATACTAGACCGAGAGTGATTCCAAGGGGATAAAAAAGACCATAAATGCCATGTTCAAAGCCCTTGCTAGAGGTGTCTAAAATCATATTGCCACCCAGTTGTGTAACAACGAGACTGGCCGTAGTCTCGCCAAGCAATAAAGAACGTGATGTAATAAAAAATTCATTAACCGTTGTTATACGCTGTGCATGCCATATGCCTACTGCGATATGGAAGGCGATGAATATTAGGAATATTATGAGCAACATTTTAGTCTCCTTTTTCTATCTCTTTACCCAGTATAACAACATCTTGAATGCAATGTGGATATATGAGTGTATTAATCTTGACTTTATTCAGAGCTGGAGTACTTTTATGCTTAATTATTAGTTTCATAAAATTGGGTATCTCAATGAAAAAAAATATCTTGTGTTCATTATTAAGCTCTTTCATTCTTCTTTCTACTTTAGAAGCATCAGCTTCAGTAGAAAAAAAATTTACATTACCAGATAATAGCCTTCCTTCGTTTGACGTTGTTAAGAATATTCGTATTGGTATTATACGAGCAAATTGGAACGCCGATATAGTAGACTCACTGTTTTTGGATTGCTTAGCAGAATTACTTGCCCATGGCGTACAGGCAGCTAACATTACTGAATTGACAGTTCCTGGCTCACTTGAATTAAGTTTTGGAGCAGAGAAATTATTTATTGCAGAGGCATGTGATATTTGTATTTGTTTGGGTGCGATTATTGAAGGTTCCAACCACCTCTGGGTTGAGTCACTTGCGCACGCCGCGGTGAAAAATATTTCAGAAGTTGCAATCTTATTTGCAAAACCTGTCATTTGTGGGGTGTTAATTTGTACTCAACATGAAGCAGATAAATTGGTACAAAACCATATTGGTGCTGCGTGGGCACGGTCTGCTCTAATGATGGTCCCCTAATTTTAGTTTAAATTTTCCCTTTTTGAAGAACTTAAGGTATTCTATATCATATGATTATATGCCGTAGAGAAGGGTATTCTACATGAATCGAAGACTTACATCTATTATTACTATTATTGCTACATTTTCCCTGCTTGAACTGCTGAGCCTTTTTAAGATTAATATACTTTGGGGTGCAAAGACTGCAGTATTTTCTGGTTTTTCAGTGGGCGGGCCATTAGTGGGCCTCTATAGGGGTATGGGTTTTGGAGCAGGGCTTTTTGCGCTCAGAAGGCTTATTTATTGCCTTTTTATGGGAACAAGCTTATTTTCCCCATTTTCATTATATCTGCCAACGCTGGCTGCAGGGTATTACTTTAAGTCATCTTCATGGGCGATTCGCCTTTTTGTGCCTATTTTGTGTATAATTCTTTTTACTGTCCATCCAGTGGGGGCAGAAAGTTGGTTTTATGCACTTTATTGGTTAGTCCCTGTTGCGTTGTACTTCGTAGGAACACGATCGGCGTTTGCCGAAAGCTTAGGAGCAACTTTTGTGCAACATGCAGTAGGTTCAGTTCTTTGGATTTACTTGGTGCCTACAACGCCTGCAGTATGGGCAGCACTCATGCCAATTGTTGCGGTTGAACGCTTATTATGTGCCGTTGGCATGGTCGTTGTGATGCATGTGGTGGCATATGTGGGCACTTTCCGTTTGCAATACAATTTTGTTTTTAAATATATTCAAGCAAAGATCTAAGATATGGCCAGCAATAAAAGCGATCGTAGCGCCATCCTCAAGAAAAAACATCAGATTGCTATTAAGCAGCTTGATGCTTTGCATGCGGCAATAAATCGATTTGCTCAAGCATATCAAACATCGCCTACCTATCCTCACGTGCGGCTTGTAACGGTTCGTGCATTTGAATTGGCATTTCATGCACTCTGTGATTATGCTGCCGAACGGCTAGGCATGGTATATGAATTTGAACAGCCTGAATATGGAGCCACTCAGATTTTTGAAACAGCTTATAAAAAAGGATCAATTTCCCAAGAAGAGTATGTAGGATGCATGGAACTTATTGCAGTCTTTGGCTTGATGGGTGAGGCTTTTGATGGAGACGTGGCTGAAGAAATGTGCCATGATATTGAAGAGTTATTCCCGGTGATGTGCACCATTGCTCAATACACTCCTGAAGACCTTAATTCATGATCAAACATCTTGCAATTATAATGGATGGTAATCGACGCTGGGCAAAAAAACGTTTACTTACTCCTTGGAAGGGTCATCAAGAAGGCGTGGAAGCTGCACAAAAAACTATTGAGTTTTGCTTAAAAAAGAGCATCAAATTCCTTTCCCTTTATACTTTTTCTCTTGAAAATTTTAATCGTAGTGCAGAAGAAAATAACTATTTATTTGATATCTTGGCTGTACAGGCACATAAACGCTTGCCAGAGCTCTCAGCACAAGGAGTGCGGGTTTGCTTTGTGGGTGATCGCAGGTTATTCCCCAAAAGTATTGTGGATATAGTTGATGATGTAGAACAGCAAACCAAGCATCTTAATAAGTTGCGAGTCAATTTACTGGTTTGTTACGGTGGGCAACAAGAGATTGCCTCTGCTTGCAAAGCAATTGCTCAAAAAGTAAAAGCGGGTATTCTTGCTGAAGACCTTATTACGCCAGACGTGGTGAATGAGCATTTGTGGACTGATGGTACGCCACCGCCAGAGCTTATTATTCGTCCAGGTGCCCGCAGACGGCTGAGTAATTTCTTACTCTTTCAGGCAGCATATAGTGAGCTCTATTTTCTTGATTGTCTATGGCCTGATATTACTGAGCATGATTTGGAAACGGCCGTGAACTATTTTGAAAACGTTACTCATAATTTCGGAACATAATACCCTTGCTCTCCGTTGTCATTTTATGTTATACATAAAATAGAGGGATGAAGTAGTAAGGGGCAATGATGGCAGACAATTATTGTTATTATGTGCTTTTCTCTTTCTTCTTTTCTTTGCATATTTCTGCAATGGAGCCAGATCTGTTTGCGTTGGTGAGGGCCGGTGATATAAAGCAGCTTTCACAAGTTCTTGCTCCACAAATAGATGTTATGGGCTATTTGGATACTGAACAGAATAGTTTGCTTCATTGTGCAGCAACGCCAGAAATTGCAGCCTTTCTTTTAAGTAGAGGGGCTCAAGTTAATGCATGTAATGCACAGCTTAACACACCGCTACATGTAGTGTTGTGGCATGGGTCTTGTGATGACTTTAATCCAGCTCAATTATTACTTGATGCGGGGGCAGATATTACCGCTCTGAATGTGAATAAGCAGAATCCTGTTCATGGTGTTGTTTCAAAAGCTCCAGAATTTGTGCGTCGATTATTTGTCCATGTGCCTCGCTGCTCTATAGAAAGAACTATGAGGTCTGAGCGCTTACAAATGGTTTATACGCTTCTTGCTAGTTTTAAAAAATCACCCACCGCACTTTACTCTACAATTCCAAAGGATGTAATGCGCATGCTCGCAGTTTATTGTTTATTTCCACCCTATCGATCTTGTAATGAGCATGAAGTCGTGAATGCACTATTATTTGAGAAATTGGATAAGATACAAAAAGTGTTAATCACTCATGATAACCGAGAACTTACACCGGGAGATCTTGAGCTGGATTATTGGCCAGAGGATCGGTCTCGATTATTAAATCCACTTATGGTACATCAATTTGTGCCAGATATTATTGTTTCAATGGCAAGATTAGTTGAGTTGAAATTATTCTATACGTTCGAAGAAGAAATACTCAAATCCAATCAGAAATCTTCAACTGAATAGTAACCCCTTTTTCTAGATCAAGAATAGAACCTGCAAGTGGTTGTTGCGCAATAACTTTGCATTCTCTGCATATATGCCCCTCGCGCATCAAGTGCGTATGATACAGTTCTGGTTTAATGTTATAGGCTGCCAAAAATTGAATTACCTCTTGCACTGAGCGATTATAAAATTCAGGACAGATCACTTGTTTTGTATTACCTACAGAAACATAGAGTATCATATTGTTTTGTTCTAGCGCTATCCCTGTTTCAGGAATTTGGGCAATAATAGTCCCCGTAGGTTTTTTAGAAGTAAGATGATATGTCTTATTGCGAATACCAGAATTTTTGAGTTGTTCTTCCACTTCTTTAAATGATTTACCCACCGTGTCTGGCGCAACTAACATATCAGCTTTTTTGCTCACGGTGATGAATATCTGTTGATGTTGTTTAATTTTTTGTCCTGCATAGGGTGTTTGGCTTAAAATGGTGCCAGCAGGAACATCATTATCAACTTGTTCGCGTAAAATGCGTGGATTTAAATCGTGGTTTGAAAGAATACTGAATGCTTCAGGTAATTGCTTGCCAATAAGTGATGGGGTTGCAACTGTTGGTGCAGTAAAAATATATGAGAGGGCAAGATACGTGCCTATGAAACAGATGAAGGGTAACGTCCAGAGCAGGTTAGTAAGTTTCATGGCATGATATTCTGATGGTTAGTAAAGCGTAGGAGGATCAACAACAATTAATAAGCCGGATTCTGTTATTGCATTGCAATATGGCAACCATTTATCTATGCAACGTACCCGTACGTTTTAAACCGGAATAAACGACCGAACGTACTGTTTGTCTTGCTCCTGGTAGGGTTTACCCAAATAAAACATTGCTGCTTTACTTTGTGCGCTCTTACCGCACATTTTCACCCTTTCCCCAACACGTTTTATCCTTCGACAAGCTCAGGATGAGCGGTTAAGGTGGTTATTTTCTGTGGCACTCTCCGTCAGACATCTTTTACCTATCTGCCCATGCTTGAGACAAGCTCTTGCATGGTACCGTGTTTATTAGGAGTCCGGACTTTCCTCTTTCTTGTACCTTCGTAATTAAACGAATTCCAGAGAAAGCGATTACCTAAATTGCTGTTGATCCGTATATTTCAAAATGACATACATCACTAGTATACTACCACAAAATGGTAAAAAAGTACAGATAAACTGGGGAAAAACTCCGGTAGCTAGGGGTTCAAGGGCTAGTTTTTGTACACTGAAAGCCAGGGTAAAAAGGGCATAGGGGAGTAAGTCTCTGGCTGCAGGCATTAATAGCTGGTTTAGTGCAGGAGTTGCTGCAAAAAAGGGTACTGCATAAAGGAGTGGGGGACCCATTTGGTCAAAGGCAAGAAAGTAATCAAAGCATATCAGGCTGATGCCATAGATCTTAAGCAGGATTGAACTGTTTGTGTGCGACAGTATAAGAATGGTTGCACACAAGAGCAAAGGGATTTGGCATCCGAATATTGCACTAAGCACACTATTTGTTATTAAGAGAAATGTGAGAATAGGGTAGTAATGCCAGTTTTGCATTTGTTTTCGATTGACAATTTTAAGTTGATAACATATGATTTCTTCTTAGATATAGTTTACTCAAAAATATTGGGAGCGCCACATGAAAAAAACGTTTGCATTAATTATATGTGCGAATTTAATTACACATGCACCTACTATATCAGCTGTTCATGCGCCCACTCCATTTGTATTGGATCTGGAGGCTCCTGTTAAAGAATCAATTATTGTGCCACACAACAGCGATGATGTAACAGCTTTTGTTATCGCACATAAAAAAGAGTTGGCAGTTTTTGCGATAGCAATTACTATTGGATTGTCGTTAAAGTATTGTAGTTATATACAAGGGATAGTAGGAATAGATACTGAAGACGAAATTGACGATTGGCGTGTTTTCATTCAAGAATAGCTTACTTATTTTTTTTGCTTTTGTTGTTTGCGCCTCAGCTATTGCATGTGGCGCACTCTTTTTTGTGTCCCAATATCACGTAATAGATCTTTCTGTGCTGGAGCGTTATGATCCAGGAAAGCCGTCCTTATTACTTGATTGCCATGGTGTTGAATGGGGGCGGTTTCAGCATGATAAACGTAAACCCATTCCATTCAAGCACATGCCAGAGCATTTAATCCAAGCATTCCTTGCAGCAGAAGATCATGATTTTTTTAGTCATCCCGGCATTTCAATAAAAGGGATTGTGCGCTCAATGCTGGTTAATCTTTATTATGGTAAAAAAAAGCAGGGCGCAAGTACTATCACCCAACAATTGATCAAACTACTGTATGTTGGTGCAGATAAAACGTTTACGCGCAAATTCAAAGAACAAATAATGGCCGTGCTGGTGGAGCGTCAATTTAGTAAAGAACACATACTGCAAACATATTTAAACCATGTGTATTTTGGGTGCGGTATTTATGGCGTTGAGGCTGCAAGTAAACGGTTTTGGGGCATTCCTGCCCAAGAACTTTCTATTGAACAAGCTGCAACTCTTGCTGCAATAGTAAAATCACCAGGATTATATTCTCCGCTTTTATGCCCTCTGTCTTGTCTTGAGCGACGCAATGTGGTATTGAGATCTATGCGAGAATTACGTGTTATTGATAAAGGGGTATGTGGTACTTTGCAACAAGCGCCACTTGGCATTGTTCATCAGGAATATGAACAGTTGGCTTCTCATTTGCAAGAAGTTATTCGCCAAGACGTAGAAGCTCTCGTGGGCAAGAATGCATTGTATTCAGAAGGATACGTTATCCAAACTACGCTTGATGCAAACATGCAACGGGTAGCCCAGCGTGAATTTATTGCGCACATGAATACCATGCGTCAGGAAATTCGCCCAGATATTGATGGAGCATTAATAACCATTGCGGTAGCTACTGGCGAAGTGCGTGCATTAATTGGTGGGTATGATTTTACGCGCTCAAAATTTAACCGTGCACTGCAAGCACAACGGCAAATGGGTTCGATCTTAAAGCCACTTATTTATGCAGCAGCTATTGATGCAGGGTTACGGTTTGACGATACGTTTATGGATGAGCCTATTGCAGTGCCTTCGGGTGGTACCATATGGGAGCCACGCAATAACACCTTAACCTTTGACGGCCAAATGACGCTTGCTCATGCATTATCACGCTCAAATAATATTGTAAGCATTAAAGCATTGCTTGCAATAGGCCCTGATCGTGCTGCAGACCTAATTGAAAAAGGTCAGTTAGGCACAGTGCCTGCATATCCTTCTCTTGCTTTAGGGTGTATTGATCGCACCCTCAAAGACGTTGCTGCCATGTTTAATATATTTGCCAATCATGGCACATATGTGGAGCCGCATTATTTGTTGTGGATAAAAGACAAATGGGGCAAAAAAATATATAAAGCATCACCAGAACGCAAACAAGTGGTTAGAGCACCTGTTGCTGATCAAGTAAATAGTGTGCTTCAGGCAAGTATGGAGCGTGGTAAAAAAAGACGCAAAGATTGGATTGATAGTGAGGCGATTGGTAAAACGGGAACTACTAATGATTGGCGCACTACATGGTTTGCGGGTGCAACTCCGGAACTGACTACCGCAATTTACATTGGGTGTGATGATAATGCGCCAATGGGAATTAACTGTTATGCTTCTCGCATGGCGTTTCCCATTTGGTTTGGTATGCATAAAGAAGTTGCCTGCAACAGTAAACGGTTTACCTTTGATCATTCACTCAAAGAGATGCTGGTGGATCCAATAACCGGCATGCAGGTTGCTGAAAATACTGCCGGAGCAATGCCTATTCTGGTGCCAAAAAATTCATACTTTGAACGCCCACCACTGGTTATTTCATGAACTTATAAAATTAGTCCATCTCAGTAACATGAAAATCTTTAAATTGGTATCCACTAATTTTTTTAGCTTCTTGCGCTGAAAGCACAATCTCACCGCTCCAAATTGGCCCCCAGAAAGGCCCTGCAAGCTCCAGAATCTCTTGGTGATCAATATCATCTGCGGTGCAAATGCCCACATTGGGATGACACATTGCATAGATAACTGATGCTACCACGCTTGATGCAACTTGGAGTGTGGTCGCATTAATTTCATTGTCTTGCGGATCAATGATTGCACGTGTTTCATCAATGCTGAGCAAACTTCCTGTCCACCACAAGCCAAAGTCTCCCATAAGTAAGCAGCCCAATTCATCAGTGCCCGAGATAATGTCATTATAAAGAATACGTTGTTCTTTTTGGGGCACATATTCATTCATTCTGAATTCATGGATTGCGGCAAGCGCACCATCGCACGGACAATAGACATAATGCACGGTAGGGCGATAGATAGCATTGCTTGCTCTATCTATATGGCGTTTTGGATTATGAATATAATTTATTGGTTCTTCATTGGGAAATATAGCAAGTCGGTCACTAATGCTATATGCTTCACCATGGCGAATAAGCATGCCAATTATAGGTCCACTTTTGATCCAACTTTTGATTAGTGTTGCAAGACCGCGTGATTTTAAACAAATCTGATTTTTATTACCAGTCTTATGAGTTACTGCATTGTGCGGTAATGTTTTTTCATGCGTGCCCCAACCAAGTTCAGCAGGAGCCACACCTTCTTCTATAAAACCTTCTACAGACCAGGTGTTTACAAACTCCTTTGGTCTTTTTGGCTTTGTGGTGATTTGAGTATCTCGTTCAGAAATATGAACTACTTTTAAACCAATTTCTTGTGCGAGCCAGTTAAAATAATTGTTTTTGATGTATTCAAGATATTTTTCTTTTTGGGTTTCAGAAACCTTATCGCTTGGGATAAGTTTTTGCATTACAATATCGGTGATCCCTTTTTTGACCAAGTGAGAAATAAATCCTGGATTTGCCCCATGGTCAAGAATGGCCGTTGGTTGTACATCTGTTTTTCCCCAATTCTGTATCATCGAGCGAATATTTTTATGACGGTGGTAGAGTGTTGTCTCTTGAAGAGTTGAGGCTGATGTGTAAGGATCCCATACTTCTATGCTGGTATTAATGTAGAGAATGCCATTCTCGTGACAATATTCAAGCAGTGTGCAGGTATCTATATTCCAAGAAAGATCAAGCAGCAGATCACCTTGTTTGAGATATTTTGATAAGATAGATTCATAATTGTCTGGCGTAATGGTGAGCTTGTGAAAATGTGCGCCTTTATCAAGATAGGTTGTAATATTGTTACTCACATCCACAAAATCAATGATATTAAGTTTTTTAGGATCAAAGTCTATTAGTTGGAATAATAATGGTAGTGATGCACGAGCAACTGCTCCGCAACCGAGCATTAAAATGTTGCCATCATGTTTAACTTGCTTTTGCATTGCTTTGGCATGTGCTACTCGATTATTCATAGTACCTCTCTCTCTTATACAATATTATTCTAACGATCGTTGGATTTCTCTGGCGAGTAATTCATTTTTTTCTATATCTTTTTGTCTAATCACTTTCACCAGCTCCGGATACTTACGCTCCATGGCTACTGCGTTTGTGACTTGATGCTGTGTAGATTTAGTTTCAAGTGGAATGGTTATATACTGTTTTTGCAGTGCTTCAAGCTCAAATAGCGTTCCCGCGCCAGCTCTGCAAATGACTATATCCGCCAATTTGTAATAGGGAACACAGGTGGGTTCATATGAGAATACGTATGCGGGAATATGATGCTCTTTGTACCAAGATCTCCAAGAATCAAGATGATCATCACGATTACCAATTTGGTGAATAATATTGACGGATTTGGCCAAATTTTTGTTCTTTGAGAGTGTGTCCTTGAGCGCTTTATTGAGTACCTCAGATCCTTGGGATCCACCCAACATGAAAATAGTTTTTTTGGTATCATCAAAATTAAGTTCGTCATATGATTTTGAGGCTGTATTTAATGAAATATAAAGTGGGTACTCAGTTTTTTTTCTTTTGGCTTGAGGCAGTGCTCCAGCTGTTTCATCAAAGCAATAGTGGACATGAGTTGCTAATTTGCTCAACCAATGTATGGCACTTCCGGGCTCTGCATTCAGCTCATATAAATCAATGGGAATGCCAAGCC
The DNA here is from genome assembly GCA_963716425.1 of Candidatus Babeliales bacterium. Classification (GTDB taxonomy): domain Bacteria; phylum Babelota; class Babeliae; order Babelales; family JBFXEV01; genus JBFXEV01. The sequence goes on from OY970310.1 coordinate 1,304,791, forward strand.
ACCAACCCGCAAGGCATACGGGCAATGCAATGAGGCCGCCCGTTGAAATAATTGATTCTGGCCGTGTTCTACGCAGTAAAGTAAAACTTATACAAAAACTTGCGAGTAACTGCCAACCAAAAATTGGCAGACGCCATGGCTTACGATACGGAATATTGGTCAGCGTGAATGGTACGTGTTCATTAATATTTTTGTTATTATTGAGTAATTTTTGATCGAGTGCAGTATTTGTGGAAATAAAAAGAATATTGGATTGAGGGTCAAGATGCTTAGTTTGTTTGGCAAGCGCAAGAGCGGGTAAAATATGGCCGGCTGATTTGGCGGCCACATAACAATACGTTGTTATCATAATCTACTAAAGTATATCGTTTTTTCTGATTGATAAAAGCTATTTGATTGTTTCTGTACTTGAGGTATAAATTTCTTTAATGTTTGGGGTGTCATTTCTTTTACACCACTTTTTTGGAGTTCACGTTCAATATTATCAAGCAATTGTAAAAATACAGCAGCTTGTTCAAAACGTGGATTTAGTTCCAGCGTCTTTTTTGCATATTCACGAGCTTTCTCAAGATAATGTTGCACCGCAAAGATTTGCGCTTTCAAGAAATGGAACAAAAATTCGGTGTGTTGTTGTACTGAATGCTTCAAATAGGTATCAACTACCTCAAGTGCCTTTGTATATTCTTGAAGTCGTGAATATGATTCCGCTGCAAAATAAGCAGCTTCTGCATGTGTTTTATTCTTTTCATAAATGTCTACAAACTTGGCATGGGCTTGTGCAAAATTTTTGGTATACAGTAATGCTTGTGCAAAAATGAGTTGCATATCGCGATCATTTGCAAATTGCGTATCAACGAGTGGCATTACGTTGAGAATTGCAGGGTAATTATGTGATTTATAGAGTGCGGTAACATAGCCATGGAGTGCATAGGGTGATGGATTGTCAGCTAAAATTTTTGAATACCAATAGGCTGCGGGTTTAATATTTCCTTGGCGGTATTGATAATTACCCCACAATGACCAATGATAATGGTTCACTTCATCCGCTTCACGTACTATATCGGTCAGTTGGTTAATTGATTCGGTTTTGCATGGCGCTGCAACCAGTAACATGGATATTATTAGTATGTGCTTCATTTTTTCTCCTGATAGCAGGTTAACAACAATTCTTTAAGAGCTTCCCGCAATTCTGGATCCTCTACTTGATCAAGCGTTGTTTGCTCAAATCGAGTTAATGTATGCTTTGATTGATCTTTGGGTTGCTGTGTTTTCTCCTTTTTGGGTTGGGGGGCAGCATTTTGTTGAGTGTACTCACTTTCCCCTACATTCTTAAAATGTAGCTTAATGATATAGGGTTTATCAAGACTCTTGTTAATTGTCTCAATTAAAAGCGGAGATAATAGGTACATCTCCTGCAGCCAACTTGAATCCTTCACGCCAAGGAGTAACGCACTATCATATACTTTGAGTAGCTGTACATGCTCCGATAGATGCCCAATAATGTTTTTCCAATTAATATGGAGTTCAGCTTTCCACGATGTTTGTTGTGGAATAATGGTGATTAAGAGATCTTTAAGTGAGGTAGCCATGCATATAGAGTATAGTCTCTTGTGGTATCAATCAAGAACAAATTGTAATTACATTCGTTTGCATTCGTTACATTGCTCAGCTTTTTGATGACAAGCATTGCAAGAAGTTGCCATAAAGCTTGGAAGTGAGACAATAAAAAGAGTGCTTCTAAATATTAAGGAACAATAGGCCTTTTATTTTTACTAATTTTTTTAAGCACAGATTCATCGATTTTTAAATGTGCTCGCACTAATTCATGAGGTGTATATGCAAGCCAATGTGCTAGTGAAATATCGGCAAAATAATCGCTTCTAAATATTTCTAGGAAACGCAACGTGGTATTTCCAATATTTTCAACATAATGGCCCATGTGAATTGGCACAACACCTACGTCACCAGCTTGATAATTGAATGTACGTGAAATGTTGGCGGCAGTAAAGACTGTCATACGTGCTTGCCCTTGAATGTAATATTGCCATTCATCAGCATTCGGGTGCCAGTGTAATTCACGCATACCACCTGGCTCAATTTCTACCAATGCAGCTGAAATTGTTTTGGAAGCGGGAAATACACTTGAATCAGTAATGCGAACGGTGCCGCTTTTTGTACTAATAGGTTTTTGAGCCATCATTCGGTGACTGAAGGTTACAGGCACTGGTCCATTACCTTTCACACGGTCTTTGCTCAGTGGACCTGGTGCTGTTGATTGAAATATGTACAGTTCTTTGGTGGGAATGTTTGCAAATGCACTTTCAGCTACTTGGAAATTTTTTGCAACTACTTCTTTGGGCATACGAGCCAAAAAGTTGGTTAATAAAAAAGTCTCTTCTTCTGAGAAGTTGCCGTCATCAAAAACAAGCAAAAATTCACAACCATCATTTTCAAGGCCTTGAATTGAGTGGGGAATCCCTGCCGGAAAATACCAGAGGTCGCCCTCGAATACATCGTCTTGGAATGTACAACCATTTTGGTCAACAGCGGTGATGCGTGCCCCGCCTTTGAGCATAAAAGCCCATTCGGCTGCATGATGCCAATGTAACTCACGTACTGCACCAGCCTTAAGGCGCATGTTGACGCCTGCAATAGTTGTGGAGATTGGTAATTCTCTAACAGTCACCTCACGTGCCCAGCCACCATCTTCAATGCGCATGTGACTATCGGCAAATGACCATTTTAGATTTGGCATTAATCCTTGATCAGTTCTTGGGGGAACTAAAAGGTCCGGATTTTGAGCTTCAAGTTCAATGTTTCTTGGTCCAATTATTGATGCTCCCAATTTGCCGCTGATCGGTTCAAGTGTGTTTGATGTATCTTTTGGGATACGTTTTCGATTTGTTTTCATACTAAATTCCTCGGCAGATTTTTCACTATTCTATTATGTGCAAAAAATATAATGTATCGATAGAGGGTTTATCAAGACTTTTATTAATTGTTTTGATTAAAAGCGGAGATAATAGGTATATCTCTTGCAATAACCGGGAATTTTAATGCCTAAGAGTAATATAAGATAATATACTTTGAGTAATTGTACATGTTCAGAGAGATGTCCAACAATGTGTTTCCAATTGAGATGGTGTTCCGCTTTCCGCGAAGTTTGTTGTGGAATAATGGTGTGTAAGAGATCTTTAAGTGAGGTAGACATGCTTATTGAGTATAGTCTCTTATCAGTTCTTTCAAGAAGATATTTTATCGCGTTCAGCATACACTTTTTGCACTTGCAGCTCCTTGCCCGTAATACCATGCACATTCAGATCCGTCGGTTATGGTGTTCATTGAAAAAATGGGAAGATCTTGCGTGATATCCATCAAAAATAAAATGTAAGGGGATATGTCTGTTTTATTCCCTAATGATGAAAGGCGAAGCACAAGCCCTCCTTTGCCATTATCGAATAGAGAAAGTTTAGGATAGTTATTATTATATTGTATAAAGATGGCAAGATTGTCCGGTTGGATGTTTGATGGTTTTGCCAAATATTCAGTTGCAGTTTCAAGGTTGATTTTATTTTTGGGCATTAATTTTTCTTGAGACAGATGGTAGAAAGAGCAACCATGAGCTCGTTTTAAAACGGTATGAATATTTTTCTTATTGAATTCAGAATCTAAGTGGATTTCAATTATTGGAATTGTTGTCATCTGTTGTTCCAAATTTTTCAGGTGTTTATTCATAACTTATTTTTATACTTTTTATTGGCAAATTTTTGCTTATGTTAAGTATGAATCTAACATATCTTGCAAAATCGCATTTTATTTCATCATCACCAAAATCCTTTTCCCAGTAGTTACTACCCAACATTAACCCGAGTGATGCTGTGCCGTGAAAGTTTTGGTAAAAAGAGATTATCAAAGATGTTGAATCTAAATCAGCGCAAAACCCTCCACCGACTCGAGGAGTATTATAACCCTCAAAAGCCATGGATGCCATTTCTTCGAGAGGAAAAGATAATTGGTTATGCGTTTTGGGATCTGTTTTATACAAATAGCAACCTAAATTTAGAGCTTTTTGTAAAATAGATTTAATATCATCGTTAGTAAATTTTATGCTGAAATCTATATCAATATTGCGATCGACACTCATTTAACTCTCAAGTATGTAATGCCATTTTTAATTGAGAATTCTTTTAGTTCTTCTGTAGGAGCATGCTGAGTATAAATAATATATTGTTGAATGACTTGTTTTGCTACTTCAGTAGATTGTTCCGTAAATTTATTAGTATATTTAATCAGTTTAGGAACAGCATCCCAAAAAACAGATTTACATTCTATAGCATATTTCTCAGTAAGGATGTCTATTTCACTATTAGGGATGCTTCTGCCAAATTCTATAATTTTTTCACCAGACTGCAGCAATCCTCTCGCTGTTCTCAACTCATAGAGAGCCCCTTTAATAAGGCACTCCGTTCCTTGACGAATATTGTTGCAGTTTAAAAGAACTCTTTTAAAGGCACTATCAATCGCTAAGAATCCTGGCGTGTTTTTAAACATTTCCTAAAATTCCATAACTTCTTCATAGGAAGTGCCAACTTGGTTGAGAGCTGTATTGAGTGCTACAATACCACATGATTACATATATTTGAGGGTATCTTCTGGTGACCAATTACCTTTAGGAGGTTTGAATGGTACCATACTTGTACCAGTTTCCCCATCGGGTGGTGGCATACCATTCCTATTTAGATTAGTTCCTTCAATATCATTTGTAATAATTATTCCAGATTTAGAAGGTGTAGATATTTCTGGTTCGGTAGTATCAGCCTTTTTGTCATCATCATCTTCTTCTTCAGCTTTCTCTTTTTCTGGCTCTGCAGCCTCATCATCCATTTGTGGTTTTTGCACAGGAGGCTTTTGAGTATCAGATTCAGTCTTGTTTATATAAGTTGTTAGAACTCCAATTGTTTTTTGAAATGATGCATAGGTTGCGCCTGAATAAGTCGAATTGTAAAGTGTTTGAAGTCGATCAAGTTCAAGCCGTGCCATTAAACCTTCTTGAGTTCCATCAAGAACATGTTGGAGATAAAACAGCTCATTGATTTCTTTGAGTAGTTTTGGCTGATTAAAAATCTCTGAAGAGAATTGGTATGTGCTGCTACTCGGAAAGTGACTAAAATCTTTTAAGATACCATTTGGCAAATAGAGTGCTTGCTCTAAAGCATGCCGTTCTTCTAGGCTGTGCTGAATGATAATCTCAGTTGTTTTTGCAATAAACTGAGTACCAGTTCCCAAATATTCAATGAGGTTATAAAGAGCATCATGCACATAATCTGGCACATCATTAGGAATTTGCCACATGGCTTGCATGTTTGTTTTTTGAGTATTGCGTATATTAAGTGCATTATTTAATTGCGTGAGTGCGTTTATATCTTTTGCATATGCGTGTTTTGTTTCACAAGTGGTTGCAGCCCACAAAGGGTCTTGTGCATATGCTTTAAGCACGCCATGCTCATCACAGTTTTTTTCTTTATAGGCTTGATAACTTTCGTTATAGAGCATGTGCCAAGTCGGACGGGACCTTTTTTCTATAATTTTATAGGCAGCAACAAAGTTATTATTACTGCAATAGGTTAAAATCATTTCAACGTTTTGGTTGTAACCGTTTTCACGAATAGGTTGTTTAATATTGTGGGGGTACCAAGGTATAGTAGGCAGCCAACCGCCGGTTACTATGTGGTATAATCCATTCCATAAATAAGTGCCCGTGCTATCCTCATGAGCCAAAACTTCATGGAAGTTAAATTGTTCGACAAGTTGCAAATAATATCTTTTTTTATAACAATTTTTAAGGAGCTTTGCGATGATAGAATTTCTTGCTACCGGATCGCTTGAGTTTATGTGAATTAGGTAGCCATCTGTATTAAAATAGAGTGGAATCAGTTCATCAATGACCATCTGGAGTTTATAATTATATGGTTCTTCAATTTCAAGATAGGGGAAGGTAAGACATGCAGCAGTACGTTTGCCAATATCATTGCTTACAAGATCATAAAAGACAGAGATGATCGTATTAAAGCGTCTTATAAAATCTTGTGCATAATATGGATCCTGATCCATGAGTTTTCCGTGGAGAGCTTTTTCTAGCTCATAATTATGGCAATCTGCAACAATGCGTCTTCGAGCTGCTGATAATCGTTCGCCGTGGTTAATACCTATTGTGGCATATGTGTTTATGTGCGGTAAATCAATACGAATTTTGTTGGAGTGATAAGTGACTTGTATAGGCGATGCAGGAAGGCGAGCACTATGGGTGTGTGTATTATAGACATTTGATGGTATTGAACCTATGTATTTGGTGCGTTCAATGCTGGGTGTAATAATGTTGGTGTTAACCAATGCAAGAATTTCTCGTTCTTGCGCTGATGACAGATTGTGTTCCTTATAGGCAGCTTTTAAAGAAGCATGTCCAATAGATTGTTCAAATACTTGTACGACTTCTTGTTCGGGATAAAGATGAAGAGCAGTTGATGGTGCAGTAGGAAATTGTTCTCGCAATTCTCGAGCAATGGTTGGCAGAGCAAAGCTGTGAATTTTTAACGCATCATCAGAAAGTTGGCTAATAAGATAGGCACTATAGAGTGAGCCAAGGGCAGTAGCTCCTAAAAGAATGGCATCATAGGCAAGTGGGGCCAATGCACACAGCTGGCGCTATAGTTTGTATGCGATGAACAAACAATTCATCGCATACAAACAGCAGGAGCAACCCTAAACAAATTTTTTTTAAACGGTTTCGTTTCATGACTTTCTCCTGTCATAATGTATGCGTCTGTCTATTTGTACTACAGATTTTGTAATTAGGCAATACAAGAATTTATGCATAAGGTGATCGACACAGTGGATAGATTTGGTATACTCAACAAGAGTTTTATGCAAGCACTGTGATAAAATTTTTCAATTCTTACAAGGATGTTCTATGCTCAAACGTTCGTTGGTTTTAACTTTAATTTTTTTGGTAACGGCTCATACAGTGGGTGCTATGGATGAAGCCGCACTTGTTGTAGTGACACCTGTACCACAAAAAGCAGCTCAGCAAGGTCTTTTTGCTTACTTGATATCTTTTGGCCCGTCATCTGCAAAAGACAATCAGGATGCATCAACAGCAAAAGGTTCTCCAGCGTTGCCGGGCGCTCCCCAAACAATGCATTACATGTCACCAGAAGAGGAAGCTAGGAAAAAAGCTCTTGAAGAAACTAGAAAACAAGCTCTTGAAGCTTCTTCCAAGTTGTACTTTCTTTATCCAGGTGGCCCAGAGGCACCTAAATCACCAGAGCCAAAAGAAAGTAATAGATGTTCGCTTAAAATTTCATTTGGAAGCGGTGGCTGTTGCCCGTAAAAGATACGAGAGATAAACAATGAGAGATTTTGAAGCTTTGCCCCATACGGCCGATCTTAAGATCAGAGTCTATGGGGCATCTTTGCAACAACTCTTTTGTAATGCTCTTTTGGGTATGTTTCAGGTGATTGAACCCGTTGCGCCTGATTGTGTGTGGCAAAATGAAAGGCTCGTCTGTAAAGAGTTGCCACGGCACTATGAAGTTGAAATTTCTTCACCAGATGTTATTATGCTGCTTGTTGATTTTTTATCTGAAGCATTATACTTAAGTGATGTACATAATGAAGCATATTTGAAAGTTGATGTACACGAGTTTGATGAACACCATATACAAGCGACATTACGTGGCGTGTCGGTGAAACGATTTGGCATTGAAATTAAGGCCGTTACGTATCACGATCTTGAAATTAAAAAGACTCATAATGGGTATCAGGTGGATATCGTGTTTGATATATAATAAAATAAGTTAGCGTCGTTACCGCTCTAATATTTCGATACATTCTACTACGCTAAAGCTTCGTAGAACACTCAATATGAACGGTCTGAAAAAAAAGTCCTTATGACTCGCTCGCCCTGAGCTTGTTGAAGGTTACGAGCGAAAGAAAAAAATGGAACAAGAAGTAACCAAAAAAGATCTTATCAAACTTGATGAAACTGTGTACGAAATCCCTCGCGAATATCGGTCTGATATGTTGGTACCCGCACGATTATTTGCTAATGAAACGATTCTTGATGATATTTTAGAAGATCGTTCTCTCTGGCAACTTGCAAATGTTGCGACCCTCCCTGGTATTGCAAAATGTGCACTTGCCATGCCTGATATTCATCAGGGATATGGCTTTCCGATTGGTGGCGTTGCAGCAACTATTATTGATCAAGGTGGTGTCATTTCTCCTGGTGGCATTGGCTATGATATTAATTGCGGCGTTCGTTTGCTTGCAGTAAACATGGATGCCGAAGAACTTAAGCCGTATTTGCCCAAATTGGCAGATGAACTGTTTAATCGCGTGCCTTCTGGCGTTGGTCAAGGCGGCAAAATCAAATTATCGCTTGGTGAACTTGATAAGGTAATTAAGGGTGGCGCAAAACATATGCTTGAGCTTGGTTATGGCACGCCAGGTGATTTAGAACGATGTGAAGAACATGGGTGCATGCCTGATGCTGATCCGCGCTCAATTTCTGAACATGCAAAAAAACGAGGCTCAGATCAATTGGGTACATTAGGTTCTGGTAATCACTTTCTTGAAGTACAACGAGTTGATGAAATTTTTGATGCAAAAGTCGCACAAGCTTTTGGTCTTAAAGTTGGCCAAGTTACCGTGATGATCCATTGCGGTTCACGCGGGCTGGGTCATCAAGTATGCACTGATTATGTACGCCTCATGATGCCTAAAATTAAAGAATGGGGTATAACGTTACCTGATCGTGAACTTGTATGTGCACCATTTAAATCTCGTGAAGCACAAGAATATTTTAGCGCCATGAAAGGCGCTGCAAACTTTGCCTGGGCAAATAGACACGTAATTGGTCATTGGGTGCGGGAAGCATTTGAAATTGCAGTGGGACCAGAAGCGAAACTTTCTATGGTGTATGATCTTTCTCATAACATGGGCAAGCTAGAAACTCATACCATTAATGATAAACCCACCAAAGTATTAGTGCATCGCAAGGGAGCAACACGTGCATTCCCAGCAGGTCATCCTGAAGTGCCATTACCGTATCGCGCTGTTGGTCACCCAGTACTTATTCCAGGAACTATGGGGACTGCATCGTATGTACTTGTAGGAACTGAAGAAGGTATGGATATTGCTTTTGGTTCATCTTGTCATGGTGCAGGGCGCAGATGGTCACGCACCAAAGCAAAACATGTTATACGAGGTTCTGATCTTAAAAAAGAGCTTGAAGCGCAGGGAATACTTATTCGGTGTGATTCTGATCCAGGACTTTCTGAAGAGGCACCTATTGCCTATAAAGATGTTGAAGATGTGGTGGATGTAGTACAAAAATCTAAACTGGCAAGAAAGGTAGTGCGCTTAACGCCATTGGCTGTGATTAAAGGTGGATAAAACATATAGGAATTGATATGCGTTTGTTTGTAGCAATTGATCTTACCGAACCTATTATCGATGCACTGAGTGCTTTGCAAGAAGCGGTTGGCAATCTTGATGGGATCGAAATGCGTTGTGTGGAGCCTTCTCAATTGCATCTTACTCTTCAATTTTTAGGCAATGTTACTGAAGAACAATTGCCTGTGCTTATGCGTGCTTTAGAGGGAGTGCAATGCAAACCATTTAAACTGTGTTTGAATACCATGAGCGTGTTACCAAATGAGAAGCATATTCGTATTATCTATGTGGATCTTGTGGGTAAAGAAATAGCATCACTTGCAAAACAGATGAAAGATGCAGTGGCACCATTTCTGAATGAGGAACAGCATGACTTCTTAAGCCACGTAACTATTGCGCGAGTCAAAAGTGTGGAAAATCCTGAGACATTTATAAAAGCTCTTTCAAAAATTAAAATCCCTGAAGTATGTTTTATGACAAGACGATTTGCGCTTAAGAGATCGGAGCTTTCTTCTGATGGTGCCGAGCACACTATTGTAAAAGAGTATAAGTTGGGGTCGTGCCAGCTTTCATAGAAACATCATTTTTTCTTATCAGGATACGCAAGACAGACTCTTGTCAAAGTATCTTTCTCAATAACTTTGATAGTTACGAACTTATCTTTCTTGAGTGCTAGATTTCGTAATTTATGCACTATTCTTTCAAGGTATTCTGTTTGTATATTCTTGGGCAATGTTCTAAATCCATCAGTCGCAATAAGAGTATTGGCAGTACACAAGAGCTTAACTAGATTAGTTTGTTTGTTTCTATGAAAAATGCCTTTCGAAAGCCAGCAGATGGTAAGAAATTGTGCGATAGGCATTGTGCCATATTCATGAGGAAATCGTGCGATCATAGATCCATTATGTGCTTGTGCAATAAGTGTTCCGTTATGGTCAAACCATATTCTTTGCGCAAAACAATTCTTAATACGGAATATTTTATCAGTGGTGCAATTTAAGACGCAAAGATCTGTATGTGATTGATATGCCAGGTAGTTTCTGCAGTGGCTGTGTGCAGCTTGCCTATACGCTATACGGGGCACATGGCTAATGATGTTCTGTCTTTCATCGGTAATTGGATCCCAGTATATAGTAAGAACATCTTCTTGAATCATGAGTAGTGTGCCACAAGGGAGCCACTGTATATAATTTTGTGGCGAATTTGAACGAAATGAAGCAATGTGCTTAGGCTTTCCCTGTTCAAGTGTAAATACGTCTATAGTTCCCTGATGAGAGCGTGCTGCAAATAAATAATGAGTTGGGCTCATTACTATTTCTTTATAACATTTTTTGATAGTACTAGAAATGGGGAGTACTGATGAGTTATTCACGGGTAAAGTACTCAAATCTGTGATATCAATCTTATGAAGAGAATGGGTCAATAGATATCTATCATCATAACTGAAATGTGCAGAACATACGTGCACGTTATCTTTCATAGATACTTGATAATGCGGTTGCTGCAGAGAGCAGAGTTCAGTTTGCATGATTGGGATAACGGCGTGATTAAAACGCTTGTGTGGCCCATTGTATGCAATCAAAACATAAGATCCACGAGAGCTAAACGTTACGCTATGCACGTTATTATAATTACCTATGTCTATGCTGCCTATCACTTTGGATTGAGATGTCTCTTGCATGAGTGCATTAAGAAAGAGAACAAGACGGTTTTCATGGTAAGCTTCGCAGGTGACATATAGTTTTTGAATTGGAGAATAATCGCAAAAAATAGGAGGATTACGTCGGGCCGTTTGCATAGGCATTGGAATCGGTGATTCCACAATTTGCCATGGACAGCCATCAAGACAATCGAGATGTTTTTTTGCTAACCTTACTTTAAGAGCACATTTGAGTCCTTCATGCAAATGAGCTTCAACGTAAGCGGCAGTTGTTTGTTGGGTCTGGTATAGATGCTGATAACAACTGGGGGGATCCATTGGCATAAAGGTGCCGACTATTTTGCTGATTCGCTTTAGGCATAATGATTGCAGAGTTGGTACCTTGCTTTCATTAGGATCATGATGTCCTTCGACAAGTTCAGGATAAACGGACTTTGGCGTAAATGGATCCATCGATTTGAGTGTGATGCTCATGAATAAGAGAACAAGAAAGGTGATATTGCGCATCATGATCCTCCGGCTGCTGATTGTAGTATGCCAAGAGAGGGTGGTGTGATTCAAGAGTTGGTAATGATTTTGAGTTGGGTTATGAGATCTTAGATAAAAGATTAATGTGTATGTCTTTGGCTTCATTCTTTGACGGTCGTTTCTTTTGATGTGTTAGCACCTTGCGCCTTTCCGGTGAGGATAAAGGATTTTGCTCGCCCAAAACCCTTTAATTAAAAGGGCTCCAGCATGGTGCTGGACCCACCGATAACGCCTAGCTTTACGGCTCCGCCGCCACGCCTTCGGCGGACTGCGATCCTGTAAATTAGGCTATCTAAAGACTTCTTTAATTAATAAGATATATTTACTGACTTTTTTACAATCATTTTTCGCCTCTATCGCCGGCTGGGCGAGTTTCATAAACTACTCTTAAAAATGGTGTCAATTATTAATACAATGTACAAATCTGGAAAAATCTTTAATTTTACAGAATTACGTTTTAAACCCATTAATGTACATCTTTGATTAGCTGATGGGACCCTTAGAACTTTTTGAAGCAAAAGTTCGCTAGGGGGAGTTTTTCAGCGCGGAGATAAATAAGAACACGTTCTTATTTGCCCTTTTAATTCAAAAATCTTTTGGGCAAGCAAAAGATTTTGCCCTGCCTGGGAAAGGTCGGAGCGATAGCAAATTCTCATTAACAAACGGCCTCGAAGCAACGAAGAAAAGAACTTGCTAAGTTAAATGAGTTAAAAATAATTTACAAATTTATACAAAATCAAAGTAAAAGTTCTTATATAGTCTGCCATTGCAAATAAATATTTTTCCAAAACAAAGCACTGCCTCCGGGCATAGGGAGATTAAGCAAACCCTGATTGAGAATCTTAATCACCTGTTGTATTTGTTTATGCCGGGTAGATCGCAGATCACGCGTAGTGCGCTTAAATTCAGTAAGCCAAAAATGGAGCAATTGATTGATGAGAGCAGCACTTTCTTGCTCATTGGGTTTATGCTCTTCAAGGATCTTTAATAACTGGCCAGGATCTCGTTCAGTGCCAGTTGAGAAAAAAGTGAATAATGGATGAGCTGACGTATCTGCACTGAATGAGAATTGCTTGATAACACAGCGTGATTGGATTGTGGGCAAGATGGGATCTTTGCCTGAGGCAAGAAGGATAAAATGATAACCTGCTGGCGGTTCCTCTATAGTTTTGAGCAAACTATTTTGGCACGGTACGGATAATAATTCTGCTCTCTCTAGTACAAAAAAGAAACGCTCATTATGCTCAAGAGCATAAGCACAGATGGTACGAATGGGCTCTAGTGTTTCAAGCGTATACTGCTTTTCTGGTTCAATCCACAATAATGCATGATGTTGTTTTTCATAAATCTGTATGCAAGACATGCACATGCTGCATCCCGATTGCGGGCAGAATTGTTGCTGCAAATAACTGAGTGCTTCTAGTTCAAGTTGGCCGTGTGTACCCAGCCACAATTGTCCAGGAGGTATATGCTTACTCATAATAATTTCAGTAGAGCATCAAGAGCTTGCTCGACCATCACCTCGCGAGATTGTGTGCCATCAATCACAAGAACGTCAGATCTATTCTTATAAAGCGTGTCATAGCCATTAATTAATTTTTTAAAAAAGTCTTGGGCTTCCTTTTCAAATGCCGTCAGCTCTTTACCTCGTTCAAGAATACGATCGGTTGCTGTTTGGCAATCAATGTAGACGTAGATGGTAAGATCGGGTTTAATGCCATCCATAGCCCACGCATTAACTGTTTTGATCATCTCAATATCAAGACCACGCCCGTATCCTTGATAGACAATTGATGAATCGGCAAGTCGATCTGAAAGGACAACCTTGCTTTCAGTAAGTGCAGGCTTAATAATTTCTTTCATGTGCTGCGCACGATCTGCTGCAAATAATAAATATTCTGCACGTGGATCAATAGGCACTGGTTGCTCTTGGAGTAAGGCGCGCAACGTTTTGCCCAGTTGAGACCCCCCTGGTTCTTTAGTGAGCACAACAGAGTGGTTTGCTTGTATGAGTAAATGTGCAAGCATTTGCACGAGTGAACTTTTGCCTGAGCCGTCAATACCTTCAACGGCAATAAGGAGGCCGCGTGATCGTTTCATGAGTTATGAGTACCTACATTTTATGGTATGATTGATATATTTAGTATATCTTTATTTTGAGCTAAACGAAATAGAAAAAAGGAAAGAGTTATGATGTCACCTCAAGAACAAGAACGATTTGATGCGTATTGGCAATCATTGCATCAAGATGGCACGCTCATGTTTGCAGGAAAATTGCTTGAACGGGCTGCCAAACTGTGGCCCAAGCGGATTGCCTACATATGCGGTGATACGACTATTACCTATCGTGAACTATTCAGACGTGCATGCCAAGTAAGTACCGCATTACGTGCTCAAGGTGTTGGCGTTGAAGACAATGTGCTGTTGTGGTATGAAAATTCGATTGAATTTTTTATTGCCTATTATGGTATTTGGCAAACGGGAGCAGTTGTTGCTGCATTGAACGTGTTTTTGCACCCCAAGGAGTTTGAGCATATTCTCAAAGACGCGCAACCAAAAGTGGTTATTATTTCTGATACGTTACTCAAAAAATTAGATGAATCATTCATGAGCATATTACCAGGGCGTATTGAACAAGCTTTCTTAGAAAATTGTGCAGAGCTTCCTGGCCCTAGTCGTTGTGACATAGAGAAAAAAGATCCTGATGCTTTGGCAGTACTCCTGTATACTTCAGGAACTACCGGCATGCCCAAAGGAGTGATGCTCAGTTCACGAAATCTGTTAATGAACATGATCCAAGGCATTTCTTGTTTGCAAGTTTCTGAGCATGATCGTGGTTATGTTCCTGTGCCACTGTTTCATAGCCTTGCACAAAACACTGCTGTTTGGGGTACCGTCTTTATGGGGGCATCATGTATTGTTATTCCCAAAATTGATCGCCGGTGCTTGCTTGAAGGACTTGCGCACAAGCCTACAGTGATAATAGCGGTTCCTGCACTCTTTGGTATTTTTTGTTTGATGAAAACAGCACCACTTCATTCTGTGAGATTTTTTATTTCTGGTGGTGATGCATTGCCCGATAAAATCCGCGCGGGTTTTGCACAAATCTATCGCCGTAATATTTGCAATGGATATGGCATGACAGAAACTTCACCTCTCATTGCGATACATGTTACCGACGAATGGGTAAGCGCAGATACGGTAGGCATGCCGATCATTGGCATGAAATGTGAAATACGCAAGGACGAGCAGGACGTGCCTCAAGGTGACGTGGGCACGCTTTGGGTGCAAGGTGATAATGTAATGTTAGGATATTATAAAGCACCAGAAGCAACGAAAGCAATACTCAAAGATGGTTGGCTTAACACGGGAGATCTTGCTTGCATTGATACAGAAGGGCGATTACATATTGTAGGCCGTGAAAAAGATTTGATCAGTAACAAGGGATTAAAAATATATCCTCAAGAAATTGAGAACGTATTACTGTCATATCCTCAAATAAGCATGGCAGCGGTTATTGGTGTAAAAGATGGAGGCGATGAAGAAATACCGGTGGCTTTTGTGGTGCTCAAGGGCAAATTGAGAGATCCTCAAAAAGAGTTATACCAAATATGCGCACAACAACTTGCAATCTACAAAATACCTCGAATGTTTATTATAAAAAATACGTTACCAATAACTGCAATGGGTAAAATAGATAAAAAGATATTAAGGGCTGAGTATGGTAAAAAAGATTAAATTAGTGCATATCATTTCCATTTTACAATTGGGTGGCGCAGAAGCTGTGCTTGCAAGTTTGATTGATCAATTAGGTTCTGATGATTATGAACACCATGTCATTTATTTCCATGCAGGACCGAGCGTTGCACGCATTAGAGAACGAGGTATTCCGGCGTATCAGATTAAAGGAGCAGTTGCACTCTGTGATCCGGTTTTCTGGGTGAGGCTCTACAAACTTATCAAATCTATTAGGCCTGATCTTATACATACTCATTTGTGGGCTGCCAATCTTTCAGGAAGAGTGATTGGACGATTGCTTGGTATTCCGGTAGTCAATACTATTCATAATAAGTTAGTGTACCAAGGTGTATTTAGAAACGTGATTGATTCAGTTTCAATGCCTCTTGCCGATGCAGTGGTTGGTATAGGGCCAGTTATTGTTTCTTCAGGAAAACGCTTTCCGTATGATGAAAAAAAGATTAAGTGTATCTCAAATGGTATTGATGCGCAGGCAATACAACAACGAGCATTGCGCGAGCAGATATTTAGAGAGCAACTCGGGTGGTCATCTGAGCATGTGGTTATTGGGACAGTGGGCAGGTTTGAAGATCAAAAAAATTATCATACACTTATTACTGCTTTTTCTCACGTGCACAAAAAAGTGCCACAAACACGCTTATTATTGGTTGGTGGCGGTTCACTTGAGCAGTCATTGCGTGCACATGCGCAAGTGCTCGGTGTTGATGATGTAGTACAATTTGTCGTGGGAAAATCAGCATACGGTTATTATCCGCTTATGGACGTATTTGTGCTTGCTTCTCATTATGAAGGGCTTTCAATTGCATTGCTTGAAGCAATATCATGTGGGGTTCCTTGTGTAACTACTGGCACCAATGGAGCTCACGAACTGATCAAAACACATGAAACGGGAATTCTGGTGCTTGAGCCGACAGTGCTTGGAGTAGAAAGGGCACTCTTTGCAATGTTAGAGTCACCTGATGCGCGTAAAAAGATGAGTGAGCGTGCACGTGCGATCATACAAATAGAGTATGGGCTTGCAAAAATGGCTACGTCATATATACAATTATATGGAAGTTTGTTAAAAAGAATGTAGAAAAAGTATATAAGCAATATTGATATCAAGAAGGAGTTTTTATTATTATGAAACGCACGGCACAAGAACAAACAACAAAAAGTCTTAATCGTGAACAATCACCATCATTGTGGATGCTCGTTGGCATACCAGCATGTTTGGTAGCAACAACGATCGCCAGTTATTATGCATCGCTTGCCTATAACTTTCAATTTGATGATATTGCAAATATCAAAAAGATGTTTGATATTCGTCACAATACGTTGGCAAAACTATTCTTCGCTCGACCCCGTTGGATAAGCCAATGGCTGAATACTGTGTATTATGGCTATGTGAAATTTGATCCCTATCTGTATAGGGTCGGTAACCTTATTATTCACAGCATTGGTGGTATTCTTGTTTTTTACTTGATATATACATTGTTTTCTGGGTTACGCGCACAGAATTTTTTTAAACGTAACAGTTTGGCCATTGCAGCAACCACCGCTGGATTATTTTTATTGCATCCCGTGCAAACACAAACAGTATCCTATGTTATTCAAGGACAGCTTGAAGGGATGGCTGGGGTATTTACCATTGCTATTGTGCTCTTTTTTGTAAAATGGGTGCAAGCTACCACGCCTAGGGGTCGTTGGGGTTTTGGCACACTTTTGATAGTTACCTCTTTATTATCAATTGGTACTAAAGAAATTACCATTGTGGCACCTCTCATGGTATTGCTTACCGATTGGTTCTTTGTCGCACAAGGCAATTGGAGTGAGATCAAGGGGCGGTGGCAGAAACATGCTGCAGTATGGGCGGCAATTATTCTTACTTATGTATATTTTAAAGCGGGATTTATGCTTAAGGCGGCAACGTTTCAACTTGAATCACGCAATAATATTGGTAACCAACTTACGCAAGATCCTGCTCAAAAAATTTATCCGCTTCATTTTGCCATATCTCAGTTTAAAGTTATAGTCCATTATCTCGTTATGTTTGTGTGGCCATTCAATATTAGTGTTGAGTATGACTGGATGCTTTCAACTAGCTTTTTTGCAGCTGATTGTTTTTTGCCTTTTTTAAGTTTGGTAGCTCTCTGGAGTTATTTGGGGTATTTGTTTTCTAAAAACAAAACTAATATTTTAGTATTTGCTTTTGCCTGGTTCTTTATTGCGGTACTTCCAAGAAGTAGTATTATTCCCTCTTCAGAATTACTTGTCGATTACAAAACATATTTGGCATCAGTGGGTGTGTTACTCCTTATTGCCAGTGCGTTAGTGTGGGTGATTACTGCAATGGGTGAACAAGCGCGTAAGCGAATGGCACTTGCTGCAATTACTCCAATCACCTCTGGAGCTCTTGCATGTATGCTTGCACTTGTGGGCTATGGAGCGCATGAACGTAATAAAGTATGGCGTTCTGGGTTAGAGTTTTGGGGTAACATTATAGCTAATGCGCCGGGCAAAGCGCGGGCGTATAATAACTATGCAGTTGCTTTATCCGATCTTAAAAGATATGCCGAGGCGGTGCCATTCTATAAAAAGGCGGTACAAATGGACGGAAAGTATCCTGATCCTTTGAATAACTTGGCAGTTGTGTATTCAATTCTAGGTGATACAGATGCGGCAATTGTCGCTATGAGAAAAACAATTGAAATTCAACCGTATTATCCCGAAGCCTATAATAATTTAGCATCATTTTATATCCAGAAAAAGGAATATGATAAAGCTGAAAAGATGCTCAAAATAGCTTTAAAGTTACGCAAGCATTATGGAAAAGCCTATTTTAATTATGGTAAGTTGTATTTGCAACAAGAGAAATTTGATGAAGCGTTGCCTTACTTTAAAAAAGCTTGCATGGAAGCCGATATGGATATAGAGCCAGGGTTCAAGGTATATGCTCAAGTTGCTTTTAAAGCACAAAAATGGGATGAGGCTGTCATTGCAGTATCCAAGTTATGTGAATTGAATCCATCAAGTGTAGAATATAATGGACAATTAGGCCAAGCACTATTAATGGATAAGCAGTATGCAAAATCTCTTTCAGTCTTTGAGCGGCTTGTACAAGTAAAACCAGAAGAGCCTAAATATTGGTTTAATGCAGGAGAAGCCGCATACCAATTGGAAGAATATCAAAAAGGGCGTGATTACTTTAGTAAAGCCCAGTCATTAGGATATAAAACCCCAAATGTATACGTTCGTTTGGCAAGCTGCTATAGTGAACTTGATCAGAGAAAAGAGGCGCGTGAGGCACTCTTGATTGCGCAAGGGTTGCCAGATGTTTCTACTGATTTGAAGGCGCAGATCAAAGCACAAATGACTAAACTATAAAATATGATTATTTGGCATTGAAATGATCTATGCTGATATGAAAAATTTACTATTAGGCTATTGAAAAATAAAGTTAGAATTTTAGTTGATTTTTTGTGTGGCCTCCTGTAAACTTCATTATGAACTTAGAAGTTAAAGTTCAAAAACATAACACACGATAACCTCCATTTCCCCTGTCCTTGACTTTCTGTCTGGATAGGGGTTACTTTTTTAAACACTCAGCATGATCCACGATGAAACAACCAAAATCAGCTCCTCACGCTCACAAAGGCCGGTTCTATAATAAGCCTGGCGAATATATGCATCATGTGCTTATGCCCTCCGCACTTATGTATATGGGTTCGTGGGTGCGCCGTTGGTTTGGTCCGCGTGTGACTCTTTCTGATTGGTTCATTAACCAAAAACCAATTGAACGTAGCATTGAACCAGTAGTCACTTGGATAGGGCATGCAACTTTTTTGATTCAGATTGGTGGACTTAATATTCTTACCGACCCTTTATTTTCAAGTCCCTCATTACTCTTTAGAAGAATTTTACCGCCGGGCATTGCCCTTGATCAATTGCCGCCCATTGATGTATTGCTTATTTCTCACAATCATCCCGATCATATGAGCGCTCCCTGTTTGCGTACTATCAAAAAAACACAGCCTACTATACTTGTTCCTTCTAAATTGGGAGAGTGGTTTAGTTCACGTGGACATAAAACAGTGCATGAGCAATCGTGGTGGCAATCGATGATTCTCCCTTCAAAAGAAGCAGGGTCAGACATTTCTTTTACGTTTTTGCCTGCATGGCATTGGTCACAACGGACGTTGTTTGATCGCAATAAAACATTGTGGGGCAGCTGGCTGATCAGTTATAAAGGACATTCTATCTATTTTGCGGGTGATACGTCATATGCCGGTCATTTTAAAGAAATTGGAGAGCATTATCCGGATATTCATACCGCCTTGCTTCCTATTGGCCCGTGCCAGCCCAAGCGCTGGATGGAGCATGTGCACATGAGTGCACAGAACACCGTGAAAGCATTTATTGATCTTAAAGCCAAAAAAATGATCCCTATGCATTGGGGCACTTTCCATTTTGGGCTTGATCAATTTACAACACCTCTTGATGAGTTACATGAGGCATGGCAAGAGGCAGGACTTGCCGTGGAGAGGTTAATTATTGCCAAAGTGGGTCAACGCGTGTAGGTTTTCGTTTCTTTGTTTTGGGTTTCTTTGTTGGAGGCAGAAGATTTGGTCTATTAAAACCAGTGATGGATATCACTTCCACCAAAGACTCTTGCTCTTCAATTTCCATAGGTACTTCTTCATCATCTTCTTCTTGTTCCTCACGCTTTTTAGATGTATGGGCTCTTTGGGGTCTTGTTTTCATGATAAGCTTTGGATTATTTGCTACTTCAATAGTACTGATTTGCTTTTGTTCTTGTGCATATTTTTCAGCTTCAGCAGTTGCAGGTCTATGGTGCAAGGGAGCATCGGTGCGTTTAAATGTAGGAAACGTTATCAATTGCTTTTTAAGTTGAGGATCAAATCTTCTTTTTGCATATTCGGTAGCGGTGCGCGCATCTTTATCAGTTATGCTCGTATCAACACCATATTCCTGTAGAACTCTAATAACTCTATAGGCAAAACTTTCTATTGCAACCATAAGCACCGTTCGTCCCTGTTTATCTTTGGCGTTTGGATTAAGACCATATTCCAAGCAACGTCGTGCAAGTAGTTCATTATCGATTCGAGCTGCACTAAAAAGTGGATTATTCCCAGAGAGTTGTTCAATTATGATTGCCTCTTGGCTATGAGGCAACGTTGTTTGATAGAATGCAATTATTCTGTTTAATCGTTCGGTCTGATCTTCTAAAGAATGCGGAATGTTAAACAATGCATGTAATGGACTTCCAAAGAAAGTATTGTCTGGCATCCTTGAAGCACCACGCTCAAGGAGCCATTCCACCAAAGCAGGATCTAGCCATTGTGCCGCAGAGATCAAGGGGACAAAGAACTGATGATCTGTAATCGCTGCACCATCAATAGGTGTTCCGTCAATTTCAATAGATTTTTGTATTTGTTTACTTAACTCAGTGGCAGAACACGTGGGCTTTGTACGTGCAGCACAAATAGATACCAATAATGGATCAACAGCATGGCAAGTGGCGTTTGAATAGATCTGCCATGGTTCTTCTGGAGCGTCCGCTTCGCCTAAGCTCAAGCGTGGCCAGATGGCGCCCCTGGTATCCGGAAATACATCCATCGCATTTATTGAACTCATTAGGTTCAGAATAACCAATAACCCAATGGCTTTAAACGAAGAAAGAGTGGTTGCCATGTTAATCGTAAAAACCTTTGCTCAAGTATGCAGTGCCGCTATCACCAAATATCATGACTACAATATCAGTGGGTGTAAGGTTTTTTGCGTATTCAAATGCACCATAAGCTACTGCACCGGAACTTGGTCCTGCCAAGATGCCATATGTGCGTGCAAGCGTTTTGGTCATCGCAAGACCATCTTCATCAGTTACGGGAATAATAAGATCGATAGTTTTTTTATCAAGTACTGGTGAATCAGCATCAATGCCAAGACCTTCAATTTTGTAGGGTTTTGAATTGCCTTTTGTAGAATACCATGAATTTGCGGCATCAAGACCAATAACTTTTACTTCAGGATTGCGTTCTTTTAGATATCTTCCTACACCACTTACGTGGCCGCCAGAGCCAGCTGCTGCAAAATAATGTGTTACTTGACCATCGGTACCATCCCAAATTTCGGGCCCAAGTGACATGTAATGTCCTTCAGCATTAACCGGATTGTAATATTGATTAAGCATATAGGAATTGGGGGTATTTTTGTGAAGTTCCCATGCTTTACTTTGATAGCTTTCTGGATGCTCGAGTGTTGGTGCAGGAGGAAACATAAGCACTTGAGCGCCATATGCTTTAATAGTTGCCAATTTTTCTGCACTGATTTTTTGCGATACGGTAATAATAACTTTATATCCTTTGAGTGCGCCAATCATTGCAGCTGCAATACCTTGGTTGCCTGATGATGCTTCAATAATAGTGCCACCGGATTTGAGCAAACCATTTTTTTCAGCTTGTTCAATCATATAAAGAGCACAGCGAGGTTTCAAACTTGCGCCAGGGTTTAAAAATTCCAGTTTTGCAAGAATAGTGCAAGGTATATTAACATCCAACTTCACCAATGGTGTATTGCCAATTGATTCAAGAAGATTTTTATAGCGTTTAGGCGTTTTATAGGTATTTTTTATTTTAGTAATTGATTCATTACTATTAATATTGTACATGGATGCCCCTGAGTAGCTGTATTCAAATAAGATATCACTCATTAATAGTAACAAAAATATCGCATGCTTGTCACTTATTTTGTTGTTGATTTTCAAATTTGGTTAGTACAATTACTTCTAAGCTGCTGATCGCTTCATTTTGTGATAGAGTTGCAAGTGGCGGTCAACCATATCTTGAATGTAAAATTCTTCAAGGTTATCAGCATGACTTTGGAGCTTTTTATGTAAACTAGCATTGGTACTTAATGCAAGCATGCCATGTGCCAGTTGCTGCCACTGTTTTTGAGGATAGAGGAATCCATTTTTTCCGTTGAGCACCACATCGGGAATGCCGCCAGTATTATAAGAAAGTATGGGCAACTTAAGAAGACGCGCTTCAACGATTGCCATACAGATTCCCTCCCACAATGAACTTAATACAAATGCATGCCACGTGCTCATAATGGGTGCCACGTTGTCTTGCCATCCATGTAGGGTAATTACAGATTCTAATTGATATGCTTGTATCCAATCTTCTATTGCAGGGCGCAACGCACCGTCACCTACTAATTCCAAACGAGTGTTTGGATTGTGAGTATGCACTAATCTGAATGCAGCAAGAAGATCAAAAATATTTTTTTGTGGTTTAAAGCAGGCAACGCAACCAAAAATAAAGGGAGCAGTTTTGCCGGGAAATGTGGGTGCTTGATGTGCTGGAATAAATTGTTCTACCGAAACTGCAGGCCGAATGATAGAATGGCGTGAGCTAAAGTGAGGCAATAATTTGATACCCACTGCCACATCATGAGACGTGGTGCATACATAATGGGTTGTAATAAAGCTGGTGATCAATTCAAGAAAATAGGTAATTGCCCAGATAATTTTATTTTGATGTTCATGGAACGCATAATAACCATGCACCGTATGAACACGGGTTTTTATGTTTGCAAAGAATGCTGCCCATCGGCCCATAAGCCCTGCTTTTGTGCTATGCGTATGCACGATGAGTGAGCCATGCATTTTTTTAAGTTCACGCAATTTCTTAATAAGTGCCCAGAACGCTACAAATTCATTAAATATGCCAAAAACAGAAACTTCACGTGTTAATTGTGGCAGTAAATATACGTTTGGTTTATCTTGGACAAGCTTGGTTAATGCGCCAGTAGTTCCTGAAATAATAGTTGCTTCATGGCCAGAAGCATTTAGTTGATCAAAGAGGGAAAGACAAATTTTTTGGGCGCCGCCCAGTTCAAGTTTGGTGATAATGTAGACTATGTGTGTTTGCTTTTTCATTGCTTGCTCTCATCAGTTTTTTTTGTGAATTTATCACTTTAAGAATATCATTAAGAGCGCAATTAGCAAGGCGTAGATAGCAATAGCATCAATAAGTGCTTGTGCCACTAAGCTTGCTTTAGAGATAAGTGACGTATTGTGTGGATCTCTACCAATGTAAACACAAGCTTCAGTAGCAGTGCGTGATGAAGCAAGACCAGCAGCAATAGCACCTAATCCCATACAGAGTGCTGCCATTATAGGTATCACTAAGCCCAATAGATTCTCTTCAAAAGTTGATTGACTCAAGAGCAATGCAATAATAAGAGAAAAAATAAGTGGAGTTTCAATAATGGCACTACTAATGAGTGTAAAGGGAACAACTTTGCCATAAGATGCACGATTATAGCCCGTTGTAAAACAACTTTCATACGTAAATCTGCCAAGACCTATAGTGGATCCAATGCTGCCAAGACCAAGGCATATGCCACTTGCAAGAAGTTGCATGCCTTCAGTAAGATTACTTGCAGTGCCAATATTTTTGGTGATGAGTAATGAAATGACTAAGCCGAAAATAACAGGTGTTTGGAGTAATGATTGGGAGATAATCATAAGATTAATAATGCGTTGTGCAAAAAAAGGTTGTCGCGTGATTGCTTTGAATGCAGCTTGTGCAGGCAGCGACGAATAAATACCTGTCACCATGCCAGAAATGCCAAGCGCACAGGCAATACCAAGTGTTCCAAAACTGCCATAGATGGTGGGTGGTTGTTTGAAACTAAAAAGAAGAATAAATGCCATTACAATACTAAAAATGCCTGCGGTTTCTACAAGGGCCAAACTAATAAATGAAGCCTTATAGAGATCTGAACTTGCCCCTGGTTGCCGGTACATGTTGGTAACAACGGCTTGGCCGGTTAATCCACCACCAATACCAACGCCCAGTGAGGTGAGAGCAACCACTAGGGCAATACCAACCCAATAAAGAATGTCTGCTAAGTGTTCCATGGTGCATTCCAATAGTTAGTTAAGTAATTGGATCTTCTTCTTCAGTTTGAATAGCTATTGAAAGGTAGGTCAGCGAAAGCATAGAAAAAACGAATGCTTGTATTATTCCTTCAAAAACGCCAAAAAACAAAAGAACTATTAAATTCATACCGCTTATAAGACCAATGATTTGTGTCAAGAATGAGAGGGAGATAACTCCCTTATAAATGGTGGTAATAATGGCGCCTCCAAATATATTTCCAAAGAGCCGGAACGATAATGAAATAACTTTAGAGAGATGGCCAATAACATTAAGGGGAAGCATTATCACAAATGGATGCGTAAATTCTTTAAGATATCCTAAAATGCCATGTGTTTTAATAGCGTATACTTCTTTATAGAGAAATGCGATAACGCCAAGTGCGAGCGCGGTATTCAAATCGCGTGTTGGTTCATCTGTCCATGGAAGGATTGCAATGCAATTACACAATAAAATGAATATGAATATGCTGGCAACAAATACGGTATGCTTATAATAAAAGGCACCAAGGGTTTCCGTAGTCAAGTCACTAAATGCCGTTACAATGCTTAAGGCGATCGAGCGGATCATACTCTCTTTTTTAGTCAGATAATAGCGCATTACAAGCACGAGTACCAACAAGATAATGAGTACGAGCCACGTATTTACAATAATAAGCTTATTTATATAGAATAAGGGATTGTCTATACCAAATGGTGCAAGTAGATTTATTGTTTCAGGACTTAGGAGGTGGTCGAGCGATTCCAAAGGTTAAGATCCTTAACTAGTATTATAGACCAAAATACACTTATAAATGTTATTAAGATTAGTATAGGGTTTAAGTAAGGCGAATGCAATATAACATAGAAAAGGAGTGAGGCACATAAGATTCTTGCCATAGACATGCCCATAAGAGAGAATGGTATGGAAGTTTGAGGTGCTTGTCCACTCAGCAAAAAACGGTCTTTCTTTTGTGCGTTCACAAAAGAAAGACCGTAATATACTATACCTGTTAGTGCACCAATAATAATTGAATGTATAACGGAGGTATCAAATAGCATGAACTGTTAGAGTTTCTTGATGCCTTTATGGATCCAATACTGAGTGACAATTGACTTAGATCCAGTAATTACAACCAGGCCATGTCGCTCATCAACAGATTTTTTTGCCATTTCAAAGGCTTCATCAAATGACTTTGCAGATCGTGCTTTGATTTTAAGGTTTTTAACCTCATTGGTTATTTGTTCAACATCCCATCCAGTTTCTTGAACTCCTGGCACTATATCAGTGTTTATTGGGCAGAAGATAACATTGGTTGTGTTCTTCTTTGCAAAATAACGTAATGCGCGTAAAAATTCTTCAGTATGCATGTTATCTTTATCACAGCCTAAAATAAAGGTGATTCCTTTAAGCGAGCGTTGATAATGGAGTAAACGAATACCCAAGAACAGATTCTTAAGGGCATCTATATTACATGCGTTATCAAGAAGGATAGTTGGTTTTTCTTTAGAAAGAATTTGGAAACGACCAGGTAACGTACTTACTACGTCACGCCAATATTGATCAATAGTTTTCTTTGGATTCAGTTCTGCTTGGCGTTTTGCTTCCAGCGTTGGGCGACCACGGCGGCCTTTTTCTTTTGCAAGGAGGCTATCAGAGACAATAATTGAATCAGTGTTGATAAAGTTATCAATGTATAATTGGCAAATACGCTCAGCAAGTGCTGCACAGCGACCATGAAGTTGTTCGAACGGATAGCTTAAAGGAGCTAGCTTACGAATAGGCATACCCCATTGACCGCCACGTTCCAATACTTTTGCAAGTACAATTTGTAAATTGAGTTTGCTTTGATCAGCTGATGCTACCCACGAGCCTGGTTGTACCATTTCAGTCAACCGGTCAATCCATGCATTAACGTTTAAATCTGGTTGATCAGCTTGATCATCAGTAATACGCGTGATTGCAAACACTTTTGGTGCGCAAATATTCACGGGATCACAGCTGCTGTTAGTTGCCACTTCTAAGAAGGCAACATCAACTTTTTGTTCTTTAAAATAAAGTAATGCCATTGCAACAAGAATATCTTGTGTATCTGCTGTAATATTATTTACTTGCGCAGCAGTAATCACTTCATTTGCAATATCAGTGAATTGTTTGTTTGCAATCGTTTGACCATCTACCATAAAACGTTCGTTATAGGTAAGAATATGTGGCGCATATAATGCACCAACAGAAAGGCCCTCTTCTTTAAGTAATTGAGTGGCAAAGTTAATAGTTAAACTTTTACCATTCGTTCCTGCAACCAGTATAGCATTTGTAGCTTTTGATGGATTGCCAAGGGCTTTATCGAGTTGCTTGATAGTCAGTAATTTTTTATCCGTACGTTCAGTTGACCAATTGGCATTCAAAAATTCCACAACATCATTATAATTACGTTGTGAGCCAAGGTCCGCAGTACGAGATGATTCTTTACGCTTGTTTGTTTCAATCATGTCCATCTCCAGTTTGACGCTTTTCTTTTAACTCAGGGTCGCCTTTTTCCCTTTTATACTGGGTTATAAGCTTTTTTGGCTTATTTTGACCTATATTCTAGGGTCGGTCAGGTGACCTGATGACTTACTATTAAATATACGATATATTTTAAAAATGTCAATCATTGAATAATAGCGTAAAATCTATACAACTTTATTTACAAAGAATTAAAAATGTTAATTAAATATATATCCTGGGCTTCTTCTGTAGATAGAGCCCTTTTGGCACGGTCCCTCCGGGGAGGGGGTATCTCAATCGGCTCATCTGATACGGTTATTGGCTTTTTGGCACCTCTTACCCTGGAGGGGTATAAAAACCTGGATGCCATTAAAAAAAGGGCGGATAAACCCTATTTGGTAGTTATTGGGGATCAAAGCAAGCTTACCTCCTTTACCGATCAACCCATAACCCCTGGGATTCTGAGCTTAATGGCCTCTTGCTGGCCGGGGCCAGTCACCCTTATTTTTAAGGCCAAGGCAGAATTGCCTGACTATGTTAAAAGTAATGAAGGCACAGTAGCAGTGCGTGTACCAGATCATCCTGGCCTTTTGGTATTGCTCAAGGAATTTCCGGGATTATTTTCAACGAGCGCTAATTTGCATGGTAAGCCAATTCCTGAATCGATTAGTCAGATTGATCCGAAGATATTAGAATCTGTAGCTTATGTGGTGACTGATAATGTTACTGGAGCACATGGCTCCAGTAAGCCATCGACTATTCTTGATTGCACGGGTGATCAAATACGCGTTGTGCGTAAAGGAGCATATCCTATAGAGCCGCTGGAAGCTGCATATGGTGCAAAATTCATTAAACCATTGACCTAATTCATGCTCATGTGATGTACTACTAGTAAGGGAGCAAATGGGGTTAGGGGGAGATGGGTTATGAAGCGAATACGTTCTTCTATGGGGTTCACATTAATTGAACTCATGATAGTGGTTGCCATTGTTGCATTTCTTTCAATGGTTTCAATTCCAAGTTTTTTCAAATTTTTGGCTAAGGCAAAACGTGCAGAGGCCTACATGAATTTGGGTTCTTTGTATGTGGCGCAGAAATCGCATTGGGCAGAAACAGGCGCATATTCGTCAGTTTTGCGCGGGCCTGGTGGTATTGGCTGGTCACCTGAGGGATATACTGGCGGTGGTGCTGATGAGCGTTTTTACTATACGTACGGTTTTGCGCAAGGCCAAGAAGGGTCGCATCATTTTACTGGAAAATTAGAAACGTCTGCCTCAAGCTTGCAAGGAACAGCCGCAAGCAGCACTGGATTTACCGCAGCAGCGGCCGGGGATATTGATGGTGATGGCGATGCTGATGTTATTACCGTGAATGATCAACATGATATTAAGATCTTGAAAGATGATTTGAGTTAATAAGTTGGGAAAAGTGTTGCAAATAACTGCTCGCCCAAGATTGTGTATATCATAGCACCAAGTGCTA
Organism: Candidatus Babeliales bacterium; assembly: GCA_963716425.1. Lineage (GTDB taxonomy): Bacteria > Babelota > Babeliae > Babelales > JBFXEV01 > JBFXEV01. The sequence continues at coordinate 1,333,090 of OY970310.1, forward strand.
AGAATGGACCAAATGGGATTTTGGCTTGTTTGCCTTGGCCTGTCATGAATATATAGATAAGACCAACAATAGATCCGATGCATGATGCAATCAGCAAGCTAACCCACCAGCCACCAAATCCAAGAAATGCGCCAATAAAACAAAGCAGATCAATATCACCCTGTCCCATGCCTTGCTTTTTCATAATAACTGAAAAAATGTACGAAATTCCTGCAAGGATCAGATAGCCAGAAAGAGCGCCAATCATAACTTGGTTGGCAGTTAATGGCAACATGCCGAGCATGCTTAGGATTACGGGAAAAGGGAGCAAATAAACGGTTACAAAGCGGGAAATGAGCATATACTGTGCATCGGTGTAGATAGTAATAAGTAATGCCGAAAAAAAGAAACTATATGCTGCAAGATATTGGGTTGGTACGTACTGGTTGAGGCTGAGAAAGGCTACAACGCTCAAGATTGGAACCAAAAGGTAGATAATACTGAATCTGCTCTTGCAGTGTGGGCATGTACCACCTGATAAAAGCCATGAAAGCAATGGAATAGAATTAATGAGTGAGCTCGGTTTTTTACAATGTTCACATACCGAAAATTGAGATAGGGGTATGCCAGTAATAAGAGTATGACCAATGGCAGTGAGCCATGAACCCCAGAGCGCCCAAATTATAGAGGAGATAATTATGGTTATAATTCTCCTTCCTCCTTTAATTTTTCAAAGAGATTGTTGATTTCTAACTCTTTTTCATACTGAGTATCAAAAGCGAAGCTAAGTTCAGGCGTGTATCTGAATTTTAAAGTATCTGCAAGTGATTTGCGTAGAGAAGGTTTATACAGCTTAAGATACTGTAACTTTTCCTTGAATGCAGCAAGGCCCCCTTCCACATACATATATACATAGCACAAGCCTTTGTCCGGAGTAAGCTCAACGCCAGTGATCATAAAGCCGGTAAGCTGTGGATCATCTTGCGCTGCCTGCATAAAAAGAGTAGAAATCTCTCTCAAGATACTCTTCTCTTTTTGGGCTCTTTTAATACCGCTTACTGTTGTAGACATGTAGGCCATTAAATAAGATGTTGGTTTGCCATGCGAATGTAATTTAATTTGATAGCACGCATAAGACGCTTACGCTTCTTTTGAGTAACTGGTTCAAAGTAAACGCCACGCTTAATATCACGAGTAACGCCTTCGCGTTCAAGCATTTTTTTGAATTTTCTGATGGTGCGTTCAATGTTGTCTGATGTTACTTGAACCTGAACGTTCGGTTTACGTTTACTCATTAAATGAAGCCTTTTCTTAAGTAAGATGTCTTATTTTATCAATTACAAATGTTCTCTGATTATACTGTATTTTCACGTCTCTGTCTAGAAAGTCATTCGTAATGACCCCATATAGGTGGTTGATCGGTAAGCATTACGCTGGGTGACCGGCCACTGCATAAGGAATCCTATCGTGAAGTTTTCCCCAATTTCATAGTTCAAACCTGTGTTAAAGACTTTAGCCTCAAATTTGGATCTGCATTCTGCCAAATCTGGCTTGAATACGCGCACATTATTAGGGTTCATAAAGCCAGGAGTACCAGGTGCTACTATCACGGGGTTATTCACGTCAGGGTTAGGAATATGTAATTGGTCTTCTGCATGAGACATAAATACAAACTGGGCAAACCCGGAAAGATTACATAAGAAGCGGTAAGCTGCGAGCACTATGCTCAGATGGTAGTTAGTTCCCGGTTTACGCATAACAGTAGTACCATAAGGGAATATACCGCTTTGCAAATATTGGCTCGGGAGCCTAAAGCCGGTAAACCATCTGTGGGCCGCCTGAACGACATCGTCTGGGAATATATCATCCGTATCTGCACGTGTTTCTCTACAATTCCAACGCATAAAGCCAGCTTCAAAGCCAAATTCTACTGTTTCATAGAAATCAAAATCAAAACCAGCGTCCATCCCTATACCAGTATGGCCATCGTTACCAAATGCCAATCCAAATAGTTTGTGCCGATCTAGTTTTTTGGCAGTTGGTAAGCTGGTATTAAATGAGATAAACGGTATAAACAAGAACGCTGAATAATCATAGCAATATGAGGTATCTACACATAAGTCACCGCAGCCAGTATCAACATGATAATGAAGCGGGTCAGTAGGGCGACCATATTCGTCATAACCGGGTTGATTTTCAGTAAGCGCACATCCTGCACAATTGGTCAATTGGCCATTGCCATTACGATCGACGGGATCATTACCCCAGGTGTTTATTTTAAACGCATGTCTAAACCATACACTTATATAGGTATCTTCAATAGAAGTATCACGGAAATTACAAGGATCAAGGCCAATTTGTCCAAAGACTCGTTTGGCTTCAAAGGGGTCCATCAACTCAGTTTCCACTGCTTGCCAGCGCGCTTGGCAAGCCAATGTCCCCGCACAATTGGTTGGCCCCGGTACAAGTTCAGGTACTTGAGGGATAACTCGTAAAAAATCATCAGGAATTCTTGTTGGATCAACATTTGGTGGACAACAATTAACCATTATGGGTGTAGCAGGTGTCGGGCATTCTGGTTCTGTGCAACAATCTGCAGTGACTGGTATTCGATCATGCAACCGAGTATATGTTTGTTTAATTTCAGCCCATCCGGTTCGCACGGTAAGTCCAAAATCACAAATAGGGGAAAGTTGCAACTCAAAACGGATACCGTCTTTTCTATAACGTATGGGTACAGAAAAATAGCCTACTCGCTTGCATTCGTCATCGAGCAGAAATTGGGGGAAACTATTGGGATTAATATTTATGACAGTATTGGGTGATGCTGGGGTTCCGTTAATAGTGCCCCAGGGTGTGTTTGGTAAATCGCTAAATATTGCAACTTTTGCATTGCCAAGTTGCTGTGTGCTGGGGACTTGTGGATTCATAAGAGTACCAGGCCTCCCAAGTAGAGCTTGCACTTCAATGGGTATGCCACCATAAAGAAGTCCTACCATGTTCCAGCGGCCTTCAAGGTCACTCAGTGGTACGCGGTGATTTTCAAAGTTGCGACCGCGGCTTGCCTTTTGATAAAAAGGGCTTATTGATAGCGAAAATGTTTCCGGGAAGTTTGCAGTAGCTACTCCCTTGTAATATGCTTTTCTACCGGAAAGCAAAAAATCAAGGGGAAAATATGTGGACCAAAGGGGGACAGGATCATTTTTTTGGAGTGTGGTGATTATTTCTGCAAGTAGTCCGCTGCTACTAGAGATAAGTAGTCCCAACAATATACGTGTTGCAAATCGTTTCATAAAATTCCTTTTTTGCTGTCATCACAAAATTATGCTTGATTAAGATATACCATTATTCTATCATTTGCACAATCCGTTGTTCACTTTTAAGTAAGGGCTTCAACAACTCCTTCTATCGCGAAAGCCATGATAACAAAGGCTGTTACGATTCCTATCATGGTAATAATTGTTTCTTTATTCCAAAGTGATTTTGTATGTTTGTAGAGCAAAGTAATCATTGAGCTTACAAAAGCAAATACAATAAACAAGGCTGTTAAACTAAAAAATAAATTTGGTTTGCTCAGTGTTAAAAAGCTGAGAGCAATACATGATCCCATAAAGAACACCGCTTCTCTTGGTCCAAATCGCTTGCTCGTGATCATGGCATGTATGGTTGGATTTTTAAATTGTCCTAAATAAGCAAGTAACAGCGCACTTGATGACCAAATCATGGAGTGTAACGTACCAAGTGTTGCAGAAAGTATTGCAGCATGTATGCCATAGAGGAGCCACGTGTTGCCCGGAAATACTTGCGCTAAAATGCGGGGAAGCGGTTCATTGGCATCTGCAAATAAATGCAGCGGTACTGAGAGAATTAGTGAGGCTACAAATAATAAATATAAAGCCCCTACAATCACAATGGCATACGTGAGAGCTTTAGGCACATTGCGTTGTGGATCTTTTACGATAGCAAAGAGAGATGAAGCACATTCAAAACCAAAAAAACCAAAAATCACTGCGCGCGTTGCGGAGAACAAATTTTTGATGCCATAGGGCATAAAAGGAGTAAGGTTTTCAAAATGTGCATTGTATAAGCAGAGTGCAGTGGTTGCAATAATAGGAAACACCGTGCAACAAATTAAAATAATTTGACCAACTTCAGAAAGTACTACGCCAAGGCTATTAAGAGCAACAAGTGTAAGCAATGCAATTGCGCCCCACGCCGTGCTTGATAGTAGGGGCAAAGCATGATGCAAATAGGAGCCTACCACTTGCGTAAGTAATCCCATAGCAATAGTCAGCCCAAATAAATATGCTCCTGCTGCAATAATGCCCATAGTGTGGCCACCCCATTGCTTTGCATAGACGTAAAATGATCCTTCTTGGGGATAGAGCTGGGCAAGACGAGCCAAAGAATGGGCAATGCACCACACGGCCGCAATCACAAAGGCATAGGTAAGAATGCCTGCAGGGCCAACAGCAGTGGCAAGAGCTGCAGGAACTGCAAAAATGCCTGCACCAATCATGGCATTCATGCCCACAATAATGGCAACTGCCAAGCCTATTTTCTCTGTTCCTTGTCCACTCATTGTTCTCTTTCTGTACCCAACGGGTATACTATTATATTATTGAGATATTTCTTATATTCTTAACATACTTTTGAGGTTTTAGTTTATGCTCTATTGTTCATATTATCAAGTGACAATTGACCGTCCGCAGGGTTGGTTTATTGGTGCGACAATTCATAGTTTTGAACATTTGGCATTTGAACGCACTATAGACGCAGAAGCTGGCATTAATGAATATTTTGTTCCTCAAGAGCTTGAAGAGCAGTTTCTGGACTGCATAGATGGCCTTGTACGTATGGGCGTGATCAAAGAAGTTAAAAAGCTTCCTAACCGCTTGTCCGAACAAGGTTCACAAGTTTAAGCCAATCGTTTTCTAGCTTCCTGGGTGCCAATCAAATGAATAATATCATGGAGTTGCGGACCTCTAGTAGTTCCTGTTAGTTTTAAGCGAAGGTACGTGAACAAAGGCTTAGTGCCTATCTTAAGTTCAGCAGCTTGGGCTTTAACAATCTGTACAAATTGTTCTGGCTTATCAAGTACATCAAGATGTTGGTTAACGAGCTGAACAATTGACGTGCACAATGGGCCTACTGCTCCATGCAGCTCTGCATCAACCACCACCGGCGCTTCAAAAAAGAATCGCGCAGCTATTTCTATATCAGCAAGCGTTTTCATTTCTGTTTTTACTATTTGGAGTAAATGAGAAACTTCTGCTTCCGGCATACTTTTAGCTTGTGGATATGCTCGTTCTAAGAACGGTTTTGCATATTCGTACAGTTTTTTCGGATCAAGCCGTTCAAGCCATTTATGATTTACCCATGTGAGTTTCTCAACGTCATATTTTATAGATCCTGTTGAATGGATATTATCAAATGGCATCAGGTTAATCAGTTGTTCCATGCTCATGATTTCATCACTAAACGAACCACCGCCAATGAGCGCTAAATAGTTGGTTATTGCTTCAGGAATGTAACCTGCTTTTTGAAGGTCTTCAAGTGAGAACCCAAAATCACGTTTGGACAGTTTTTTCCCATCAGTATTACACAAAATAGGCAAATGCCAGAAAACAGGTAATTCATAATCGAGTCCTTGATAAAGGACTGCTTGGCTTGCGGTATTTGATAAATGATCTTCTCCCCGTAAAATGTGGGTCATGTTCATGACCATATCATCAACGGCATTGGCAAAGATAAAGGTAAAAGTTCCATCTTGGCGCGTGAGAGGAAAATCAGAAAAATGCTGCAGTTCAAAGGTCATGGAGCCTTTTGCAAGATCCTGTATGGTAACTGATCCTTGCGCATTAATGGCAAAGCGCCATACAAAAGGAACACTATTTTTTTCTTTGAGAGCAAGTTCTTCGGGGCTTAATTTTAAGCACTTCTTATCATAGCGTGGGGGTTGCTTAAGGGCTATTTGCCGTTCTCTGCGTTTTGCAAGTTCTTCAGTGGTGCAAAAGCATTTATACACGAGCTTTTTATTTTTTAATATATCCAATTGGTCTTGATATATGGCATCCCGCTCTGATTGATAATAAGGAGCAAAGGGTCCACCAATACCAGGGCCTTCTTCAAATTTGAGACCAAGCCAGAGTAGATCGGCAATAATAAGCTTTGCTTCAGGATCAAACATGCGTTCACGGTCAGTGTCTTCTATGCGTAAGACAAAGGTACCATTTTTTTGGTGTGCAAAGAGAAAATTAAGTAAAGCAGTTCTGACGCCCCCAAGATGCATTCGGCCGGTTGGCGATGGCGCAAAACGAACACGTACAAGGCCTATGGCCATAGAAATCCTTTAAGTAGGGTTATTTTTAATTATTATATATAAAAGATACTATAGATTTGATTTTTTACCAATATTGCATCAAGTTTTTGACATTGCACCCCCATATCTGGTAACTTCGTGCATAGTAGTATTAGTTGTCCAAAAAAAGGGAGCAGGCAATGAGCCAATGTCTACGCATCGTCTTAACGATGAACTTACCAGAGGATTTTTTGCATAATTTCGTAAAAAAGCATGCGCGTGCATTAGATCTTGAGGGTACCGTGCAGCTTGAAGGAGGCAATGTGATACGCATTATTGCGTGTGGCAGCAAGGAATCCATAGAAACTTTTTTGGATGCTTTGCATACGCAAGCAGCCAAACACTTTCTGGACGCTGTTGAGGTTGAACCATTCATTAAAGATAAAGATTATCGAGGAGTGTTTCGCGTAATTGAATAATTATTGCTGGTCGCATCTTATCGTTATGATACACTAGATCACGTTATTTAGCTTCGTGATGTAGGGTAAGGTGTGTGATCGCAAAATTATTTTTTCTACAGCTTTCTTTATTACTAGTCTTTTTTTGCATACATGGTGTAGATGAATTATCAGTGCAATCGCCTTCTACTGCAACATGTGTGATAGACGTTACTATTGATAGTCCAACTACGGCATCGCTTTTGGAAACTCAATTTCCTGATGCCTTTTTAGTAACCAAGATTACGTGTGCGGCCGATTGTAAGGTTGATCAGTCTGAACTTTTGTACCTCATAAATATTAAAGAGGGGTCAGAGTGTACTTGGCAGCAACTGTTTGCTGCATGCTCACTTATGCAACTCAAGCGTAAATTCCAAACAGTGATGTTGAGCACAATCCCGTATGAGAGCGGGATGCATCTCCATTGTGCATTTCAGTCTGTATGGACTTTTGGCAAAGTTACTTTTTCAGGACTATTATTAGGTAAAGACCGGTATAAGCATTTATATGCACTTGAATCTGGTGAGCCTTTTGACATTGGTCATCACAAAGAACTCCTTGGTGCCATTGAAGAATCACTCAGGCAAGAGGGGTTTTATAATGGGACTGTTACTGATTACCTTGAATATCAGGCAGACACTAAAACAATTGATGTGCATATTGTACTCAATCATCAAGAACAGTTTAGAATTCACGATATAGATATTGCATTGAATTGTGTTTCTTCTTTGGATCATGAAACAGGCAAACAACTTCAAAAGAAATTACGTGCTGAGGTGAATACGCATGTGCACCATAAACGATACACCAAACAAATAGTAGATGCAGCAGGCGCATCGTTACGCAGATATTTGGCAAAAAAAGGATATTTAGAATCAACTATTAGTATGCAAGAATGTATTGATTATGAAAAAGCAGCAATAAAGCTCAATTTTGTAATTACATTGCATGCACGCAAAGATATAGAATTTTTTGGTAATCATTTTTTTAGTGTCGCTCAGCTCTATGATCTCATTGCTACGTTTGGTCGTTCAGCATGGCTGGTGCCTTCGGAAGTACTTGCGCAAGAGTTTGAGGCTGCGTATCGTGCAAAGGGATTCTGGCAGGTGTCAATTGAGACAGTAACTGAAAAAGATCGTTTAATTTTTGTAATACAAGAAGGTAAACGTTCTCGGTTACGGCAAGTTCGTCTTGAAGGAGCAACCGTTGAACCCACTGAAAAGTTAATTAAAAAATGGTTTTCGCATCTTATTAAGCAACCGTATATTGACCAGGACCAATTACAAGAACAGTTAAGCCGCTTGCTTGCCTGGTACCAGCACCAAGGCTATTGGGAGGCACAGATATTACGGCAAGAATTTTTATCAGCAGGTAAACCAGATAACTATGAATTGGTACTTCTGATCGATGAAGGTCAGCAACGGAGTTTGGCAAGTGTTGCAATTGAAGATCATCCAGAATTAATGGAGTGCGGTCCATTTGCAACATGCGCCCCACTGTTACCAGTACCCTTTGACATGGCCTTGCTTCATGACCAACGTCTTTGGTTGTTGAGTCATTTTCATAAGCTTGGTTTCTTACAAGCACGTGTGACACCGCGTTTGAGTTATGAAGGAACGTGCGGTTCGGTGGTGTGGGTCATAGAGAATGTGGAGCAACCAGTAACTTTTGGAAAAACAATTGTAGTTGGCAAAACACGTACGCAGTTTGAATATATTTTACGTGAATTAAGATACAAAGAAGGCGACGTGTGGAATCAATCTCTGCTTGAAGATTCGCTTGCCGCCTTACGCCATTTAAATATTTTTGAATCATTGTACGTAGCTCCGGTACCAACGGCTGATGGCAAGCATGAGCGTAACGTGCTTTTGAAGTTAGTAGAATATGATCCTTTTGAAGTGCGGCTACGGGCTGGTTTTCAGCAAATGAATAAGAACTTTACGTTCAGAAGTGGCAGCACGTATAAAGTGGGTGGCGCGCTTTTATGGCGTAATCCGTTTAGAGTAGGTGATTATTTTTGCTTTGATGCAGATTTTGCCAAATATTATCGGTATGTTTCATTGCGTTACTACCGACCATGGTTAGGGGATAGCCCATATCGCACACAATTTAAATTATACAATAATAGATATATTCAACCAGTTTCAAAAGGGTGCAAAGAACCACTCTATGAAGTACTGCAACAAGGTTTTTTGATAGGGTTGTCCCGTGCATTTTCACATGTTGATAGCGGTGGTAATGTGGGCATAGAGCTTATGGAAACGGGGAATTTATCTCCTGCCATGGCCCGTGCCATTAACTTTAGCCAATTGATGAAAGATCACAAAATACCGCAAATATTTTTTGAAGGCAGCATGCTCATTAATTTTCTTGATGATGAAGTGAATCCATTCCGGGGATCATTGACTGCCCTTTCGGGCAAATGCATGGTTCCTTGGAAACGGGATGCGGTAGCTTTTTTTAAAATACTTTTTGAGCAATCTTGCTTCTATGATCCATATGAACGCCTTATCCTGGGCATGAAAATTCGGTTTGGCCATATTTTTGGAGGAGATTTTTCTAGCATTATGCCGCCAGAGCGATTCTTCTTGGGTGGGGAGCATTCACTCCGGAGTTACTGGGCTGACTTTGCGCCACCACTTGGCAGTTTTATTAATGATGATGGCTCTCGGGTGTTTGTGCCGCAAGGCGGCAGATCTATGGTAAATGCCAGCTTTGAGGTGAGATTTCCTATTTACAAAGATTTTGGTGGCGTCTTGTTCCAAGATTTGGGGGTACTTGCGCAAAATGAACTTGCGGAGCTGAAGGGCGGCAAGTTACTTGCCGCCACAGGATTTGGTTTTCGTTATTTAACACCAATTGGTCCGGTACGATTTGATATTGGGTTTAAATGGCACCGTCAAACACTTGAAGAATCGCGCTTTGCGTGGTTCTTAACGCTGGGTGAATCATTCTAGCGGGCCCGAATTAGTTCATAGGAACTATAGCTGGGTTTGCAGGAATTACTTCCACTGGAACTATGACTGGTGCCTCTATGCTTGTAGGAGCAGCTTTTGCGTAAACTTCTGCCCATGCGCGTGTATTCTCTATTCGCTCTGAAGGTCGTGGGTGAGTTACTGGTAGAATGTTATCACCTTTCTCATTAATAAACCATTTACCAAAAGGCTTCGTTTCGCGCATTAATTTATATTGTTCTTGCGCTTTCTTAAAGAAGGATTCGGCACCTTCATCGGTCTTTAATTGGCTTATTGCAGCACGATCTGCTTGGTTTTCACAATAACGAGAATATGCATTAAATATTTGCCCAGCAAGCAGCGCTTTGGTGATACAGAATGTAGAAAGCCAATGATTTATATAGTCTATCTTTGAGATTACTTGAGCTGTGCGGCTATCTTTTGCAACTCCCAAAGTGGATTTGATACCAGATAACAGTTTATGAACTCCTGCATCCCAAGCTTTCAGCCCGTAATGTGCAATAAAAGGTGACATTAACAATAAGACAGCTTTCTTGATGTTATCTTTGTTTTTAAGATGACCGAGCTCATGGCTAACAACAAATTCTAGTTGTGCTTTGGTAAAATTCTCTACCTGTTTTGGATCAATAAGCATACCATTTTTACCTAGTGCTCCGGCTGTCATTGCTTCAGGAAGCTGTGTCCCTTTTACTATTATTGTTTCAGGATTAATATTATTATTCCGTATGATTTCTTGAATGTGTGCGTGCGTTTCAGGAGAAAGAGGCTTTTCAGGGAATGCTTTACACGCATCTTCAGTAAACCCATAGACCAATGCGCTCTGTGATCCCATAATCAAACAACCACCTGCGGCTATATACCAATGCAAGGCTTTTCTCCAGGTTGGCAGTTCTTCTTCAAAAAATTCTTCATTGGTATTTTGATCATTTTGAGTAACTGTCTTTTCAGTTGTTTCCTGCCGTCTGGGTTCTTGGTCAGCCATGAGCTCAATTGTAGGGCAGGCAAGAGCTAGCATCATAAGAAGTAGCAGTGCGTTCTTAGAGCGCGCATATTTTTGTAAGATCATGGTGATCCTTTCTTGGTGTAGGTTTGTTATGCAATTAGAAAAATTGTTAAAATTATGGCTTGATGTAAGCATATTTATAGTAATTATATTTAGTACATATATCAAGGAAAATATGCTATAATGAATGGAGCCTTAGGGTTTTTTGCTATTTTCTCTAAAATAGCTATGTTATCTTGATATAGAAAATGCACAAATTTTGTTAAGAAAGACTTTGAAAATGGAACATAAACACGAATTTTCATGCCATGGGTATGATGAACATCCAAGTTGCTCAGTTTGGCAAGAAGTAATTTGCCACATGCCTTATGGTATTTTTTCAGTAGCGCTGAGCTTGATAGTGGTGAGCTTTTTATATTTTATTGTAGGTAATTCTCCTGCAATGTATAAAAATGCTCATGTACTTTTTCATAGCTTTCACTTTTTGCATATCATCTTTGCAACCACAGGATCATATATTGCATTTATGCGATTTACGCGACGACCATATTTTTCTGTGATAATGTCGCTGTTTTCTGCGGTGGTCTTTTGTACCCTCTCAGATATTCTTATGCCCTATGCTGGTGGTGTATTGCTGGGTTTTAACGTTTCATTGCATTTATGTATTAGAACCGAAATTTTAAATGTACTCACCTTTTGGGCAATTGGTTTGGTGAATGGCTTTGTGATGTTGAGAAACCCGAGTGCAAATCGAGAATCATTCACCGCTCTTACTCATTTTAGCCATATTTCAACGAGCGCAATCGCCTCGCTTCTTTATTTAGTTGCCGAAGGTTTTACCACGTGGTATGATCACATGGGAATCTTATTTGTATTGTTAATGGGAGCCGTGGTAGTACCATGCACTCTCTCAGATATTATTGTGCCAGTACTATGCGGCAAATTAGGCAGAGCAAATGAAAAGCATACGGCTTGAAGGTGTTTACAAATCATATAATGGAGATTCGGTTCTTGAGAATCTAAATCTATTTGTGCCCGCAGGGCAATTTTTTGCATTGCTCGGGCCAAGTGGCTGTGGCAAAACCACCATTTTACGGCTTATTGCAGGATTTGAAAAAGTAGATGCAGGCCACATATATTTGGGTGATACTGAAATCACTCACATGCCTATTAACGAGCGTAGAGTAAATACCGTATTCCAGAATTATGCTTTGTTTCCTCATCTGAATGTATTTGATAATGTGGCGTATGGGTTATCTATTCGTAAAGTTCCTACAGACATTATTGCGCAAAAAGTTGAACGAATGCTTAAGGCAGTGCATCTTGAAGCTCACATGTATAAGGCAATTGGCCAGCTTTCTGGTGGTCAAAAACAGCGTGTGGCACTTGCTCGTGCTATGGTTAATGAGCCTGAAGTGTTATTGCTTGATGAACCACTTGCAGCACTTGATGTTAAATTACGTGAGCGTTTACTCATTGAGTTGATTGATTTGCAAGATGAACTCAAAACAACGTTTATCTATGTAACACACGATCAATTTGAAGCTCTTACCGTATCTGATCAAATGGCGATAATGAATTATGATGGGGTGATAGAACAAATTGGTACGCCAAAAGAAATTTATGAATTCCCGGTATCTTCATTTGTTGCTCGATTTGTAGGATCTACTAATATTTTTACGGGTACGTTATCGTTTACCAGTGATTCTATTGCCCAAATAAGCGTTGCTCATCTTGGCCAGTTTTTAGTGTTAGTTCCTGAGAAAAAACCTTGGATGATTGATGGTCGCGAGGTAAAGTTGAGTATTCGTCCGGAAAAAATACTCATTTCCAAAAAAGAAGTGCTAGGTTTTACCAATCACGCGACCGGACACGTTGAAGCGATTGTATACTATGGCCGATCTACCCAATATAATGTGCGCGTTCCGGGCGACAAATTAGTGCATGTCTTTGAGCAAAATGAAGAACATTTTGTAAAAGAGGTGATAGATTATGATGATCACGTGCATTTGTATTGGCAAAAGGAAAATGCAGTATTACTTGAAAGGTAACTGTAATGGAACGCTTGCGCAGCTATTTTTGGAGCGAAGGCTCTTTCTTTTGGACGCTTCCAGCTTTGGTCTGGCAAATCTTGTTTTTAGGTATTCCATTTTTGATGGTTATTGGTATGAGTTTTATGGCGCTCGCCAATTATACCGAATTGCTAAATCCTGTCTATGGTATTATTATTCTGCGGTCACTTGTGCTTGCACTTTCAACTGCTGTTCTTTGTTTGATCATTGGATATCCTGTTAGCTACTATTTGGCATTCTATGCACAGCGATGGAAAAATCCATTATTGTTTTTACTTATTTTGCCATTTTGGACTAATATTTTGGTGCAAGTGTATGCATGGTTTTTTATTTTAGAAAAAGAAGGCATTATTAATAATGTGTTACGTTCCCTTGGTATAATCAAAGAACCATTAATGCTCTTAAACAGTATGTTTGCCATAGCGCTTGTGATGCTCTATTGCTTCTTGCCCTTTATGATTCTGCCAATTTATACGGTGCTTGAGAAAATGGATACTACGCTTATTGAAGCATCGCAAGATTTGGGAGCCACTCGTTTTGAAACTTGGCGCAAGGTAGTATTACCGCTGAGCATGTCGGGCATTCGTACAGGATTTTTTTTAGTATTTGTACCAGCATTTGGCGAATTTGTCATTCCATTATTGATGGGTGGTGATAAATTTTTCTTCGTGGGTGGACTTATTTCTTACCAAGTACTCATTAAGCGAGATTGGCCAGTAGCAGCAGCATTCACGGTGATGGCTTGTTTGGTGTTGTTAATTACCTTATGGTGTATTAATCGTATATTTTCTCGGCATATGCGGTTAATGTATGGGAGCTAACAATGGATAGGATACGTACTTTTATTTCACGATACGCACTCACCGTACTTGTTGGTGCAGTGTATCTTTTTTTGTATATTCCTATAGTTATACTGATCGTGTTTTCTTTTAATAGTGTGGCTTTTCCTTATCGATGGGTTTCATTTACTTTAGACTGGTATCAAAAATTGTTTGAGTCAGTAGATATTTGGCCTGCAGTACTTAATTCTCTGGTGGTAGCCTCATCTGCAGTACTGTTGAGTATTACTCTCGCAGTGCTTTTTGTGTTCTATAGTAGTAGAACGTGGGTTGCTCGTTTAATGCCACTCTATTTGGTTAATATTATTATTCCGGAAATTGTGCTTGCAATAGGTCTTTTGAGCTTATTCGTGTTTTTTAAAGTTCCGCTTGGCCTAACGACGCTCATTGCAGGCCATACGGTGATTGGGTTAGGTTTTGCAATTCCGATAATTAAGACCCGATTTGATGAACTTGATAGAAGCATTATTGAGGCATCGCTTGATCTTGGAGCGACTATTCATCAAACGCTGGTACGCGTGGTATTACCGTTTTTGACTCCTGCAATTGTTGCATCTTCGCTGCTCGTTTTTATTATTTCATTTGACGATTTCTTTATCGCGTTCTTTTCGGCAGGGCCTACTTCACAAACATTATCGTTATATATTTTTAGTAGCATTCGCACTGGCGTATCTCCTACTATTAATGCATTATCAGCGCTCATGATTCTATTGAGCAGCATATTAGTGCTGTTCTTTTGTTCATTGCGTACACGAGTGAGGATTTGGTAAAATGCACATTACAACGCTTGTAGTACGCGCCGCAATGATTGGGTTTTGGATTGGCATAATAATATTTTTTTTGTCGTTGCCATTTTTTTCTGGTTTCTTGAGTACAGAGAAATCAATTAATGTTATGATGTGGACAGAACTTATTGATCCCCAAGTAATTGAAGATTTTGAAGAGCAAACGGGTATTAAAGTTCATGTCAGCTATTTTGAAAGTAATGAAGAGCTTTATGCTCGCGTGAAAGCTACTGGCGGTGCAGGATATGACATGCTTGTGCCTTCCGATTATGCCATGCCATGGTTATTAACAGATAATTTATTAAAGCCACTTGATAGATCAAAAATCACCATTTGGGATCGTCTCGATCCAAAACTACTCGATCATTCGTTTGATCCTAAGAATACCTATAGCATTCCTTATCTGTGGCAATTGTATGGACTTGCCATTGATACGAATGTGTTACCTAAGCCTGAAGCTACTTGGGGACTCTTGTTTGATGCAAATAAAGTGCCTGGCTGCGTGGTTATGCCCGATGTTGCGCGTGAAGTAGTTCTTATAAGCGCACTGTATTTATTTGGTACAACAGAGCATTTAGATGAACAAAAATTACAAAAAATATATCAACTGCTGCTTTGTCAAAAACCACGCGTTGCTGCATATTCAGAAATGCGTGCTGACTTTTTATTGACATCGGGTGTGTGTTCAGTGATAGTCTCACAGAGCACTTTAATGTGGCATGTTACACGAGTGCATGAGCACATAACATTTTTGGTGCCAAAAGAGGGGACATTTGTGGTACTTGATAATTTTGTGATTCCAAAAACAAGTTGCAAAGATGAATACGTATATCAGTTTATGAATTTTGTTTTGCAACCAAGCGTGGTTAAGTATCATTTTGAAAGGTATCGTTATTTTCCAGCTACTATTGATTTGATGCCACTTTTGAATGCAACACCAGGTGGACAATCAGTAAAAGATGCGCATGCTCGTGTTACAAGAAACTTACAATTTTTTACTAATCCAGTACCAGAAAAAGAAATACAAAAAATTTGGCTTGGATTAAAAGGATTGTAGAAAAAGTTTGGGTTTTTTGCTTGACAAAGGAATAAAGATAGTATAATCATTATAGGTGAAAGTGCAGTCTGAGTGAAACAATAAAAATGGCTGCCAGTGCAAAAAATGTGGTAACGGAGTGGTTCATTTAAAAAAAAGGGATGGTGCATGAGAAGCGTTCTTCTTTCCTCCAAAATGGTGCGTGGTCTATACATGATTGGTTTGCTCGTAAGTGCCGTACAAGTGCAAGCGACAGATTGGGATGGTGGCATCATCACAAGTGCAGAGAGTAATATTGATACAAATTTTTTTATATCGAATCCAAACATACTACAAGGCCCTGTCACTGTACAGGCAATGAATGCGGACGTTACTGCAACAGTAGGTGTTAATGCTTCACTTATGAGTGATGCTGCACCACTGAGTGGTAGATTGCATATTAACGCTGCAGCAGGCAGAACAGTAACATTTGATTTAACGAATCAAAGTTTAACGTTTGTAGGATCTGATGACAGAATCACGCAGATGCTTGTCAGCTTTTCAGGTGATGGCCAATTAGTATTCTTACTTGGTGATAATGAGCGTGTAGCATTTGCCGCTGATGAATTAACATCTTCTGCCGGTACTAATTTTTATGTTGTTATGGGTGATACAGGCTCTGGTCCTACAGTAGCGTTCACTCGCGCAAATGAAAATTCAATTGCAAATGTTGAAATCCTCGTTGGTCGCGATTCGACGATGACCTATCTTGCTCCAAGCAACGATCCTAATAACGTGAATGTTCAAGGTACTATTGTATTTTCTCCTGCCAACCAGAATACTCTTGGCAGTATGAACTTACGTATATTAGACCGTGGCGCAGTAACGATTGCGGGTGAAGTGGTTACTATACCAGTTGACGGTGATTTTACCAATGAAGATGTTGATCTTTCTGAGCTAGGCGGAAATGCTGCCAATTTTTCTATTGTAAGTACTAATACAGCGGATGTTGCAAGTTTAGTGGTAATTAATAGTAATACCGTATTGCCACGTTTACGCAGTGAGCCATTCTGTGACAAATCATTTACTGGTGCTTTGCCTGGTTTTGTATTAGGTGCCAACGGTGTTATAACTGTGGGTAATGGTGCTTATTTAGATTATATTGCTGCAAGCTTGAATAAGTGTCCCGTTGTTCGTGATTGTTCAGACGAGCCTTTTGATTTGGATTTGGATGATGATGAAGAATTCAGCTTTCTTATACCAGGCGTAAACATTAATGACCTGGATGTAGATGATCCAGAAAATAGAAAAACTCAAAAATCAATCTCGTGTCTCGATGATGACTGTGATGATGAGTTGGACGAATTTAGCCCAGAGGATCCATGCAAAGTATGTGGTTCTGTTGATAATACGTGTGGTTGTCAGCCAGTGGTACGTGCCAATCAAAACGCTGTGATAGCTCGCAACGGATCAGCCTTTTTTGTTGATGGATTACCTGTTATGGGAGCTTCATGCTTTGAAGATGTAGTATTGACTCCTTCACTAGTTGCTCACATTAATTTGGAAGGTTGCTCAGGTATTTATTTCCGATCAGGAGTAGATGCATCTGGTGCTGCTAGCGAACAAAATCGTTTTGTAATTAACGCTAGTGGTTGCTTTAAAGAAGTTTCAACACCTGGCGCAGGCAACGTATTGCTTGATGTGGAAGGCCAATTACTCGTTACCGGTTTATCAGCCGATCAAAACGTTCTTCGTATATTATCTGATGAAGTAACAAAATCAGGCTGTCCTGTAGTGATCGCAGATGAATCCCCGTGCGCCGATTTGACCGTGTTTCCAGCACTTACTCATGATACGAATTTTAAAGGAGAATTCTTACGATATAATCGTGGAGCATTCTTAATAAATAATGTACTCAAGTTATCTCATGCTTCACTTGTGCATACTGATGATAGCCATACTATTTTTGATCGTGATGACCTTGATAGAGGTGATCCAAGAATTTTCTCTGAACCGACCTATATTGGCGGTGAGTTTAGTGTATGTTGCAAGCCAGATGCGCCGCGTCCTACCATTGTGCTTGATAACTCTATTATTCGATTTCACACAAGCGCTGGCTTTAGCGGTGTGGATATACAAGTGCCAAATAACCCTACAGAAGGTAACAACAGCGTAATGCGGTTCTATAATAATGGATACTGTGTTGATAGAGGGACTGGTCGTACGGTGATCTTAGGGACTAAATTTGGTAGTACTTCATGCATTACTGGTTGTGCAATTGATCATAATTCACATTTGGACGTGTTCCAAACATCTTCGCAAGCGACTCCAACTGATCAAGTATTACGTTTCCAAACTGCACCAAACGATCAATGTTTTACTGTAGCAGTAGAAGCTCCCGTAAGTCCAGATGAAGCTTCAGTTCAAACGGTACTCCTTGGTAATGAAAGTAACATTTCAATTGGTACTGATCCAAATACAACGCCAAGTTTTGCATTAACAACTTTACCAACGGTATTAATTGATGGCGTATTCTTCTCATTTGCTACTGAAGGCGGTTCAGTAAGGATGCCGGAATTGACTGGTAGCGTGGGCGAAGGAGCAATCTTTGTAGATGAAAATGGTGTGTTTGCTGTTACTGATAGTCTTCGTGCAAATATTGGCACCGTAGTGGTGCGTAGTGGTAATGGGGTTGTTGATTTACCCGTAACACAAGTTTACTTTGACTCTCGTGTTGGGGTTACCAACTTCCGACCTGATATGACGGTTACTACAACCTTGGTAAAACCTGATGAAGTATTTTCTGACTTCATTCTTGATTGGCAACAAGTAAAAACAGATTGTACTGCTTTTGTACCATTTGATCCTAAATTGACACCACTTCCTTGTAATTGTCCACCCATAACTGTTGCTAATGTAACTAATTTGCCAACTATTCTTGGCACTGTTGAACAGCTTCTGGTGACACGCTCTCGTCTTGGTGACCAAGTAAATCTCTTGGTTGGTCAAGGTGGCTTAGTACGTGAACTTATATTCCTTAGAGGATTTAATAACTCAGATGTTGCTATGGGCACCATAGTAGTTGCTGGTGGCGGACAAGTAGGTCTTGGAACTGCTAATCGTAACGTAGATTCACTTGATGCAAATATTACACTTGGTATCAATGGTGTGACTATTATTGCAAATGGAAATGGCGTTATTGAATTGAACGAAAACGTCATAATCGACAACGTGTGCCATATCATGCCAGGCCCTGATTTTGGTACCACTTCTACCATTACTCCAAATACCTTAGTATTCTTCTCAAATGATGCATGCGAATTGCGTATTAAGAATACTGGTGTTCTTGATCTTTCATTGTTTAGCGGTGATCTGCAACAAGTTATGTTTGCAGGTAACATGCGCCTTGTGTTTGAACCGGGTGCTCGCATGATCCTTTCAAACATAAGTGGTGATGCTAATCGTACATCAGTGACATTTACTGATACAGTCTCAATTGAGTTTGAACGAGTATTTGATGCTGACGTATTGTCGGGTGCTGCTCTAAATGCGGTAGAAAATCGCGTGGTCAAATTCAGTGGTAATGGCAATGTGGTAATGAATCAAGGTGCAACTTTGGTATTGCCTGTTGATACGTTCATGGGCATTGAAACTGATGTTCAATGTACAAACACTACTGATATTATTTGGACCTTGAATGATCAAGCTTCATTTAACATTGGTACTAATGATGATCAAGGTGGATCACTCCAAGTTGGTAACCGTACTAATGTTACAGGTGGTGTGGTCAATTTTGAGTTAGTAGTTGATGGCGTGAATGCAGTCTTCCAAGTTAAGCAAGAAGGCGTTCTTAGCTTTGGTGCTGGAGTAGTAGATAAAAGCAGCGATGTTCCAAATGATTGGACGTTTGAATGTCTTAATAACGTTGGCAATGTTTCAATCTCACTGCTACAAGGTTCATTCCGTCATAACCAAATTTTTGATGGCGGCAGCGACCAAGCATCACTCCTTGTGATAGGTCAGGCAGATAGCTATGACTTTAGCTTTAATGTGAATAATGCTTTGATCTTGGGTGGCGGTAACTTGGCACTTGTTGCAACTTGTACAACCACACCTCCCTTTGCAATTCCAGTAACTAATGTGAATGGTACGTTGCCTGGCGGCAATACCGTTGCTGGTTTAATGTCATCAAAGGATCAATTGCGTGATCCTGGTGTATTCCTTAATCCCCCAGCTATTGGATTGCAAACAGTTTCAGATTTATCACCAGCGGGAATGTTTAATTATTTGCACATGCTTACGGTAGCTGGTTATCAAGTTTCTAGAGCAGCCATTGCATATAATCTAATTACACAACCAACAATTTCGTATGTTGCGGGTACTACATTGAATCGACTTCAGATAACAACGATATTTAATGTGTCACCAGCTAATAGCCCAACGGGATACACTCGATCAGTGAATCGCGGTGCCGTTAATTTAAATACATTCGAAGGTATCTTTTTAAGTGTATCTGAAATACAGTATGCGGCATAAACTATTTTTGGTGATATGAATGAAGATTATTAAGCATTATAATAAAGGAGAATCATGAAAAAACAGATGATCATTTTTGTTGCTACTCTGGCATTGATACACAGCGGAGCATTGTTAGCACGGGAGCTGCGTGCACCAATCCCATTTAGAAATGGCTTTCAACGCTTTGAGCATTATCCTTATCTTTGCGAAGATTTTGATAAATGCTGGGATTTTGATGCTTATCTTGGTGCGTGGCATCGGGAATCAGATGGGGCGTTTCGACATGGAACAAGAAAAGAAACATTGGCGCAATTAATTTTTGGTTCTCCAAGTTTCTTTTTAATAAATGCCTTTCCTCCTGGAACTAATAATGGTGGTTTTGCAGCATTAACACTTGCAGAACTAACACCTCTTCTTAATTATAGTGAAAATGGCGTAATGTTTGCTTTGAATATTAATCGCCGACTGGATTGTGGTACGTGGGACGTTGGTGCACGGTTTAATATACCATTTCGTGCTGTAACAGTTACTGCTGATAACACTGTTGGCGACCAAAGTTTTCTTGCTGCCATTAGTGCTTTACTTATTAATAATCCTGTTGATATGGGCGTACCTAATAATCCAGGATTTACGCCTAATCCAACTGCAGTTGCGAATTCATTTGCATATCGGCTTGATGCTCTTAATGCGCTTGGCCTAGTTAATTTTAGTAACCCTACAACGAAGCCTACTCCCGGTTCTGTAACTATAGCAAATCAAGTAGTTGATAATACTGGGGCTGCGGCACCTGGTCAATCTACTCCTGTGAATGTGCTTAGTTCAACTACCACACCAACGCCACCGTTTTCACTGGCTAATACTTTTGTGGATGCATTAGATCCATTGCCAGGAAATGGTGATTTGGCCAACGGTACAAGAGCGCGTTTTGTGAGCGGTACTAATTATACCCCATTGGGAGCTAGCGCTACAAACCAAGGGTTGTTATGGATAACTCCGACTGATTTCAATGCTCCTATTACCGTTCCGGTAGATCCTGCAACACCATTGGTAATTTCTACTGCCGCTGCGAATATTGCTGCTGCAGTAACTGCAGCACTTGCAAGTACATCTGCTTCGCAAACGGTAGCACAATTTCTTGCTACGCGTAATGTTAACTTTAATACACAACACTTATCAGGTGCTGGTGATCTTGATGTTGATTTCTATGCACGTAGAAATTTCTTGTGCGGTTGTCATGGTGATTGGTACGTTGAAGGTATAGTGGGATTGCGTTTCCCTACCGGAAAACGTGTACATAATCCGGGTAATCTCTATGCACAGCCGCTTGGTAATAATGGTCATACTGAAATTAAAGGTGGTGCGCAGGTAGGTTGGAACCCGTGTGATTGGTTTGCGGTGAAAGCTGATATTACCGGTTATCATGTATTCAAACGTAAAGAAAGAGTGGCAGCTGCCTTTACCGGGGCTACTGTGCGAAACATAGGTCCTACTGTTGATGCAAGAATATCGTGGAACTATTTATTAGCCAACCTTGACCTTACGTTCTATCGTGAGTCTTGTAATGGATGTTCCGGTATCGATATTGGCTATCAGCCCTATTATAAATTTAGAGATAAAGTGACTTTTGAACAATTGACTGCAGCAGATTTTCTTGGGAACACCCAAACACTTGATGCAACTATTTTAGAAAGAAACACCAAACGTTCAGTGCATCGCATAAAGACGGAAATATTCCATAAAACTTGTGATTGGGAAATCTACGGTGGTTGGTTACATTCAATAGCTGGTAGAAATATCCAGCGTGAAACTGATTGGTATGCGGCAATGGCGGTATTCTTCTAAAGAAATTTGTGGTAAGGGGTTGCACATTGTGCAACCCCTTACAAAGAGGTGTGAGTAAAAAATTGTTGTGTGGTTTGTAACTTAATAAGCAGTAGTAGCTCAACGAGGAGACTGGTATGAAAGTGATAAGAAAATTTAAAAGAACAGTAGGAACATGTTTGTTTGCAAGCATGGTGTTCAATTGTATTACCCCTACATTATTTGCAGCTGTACGATCAGTTATGATGCAACAGGACCAACCTGAATATTTAGATGCTCAAGAGGATGGTCTTCAATTACTTATAATGGAGATAGTAAATCAGGCAATCGCGGTAGATGCTGAGCATGAACCTTCTCCTGCCTTAATGCGCTGCTATGAACGTATCATTGGTGGTTATCAAACGTTACCTGTTAACGATGTAATGGAAGCAATGCCTGAAATGTTAGGGTATGCTTTAATGAAATACGAGCGTGGTATGCAGCCAGATGTAACCCGTACTGTGCGAGTTAATGCAGCTCCTCTATGGGAGTCAGTAAGAGCTCCGCGTCCTGGTGCTCCAAATCCCTATGAACCATCAGCACCACTTGGGTCTGTTTGCATTGGTGCTCCATGTGAAGGCCTTGCTGATGATCTTTGCCAAGTATTGCGTTTATTGCATATAATTAAAAAGCGCATTGGTACCGTGAACGATCCTGTATGTGTCAATTCAGTATTGGGTGTACTTGGTAATGCATGTGAAGTATTTGGACCAGATAGTAACATTTCACTTAAAATTGCAGAAATTTTATCAAATTTGGCAGCAGATACTGCTTTACTTTCTGCAGAAATTAGTGAAGTTTTGTATGCAGTGCAAGAATTAGAAACTACTGTCACGCAATGTTGTGATGACTTAGCAGATGATATTTTTGCTACTCAAACTATTTTGTGCTGCAAATTAGAAGATATTAAGGTTACGTTAACAGAATGCTGCGATGATCTTGCCGACGATATTTTTGATACAAAGACACTCATTCTTGAATGTTGCAAACAAACTCAAAGTAATTTTGAATTTACTTGGTCTATTATTGAAGAATGTTGTGAAACAATTGAGGATAATTTTGAAACTACCTGGTCACTCATTGACGCATGTTGTTCAAATAATGATTCAAAATTGGATACAATTATAATGCTCTTACAGACAATTTTGAAAGAGATTTTAGAATAGGTAAATGTGCCCCGAAGAAGAGCTATGATTTATACATGGATGTGATTAGAAATAGAAGAAAGGGCTGCCTGTTGGTGGCCCTTCTTACCAATTAGATTATAGAACTACATGAAGCAATATAAAAAAGGAGTAAGATGGGTACTCAGTATTTTCTTAAAAAAAATATCAGTGCAAGCTTGGTAATTTTTTTCTTTTGTGCACAAGCTTTGCAGCTTTCTTATGCTGATGAACGTGCCTCATCCGAGAGTCTCCGTACATTAATAAAGGAGTGTTGTGATGATTTGGCAGATGATATTTTTGCAACACAAACAATACTATCTCACAAAATTGATGAACAGACTGCACTTATTACCAAAGATTTTGAGTTTACTTGGTCAAAGATTGATGAACAAACCGCTACAATACTTGATGCTATTAAAGTTACCAATAGTCTCATTGCAAGTACGTGCGGTGAAGGTGGTGGTTGTTGTGACAAAATTATTAATAAGATAGATGAGCAAACGGCCATATTGCAGGCAGACTTTGAGTTTACCTGGTCAAAGATAGACGTGCAAAGCTCAGAGATTCATAATCAGTTTCTAATTACCTGGAGCTTGATAGAAAGCATTCAAACAGGTTCAGTGTGTTGTAATCAAATACTTGATAAAATAGATGAGCAAACTGCAATCATCACTAAAGACTTTGAATTTACCTGGTCAAAGATAGACGTGCAAAGCGCAGAAATTCATAATCAGTTTCTAATTACCTGGAGCTTGATAGAAAGCATCCAAACAGGTTCAGTCTGTTGTAATCAAATACTTGATAAAATAGATGAGCAAACTGCAATCATCACTAAAGACTTTGAATTTACCTGGTCAAAGATAGATGTGCAAAGTGCAGAAATTCACCAGCAGTTCTTAATTACGTGGAGCTTGATAGAAAGCATTCAAACAGGCTCAGTCTGTTGTAACCAAATACTTGATAAAATAGATGAGCAAACTGCCATTCTTACTGCAGACTTTGAGTTTACATGGTCAAAGATAGACGTGCAAAGTGTAGAAATTCACCAGCAGTTCTTAATTACGTGGAGCTTGATAGAAAGCATTCAAACAGGCTCAGTCTGTTGCAACCAAATACTTGATAAAATAGATGAGCAAACTGCCATACTTACTGCAGACTTTGAGTTTACATGGTCAAAGATAGACGTGCAAAGTGCAGAAATTCATGATCAGTTCTTAATTACCTGGAGTTTGATAGAAAGCATTCAAACGGGCTCAGTCTGTTGCAACCAGATACTTGATAAAATAGATGAGCAAACTGCCATACTTACTGCAGACTTTGAGTTTACATGGTCAAAGATAGACGTGCAAAGTGCAGAAATTCATGATCAGTTCTTAATTACTTGGAGTTTGATAGAAAGTATTCAAACAGGATCAGTGTGCTGCGACCAAATACTTGAAAGAATTGATGAACTGGAGGCATTTATTGCCTCACAATTTAATCTTTTATTTGAAATACTCAGTAGGCTTTTCTGCAAAGTGACTTGTTGTCCTACCAGATAAAAGGTAAGTGGTGAGGATTAGATGGCTTAATGCTCAAGTTAGTATATTTGTTATTTTTACTTTTATACTCGTCATTACTCCTTCTGTCTTTTCCATGGGAAAAGTAAAAAGTCGTTTCTTGGCTAAGAAGAAAGCGCGCTGTACAGCCCAGTTTTTAGATGCAGTAGAAAAAAAAGATGGAGAAAAGCAGATAGAGCTCTGTAGAAGCAAATATTTAGATGTGCATGCAAGTCTTGATCAGCATGGTAATACACCACTTCATTTTGCCACATGGGCAACTATGCGCATTCTTTTGCAACGAGGTGCATTGTTAAATGTACGGAATCTATATGGGCAAACACCGTTGCATCTTGCAGTGATGCTTGGAAGTTCAAGTGATGTATCTCATTTTATTACGTGTGGTGCGGATGTAGATGCGCAAGACCATAAGGGCAACACACCTCTCCATAGAGCTATTTTACTTGCGCAGTATTATGAGACTTTGCCGCATGGAGAAGAAAGGAGAATTTTGTATAATGATACATATGATAAAATCAAAGAGCTTATCAAATATGCGCAGGCTCGCATAAATATTACAAATGCACAAGGCTCGTTAGCAGCTGACCATAATGATTACCTAATTCGGCATTTTGCATATAGACCATTCGGACAAGCAATTGAAAAAGCTGATTTTGAGACCACAGAACGCATCTTGGCCCAAGGTATCAATGTGAACATTCATCACATTTGTGATGCAATAGAAAGTGATAGTACTGCTATAGTTCGTTTTCTATTAGATAGGAGCGAGGATCTTTCATTTGAAGAAGTCTCTTATGGATGCAAAAGTGTAAAGATGGCATATTTTTTAATTACCTACGTATCCCATGCCCTGATGCGGGCACAATGGAATAAGGTTGCAGTGCCACTCTTAGGTACTTATTTTATGCGCAGGTTGCCAGTTGCTGTGCAAAAACAGATTTGCTTTTATTGCGTTTTGCCGGGAATTGTGGCGGAGCAACATCGGCGAGCAGAGATTGGTTTAAAGCAAATACAGCGGTATCCTGTTGTTCTTGCAAACAAAGGATTATGCGCGCTTCTTGAGGAAGAGAGATTTAACGTTGCAAAATTATGGCAGTATTTGCCGCTATGGGAAAATCAAATTTTGCTAGTTCTTGGCGCGCGTACTATAAAGCCTTTAAAGTTGCAATCACCTAAGAATTAGAATTTTTAGTAAACACACATATACTTGTTGCTATGATCAGTAACTCAAAATTATTATAAGGGTATTCATAATGGTTTCTTTTTCTCACATGATTTTTTATATAAAAGACATTCCTTCTGCACTCACTTTTTATAAAAAAGCATTTGGCATATCCCCAAAGTTTGTGCATGAAAGCAATCAGTATGCAGAACTTGATACTGGGGCAACCACTATCGCCTTTGCTTCTGAGACACTAGGAGAATCAAATTTAATAGGCGGTTATATAAAGCAGGATGTGCATCAAAAGCCATTTGCTTGTGAGATTGTCTTTAGTGTGCAAGATGTAGATAATGCATACGAAACTGCTATTCAAGCTGGTGCAATCGCCGTAGTAGGGCCAAAGCATAAGCCGTGGGGACAGATAGTGGCTTATGTGCGGGATCCCAATGGGATATTGATTGAACTTGCAAGCCCACTAGGATAGATAAACTTTTTTTGTTTTTGGCAAAACCCAACAACTCGCGATATACTTATACCATTAACATATATGATGTGGAAAAGATTACTGGTTAAGGATCAATGGTTATGGTACGTCCAAAAAATAGTTATTATGTCACTACCCCTATTTATTACGTGACGGCAAAATTGCATGTGGGGTCTTTATATTCTACTGTCCTTGCCGATGTTGCTGCGCGCTGGCATAAGATAAAAGGTATGAATA
Source organism: Candidatus Babeliales bacterium (assembly GCA_963716425.1). Taxonomy (GTDB): domain Bacteria; phylum Babelota; class Babeliae; order Babelales; family JBFXEV01; genus JBFXEV01. The sequence continues at coordinate 1,359,542 of OY970310.1, forward strand.
CCTATTTATTGACGGGTACTGATGAACATGGCCAAAAGATAGCGCAAGCTGCCCAAAAAGCGGGCATGGATCCCAAAACGTTTGTTGATGATTTTATAGATGATTATAAAAATCTGTGGCACAAATACCACATAGATTACAATCAGTTTATCCGTACTACCGATCAGTTTCACGTTAAAGCCGTGCAAAAATGGTTGCAAGATCTTATTAATAAGGGTGAGATTTATAAAGGCAGTTATCATGGATGGTATTGCACACCCTGTGAGACGTTTTTGACCGACAAGGAAGCACAAGATCAACTTAAAATTGGTATAGAGATACCCTTATGCCCTTCGTGCGAGCGGCCTACTGCCACCGTTGCTGAAGAAACATATTTCTTTAAGCTTTCAGCGTATCAAGATAAATTACTTCAATATTATAAAGAACATCCTGATTTTATAGTTCCTCGCGAAAAATTACATGAAGTTATCAAATTTGTAGAAGGCGGCTTAAAAGATTTGAGCATGTCACGTACCACCATCACGTGGGGAATTCCATTCCCTGGGGATAGTAAGCATGTCACTTACGTATGGGCCGATGCGCTTAATAATTATATTACTGCAGTAGGGTATGGCCAACCGGGGCGAGAACAAGAATTTAATACATGGTGGCCTGCAGATTTACAAGTCATGGGTAAAGACATTATACGTTTTCATGCAGTGTACTGGCCAGCATTTTTAATGGCATCTGGTCTGGCACTGCCCAAACAATTATTGGTGCATGGTTGGATATTAATGGGTGACAAAAAAATGTCCAAATCATTGGGCAATGTTGCCGATCCAGAAGTTTTGTATACACAATATGGCGCAGATCCAATACGCTATTATTTAACACGGCATATGGCCATTACTCAAGACTCATCATTTACCATTGAAGATTTAGAGCAGAAAATTACTACAGATTTAGCAAACGATTTGGGTAACTTGCTCAACCGCATGTTACTTCTTGCCAGTAAGCATGGCTTACGTGAGGTGCATGCACCAAGCACATGGTCACATGGAGCTCTTGCATTACGAGGTGAAACTCTTGATGTGCTTAGAGAATATGCAAAGAGTATGGATGAATGTATGTTCCACGTTGCCTTGGGGAATTTGTGGCGGCTGATTAATCAGATTAATGCCTATTTCCATGCGCAAGAGCCATGGAAAGTTGCTGTTAAAGATAAAAAAGCATTCGAAGAAATTATTTCTGCTGTGTGCCATAGTTTATATATGGTTGGGGTGCTTTTGTGGCCGATAATGCCTGAAAAAATGGGATATCTCTTGGGATCACTTGGCTATACCATTGAGCATAAAAATATAGTTATGCTCCTTGCTGAAGGGCAGTGGGATAAAAGTTTTATTCTTCATGATACGCCACCATTATTTGTAAAACCTGAAATGAGAAAGCTTGGCATGGAAGAAAAAAAACCAGACTTTGTAAAATCATTGAATGAATTGGTAGCGCAAGTAGATTATGTTTCTATTGAAGATGTCTTAAAAGTTCAACTGGTTGTTGGCACCGTGATTGCATGTGAGGAAGTTGCAAAATCAGACAAGCTCATTAAGATGCAAGTTGATTTTGGCGACCTTGGCATGCGGCAAATTTTGGCTGGTGTGCGACCACATATTCTTCCTGAAGACCTTATTGGCAAACAAAGATTGTTTATTTTCAATCTTAAGCCGCGTACGTTACTTGGTATGGAATCGCAGGGGATGATGTTGGTTGGCAAAAGTACTCAGGGCATACTGTATCCTGTTGCAGTAACTGGCTCAGTGCCAAATGGTACACGCTTGCAATAGTAGAACTATTTATTTCTCATAGATGGCCATTGTATACTAACCCTAGATATATCTTTAACGAGGAGGTTAGTATGAGAACTCTATCTATTGTTATGCTTGCTCTGTGTGTGCATGCTTCTGTGTCTTGCCATCAAGATGATGATACTATGACACGTATGACTGAAATCCCAACATATAGTTTTTTTGGATCTACGCTTAGGCACGCTCGTGAGCATGTCTGGTGTATGGCAGCGTTAACAGCAGCGCTTGGCTATATATATGCAAAATCAGTTCTCGATGCAATTAAGCCGGATCCGTATGAGGGACCATTAAGAGAAGCTCATGCAAAAATTGCTGAGCTGGAAAAAGCTCTGCTTCAATATCAACAAATATATAGATTTCTTGAACCGGTGCTGCGCAAAAATTAAACGCGGATAAAGAGTGCATCACCCCACGTTTGGTGATGGAGTGCTTCTTGATCAAGTTTAAAACCATGTGCAGTAAGAAACTGTTTTACGTCATCGTAGAGCGGTGCATCTTTGTATCGCTCTGTTAAATTTACCTCTACTAAAATAACTTGTACAGACTTGAGTATCTGCTGAGCTCCTTGTAAAGCACGCAGTTCTGCACCTTGCAGATCAAGCCATAAAAAATCAATACGGCCAACGTTCTCTTTTTGAGCCCACGTATCTAGAGTGGTAACAGGCACTACTATTGTTTGTTCAAAGGTTATAAGTGGCCGTTCTTGCACACATGTGTGGGGAGCAAGTAATGAGCTGCATGCATCTGATTGCCCACCACTTACATGGAAGGGTAATGAGCCATTACTATCGGCAATGGCCATATTATAGCATGTGACATTCTTTAGCTCTTTAGTCGCTTCATGGAGTTGATTAAAGAGCGCAGGAACCGGTTCAAATGTATGAATATGACCGTGTGGCCATAAGGCGCTCATGCGTTTAGTGTCCTTACCAAAACGTGCGCCAGCTTCTAGCACTATGGGATTTGTAGGCAGTAGCGAGGCGATGTATTCTTTACTGATTTTCTGATGGCTCATAATGTTTATATATGAAGGATACGAACTCCTACGCAGTATACCCACAATCTTTATTTGGGCAGCTGAGCGTTGTCTCGCCTGTTTCTTTGCTTACCCGTTTCAATAAATAGGGGTTTTTGCATTTCGGACACGGCTTTTCTTCTATGTCACCAGAAATGGTGAATTTGCATTTAGGATAATTTGAACAACCCCAAAAAACACTGCCGCGCCAATTTTTCTTGGTCAATTTTCCACCATCTGATGGGCACGGGAATTTTGCTATTTCTTGATGAATATATTTGCATTCAGGATATCCTGAGCATGCCGTAAACGGTCCAAATTTACCAACCACTTGGCGTAATTGTTTACCGCATTTAGGACATTTTTCTGCCAAAAGTTCTGGCTCTTGCGTTTTAACCAATTCAATACTCCCATCTTCTAATCGTTTAAAATTACTTGTGAACTTACATTCTGGGTAGTTCGGACATCCTACAAAAGGACCCGATTTGCCAAAACGAATAACCAGTTTTGCTTTGCCACATTCAGGGCACACAATGGTTGTTTGTTCAGCTGCTTTTTTAATATCTTTACCACGGAACGCATCTAAATCTTTTGAAAATTGATCATAAAATTCGCGCAGCAACGTATCACGTTCTAATGAACCTGCTGCAATCTTATCAAGATCTTCTTCCATAAGAGCAGTGAACTTGATATCCATAATATGTGGTAAATTCTCAGTGAGCATTTTTACCACTGTCATACCAAGTTCTGTAGGAACAAATCGCTTTTTGGCATCGAGTTCTGTATAAGACTGCTACGAATAGTATCTAGAATAGTTGCATACGTACTCGGTCGCCCAATGCCTTCTTCTTTCATTTCTTTTACTAAAGAAGCTTCTGTATATCGCGGAGGCGGTTGCGTAAAATGTTGTTTAGGCTCAATTTTTTCCAGAGAAAGTTTGTCTTTGACGGCAATTCCTGCAGGAATTACTGCAGTATCTTGTTCAGTTTCTTCTTCAGCTTTATAGACTTTCAAGAAACCATCAAAAATAAGCGTTGAGCCAGTAACTTTGAACGTAAAGGTGCCACCAATAATGACCACTTGACGTTGTGCATAGAGAGCAGGTGTCATTTGGCATGCAACAAATCGCTTCCAAATCAGTTCATATAATTTTGCCTGGTCACGGCTCACAAATTTCTTAACATAGTCTGGTGTAACATTTACATCAATAGGACGTATGGCTTCATGGGCATCTTGGCTTTTTTCTTTGGAACCATACACGTTTGGTTTTGTGGGTAAGTAATCTTTACCAAAGTTTTTACCAATATAATCACGCGATTGCGTGAGCGCTGTATCAGAAATACGCAAAGAGTCAGTACGCATATAAGTAATAAGTGCTACCGGACTTTGCGGATCATCAAGAGGAATACCTTCATATAAGTTTTGTGCAACTTGCATTGTTTTCTTAACAGAAAACCCAAGCTGTTATAAGCTGCTTGCTGAAGAGTACTGGTCATAAAAGGTGCAAGGCACTCTTCTTGCGTTCTTTATCAACAATTGAATCGACAACATAATCAACCTTTTTAAGGTCTTTAACAATCGCGTCAGCTTCTCCTTATTTTTTAACTCAGCCTTTTTCTTGCCAATATTGGCAAGCGTTGCAGTGACTTTAGTTTTTGCATCTTTCTCAAAAAGACCATCAATGGTCCATGATTCTTCCGGTTTAAAGGCCTTGATGGCATTCTCTCGGTCACAAATAAGGCGGAGCGCAACAGATTGCACACGGCCAGCCGAAAGACCTTTAGTAATTTTTTTCCATAATATAGGAGATACCTCATAACCTACCCAGCGATCAAGTACACGGCGTGCTTGTTGCGCGTTTACTTTTTTCATATCTACCGTTGAAGGGTGACTAATTGCTTCAAATGGCAGATTTGGTGATTTCATTAAACGTAATACGTTGAATCTGGCCACTTTTTTTAAGAACCTTTTCAATCTCTTCACCGATATGCCAGGCAATAATTTCACCTTCACGGTCAGGATCGGGCGCTAAAAAGATCTCATCGGCCCCAGAGGCAACTTTGCAAATATCAGCAATTACCTTGGCCTTTTTATCCATAACAACATAGTCAATAATGATTTCATCATTCATCTCCACCCCAATTTTCTTGGGAGGCAAATCCATGATGTGCCCTACCGTGGACATGATGGTGAAATCTTTACCTAAAAACTTACCAATGGTTTTAATCTTGGCTGGGGACTCAACAATTAATAGTTTTTTCATATTTTTACCCGATGTAGTCAATATAACCTCCGACAGTGCTCCTGCAGCTGTGCTTATATTGTTTAACCTTTCTTTAAGGATTTGTAAAGCTTAAGGGCTGCTTTTCTTCCCTTTACCATTTATAATACATGAAAAATTTTCAAAATGTCAAATATTATTAAGCCAGACATGGGGAAACTTATCAAAATGCCAGGTTTGGACAGAGGAAATCAAATTATTGACGGGGGTCTTTTCCCTGTGTTACAGTTAAAGGGACTATTCAATTACAGGTTTAAGGAGATAAAAGATGGCAAGTATATTCCGCTCTTGGGGCAATTCAATAAAGTTATTACAGCCGAACAGCCTTAGGGAATGGGGCCTTTTGACCCTTAAGGGGTCCAAGGACGCATATTTCTTGCTGGCAACCCACTTTTGGTGGCTCTTTCTTATTTTGGGTGCATGGTTTTCTTACTATGATCAAGTTTCTAAGCGACCTGCCATCTGGCACCTTGTGTATGGGCAGCGCGTCAAACTGATGTTTTTGGTGCTCTGCGTATTATCATTTCTCTGGTGCATATGTTGCGTACTTACTGCACGCCCTTCGCGCAGGCAAAAAGATTCTTTTAATTTTTACAGAGATTATTGGCCTCATGTGGTTGTGGCACAAGGTTTAATTTTTTTGTACATTACTTTTTTTAGTTTTTTCATTCTTTTAACATGGATATGTGCATATTATATCCCCAAGTTCCTTCTCATTTTTTTTGCGACAAGTCTTGGCGTATCTTTGCTTATTGATTTTCTTTTTCTCATGCCATCTCTGTACACGCTCTTTTTTTTGTTTGATAGTCAATTATCTTTTTTGCATGTGATAAAAAGCATTAGGCAAGGGGTAACATTAATTATCCGTACATTTCCGCTGCTTTTGTTGCTGTCTGTGCTTACTTTTAGTGTGTATAGGTGCATGCAATTTTTACTGGGCGATTACTGGATAGCGGCAGCATTAGTGCTTTTTCCTCTCTATGTGCAGATACATTTATATGTGTATCTCAAGCAAAAATATGAATGCTCATAAGGATATCAGTAGAAGTTAATAAATTATTTTTAGCAGCTGTTAAAGAAACTAGTATAGAAAATACCGAAGGAAAGATATGTTAACTTTCATCCGCTCTTGGGGCAATTCATTAAAGTTATTACGGCCAAGCAATCTTAAAGAATGGGGGCTTTTGGCTCTTAAGGGGTCCATAGGCACCTATATGGTACTCTTGAAGTACTTCTGGTGGCTTTTGGCATCACTGGCGGTCTTAACCCATTTAGCGCTAAACTATAAATATTATGTTTTCTTGATTCCTTATGGCTTGTTTGTCATGGCAGTATGGTTTTTTTACAGTTTGCTTGCTGCGCGGCCTTCTGTTTCTAGAAAAGATCTTAAGTATTTTGTAGGATACTGGGCTCATGGGCTTGCAGCTCTTGTTATCGTTTTTATAATGATAGCAATTTGGTTTATTATGACCCTTAGTTACCAAAACATTCTACAATATATGTATGGCGCGTCATACGTTTCTTATTTTGGTAGGCATGTGGTGGATTTCTTAGGCATTGATTTATTCTTGATAAAGCCACTCCTATTTGCTGTATTCTTTCTGTGTGACACTCAACTTTCAATCTACTCAATTTTTAAAAGTATTTGGAATGGTATAAAGTTACTTTGGTATCTGTTGCCAATATGTATATTGATAGGCCTTGTTTTGAAAGTTATAGAAGTTGTAATAAAATATTCCTTGTTTGTTTTTGGTGAATATAGCTCTGATGTATTTGTGCTTGGGTGTTGCTTGCTGTTTCCTATCTATCTTAACATATTGCTTTACCTCTATCTTAAAGAGCGATATCAACATCCAGAAAGATATCAATGAGAACATGCCCAACGCTCCAAGGAATATTTAGGGAAAATACAAAAACCAAAAAATAAGGAAAATAGTATGATAAATGTAATTCGCTCTTGGGGTGATTCATTAAAGTTATTACGGCCAAGTAGTCTTAAAGAATGGGGGCTTTCAATTCTTAAAGGCACATTAGAGACCTATAAAATACTCTTTAAGTATTGCTGGTGGTCGTTGCTCTTGACAATCTCAAGCGATATGTACTATCAGTTTTTGTCTCGACAGAGGCCCATGTTTGCGATGGCTAGATCAGCTGATGATGGACGATTACAGGTTGTCTTTTGGGGGAGTTTTTTCTGTATTTCCCTTTGGTATTTATGTTGCTTTCTTGCCGTTCGACCTTCGATCACAAAAAAAGATCTCAAGTACTTTGCTGGATATTGGGCTCATTGTTTGGTTGCTTTATGCTTTTATATTTTGTTTATCATATTGCTTCTATTCGCAGCGTATTTTTTTAGAAGCCTTTTTTTGATTAATCTACTTTACCTATTTTTGATAGTTATTCTATTTTTTTTGTTTGATACACAACTTTCTTTCTATGCAATATTCAAAAGTATATGGCGTGGTATGAAGCTGGTGTGGTACGTGTTACCCTTAGGTGTTTTTATTTGCCTTATACTGCAGGCTATAGATGATTCTGCAATGCTTTTTTTTGAGTTTGGGTTAAAGAAAGTAATTTGGGCTTATGTGTTATTTCCTGTATATCTTAATATGTTAATGTATATCTATCACAAACAGATTCATGAACATCCAGAAAGATACCAATGAGAACATGCTCAATGCTCGATTGCATGCTATTCTTTTTTTTATTAATAAGTAGATCCGGTTTACTTTTTAGTATGGAGGAAGTAGGTAAAGCACCGGAATGGACTCAAGGCGCCTATGATACCGAGCATGCTGAATTAGGAGGCGCTGCAGCAACTCTTTATGGTATAGAGATGGTGGAAGTTGGTGAGGAAATTGCACAAAAGAAGGCGCTTATGGAAGCTGTCCTAACTGGCTGTCACGTAAAACATCATAAGGTACTTTTGCCCGGGCGAGTCGATGCAATTTCACCAACGGTTGCTGCAAGTTGGATTAATAAGGCAATGGATGAAGCCGTGGAAAAAGAAGGAAGAGGAGAGCCAATTATCACTGCTTGCGATGTTTTTGTAAAAGAGTATCAGGAAATGCAAGCGCGAGTTTGGCAATTTGTGCTCTGTACCGATCTTTTTGAATCTGATACTCAAGACGAAGAATTGATCGTAAGACTTCACATCAACCGAATGTTACGCATTGGGGCACTTGCAAATGGCAATGAGGCACAAATTCGAGAATATGGTAATATAAAACCAGTTTTCTTATCTGAAGTTATAGAAGATGTAGAATCTGTTCAAGAAGATAATCAAGATCATGTAGAGTTTGATAAACAATTTTCTCAGTTAGTAAGTCTAGCAAAGCTTCTCAAGAAAAAAAGAAAATGCTGTTGTTTCCCTCTTTTTACACGACGCACGCACAAAAAGGAATAGGTTGCTCAAACTCTCTGGTAATCTCTTGCATTATACATTTCATTTGCAGTATTCTCCTTTTTAGAAAGGTTGTTGGCACATGTGGAAATGTAATGCAGTGAAACTATTTTTAATATGTAGTATGACGAGTGTGAGTTTGAGTATGATGCCTTGCATACCGGGTAATTTGATATGAGTTTATTAAGCCAAACGTCGCAAGAAGCATTTGCAGATAACAACATCTGTGCTGTTGTTGGAGCAAAATATTTATCCGTTCAATACGCTCACTTGGTATCTTTGTCAGATCAAGAATCTAGAAATGTGCACAAGAATGGTAACACTTCTTGTTGCATTAACATTCTAATTTTTTAATTTTCTTATCATTTTCCACTATACTGATAGATACTTACTAAGTACCTATCAGTATTGCTTTAAAGGATTGGACATGAAGATAATTTTTGATGTTGTGCGAACATGTGTTTTTTACGTATTAGTGAGCATTTTGTGTATTATTTGTTTTTCTGTTGCTGTTGCGATTGCTTGTTTACCCGAACGACTGCGGCGTGATAATAAAATTTATTTTTTCATTGTGGCTCTTTTGTTTAATGGCGCGCGATGGGCAACATTTTTGAACGTATCATATAAAGGAGTTGACAACATACCACATGAGCCAGTTATTTTTGCACCTAATCATCTATCATCCCTCGATATTCCCATGGTGGGCTGTTTGCTTGGTATGCGTCCACACGTGTGGCTTGTTTTGGAGCGATTTGTTCACGTACCTGTATTTGGATTTATTATCAGGCGCATGAATGTGCCGGTGGATATTTCAACGCCTTTAAAAATGATGATCTCTATTAAGCAAGCTGTAAAGCTTGTTAAAGGAACTGGCAGGGATTTAATATTATTTCCGGAGGGCGGTAGAGCGGTTGATGGTAACTTACAAAGATTTTTTCCTGGTGTTGCCGTTATTGCGCAGGCCTCAGGTCTTCCAGTGGTGCCCGTTTATTTGCATAATCTTGACAAAGCATATCCGATCGGTAGCTTTTTATTGCGGCAGTATCCAATCACAGTACGAGTGGGCAAACCATTTTACATGCAAGAAGGAGAAGACCGCGATCAGTTTTTAGAGAAAATATATCAATGGTTTCTAGAACAGGCACAACAGTAATTTATGGAATCATTTCTGTTTGGCAACCCTTGGGTCTTATATGTTGGTATCCCATTGCTTGTTGCAGTAAGCCTTTATCGTTTAATGTGGTATACGCCAAGTACGTATCAATTTTCACTCGTGCATTTTTATAAAGCTCGGGGAGCGGTCCGTTCATATGGTTCTTTTGTTCTCTTTGCAATGCGGATGGCAATACTTGCACTCTGCCTTTTTTTGATGGCCCGACCACAACGTGCCGATTCAAATTCACAAGTGACAGTGGAAGGTGTAGATATTATGCTGGTTCTTGATGTTTCCGGCAGTATGCGTCTATTTGATGATTTGCAAGATCAACGCTCGCGCATTGAAGTTGCAAAGCAAGAAGCAATCAACTTTGTTGATAAGCGGCCGCATGATCCCATAGGATTGGTGATTTTTGGTGCCTATGCAGTATCTCGTTGCCCATTAACACTTGATAAAAAGATGCTTAAAAATATTATTAAAGATTTAAAGTTAGATACTATAGATGCAAGCGGTACGGCATTATCAGTTTCATTGATTACGGCTGCCAATCGATTGCGTAGTTCAAAAGCCAAAAGTAAAATTATTATTTTACTCACTGATGGTGAACCAACACCTGGATATGATACTGATCCTGATGAAGCAGTAGCACTGGTAAATAAGCTTGGTATAAAAGTATATACGGTGGGAATTGGATCTGAGGATGGCGGTTTTATTCAAGATCCACGATTCGGCATTGGTAAAATCGGATCATCTATTAATAGACGTTTGCTTATGATGATTGCTCAAAAAACGGGCGGTGCATTTTTCCAAGCAGAAAAACCGGAGGATATGGCTCGTGTTTATAATAGTATTGATCAACTTGAAAAGAGCGATATTCAAGCAACACTTTTTACCAAATATTATGATCTCCTATTTCCGTTCATATGGTTTTTAATGTTATTACTGGGCCTAGAACTGCTTGCTCGCGCCTTTATATGGTATGGAGTATCTGTATGATGATTTCTGGTGTTTCATGGGCAGCTTGGCATAATATCTGGTGGTTTGCTCTGTACGTGGCGAGCTTCCTTGTGCTCATATATATGTTTTATGCCAATTCAAGGCGCATTTCCCATTTGGTCTCATCGGTACGCCAGCATGCATTATTGTCACGCTCTGGTGTATGTCTCCGAATCACCAAGTTATTCCTGTATGCAATAGGGCTGTTGTTTGTGTATGTAGCTCTTTTGCAACCGCAATGGAATGAGAAAGAAGAATTGGTTGAGCAACAGGGACGTGACGTGCTCATTGCGCTTGATGTTTCAAGAAGTATGCTTGCAGAAGATGTAAAACCAAACCGACTTACACTCAGCAAAAAAAAAATTAAGCAGTTAGTTGCTCGTTTACATTCTGAGCGTGTAGGGCTGATTTTATTTGCAGGAGATGCATTTGTGCATTGCCCACTCACCCACGATATGCATGCTTTTGCACAGTTTTTAGATCAAGTTGACGCACATACTATTTCATCAGGAACTACGGCTCTTGATAAAGCCTTGTCTAAAGCAATACAAGTATATGAATCAATGCCAAAGCGTGCGCATAGTTTGGTGGTAGCGTTTACCGATGGTGAAGATTTTTCAACGAATCTTTCTCTTATTAAATCACGTGCAAGTAAGTTAGGAATGCATCTTTTTACGGTGGGCGTAGGCACCAATGAGGGAGCTCCGGTTCCTATTATTGATGCACAAGGCAAAAAAAATGGCTATGAAAAGGAAGCAAATGGGCAAGTGGTTATTTCTCGGTTGAATGAAGGTATTCTTGAAAATCTTGCGCATGATGTGGGCGGCGTGTATGTGCATACTATTGCGGATTCAGATGCTGATATAGACCAAATAGTGCGTAACGTGGAGCAATTTGAAAAAGAGACATTTGATCATACACGAGTATCTAGTTTGGAAGATAAGTATTATTATTTTGTGGGTATGAGTTTTATCTGTTTGTTACTTGAATGGTTGTTATGAAAAGAACGTTATTGATTTTCTTTCTGTTGGTACAATCCAGTTGTGCGCAAGGATTTTTTGCACAGCATTCGGCAGTCAAAGCGTATCATGCGGGGGAGTATGGGGCAGCTCTTGAACAATTTGAAGCTTTGCTCACTGAGCAACCAGATGACCCCCAGCTTAATTATAATGCAGGAAAAGCTGCCTATAAGGCAGAGGAATATGGCGCAGCAGTTTCTTATTTTTCGCAGGCAGTAAAACAACCTGAGATCCCCGAAGCTCTTGCAGTGCAAGCTTGGTTTGATTTAGGTAATACGCATGTTAAACAAAAAAAATGGCAAGAAGCGCTTTCAAGTTACGAGCATGTGCTAACTTTTGCACCTGAGCATAAAGAAGCTCAAGATATGATTGAAAAAATTAAGAAAGTGCTTGAAGAACAACGCAAACAAGAAGAACAAAATCAACAAGAAAATCAGCAACAAAATGAGCAGAATGATCAATCGCAAGATGAAGATCAGCAGCAAAATAATCAGCAGCAACAAGATAAAGAGCAGCAAAAACAGCAAGATAAACAACAAAAACAAGATAAGCAGCAAAAGTCATCAGATCAAAAAGATAATGAAAAGAATAATGAGTCCCAAAAGGGTCAGAATGACCAGCAGGAGAGTGAGCAAAATGGTCAGCAAGACCAAAGAAAATCTGATAAAAAACAAGATGATAAGAATCAGCAAGGTTCTAAGGAGCAAAAATCTGGCGATACTTCACAAGGCTCTCAAGATACCAAGCCTCAATCTGGTGAGCAAGAGCAGTCCGAACCAAAAGACTCAGATCAAAATGAACAAGACGGAAAATCCGCCCAAGATAGCAGTAAAAAACAAAACCTTGATGACAAGGATGCTAAAAAGGGTGGGGAACAAGTAGGGGGCAAAGGTCAAAGTGATAAGTCCGAAAAAGACCTTCAGCAAGATAGAGGGGATGACATTGAAAAGTCGATACCCAATATACAAGACCACCAACGACAAGATAATGGTTTGGATCATTCTGCTTCTCCTACTCAGGCTCATTCTAATTCCACCAAACAGGATACGCCAGTTGCTGCCAAAGTACAAGCGAATGAGGCAGACCCTTTTGCCATTGACGATGGCATTGATAAAAATAGTCGTGAAGGAAAATTATTGCAGTTTATCGAATCTCGCGATGCCCAAGCTGCTCAGCAATTACTCAAAATGAATGTACAAACAAAAAGGAAACCTGGTGAAAAAAATTGGTAATTTTCTCTTGGTGTTGGCGCTGTGTACCAGCTTCTTGGCTTTTGCACAAGATTCAATTGAAGTACAAATAAAAGTTAAAACTGCGCAAGGCTTACCACTGCATGAGGCAAGTGTACATAAACCGTTCATGTTAACGGTGACCATCTTGAATTATAAAGGAGGGTCAAAGGATGCTAAGGTGTTTATTGATGCGCATGATTCTTTTGAGATGCGCAGCCAAGGCACCACGGCACACATGAATTCAATTAATGGAGTTTCAACGCATCAGGTTAGTTATCAATATGCTGTACGAGCAAAATCAGTTGGCACGTTTAATTTGGGTCCTGCGGCAGTAACTATTGATGGGAAAGTATATACTTCTGAAGTGCTTAAAGTGCATGTAGTGGAAGAACCTGACGAGCGCATAACGCGTACGCAGCCTTGGCTTGAGTTGATTGTGCAAGATGATGGTCCCATTGTGGTTGGGCAAACCGTGCCGTTGATACTCAGATTTTATCATCTGGGTCTTTCACAATTAGCATCGGTGGTGCCACCGGAAGTTTCTGGATTTACGCTAGGCACGTTGGAAGGACCATTCAAAGGTTCAACTACTCTTGATGGAGCATCTTATGATTCTGTTGAATGGCGCGGTGACATGGTCGCAAAGGCAGCGGGCACCTTCACCATTAAGCCAGCTCATGCAGTGTATTCCATGAAGGCACGCGATCGCATGCACATTTTTCAACTTCTTTCAGACCACTTTTCGATCGGCATGCAACAATATGAAATTGATTCAAATAGTTTAAATCTTACGGTGAATCCGCTTCCACCCTTTAAAGGTACTGTGCATGGCGTAGGAAATTTCACCTACATTCAGGCACTTGTTAATCAAACTACTGCAAAGCAAGGTGAAGGCATAGTGTATACGTTAGAAATAGGAGGCGATACTGCACTCAGTGATTTGACACATCCTGCTCTTTTATTGCCCGATACCGTTACTTCATATGAATCAAAAACGAGTATGCCAACCAATCGTTATCGTAATCCTGATCAACAACGGAAATTATTTGAGTATGTCATGCAAGCACGCAAACCAGGTAGTCTGACAATCCCTGCCCAAACGTTTAACTTCTATGATCCTAAACAGCAGCAATATAAGCAACTTACTACCGAGCCTATTACACTTACTATTGAAGCAGATGTTGCTGCGCAATCAAAATCTGCCGGGAAAAACCCTGCCTTAGATCAAGAGGAGCCAGCACAAGCTGTTGAAGACGTCTTAGATCACCATCATCTTCCATTGCATGCACAAGGGAGCATGCAGTATCGCATTGATACGGGATTGAATCCTTTGTGGTTCTGGGCATTATTGTGTCTTTTACTTATAGGATTAGTGCTACAATGGAGTAGGTTTTTTTGGAAATTATATGCTGTGCGTAATCATGATTATTTACGCGCGCGTGCTGCGTTTACTCGTGCACACAAAAGCATTGCACATGCACGGCGTGAACGTAATGCAAAAGAGCTGTATGATACTTTTATGCAATTGTATGCTGATCGGCATGGCAAAGCAATATCTGGTATTTTGGAAGCCGATGTAGTAACGTGGCTTGCACATGCACAGTTACCTCCGGAAACAATCAAGCAATGGAAGCAGTATATCACGCAGCTACAGACATATGTTTTTTATGATGCTGGACAGATTCCTTCCGCTGATCTTTTTACTGCTGCTGAGAAATGGCTTGCTCTTTTGGAGAAAACAGTATGATGACTTTTTTGAATCCATCGACACTGATCGCTTCGCGATTCACTCTCAGCCTTCGCATAAAGCTATGGAGTGCAAGCGGGATGAAACGAGATGCCTGTGCGCTGGAGCCTGGGCCTAGGAGCAAGCGGTCGATGGTATTAGGATTTTTGTGTTGTTTTTTGAATGTAATTTGTGCAGAACCTCCCGCACAAGAGCGTTATTTGCAAGCAAACAATTTGTATCAGCAAGGTGAATTTAAAAAAGCGTATGATCTGTATAATGGTATTGCCTATAAAAGCCCCGAATTGCTTATTAATATGGGCAATGCAGCCTTTGAGCTGGGGCGGATTCCCGATGCGCTCGTTGCATGGCGGCAAGCACAAAAGCATTTGAAGTTGCATGATTATTCTATGATTGGCGAGCGGATTAGAAACGTGCAGCAAGAACGGGATACGGCGTACCATAGCTCTCGTTTTGAGAAAGTTTTTACGGTAATTGACGTATATATGCGATTTATTCCGCAAAAAATATGGGAACTTCTCTTTTTGATTCTCATTGCCTGTAGCTTCTTTTTGGTCTCATGGATTAAACGCCGGAGTTGGGGTCGCATACTAATCTGGAGTTTGGCGCTACTTGTAGTTACTACCTTTTTGATGGTACGCTATACGGTACAGAATCGAGAAGTTGGTTTTGTCACTCGTGATACACACGTACATGTAAATAAAGATTCTCAAGCACGGATAAGAGCTTCTGTGCAAGCAGGTCAAGAAGTTGAGGTTCGTGCAATTCATGAAAAGTGGTACCTTGTTACCGATGGTATTATTACTGGTTGGGTTATAGAGAATGATCTACAATTGGTATGATCGCAAATAATTTATTTACCTTTTTTGGGGTACAAAACAGCAGGAACAATGTGCGAAAACTGATTAATTATTTGCAAGCTGCATTGGTATGCGGGATGGTGGTGGTGAGTGCTCAATTATTGTATACGTATCGTTATTTTATAGATGAAGTAAAGCAGTTACAAGAAATAAGATTAGAATATCAATCGCATTGCGCGGCATATCATCAATTTCGTGTTCTTGCTCAGCAAGAAATGGAACGAGCAGCTTGCAATGAAATGACCGGAGAATTTGAAGAAGGTTTGTTCTGTCAAGAATGTCTTCAGCAATTTAACCCTCCAAAGCCAGTAGAAGTTATTGTACCTACTGTTATTTCCTCTACCAAAAGGAAGCTCCGTAAAAAAAATCATCCTTTGGCTCAAAAGTTTAAGGCGCAATGGCCTATTGATCGTTCGCAATTTTGGATAAGTTCACCCTTTGGTCCACGCAAAAAGAAAAATGGTGCACTTGGTTTTCATTATGGTATTGATATGGCTGCACTTAAAGGGACGCCAGTACATGCGGTTGCTCCCGGTAAGATTATTGAAGCTTCATTTTCGCAAAAAGGATATGGCAAGTCAATTGTTATAGCGCATACTGATGGTATCACTACACGATATGCACATTTGGATAAAATGTATGTAAAACGTGGCCAATCGGTTAATGCTGGCGATTGTATTGGGTGCGTGGGATCAACGGGACATGTTCGTGGAAAAAATGCTTCGCATTTGCATCTTGAGGTAATGGCAAGTGGCAAGCATGTAGACCCCTTGTATGTGTTAGCATAAGTATATGGGATATTAGTAGAAACGTAATGTGGCCCGCTCACCCTGAGTGATTCCCGGTGGGAATAGTATTGAAGGGTCAGGCGGGGTATTGAATATTGAAGGGACCTTGTGGAAATATTACAACAACCGAAAAATAAACTTTTTGAATTGATAAGAACGCTTATCATCATTTTACCTATAGCATTTTTTATACGGACCTTTTTATATGGTTTGTATCAAGTGCCCACTGGTTCAATGGAAACAACGATGCTCGTGGGTGAACGATTTTTGGCAGATAAACTTACTATTTGGTTTCGTCCTCCAGCACGTGGTGACATTATTACCTTTAATGATGCATGGCAGTTTAAGTATTCAACAAATCCTGCAATTCGTTTATTCCAATCATATGTGTGGGGGCCAAGTAATTGGACTAAACGAGTTATTGGTGTACCCGGTGATCATGTTAAAGGAGTTATTGAAGATGGCAAACCGGTGATTTATTTAAATGGTGAAAAACTAAATGAACCATATTTAAATAAATATCCACTTATTGGTGTGTATTCTGAATGTGCATCTGTTGATGGCGATGTGGATCATATGCGTTCTTATGATCCACATTATTCTTATGAAGATCAACCATTTTATCATATGAAGCAATATAATGTGTTATTTGCAAAACAAAGATTTGCGCGCATGAATCGCCTATGGATGCTTGAACCGGGAACACCCGTACAGCAAATACATGTTGATGGTGCCCTGAAATGGCCGGATGAATTTGATGAGCATCTAGGGCCAAATCAATATTGGGCAATGGGTGATAATCGACTAGGCAGTGGTGACTCTCGTTTTTATGGACCGCTTGATGGATCATATATTCATGGTAAAATTATCTTTCGTTTGTGGTCAATCGATAGTTATGAGTCGTGGTGGTTCTGGGATTTGATTAAGCATCCAATAGATTTTTGGAAAAGAGTGCGGTGGTCGCGATTTTTCCAAACGTTACAATAATTTTTTAACCTTTATAGGAGTTGGCTGATGAAAAGAATTGCAGTGTTGGTTTCATGTGCAATGGGCGTGTTGCTTGCTGGTTGTTTTGGACCAGCAAAGAATGAAGAAGCAGCGCAAGAGCGTACCAAGGGATTGGTGATTGTGAATGTACTTGATGCAAAATATCATGAAGATTGTCACATAAAAGGTTCTATTAATGTTCCTATAGAAAATCTTCTTGCATATGCAGACAAACATTGGGATAAAGAGGAAACGAATATTGTGCTGTATTGTGGCAATTATATGTGTTTGGCATCTGGAGAAGGCGCTCACGAATTAAAAGAGCATGGCTTTAAGCATGTGTGGGCTTATGAAGGCGGCACTGCAGAATGGAAACACAAAGGATTGCCTATTGAAGGTTCTTGTGAATCTGGCTTTTTAAAGAGCTATGAAGCGCCTGAAGGTTATGCAGCAAAAGCTGCTGCAGAAGCTGATATCATAATATCTGCAGAAGATTTGCAGAAAAAGATTGCTGAATTTGCAACAAAATAGTAATATAGTGCTATAATTAGAGTGTTATGAAGGCGGCATAGCCAAGTGGTAAGGCATGGGACTGCAAATCCTTGACCCCCGGTTCAAATCCGGGTGCCGCCTCCAACCTGCGCCAAGGCTCCGGTTGGCAGGCCAGCCTCTTTAAGGAAATATTCTTTATAAGTAAGGTTGTTTATCTTCACGGTAAAGCGCGGGTTGCGCGTCGGAGCTAGCCAAGCGAACGCAGTAAGCCTGGATTAGCATAGGCGGGCTTTCTAGCAAGCAAGTCAACTTATAATTAAAAAATCAAGAATTGAAATCGAAATTTTGATACCCGCTCTTTTTTCTTAAAGGGCGTGACATCTCTGCCGAGGTGGCGAAATAGGTAGACGCAAAGGACTTAAAATCCTTCGAGTGTTATGCTCGTGCCGGTTCGAGTCCGGCTCTCGGCACCAGTCTTTGCTCCTAGGTCGCAAATTCTGGCAAGCCAGTCTTTTCTAGGGAATAAATTTTATAATTAAAATAAGATTCTATGGAAAGAGCAAAGACTGCCTGAATTTCCTATAGGGAAAGGCGGGCCATATTGCCAAAGCCAATCACTAAAGGTTTAATACTGGTGTAAGTATATGGTCTGAGAAGATGTTAATCATGCAGAGCAAATGACTGGCTGGCCACTTTCTTAATGGAATTATTATTATAATCTAACTAATCTTACTTTGTTTGAGCGTAGGCGGGCTGCCATTTCCCAAGCCAATCCATGAATGTTTGTAAATCTAACTAAACCTATTAAAGCTTTTCTCTGGGTGCTAACCCCTCACAAATTGCATCAATAACTAACCTCACATACTGCTTTTTACGTTCAGGCTTTTCATTAAAGTAATGTTGTTCATCACTGTACACACCGCTGAGTGCACTGAACATAAAAGTAAGAATCAATTTGGGTTCCAGATCATCGCGTATTTTCTTTGCTCTTTGCAATTCAAGAATTGCATTTGCAAGCGATTCAAATGAAGGTAATCCTTTTGTGCCTTTAAGTTCACCCGGCGTTTCTTCTACTTTTTGCCATGCAATCATGCGTGCAAGATCAGGATGAGTTTCGTATACCTTAAATTTAAAGGTAATCAGTTGTTCTACAAAGGCACGTAAGTTTGTGGTGTTAAGTTCTGGGGCAGCCTCAGTTACTTCTTGGGCAATAGATTCTTTTACAACCTTCCAAAGTTCCTGTTTATTTTCATAATGATGAAAAATAAGGCTTCTATTAACCTCTGCAAGACCTGCAATGTCATCAATAGAAGTGCCGGAATACCCTGATCGCAGAAAGGCAATTTTGGCTGCCTCAAGGATCCGCTCACGGGTGGTTTGGCCATTTTTACGCGTTTTTTTCATAATAAGCCTTTAAATAGTTGACCAATTGGTCAATCATGGGTACAATATTAATTGACTATTTGGTCAAATAATACAATAACAGGTTATAAAAGTCAATTTATAGAGGAGTATCATGATAATTAAGACGTTGATTTTAAAAGCTATTGTGGGGTTGCTGGCACTCTGTGGGACAGTGTCAGTAGGCAGATTTGGGCAACGGGTTATCCAAACTCAACTTCCGCCACGTAGTGAAGAAAGAGTTGCAAGCACTGCAATCCATCCGGTAGTCATTATTGGCTCAGGCCCTGCAGGACTTGCTGCAGCCAAAACAATTGTGGAAGAGGGTGATGTGCCCGTTATCATTCTTGAAGGCAAACAATCGGGAGGTCCGCTCAATGCATGGACACCAGTTCGCAATTGGCCTGGAAAAGGATTTACTTCCGGTAATTTTATTATTACAGACTTGCGAGCAGAAGTTGAAGCATTGCCCAATGTGCGCTTTGTTGCACGTTCAATAGAATCAGTAGACTTTTCTGGCTCAATTCATAGTTTGCATTTGGATAATGGTGAGATTGTACAAGCGCAAACAGTTATTATTACCATGGGGACTCGTTATCGATGCTTGACGGTTCCGGGAGCACAAGAATATGCGCACTCTATTTCCTATGACCAAAGTCCAAGTAAGCATGAAAAAAAAGGTACCTGTGTAATTATTGGCGGTGGTATGGATGCAATGCGCAAAACTGTGTATCGGCTGCGCAGCGGAGCTCGTGTAATATTGCTAGTGCGAGGGTCTCGTCTTGCAGTTGGCCTTGATCGTGTAAGAATTACACAAGACTACGTTGATAACGGCCAGCTTACTATTTTGTATGGCACAGAAGTGACTGAACTTATTGGTGATGGTAATACACTCACTGGGGTACGTCTTTCTAATGGGGATACAGTATCAGTAGATCATGTGGCGGTGGGCATGGGCAGAGTGCCAAATTCTTCCATATTCGCAGGACAATTAGAACTTGATAGCGACGGCTACATTGTGCTCAAAAATCATTCACAAGAGACAAGTCGCGCTGGCATATTTGCAGCAGGTGATATTACGAGTGTATTGTATGCAGAAGGTGCTATTGCTGCTGGTGATGGCATGAAAGCTGGCAAGGACGTTGTGAGATATTTAATAGATTAATTTTTGTGTAAAATTCTGGTAGACTATAATTATAGCCACGCTGACTCGCCACGCTAGCTTGGGCGTAGCGGGAGCGTTTCGTGCGAAGGCGGGTAAATTAATTTAGTGCGCTCGGAACATAAATCATGGAAAAATCTTACAATAAGTTCAGTATCATTAAAACCCTTCAGCAAAAAAATAGTACACTCACCTTTTATCGATTTGCGCCAGAATGGAATATAAAGTTGCCGCTACTCCAAGAAAGAGTTCCTGCAGGATTTCCATCGCTTGCACAAGATTATCTTGAAAACAAGCTCGATTTAAATAAATATTTGATCAAGCATCCGGCAGCTACGTATTTTATACGTGTTGAGGGCAGTTCAATGATAGATGCTGGTATTAAATCTGGTGACATGCTCATTGTAGATCGTGCAATTGAACCACGTGATGGCAGCATTGTAGTTGCCGCAATTAATGGTGAGTTTACGGTTAAGCGGGTAAAAAATCGCGTTGGTTCGTTGTATTTAGTTTCTGAAAATCCAACATTTGCTCCTATCAGAATCACTGAAGATATGGATTTTGAAATTTGGGGCGTGGTGACACACGCAATTCATCATATTACATGAACAATAGACTTTTTGCGCTTGTTGATTGCAATAATTTTTTTGTATCATGTGAGCGTGTCTTTGATCCTGCATTGCGTAATGTGCCGGTTATGGTGCTTTCTAATAATGATGCTTGTGTGATAGCCCGTTCACAAGAGGTGAAAGATCTTGGCATTCCTATGGGCATTCCAGCATTCAAATGTGAGTCACTTATAAGGCGACACAATATCCGTGTACTTTCATCAAATTTTGAACTCTATGGTGATATGTCAGCACGCGTGATGAGTGTTTTGGAGGAACATGTTCCTGAAATTGAAATCTATTCAATAGATGAAGCATTTATACGTTTTGATACGCTTGCAGTTGATGCTGTTGAGTTTGGCGTGCTGCTCAGAAAGCGCGTGCTGCAATGGACTGGCATTCCTATATCAATTGGCATTGCACCAACCAAAACGCTTGCCAAAGTTGCAAATCAGATTGCCAAAAAACAAAAGCACTATAGAGGTGTATTTGATATTATGCGTGTAGAAAACATAGATGATATTCTTGATCAATTTAAAGTAGAAGACGTATGGGGTGTTGGCAGACAATACACCAAAAAGTTAAAACGCTTTCGCATCACCAATGCTCGTCAATTAAAATATGCGCAAGATGCGTGGGTCAAAAAAAATATGACTGTTATGGGTTTGCGTAC
Source organism: Candidatus Babeliales bacterium (assembly GCA_963716425.1). Classification (GTDB taxonomy): domain Bacteria; phylum Babelota; class Babeliae; order Babelales; family JBFXEV01; genus JBFXEV01. The sequence continues at coordinate 1,381,203 of OY970310.1, forward strand.
CGTGCATGAACTGCGTGGTATTCCTTGTTATTCTCTTATTACACAACCGCAAGATAAACAAACGATTGCGCACACGCGTTCTTTTGGTAAACGAGTGACCGAACTTGCCGATCTTAAAGAAATAGCTGCTGATTTTGCAGTACAACTTACGCGTAAAGTGCGTGAAGAGCATATGCTTATCTGCGCATTCTATGTATTTATCATGACCAGCTATCATACTGAATTTAAATATTATAATAGCAAAACGGTGATACTTAAAAAACCAACTGCGTATACGCCTGATATTATTTCTGCTGCATGTACCGCTGTGGAAGAACTTTTTAGTGTGGGTTACGTATATAAAAAAGCAGGTATTGTAGCCATTGAGTTGTTGTCTGAAGATCAAGAACAAATCGATTTACTCATGCTTGCAGAACACAAAGAAAAGCAACGTGCATTGATGCAAGAAGTTGATGCATTAAATGAAAAGTGGGGTTCTGGCACGGTAGGTTTTGCAGCGCAAGGCACTCTTAAGCAAGAGCGTTCCAAAAGAGCAAAAAAGACACAAGCATTTACCACAAAGTGGGACGATCTGTTGATGATAAAATTGTGATCAATTTTTGTGTAATTGTGCGAAATTTAAAAAAATTTTAAAAAAAAATTAAATTGAAAAAATATTTGAATCTTTTTTAATCAAACAGTTGATTCGCAGCTTAATTTTGAGTATATTAATTACGTGAATTTAAGAAAAAAACGAAGATTTTTTTCCCGCCAAAGACTTGACAAAAATTCAGAAGAATCTAGTGTAACCTATAGTACGGGTTTTATTAGCAGGTTTGGTTTGGGTGAGTAATTTGAAGGACTTAATGAAGGATAACCCATGAACAAATCGATCTTAGTAGAACAAATGGCAAAAACAACTAAAGAATCAAAAGCGACTTGCAAGCGTGTGCTTGAAGCGTTTATGGATGTCGTTGGTGATGCCATGAAAAAAAATAAGCAAGTCGTTTTGACAGGCTTTGGAACATTTTCAGTGATGAAGCGTAAGGCGCGTACTGGGGTTAACCCAGCTACTGGCAAGAAAATGCAAATTGCTGCTAAAAAGGTTCCTAAGTTTAAACCTGGTAAAGCACTTCGCGAATTAGTCGCCTAAGAGCTTTTAAAGCTATTAAATAGAGGCCTCAGGATGGGGCCTCTATTTTTTTGGTACCTGTAATATTGCAATTAAACTACCCCTGTCTGTATACTATAAAGTAGTAACAGAAGGTCATATTCACCGTCGCTCCCCTGGAGCTTAGGCGCGTAACACGCCGTAGATTTTATCATGCAAAAGGCAGATAAGTGAAGGCGGTTGAAGCATTTTAAAATCATGCCATAGCGCTATTTAGGCGCAAAGGTGAGAAAAGGAGATAGATATGGTATCATCAGAAACAGAATCAACCGTAAAAGGTTGGCTAGAGTCCCTTAGAGAAACGTTACATTTAGACCAACTGGCTGAAAAATTAAATATTTCTGTGGAAACTTTGGGTTTAACAGCATTGTATTTTGGTATTGGTTTTATTGCTGGTTTCTTGTATAAGCGTATTGGCAGACATTTGGTGTTTGCAGTTCTTGGATGTATCTTAGTTCTTTGGTTATTATCAAGCTTCGATTTGATTTCTATCCATACCGACAATTTTAAAGCACTTGCTGGTTTCTCAACAGATGATTCAATAGGTACTGTTTTTCAAATGTTTGGCATATGGATTAAAGAACACGTATTCCAAGTTATTGCAGGGCTTTTTGGATTGTACCTTGGTTGTAAAGCTGGTTAAAAAGGAATGCCAATGAAAAAAGGTCAAACGTTTGTAGAAGGATTAACACGTATCCTAATGCTACAAAATGTTATTAAAGAAGATGAAGCAAAAGCGATAGCAAAAGCTTTTAAAGATAGATCAAAAGGCAATTTTGATGACTTCTTACTTGAAGAAGGTCTAGTGTCTCGTTCTGATTTATTGAATGCGTTAAGCACCTATTTTAAAGTGCCGGCATTTGATGTGTTGGGTCATTTTTTTGATTATAACATGTTGCATATGTTCCCCAAAGATTTTTTAGTCCGGAATGTGATCATTCCCGTTGAGCATGATGATGACCTTATGTTGGTGGTTGCAGGTAATCCCCAAGATCAAAATTTACTTCCCCTTATTGGTGATCATGTATCATATGATATTGCTTTTAATGTAGGTATCAATCAAGATATTATTGACGCTGTAAGAGAATACTATGATCGGTCACCTGCCTATACTCCAGATCCCAATATTCCTGAGGAAACTCCTGAAAAGGAATATGGAGAGGAGGATGAAGAAGAGCCTAATTTCTATAAAACGAACAACGACGAAAATTTATAAACTCTTTTCTTTTATCTCGTGATTATGATACTACTTAAAGTACAAAGTAGGAGCAGAGTCAATGAGTCATTCAGCAGTTACCCTAGTAGATCAAATTATTGCGCAAGCATTAGAGCACCGAGCCTCAGATATTCATATTGAGCCTGATGCGCATGGTGGCCTTGCCATTCGCTTCCGGATTGATGGTTTGCTTTATGCGCACAAACGTATTTCTGCTGATATGGCTGGTCAACTTATTACACGTCTTAAAATTTTAGCAAACATTAATATAGCACAAAAGCGTATTCCTCAAGATGGTAAATTAACGGTGGAAATTCCAGGGCACAAAACACTTGATGTGCGTGTTGCCACATTCCCTTCGGTGGAAGGTGAAAAGTTAGTGCTCCGATTATTACAACGTCAGAACCAAGTGAGCGCCCTTGATCAATTGGGCATGTCTCAACAACTATTTGGTCAATTCCATGATCTTATTCATCGCTCAAGTGGATTCTTTTTGGTTACCGGTCCTACTGGTTCGGGTAAAACAAGTACGTTGTATGCAGCGCTTTCTACGCTTAATTCTTGCGAGCAACATATTGTAACGCTTGAAGATCCCGTGGAATATCACATCGAGGGTTTGGTGCAAGGTAATATTCATCCAGAGGCAGGGTTTACGTTTGAGCGTGGCGTGCGAGCCATTCTACGCCAAGACCCTGATATTGTGATGGTGGGTGAAATCCGTGATGCGCAAACTGCCCAAGTGGCAATAGAAGCTGCACTTTCGGGCCATGTAATGCTCAGCACGTTGCACACAAGTAATGCACCCGGTGCACTTACGCGCCTTGTGGATATGGGCATAGAACCATTTTTATTAAACGCTGCAGTGAGCGGCATTCTTGCCCAGCGGCTCGTGCGTAAAATTTGTGAACATTGCAAAGCGAGCCATGCTCCTGATGCGCAAGAGCAACGATTGCTTGAAAAGTTCGGTGTGAGTTTGCCTCAATTGTATCGTGGCGCAGGCTGCAAGATGTGTCTTGGGTTGGGGTATAAAGGGCGCACAGGCATTTTTGAGTTACTAGTGATGTCTAACCAATTGCGTGAACTGTTGATGCAGCGTGCAATACGAGACAAGCTTTATGATCAGGCATGTGTTGATGGCATGCAGCCAATGCTGCTTGATGGCATGGAGAAAGTAAAGAGTGGTCTGGTGACGCTCCAGGAAGTGATTAAAGCAGTATCATAAATAAAACAGGCCAACTCTAAAATTGAGCGGCCTGTTTTTAATTTTATTCAATAATGTTCTTTTTACTGACCTGAAGTGCTTGCACCAGAAGACAATTTAGAGGTGACTGAATCGCGAATTTCTGAGAAATACAATCCACATACAAAGCAGAGAGTTCCAATTCCCAATAATGCAGTTTTGGGGTATCTGCGATAGAGAGATTGTTTTAGTTCATGATTTTCGATTATTACTTTTTGTGCGTCTTCAAGACTTACCACTTGTGGAGCGGCTTCTTGTTGTCGTTGAGCTGCGAGTACTACTCGTTCTACTTCGTCCATGCTCACCACTTTTGGTCCATTTGTGACTACATCATGATAATCAACAACGAACATTTTAGTGAGGACTTTATACACTTTAGGTTCTTTGGCTACTGCTGCAAGAGTCGCGCTTCCAGCACCGCCTTCTGCTCCTTTGCCTGCTGCGCCTTCTCCGTCCATTGCATTAATGGTAACGTTACCAAGGCATAGAAGTGCTGAGAAGGCAATAATGGTAATTGATTTCATAATGTTTACTCCAACAGGTTAATATTTAAATACTTTAGATTCGCTTATATACAAGCTATATGTATTGTATATTATCAAGCTGAATATAATAGTCAATTAATTGACTATAGATTTTACTGCACAAAGCAATCAACTACTCCAAGTTCATCACGTGGATCTGAAAATTCTTCATCTGCAGGGGCTGTTGGAGCTTGTACTAGATTTTCACGTCTTCCTAGTCTTGTGTCTGCAGCAACTTGTTCAGGAGTTCCTCGTTTTATGTAGCCGCAAATGATGTGCAGAACATCTTTGGCAGTACAACTGTTTAAGAGTGTTCCACTACGGAATTTGCGAACGCCCAATAATGCTATTTGTGTCACTACTTTATTGCAATAGTGGCTAGCCATCGTGACTATATCTTGATCATTGAGATCGGCTACATTGTCATTATGGCGGTACATTCTACAAAGTGTATTCAAAGCTAATCTGCCATGGATATTCTTTTTTGTATTGGAATATAGTATTTCGATAGGCATGCATTGAACAGTACCATCATCTTGTCTTACTGCGCGTATGCGTTTCTTGAATGCCCAACCATCTTTATCTTGGCATTTTTCACAAATTCTACCATCTTCGCATAAACTCTTTGTAACAAAAAGCTTTGAGGGTGAATGACAACGCGAAGATGTAACAGCAAGTGTGGGACAACCAAAACCTGAAGAAGTCCCAACTCCAAGTATCGTAGTTGTTTGGGGGATTCCAGGTTGCCAAAGACAAACAGAGTGGTCTAGAACAAGTGCCCGAAACTCCGGATTATTACTTATTAAATTATTACACACTATAGCACATTGTGCTGCATCTTCGTTTAGCATCGATAGAGGTATTTCCGGAAGAGCACGCACTATAGAACAAACCTTGTGAATGATATTTTCTCCGTCTTGTATGGGTATGGCAGCTGTAGTCTTGTATATTGGCCATTGCTTTTGCATGGCGCAGGCACTTGGGGCATTGAGAGTTGCAATAGCCAATATCAAAGCACTTATTAGCTTAAAAGCTGTTATATTATGGAGCGCAGAGAGCGCAAGGGTAATACGTGAGTTCATAAGAAACTCTCCAATTTGTTAATAGTATGTATATTATTTATCTATAGATAGGCAGGCTATATAGTATACTATTATCAAATTGAATATAAAAGTCAATGGGCGAATTGGGGAAAGCAGGTTAGACAGGTTGAAATTCATGATTGAGCAAGCGGGTTGTTGATATATTAAAAGTTATTATGGTTTTGTTGTCTTCATAAGTTCAGGCAAAACGAATGGTAAACTCGCGCCTACCGCAAGAGCAAGGAGTATGCTTGTTATGGGATTTTGTTGTATAAAAGAAAGGTTTTTTCGTTCATCTTCACGCGTTTCTTTTACAATCTTTGGGCGTTCGATCTCTAAAACTGCTCTTGCCATAATTTTTTCTGCATTGCGAATGTCCAGGGCGTTTTCTACAAGCACAGTACTTGATCCACCTGGCTTAATTGTTACTGTTTCTTTTTTTACTAAAGGCATATTAACCAGTAAGTCTACAAGTTGCTGCTGTGACGTTGCATCTTTAACATAGTCTGAACGTACAATGGTATCTTCGGGCAAATTGGAATAAAATGCATGTTTTATAATTTTTTTTGACTTATCACCATGTTTTGTGTGAGAACTGTCTAAGATACTGTCTTGTGATATTGCTCTGCGCAGAGGTCCTTTGTCCATCGCGTCAAGCGACAAAGGCAGAATGGAAATGAAGAGAAGTAGGGCGTTAGTTCGTTTGAACATAGTTAGATCCTTTGAAGATATAAATCAATATGATAACAAACTACTTTGCACTCAGGATGAGCATGTACAAGAATATTTTGATTTAATTATCTAGGTATGTCAAATGGGTGACCTAAATCGCTTGTGATTGTTGTTAAAATGCTGCATTTAAGCTAAGCATACTCAGGTTCGTTTTTTTAATTTGCAATTTCAGTTCCATTGTAGTACAACTTATTTGAATTTAAATAAGGAGCGACTATTCATGGAATATGTTAAAACATTGGCGCGTACCTTTACCTACATTCTTGTATTTTTAAATTTATTTGTGTGTTCTGATATGCGGTGCGAAATTAATAGATTATTGCCGGAATATCACAGCCATAAAGTCTCTTATTTTGGTCTTGATCAGCCGCCTGAATCATTGCCATCTGAACCATTGCCTGCAGATAAATCTAAAGATTATTCGCCATATTCAATATCACCTTCTTGGGAAACTGCTGCTTCTTTTGATGCATATGATTATATTGATAGGGATGTGCGTGGATATGCACCTGAGCCTACAACTTATTATGAAACGGAATGTATTTCTAATAATGAAGAACCTGACTTGGCGTTGACACGAGAGATTCTTGATACTACAAGATTGCAAGATGCCCATTTACCTGCTTTTCAAGAAATATGGCCTGATGAGTTAACAATGCAAGAGGAATTTGATTTTGGTTTTCCTGAAATTGGATTTTGGTTAGAATCATCTCAAAATGCGGCATGCTCACGTTATGATTCCCGAAAAATAGCATATGAGAAGGCTCAGGAGAGTCCTTTCGTTTTTACGCACCACAATTATGAATTATCTGATGATGCAGATGCATTATTGCATTTAAATAAAATTGACAGGGAGTTTTTTTAAAAGGAGTGTATAATCCTTTGCAGCATCAGATGCATATTGAACTAATAGATATTCTTGAACAAGCGGCGCAACTTATAAAACATCATGCGTTTAATAAAGAATATACACCATCCACTGACTATATCGTTAATATGACAGGTCATGGTGTTCAATTTAATAAGCTTGGTGATATTATTGCATCAATGCACATTGCAGATTTCTGTTGTAGTCTTATTGATTGTGGGCAAGCAGTACTCGATGGAGTGATTGATGCTGCCATTGATGTAGCAGACTATGCGATCAATCATAAAACTGAAATGGTTCTTTTTGGGTTGTTTCCTGTAGTAATGGGTAAATATTATACAGCGAAATTTGCATTTAATGTTGGGTTTGTTGTTTTAGATTATTCGGCTGCTTTAGCAGATAAAATTGCCGGCAATGGCAAAGATTTTGATGATAAGCAAAAAGAGATGCAGGCAATGCTGCAAAATGCCACGGTGTATGGTGCGCTGAGAGCAGCAAGTGGAATTGCTGCACGCATGTATTTCAATTGCAAACTTGATAGGCAAGTAATTAAGCTTGCCGGTGCGGGGGTTAATGCTATTGGGCAAAATATACATAGTTCTATACCATTATCTACGCTTAATGACGTTAAACAGAGTCGTATGAAAAGGGCGGCTCATAGAAAAGAACTTAAAGCCAAGGGTAGAGAAAAAGCGGCACGTAAAAAAGTACTTGAAGAACAAGAAAAAGTATGGGAAGAAAAATTTAATAATTTATCAGAAGCAGAAAGAATTGAGGAACTTAAGTATAGAAAAGAGCCTAAGAATATCTATAAAATAGTAAAAGATACCGGCGAAAGATGTAGAATTGTAAGGCCAACGAAGAGTTTTCATACCCAACACATAAAAAAATGGATGTTTAACCAATATCGCAAGATAAGAAACTGTAAAAATGATATTGAAATCATCGCTAAAAATACTGGTATGCCAATATGGAAAATAAAACAAATCAAAGAACATTTATTTTATAGTAAGCATATCCTTGAAGAAAATAAAATCGCGCGTTTTCATCCTGATCCTGAAATTGCAGCCGCATGGAATAGATTGTACAAGGGAGATTATATAATAAATGATCTTGCTCTTTTAGTTCATGAATATGCTGAATCAAAATATGAGAGTTTATTTAAAGTTGATTATGAAACCGCGCATGAAAAAATACAGATGCGTTGGTTTTGGGATCACCCTAAATTTAAGGAATAGAAAATGCATTTAAAATTTTATAAAGTATCTGAAGATACAGCAACTGTAAAATATCAGGTAGAAACGAATGCTTATGAGAAAACTGCTGCGGGAGTAATAAAAACTTTGGTCAAAGCATTGTGTATATATGATAAAGCAACAAAAAAAGTGAGCTTTGATCATAAAAAAACAGACTCATTTTTTTTTGATCGGACGTGGGAAGCTGTAATGATTGAAATGCATTTACAAGATATTAGTAAGAAAGATAAAGGCTTTCCAGAAACATCTTCTATTACGACTGGGGGTTAAAATGAAAATACTTTTAAAACTGATTATAGAACAGCACACGAGAAGGTTAAAGATAAATGGCCTTGGGATTATCCTAAATTTGGAGAATAATTGTGTTCTTATTACTTAATAAAAAATCTGAAAATGAAAATACTGTCAATTATTTGATAGAAACAAGTTTATATGAGAAAACTCCTGCTGGAGTCGTAAAAACCTTAGTAAAAGCATTTTGTATTTTTGATAAAGTAACAAAAAAGATTTCGTTTGATTCTGCAAAAACAGATCCATATTTTTTACAAAGTCCATGGGAGTTTCCCATGATAGAAGCTCATTTAATTGACATCGATAAGAAACAAAAAGGATTTCCGCAAACTTATTCTATTGTAACGGGTGGATAAAAGTTGATTAGTATCTTTAAGAATTTTTTTTAGATATGTACATAGTTTAGAACATGTAGAAGCAGAATTTGAATTAAATTTTTCTACCGGTAGTTACTAGGTTAAAGAGTACAATTTACTTTATGAGGAACGCGAGATGCATTGGTTATTTGAGAAAGATTATGAAGATGAAAATATAGTTTCTTATTGGGTTTCAACAGATTATTGGGATCAAAGTCATTTACCTGAAATTAAGTGGATTCCCGTAAAAGCTTTATGTACATTTGATAAAAATGCAAAGAAAGTTACGTTTAATCACGAAAAATCAGATACTCAATTTTTTGAATCTAAACATGGGCTTTTGATGGTAGAAGCACGTCTATTCGCATTTTCCAGAAGCAAAAAAGGATTTCCAAGTATGTATCATTTAGCGACTGGATAAACGCTAAATGGAGGGTGTTTATGGTCGACCATTTTCAATGTAATGAAGCCAGAAACTCTCGTGCTGCTTGTGAAAATGCAGCATTCAATCCCAGCATGCTATGCTTTCCTTTTTTGCATGACCAACTGGTGACAATATGCCCTGCAGATTTTAATTTATTAATAACCATTTCTGTGCCTGCAGCAGGCACCGTTTTATCCGCCTCGGAGTATGCAATAAAGAAAGGGATATGTGTTTTGATCTTTTCAATCATATCAATAGGTTGTGTGCCTTCTGGTTTGTAAGAAGGAAGCGAGTTTATGATCTTGCGCATTAAAGACTGTTTAAATGGCACAAAGAACATATAAGATTTTGCAATTTGTTCTGCAATTTCTGTCACTTGAGCATATGGTGATTCTAGGATAGCAGCTTGCACCGGCGACCAATCAAGATCAGGATACAAAGCCAAGGTGTTAAGGATAGTGACTGCACCGCGTGAAAGGCCAATTAAGATAATACGGGAATCAGGGTGTTTTGCTCGGAGCTGCGTATAGGCACTTACAAAAAGAGCGCAATCTTGTTCTTGTCCAAAATTTAACGTTCTAATGCCGTCACCAAAATCAAAGGTATAACAGGGGCTTGTTATGATATTGCTGTCAATATAAGCTTTCGCTTGTGCAGTACACGTATTTGAGCGGTGGTTAATGCCGTGGGCGAATAAAAATACGGTGGTTGGATTTACCATGCAATTATTAAGGCAGATCAGTTTTGCCTCTTGTTGATGTGCGTTCACGAATGTACCCATGCAAAATAAGAATAGTGAAGAAAGAAAGAGTGATTGTTTGTCCATAACAGTTCTCCTTAGAATGGTGTTAAGTCCGGTTGATAGCCGATTCCCGCAATTTATGGTAGCATATGTGAAGCGACTTCTATATTAGTATACAACACTAAGGGAACAATTAATATATGGAAATTAAAGCGCTCTCGGTGTGTGTGCAAGAAAAGCCCATATTAGATAGTATTAGCATAACTTTAAAATCAGGAACTGTTCACGCTCTCATGGGGCCAAACGGCTCGGGTAAAAGTTCACTTGCACTGAGCTTGATTGGTCATCCTGATTATCAGATAACCCACGGCTCGGTGATATTCAATGGTGTTAACATACTTGATCTTTCAATTGATAAAAGGGCTCATTGTGGCCTTTTTTTAGTGTTTCAGCATCCGGTGGTAATCCCTGGTGTGACCGTAATGCAATTTTTGCATGAAGCATATCGTGCAGTGTGTAATCCAGAGAGCACGGTGGGAGACTTTTATGCACAGCTTATTGAAGCCATGGATCTTCTTGAAATAGACTATGCGTTTGCTGAGCGCCACGTGCATGACGGATTTTCTGGTGGGCAGAAGAAAAAGCTTGAATTGTTACAACTGTTTTTGCTGAAGCCAAAAGTAGCAATTCTTGATGAACTGGATTCTGGTCTTGATGTGGATGCTTTAAAGGTAGTAGTACGTGCGCTTAATGTGATTCGTATGCAATGCCCAGATATGACTTTTTTGATTATTACCCATTATCAACCTTTGCTTGAGTATCTTGTTCCTGAGTATGTGCATGTTCTTATGAATGGTTCGTTAGTGCGTTCAGGTGATACGTCGCTTGCTCATCTCATCCGCGAAAAGGGTTATGATGCCATCCGATAAGTATGCCTATACAAGTGGCAAAGGTCTTGATCAATCAACTATTGCTCTGATTGGTGATGCAAAAAATGAACCGCAGTGGATGCGCAATTTTCGCGCTAAAGCACTTCAACTTTTTGAAAAAATGCCCATGCCAGCGTGGGGAGCAGATTTATCACATCTGAATCATCATACAATTCATTATTATGTTAAACCTATTTCTGAGACACGTACCTCCTGGCAAGATGTTCCTGCTTCCATGAAAGATACTTTTTTAAAATTGGGCGTTCCTCAAGCAGAGCAGCAGTATTTGGCAGGCGTTGGTGCACAACTTGAGTCTGAGCTTATTTATAAAAAATTAAAAGATGAGTGGGAGCACAAGGGCGTTATTTTTTGTGATATTACTGAAGCTTTGACGCGGTGCCCTGAATTGGTGCAAAAATATTTTGCAACCGTAATACCCGCTCATGACAACAAGTTCGCAGCGCTTAATTCTGCAGTATGGAGTGGTGGGAGTTTTGTGTATGTTCCTGAAGGTGTGCATATTGATTTGCCGCTGCAGGCATATTTTAGAATGAACCAAGCTCAAATGGGTCAGTTTGAACGAACACTCATTATTGCGGATAAAGGAAGCTTTGTGCATTACGTAGAAGGGTGCAGTGCACCAGTCTATCGCACCAGTTCACTGCATAGCGCGGTGGTAGAAATTATCGCTTTACCCGGTGCTCATGTACGGTATACTACTATCCAAAATTGGTCAAACAATGTCTACAACTTGGTAACGAAGCGGGCGGTTGCGTATCAAGATGCAAAAGTTGAATGGATTGATGGTAACTTTGGCAGCAAAGTGACCATGAAATATCCTGCTATCATTCTTAAAGAGCCTGGTGCAAAAGGACATGTTACTTCAATTGCGGTCGCAGGCAAAGGTCAGCACCAAGATTCTGGTGCCAAGATGATTCATTTGGCGCCACATACCAGTTCCACCGTGGTTGCAAAATCTATATCCAAAAATGGGGGGCGTGCAAGTTACCGCGGTCTTTTAAAAGTAGTAAAAGGTGCGCACCACGTGAAGGCACGCGTGCAATGTGATGCCCTTATTATGGATGAGTTTTCACGCTCGGATACGTATCCTACCGTTGATGTGCGGGAAGAAGACGTTGATATTGGGCATGAAGCCTCGGTGAGTAGAATTTCTGATGAACAACTACTCTATGTTATGAGTCGTGGATTAACGCAGGTGCAGGCAAGTACCTTGATTGTGAACGGATTTATTGATGCGTTTGTAAAATATTTGCCCATGGAATATGCAGTAGAAATTAATCGATTGATAGCGCTTGAAATGGAGAATTCAATTGGTTGATACACCACATGCTTGCGTAGAAATAATGGTACACGAGAATGAACATCTTGCGTATGAGATACTGCAAAATAATGAGAGCATTCATGACTCCATTACGTATCGATTTATCTGTAATCGTAACAGTGTGTTTAAACTGACGTTGCTCCTTATGAGCACGCGATCAGTCACCATTCGATGTGAAATTATATTAAGAGATGTAGGGGCGCAAGCGACTATTCTTGGTTGTTGTGCACTTACTGGTTCTGCATATCAAACTATTGAAATGGTGCAACAGCATGATGCGCCACATACCACAAGTTTCAGCTTGGTACATGCTGTAGTGACTGATCAGGCTACTTTTAAGTATGATGGCAAAATTACTATTGCTGAGCATGCTACGGCCACTGATGCTGCGCTATATAATAAAAATCTATTACTCTCAAATACGGCGCGAGCAGTTGCATCACCAAGTTTGGAGGTCCTCACAAATCACGTGCAATGCAAGCATGGGACTGCCACAAGTCGCTGTGACCAGGAGCAGTTATTATATATGCAGTCGCGGGGTATAAGTACTCAAAAAGCTCAGGAATTAATACTGCAAGGTTTTTTTTCACAAGTAGGAGCATTGAAGCAAGATCAGTTGAATAGGTTTATGCATCAATTACTCAAACAAATCTAGGGCTTTATGCGATCTGTATGTTTAGCATCATTACTATGTATAATGAGTGTATCATGTCTGCATGCTATGGATCATCAATCTAAAAAACTTGCTCTGCAAGCACCTCATTCGTCTTCTACCCAATTACATAAAATACCTTCGCTCAAATTGTTAAGTGCTTTACAACTTTATAAACGGCATCTTGCATCTGACCATCTGCAATTATATGTGGATGGCAAGAAGCTGCTTGACGCACCGTGTGCTCAATTGCCGCAGATTGGACTTGATTATGTAAAAAAAGCAGCTGAACTGGGTAACCCTTTTGCTGCTGAGAGGGTGGCAGATGAGCTTAGAGAATCCCAACCGGAGCAAGCTGCGCTCTATTATTATAAGGCATTGCACGCATTTAATACGCGTACCCCATGGAAATCTGGCGGATGCTATAAGCGTGAGCAGCTAACTGGGAAAATAAATACGTTGAATGTGCAAGAAGGGCCCATTAGTTCATATCAGGCGGCCCACGATCATGGTACAGATGCAGTATTTGAACAGTATCACTCTCAAGATTATAATAAAAATAATGATGTTGATGCATTGGTAAAAATTGTGCAAAGGTTGGAAACGCAGTATGCACAGAACCAAAAAACGGCTGATGCTTATACGTTAGAGTTACTAGGTACCAGTGGCGTGCTGAGATATATGGAGCTGTTTCGGAACTATAAACCGATACAGAATGTGCTTATTAATGCTCTTGCGTTACGAGCGCATGTTGGGCATGGGTACGTGCTCAAAGAGCATACTGCTCTCGCTCATTATAAAAAAGCCCTGCATTTTATTATTAATCCAAAAAAAGCATGTAAAGATTTGCTTGATGCCCTAGTGCCTGACGATGTTTTTTTAACACCAGTTAAAATTGATGGATTGCCGGAACAGCAACGCAGTATCTATCTTGAAGGAATGCTCGGGATTGTTGAACACCTTGCCAAAGATGTACAACAACTGGATGAGAAAAAGGCACGATATATCTGTAATCTGTTTATGACGGCAGCATATGCAATGGCTGAGACAAATGACAATAATCTTAAGTTATTACATGCTCGCCGTTATACTGATTTGCTCGCAATAATGCATACAGCGGCTTGTGCTACACAGTCAACTGATCATATGATCAAGATAGCATACTATTACGTACATGCTGGTAATGCAGATCGAACTATAGAAGCTTATTGGTCAGCCGCTGATCAACTCTACACGAGAGCAATGGGGTTGGATAATGGTACTTTGAGCATTGAGGCTATTCAAGCGATACCGAAAACTCATTCTCGAATAAAATATGTTCTTTCTGGTTATAGAGATGCGTGTGGGGATTATAAGGCTGCCGAATGTCTATTGCGGCAAGCAGTAGCATATAATTCCAACAATACAGAAGCATGGTGGGAATTATCACAGCTTCTCATTACCGATGATCAAATTGAGTTACGCCAAGAAGGGCTTGAAATAATCAGAAGGTTGGCTGAAAAGTCGCATAGGCAGGCGCTTTTGTATATGGTTAATGTACATCATAAGCAAAATGAGCACATGAGTGGTTCTGACGCTCTAAGAGTTGTGCGCTATTTAAAGATATTAATTAAAGACGATAAGGCCGAGAATACAACATATCGGCTTACGCTTGCAAAAATATATATTGAACTTTCAAAGTCGAATGGCTGGGAGGCTGAACGAAAAGCTCATCTTAACGATGCACTTGCATTAGTGCTTCCTTATAAAGATAGGCTTGATAGAGCACATATTAATTACGTTATTATTTTGTATGAATCTGGCTTGATAGAAAAGCTTATGCGTGAAGTACAACGCTATAAGCCTTCTGGTACTCGCACAGCGGATGAAGTCTATTATTTAGCTGATTTTTATTATAAGTATGCGCGAGCAATGTTTGAGAATCCCTCTCGGTTTGGAATTGTTGAGAAAGCTGCCAAAAAAATGTTGATACGAGCACAAGAGTTATTGCAGCCGGTTAAAGGCCATTCACATAGAGAATATCTATTGTTATTGAATGTATTGCTTGCACAAAACTCCGATCAACTGGATGAAGAACTTGCGCGAAATGATGATAAAATTATGGATAGTCTTAAGGATACGTTTAGAGCAAGGTCTTTGTTATTGCAACATTGGTCTGGTCGATTTGATGAAGCAGCGAACTATTTAGAGCGATCTCTTGCCTCATATACCCAGCAATTTGTTGATGCAGAAGTTCAGGCTGATGCAATTTGTTCTATACCGCAGCGTGTACAAGAAGCAAATAATGCTGAACCGGTTTCCTTGTGCCATCAAGCAAAGGAGGCTACGTTTGAAGCTCTTACAAAAACTAGCAAATGTATTTCATCCGTGATAGCTAGAGGTGATTATACTGATGAAGTTCACCAACGCATGCTTGCTTATAATGGTTATTTTAGTGCACAAATTGCAATGTTAGAATTAGAATTCGAGACGGCCACCTATGATGACGTGCTTAAGATGCTTGGTCTTAGTGTTGATGCTGCAGGTAACATCGATGATCAAGAATGCAAGATGAAAATTCTTAAATTAATGTGTGATCAGATTCATTTTTGGGTTGAGACTCGTGCATCAGCAGGAGTTGTGGTTCGTGCAAAACGAATAACAGCTTTACTTGGATTGTGCAATAAATTACGCAAAGATAGTACTGATTGCCAGATATGTACTCAGTTCCATGATATAGTAGTATTTGCGCACGGTGAATTGCATAAGCTTGATGTTTCAGAATGCCCAGATGAAGATATAAGAGTAATTATGTTGCAAATACAGCTTATAGATCGTCTTTATAGTCAGTTTGGTGCACACTGATCAAACTATTTTAAGTATGATGATGAATTACCATTACTGAGATGCTACTGCACTGATGCTGCGCTGTATAATAAAAATTTATTACTCTTAAATACTGCATGAGCAGTTGCTTTGCCTAGTTTAGAAGTGCATACTAATCGCGTGAAATGTAAGTATGGCACGGGTGTTAACGTAATAGTAGGTTTACATGAGAATTTTGTGTGTAGTTTTATTATTTTCTTATAGCCTCAATATCTATGCAATGCATAGTGATAAACAGGCCATTGATGCTCGTAAGCATGTGAACAATGTTTTGAAGACTCAAGGCCCAGCACTGAAAAAACATCTTAAGAGAGCAGATGCTTGTATAAAAGAGGCACTTGCCAATAATCCTAATGGATCTAAGAAGGAACTTGAAGTACTTAAGGCATTTGTACAGGGCAAACAAGCATTTGAACAAGACAATTGTAATGAGGCTCTTTCAAATTGCGTTGATGTTATCCGTGCAGATTTCGATGATACACCACCACCACCATTGCTACAAGAAGTTCGTAGGCATGCTTTCCATATAGTGCAAGATCTTTCAGATACTAAACAGCATACGCTGTCACGATTTTTTCTCATGAAATCTTTGCTTAATGCGCAATCTCAAACAAATGTTCACGAAGGACTCAAGCGTTTTGATGCTTTGTTTGATTATAATGTTGGTGAAGAAGATTATCAGGCACTGTCGATTTTATTTAAGCGGAGTGAGATTCTTGCAGATATTAAAAATCGTGCAGATATGGAAAATAATACGCACGCGCAATGTATAATGGCAAAGTACCATTTACTTTTAGCGGAACGTGGTGCAGAAATGGATGGCACTCCTACTGAACCTCGGGCTGAATTAAGGAAAGCACTGGCATATGCAGAAAAATCACTTGAGGGCCATTATGCACCGAGTGAAGTATTGCTTGCAAAGATTCGTATCGCAATAGAAAGTAGAGATGCACAATCTCCACGGCAGCTTTCACGTTCTGTTGAAACATTTGAAGAAGAGAGACTTCCGGAAAAACATGCAGTACAAGAAAAAGTAGAGCCCGTGCGTAACGTTTTGCCACTTAAACTATTATGTGCGTTAGAGGTATGTAAAAATAATTTGGCTACAGATCATCGTCAATTATATGAATATGCCAAAAAGTTGCTTGATGATCCTTGCGATCAACTATGGCTTGTTGGTTTGGACTATTTAAAAACCGCTGTACAACTTGGCAATCCGTTTGCTGCAGAGCGCTTGGGTGATGAACTCTATGAATCAGATCCAGTACGCGCTCTTGCCTATTATGAAAAGGCGTTATATACCTTTATACATGCTCCTTCTGGCTCGTTATGGAAGCTTGCAGGTTGTTTTAAGCGGGACGCTCTTACATGGAAAATAAGAAAGCTGTGTGAGCAGCATGAGGAAGTTGGTGCGTATCAGCTTGCTTGTGAGTATGGTCAGGCTGCTGCAACAGAAAAATGGGTACATGGCATATATAATAAGAGTCATGTAGATGCTCTTGCAGTTAGTGTACTTTCCTTGGAATCACAGTATGCCAAAAATAAGCATATGGTGGAGATGTTATTTTTGGAGCGAGTTAAAACAAGTGGTGCATTGCGATTCATGGAGCAGTTTTGTGAACATCCATTAATACAAGACGTGTTGATTGAGGTTTTTGCGCTCCGTGCTAACATTGGGCGTGGTTTTGTGCTTGAAGATAAAACCGTGCTTGCCCATTACAAAAAGGCATTGCATTTTATCCTTGATCCAGTTTCAGCATCCAAAGTTGCTTTTAAAGAGCCTGTTAAAGATGAACTATTGCTTATCAAAATTCAGCTTGATGCGTTGCCACTACAACGGCGTCTTATTTATGTTGATGCTATGCTTGGTGTGATTAAGCAATTAACAAACAAAGAGTTGGTAGAAAAGAAAGAAGCAGAGTATGTATGTCAATTGTTTGTATTGATCGACGAGGCGTTACGAGAAACAACAGATAGGCATTTAAGAAATTTAGCATATGAACGGTATGTTCCTATGCTGAGTGGCATACGGCAAGCTGCACTGCTTTCTGGAACAAGGGATCATCTGTATGTGATAGGCAGATGTTATGCTGATGTTGGTTTGCATAATGGATCGCTTGAAGCTCTGGATATGGCAGATAAGTTATTAACGAGAGTGCCCCAAGGTAAAGGAGCAAAGCCAGCTGAGCTTTACAAAAAGCTTGCTCACGTAAAAGTGGCACGGGCGCGAGCTGCTCAAACAAGTAATGATATGCAAGCAGCTCATAGTTTTTATAAAAAAGCAATGCAACTATGCCCAGAAGATACTGACATTCAATGGCACTATTCCCAATTCTTAGTCCAAAGTGGAAAGATGGAATTGAGAGCTGAAGGTGTCTCTCTCATAGAGAAATTGGCACAAACGGCACATCATCGAGAAGCACAAGCATTTATGGCGGATGGCTATTGCGGGAAAATGCCCCATATCATTGCTGCTGATACAGAAAAGGCCATTCCCTTCTTGCAACAACTTATTCATGATGAACCAATTGAGGATGTAGGTCATCGTGTGATGCTTGCTACAATGTATTATGAACAAGCTATCAACGCAACAGGTGTTCGCCAACAAAAACTTATTGCCAAGGGGCTCGACTTAATGCGTCATTACAAAAGCACATATGATGGAGCACATTTGATGTGCATTGATTTATTGGCAGCTGCTTCTGTTCGAGTGAGCGAGTTACTCAACGAATTACGTATGTATAAGCCAGAAGGGCAGTTATCCGAGAAAAGACTCTATGAATTGGCTAATGCATATTTTACGCGGGGGGCAGGCCAGTCTGATCAAGTACGCAGAGCATTGCATGCAAAAACTATTGACCTGTTACAGCCAATTAAAGATACTTCTGAAAGGGCATATTTGTTGTTGTTGACAGTACTTTTTGAACAACGTAAATTTACGCAGCTTGCACAAGAACTCGCGGCAGAAAGAAAGCCGTATTTGAGTTGCCTAAAAGAATGTTATAGAGCACGTTCACTCTTACTCCAAAGAAAACCCAACTCGTTTGATGCGGTATTGTTGCATTGTGAACGAGCTTTTGCCGCATTTGAAGATCATTTCATTCGCACTGGTGCGCAAAGTACACAAGATTTAGTGGATCTTATAAGCTCTGTAGGTGTTTCTGAATGTGCTATGATAACACATCCTATGAAGGTAACTTCACTTGGGCATATTGAGGAAGTCATAGCGCTGTTACGTCTTATTATAATCGAGGGTGAATGTAGTGATCAGGAACGTAAGCGCATGCTTGCGCATTGTGGCTATTTTTCTTCAAAGATTTTTTTATTGTGTTCAGGTGAAGATGATACGTATAGTGAATATGATAATGCTATGAAGATTTTTATAAAATCCCAAGAGTTGGCTTGTGATGGAGGTGATTTGACCTGCAAATCAAAGCTTCTTACTTTGCTTGAAGGGCAAATTCGTTTTTGGCTGGATACTCCTCACGCTGGCACTTTGGCAACGCGCGCAAAAACAGCGACAAATTTACTTATGATCTGTGCTAAGCTTTGTAAGGGTGATGAAACAGCTCTTTTGCATAATCCGTTTCATGATATAGTAGTGTATGCAAATGGCGTGTTGCACGCTGCTGATCTTACTGTATGCACGGAAGAGGATGCCGTCACATTACGTTTGCAGCAACGGATTGTAGCTCACATATTACATAGTGTTAAAAAACAGTAATGGGCTTTGTTAGGAGCCTATACGTATAAATCTTGTTATGGAAAGCTTTTATGAATAAAACAACTTGGTTAACGCTATTTTTATTTGTGTGTGCGTGCAATATTGCTTTTGCAATGGATAAAAAAGTAGTATCAAAGCGCTGGCAAGAAATGGCAATGGTACTCCCGGATCTAGTAGGGTATGATGGGCTTCCTATTACCCAAAGTCAGTATAGCGGTATGAGTTTTGTGAATGACCATAAAATTAAGTATTTTTATGCTTTACAACCAGAGAGCCCACATCCACTAGATTTTTTAGAAAAAGTTGCAATGCCAATGTCGGTTGATCATGACGATTTAATTGGTGGCGTATGGAAAAAACGCAATGGTGTGCAAAAATTTCGGCTTGCTTGTTTGGCGCGCGGTGTGTTATTGCAAAGCCAGGGAGATTCTTCTCGGGCGGAACAAGCATTTAAAGAAGCCGAGAGTTCTGTGCATAGTGATTTTTCTTATGAAAAAGCAATAGGGCATGCAGCAACCTGTTGTCGTTTATTGCTGAACAACCAGCATGATTATGCGTTAGATGAATTATTTGAATTACAAAAGTTTTTGAAGACATATCCTTGCTGGAAACAATTTGCATCTCACTTACGCACTATGTTTATTGATGCTCATCATTTGCCAGCTATAGAAAAGTTAGCACTAAGCGGAGACGTTGATGCACAATTTCATCTAGTACAAGCTGCATGTGCACAAGCAGTCGCCCAGGAAGATGTGGCAGCACAATGTAGTCAATTTAAATTGTTGGTACCTTATTTTGAATCGTTGATACAACGTCCTGAACACAATGCCTTGGCAAAAAGCCTTATTCAATATACTGCAGCAGCCGGTTCTTATGAAAGAAAACAGTATCCTCAAGCTACACAGCTTTTAATAGAACTGCTTAAGCATTCCCATGATGAAGTACCTCTCACGCATGTCAATCAGTTGGCACACTCTTTACTGGAAGCAGTAGCGTTACAGGGTGATGTACGCGCACGTTGTTATACAATTCCTCAACAACTACAGAGTACTCAGCAAAAAGTTCGGCGCGCGGGCATTGAACGTGCAGGGGTTCTTATGCAGGAATTAATACGTGCAGGAGAGAAATATCAGATAGCTTGCTTTGATGAATGTGGCATTGTTACACAACTTGAAGAGATGGCAAGAAAAGAAAATGGCACAGCATGCGTGTTACTTGCGCAATGGAAGTGCTATCAAGCACTTGCGGATATGGTAACCAGTGAGAATGCAGAACTAACTAAAGCAAGACATCATGTAGTAAAGTTATATGCTCAGCTTGGTCTTGATAGGACTAAACAACAACTCGAGCTTTTAAAAGCTTTGGTAAGGTATGCCGATGGGGTTATTGCTTTCTGTGATGGAAATCTAGAAGTTGCTGCTCAGCAATTTATTGCTGCGGCAGATACTGGCACTATAGAGAATGAGCTTGATGGCAAAATTCGCAACAAAGCAAGTCAGTTTCTTGTTGAGCTTAAAGATAAGGGCGAATGGCGCGCCCGTTGCAGGGATGTACTGCAGCGTGTGAGCCAGGACGCCAAAAATAAACAAACACAAGAACAATGTTGT
The DNA here is from genome assembly GCA_963716425.1 of Candidatus Babeliales bacterium. Taxonomy (GTDB): domain Bacteria; phylum Babelota; class Babeliae; order Babelales; family JBFXEV01; genus JBFXEV01. Next base: position 1,402,203 of record OY970310.1, read on the forward strand.
ACCTTGGCTTCAGATTTTTTAGAGCGTGCACCAAAGGAACTGTATACACAAGAGTGTGGTGATCAACTGGTTAAAGCGCTCAATGCTGTTGTTACGGCAGGTAACGATGACGCGCGGTACCGGATGGGTCATTTGCGGTTTCGCTTGATTCATGATAAGCATGAAGAAACTGGACTAGACGATGCTTCAATCTCAAAATTAGATGAAGTGTTCAAGCTTGTAGGAGCGGCATCAAAGGCGGGAGTAAAAGAAGCTACGCCATTTGTGAGAGCGGTGATGCTCTACCGTGGTGCGCATGGTCTTTTAAAGAAAGAATTATATGATAATGCCGTTGAACAACTACTTGGACTTCTTGATGTGCCGCTGAGCGAAAGAGACAAAGCTTTGTGCAAAGCTTTTGCAGAGCACCAATTAGTTACATTAGCCCAGGCAGGCAATTCATGTGCAGGTGGTTGGCATATTGCAACTCTTTTAGAGACCGGTGATCAGGAAGAAATGGTAAAAGGTCTTTCGGTGTGTGCACGTGTTTTTCCAAGGTTTCTTGAACTTGATACTCCTAATTTTACCATTGCCAATTGGCAGAAAGCATTAGAATCTTTTAAGAAATTTGCGGTAGTAGAAAAACTTGAAAAAATACTTCATGATGATAAATATATAGAATTGCATGGTGAAGTTGCCTATATTTTAAGCTCCTGTTATGTGCTCCAAACTTTGATACCATATGTATTTATGGAAGCAGGGGAAGGGCATCGGGCGCTGACTTTGCTCACTTCTGCAGTAGCACTTGCAAAGCGAGCACATGAACGCGCTGATCGTAAAACTGCGGATATATATCGCAAACAATGGGGCATGGCCTGTTATAGATTAGGGTATCATTATTTAGAAAACCATAATATGCCCGATGCTATGACTGCATTATGCGAAGGCTCCAGATTGCAGCACCCTGGTTGTATGCGAGCAGCTTCAGTATTAGCTCTTATGCAGCCGCCGGTAGACGGGCAAAGGATGGATAAACGTATGTTTAAAGCGCACATTGCTACCATTGAGCGGGCATATAACATGGGTGATAAAGAAGCGGGTGCCATTCTTGCAGAGCATTATTATGATGGACAAGCAAATCCATTTGCATGTGGACATTTTCTTGAACAAGACATTAAGAAGAGTCTAACCTTGGCCCATAAAATTGGTGGAATTTATCCGCAAACTGCTTGCATCTTGGGACATTTTGAGTATCGCCGGTTAACGAATAACCAAAAAAATACAGGACAAAAGCTTAACCTATCCGTGCCAGTGAAACTGCTGATGGACGCTGCAGCCGGCAATCAGCAGCGAGCATATGTTCATTTACAAGAAATCTATCTATCTCGTTGGTGCACACAAGAAGCGGCGCAGGGGATTGTTCAATTTTTGGAGTTGAAATCAGATGAGCATGTTCCTGAAGCATTATGCGCGCTGGGATCTATTCTCATTAATGATATGAGACATGTTGATACAGCGATACGTCGATTCGAAGAAGCTGCATACTGGAGTAACGATATGCTTGGTCATTTTGATCTTGCAAGTATATATGCCATGTTTGAACAAAATAATGGTAAAAGGGAAATATTTAAAGCGGCAGATCATTGTATTGCCATGATTGAGGCAGGGGCACGCCGTGGGAGTGCTCATGTGACAGAAGGTAAACTGACGGCATTCATTCTTGAGCTTCTTTTAAAGTTTGAGGGAACGGCGGAAGAGAAGCAGCGTGCAAAGGAACTATGTAAAGTAATCCAAGAAAGATTAGCATCCGTTGGTGTATTTGCAGTAGTAAGTGATCAAGCAGTGCCTCAAGTCGTGCAGCAAGTCAGTCGAGCGAATGATCAAGAGAATGTGCACGAAGTTAAATTTCTTACTGATGTTATGGGAGCTATTGGTAGTGCAGCATGCCAAGAGATAGTTGGTGATCCTGCAGCCATTGAACGTGTGAGAGTTAATGCGGCAGAAGGTAATGCTTTTGCGCAGCATGTAATGAGCCAAGTATCTATGCACTTTGGTAAAACGGGCATAGATGCAAGGGGCACATCAATTGATAGGAAGACAGCTTTTATGGCGGCAGTCAACTATGCAATGCAGGCTCTCCTTGGTGATAAAACCAATACAAAATATAGGGAGCAATTTGAGTATGCCTATTATCAACTCATTCATTATTTGAGAACTTCGGTGATACCCGACGTTGTAAGCGCACAAGTATCATTAGTGGAAGTGCTTGAAATTGTTAATCAAGGACTTGAAGTGGTGTCTTCCCATCCAGAATTATGCCCGCAAAGCGCACAGAAAATTAATCAAGAAGCATTAGCGTGCATTCGCGCACTTGCATGCAGAGGATGTGTACCGGCGCTTGAGATGTATCTAAAAACACATTTGTATGAGAATGAGGCTGCGCAGGATTACGCGTTAGAAATTATAGGTGAATGTTGTTCGGTAGTGTCTGGGCAAGGAAGCGCTATGTGGGAAGAATCAGGTATCGCATCTGTTCTCAAAGAGCATATAGACCATATAGTAAAACTGGTAGAGAGTAAAAAAAATGGACTTGGTGCCCTTGCTTTGAGTTTATGGTATGCAGCGGAGTTTGAGCGAATGCCATTTGATCATGATAAAGCAAGGAGTCAAACACAAGCAGCAGTAGATTGTGTTTGGACCTATTGTGTTAAAGCAAAGGAATGGGGTTGCACAGAAGCGATTCCTGTGTGGAGCATGATGCGCTTATCACGTCCCGAGAAGATGTCGGATGAAGAGTGTGAGCAAGCATTGGCTGCTCTGGAAACAGTTGTGCATACGAATGTGAGTGCAGCTGAGTTTATTATTAAGTTATATAGAGAGGGTGGCCAGTTGCCTTGTGGCTATACTGTTGCCATTGACTATGCTCATGCCAAACGCATTGCCGAGCAAGTTAAACATGAGAGTAGGCAAGCGTTATTCACTCTTGCAGTCATTGCTAAAGAGCAACACGAGCATGAGCAGTTTCTTGACTATGCGTTAGCATTATATCAAGATGGTGCGTATGCTCTCTCAGACTTAATTAATAATTGTATGGAGTATGCTGTATTTCCACAAGCTCTTGCTGATCATCTTGAGGTAGAATATAAAGCAGGCAATATGGAAGCGTTACGTGCTTTGCTTACGATGAGATCGCATCGCAAAGAATTTGAAAAAAGCATAGCACTACTTGAAGAAAGCGTGGTACGGGGATCAACTGCAGAATATTTAGAACTTGCTCTTCTCTATTTGGACCCTGAGTTTAGTGGCTGTAATGTGCAAAAAGCATTAGGCTATTTAAAATTGCGCATCGAAGCGCTGAAAAAGGAGCAGTGCGTTGTTCAAGATATAGAAACATGTGTTGATCGATTTGCAGCAGGTGTGTTGGTCACGGTAGGTATTGCTGCAGTAAGACAGAATCACACATTAAAGAATCAAGCTTTAGAAGCAATTAGTGTAGTAATAGGCTATGCGGCCGAATGTATTGGGCAAGGATATGCCTCGGTAGACCTGTTATGCGTGCAACTGGTAGATCAATGTAATCATGAACCTTTTGATTATACGGGCATAGTTGCTACATTTGAACGCATTCTTGCACTATCAAAAGTGCATCCTAGACCTATAGATAGAGATAATATTTTATGTTGCTATTTTGTGATCCTACAAACATATGAAAAATTTAATCAAAAGCGGAATGTTTCAAGAGAAATTCGTTCTCAAGTAGAAATGCATATGGGTCGATTGGTAACGATGCTCATTGACTCAGGAATTGAAATGTGGATTAACTAAAGAAGACATAATGGAAAAATATATATATTTAGATAATGCTGCAACAAGTCTTAAGCCAAAAGCGGTTGTTGATAGGATCTCGCACTTTTATACAGATGAATATGCTCCTGTACATCGTGGCATTTATCGATTATCGGAACAGGCAACAGCACAGTTTGAAGGTGTGCGTGCACAGGTTGCTCAGTTTATTAACGCGCGTGATGCATCAGAAATTATATTTACGCAAGGCACCACGCAATCCATTAATATGGTGGCAAGTACCTGGGCGATGGAGCATATTAAACGAGGCGATGAGATTTTGCTTACGCAGATGGAACATCACTCCAATTTGCTTCCATGGCAGCGCGTAGCCGACCGCACTGGAGCGCAATTGCAATTCATTCCGGTGCTTTCAAATGGTTTACTAGATTACAGTGTGCTTGAGACGTTGATAACAAAACGGACTAAACTTATTGCCGTAGTGCATGTTTCAAATGGCTTGGGCACGCACAATGATATTCAGCTTATTGCAGAGCATGCAAAGCGCGTTGGTGCAAAATTGCTTGTTGATGCATGCCAATCAGTGCCCCATCAACCGGTAGACGTGCAACAACTTGGGTGTGACTTTTTAGCATTCTCTGGTCACAAAATGTTAGGGCCTACAGGCATTGGCGTGCTTTACCTTAAAAAAGAATTACATGCTGAAACACCGCCCTATGAGCTTGGTGGTGGCATGGTGTATCGTGCTGATTGGCGCAGTGCCACCTTTCTACCCGCACCACGTAAATTTGAAGCTGGCACACCGCCCATTGCGCAAGTGATTGGCTTGGGAGCAGCTATAACAATTTTGGAAAATAGTGATCGCACAGCACAGCAAAAAGTAGAAGCAGAGCTTTGTGCTGCCACTATTGAAGGTTTAGAAAAAATTCCTGGAATATGTATTATGGGGCCGATTGAACAACTTAAGACTAAGGGGCATTTAGTTACTTTTACCATAGACGGCATTCATCCTCATGATGTTGCAGCATTTCTTGATACCAAAAATATCTGCGTGCGAGCGGGCGATTTTTGTTTGCAACCTATGTGGAGAATGTGGGGTATTGATGGGGCAATACGCATCAGTTTTTATTATGGTAATACTATGGAGCATGTAGAAAAATTTATAAAAGCCCTTAGGGATTTGGTTGGCTAATACAGAGAAATATTAATTTTATGAATAAAACAACTTGGTTAATGCATTTTTTATTGTTTAATATTATTGCAACTTCCTTTGCGATGGAGCTACAAAAACGTCCTGTTGCAAACAGATGGCGGGAAATGGCAAAAGCGCTTCCTGCTCTTACTATGTATGACGGGCTGCCTATTACCCAAAGTCAGTATTGCGTTATGAGTTTTGTGAATCGTAGTAAAATTGCGTATCTTAAAGCCTTGCACAGTGCTCATCCGGTAGATGTTTTGGAGCAAGTGGCAATGCCGCTAAATAGTGCTTATGATGATTTAATTAATGGGACATGGAAAAAGCATAATGGAGAGCAAACATTTGCTCTAGCTCGTTTGGCTCGTGGGGTGTTATTGCAAGGTCAGGGAAATGCGCATGCGGCAGAATATGAGTTTAAAGAAGTAGAGAGATCTGCACATAACGATCCTTATGAAGAACCCATAATGCATGCGGCTGCTTGTTGCCGTTTATTGCTGAACAACCAGCATGACTATGCGTTAGATGAATTATTTGAATTACAAAAGTTCTTGAAGACATATCCTTGCTGGCAACAATTTACATCTCACTTACGCACTATGTTTATTGATGCTCATCATATGCCGGCTATAGAAAAGTTAGCACTAAGCGGTGACGTTGATGCACAATTTCATATATTGCAAGACGCATGTGCACAAGCAGTTACCAAAAAAGATGTGGGAGCACAATGTAGTCAAATTAAAATATTGGTACCGTATTTTGAATCTTTGTTACAACATCCAAAACACACTGCTTTGGCACAAGCAGTTACCCAATATACTGCAGCAGTCTGTGCTTATGAAAGAAAACAGTTTTCACAAGCCAGCGAGCTTTTAATAGAATTGCTTGATCGTTCCCATGATGAAGTACCTCTTACGCATGTCAATCAGTTGACACATTCTTTACTGGAAGCAGTAGCGTTACAGGGCGATGTGCGCGCACGTTGTTATGTGATCTCTCACGAATTGCAAAGTACTGAGAGAAAAGTTCGGCGTTCTGGCATTGAGCATGCAGAAGTTATTATGCAAGAATTGATGCGTGGGGGCAAGACAAGTCAGATAGCTTGTTTTGATGATGTTGCTACGCAACTTGAAAATTTGGCATGGAATAATAACAGCACTGCATGTGTGTTACTTGCCCAATGGAAATGCTATCAAGCACTTGGAAGTGAAGTCTCCGGTAACAATGTAGTTAAAGCAAATGAATTGCATCAAGCAGTAAAGCGTTTTGCTCAGCGTGGTCTTGATGGTACACATCAACAGCCCCAGCTTTTAAAGAATATCATTACGTACGCTGATGGTGTTATTGCTTTGTGTGATGGGAATCTGGAAGCTGCTGGCCAGCTGTTTATTACTCTAGTGGGTGCTACTGAGTTACAACACGAACTTGATGGTAAACTACGCCACAGAGTTGGTCAGCTTCTCAGAGTGCTCAAAGAGCAAGGTGAATGGCGCGCTCGCTGTTGGGTGAACAATGTAGCTTGTGTAGGCGATGGAAAAACTATCTCAGAACAAAATGCACAGTCTTGCGTGTTGCTGGCAACAGAGATGCTCGATGGTGCACCCAAAGAATTGATTGAGGGAGCGCAAGGTGCGCAATTATATGCGCATGTACGGACTCTCGTGCATGCAGGTAACAAAGAAGCCAGTTATCCGGCCGGTCGTTTTTTATTTCGTATAGTACATTTTCAGCGTGAGCAGACTGGTTTAGATTGTCAGAACGTGCATTTACTTATGCCTGCGTTTAGAGATGCTTGCACAGCATCGCTTGCTGGTGTCCCGGGTGCAAAATCTTTTCAAGATGCGCTCACATTTTATATTAAGACAATGCAAAACACACAAGAAGGAAAACACGATCTTGCAGTCGAATCTGCCTTAAAATTATCTGGCGTAGATCTGCCTGAACCGGAAAAATCACTTTGTCTTGCATTTGTGCGGCATCAATTGACAACATCAGTGTCTCTCAAGAATAATAGCGCATGCGCATGGCTTATATCTGACCTATTGGCCCGTGGTAATGCCGAGGAGATAGCTGGCGTACTTACATTTTGTGAAACTATTTTTACTGAATTTGCCGAATCTGATTTTGAAAAAACTTCCGCTGAAACGTGGCAGAGTAAGCTGCAGCCCTATAAGATGCATAATCTTGTTGCCAAGCTTAAAGAGGTGCATGTCGCGGGCAAAGAACCTCAATTGCAGGCTCAGGTGGCAGGCATATTAAGCCTTTGCCATTTGGTACAAGCGAGTGTTCCTTATCAGTTTATTGAAGATAATGAGCAAGTTGATAAAGAAGTATTACTTAGAAAAGCTCTTGTGTATGCCAAAGAAGCATATGCACTTTCTTGTACGGATGATAATAAGGATATACTCGGTCTTTGTTGTCTTGGACTTGCGAGCTTCTATGTTAAAAATGACAGATTAATTGAAGAAAAAGAAATGTTGGAGGAAGGTGTAAAACTCAAGCATCCTCATTGTATGTTCATTTATGCCCTTGGTGAGCTTTCTACGGTTCCATTGGATGCTCGCGTAGAACGGTTTGAGTTTGATGCTCATATTGCAATGTTGCATCAAGCTCACGCGCTCGGCAGTTTGCATGCTGGTGAAGTTCTTGCCGAGCATTATTTTGATGGTCCTGGGCATCCATTTGAATGTGGTTATGCTTTAGATACTGATATGGAGAAAGCATATAACATAGCAAATGGAATAGTAAAAAAGCCTGGGGTTTCATGTGCCCAAGCAGCTCGTATTGTGGGTTATCTTGATTTTTGCCGTGCGCAAAGGGAGAGTAAGAAAATAGACGCAAGAGATTTGGTTACCAATTCAATACAACTTTTGGTGCATTCTGTACAGTTAGGATGCGAGCAGGCCTATGCGCATTTAGTAGAAATTTGTAAATCACGATTTTGTAATCCAGCTGAAATGAGGTTTATTATCACATTTATTGAGAAAAAAGCAGTAGATCGAGTGCCAGTAGCTTTGTGTGCAATGGGTTCAATTTTAGTTGAAAACCCTCAGCATCGTGTTAAAGCAATCGAATATTTTAACGAAGCTGCACGGTTAAGTGGAGGTACATTTGGTCATTATGAGTTGATTGAACTTTATGTTAGCGACCCACAGAGATACATGCAGGGCGCTGACTTGTTTATGGTTGCTGATCATTGTGTTGCACTTTTGAATGCACACATTGATATACGCTCCTTTGGCAGTAAAGCAGTTGAGTATTTTGGTAAAGTACTATTATTTCTTCAGGAGTTTAAAGGAGACCAAGAGCATACTCAGAAAGCTGAGAGGCATTACGCAACGTTAGTTGAGGGTTTCAGAAGAATGGGCATAGAGGTTTCAAAAGTAATGATGCCAGAGGCAGAGATAAGTCCTGCAGTAGCAGTAACAGAGATGAAGGTAGTTTCAGCAGTCCCCATGCAAGAAGAATCTGCAAAGCCAGTAGCGTTGAATGAAACTTTTTTGCAACGACTTACTGATATTGATCACGCATTTGAGGACATGAGTAGTGAAGGAGCGCAAAGAATAATGCAAGATACTGCTTCATGTGACGCACTAAAAGCTGCTTCACAAGAAGACCATGCTCTTTCTTGTTACTTATTGAGTAAGTATCGTTTGTATAAAGCAGAACATGATTCACTTATTTTGGAAACTTTTGATACTAGAAAAGCATGTTATCAGCAGGCAGTAGATGTTGCTCGGCGCGCACTACAAGCAGAGCCTGAGAATAAACGTTATGCGCGGCAGTTTACCCAAGCCTGCACACGAGTATGCGCTTTTTATCTTAATTGTGTCACTGTTGTTGGTTGCGATCAGGAACTATTGACTGAAACAATGAAATTTCTTGAGCCTCTTGTGACTACACAAGAGATTCCTGGTATTGCACCCACAGATATAAAAAAAATAGTGCGCGGTGCCAGCAAATGTGTGCATGCCTTGGCATGCCAAGGGTGTGTGCCCGCATTGCGGTTGTATGTAGAAACATATTTGCAGAGTCAAAGCGCTGAGCAGCAAAATGCTGCGCTTGAAGCGCTCTATCGTTGTGCTTTTGAATATGATGAGTTACGAGGTGAATCTTTGAGAGCCACGGGTATTGTGGACGTACTCGCAACTCATCATGAATATATCAAGCAACTTGCAGATACTCAAAATAATGGGCATGCGGCAGTTGCGTTGATTTACTGTTTAGGATTTCAGCAAAAAGTAAAAATAGATCAACCTGATATGGTAACTGAAGCTGCTCTACAAGAAACTTTACGTGCTGTACATTTTTATAGTGGAAAAGCCAAAAATTCCGGATGCCCTGCTGGAGTATATCTATGGTATAAAAATATGTTGTTTGGCAGCCAGCAAATTTCGCAAGATGAATTTAGACAAGCATTAAAAGCTCTTGAAAAGCTAGCAAACACCGAGGAGATAGCCGCTGAGCTTCTTATAGAATTGTGTGTCGCACCAGTAGCATTGCCATGTGGTCATCAAACAACGGCAGATAAAACTCGTGCCAAAAAACTTGCAACAAGGCTAAAAGATAGAAGTGTTGTAGCTTTAAGGGTGCTTACAAGGCTTGCGCAGGAAGATAAAGAGTTCACAAAAGCAATTTTGTATAAATTAGAAATTGTCGAACGTACAAAGAAATTACCGCCGCAGGCCCTTTTAGAGCTTGGTCAAAATTGTGCTGTGGTGAAAGTGTATCCACGGGAGGTGCTTCAGTACCTGGAATCTAAAAAAGTTGAGGGCAATGTTGAGGCAATTCAAGCGCTTGGTAGTATCGCTGGTCGGCAAAAACAGTTTGAACGTGCTGTTGCATTGCTCACTCAAGCGATTGAACTAGGCAGTCCTTTTGAGGCTGCAGCACATTTTGAATTGGCGTATGTCTACGTTGACGCCGATTGGTCTCTACGCAATGTGGCAAAAGCTGTTGAGCATGTAGAAATTGCCATTCATCAAATGGCAGCACAAGGTGCGGATGTTGCTTTCGCTGCAGATGATATGCAACCATTTGCCATGCTTCTTATAAAGTTAATGCTTAAATCATTAATGACACAAGATCTTGTCTTAAGGCAAGAAGCAGGCAAAGCACTTGAAAAGGTGGTTGATTTGATGCAGGTGCATCGGTATTATAACCAAGACTCTGTTGAATATTCATTGATCTTGGCGATGATGCAATTCATGATTGGCAGCGATTATTGGATTTTACGTCGTTATCTGGTGAATGCGCTCGCATTACTCAAAGAGTCAAAGAGTCGTACTGTTGATCTTGAATACATTGGTAATGTAGTGAGTATTATTCTATCACGCTTACAAGCGGATGCTCTCGCACAAGAGAAGGAAGGTAATGATAAGCGTGTCGCGCAGCTAACTGGCAATATACAAGATTTGATTGCATTGGTAAAGAAGGACAAAATTACCTATTATATGGTGTTACCTGTTGCAGCAGTTGGAAAAAAGTAGTTGAGCAAGACTGCTGCCCACCGTATTGTGCTCTGATCCCGGGGTTCGGCCTTGCCATGAAGATGCAAAGTGCTGAACGCTACTTTTAGAGCCACTATGTACTCTGTAGGCTACCCTGCAAACGTAGTCACACCGTAGCCTAGAGGGCGAAGGCGGATTGACAATACCTGTCATTCCAGGTATTCTTATAATACTAATAGATAAATAATCGTTATGTGGAGGTTATATACATGAAACGATTAATTCCCGTTATTTTCTTTTTTTCATTGTTCACATTGAAGGGCATGGACTCTGAAGTTCAAGTCCCATCGAGTGTTTTTGACCGTATTCCTGCAACAATTGCATATTGCATGTATGGTTTGCCACAGTTCTTTTCAGTCAAACAACAATTACGTACCTATGGCATTGCTTTAGAAGATGGCAAAGGTTATGAGCAGCTTGATACTGCCGTATATAATGAGGTGACAGCACTTCTTAAAGAAACTTCCCTAGATCTTACTCAAATCGTGATGGCAAAGCTTAATCCCGACATGGCACAAAATACACCTGGCTTTGTGGTAACAAACGGTTGTATCTTTATCGATCAAAATTGGTGGCTTTCAATCGCCCCGAATGCAGGTTCTTCCGCGCCAGAAGTAAAAAGATTTTTTAGTACTCTTATCTCAGAGCAGTTTGCAAATGGACAATATCGCAAGCATCTTGCTACAAAAATAGTAGTTGATGGCGTGCTTGTGAGTGCAGTAATTGGTATTATTACCTATACGGTTGCACCATCAGTATGTTCATGGGTATCAGAAACAGTCCCTGGTGCTGGTTGGCTTGAAAGTATGTCAACAGGCATTACAGCTACCGCAAATCAAACATGCAGTCAGTTTTACGCTCCTGAACTTTGTATGATGGCAGGCAAAACTGCTTGGTCATCGTTACTCGCTCCTGGTGTAGGCCCTTGTGTGCATGCCGTGTTTACTGAACCGGTAGCTCGCTATCTGACTGAGCAAGCTTCTACTAAAGCTCTTGGATCAATCATTAATAAGCAAGCTCTTATAGATTATTGCTCAAAAATGAGTGAATCGGATAATGACACGCACTATGGGCAATTGCTCAGTAGCATAGAAGAATCTGACGATATCGTTCAAACACAGAGTGATGCAAAGGAAGAATAACATGAAACAAAAAGAGAACCTTATGAAATGGTGTAGAATATTTTTAGCGATACTACTCTTTGGTATAGGTGCACAGTTATCTGCTATGCAGTGTGGTTATACTACAATTCTTCAAGATGATCGTGGCTATACAGATGATATTCCTTTAGATATAGCGTATATACCCAGCCTTTTTTCAGTGCGCTATCAAATGGCAAAGTATGGTATTGAAAGACCAACAGAAGATAATGGCACTGGCTATGAATTTGAACAATTGAGTAATCCTGTTTTTAAAGACGTACATGATATTTTGCAAGAACTCAAGTTTGATATTCAGTCAGCGTATATTTTAAAATTAAATCCAAAATGGCGTAACAATGCAACAACGGCTATTGTGACTAATTCTTGTATATTCATAGATGAAAATGAATGGAAAGCGTTTGATAATCCGCAATTATTTACAGGCTTTAAAAAAGTAGTACAAGAACAAAAGCTTGATGTTGCCGATCCTATTCGTTCTATAAAAAAATATGTTATAAACCGTGCCCTTGTGCATTATCAGAATGGCACGTATCGCAAAAAGGTGGCATCAAAGTTAGTTGTTGGAGCGGCTCTTGGCTTAATTATGGCAAAGACTATGCCCCATGTGACAGGTTACCTAGGGGTTAAGAGCTTGGGTGGTGCTACAACCGCTTTGAGTAACAGTGTAGCCCCTTTGACTAATCTTTGTACAAAGTTGCCTCTATGTATACAATGGACAGGATCAACGGCATTTTCTATTTTGAAATGGACAGGTGCGCAGATAGGAGTAATGACACTCTCATCTACTATTGGTAATCAATTGCGGGATGTAATGCACCGTTGCACTACTAAGCCATATTGGGGTTATCTTGACCGTACTGCCGAGCATCAGGCTGTGGTAGATGAAACACAAGACAATAAGAAGCTTTTTGTATCATATAATGCATCACGTGCAGGGTGGTTGCAAAATAACCCTGCGCTTCAAGATGAATATGCGTGGCGCTCAAGATATATTGATTCTATGGTTAACAAATAATGTTATTATTTACGCTTCTCTAAGCACTCGTATATACCTTGCAATTCCAGAACAGAAAACTAATCCATTAAAGCACATTAAGCTGTGGTAGGAATATTCTGGCAGCATGAGCATCAGAAAAAATAGTATAAACGCTTCAGCACGCTCTACCAAACTTCTATCATAATGCATGCTTTTAGGTCCAGTGTTTTTGAATAAAGCACCGGCTGCCAAAAAGGTAGAAAAGTGTAAGATTACCGCAATTAAAAACACAATACTGGCAAGTGCATATTCAGGATTTGCAATCGCAAATCCAAGAATCACGGCTCCTTCAACCATTCTATCTGTTATCAAATCTATATAGGCACCCACCGCAGTTGTGTTTCCCGTCACTCGTGCAAGCGTGCCATCAAAAATGTCACAAAGACCTGAAATGGCAAGTAAACATCCAGCAAATATAAAATGATCGAGCGCGATGCTCAAGCCGGCGCAGAGCCCTGCAATAAAGCCAAGAAATGTAATAGTATTGGGATATATGTAGGGCGCAATTTTTTGTGCCATTTTGTCAAAAAATGGCTGAATTTTTGGTCTACAATAGGTCTCTATCATTATGCTCCTTTATTTGAATTTGAAGATTTAATCCCTTAATAGTAAGAGCATATCAGATTAGAAGAGTTGAGCACAAAAAAGAAGGGCAGTTTTTATATCTGCCCCGTAGTAAGATTCATATTGATCTGGTTAGCACCGCATTCTTATAGCCAAGTGCTCGCATGTTTTTTCATTTGAACCGTATATGAGAGAGTTGATTCATCTTGAACCGGAAGGTGTATTTTAAATACAGGTTTATACTGATTTTCTGGAACAAAGAAGCAGTACGCAGCGCGTTGGTTTGGGACAATAATGACCGGGTCATAGAGCAGTAGTGAGTCAAGCAGTTCATCAATTTTTACATTATGCTGTATTTTTTGTTCTGCTTGATTTTGCATAATAGCAGAGTATTGTTTAGCTTCTAGTGCTTTGATCGTTTCGCTCACAGCATCGGACGTAAATAGGCTATGCCTTGCATTATGTAGAGAGTTTGCGGCCGATATATCATTTAAGCATACGCCAATGTTTTCCCAAGCCGTGCTTTCATGCAATCTACCGGTAACAGTCTGACGCTTGGTTGAAACTAATTCAACATAGCGAGGGCTCAAAACCAAGTTTTTGCTACAATGATTATCAATAATAATCATGATTGGGAAAATAGGGTTTTTGTGAGAAAGTAATGCATCGGAACCAAATAAGCGCTTGCATTCCACTCTGTTGAGTACCTTTGCGGTCAAGGTAACATTATTTTTTTCTTCAGAATACTTGCAATCAAGCATTTGGCGAGTCTTATCTTGTAACGGCTTTGAACCGCCGCAACCTGCTAATGCAGCCAGGCCTATCAGGCAAATACCAAATACATATCGAGAATTCATGGTAGGTGAACCTTATTTTGAAATTAAACCGATCCATATATATTCCATCATACTTAAAATAGGAATGTTTGTATATATATAAAGTGCTTAAAATAAAGCATAATTTGCCTAATATTTAACAATTGTAATAAGCTATATGAAGTGTGACATGCTACTTTGCATAAAGACAGGTAAAGCTGATATGTGCGAGTGTTGGTTGGGGGCTGTTGAGACTTGGGGGTGGCATATTCCTTATCTCAAGGAGGGGGCCCTACGGGAAACATACCGGTAAAACTCTTGCATATAAGTTGACCAAAGTTGTACAGTAAAGTAAAGAAACTTGGAGATAGCATGGCACGACATGAGTATGATTTTTTGGTTATTGGTGGCGGAGGCGCAGGCCTAGTATCTGCAAAGTTAGCTCGCGGACTTGGCAAGAAGGTATTGCTTGTTGAAAAAGACAAGCTGGGTGGTGAATGTACGTGGACTGGGTGTGTTCCTAGTAAAGCGATTATTAAATCTGGATATGCGGCATTAACTGCAAAAAGGTTGCAGCACTTTGGTGTGGGTACCAAGCAACCCATTGAGTTTGATACTACAAACGTAATGTCACACGTGCGATCCATTGTGCAAGAAATTTATACCACCCATACGCCCGAAGCAATCCGTGCCTTAGGCATTGATGTGCAATTTGGTGATGCACAGTTTCTTGATAACCATCATATCACCTTGAACGGTAAAACTATTTCATTTGCGAAAGCAATTATTACTACGGGCACTCATGCACTTGTGCCGCCCATAGAAGGGCTTGAGCACATTCCTTATTTAACTAATAAAAATTTGTTTTCACTTAATAAACTTCCTGAATCACTTATTATCGTGGGCGGTGGGCCAATCGGGTGTGAGATGGCATCGTCACTCAATCGTTTGGGTGTGAAAATTACACTTATTGAATCGCATGATAGGCTTCTCACACAAGAAGATCCTGAGCTTGTGGAGCGCATTCAAGGTATCTTGCGTGAAGAAGGGGTGATTATTCATACTAAATGGCGTGCAAATAAAGTCACGCGTATACATGATACTATAACCTTTGATTGCACGGATGCACACGGCAACCCGCATACAATTGCTGCAAAAGCAGTGCTCATTGCCGTGGGAAGGCGGCCAAACGTACAAGGCCTTGATCTAGAAAAAGCAGGCATTCAATATACAGATAAATCTATCGTAGTGGATCGCACACTGCGAACGACTGCCAAAAATATTTGGGCGGCAGGTGACGTGGTGGGGCCTTATTTATTTAGCCATGTGGCATTTTTCCAAGCAACATGGGCCACACAAAATGCATTGTTACCATTTTGGCATCGGCCTATTTCGTATGAGCATGTTATCTGGGTTACGTTTACTGATCCTGAACTTGCCAACTGTGGTATGACGGAGCCTGAAGCGCGTGAGAAATTTGGCAACTCCATCCGTGTGTATCGCAAAGAATATACATTTGATCGTGCAAAAATTGACGGTGAAACGCAGGGTCTTTGTAAAATTATTTGTGATAAACGCGGTTACATTCTTGGTGCACAAATTTTGGGAACACGAGCTGGTGACATTATGCATGAAATGCAGGTGGCAAAAGTATTTGGCAAAAAGTTTACCCAATTATTTAAAGTAATGCATGCGTATCCTACCTATTCAGAAGTGATTTGGTTGACAGCAAAAGAAGCATATGTTGATGAATTAAAGCGTAACCCGTTTGTGCGCATCGCGCGCTGGATGTTTGGGAGCAAGGAGCCAAGACAATGAATCGTATTTACGTAAAGCGCATACTAATAGCCGCTGTTCTTATTATTCTTATGTTAGTACTTCGCTTTAGTGGCATAGGAAATTATATTAATTTAAACTTTTTCTCTGAGCATAAGCAAAGCGTGGTAGATTTTATTGCAACATGGCCTCTTGTCTCTCGCCTTGTTTTTATGGTGGCATATATGCTCCTTGTTATACTTGCTATCCCTATTACCATTATTCTTAACATAGTAGGGGGCTACTTTTTCGGTGCATTGCAAGCTGCTGTGCTTTGTATAGTGAGTGCTACATTAGGCTCGACCATTTCATTTTTTGTGTTTCGGTATTTGCTTTATGAATCAATACACGCAAAATATGGTAAAAAGCTCGCACCACTGACTCAAAGCATACAAAAATATGGTGCAAATTATATTTTATTTCTTGAGTTATTGCCAATTACGCCTTTTGGGTTTATTGTTATTGGAGCGAGTTTGGCAGGGCTTTCCACATGGACCTTCATATGGGCAACGTTCGTGGGTATTATACCAAGCACGTTTATATATGCATATGCAGGACAGCAGCTTGGCAGTCTAGATTCATTTGGCAGCATTTTTGCACCAAAATTTGTGATCCCATTGTTGTTGCTCTCATTGCTTGCATTGCTGCCGATTATTTTGCGTCATTTTAAAATTATAAAATAAGAAAATATACATGTCATTATTACAAAAACGGCTCATACTACTTGCCGCACTTCTTCTGAGCATAGGAGCCATCTGGTACTTTGACGTTACGCAGTACCTTAATCTTGATTGGATTCATGCACATCGCAATTATTTAGTATACATGGTCAATAAGCATTACTGGTATAGTGTCTTGGTGTATATTGGGTTTTATATTCTGGTAACTGCTCTTGCTGTGCCGGGTGCGGTTGTGATAACCTTGCTTGGCGGTTATTTATTTAACGTTTTTCCCGGCGTACTCTATATCAACATTGCTGCAACGCTTGGAGCAACTCTTGCATTTTTGGGTGCTCGCTATCTCGTGGGTGTTTGGGTGCAGAGAAAATATCAAGCACAACTGCGCACCATCAATCAAGAAGTTAAAGAGCATGGCAATCGTTACTTTTTGATTGCGCGCCTTATGGTAATATTCCCTTTTTTCTTGGTAAATGTAGTGGGTGGTTTAACACGCGTTCCACTTTCCACATTTATGTGGACTACGTCCTTAGGGATACTTCCTGCATCTATTACATTTGCGTATGCAGGCAGACAGCTTATGAGTATTAATTCACTAGAAGATATCTTTATGTGGCCGGTTATGCTCGCATTGGTACTTCTTGGCTTGTTACTCTTGATCCCCTTATTATTGCCTGCAAGAAAAAAATGGTAACTTAGAAAGATGGTATTATATGAAGATAACCAAGCAGCACGTTACGCGCTTTGCAATTCTAATCTTATTTTTAACGCTTGTTGCGGTTATTAAAGGGTTTGGGTTAACAGATTATTTGTCACTCATCTGGATTGGCGAGCATGTAAGTGAATTACATGCATATATACAAGAACATTACGTTCTCTCAGTAGGCATTTTTCTTTGTAGTTATATTATATTTTGTGCTTTATCCATGCCCGGTTCCACACTTTTTATTACCGCAAGCGGGCTACTCTTTGGCAGCATTGGTGGTGTATATTCAATACTTGGTGCTTCAACTGGTGCCATGATTCTCTTTTTTACTTCCCGCTATGTTATTGGTGAGTGGGTGCAACGCAAATATCAAAATAAACTTGCAAAATTTAATCATGCATTCGAGCAACGTGGCGTCTATTATTTATTTTTGGTACGCATGCTCGCCTTACTTCCGTTTGGCATGATCAATGCTCTTTCTGGTATTACGCTGGTGAAACCGACTACTTTTTTATGGACTACCATGGTGGGCATGGCGCCCTATGTTATGTTATATACGTTTACCGGTATGCAGCTTGCTAGTATGAATGCCGATCGAGGTTGGTTTTCTCCCCCTGTGATGGCATTTATTGGTACGGTAGGCTTGCGTATGCTCCTTTTGCCCTTTGTAGTGTCTCACGTGCTCACCGTCAGACGTGAGTATAAGGTATAGCCCCGTGGGTTATTAACGATCGTTTTAAGTTTACGCCTGGTCCATACGTTATGCCAGTGATGCCAATGCTGATCGCAGCTTTAGTGTTTTCTGGGGCATCATCAATAAATATAGAACTACTTGGATGCAGGTTATGGCTCTTGAGTAAATGCTCAAACATACGAGTATCTGGTTTTGCAAAGCCAGAATTCGTTGGTATCACAATCCCTTCAAATGGTTCAAATACGTCCGGATAGGTTTCATAAAGCTGTTCTAGTAGGTTAAGCTTACAATTCGAGAGAACGAATAATCTATGGAGAGGCTTGCCCTCAGAGTTTTGAAGGCTTGCACATTCATAGACGAGGGCTATATTTTCAGTTATAGGGGTAAAAGGGCTGATTCCTTTTTGGGCAGGCTGCAGTGGGTCCCAGTGGAACAATACCCCAAAGATATCAAAAATAATGTTGAGAGGGACGGATTGGTGGGTGTTCATTATGTTTCGCTCCTGAACCGTGAGTGATCTTGTATAAATTCTATTATTAATATACCATATATACTAGATGGTAAGCATCATATGGAGTTGTTATGCGTCTATATATTTTCATTTTGTATTTTTTTATTTCATCTCAGGTGGCATCTGGATTCTCTTTGTCAGAGGGAATATCTGATATGCGCATACTGGCAAGTATTCTTGCAGGAACCGATTATCATCGGCAAGTTTTTGGTAGTGAGTATGCTGATGAATCTACCCAAGCAATGGTACGTGAAATCAAGCAAGAAATGGGCTTTTCTACCTCAACTAAAATCCACGTTATGTATATGAATTCAGCAGGGGAAAAGCGTTGGGGTTCTAAGAATCTTGTCGCAACCAGTAATACTATTTTTATTGGTCGTAATTGGTTTAATACTTTGCCTGTCAAGCAGCAGCGTTTTTTACTTGCTCATGAACTTTCCCATATTCAAACTTCCGATGATCTCAAATTTGCAGGCGCTGCAACAGCTTTTTGTGCAGGACTTGCCTATCAATTTTATAATTGTCTTACTACATTCTCAGGGAAGGCACTGGGTACTTTTGCCGGCTTTTCGGGTGCAGGATTTTTATTGTTGCCCGCTTACAAAAGATATCTAGAGCAACGTGCTGATGCCCAGAGTATAAAAACAACTGGCGGTGTTGAAGGGGGTGTAGCATATCATAAAAAGGGAGTTGAAGAGTCATCAAAGACAAAAGAAAAATCTCGTCTTGTTCAATTCTGTAAAGATCTGTTTGAATCACATCCAAGCCATGAACGGCGCTTAGAGGTCCTTGAAGCACTACAAGATAAGACTGTTGCTTTAAAATCGTAAAAACAGGTATTCTCAGAAACGAGGATAGTATTCATTGTTTGCATAAAGGGGGTTTGCAATGAAAAAAGTAGTATTAGTAGTAAGCGCATCTATATTGAGCACAGCATTATTTGCCATGGATGGGGGACCAGGTTCTCCATACGGATCAGGATCAAAATCATCATCTCCAACATCTCAGCGTAGTTTAAAGCAAAGTGCTGAACAGGAAAAAGAAATTGTGCTCGTGTCTACTCTAGAAGGTTCAGTAGCACAACAAAAAAGGGTGGTCTCCTATTTTATGGATAACTTGTCTCAAGCAATCTCAACTGAAGAAACTACCTATGACGTTGATGTGCCATTATTGCGTACATTATTAAAAGATACGTACAGGCAACTTCCACAGCCTGCAGGTACGATTAGTCCTTTGCTCCAAAGACGTGCATTTGTGCGTGAAGTAGAGAGCCTACAAGGAGCACAGGTTGAAGTATTGGTAGATAGAGATGGTGGTGTTGAAGTGCGAGCTTCAAGTCCGAGTCAAAAAAGAGCGGCGGCAATGCAAGCGCTAGCTGATCAAGGGCGTCCAGGCGGGCATCATGATACAGCATCGGGCAAGAAAACAGATTTAGAACAACAAGTTGAAAAACAGGTTAGAAAGTTAGAGGGTATTTTTTTGGGTAACAGAAGATATGCAAAGTTTGGGCTCTATACTATTGCAGTTTTTGTCTTTGGAATGACTGCTGGTTGGTTTTATACTACTAAAGCACATCATGCTGCGCCGCATGGTGGCGGCAATTAGGTGATTGAAAATATAGATATTTGGATTTAGAGCCTGTGTAGAAGTTTTCTTTTTAGAAGTGAGTTTACTCTTTTCTTCGTTTTCTCGAGGCTGACTATTTATTCGATGTTTGCAACAGCTTCGGGCCTTTCCCAGGCCGGAGTGAGGTCTTTTTCTTGCCAAAAAGACCTGCAACCAAAAGGCAAATAAGACTTCCAGTCTTATTTATCCGGCGCTCAATTCTTCCCCCAGCGAACTTTTTTTGTAAAAAGTTCTTAGGGTCTAGTCTCGCGGCTAAGGAATAAAACATTATGATCAACTTTTACCGTTAGCGTTGTAAAATTTGTGGTGTGATCGACGTAAAATAGAGTAGTAAATGAAGTAAAGCCACCCGGCGCTTGAGGTTACTGAAACATCAAATGTTTTGTCTTACTGTAAAAAAGTCTTTTTAAGTTCGCATGGCTACTAAGCGATCCCCATAGGGATCGCGCGGTAGCAACATTCGAACGACCAGCGGTCCACCTGCAAGGTGGTGTCTTTGTCCAGCTATTTTGACACGAAAATAGCTGGCGCAGCCACGCGTAGTGGCCCAGGTCGCAATCCAATAACCATGTAGCAATAATTTTCATATATTCATAAAACTATAAAATAAGAATTTTAATTGATTGCTGTTAATATTCCTCTTATTGCTATTTTCAAATAGGTATATTTCAAGTATAATATTAATGTACTCTTTGCTTCTATTCAAGGAAAATTAATGTCATCTGTTTTAATTAGTCTGCGTGATGTCTACAAAACGTATAAAGATAAAAAACGCTTAGTGAACGCCCTTGATGGTATCAGTCTTGATATCCATGAAGGCGAAATACTCTCTCTGCTTGGGGTAAACGGTGCGGGTAAAACAACCCTCTCATCCATTATTGCAACGTTGCATCCCCTTACTTCGGGCCAAGTTCTCTATAAAAATAAATCCATTTACGATGAACTTATTACCTATCGCCAAGCTTTAGGCTTTTGTCCTCAATCACCAAACTTAGACCCAGACTTGAACGTACGAGATAATTTGGTCTATGCGGGCAGATATTTCTTGATGCCTGAGCCCTATGTGCAAGAACGAACGGATGCTTTGCTAGAGCAGTTTAATTTAACCCGGTATAAAGACTTTAATATTCAAGCACTTTCTGGTGGTTACAAGCAACGGCTTTTGATTGCCCGTGCGATTATGCATAATCCCAAATTGCTTATTTTAGATGAGCCAACTGTTGGGTTGGATCCTGATATTAGGCATCAAATGTGGGATGTCATTAAGGGCCTCAATAAACAGGGCATGACTATTTTGCTTACCACCCATTACCTTGAAGAAGCAGAAATGTTATCTCATCGCGTGTGTATGCTCGGCAAAGGTAAGATTATTATGACGGCCACGGTACAAGACTTAAAGTACAAGCATAAAAAAGAATCACTTGAAGAAGTGTTCTTGGAATTGCTTAAGGAGCAGGAAAAGTAGGTCTATGTATATGCTACACACTGCCCGCGTTATTCTTGTTATGCTTCGTCGCGAATGCATTATTCTCAAAAATAATGCGCGTGATCCTATTATTAATGCGATATTGCGCGTTTTATCCGTATATATAGGCATGGGCATGCTTGCCTATTTGATGGGTTTTGAATCTTCAATTCCTGCAGACGTGGTGACCGGTGCTATGGTTTCTGTAAATATTAACCGTGGTTTTGGTGCATCAATTGCCGATAGCTATGATCGCAGATTTTCACGCTATATTGATTATAAACGGCTGCTCCCTATTTCTACACGTGGGTTATTACTTTCATATATTTTACGTTACATGATAACCATTGCCATGAGTGCAATTCCGTTAATTATAACTGCTCGTATTGTGCTTGGAGATCAAATTCAGTTGACTGCCATAAACTGGCCTGTTTTTATTGCTATCTTTATATTGAGCTTGTTTTTTATGAGTGTCATGTTTGTAACGCTTATTTTTATTGCATCTTTTGATTGGCTACGGTTTAATTTGTGGCAACGCATACTCACTCCTTCCATTGCCCTTGGCTGCAATTTATATTCATGGCATAAAGTATATGCATTCAGCCCTATGGTGGGCAGAATATTTTTAATAAGTCCTATTGTGTATTTGACCGAAGGCTTGCGCACAACATTACTTGCCTCTGGCACGTTTATACCGGCAGGGTATTGCATGCTCGGCCTTGGCATTTGGTCATGCTTATTGCTTGCGGTAGTGTTTGGGCCTATCGCTCGTCAAATTGATAAGGGGCTCGTATGAACAGTACATGGCATTACACGAGAGTCTTTTGGCAATTGATGCGCCGTGATATATATGCATTTCGCACGCACATAAAATCATTTGCAATCAATTATATGATTATATCCCCGATGGTATATTCCATTAATTACGGCTACCTTATGCCAAATAGCGGCATGGTCAATCCAACACCAGAAATGGGAACTGTTTTCTTTTTAGGATCAGTGCTCCAAGTTTTGATTTCACCTTCTATTGGCTTGGCATTGGGTGTCTTTTTTGACTCACAACATGCGCGCGTTATTCAATATCAAATGACATTTGCTCCATTGCGACTCATAATCCTTGAACGTATTTTGTTCTTCTCATTAGTGACTTTTGTGTTTGTGGGGCCTTATTACCTTATTGCAAAATGGTTGCTTGGCAGTTATATGGTAACTGCGCATGCCCATTGGTTACTTATTGCATGTATTCTTTATTTGGGAACATTGTTCTTTTCTGCATTTACTATGTTCTTTGTGTTTTATATTGAGCGCATACAACAATTTGGTAATATTTTTGATCGGTTTGTGTTTCCTATGCTCCAACTGGGCGGTTTACGCATGCCGTTTTCTCTCTTTTTAGATTATAGTATTTTCTTGGGTATTTTTGTGTTCTTTAATCCCATGATGCATATGACTGAAGGCTTGCGAAAAGCGATGCTTGGCGGAGATACGTTTCTCCCTTATTATGTGAGCATTCCGGGTATACTTTTTGCTAGTATGTTGTGTGCATTTTTTGCCATGCGATATGCAAGAAAGCGCTTAGATGCTTTGTAAAATCATTCCGCTCTAACGTGTATTACCAAGCTGCCCAGTATGCAGAGTGATCCTGCCACTTCCCACATCGTTATAGGATCATCAAAAAATAAAAAAGTAAGCGGTAGTACAAATACCGGCGTCATGCTATACATAATATATGCTGCCATATCAGGCCCAATCTGTTCAATTGATTTTCCATATAAAAAGTAGCCACATCCGGTGCCTATTAAGGCAATATACAAAATCAAAAGCCATTCTTTGCAACAAAGATGCTGGATCGTCTGAGTTGTACTGTTATTGCTCAAGCTTATCGGGATAAGTAACAAAGTTCCTATAATGAGCGCACCAAAGGTAAAAGCAGTGCAGGGTAGTGCATCGCTCTTTTGTTGTGCCGCGATTGAATAGATTACCCAACAGAGAACAGAAAGGAGCATCAGTAAATTGCCCGTGTTTTCAAACAATGCAGCAAAGTTAAAGTTACCATCTGTGGTGATAAGAAACACTCCAAAGAGTGCAAGTGAAAAGGAGAATATCTGTTCACGCGTGGGAAGTTGCCTAAAATAGAGGCACGTGCACATAAGCATCAGGCCAGGCGTTAATGAGTTAATCAATGCTGCATGGAGTGCTGAACTTGTGGTAAGCCCTTGGAAATACAATACGTTAGAAAGGAATATCCCAAAAAAACCTGCAAGCACCAAAATACCCACATCATTTCTTGTAAGTGATTTAAAAAATTTACGGCGTAAAAAGGGAAGAAAGCATAAGCTGGCAATGCTTACGCGCAACAGAGTAAGATCTGTTGGAGGGATATTTGTAGCAAGTAGTTTTCCTGCAATGGCAATGCCTGCACTCATGAGCGCAGCCAGTAATGCAAGTCCTAAATGGCAGAATGCAATCATAATCCCATCACCGTTCACCCTGAGTGATCTACGTAGCTTTAGCGAAGTAGAGTGCATCGAGGGATTATTATTTTTTTAGTAAACCTATTCTTTCTAGCGTTTCTCTTAATTGAGCAACGTTACCATCTTTGCAGAGCACATGTTGATATGTACCAACTAAAGGTTTGACATGCTCTTCTTCAGTTTCAATTAAAAGGCAGGATTTTGGATCAATTTCGCGATGTGCTGCAAAAAATGCTTCTTGAAATTGCGTGCTATTTGCAGCCTTTACTTTGCCTACTCTGCCTGAAACGAAGGTGTGCCCATTAATTTCTTTAAATGATTCTGCATGTTCTTTTTGCAAGGATTCCAAAGCTTCTCCATTCCAATTATCAACTACATGTACCATGTGCCCACGCGCGCGCAGTGATTTTAATAATTCAATAGCCTCTGGTTTCTCTTGTAAAGTTTGTGCATTCTTTGTAGGATCAAACATAATCTGAGCGGAAGTGGTAAGGCTCGGTCGCTCCAAGCTGTTAGTGTTTGCCGCAATATGCGCAAGGACTGATTTTTCTAAGTCAGCGCATTTTTTATTTCCTTGCATCCATCCATGAACTAGTAGATGGGGTGCTTCAAGCCCTTGCCAATATACTTTAGGAGCATCTTGTGCGCAGGAAGGTTGATATGGCATAGCATTTAACAAAGCAAATAATTTTGTGGCTAATACTTTTTGGTCAGGAGCTTGCCCTGTGGTGGCGTTCCATGCACTTTTGAGACTTCCTCTCAGTCCCAAATTCCATAATGTGGACATGCCACCTGCGTACCCTAATTCAGAGACTGCATTCTTGGTATTCACCTGAAACAGAACCCCTTCAAGTGGCACAAGAACATGCTTTTTATCTGCATCCATTGCTCTCGCGCAGGTGAAGATTATAAATGATGCAATAATGGTCTGTTTTATTACTGATTCCATACGACCCTCCTTTTTTTGGCTATGAGTAAGCACCCTTACTGTAGCATATTTGGGAGTAGGAAAAAAAGAGTTGGAACGATTGGCAGCAGTTTAGGTGTAGAGATTTGGGGGTGAGAAGTTTTTATTGATCCACGTCAACCTTTGCTCTTTTTGATTGAGTTTCTGTTCCTGCTTTTGATTGAGCTTCCCTTATTTCTATGAGCCGAGCTTGGGCTTTTTGCTGTATTTCCAAGTTTTCATTTTGCTGTGCAGCTTGTTTATAATAACGTTCTGCTTCTTGCAATTTGTTTTGCTGCCAGTAGAGATTGCCAAGATAACGAGATGCTTTTGCTTTAGTTATGAGATCATCATTTTGATCTGCAGCTTGTTTATAATAACGCTCTGCTTCCTGCAATTTGTTTTGCTGCTTGTAGAGATTGCCAAGATTACCTGATGCTATGGCTTTAGTTATGAAATTATCATTTTGATCTGCAGCTTGTTTATAATAACGTTCTGCTTCTTTCAATTTGTTTTGCTGCTTGTGGATACTACCAAGATTACTTGATGCTATGGCTTTAGTTATTAGATCATCATTTTGATCTGCAGCTTGTTTATAATAATCCTCGGCTTCTTGTAATTTATTTTGCTGCCAGTTGAGATCGCCAAGCCTACGGAGTTCCGAATACAACTCTTTTGCTTGTTTATAATAATGCTCTGCTTCTTGTAATTTGTTTTGCTGCTTGTAGAGACTGCCAAGATTACTTGACGCTATGGCTTTAGTTAGTAGATCATCATTTTGATCTGCAGCTTGTTTATAATAATGCTCTGTTTCATGCAATTTGTTTTGCTGCCAGTAGAGATCACCAAGCCTGCGAACTCTAGAATATAACTCTTTTAGTGAGTGCTTAGGGTCAGCCTCTCTAGCATCTAATTCTATAGTGAATTTAGTATGCAGATTAAACAATCTCACTAAAAACTGTTGGGCTGGGGAATCTACAAAGAAATCAAAATCGGTTGCTAAAAAGGTTGCAGTGCTTGCACCCAGCTCAATGATAAAGTATTGGATCCCTGTAATAAATTGTTTTGAAAAAGGGTCTAGAAATTGTACTGGCGTCATATTGAGCCTATTTTTATAGTAATGAAGCTTTTGTTTTACATTATTAAATTCTATGTTGCCAAATATTACCGTATTTAAACCATTGGCTTCATAATAGGCATGGCGGACTATTGTGCTCCCCTTACAGCAATTTTTGGAAGGAACTTGGAGGCTTACCACAGCAAGTATAAAAGGGATGCCATATTTTGTTTTTTGGTTTATCAGCTCGCTGAATGGAGTCATTAGATTAGGCTCATCTTTGGATGTATCAAGGAGCTCAAAGCCATTGTGAATCACTCCTGCTTCAGGGAGTTCTAATTCTTCACCCACAGGAACTGTTTTAATTTGGATAAGACTGCGAGTTATTTCCATAGGGTTTGGCTGTCCTGGTTGATCCATAGCAATGATAAGGGTGATTGCGCCCAAAAAGAGAAATAATGTGGTATAGAGAAATTTTTTTATCATTATGGCTTCCTTTAGCTGACCCCTATTATTATCATCTCAATATACATGTCTATTTGTCAATATTTGGCAAATAGTACTTATGCTATGTACATTTGTAGGCTTTAGTAGTATTGCTTTTTTATCGGCATAGCATTTATTGCTGGTTAACCATAATTTATGTATACTGCAATTGAGGTAAAAACTATGTTACAATCCGTTTATCAAGCGCAATTACTCGATCATTATCGCAATCCCCGGAACAAAGGCCTACTGCCTGATGCCAATTTTGCAACCGATGAATTTAACCCATCATGTGGGGATCGGGTCATGCTGTCTGGCTTAGTGACTGATCGCATAATAAAAAAACTCGGGTTTGAGGGTAAAGGGTGCGTGATCAGCCAAGCGACAGCCTCTTTACTCACTGAATATGCGCTCGGCAAATCAGTCTCTGATCTTATGGCACTTAACGCTGATGCAATGCAAAAAATGATTGGTGTTACGTTAGGCCCTGTGCGTTTGAAGTGTGCTTTGTTGCCGCTTGAAGCACTCCAGAAGGGCATTGCTTCTTTTATTGATACTCCAAGGGATGATTAAATGCTCGATAGATCCAAACTTTTTAAGGCAATTGAACAAGTTGAGCATGAACTGTTTTTTGATAGTAGCTTGCAGATAAATGCAGCGCGTAAGATCTGGCAAGAAATTTGTGAAGACCTCACCTTTCAGGCAAAAGTACGTAAAAAAGGCGGAGAGCTCTATCCTCCCTCTTGGTTTGAGGATCTGGGCACCGTATATCCAGTAATGAGTACCATAGGCTCATATTGCGCGCTTTCGGTGGATGGCTCGCAAGTCTATCCTGATAAGCATCAGGGCACGTCTTGCTTCCTTATAAATTTAGGAACCGTAGTTATTCAATATGGTAGCAACCCATTGATCGCTTTAGAGTCCCAACCATTAGTGTTTACTGGCCAATATGATGAAGATATCCCTGATCTATCTCGTGATACGGTCAATTGCCTGCGCCAAGCCCATGAGTTTGAAAGAGGGTTAGAGCTTTTGCGTTGCTACCCATCTCTAGATGCCGGGGCGCCTACACTCCTTCTCTTTGATGGTTCACTCATTTTTTGGCATTTGGCCTCCAAAGAGGCAGAAGTTAAAGAGCATTATGCAGCACAGCATATTCGTGTATTTAGTGAGTTATATCAAGAGCAATCCCTCATGGCAGGCTATATAAGTTTGCCACGCAGTAAAGAGCTGGTGAGTTTGATCCGCCTGAAGCTTTCGGACTTTAATCCATCGGATGAGATCGCCATGTCGGCAGTAGACCGGGTTGTTGATGCTTCGGTGATGGCAGGACTCTTAAAGCCATTTGAGCGGACCATAGTGTTCCAAAGTAATGCTCCTTTGTGCGCTGTATACCCAAACCCCCTCAGGCCTCATTTCTTTTATATGAATGTGGGGGGTGAGATTGCCCGGGTAGAGATTTGTGCCTGGCTTGCTGAGCGGCAAAACCTGGTTGATCTGGTGGCAACTATTATTTGTGATCAGGCTATTAAAGGATCTGGATATCCCGTGGTTATAGCAGAAGCTCATGAGCAGGCGGTGGTCAAAGGGGCCGATAGGGACTATTTTTACCAGCTTATAGAGCAAGCTGGTGCTGTATATGGCAGAAATATGGTCGGCTCACAAAAAAGCGTGAAAAAGCGGACTATAGGCTATTAATTTTTGGATGGTTTGAAAAAATTAATTGTATTGTTCTAAGCCAATAGCACAAACCTGCAAATTGGGCATATATTACAGATAGTAAATATAACTTCTCATTTAAAATGCTTTAGTTGAGCGCGAAACGCAGTTTGTATTGCAGTTTGCCTTTGACTATAAATTTCATTTCTGTTATGCTTTATATCACATGGTAGGTTATGTATCTCAAGAGGAATATCGATATGAAATTCAATCAACTTATTTTAGCGGTGGCCCTGTTTTTTTCAGTGACTGGTGTGCAATCGGCACAAGCTGGCTTTTGGGATTATGCTACGTCACCCTTTAAATCTCTTGCATCATATGTATGGAATAATTGTTTGCCGATTACTAAAGGTGGTTTAGAAAAAGTGATAGCAGCCAAAGAGGTTGAGTATAAAGAAGAGGCTGACAACGATATTTTAATAGAAAATAGAAGAAAAAAAGCTACGGATGCACAGATTGCTACAATAAATGAAAAATGTGATGTTCTTGAAGGTCAAGCAAGTACCTTGAATGCCACGGCTCTTCGTTTAAAAGAAAATGCAGATAAGCTAAAAGAAGAAATGGATGCACAAGAAAAAGCGCGCATAGATAATGAAAAAAATAGCAACGCTCAAGCCAAACGATTAGCATTAGAAGTTGCAGCTCTTGCTGTAGCAAGAGCTGGCTTACAAGATTCGCTTGCTAAAATAGTCAAACGAGTTACATCTCATGATGAACAAATTGCCATTTTAAATAAGAAAGACGGCAAGAGTGAAGTGCGATATGCATTGATTGAGCAGCAAGTAGATAAGCAAGGTGTACAATTGAGCCGCATTAGAGCGATGTTGCAACCGGAGAAAAGAACATTTGATCTCAATTCCGGCAATACTGCAAGCAGTAAACATTAATCTGTAAGAAAATTATAATTGTAGGGAAATGGAGGTTTTAAACATGTTAAATTTTAGAAATTATCTTAAAATAATGCTCGTTGCAGTGTCTATTGTTGGCATACCAACATTATCCTTTGGTATGGAACCAGACAATCAGACGAGTGAAGTTGGATCTTACTCTCGTCGGGTTGCCGGTGGAGCTAAAGATACTGTAGGTTTTGTGCTTCAAAAAGCATGGGATCATCCCTATGTGGTAGTTGGTGTTGGTTGTACTGTTACAGGTTTGATTTTATTACGAAGATTGGTAGCAACTCAAGCCGACCTAGATGCTGGGACTAAGCATTTGACTGTATATCGAAGAGGTCAAAGAGCTCGAGTAAAAGAAGTGCAAGATGCACATGATGCAGATACTCAGGGACAACTTACAACATTAGACCGGCGTCAAGCAGCCGTTGTTGTGGTACTCAATGCAACGCAAGGAAATCTTGATTATGTACAAGTATCTAATGAGGGTTTACTCGGTCAATTAGAAAGATGTGGTTTGCAATCTACAGCATTCTATATAGGATTACAAAGTCTTTTAAAGCAAACAAGCAGCGTTGCGAATGAGCAAGCTGCAGGATTGCAATCGATGCAAACTGATGCGACTGGAATCTCTGGTCAACTTGATACTACTCAGCAACGTGCAGCTGTGCTATTAGGCAGTGTACGCGCTTTGAAGCCGCGTCAAGAAAGAATGCTTGCGACATTGCTTCAGAGTGGTGAAGATGCAGAAATAATTGAGCGACGTGTACAAGAGCTTGTTGCAAACGGTGCCCAAGTTCTATTACTTGATGCAGCAGAAGACATAGATCAATAACTAAGCGCTAACCAGAATTCTTTATAAAAATATAACCCCGGCATTATCTAAGTAACGCCGGGGTATTTTTATTTCTTTAAACTTAACCCAAAAATTTCTTAAAGAATCCAATTATTGAATTATCGCCATCAGTCACCCCAGTGCCAATAAGCTCTGAATATTTGATCAAGGCCTCTTTCGCTTCTGATGTAAGCTTGGTGGGGATATGGCATTGGGTGGTAATCACCAAGTTGCCTGTATTGTTAGTGCGAGCATCCTTGAATCCTTTGGCGGGTATGGTTATTTTGGTGCCAACCGCTGTTCCTTTAGGGATCTTGAGAGTATGTTTGGTACCATCAATACTTTCAATTTCCATTTGAGCACCCAATACAAGCTGAGGATAGGTAAGCATTACCATGCTCATCAAATCATCGCCAATACGGTGGAACTTTTTGTCAGGCTGCACTCGTACGGTCACATATAAGTCACCTGCAGGGCCACCAAATACGCCAGCATCACCTTTGCCGGTAACGCGAAGTTCTGTGCCGTCCTTAATGCCTTTAGGAATGGTCAATGGGAATTTATCATATTTTTGGACCCGCGATTGACCATGGCATGTTTTGCATGGTGATGGGATAATGTATCCTTGGCCTTTGCATTTAGGGCATGCTTGGCTTACGGTGAAAAACCCTTGGCGAAAGAGTTGCTGGCCTGCACCTTTGCATTCATCACACACTTGGTAGCTGGTACCTTTTTGCAAGCCTTTGCCATTGCAATCTTCACATGTGATAAAATGATGGTAGCTAATTTCTGTTTTTGTGCCTAAGAAGGCGTCTTTTAAGGTGATAGAAACTTCTCTGCCAAGATCATGGCCCCGCTGTGGTGTTGGTTCTGCTTTGCGAGGTTCACGTTGCGCACCGCGCGGACGCCCTGCGCCTTGGCCAAACACAGATTCAAAGATATCCCCAAAGTTAGAGAAAATATCTTCCATATTAATGTCTTGTCCGCCAAAGCCGCCTTGACCTCCGCCAACTCCTGCATGCCCAAATTGGTCATATTGGCGACGTTTATTTTCATCAGAAAGAACCTGATAAGCTGCTGAAGCTTCTTTAAACTTTTCTTCCGCTTCCTTGTTGTCAGGATTGCGGTCAGGGTGGTATTGCATAGCCAATTTACGGTATGCTTTTTTAATGTCGTCTTGGCTTGCGGTCTTTGGGACCCCAAGAACCTGGTAGAAATCTTTTTGTGCCATTGATGCCTGATTTAGGTTAATGAGTGTTGTAAGTGATTAAAGAAAATGAGAGTTAAAGATACATAAAATAGTATATCATAAGGCTTTTTTATTTTCAAAAGAAAACCCCAAGCAAGATAAGGCTTGGGGTTTTCTTTCTTTTATTATCTTTAGTATTGTTTAGGTGAATGTGCACATAAAGCCAAGTTCTGTAAGAATTTCACAGGCCACGCGATTGCCAGATTCAACAGCACCATCCAAGTAGCCTTGGTTATCATATTGAGTTTGCTCTCCTGCAAAATGGCATGTGCCATTTTGTATGCCCGTTACGGGATCATATGGCTCCGAAACGCCTTCAAATCCGGCGAAAGCATTTGGATTTGCAAGGTATTGCCCTTGTTTCCACCATGCATATGCTCCACGCGCCCAAGGATTTTCAGTTGGATTGTCAGAAAATACGTTCACAATCGTTTCTTCTGAATCTTTTGATTTTGTTAGGTATGGTCCTACATATCGGTATGGTTTTTCATGGCCAAATTCAAAAGTAAAATTCTTCGGAGAAGTTGCGCCGGGAAATAAGAAATCTAGTTGCTTCAAGAAGATATCTGTCTGTTCTTTCAAGTATGCATTACGTTTTTCAACATTGTGTATGATATATGAAGTTCTAAATTGATCTGTTTTATTGCCACCTATGTAATCAACAAGTATTCCTTTTTTACCAGGTTGTCCGCCAGTAACATCCCAACTGTTTTGATACTGTTTTTCGTAGCCACTTTGTCCATTGACGTATGGGTTTGAAGTTGCATAGGAGGCACCACTATATCCTTGCTTATTCCAGAAACGATTTAAAAATTGTACATTGAATTTTGCATTTTTGCTCATAGAAAGATTGAGAATTGCATAGTTCTTTAAATCACTGAAGTTTGCTTCTGAAATATCGATATGTTGTCCATGATAGAGTGGAAAACCGTCAGGCGCAAATTCTTTTCGGATAGTAGCAAAGGGAATAGCAAGTACTATATGATCATAATCAGGTGGTGTGAATGAGGGCATATCACCGTTTGGTCCAGCAAATGTCAGTTGATATGGTCCATTGTCTTCCGGTTCACCATCAAATTTGATTTTAGTAAGTCGTGTTTCTTTATAAATAGAAACTTGCATTTTTTGTAATTCTGCAACGAGTCTTTGTACTATTTGTGCATTACCTCCTTGTACATGATAAAATTGATCTGAAATACCATATGGTTGAAAAAGTTCAGGCGGAACGTTACCAGGAAGCACACCGTCAGGGAGCGTTTGGAAGCCCATTAAATAAATTAAGTTAAGAGGACTTTGTTGATCTGGCTCAGCGCCAAATTCACCTACATATGCTACCTTAAGAAATTGAGCTAACTTTGTCTTGCTTCCGTTGCCATCAGGACTAAGAAATGCGGTGAGCTGATTTATATACTCATCAAGTGTCATACTATCTAAGAAAGCCGCATATGCTGGATTTACATAGGTTAACGGCCATGGGGTAAGATAGGGAGTTGCATTGGAAGGATAGGTGAGCGCATCATTTACTATTTGCTCATAAATGGAAAGACCTGATTCGAGTCCCCACCCCGGGAAGAATGGTTCAGGATTAAAGGTATTAAAATAATCATCAGCGGTCTCTTTTTGGGTATACACTACTTTGCGTGCTGGATGATAGTTATAATCCATCACTTGGGAAGTTGCCTGGTGTCCTGGTATAGCAACAGTAACTCCTGTTTCATTTAATGTCAGTCCCAATTGGGCAACTAAATTTATAATGTCAATTTGATCGCTATCGATTAATTCACCGCAATGCTCAAAAACTTGGCCATTAGGGAACAAGCCAGAAAAACAACGACCACCAAGACGGTTGGAGCCCTCATACACAACCGGACTCAGACCCGCCTGAGCTAATTGGTAGGCAGTGGTAAGTCCCGCCAGTCCGCCACCAACAATGCCAATGCGCACAACAGGCTCTGGCGCGCTGACGGATGGTCCTAAGTCTACTGATGATGTTGCGCACACTGCTTTTTGTGTGTCACATTTACCCTTAATGGTTCCGGATACGGTGATATGACTTTTGAGATCAATAACTGGTTCGTCCACCATGGCAAAATAGGTGAATGTATATTGTACGGTTGCCATCGTATGAGGATCTAATGAAGATACCGGAGATACCAAAGATTGTGCAGGCTGAAGTGACATTTCAGCATACGTATCAAGAGTAGGATAAAAACCTTGCACAAATTGTTTGATTTTGTCATTTTGCACTTGCGCAGGTGAGCTTGGTACGAGCCAGACAGCTACAATATAATTTATTGTTACGTTATACAGCGCTAAAAATTGATCTACCACGGTAATGTTATCAATTTTTTTATCCGAACAGTTTTCTATGTTTACCGTTACTGTGTATGTTGCCGTGGAGTTAGTGGTATTAGTGACTACATTATCAAGATCTGAAGTGACTTTAAGATATTTATTATGCTTTTTGGTGGAAGTGCTAAAAAGATTTTCAGCTTCGTTATGGCAACTTGTGTTTTGTGGAATCGCTATAATAGTGCTCAGGAGCATTATGGCTACTGATAATGTACGTATTTCAAAAAACTTCATGTACTGTTCCTTTATGTAATGTATTACTACTTTTTTTGTATAAGTTTTCATACTCATAATTATTTAATACCACAGATATGATACGCTTGTCAACTCATTGAAAAAATCGCATGTGCATGTTTTAAAGTGAATTATATGTACTGAGTATCTCTTTAAACTTAATGCAATCAGCCGCAGAATGTTGAATATCCCCGACCCGGGCTGGAACATATTGAGGTTCATGCATATAAGCAGGGAATCCTTGCTTTAGTTTTCTAAATAGCTCATTAATGGTAATGCTTGTTCCCGTACCAATATTAAATATTTGGCCAGTAAGTTCAGAGAGTGGTAAGGCACCAAGCTGTAGGTTTGCTTGAGCCACCTGCTCTACAGGAATAAAATCACGCGTTTGTGATCCATCTCCAAATAGAGTAATAGGTTGATTGTGCTTCATTGCATCTTTAAATTTGGCTACCACTGCTGCATATGCGCCATGGGGGTTTTGCCGTTCGCCATATACATTAAAATAGCGCAAGCAAATGGTACCAACTTTCAGCACTTGTGCATAATGCGCACATAAGAGCTCCCCTAGTAGCTTGCTGTGGCCGTAGGGTGATGTGGGTTTGCAGGGTGAGGTTTCAGAGCATACGCCATTTTGTATGCCGTACACGGCAGACGAAGAAGAAAAAACTACGCGTTGTATATGAGACTTTCGTGCAGCTTCAAGCACATTAAGTGTACCAGTCACATTTGTTTGGTAGCAGTGATAGGGGTTTTCAAGTGACGCTGGAACTGAAACATCGGCTGCCAAATGAAAGATGATATCTTTGTTATTACTTGCTGAAAGACAGGTTTTAAGATCTTTAATATCGCCTTCCAGTAATGTAATCTTATGCAAGATGTGATTTATATTCTCTAGAGAGCCGGTAGACAAATTATCAAGAACAGTCACCTGTGCACCGAGTGTTACTAACTGTTCTACCACGTATGAACCAATAAAACCTGCACCACCGGTAATCAAAGCTCTTTTGTTTTTATAGAAACTTTCCACTAACCAAGCTCCTTTAGTTTTTGAGGCTGTTGTAGTGGCATTTCATGATAAAATGTTTTTAGTGCTGGTAATATGGTAATTTGTTCTGCAACTTTTTTTCCATCAAGCACTGCTTCTTGCATGCTCGAGTATTTCCATTCGCCATAGCGGCCAACAGAATAGATATCATGTTCATGGAGTCGCTTATGGAGTTTATGGAGATTCTTTTCGCGCCACTCAGTATAAAGTACGTATGCATGTGAAATAGTAAGTACCGCTTCGGTTGCAATTTCTTGCGAGCTGACTTTAAATAATTTTTTTATTTGTTCTTTAGTGGCACTCAGTTGTTGGCTTACATAACGCGCAGACTTTTTAACGTGTGCAAATTCAGCGTAGAGTGAACTACAATGTTCTGGTGCCATTCCATCCGCAAAATTATGCGGGAATCCGATGCGATAAAATGGGTATTGTTCTTCAGGAAAATAGATCCAATGTTTGTTTGATATATCAGGTCTATTGAACCCCCAATTGAGATTAATAACTGAATTGCAATCAAGTTTATCGGCTACTTTAGCGAAGCGAGTATGTGGCGCGTCTTTGATTATTCTGAGTAAAATATCAAGTGGCATAGTGGTAATAAGTGTTTCATAATATTCACGATGTCCGTTAGAAAAATCCACGTATTTTTCTTTTACGTTAACTTGAGTGACCGTAAACTCAGTATATATTTCTTGTGAAACTGCGTGTGCAAGTTGCTCTACCCAGAATTGAATGCCACCAAGCTTTGGGTAAAAGAAATGTGCATTGTAGCCGATGCTTTGTTCTTCGGGGGCCTTGATGGCGCCTTGTATCATTTGAGTCAGTGACGTGCTTGGCACAAATCGGCCCATCCATGATGTGCTAATTTTTTTAATATCGTAGGCAAATATTTTTTGTTGATAAGGATAAAAGAAATTCTTTGCAATGCCTGCACCAAAATTGACGTGCGCCCATTCATAGAAGTTTTTGGGATTCTTAACTTTAATGGACCGCTGTGCATAGCCTTCTATGCATTCAACAATAACTTCAG
This sequence comes from Candidatus Babeliales bacterium, assembly GCA_963716425.1. GTDB lineage: Bacteria > Babelota > Babeliae > Babelales > JBFXEV01 > JBFXEV01. The sequence continues at coordinate 1,438,086 of OY970310.1, forward strand.
TGGGTAATCCAAATAAATTTATTTGGTACGGGTAATTGGTATAGGTCTCATGAGAATAAATGTACGATCGGCGATGGATAGAATTAAAATTATTAAGGCCAACGATGTTGCCCAGCAATTCTCTAAAATAATCATCGCTCGCATGGAGTAAATGGCCGGTGTAATCAAACGTGAAACCATCTTGATAGACTGATCTGCATAAACCGCCGACATCCGATTCTTTTTCAAATATTTTGTAATCGGTAAAACCACGTTGCTCTAAATGATAGGCTGTTGAAAGACCGGTAAGTCCTGCTCCGATAATTACTACTTTTGCCATACTTCTACTCCTTGAATATGCATGGTTGTATATGTAATAGTTATAAGGCTAATTCGAAAAAATGTCCAGTTACGACAATGCACTTATTGTCGCACTATCATGGAACGTAAGTACCGCAGTTTGATTTTGCAGCATCTCACGTATCTGATCCGGCAAGTAATCCGCTTCAACTTTGAGCGAACCATGCTTGAGTTTTTCTTCCATTTCAGAAGGCACGGTAAGGAGCAATCGTAATTCGGTTAGTGAGTCAAGAGAAAGTGGTCGTAAAAATTTAAAGATTAATTTCTGTGAGGACTGTTGCCAATGGCTATCGCAAATTAAATATTGCTCGATGGGCATAAAATCTTTATTGGGCAACCGTTGATAGAGAGAACCAATAAGATGGTCAAGCTCGTCGCCTTGCCAACTTAAAATCAGGTGGGTCATATTAATAGGATCTTTGGTGCGCTTTCTGAGCGTAATAACTCCTGCCTCAATCCATGCACCACCAAATTGCTCACACCGCTCAACATTGGCATCAAGGCTATGCCATTGGGGGATGATATGTAATTCAATATCTTGGGCTCCTTGTTTGGCATTTTCGTGTTGTTCTTGCGCAATGAGTTGACCGATTCCCAAGACAAAGAGTAGTAGACTTGCATGCTTCATAGATATGCTCCCACGGTAATGCTCCACCTATTTGTAATTAGCGTACCATGGAGTACTCGGAACTGAAAGAGTTGCTATCAAATCTAGAAGTTAACCATGTAGGAGCTTTCATCAGGGCGTATATTTCTGAATACCCATGTTTGTGTGAGCATCTCTTGTGCCCAGTGGTCTGGGATTGGCGGAAGCGGGAACGCATCTTTGACCGTTTTTACAATATATGCATCTAATTCTTGATGCCCAGTTGGAGAATTTACCACCAAATTTTCAAGTTCACCTTCTTTGCTTATATAGAATGTTAATTCTAACGCGCTAAAATCGGGAACAGGTTGCATGAACGTGGTTCTTCGAGATGCTCGTTTGAACGCAGCCTGTAAGTTCCAAGCCATCTTTTGTCTATAACTTGCCTGTTTGAGTTGTTCAATGCCAGGTCGTTTATTTGGGTTGCCCCGTTGATTAATAAGGTCTTGCCCGCCAGATTGAATATTTTCAAGAAACCCATTGGCTAGGTCGGCAAAGGTAAATTTTTTATTGGTAGGTCCTGCACTTCTTTGTGCATTGCCTTCATTGTAAGCAGCAGTGGTTTTGGCGCGAGGTGCCGGTTTTCTTATTACTTTGCGTTCTTTATTTTCAAGTGCTGCAAGAGTTTCTTTGAGTAGTTCCTTTGCTTCTTGCTTAGACTCAACCTTGGATTCTACGATTTTGTGGAAAGCTTGTAAGGATATGGCGGTAGGATCAAGCTCTCTCACTGATGATTCTTGAGTTTTCCGTGCTTCCTCTTGTGCTACTTTAACTTCCTGTTTTTCTTCAGCTTTTTCTTCAGTTTTATTCAAGGGCTCAGTCTCGGGTTGCTGGGCATCATCATCCTGGGTCTCATTGCTGGCCACCGTAGGGGTGGATTCTGGCATTTCTGCAAATACCACGGGAGCACCAAAGGCTGACTGACGGGCCTTCATTTGGGCAAGCTCTTCCCTTTCTGGTTTCGGTTCTTCTTTTTTGGGTTCCTGGCCTGGATCTTTAGGACGCTCTTCCTTGGTAGAACTTGGTGAGGGTGGTTCTTTTTGGGCAGAACCAGGGGAAGAAAGCTCTTTTTGGGCTTTAGAAAGCCTATTTGCTACGGTTTTATGGGATTTGTGGTATGATATAAATAAGAAGCAGATATAGAGCAGCAACAAGTGAAGCAGTAAAGAAAGAAGGAAAAACGTAGATTTTCGTTCTTGTTCCGGATGCTCAAGCATAGCGCGTTTCCTTTGTCCTTTTTTTTTGCATTTATATCTGTTTTTAGTGTAATGGACAAGGCACTCAAAAGTAAACTATTTAATATTTGAATAAATTAATATTGGTGCTCTGTGTATAGTATACACTAATATTGTTAAACAGATTAAGATTTATGGAGTTATATTATGGCAGATGCCACTACGTTAGTAAAATATTTATCGGCTCATTCAGGCTATTCAAGAAGAGACGTTACCGATCTTATTAAAAATGGTAAGGTGATGGTCAATAGTGCAATAATCGTTGAGCCATGGCATGAAGTAAAATCCAGCGATGACATTCGTCTTGAAGGTAAACCGGTCAAAGAAAGCCGTAAAGAATATTTTTTACTTAATAAGCCAGAAGATTATATTACCACTATGGAAGATAACCTTGGCAGACAAGATGTTTCATTGCTTATGAAAGGTGCAACGAAAGAGCGCATTTTTCCTATTGGCCGCCTTGATAAAGATACCACAGGTCTCTTAGTATTTACTAATGATGGTGAACTTGCCCAGTGTCTTTCCCACCCACGTTTTAACATGCAAAAGGAATATCAAGTAACTCTTGATAAGCCCGTAAATCCTGAACATTTAAAGTTGATGTTCAAGGGTCTTTATTTGCGTGATGGCAAAGCGCGTGTTGATCGCGCAGCCATTATGCCTGGCAAAAGAAAATATGTGGTGATTATAGAAATTCACAGTGGCAAAAAGCATATTATCAGACGGTTATTTGAGCACTTTGGCTATGAAGTGCGCGAGCTTGATCGCATTAGTTTTGCGGGACTCTCCAAAAAAGGGTTATCTCTTGGCAAATGGCGTGCGCTCACCACTGAAGAAGTTGAATCGCTTAAGACCATGGCAGCAGCAGCGCAAAAAACCTCGCGTAAGCCAAGAGCTGCAACAAGCAAGCCTCGACGCCCTGATGGCAGAGCATCATCAGAACGAACACGGACCGATTATCGATCGTCTTCAAGACCTAAGTTCCGTGATGGCAGTCGTGTAGAACGTCCTGAGTTACGTAAAAAGAAAGAGCTCATTATTGGTACCGAAGAATGGTTCAGCCAAGATGAAAACTCAGGAGATCGATTCAGATCACAAGATGAGCACACAGAACGTTCTGGTGCTCGTGTACGAACAAGACCTGACCGAGAAGATTCAAGAGCAAGCTTTAGGCGTTCAGATTCTAATATTCCAAAAAAGGATTATAGCCCAAAGCGTCCTGCGCGTCCAAACAATGATCGCAACGAACGCTCAAGCTGGCGTGAACAACGTGAATCAAGTTCAGATATTGAATCTTGGTTTAATAAAAGTGATGACGCACAGCCTGCGCGATCACGCTCAAGAGCTGATGCTCCAACCCGTTCACGAACTGACCGCGATTCTCGTGATGATTCAAAGCCGCGTAGACGTACAGATTTTAGAGAAGATTCAGGCCGTTATGGCAGTAATATTTCACAGCCTCGCAAAGATCATGGTGATCGCCCTAGCTGGGGTGACAAGCGTGAATCTGGTGCACAGGGTGATGATGTGCGACCAAGAAGACGATTTGATTCTGACGCACCCGGAAGCCGTTATGGTAACAATCGTTCGCAACATCGTGAGGATCGCAGAGATCGCCCTAACTGGCGTAATAAGCGTGAATCTGGTGTAGAGGGTGAAGAATCATACCCGCGAAGACGATTTGATTCTGAAGTACCAGGTAGTCGTTATGGCAGCCGCTCACAGCCACGTGAAGATCGTGGTGATCGCCCAAGTTGGCGTGATAAACGTGAATCTGGGGTAGAGGGTGAAGACTCACGACCACGAAGACGATTTGATTCTGCGGCGCCAGGAAGTCGTTATGGTAGCAACCGTTCACAACCGCGTGAAGATCGTGGTGATCGCCCAAGCTGGCGTGATAAACGTGAATCGGGCGTAGAGGGTGAAGATGCAAAGCCACGTACACGTTCGAAACCAACAACATCTCGAACAACGTCAAGTTCTCGTGGTACTAAATCTAAAAATATGGTAAGCACAAAACCAGCATACAAGAGAACAAAACCAGGCGGTGGTGGCAAGCCAAAATCACGTTCAGGAACTAAAAAAAGAAGATAATTAGAAAGGGAGAATGATGTTGGATCTTAAGGAAATGTGGGCATCCATACAAGAAACAGTATTTAATAAAGCAGTATTATTTACTTCACTGAAAGTACTACTGATTATAGTGCTGGGGTACATGGCGCTTAAAGTGCTTATTCGCTTTGCACGCCGAGCATTAGAGCATCACGGTACTGAGCACGTGCGTTCGTTATTATTAAGGGCACTATATTACGTTGGTGTGCTGATTCTTATATTCTTGGTGCTTCATGAGCTTAATTTCCAAATAGGGGCATTGCTAGGAGCTGCTGGTATTTTAACAGCAGCAATTGGTTTTGCATCGCAAACAAGTGTTTCTAATATTATTAGTGGATTATTTTTAATTAGTGAAAGTTCATTTGTAATCGGTGATTACATTGAAGTTGCAGGCGTTGCAGGAACGGTAGATTCGATTGATTTGCTTTCTGTTAAATTGCGGCAAGCCAATGGTACTTTTGTGCGAGTTCCACATGCCACTATCATTGCAAGTAATGTAGTTAATACTAGTTACTTTGAAGAGCGTCGATTTGATTTTAAAGTGCTTGTTTCACATAAAGAGAATCTGCGCAAGATTTTTGAATTACTTGAAGAAGTGGTTAAAGCTAATAAATTTACTCTTAAAGATAAAAAGCCCTTAATTTTCTGTGAAGAATTTAATGAGTCTACACTTAAGATTCAAGTTGGTGTGTGGACTGATCAAAAGAACTGGCAGAACTTAAAAGACACCATTTTGGCCGATATTCAAGAACGGTTCACTAAAGAACACATTATTATGCCTCTACCAATGTATGTTTCTTTTGAGCAATTGGAGAAGTATTAGTAAGCTTGCAGCTTCGTCATGACGTATGTAGAAGTTCACCTGTTCATGTATAACAGCTAATTGTTCGGCCCCTCATGCCGGGGCAGGCACACAACTCTTTTGTGTTTTACAAAAGAGTGTGCAGAAAAACAAAATCAGGGGACATGCTATTCCCCTGATAACCCCTCATATCTTATCAACCAGATTATTTATCTCCATTGGATTAATTCTAGCCGTCGCTTGTTTCTAGTTTCTATGCATGCTGCTGTGTGGGTGGATGGACATCCCCTGGCTCACAATTATGTTGCTTACGCCTGCGTTTTTATCTTTTGTATTAAACAGAAGAAATCGCTTTGCGACTCACAAGGGATGTGCAGTGGGGAAATTTTATAAATTGTTCCTATGCGCGCATCATGTATACCTCACGGTGAGCCTTAAAGGCGAAGTGTGGAGGTATAACATTAGGCGATCGAGCGGAATGGTCCAGCAGAATGCTGGTGCTTTTTTGCGTCCTTTTTTTGCACAAAAAAAGGCACGCGCTGCCCTGCGTAAGGGCACCAGAGATAATATTCGTACATATTCAATGGAACTTCTACAGAAACTTCTTATGAAAAATTAGAATTTGTTATAACTATTTGCCCATCTCAGCACCACAAGCAATATTCCATTTACAGTCATGCCCCATGCAATATCAATAATGGTAATAGTGAGCGGCCAATGAGCTAGAATGGCAAAATTTGTCATATTATAGACGCCATAGATTATAAGACCATATAATGCTCCCCACAAGAAGCTTTTAATGAGCATTGCCCCCACGATGCGCGGCAACACAAAGATAATTGCACCAGTGATGATCAAGGCCCATGCAATAAATGCTGCTGGCCACTGAGTTTGTAGTGTGCTATTTGTGGTGCGAGCAATTGGTTCAAGGTAGAATTTATAGGTATCACGCATAAAGATGCCAAACCAAACAAAATCTAAGATAATATAAATGGGGTAGCTGATGATAAATAATTTAAAGAATTGAGCTGCATTCATTTTTCTCTCCTTTAGTTTAATGTTTTTCTATGAATACTATATTCTTTTTCTTCACCATTGACCAATGAGTATGCAAGGTATGTGTCTTGCTGCCAGGCTGCTCAATGAATCGCATAACTTCAGCCAGAAAGCGCTCAGTGGGAACAAATGGTACGCCGCTCTTGATTAGCCATAGAAGCAGCACTCGGTATTGCAAAAAAGAATCAAGTGCACGGAGCTTGGTGATATCTAAGTGCCAAGTGTCATTTGCTTGATGTGCGCTCTCTCCAAATGCTCTCTTAGTTAAAGTTATTAAATACTGCTCAGCAGATTGAATTGAATCAAGTGTGCGTAAAAAATTATGGTCAAAGCGATCATCAGTTTCTCGTAGCGCAGGGATCACATACTTACGAATTCTGTTTCGTAAATAGATATCAAGTTCATTGCTTGGATCAGTAAGATAAGCAATACCTTCTCGATCAAGGTAATCTAGAATTTCTTGTTTTTTAATTTCAAGAAGTGGTCTGATGTAGACGCCTTCTTTCGGCTTTATGCACGTAAGACCAGAAAGGGTACTGCCTCTGATCAAACGAATAAAAAAAGTTTCTTCTTGATCATCCAAATGTTGGCCGAGTGCAATAAGATTAGCATTGTGTTCGCATGCAATCGTCTCTAAGAAAAATCTGCGTGCATTTCTGCCCACTTCTTCTTTTGAGCCTTTAGTTTGTTTCTCTAGTGCAAGCTCCTGTAGTCGTGCGCTTACAAATGGAATCTCCAACTTTGCACAGACACTTTCGCAAAATAAAACTTCTGATGCTGAATTTTCACGCCAGCCGTGGTCAAGGTGTGCAGCAATTAAAGTAATATTAAATGTATGTTTAATTGAATTCAGAAAATGTAAAAGCAACATGGAGTCCGGACCGCCAGAAAAACCAATCACAATCTTATTGCCGGAAGCAATAAGATTGTGACGAATGATATAGTGTTGGATTTTTTGGAACAACAATTAGATATCCAGATTTTTAACAAACTGGCCATTGTCTTCAATAAACAATTTACGGCCAAGAACGTCATCACCCATAAGAGTAGTAAACCAAGTATCGGCCTCCACTTCATCGGGAGCATTTACTTTGAGCATGTTGCGCCGTACTGGATCCATGGCAGTTTCCCATAATTGATCAGGGTTCATTTCACCAAGACCTTTATAGCGTTGTACGTTCATGTATGGTTTTGAAATATCGGATACTGCAGAAACCAGATGCATAATACCAACATCTGTAATATTCCTATCTTTACCTGTCATATTCAAAGTCCACGCTTCAAGATCAATATCCTTAAGTGGTTCATAGAGTGAGAGCAAGGTATTCATACCAACCGAGTGTAAGAATACAAGTGGGGCTCTCCATCGTTTATTGCCCAACTTAAATTCTATAAATTGTTCATCATACGTGGTTGTACCTTCTTGATCCACGGCTCCAATGTCTTTAACTTTGGTTTCTTCTAGCCTTACCGTATAGTGGGTAAAATAGTTTTGGAGCTTTTCAAGAAGTTGCTCTTTTGTCTCTTCTGGTTCACGAGGAATTTGGTAACGAAATGCAACCAGCTCATGAATTTGCTCAGGAGCTACTTTAATTTGGATAGTAGTCTCATTAATGCGTTGGTCATAGATATCCACATCAGTGAGTATGGTATGCCAAGCATCGGCTGAAATTTCTTTATTCTTAACAGTAAGAGTGGTATTTTCACGCGCCCAATTGAATAAGAAGTCTTTGAAAGATTTATTGTCCTTGATATATTGCTCTGATCTACCAATTTTTACTTTATAAAGTGGCGGTTGTGCAATATACAAATAACCAGATTCAATAAGTGGCTTCATGTAGCGGTAGAAGAAGGTGAGTAGCAAGGTACGAATATGTGCACCATCAACGTCCGCATCCGTCATGAGAATGATTTTATGATAGCGTGCCTTTGTTGCATCAAAATCATCACCTACGCCACTTCCAATCGCGGAAATAAGTGCTTGGATTTCAGTATTAGAGAGCATCTTATCAAGACGTGCTTTTTCAACGTTCAAGATTTTACCACGGAGTGGCAGGATTGCTTGGTTCATGCGGTCACGAGCCTGTTTTGCAGAACCGCCCGCAGAATCACCCTCAACGATAAATAGTTCGGTAAGTTGTGGATTTTCTTCCGTGCAGTCGGCCAGTTTGCCGGGCAGCACAGAGACATCAAGTGCTGTTTTTCTGCGCGTTAAGTCACGGGCTTTTTTGGCAGCTTCACGTGCACGTTGTGCAAGAAGAGCTTTTTGTAAAACAATTTTTGCAATGTTGGGATTTTCTTCAAAGTAAGAGGTCAGCTTTGCAAAAGTCCACGAGTCAACAACCCCTTTAACTTCACTATTGCCTAGTTTTGTTTTGGTTTGACCTTCAAATTGGGGTTCGGGAACTTTAATGCTAATAACTGCAACCAAACCTTCGCGTACGTCATCGCTCGAGAGACTTTCACCAGATTTGATGATATTCATTTCTTGAGCACGCTTATTACACACTTTGGTGAGAGCCGATTTAAAACCAGATACGTGCGTTCCGCCTTCAACAGTATTTATGTTGTTTACAAATGAAAACAGTTGTTCTGTATAACCATCATTATACTGCATAGCGATTTCAAGCATATAGTGCTCATCAGCTTGCTCAATATGGATAATATCAGAAAATAAGGGTGTTTTTTTTGCATTGATATGTTTTACAAAAGAAACAATGCCACCTTCAAAATAAAACTCATGTTTTTTGTTATTTATTTCATCTTCAAGGTTAATACGTAAACCTTTGTTCAAGAATGCAAGTTCACGCAATCGAGTTGCAAGAGTTTCAAAATTAAATTCAACGGTCTCTTTAAAAATTTCTGGATCAGGAATAAAGCGAACAAGCGTACCGCGTTTGGTTGTCTTACCTACAATTTCTAAAAGACCTAGTGGTTTGCCACGTTCATAGGCTTGCTTATAGATGTTGCCATCACGATAAATTTCAAGGTCAAGTCGGGAAGATAAAGCGTTTACAACGGAAATACCTACCCCGTGGAGTCCGCCAGAATATTTATATGAGTCTTTATCAAATTTACCACCAGCGTGAAGTTTGGTTAGAACTACTTGGGCAGAAGATACGCCTTCACTGGGATGGATTTCAGTGGGAATACCACGTCCATTATCTTCAACTGAGCAGGACCCGTCAGGATGGAGTATAACTTGAATTTTGGTACAATAGCCTGCCAAGGCTTCATCCACAGAGTTGTCTACAACTTCGTAAACTAAATGGTGCAAACCACCCGGTCCTGTTGAACCTATATACATCGCTGGGCGTTTGCGCACAGCTTCTAAGCCCTCCATTACTTGGATTGCTTTAGCGCCATAGGTTGAATTGGAGGATTTATCCGCCATGTGCGTCTCCTGAGACATTGATTGCTCGTTCTCGTGTTTTTAGGCCAATGTGGCCTGTATTGCAAACCGCTCTTCCTGAGTGTTCTACGTAGCGTGAGCGAAGTAGAATGTATCGAGGGATATGAGCGAAACTAATTTTTAACCGTATACAATCTTGAATGATTATCATTAAACAATATACTAGAAAAAGCGAAAATTTTCTAGGTCTAGTATAAAGAATACCTATAGTGAAAATAAAATTTACCCAAGAGGACCATTCCCGTTATATGACTCTTGCCCTTAAGCAAGCTGAAAAAGCTTATGAGCACGATGAAGTTCCTGTAGGTGCAATAGTGGTAAAGCCCGATGGGGTAATTATTGCGCGGGGGTATAATAAAGTGGAGCGATTGCAGCGCCAGACCGCTCATGCAGAGATAATCGCCATCGAAAAGGCCTGTAGAAAGCTTGGTTCATGGCGTTTGATAAATTGTGTAATATATGTGACACTTGAGCCATGTACCATGTGCATGAGTTTGATACAATTATCCAGAATGGCAGGAGTGGTATTTGGTGCTACTTCACCTTTATATGGGTATCGGCTTGAGCAAACTACTCTTGATGTGGTAAGTAAAAAAAATGAATTTGCCATCATTGAGGGGGTTAAAGCTAAAGAGGCAGAGAACATGCTAAAGCAGTTTTTTAAAACTAAAAGAAAGGTGAATCGTGAATGAAGTAAAAAAGGCATCTTTTGACTCCGGTCAATTGAATGCCGCAAGAAAAAAGCTACTTGAGCGTAAGGCTGAGCTTGAAGATCAACTTGCGCAACTGTATGAAGATCAGGGCGGGCTTGAAATGGGTCAAGACGTGGGCGATCAAGTTCAGTCGCTTTCCCTTGAAAACCTGAAAATTTCTCTGCAAGATGCTGAAATAGAGGAATATAATAGGATCCGAAAGGCGCTTGCCATGATAGATGAAGGCACCTATGGTCAGTGTACAGATTGTAGCGGGCCAATACCAGAAAAGCGGCTTATGCTCTATCCTGATGCTACCCGATGCTTGGTTTGTCAGGAAAAATTTGAAGATCATCAGTAAATCGAGGCTCCTGGCTCGTTTGTTTTGACAAAAGGCCAGGAGTAGTTTACAATAAATGCGTTGATATAATCATAAATTTTAAAAAATGTAAGGAAGAAACTTTCATATGGCAACCGAACGCAAAGCTCCAATAAAAGCTGCTCCAGCTACGGCCAGTAAAGCACCAAAGGCTAAAAAACCAACGTCAGTTCCTCTCTCTCATGGTGTAGGACGACGAAAGTCAGCTGTTGCACGTGTTTGGCTGCGTAAAGGAAGTGGCAAGGTAATTGTTAATGGTAAAACCCATAGCAGCTATTTTGATACTGATCTTACTCGTCTAGAGGCTCTTAAGCCGTTACTTATGATCCCTAATGTTGCTCATTATGATGCATATGCCAATGTTGAAGGCGGCGGTTTGCATGCGCAAGCTGGTGCTACCAAACTTGGTATTGCTCGTGCACTTGTTGCATTCGATGAAGCATTACGGATACCACTTAGACAACATGGCTTTTTGACTGTTGATGCGCGTAATAAAGAGCGTAAAAAATACGGTCAACGTGGTGCACGTCGTAAATTCCAGTTCGTTAAACGATAAACATATACTGGTAGAGCTGTCCAAGGAGAGAGCATATGTGCAGTGTGGTTGGTTACATTGGTAACAAGTTGTCTCGTGCCATTGTGCTTAAAGGGCTTGAACGTCTTGAATACCGTGGGTATGATTCTGCAGGTTTTGCCTGTTTGGACCAGTCCAGTAACTCATTGCAGCTTGTACGTGCTGCTGGCGCACTTTCCAATTTATACGAGAAGGTAGCAGCAACTCCTATAGATGGCTCTGTTGGCATTGGCCATACCCGTTGGGCGACCCATGGGGCAGCTACCGAGCTAAACGCACATCCCCATGTGGATTGCACTAATTCTATTTGTGTGGTGCATAATGGTATCATTGAAAACCATCATGTGCTGCGTCAGCAATTACAACCTACACATACTATTAAATCCCAAACTGATTCTGAGCTGATCGCTCATTTATATGAATCTGCACTGAATGAACACACTGATGTAGTCCAAGCAATTAGTCAAGTCGCGTTGCAACTTGATGGCGCATACGCTTTTGTGGCTATTGCTCAGCAGCATCCTGACATCATGGTGGCCGTACGCAAGGGTTCACCGCTGTGTATTGGTATGGGTAATGGCCAAACGTATGTAGCTTCTGATGTGTTTGCGTTTGAGGAATACACCCATTTTGTTGCATATCTGCCAGAAAAATCATGCGCCATTATCCGTAAGGATAGTTTTGAGGTGTATGATTTCCAGGGCAATCCCTTGTATATTCCCGTGGTAGAAGTTGAAGCCATGCCAGAGACCGGATCAAAGTCTGGGTATGAGCATTATATGCTCAAAGAGATATATGAACAAAAACGAGCCATTCGTGATACTATTGCTGACCTTGAATCTCGAACAGATACTATGTGGGCTCAGTTAGGCCTTGATGCCGAGTATGTACGTGAGCTTGACTCACTCCAACTTATTGGCAGTGGTACTTCGTGGCATGCAGGGCGAATTGCACAATTCTTTTTTGAGTCGGTGTGCGAGATCCCGGTGAGCGTGGTACTTTCCTCTGAATTTTGTTATATGCCTTTGTTTGCCAAAGAAAAGTCATTGTATCTTGCCATTTCCCAGTCAGGAGAAACGGCTGATACCCTTCAAGTGATCCGTAAAATTCAAGAATTTCATTTGCCTACTGCAGTGCTCACAAATGTGCCAACTAGTTCTATGGTGCGTGAAGCTGATGGTGCATTTTTTACTAAAGCCGGGCAAGAAATTGCGGTTGCTTCCACAAAAGCATTCTCAACACAGCTTGCTGCATTATTTTGGTTAAGCTATCGCATAGCGCTCGAAAAAAAATTAATTACGCAAGATGTTATGACCACTGCGCTTGAGCAGCTTATGCTGTGTAGCGAGCTTATGGAAAATAGCATTGAGCAGTATAAGCACATTATTATTTCTGAATATGCGCCGCGCTACGCAGAGTATAAACGGTTTATATTTTTGGGGCGGCATATTAGTTATCCGTTTGCGCTTGAAGCCTCATTAAAATTAAAAGAAATTTCGTATCTCTTTTCACAATGTTATCCTGCTGGTGAATTAAAGCATGGTCCTATAGCACTTGTTGATGAAGAAACTCCTGTCTTTATTTTCTCATCGGTGGATCAATTAATTTATCAAAAGCTTCTTTCTAATGCACAAGAAGTAAAAGCTCGTAAGGGTCACATTGTAGCATTTGCCTTTGAAGGACAAGATGAGCTTATTGGACTTGCAGATGCCGTGATAGTGCTTCCGCGTGTGCATCCGCTCCTCGGACCACTCGTGATGACAAGCGTTATGCAATTCTTTGTGTATCAGATTGCAAAGGAGCTTGGCTGCCCTATTGATAAGCCACGTAACTTGGCAAAATCTGTAACGGTAGAATAAGCACTTACACTCTCAAAAAACTATATCCCACTCATTTTAGCCACTTTTTTAAGCTCACTAATCCTGACGCTAGCGAGTCCATGAATTGGAGAATGCATTACAAATATCTTTGATGTGCCGATTGGTTGCTGCCATCCATATGCATCATGCGCCGTTTGTGTAAATAATTGATAGGTACCTTTGCCAATAAAGCATACTATTGGTGGATGATACTTTTTTATGAGCATCATAACGCGTTTGCTACCAGGAATTGCTTCAGCTCGTTTCAGTTCTGAAATTGTTCTTGTCGGGCGATATATAAGATTGATTAAACCTAATTTATAAAGTTTACTAAATTTTGTAAGGAACATTTCCTTTAAACTCGTATCATCTTGTAACGTTGAGAGGCTCTCGGGTATAAGCCCTGCATCATGAAGTAAATACCAAAATGATTTATTGCTTGAGAAGGGCACGTGGCGCTGGTAACTACCTAAAGAAGGATTTGTTCCCACAAATAAAATCTTAATATTATGAGATATTTGATATTTAATCCTGGTATATCTCTTAAGAGAAGTCATTCTTTTTTAACCTTTGTAAGAGCGGATCCTTTATGCATGGCCAGATGATCTGTTGTAGTGCTGTGTATTAGATATTGAGGTTCTTCTTTTGACGCATGTACTTTATATCCTTTAAACATAATCTCTGAAGTGATTTTTTTTTGGATTTTTCCCTGTACTCGTCCTGCTTCTGAATTCCATTCCACAAGGTCACCGACTTTAAAATTTTTAGACATATTGTTTTGCCTTGAAAGTGATTTTATTTTTTAACAGGGCTTTAATATAAGTGACCTATAACCATATCTTATTAAAATTATATGATAAAATTTTCTGCAAAGTAAATAATCATAAACAAATAAAAGGCAATTGCATCTAAATTATTGCACCGATCACATACTATAAAGTATCCTTGAGATAGAACTACTAATTTCAAGGATTATTGTGAAAAAAAATATTTTTATTCCGTATCCATCTATGCGTGACTTGCGTGAATTGAAGCTTCTTGAATCAATAATACCCTACAACATTATTTTTGATACATGTACGCGTGGGGTGTTGGAATATGAAATTGCACGTGCTCAAGATAGCAATGCCATAGCCGATCTTTTGGGTAATGGCATAGATTCGCGTGTTGCATTATGCAAAAGAAGAGGAATTAGGGGCGTAGGCTATTCAAATGATTATCCTGGCAATCCACTGAGTGTGTTAATTGCAAAACAAGCAGGGCTTATTGGGCCTGATCCTGAGCTTGTTCTAACCATTCATCATAAATATTATTCACGGCAATTACAACAAAAGTTTGCGCCAGATGCAGTTCCAGAGTTTGAGATTTTTGGTTTTGATGGCAAGGGTAAAGATCGTGTAAAACTTGCATGCCCCTTTTTTATTAAACCTGTCAAATCATATCTTTCTATGTGCGCGCATCAAGTGCATTCGCATGACCATTTGACTGATATTTTGGATACCATGCACATGCCGCCAATGTTTTTGGAACCATTTAATTATTTATTGAATACCTACTCTCCAAGAGATTTTGATGGGTATCATATGATTGCAGAGTCATTGCTTTCCGGCGTGCAAGTCACCTTAGAAGGGTACGTCTTTGAGGGCAAATGTACTATCGTGGGGATCACTGATTCTATTATGTATCCAGGGACTATTAGCTTTGAGAGATTTATGTATCCTTCATCTTTGTCACCTAAAGTGACTTGTCGGATGGAAGATATTACTTATAGATTGATTAACGGGATTGGTCTTGATAATACGATGTTTAATATTGAATTTATGTATGATCAAGAAAAAGACTTAATATCAATTATTGAAGTAAACCCTCGTATGGCACATCAATTTGCAGACTTGTATGAAAAAGTTGATGGAACCAATGGGTATCAAATTATGCTCGATATTGCGGCAGGCAAAGAACCAGTGTTTAGAAAGGGGCAGGGTGAATTTGCTTGTGCTGCAAGTTGTGTGCTGCGTACATTTGGAAACATGAAGGTATTAGAAGTGCCTTCGCGCTGCGAGCTTGCCAAAATCCAACAGCAGTTTCCTGATGCGCGTATAGAACTCTATGCGGTGGAAGGCGCCTATTTGCATGAGCAAGCGCAAGATGTCCAAAGTTATAGGTATGCAATTATAAACATAGGCGGCAAAAATCAGCGCGATCTTTTGGATCGGTATGGGCAATGCAAGGAAATGCTTAATATTAAACTTGAGCCGGCTGCAGAGACTCGGTAGCAGCTTTCTCTGACTTGGAACGCTTTCCTTCAGTTCCATCATGGCAAGTTAATGCAAAAATAAATAAAAAACAAGCACTCGAAACCAATGAGGTTTTGATCCGACATCGTGATTTTTTTGTCATAAAACTCCAATAGGCCTGTAATTTAAGGCTTTTTATTAATACCATCAAGCTACTCCTTAACAAATTATTGTCAAGAGTAGCTTGATGGTATAATGGTATTTAGATAGTGATTTCTTCCATTTCAAGCTTATCGCTTGGATTGAATCGTTTCTTAAGAAACTCTACTGCTTTATCATGGGTGTTTACTTCCTTAGGATATGCCTTATAGCTTAAATCTAGCATTTCATTAAGCCGTAAGGTTGAAAGTAATTGAAAATCTTGGCTCAGGCGTTCTTTTTTACGTTCTTGCCATGTTTTAGGTTTATCAGAATCTGGCTCCTCTTTTTTCTCAGAGTCTTCTTCTTTCTGGCCATCTTTCCCTTTTGGTTTAATGCTATTCTTGAGTGAGCTTTCATGACCAAAGAACTGCTTGAACCATTTCAGTTCTTCTGTTGGAGGCATTTTTGGTTCAACTTCAAAATCAGGTATAATTCCTTTGCCTTGTACCGTAGTGTCATTAGGTAAATAGTAAAGAGCGGTAGTGATTTTAAGAGCACTATCATTGCTAAGCGGAATCACTTCTTGCACTGAGCCTTTACCAAATGTTTTAGTGCCTACAATAAAGACGGGCAAGTTGGCAGAAGCATGTGAGCGTAAGGCTCCTGCCAAAATTTCAGCAGCAGAGGCAGTATAATTATTAACAAGTACGAATATAGGAATTTTGGCATTAGCAATCGGTGTGCCCGAGGTTTCATATGATTGTAATACTTTTCCGCTTCGATCTTTGGTAGTCACCACAATGCTGTTTGGTGGCAAGAAAAGACTTGCTATATCAACGGCAGAATCAAGTAGTCCTCCAGAGTTGCTGCGCAAATCTAGAATGATACCACGCGCTTTTATTTGTTGGCTCTTTTTAAGAAGTTGTTCAAGCTGTTTAATGGCATTTCGCGTAAACATGCTCAAAGCAAGATACAGCACATTATGCTCTTTAAAGAAAAAGCAAGTTGCATTATGTTCCTTGACTACATCGCGTGTGATGGTGAGCGGCATCATCTTTGGCTCACCTTTCCTTAAGATTTTAACGTTGACTTGGGTATTGCGTTCACCTTTAATCTTGGCTACAGCTTCATCTACCGACATTCCTTTGAGTGATTCATCATTTATTTGCACGATTTTATCATCGGGCAGCATGCCTGCTTGGTCTGCAGGACCACCGGGAATGGTATCAATGATAGTTAAATATTCTGCTTTTGGTTCTTTAAGGCTATCAATGATTACTCCAATGCCGTAAAATTCACCCTTTGTTGCTTTGAGTATTTCTTTATATGCCTCTGGATCGAGTAAGCTTGAGTGAGGGTCTTGGCTTACAAATGCATTGATAGCTTCTATCATTGCCTTTTCAGGATCAATTTCTTGATAGTATTTCGTTTTCATAAAATGAATTGCTTCTGCAAATGTTTTTGAAAATGTAAATATGCCTTGGTCATATTTTTCTGGATATGTCGCTGCAAGGACAGGTGAGGCCATTTGTGCGAGAATCAAGAGTACTAGTAGTAGTTTGCGCATGGGATTCCTTTTTTCTTATATATCATGTTCCGGCCTTATTCTACTCAATGGCGTATATGCAGGTCAAGAGAAGATACATACCTGTTTGCTTGACGCGTGCTGGTCAAGTATGGTATTACCAAAGAGAGGGGGAATATGTTGGCAATCAAGGAAGGTAAGACTAATGAAAAAAATGAAACGTGCCTTTTTGCGTATTTTCTTTGTTATTGAAATGGTGGTTTGTGCTTTCTTTTATATCTTTGGCGAGCATGGCATACAAACACTCAATGGTATGAAACAAGAAAATAAACAATTTCTGGATCAGGTCAATGGTATACGTGATAACGTCAAGCAACTTGAAATGCAGATAGCATTATGGCAAACAAATGATTTTTATAAGGAGAAGAAAGCACGTGAGCAACTACAAATGGCTCATAGTGATGATATAGTATATTATATTGGTGAATAAAAAACCCACTCAGCAAAATCCTTCGATACAATTTGCTGCGCAAATCACTCAGGGCGAGGGGTTTTAATAAAGAAGGCTGGGATGTTTTTTCGTTAGAAAAAATGTATCGAAATATAAGGGCGGGAAAAATAGTATCAAATATAGAAAGGAAAAATTAACATGGCGTACATATTACCACCACTACCATATGGTTTTGGAGCACTTGAACCCTATATTGATGCACAAACAATGGAAATTCATCATGATAAGCATCATCAAGCATATATTACTAATTTGAATGCAGTTCTGGAAAAATATCCTGATTTGCGACATACGCCTCTAGTGGATATGCTTAAGAATTTATATATTGTGCCAGAAGATGTGCGTACAACCGTACGTAATAACGGTGGTGGGACGTTCAATCATGACATCTTTTGGTTAATGATGAGCCCAAAAGGCGGCAAACCCAATGGCAAAGTAGTTGATGCTATCAAAAAGACATTTGGATCACTTGAAGCTTTTCAAGAGAAATTTAATGCTGCGGCAAAAACTCGCTTTGGCAGTGGATGGGCTTGGCTTTCAATAAATTATCAAGGTGAACTTGTGGTAACTTCCACGGCAAATCAAGATACGCCACTTGCAGAGGGAATGGAGCCTCTTCTAGGGCTTGACGTATGGGAGCATGCATATTACTTGAAATACCAAAACCGACGCCCTGATTATATTACTGCTTGGTGGCACGTAGTCAATTGGGAGTATGTTGAAGAACGGTATCAAAGAGTAGTTGGTTAATTATTTTTTGGCTTACTTTTGTGCGTTTTCCATGCTGCTATGCAATCACTGTGTGATTTGCCTGTATTTTTAGGATTTCCAAAGTAATCACGGGTGAACTGATTATACTCAAATTGAGATTCAATTTCTGTTTTTAGTTCACCTGACTTTTTACTTTGTTCAAGCAGATGATATTTAGTAATAATATCTCTAAACGTAATGCCAGGGTGGTGCTTAATATACCGTTGTAAAAGTACTGAGAACTTAAATTGGGGCCCAACTTGAGCTTCAAAAAAATCTCGTACCTCACGCGTGCAGGTAAATGATTCAGTGACTATAGTGCTGAGTGAGAGCTCTGAAGGATACAGTTGAGTCTTTTTGCTTGCTCGTCCTCTTGGCTCTTGCTTGATACCGGTGCGCAGGAACTGTGCAATTCTATCCCCCACTTCCTGCTTGTTCCCAACAGTACTTAAGCCTACTTCTCTACAAAATTGCAGAAGCTCAGCTTTGAGCCAATAATAATTCTTAAATTCTTTTTCTGAAAGATCAGGAGTGATTTGTGGTCGGGGTGCATTCTTTATCATAATAATAAGTATATCTGAGTAAGCTTGCTAGGTACATTTTCTTTAAAAGTTTCTATTGATTCTGTGATGGAGCACTATCAAGAAAGTAGTGCTCCATACGCGCTTTTGTATTCTTATCTTTTAATTCCTTCTTGCACGATAATAAAGATAAAAAGGTATGCCACTCAGGGTAAATAAACTTGCAACCAAAATGGTCGAGAGCGAGGTCTCATAAAGAACCCAACAACAAAAAGATAAGGCAATACAACCATATATGATTGGAAATAGCCTATCACTAATTGTTTTTGTTTTTTGGAGTAATAGTTTAAAAAATGCAATACAACAGATACCATACACAAATAGAAACGCAGTTACCGAAAAGTCGATAATAGTCAAAACTTGTGCTGCAAGGCTTTTGTTGGCAGTTAATATCAAGAGGGGAATTACTCCCATGCAGCTTACAAAAAGCCCCCAAAAAGGAGCATCATATTTGTTCTTGCGACCAAAAAAACTTGGTAGAAGTTTATCTTGCGCAAGACCAAGAGCAATTTGACCGCTGGTGAGCATCCACGCATTTAACGTTCCAATACAAATGATTGATGCAGCAATTGATATTAAGAGATACCAATTACCACCAAAAATCGCTTGTGCTGCATCGGCATAGGGCGCATTTGATTGCACAAGCTCATTTCCCGGAATAATACCCATAATGCCAACACTATTAATCAAGTAGAGCAATGCAACACAAGCAGTTCCTGCAACAACCGCACGCGGGATCGTTTTTGATGGATTCTCAACCGATTCGGCTGCTGTGGTAGCAGTTTCCACGCCAATAAATCCCCAGAAGGTAAGCAAAGCAACTCTGCTCAATATTTGAGAGAGGGTGAGCTGACTTATTGTTGCATCCAAAACAAAATTGCTACTATTGAAGTAATAGAGCGCACACAATGGCACAACAAGTAAAGGGATTATTTTCAGTAAGGTTAAAAAGAATTCAGCGCGTCCTGCTGCTGTAACCCCACGAAAATTAAGTGCGGTAACTCCAAGAAGAATTGCGAGTTCAAGCAGCAACGTCAGTGCCGTATTGTCCCTTCCAATTAATGGCAAAAGGTAACCAACACTTGCGATAACAACCACGGTGGTACTTACCCAAGAAATAATCCAGTAGGTCCAACCAGTGAAGAAAGCTGCTGATGGACCAAATGCTTCTTTCACATATACATGCGGGCCGCCTGTTTTAGGAAACCACGCACACAGTTGTGCAAATACTAATGCAAGCGCAATAGCACTTATACCAGAAATTATCCAGCCAGCGATGCTGTACATACCAAACGGTGCAAGCGTTGCTGGCAGCATAAATACGCCAGAACCAATTTGGCTTCCGGTAACAAGTGCAAAAACAGGCCAAAAGCCTATCGTGCGAGATTGATGAGTCATTGAAGATCCTCATAACTAATAATTTATAACATAACGCCAATTCAGGCAGCCTGTTACTCAAACGATAAAAAATACTAAAATTGGGTTGGTGCGAATTAATAATCGAGAATTATTAAATAATACATGTCTAAGCGCAGCAGCGCTTATTTTTGATTTGTTTCAGGAAAGGAAGGGCATTATTTTCTGTGAAAAATAATGATTGGTTAATACACATATAAGACCTTTTTGATATAAATATCTATAGTTTTACTGTAGAACAAAAATTTCTTCTTGTCAATAGCATATGTTCGCACAATGGGCATTAGCCCGAGTGTCTCCAGTAATTACTGTGCAGCTTAACTCTGCTTTGAACCTGTCTTTTAGGTATATAATTGAATTCATGAGTAAAATTTTTCGTCTCACTTGCAATCTAATTTCAAACAGTATATATTAAAAATAGATGTGTTTTTCAACTTATACTCTCAAAGGGTTTTTACTATGACGTTCTGTATTACAAATATACGGTCCATGATTAGTCAAGGTATCAAATAAGGATCTGCTCTGGCGTACAGGTGCATTCAGCATCATGGCATGCAGTGCGGATACTCTCTATAATGGGAATCTGGTGTCTACCATAGACATTCGACCCGATCATTTTTTTAATTGTAATTTTTTTCCATTAATTTTTAGGATTTTGTATGAATACAAAAAGCCTTTGTGCGGCATTGCTTTTATTGGCAATGTTCACACAAACAAGTTCGTTATGGTGCATGAGGCAAAATCTCAGGCGCAATATTAATTTGGGAGCTCTGGCCGCAACTTTATATGCTGCTGGTACAGCGTATGATGAAGTGCAAGGCAAAAAACTTAAGTTTGTTGATGTCAGCACACCATCACTACTAAAGGTCCTTGCTGATCGACCACACAACACACAAGATGTTAATAGGCTTACTCATTCGATAACCAAGCTGCAACTAGAGAGTGATACGTATCTTACACATGGTCCTGTTACGTTGGCAAAAAGTGGTTTAAGTTCATGTTACACACGGCAGGTTGATGGGGTCCTTTTTTCACATTTTTGGGTATTTTTGCCAACAATGAGAAATAAGCTTGTTGGATTAGTGACTCAACTTTCGCATGATGAGCAAACCCAAAGAGAGCAAGGAAACATCACTCTTGTTCATGGTACAAACCAAGGTGCAAGTATTCTTTTGCGAACAGTGTTTGATGAAGTACTGCAACGGGATACACCGCACCAAAATTTTGTAAGACTGCGCAGTCAACAGGAAGCGCAAGAGCTCGCTGAATATGCTGATGTGCATCAGTACTATAACGATAACATTGGCCAAGCCCCAATCAAACCCATTTATCAACGAGCCCATTCTGGAGCCACCGTAAAAATTGGCGAATATGTAATGTTTGATAAGGGGCCTGCACAAAAGCATATACTCGCAACTAACTTTGGCTTCTTTGGTCAGAATTGGTGGGGACGTGATGGATATAAGCAATCAAGTGCTGAGTTTGTAACCTTGCCATGCTCTTGGGGTTATCAAGCCTTGGTGTTAGCAATGCCTTTGATAGGAGGGGCTGCGTCTGCATATGTGGGAACAGCTCTTGATTTGATACGAAATCCGGGGCACATAACTTCACTCTATGCTGTGCTTGATAGCAATCTAAAAGGATTTCCTCGATTTAACCTTTGTGAAGCTATATTCAAGGAATATGGTGCTGAGCATCTTTACCAAAAATATCGTGATGAATTAAATCATATGGAATTAATTGCACATAGCGGACTGGTGCATTTGTTTATACCTGAAGAATATGCAAAGCGTTGGTGTTACGTTTCATATGCTTTAGGTATACGCGCTTATTCCAACCCGAGTGAAATTATAGCTTTTGAAAATCCAGAAACTCGCCAGTCAACAGAATTGTACAATCAACAAGTGCGAGTTCTGTTGCATCCTGAGATGTGCAATTCTGCGAACGTGTCGATGCGTTTTTATCTCTTGGGTAAGCCAGAAAAGATTCAAGCCATGACTGAGCGGTTGTATGAGATTGCGCGTGAGATTAAAGCGTTTAAGGAGAAAGATGGCCATAATTAAATATGTTTAGACAATAAAAAGGGGAGTAGTCATTCTTCAGCGCTAACTAGGTGCGCTGCAAGGGGGATTGGCAAGACAGCAAGATAGTTTTCGATCTTCTTGTTTATGAGAAAATCTAATTATTGCTTTCAGGCTAACGTCTTTTGAGGTATACTAAACCTATTGATTTATACATACTTTTCAGATAAGGTTGGTATGCCCATGCATTTTTCTATTGATGATCGTATTTTTGAGCAATTTCCCGGTATCATGGTTGGCGTTGTTGTAGCACATGGTATTAACAATAAACTTCATCAAGACGAAATTAAACAGTTACTCAAAAAGGCACAAGACGACCTTATTAAGATGGTAAAGGCTGCAGAACTTGGCCAGCACCCGCATATTGCTGCATGGCGCGGGGCATATAAGGCCTTTGGGGCAACTCCTAAAAAACACCTTTCTTCAGTTGAAAATTTGGCTCAGCATGCTCTTAAAGGGCAAGAACTTGCTCCTATTAATCCACTCGTTGATGTGTATAATACGGTATCACTCAAATATCTATTGCCTGCAGGTGGTGAAGATTTAGATACCATTAAAGGTGATATTAGATTAACTATTGCAGGGCCATCAGAGCCACCGGTTGTATTGCTTGGTCAACAAGAAGCTCGTGCTCCAGAAGCAGGTGAAGTAATATACACCGATGCACAGGGGGCAATTTGCAGACGTTGGAATTGGAAAGAAGCTGAGCGAACTAAATTAACTGAACAAACAAAGCATGCTATTTTGGTGCTGGAAGCATTGCCTCCAGTTACTAGAGAATTACTTGAATCTGCGGTGCATGAACTTGCTTGTTTGATTGAAAAATATTGTGGCGGTACGGTGACCGTAGATATTTTTGATGCGCAACATCGCACGGTACAACTTAAAAAAGATGGCAACTATCTTGCGTTACAGCCTCGTAAAGAAGTGAGTCCATGTGCTACAGCATTTGAGGCGGTGCACAAAGTTGTGGTGCATAAACCACACGATACGGTAAGCCAAGAACATGAAATGCGTGTTGCAAAAGTGGCAAAATTACGTGAGATGGGCATAGAGCCATGGCCTGCTGCAAAAGGCGTTAATGCAACATGCACACAAGTGATTCAAGAATTTCCAGAACATGAAGAATCACGTGAATACACGATTGCAGGCAGAGTAATTGCAAAACGTGAACATGGCAAAACGTGTTTTGCGACCATTCAAGATCCTACGGGTAAATTGCAATTATATGTGCGCCAAGATGTGCTTGGTGAAAAAGAGTATAATTTGTTTGAGCATTTTATTGATCTTGGTGATATTATTTGGTGCAAAGGAACATCGTTCCGCACTAAAATGGGTGAGATTACCCTCAAAGTGACTGCATTCACGCTGCTTTCTAAATCTTTGCATCCATTTCCTGAAAAGTTTCATGGGTTGACCGATACTGAAACAAAATATCGTCAGCGCTATCTTGATTTAATCAGTAATGAAGAAAGCCGTGCAAAATTTATAGAACGGTCGCGCATTATACGTGGCATAAGAACGTTTTTGAACGATCATGGTTTTCTTGAAGTTGAAACTCCAATGCTTCATCCGATTGCAGGTGGTGCTGCAGCTCGTCCATTTATTACGCATCATAATGCCTTGGCAAGTGATTTTTATTTGCGCATTGCTCCTGAGCTGTATTTAAAACGATTAGTGGTAGGTGGATTTGAACGCGTATATGAGATTAATCGAAACTTCCGAAATGAAGGAATTTCAACGCGGCATAATCCTGAATTTACCATGCTTGAGTTTTATATGGCGCATCATGATTATCATTTTATTATGGGTTTTGTAGAAGAGTTGCTGCGTACCGTTGTGCATGAAGGTTCTGGCAAATTACAAGTACCGTTTGGTCATCATGTTATTGATTTTGAAAAACCATTTGAGCGTATTAGTGTGACTGATGCGGTGATTAAATATTCTGGGCTTAGAGTAGAAGATATCTCTGCAAAAGCTATTGATGCAACCATTAAAAAACATGATATGCCGGTTGCGCATTCCAAAGCAACGCTCAGTGAAAAAATATATGCATTATTTGAAGAACTGGTTGAAAGTAAATTGATTCAACCAACATTTATTATTGATTTTCCTATTGAAGTATCACCGCTTTCAAAACGTGATTCAGAAAATCCAGCTATTGCTGCCCGATTTGAATTATTTATTGCTGGTATGGAAATTAGCAATGGTTTTAATGAGCTCAATGATCCATTTGATCAAGCAGATCGCTTTAAGCAACAAGTTGAAGCACATGCAGCAGGTGATGAAGAAGCGCATCAATATGATGCTGATTATGTGCTTGCTTTAGAATATGCATTGCCACCAACGGTTGGTGTGGGCATTGGTATTGATCGCTTGACCATGCTCGTGACTAATACTACTTCCATTAAAGATGTTATTTTATTTCCGACGCTTAAGAAAAAAGAATAGTCATGGCACAAGAACAGCTTTGCCAAGGGTTAAAATATGTTTGGCAATTGCCCTTAGGCGATGAAAGAACAGTGCATGGCATTGCTCTTAAATATAACTTGGCAGTTCCGGTAGCTCAAGTGCTTGTATCGCGTGGCTATATTTCTGAAGAAGAGATCGATGCATATTTATTTAGCTCACTGGAGCGAGACGTGCCACATCCAGGTCTTATGAAGGATGCCCAACGAGCAGTAGAACGGATACTCCAAGCGATTGAGCATAAGGAAAAAATTCTTATTTGTGGTGATTATGATGTTGATGGTATTACATCGTCATCATTAATGCTTCTTTGTTTAATGCCACTTGGTGCACAGATTAATTTCTTTTTGCCTCATCGGGTACAGGATGGGTACGGCCTTTCTGAGAAAGTGATCAAACGTGCAGCACAAAATGGGTATAAGTTAGTTATCACGGTTGATAATGGTATTACTGCCTTTGATGCTGCCACACTGGCAAAAAAATTAAATATAGATTTAGTTATTACTGATCACCATCGTCCGCATGATCATGTGCCTGATGCATTTGCCATTATTAATCCCCATCAAAACGATTGTGCATATCCGTATAAACATTTGGCTGGTGTTGGTGTTACGTTTAAAATTCTTGCATTGCTCTATGAAAAAATAGGAAAACCACTTCCTGCAAAAGTGTATGAGCTGTTGATGTTGGGGACTATTGCCGACGTTGTGCCACTTACTGGTGAAAATCGATATTGGGTGCGCTATGGGTTGCAGTATATTAATAAAGTGGAAAGTTATGCATTTAAAGTGCTCAAACAAAATGGAAATGTAACCAAATCTTTGTTGAATGCTTCTGATATTGGTTTTTCTATTGCCCCACAATTGAATGCGCTTGGTCGGCTTGAAGATGCACGCGATGGCGTGCGTTTTTTAATTGGTTCTGATCAAGGGAATGTCAATCAAGTGGGCAAAGTACTTTTTGAACTTAACCAAGCACGTAAAGAAATTGAACGCGGCATTTATCAAGAAGTAATGCAGCAAGTAGAAAAGGGTAAAATAAATCTTGAAACTGAAAATATTATTATTGCAGCAAGTCATTCATGGCCTCCTGGGGTGATAGGTTTGGTGGCATCACGCGTGGTAGGTAAATACGGCAGACCTACCATATTATTCCATGCAACAAAAGATGGTTTGGTCAAAGGTTCATGCCGCTCAATACCCGGCTTTAATATGTTTGATGCGCTTCACGATAACAAAGAGTTGCTTAAGAGTTTTGGTGGTCATGCTATGGCTGCTGGACTTGCACTTTCTATGGAAAATTTACCAGAATTAAAGCGACGGCTCGAGAAGCTTATTCTTGAAAAATTAAAACCAGAAGATTTGGTTCAAAAATTAGAACTTGATGCAGAAGTTAAATTATCTGAGCTGAATGGTAAACTAGTGGCAGACATGCGTCATTTGGAGCCGTTTGGTAATAGTAATGTGGAACCCACCTTTTATGTGCGTGAAGTAACACAAGTTGCCCAACCCACTCTCATGAAGGATCAACATGTCAAATGTCAGGTATTTGCCGGCGGTGTGATTAAGCCACTCGTCTTTTTTAATAGACCAGAGCTGTTTGAACCACTTCTTCAAATGAGCAATACATCGTTTGATGTTGCTGTAAAAGTATCTGAGAATCATTGGAATGGGCGTGTGTCGGTGGAAATGATTGGTGTGGATGTAAAATTGTAACCCACCGCTCTCATCCCGAGTGAATCGCAAAGCGATTAGTGTCGAGGGAGAAGGTGGATGATTGAGAATAAAAATATGGTTATAACTATAGATGGTCCAACTGCAAGCGGAAAATCAACGGTCGCAGTGCAACTTGCACGCACATTACACTATTATTATCTGAACACGGGGTTTTTGTATCGGGGCATCAGTTATTTGTTGCTGAGCAAATATGGGTATACGTTACCTGAGCTTGCGCATCCTAAAGAGTCAGATATTCATGAGATTTTGGATCCTTCTCGATTTAAATATTATACATATCATGATAAAGCAGGTGTTATGTATGATGATGTAATTATTACTCCCTTTTTGAAAAGTAAGGAAAATGATCAGGCATCTTCTATTGTCTCTGGTAATCAAATGGTTAGAAACGCCTTGCTTGCGTATCAACGGCATTATACTAAAAGTTATAACGTTATTGCAGAAGGCAGAGATACCGGCACTATCATATTTCCTGATGCAGAAATTAAGATATTTTTAACAGCATCCCTTGAAGAACGAGCGCGTCGCTGGCAACAACAGCAAGCAGCGCAAGGCAATTGCTATTCGTTTGACGAATCTATTGCCCAAGTGCAAGAGCGTGATGAGCGTGATAGTACACGAACTATTGCCCCTCTTAGGGTGCCCTCTGGGGCCACGGTATTTGATAATACCAATCTTACTAAAGAACAAACAGTAACGGCTCTTATTGATATTATCAAGGCGAATGCTCAATAAGATACTTTCTCTTCACCGCTCTCCCTGAGTGATTTGCGTATCGAAGGGTCTTGAGCTGGACAAGTTTATCATTTCAACGTCATTCGATAAGGTCAGGATGAGTGATCATAATAGCGTTTGGTCGGCCTTGCCCGACGAAGCTTGCCAAGCCTGAAGGCCTTGATAAGCTTCGTCTGGGGACGAACGGGGATAGAAATCATTGAAAAATCCTTTGCCAATGCAGTATACTATCTATAGAGGGGTATATAATATCGGGGTTTATTATGAATATATTTCGTATAGTTATAGCAATTATTATACTTATTATCGCATTAAGCGCTGTTCGCTATGTGTGGTCAACTCAAGATGATGTTGCTCGCAATGTCTATCGCAAGCTTGATGATTTGGCTTTTAAAAAACAAGGTCTTACTGAAGATGAGGTATTTAATTTCGTCAGATCGGCAATTGAATATCAAGGCTTGGATCCTAATTATGTTGATCTAGGAACAGGTCTTTCCCTTCTTATGTATGCAGCGCGTACCGGTTCATATGAAATAGTAAAATATTTGGTAGATAAAGGGGCAGACGTGCATTTTACAAATCCACTCCTTGAAACCCCGCTCATGTACGCAGCATTGAGTGGTGATATGCGCGTGCTACAGGTATTTGGTAGAAGAGCAAGATGCTGATGTGAATGCAAACAGTAAAGGTTGGTCAGTACTTAAATGGGGTAAAGATTTTGACCAATCAAAACGAGTTGCTGACTATTTAAGAAACAAAGCTGCGACACCAGGTCCTTATGAATGGGGCCCAGAGAAACGGCAACCAACGTACTTCCAATAAGTATCATACAGTTTTAGACATCAGCTTTGGACGAGGTCTTTTTTTTGCCTCGTCCTTTTGCTTTTGCAGTTTTTTGGTTCTTTTCTGGTTTTAGAAATGGATCTTGTACAAGAGCTTCCTTGAGTACCTCATCCATATGTGATGCATAAAGGATGCGTAAATCACGTTTTACTTCTTCAGAAAGCTCATCAATATCATCTCTATTTTCTTGTGGTACAATAACCGTCTTAAAACCGTGCTGTTTTGCAGCAAGTAATTTTTCCTTAAGTCCACCCACTGCAAGAACTCTGCCACGTAAGGTAATTTCTCCCGTCATAGCCACTTCAGGGCGTGTTGGGTTCTTGGTAAGTGCAGAGACAAGAGCAGTACAAATCGTTATCCCTGCAGATGGCCCATCTTTAGGGGTAGCACCTTCTGGAAGGTGAATATGAATATCGTTTGTTGTATTAAAGGAAGGCTTGATGCCAAGTTGTTTTGCTCGGGAGCGAATATAGCTTAAAGCAGCTTGTGCTGATTCTTGCATTACTTCACCAAGTTGACCAGTGAGCATCACAGACCCTTTGCCGGGGACAATAGATGTTTCAATTTCAAGTACGTCACCACCAACTTCTGTCCAGGCAAGGCCAATTGCAAGGCCTACGCGATCTTGGTTTTGATCAAGTGAAGTTTTCTTGAATTTAGGATACCCAAGCCATTTTTGAATTAATTGCTCAGTAATCGTAACACTTTTTACGTCAGATTCCTTCAGGAGTAACTGAATAGATTTGCGCATCAACTTAGCAATAACTCGATCCAATTGGCGCACACCTGATTCACGCGTATACTCTGACACTAGTTTTTTGAGTATCTCATCAGAAATTTTGAATTGACGTGCAGTAAGGTTATGCTCTTTTAAATTTTTGGGCAAGAGGAACTTGCGGGCAATTTGAATCTTTTCATAGTCTGTATAACCAGAAAGGTTAATAATTTCCATGCGGTCAAAGAGCGCATAGGGAATACCCTCAATGTTATTAGCTGTTGCTACAAACATAACGTTTGAAAGATCATATTCTGTTTCTAAATAATGATCGGTAAATGTATGATTTTGTTCTGGATCAAGCACCTCAAGCAGCGCTGCAGCAGGATCTCCGTGAATATCACGAGACATTTTGTCGATCTCATCCAGTAAAATGACCGGATTAGTAGTTTTTGCTTTGCGCATTGCCTGAACTATTTTACCGGGCAAGGCACCAATATAGGTTCTTCTATGACCACGAATTTCAGCCTCGTCACGTACACCGCCAAGAGAGATACGCACAAATTCGCGACCCATGCTTTCTGCAATAGATTTACCCAAAGATGTTTTACCAACACCAGGAGGGCCGACTAAGCAAATAATAGGGGATCGTTTGAAAGCTTTAGAGAATTTCTTAGCAGCCAAAAATTCGATAATACGTTCTTTTGGCTTTTCAAGACCAGCATGGCTTTGTTCCAAGATTTTTTCAGCTTGTACCATGGAAATAGTATCTTTGCTTGCTTTACTCCAAGGAAGGGCAAGTATCCAGTCTACATAATTACGTGATACTACTGCTTCAGAAGAAAGAGGCGGCATTTGTTCAAGCCGTTTAAGCTCTCGTTCCACTTTATCCATGGCATCAGCGGGCAAGCCTAATTTTTTTGCTTTTTTCCTGAGCAGGGTAATTTCTCCCTGTTGGTCTTCTCTGCCTAACTCTTTTTGAATAGCTTTAATTTGTTCAGTCAGATAGTATTCTTTTTGACTTTTTTCAACTTGGCTCTGAACTCTATTTTTTATGCGTCGATCAGTTTCCATGATTTCAAGCTCTTTACTTAAGAAGCGGCTTAAAGTAATAAGTCGCTCTTTTAAGTCAGGGGTTTTTAAAATTTCAAGCCGTTGATCAAAGCTGAGGTTTGCATGGATAGCCAAAGTATCTGCAATAGTATCAATCTCAGAAAGCGATTCTGCGGTCGCCATCAGATCAGCAGGTACTTTTTCATTAAAAGAGGCATATTGTGCATATAATGACTTTAGATGGCGCCATAAAGCTTCCAGCTCAATAGTTTTTTGGGTAGGCGTGGTAGGCAGCGAGCGGTAACGGACGCCAAGAAACCCTTCTCGGGGTTCGTGCTCTTCAATAATGGCTCTGCCAAGGCCTTCTACGAGTATTTTATAACCGTTTTTTGGGTTGCGTACTGCATCCAATATGACGGCCCGCGTACCATTTTCATAGACATCTTGCCCAGTAGGATGCTCTACCTCTACGTTTTTTTGCGTAGAAATAAATAGCATTTTATCATGCTTAAGGGCATATTCAACTGCCTTGATTGATTGCGAGTCGACCTACAACGATAGGAAGGATGCTTTTTGGCAAAATAATGACATTCTTAAGGGGTAGAAGGGGCAAAAAATTGTCATCTGGCCCTTGCTCAAGAACTGGTGGAGTACTGGTAATAACTTGTTCGTCTATGGTCATATTCGTCTACGTTTCCTGCTTTGAATGCTCTTTGTGATAGATAATTGGGTAAAAGTGATAGGCATTCTGTTTCTAAAATTATTCTGCTTACAGTTTACCAAAAGGCTTCTAAATAGTAAACTTGAAAAATCCCGGAATAATAAGCTTTCTATGCTCGTTCAGGGTTTGCCACCCGGGCCAGGGGATAAATTACCCCTATAAGAGGGTATTCCACCAAAGAGACAGATGAGAGTGAGGATATTCTGAGGATTTGCTACAACCTGAAAACAAGAGGTGGGAGTGAGCGGTAGCAAAATGATGCTTTAATTACGCAAAAAATTTATACAAATTACCAATTGTCTGTTATAATCGTTGATAATATTGATGGAATCAATTGATGTTGAATATGTTTATTCTCTTAGCCAAAGGATCATATGTTTAGTAGTTATTTGAAGATTTTTGGCAATGCGATTTTCAAAAAGGTGAGTTGGCATCCTATGCATAAAACGATAATTGTTTAGTACTATCTCTAATATATTAAGATGTTGTTAGATAATCATTAAGATATGGCATATAGCAGGGGGCGACATGGCGTTTGGGTTGCGGGCATTATTTCATTCAGGAGAAGCAGGACGTTATGAAGCAATTAAAGTATTAATTTTATCGATAGTTTACTTTCTTGTCATTGTGACATACACGCTTGTTAAGGAAATGAAAAATTCCATTTTCATAGGTGTAGTTGGTAAGGAATATATGCCGATTGCAAAAATAGCAGCCATCTTTATTTTAGTTCCCGCGCTTCTTTTTTATGCGTATCTTGTTGATAATGTGCGGCGTTATCAGCTCCTTATGATCTACAGTGCATTTTTTGGCATATCTCTTCTTTTGAGCGCCTATTATATAGGGCATCCTGAAAATGGTCTTTCAAATACTGAGAATAGTCCTTACCGCCTATTTGGTTGGATATTTTATTTTTTAATTGAAGGATATCACCGTTTGTTTTGAGCGTATTCTGGGCGTATGTAAACTCAGTAAACAACCCTAATTCTGCAAAAAAACATTATGGGATAATGATTGCAAGTTCCAAACTAGGTGGCATATGTGCTGCAGGTCTTTCTTGGTTATTCTTAGAATTACCAGCCAGTACTGGTTCGCAATTATATTCTGACGTAATAAACCATCAGGTATTTTAGTGGCTGCAGCATTTTCTGTGCTCTGTATTCCATTTACTTATATTTTTCTTAATAAGCGAGTGCCTAAGCGCTATTTGCATGGTTATGAAGCGGTATATCAATTTGAAAAGGAACGAAAAGAACAGCATGAAGAAAGACCAGGGATATTTGATGGTCTGACAATGTTTCTTAAATGGCCATATTTATTGGGCATTTTTGGCATGGTCTTCTTCTATGACGTAATAAGTGCCATTTTAAGCTATCAAAGTTTAGGTATAGCGCAGGGGGGAGCAAGAGGTCTTTATGAAGTAAGTTCATTTTTATTGCAGCATGATTTATGGATGCATCTTGCCGGATTATTTATATCTCTCCTGGGGACAAGCTATTTGATGACTCGCTTTGGTGAAAGAGTTTGCCTCATGCTTATTCCACTTCTTACCGGTAGTTGTTTTAACTATTCTTCTTAGTGACTTATTCAGACTGGTCAATAGTGCTTGCTTTTGTGCTTCTTGCGTTCGATTAATTATGCTTTTGCCTTGCCGGTCAGAGAAAGCTTATATATTCCTACCGTTAAAGAGATGAAATTTAAGTCTAAGTCGTGGATTGATGCTTTTGGATCTAAAGTTATCCAAGGGTACAGGTTCAGGAGTTACTTTTTTTGCAGTATAGTAGAGCAGAGCAACCCACTCTTATTATTTCCCTTCTATGTGGGTAGTATTTGCGATGATTACCTATTATGGACATTACTGCCTATTTAATGGGTAATCGTTTTGAGCGCGCGGTAAAGAATAAAGAGGCTATTGGGGGAGAAGAGCTATCCCATAAAGGTCAACAATTAGGCAAAAAATTGGATTGTGAATTTAGGAGTATTTGATATACTTAAAAATGTTAATTATATAAATGCTTGCATGCCTGATGTGGGTGGTTAAATAAGAGTACTTAAGGTATTCAAACCGGCATGTAACAGAAATAACCCAGAAAGGTACTATTCATCATGTCAATTGATATAAAAGATTTGGTAAAGGCGCGTGTCCACTTTGGTCACCGTACTACTAAGTGGAATCCACGCATGGCACCATACATTTGGGGTGATAAAAATAATATTCACCTTATAAATGTTGCCAAAACAGCTATTCTTCTTGAGCGCGCTGCGCAGTTTCTTGAAGATGTTGCAAGCCAAGGTAAATCAATCCTTTGGGTTGGTACAAAAAAACCTGCTCAAGCAAAAGTTGCTGAAGTTGCAAAAAAGCTTGAGGCTCCTTATGTGGTGCATCGCTGGATTGGTGGTTCTTTAACTAACTTTCCTCAAGTAAAAAAATCTGTTACTAAAATGCTTCATTACGAAGATATTCTTGAAAAAGCAGACCGTGAACGTTATACCAAAAAAGAATTGAATAGATTCTCAAAGATTGCAACCAAATTGCAAAATAACATTGGTGGTATTCGTACGCTTAAACTTCCAGTTGGTGCAGTTGTAGTAGTTGATGTAACTAAAGAAAAAGCTGCTATTAAAGAAGCTTTCAATGAAGGCGTACCTGTAGTTGCACTTATTGATACTAATGGTGATCCTTCAGGTATTCAATATCTTATTCCGTGCAATGATGATGCTGTAAGCTCCATTACCTTGATTACTGATTATTTGGGTGAAGCTGCAGCTCGTGGTGCACAAAAAGCTGCACAAGAACGCGCAAAAGCTCGTGAAGCAGAAGCTCTTAAAAAGCAAGAAGCTACAAAAGCCGCCAAAGCTCAAGCTCAGGCCCAAGTTGCTCCTGTTGAAGTTAAGGAATCTTCCTCAGCCAAGGCTACGCCCGATAGGGAAAAAGCTGAAGTGAAGGTAAAGCCAGCCGAAGTAAAACCAGCAGCCAAAAAAGAAGCTGCTCCAGTTGAAGCTGCTGCCCAAGTTATAGAAGAAGCAGTTGTTGAGCCGGTTAAAAAAACTGAGACAAAGCCTGCTGCTCCTAAAAAAGTAGCACCTAAAAAGGTTGCGCCAAAAAAAGCAACTTCTGAATCTACTGTAAAAAAGACAGCTGTAAAATCAGCTAGTAAAGTAAAGACAACTAAAAAAGAAACTACTAAGGCTGCAAAAGAGTAAGCTTTATTTGTTAAAATTTTACGTGGCTGAGCAAAGTTTTGTTCGGCCACGTTGTTTGATATCCAAACATGGAGACCCAGGCTTCGCTTATCCGGGCCTTCCGGCTTAGCAAGCTTCGCGGCGGAAAGGCCACCGCTCATCCCGAGTGAATCGCACAGTGATTAGTATCGAGGGACAGGCTAAAGGCGGTTTACCAAGCGTTTTGAAATTATTGGAGAGATGTCCGAGTGGTTGAAGGAGCACGATTGGAAATCGTGTATACTCTGAAAGGGGTATCGAGGGTTCGAATCCCTCTCTCTCCACCAGTCTTTGCTCCGACAGGAGCTACGCATGGCAGGCCATCTTCTTAGATGGTCGGGTGCGGGCTGTCTTCTCTAAGCCAATTCATGAATAAAGTTTCACCGAAGATGCATGCGATCGGACACAGCCTGAATCACCGGACAGAAATGACTGGCAGG
This sequence comes from Candidatus Babeliales bacterium, assembly GCA_963716425.1. GTDB lineage: Bacteria > Babelota > Babeliae > Babelales > JBFXEV01 > JBFXEV01. The sequence continues at coordinate 1,472,365 of OY970310.1, forward strand.
TATATATAGTTTTTTGTCAGTTTTTGCCAAAGAGATTATCTAATAGAACAATTATTTGAGAGAGCGCAAGTTTTCATAGAGGCATTATAATGCAGAATAACGATACAAATGAACAAATTAAATATTCGAAAAATAAGAGTTTAGAGCCTTATTTAAACATGCACGAAGATCTTATTAATACATTCTTCGTTACTAAAGTTTTGTCATTCAAGGATCAATTGTATACGTATGGCCTTTATTCGATCTTACCTGGACTCGTTTTCATTATTGCGCAAACTTATTATGATTCAGGGCATAATGCGTTAATTGCGTTATTTACTGTGGCCATAGGTATGGGCATTGTGCGTGGTCTTGGTCTCTTTGGCAATGATCACCAGTACATGAATATGGCAGTAACGAATGAAAAAGTTCAACTATATAGACAATCATTTTATGGTCATGTTTACTTAGAGGAAGCTTACTTCTTTTTTGATATGCAAAAGATTGAAATAAAAGAGGGTTATGTCAACGCAACCATTACTTTTGTGCTTAAGACAGGTGAAATGGCCTCTTATATTTGCTATAAAGGTTCTTTAGGGAGTACAAAACGATACTTGCTTTCTAAAGTTGCTTAAAAGGGGATTCATGAGTACTCAAGGTAATTTCAAGAATATACAAGCTCTTTTGAGTCATAGAATAGTTCAAGAGTATGAAAAGCTTATCAAAGCAATTACTGTATTGCCTGAAAATGAATTTTTCATAAAAAAATTTCATGGTACTGGTGGGCTTGTGAGTGCAGTCGATCTTATAGCTTATCAGATAGGGTAGGGTACTTTGCTTATCAACTGGTATGAAAGTGGCATTGCGCATAATGAAGTCCAAATGCCTGGTGAAGGCTTTACAACATGGGATTATAGTGCTATTGCCCAACACTTTTATCAAAAGTATTCACAAGGACGACCTGCAGATATTAAACAAAAGTTCGATGATGTTGTACAGAAAATTATTACTATCATAGAAAAAGAATTGGCATTAGACCGATTGGATAAAGCTGGTATTTGGTCCTGGTGCACTTTAAAATCTGGTAAAGAATGGCCACTCAGTAAATGGATTATCGTCAATACGGTGGCACCTTATAAAAGAGCCAGGAACTTCTTAAAAAAATCATAGTTTAACATTCCATTTTTTCGCAATTTTAGTATACTATATACACTTATTCTAGAATTAAAAATAAGGGAAGCTCATAAAAACATATTGCTTAATCTGTCAGGTCCGAAAGGAAGCAGCAGGGGTAGTCACTGTTTTGTATCAGCTTCCCCTTTTATTAGGTACCTATCATGGCACACGGTCAATTGAACTTAGCACGTAAATGGCGCTCTCAGACTTTTAAAGAGATCGTCGGGCAGCCGCTTGTTGTCAGCATGCTTCAAAATAGCCTCTATTCTGGCCATATTTTCCCGGTATATCTTTTATCAGGGCAACGGGGATGTGGCAAAACATCCACCGCGCGGGTATTTGCAGCGGCCGTTAACTGCCAAAAATTAGGCCTATTTAAGCAAAAACCCAAAGAGCAGATATTGCCTTGTCTTGAATGTCAGTCATGCAAGGCAATGCAGGCAGGGAATCACCCTGACGTTATTGAAATGGATGCAGCATCGCATACCGGTGTTGATAATGTGCGCCAAATAATTGAAGCGGCTTCCTTTATGCCACTCCTTGGTAAGCATAAGGTCTATTTGATAGATGAAGCACATATGCTCAGCAAAGCAGCTTTTAATGCTCTCCTTAAAATTTTGGAAGAACCACCAGCAACCGTCATTTTTTTGCTTGCAACAACTGACCCTCACAAAATAATTGAAACCGTTACCTCTCGGTGCTTTCGATTATTTTTTGCACCAATCGATACGAATATTTTAGAGTCACATTTAGAAAAAATTTGCAAACAAGAAGCAATAGCCTATGCGCCTGAAGGGCTTAAGGTAATTGTTGCAGAAAGTGAAGGTTCTGCTCGTGATGCCATCAATTTGCTTGAACAAGTCCGTTTTGCCACTGATGTGGTAGATAAAAAGAGTGTACAGCGAGTGCTTGGTCATCTTGATGATGAGCGGCTTGTAGAACTGGTTAGTACCGTATTGCTTGGTGATCCTGTTATCTTAGTTAAGTTGCTTGAACAACTTTCACTCTCTACCTATTCGCCCAGTTTTATGTGGCAGGCAACCATTTTATTACTGCGTGCAGCACTCTGGCACACGTGTATGGTTCCTGCGCAAATATATGCAGCTGAAGGAGCGCGCATCGTGCGTTTGACGGGTGTCTCTACGGCAGTACTTATTAAAGTATTAAAAATATTATATGAACAAGAGCGATTATTCACCAAGACCACTGCACAACATGGTATGCTTGAAATGATGCTTATAGAGTTATGCGCAAGTGTGGCACACGTGTCTGGTCCTACGCAGCCTAATGCCTCAGGAAAACCAGCAGCAGTTCCTGCTGTGCAACCACAACAATCTGCTCGGGCAGAAGCTGAGAAAGCGCCAGAGACTATAAAAGTAGCTGTCCAAAAAGATGCTGGTTGGGATACGTTTTTGCAATCTCTTGCCAGTGGCGGTTATGATCCGCTGATTGTTTCAATTTTTACACAAGGACAGTTCAAAGGATATGATAAAAATGCTGGCGTGATAGAGGTGATATTTCCTAAAATGTTTGAAATGTTTCAAGATATGATGGTAGGGGCTTTGCATCTCTGGCAACCACTTTTACAGCAAGCTTTTGGATCTACGGTAACATTGCAGCAAACTTATTCGCATGATATGCAAACGGCACCACAACAGCCCAAAACAATGGTGACCATTCAAGTGCCGCAACGGCAAAGTCAACAACAGACGCAAACAAGTAAGCCCACATATAAATCACAAGCACCAACAAGTGCTCCCTCTCGTGCACAAAAAGTAGATGTTTCTGATGCGCAAAAATGGCAGAAAGCACATGAATTAGTACAAGCATTTGATGGAATAGTTACCCAAGAAGAGGATGACACGCATGAGTAATTATGCAAAAGTTGTACTGGCTGGCCGGAAAAACGTTGGTAAATCAACGTTATTTAATCGGTTATCAGAAAATGTTAAAAGTATTACGCTTGACTATGAAGGAGTAACGCGTGACTTTTTATCTGATATAGTAAGCTGGCAAGATAGTTGTTTTCAATTAATCGATAGTGGTGGTATTGAATTAAAGAAAACAACCGATCAGATGGACCTACGCGTTCAGCAGATTGCACATATGCTCATTGAAAGTGCCGACATTGTTCTTTTTGTGGTTGACGGGACTGCTGGTTTGGTAGACCAAGATACACAGATTGCCAAAATACTTCATAAACTGGGCAAGCAGGTTATTTTAGTTATTAATAAGATTGATACTAAAGTTGCTCGTGAGCATGAGCATGAATTTATGAAATTTGGCTTTAAAGATGTGTGTCCTCTTTCTGCCGAACATAGTATTGGCATTGGTGAACTGCTTGAAGCAATAGTGGGTAAGCTGAGAGGCAAAACATTTAAACATATTGAATCAAAACCGAATTATCGTGTTGCACTGCTTGGCAAACCAAATGTGGGTAAATCATCACTCATGAATTTGCTTTTGGAGCAAGAACGGTCAATTGTTGCCGATTTGCCTGGTACAACGCGTGAAGCAATAACTGAACCAATTACCTTTTATAAAGATACTATTGCTATCACTGATACGCCCGGCGTGCGGCGTAAGCGGCGAGTTGATGAAACGCTTGAATCACTTATGGTCAAAAGTACGTTTCGTGCTATTGAAAATAGTGATATTATTCTTTTAATGATTGATGGCAGTGCGGGTGCATTGAGTGATCAAGAGCGTAAACTTGCTTTTCATGTTATCAATGAATTAAAATGTTTGATTCTTCTTATTAATAAAGAAGATATCATGGACGAATCGCATCTTGCTATGCTTGAGAATGATTTTGAGCTCCATGAATATTTGCTCAGAAAAGTACCCATGCTTACCATTTCTTGTAAGACTGGAAAAAATATTGGCAAAATAATGCCACTCGTTAAGAAAGTATGGGAACGCTATACGCAAAAGTTTGATGATAGAGAGCTTACAGAACTGCTTAAAGATGCCTTTGCACACCGTCCTCATTATCATAAAGGGGAGATGCTTATTCTTCATTCTGCAAAACAAGTAAAAGCGGGGCCTCCTATTATTGTTTTGAAAGTAAACCGATCAGAATGGTTTGGCGATAGTCAACGTGCTTTTATAGAAAACGTGCTACGCAAGCATTATGATTTACTTGGGGTGCCTGTAAGTTTGCTTGTTCGTAATAAACGACGATTATAAAAATCAATTTTTTGCTTTTCCTAAATACTATAGTGTAAACTAATGCTAAAACCTTGGTAGCTGAAACTATATGGTATATAAAAAAGGATGTCATCATTATGCAGAAAAATATTACTTTTCCCGGTATTGATTCAATTGAAATGGTAAATTCGGTTAATAAAAAGCTTCATAAAATAGAACAATTTATTTCCGATGAATCAGACAATAAGTTTATGGACATTATTTTTAATGTGAGTAAAACTGATACAGATTATGTAGTCGAATTTCATCTGAAAACTCATCGTTATGATTTGATTGTTTCGCATGATGGAATTGACATTGATAAAGAGATTGATCATGTGATAGACGTTATGCATCAGGCACTTCTTAAAGCTAAGCAAGAAACTATTGATCAAAAGAAAAAAAATAACTTCCATAAACGTGGATAAAAAAAGGATTTAAGCTATGTTTAAACGTATTGTATTTCGAAACATGGAACATTCGACAGTTCTTGAAAATTACGTTAATGAGCAGTTTGCAAAAGTTGAAGAGTTCTTAGCAAGTGAGCGTGAGCCTATTTACATTGATATTGTCTTGATAGCATGTAAAGATCATGCACATGATGAAGCTGAAATTGTTCTTAAGAGCCCACATTATAATTTGGTTTCAAAATATGAAGGCCCCAAGATGTATGATGTGATTGATCGAGTGATCGATACGCTATATCTTTCACTTCGGGAAGCGAAAAAAAAGATTATGGAACAGGCGCGGGATGAAGATTATTATAAGAGTGCATAACTGAGTAAGGAGCTTAGTTATTGCACAAAAAAAGGATGCTATAAAGAGCGTCAAGAGGAATATCTATGTTATATGAGATAGCAATAGTTTTAATTATCTTGTGGTTGCTTGGTATGGTCAGCGATTATACCATGCAAGGGTTTATTCATATTCTCTTAGTGGTTGCCATTATTATGATTTTAGTGAATCTTATTCAGGGTCGACGAATATCATAGCACTTTTGTATATTGAGGGCCCGTTCGTGAATATCTTTTTCATGAACGGGCTTTTTTTTTTTTACTTTTGAGTTTTATGGAGCTTCTCAATAAATGCAGCAATATCCATTTTATATAACTTGCTATCCCATCGTTTGATCACTTCATTAGTTTCAGGATTTACTGCTAAATAGGTTGGAAAACCAGTGATAGTAAATTGAGTATGAATGGTGGCATATGGCTCACTGGATGGTTGAGTACCATTTACTTTTAATGGAATAAATTCATTTTTAAGAACTTCAGTTACTGCAGGTTCAGACAGGAGCGTTTTATTGATAGTAATACAAATTGAGCAAAAGTCTGCCCATACATCAATAAATAACAATTTATGCTCTTTTATTGCGCGCTCTCGTGCTTCTTGGTAATTGGAAAGCCATATGTCTTCTTTGTATGATTCTATTTCTTTAAAGAATTGTGTTTGTACCGCTTGCAGACATACTGCAACAGAACTTGCTATCAAAAGCATGCCTAGAAAAGTATTAAACTTTTTCCACATCGGTGTGGTAGGAACATAATAGGAACTATAGATATAGTATATGCCAGTAGTGAGCAAGAATACGCCAATCAACCATAGCAATATTTCAAGAGGTAAAATAGCACTTAAATAATAGAAACTGAGAGCAAAAAGTAAAAAGCCAAATAATTTTTTTACTTCTACCATCCACATTCCTGCACGAGGCAGTAAGTGAAGTGATCCTGCAGAAAGACCCACTATTAAGAGAGGCATACTCAATCCTACGCCAAATGCAAATAAGAGTGCAAAGCCTAGTAATTTATTGCCAAGCGTTGCTACAATACTCAAAATGAGCGCAAGGCCGGGGGAAACACAAGGTGAGGCAAGCGTCCCGCTTGCAAGCCCAAATAAAAATGCAGCCAGTATTGAACCACCACCATGAGATCCACGTTGTACTTGTAAAAAGCGTGGTATATACATATCTATAAAACCAAACATACACAATCCAAAATACATGAGAAGCAGCGCAAGGCCTATCACAAAAAATGGTTGTGAAAAAATATAGCCGCAGAGCGGGCCCGTACAACTTGCAAGTAGTCCAAAAAGTGCGTACGTTATGCCCATGCCAAAGGTGTAGGCAAGTGCGCGCAAAGCATTGCCACCAGTGGTATCGCCTGCTTGTGATTGGAGTATGCCAACGGTAATAGGAATCATTGGATAAATGCAGGGCGTTAAGCTCATAAGAATACCCAAAAGAAACACAAGTAAAAGACGAATCCAAGGTGATTCAGTTGACTTAACAAGTCCTTTTACATACGAGGAAATTCCTTGCCATTCAGATTTTTTTTCTTTTTGTGGCTGTGGTGATGATTGAGCGGCAGCAGTTGTTGGTACTTTCTTAGCTGGTTCTGCATCAGCTATTTCTGGTGACGGAATGTTTTGAAAGGTGATAGGAATAATCTGCTCAAGGGGATGTGGTTGTTTATTAGTTGCATAACTGACAGAAAGGTGAGCAGTGTTGGTGATTCGAGATTCAGGCGTTTGGACTGCAGTAAGAGTAAGGGTAACAGGCCCTTGCCAGCCACGTCTTGCATCACTCATACGTTTGCCTGGCCATTGTTGCAGTTCATGATCAGCTTCCGGTTTACTTACTGTGACACCGGGGTCATTAACAGTGATCAGTACTGATTCTTTGTAGAGCCTTTCATCAGGATCAAGAGCAAACTTGAGCGCTATTTCGGAGGACAGGGTATTAATGTGTTGTACATTAAAGCTGAGCGGAGCTGCGTAAAGAGTGCTTAATGTGCATACTGCGATGAGAAAAATATATGTAGACAGTTTCATAATTGTTTCCTTTTAAAATTATTCACTAATTTTTATATTTCCATATTGAGTAATAAGTTCTATGGCAGCACCGCCATTGCCAATAAGTCCAGAAATTTCAGTCCGTACCCGTTTCCAATAATGCCGGTCCAGTTTGACTGTTTGCGGTACGAGCATTATTGATTGTTCTGAAGTGATGGTGCCTTTAAGAGCTTTTGCAGTAAGTCGCGCATGTGTATGTTTGGGTAATGCAAGGGTAAGATTGCCGTTATCTGATGTTAAGCGTATATGTGCACTCAATGGAAGGAGTGTGCATGATACAGAAATGGAACCTGATCCGGTATGTGCGTTAACGGATCGAGTAGCTTGCTCTATATCAATAGTTCCTGAATTGGTTTGTGCTTCTATGGTGCCATGCACTTTCCTTATTTTTATTGCGCCTTCATCCGTTTGAATGATAACATTTGTGTGCTCGGGGATCATAAGCGTATAACTGACTGATCCTTTGACACTATTATCATGGTATACTGTTCTTATAGTAGCTTTTTGTTCATCAATATCAGTTTTAATTTCTATGGAGCTTAGATCTTTTTCTTTGGCTGATTTAGTGGCTTCAATAACAATTTTGCCTATGGACCATGTTTTTATGGTAATTGGGCCCGAGATATTAGTAAGCTCAAGAGTGCCTGCTGTTCCACATGAGGCTTCTTGGAAAAATGATTCCTCGAGCCATGGAGAAAACCAGGAAGAAACGGTATTGAATGAAACAGCGTTCATTGGTGATGAAATAAATAAAGTTAATAGCACGCTAAATACACATCGTGAGAGTATATTGTTCAAAGCAATGTCTCCTGTTGTTGTTTAAATTTGATTGAGGTTGATGTATGCAGTATACAAAAATTGAACCCACTATACAAAGTTGTTTAGAAAAAACATTGTTGGCATATCCACAAGTAATGGCAATTACACAAGAGATTCATCAGGCCGGTGGCAAAGCTTTTTTGGTAGGCGGCGCCGTGCGCGATTTACTTCTTGGGCAAGAACCAAAAGATCTTGATATTGAAGTGCATACTCTTTCTCTTGATCAGCTTGAAACTCTGTTAAGAAAATATGGTCCGGTAAGCATGGTAGGAAAATGTTATGGTGTTCTACGAGTACATGGTATAGATGTAGATTGGTCATTACCAAGATCCGACACCAGCGGCCGTAAGCCGGTGGTAACGGTTGATCCTTATATGGATGTAAAGAATGCATTTAGACGGCGTGATGTAACTATCAATGCGATGGGTATTGATTTAATCACCTATGAACTTATTGATCCCTTTGGAGGTCAACAAGATTTAAAAGACAAAAGATTAAAAGCAACAGATCCTTCATTTTTTGTGGAAGATCCCTTACGGTTTTTCAGGGTCATGCAATTTATTGCCCGCTTTGATATGCAGCCAGATGATGAACTTAACAAATTATGTGCTCACATGAATATAAGTACCGTTTCACGGGAGCGTATTGAAGAAGAATGTGCCAAATGGCTGTTAAAATCTAAACGGCCCTCGCAAGCACTTGATTGGCTGAATAAAATAGGAAGGCTAAAAGAGATTTTTCCTGAAGTTGCTGTGCTACAAGGTTTAGAGCAATCACCTAAATGGCACCCTGAGGGTGACGTGTATGAGCATACCAAACAAACGCTGGATGCTGCAGCAGCACTGTCATATGATTCAGAACGAGAAAAGCTAATTCTTATGTATGCTGCTTTGTGTCATGATTTAGGAAAAGTATCAACAACACAGAATGTTGATGGTGTTATCAAAAGCCATGGTCATGATTATGCGGGCAAAAAGCTCGCCATACAATTATTAAAAAGAATAACAAGAGACACTCAATTGATTGCAGCAGTTGCCAAATTAGTGGCAAATCATATGCATCCTGCACAACTGGTTGCAAGTAAGGCAAAACCGTCTGCATATAAACGACTTGCACTTAAACTTGCCCCTGAAGTAACGCTCAAGATGCTTGCCATGCTAATGACTTGTGATCGCCAAGGCAGGAATCCCAAGCGTGGTGCTCCGTTTACACAACCGGTTCCTGAGGCTCAAGAATTTTTAAAGAAAGCAGAACAAGCACAGGTAAGTCAAAAGCCGGAGGCTCAGATCTTGCATGGCCGAGATCTTATGGATGTGGTTCCTCCCGGCCCGGAACTTGGAGCATTAGTAAAACTGGCGTATCAGATTCAGATACGCCAGGGTATTACCAATAAGGAAGAATTAAAACGGAAGGTATTACGCAAGGTACTTCAAGAGTAACTGCACATACGGACCATCTTTTTTCATGAGATTTTCTGGATCAATAACTGCAATTCTAAGCTGGTGATCTTGTTTATTTACAATAACGGGCACCCATACGTGGAGGGCATTTGGCTTGCCAGCAACAAATGCTTTATCTAGAATAAACGTTTGTGTGCCATGTTCCAAGCTTGCAAGTTTTGTTTTTATGTTTGTAAGAGTTTGTTTAATTTCGCGTGCGCGTGCATTTTCTTGACCCGGAGCAAGAAGAAGGCCTAAGTCAGGCAAAAGAATTACTTTTTCAACATCTTTAGTGTTGGCTAAAATAATCGAAGCAAGCTCTTCAGGATGTAACCAATTTCCGGTAGCTTCAGCTTCGGGTTTGGCTCCTTCTTCCTGCGGATATTCTTTGTGAAGCGTCGCAAGTACTTCTGATTTGATTACTTCAAGTTCGCTTTCTTCACGCAAGCCAGTAAAATCTTTTAAGATTTGATAATTATCTTTAGTAATATCAGGTTCCAGCATGGACCAGTTTATTTTGTATTTATTTTGATACCGTTCTTGTGTCAGGCTTAAAAACTTGGCAATATCTTTAAATAGTTGTGCACCAGTTAATTTTAACGTGCGATCGCCAAGTTGCCCTGTTTTATCATCAAAATTTACTCTGATAAATTCCTGGGCTGCGCTTTTTGCAAGATCAGGAAATACGCTTGAGATAATCTCCTTGAGATCTTGTGAAGAGATACCTGGTATGGGGGATGTTTTAGGGATCACCTTCTTCGCTACAAAGCTATCTAAATCAGTGGTCACTTGTGTTTGGGCAGCATCCAAGAGGCGACTTTTTTTAATTGCATTTTTGCTTGCAAGAAAGAATTCTTGTTTATCCTTGCCAACATTAATGCCCAATTTTTGGAGGGTATAGTAAGCTGCGATATACCCAGATTCTGCTTTGGCGGTGGGGCCAGCATCTGGATATTCTATGATATTTACCATAGATTTTTCTTCTGCAGTTCCTTCAGTGGCCGGTTGCGCTAAGGTGAGCATAAAATAGGCAAAAAGAGGCATTGCATAAAGCATTAATTGTTTGACGAGAGTACGGTCCATAAAATCTCCTTTTTAGATCTTTATATACTAATCTAAGTCTAAGCATAAAGTATTTAGGCGAGAGAGGTAAATGGATTGAGATAAATACTTGTTGTTTGTATGATTTCTGCGGTACACTAAGAGCATGTTTAGAGGATGGTAAGGTCACAACAAGAATTAAGGATCATTATGGAAACAAGCATGTGGGGTAACGTGTTATGGCAATTGATAGTACAGTCAGATTTTATGACAAAGTTGGTATTATTGATTTTACTTGCTATGTCAATTACCTGCTGGGCAGTACTATTATATAAAGTGGTGCTCTATTCAATTAAAAAGCGTGATATGGCCAAACTTCAATCTCGTTTAAGGGAAGTAAAAACATTTGAAGACTTGCGCATTTTGGCAGGTCAATTTGCAGATACTGTTCCTGGTTATTTTTTGGCGCAGAACATATCTTTCCTAAAATCTATATTGGAAACCAAAAAAGGTGAGCATACACTAAATGATCGTGATCTTATGCATATTCAAGATCATCTTGATCAAACACTTGATGAAATGATAAGTAATGAACAGTCGATGCTTCCTATATTATTTGCAAGTGCGCAAGTGTCTCCTCTTTTGGGGTTATTTGGTACCGTGTGGGGATTGGTGCATGCATTTATTAGTATTTCCCACAAACAAACTGCCGATATTGTAACGGTTGCTCCTGGTATTGCAGAAGCATTAATTACTACACTTGCAGGTTTAGTAGTTGCAATCCCTGCATTTGCAGCCTACCATTATTTACAATCGCATGTGCAGACTGCCGAGCAACAATATCTGCGACTTGCAGACAGATATATGTGGTTGGTGAATGTAGTATTTGGCCAAAAACAATAAAGGAGTGCTATGCGCAGAACAAGACGCCGTAAACGCAGTGGATTTGTATCACCTGAAATTGCCCTCACTCCTCTCATTGATACTGCATTAACACTATTGATCATTTTTATGGTGACAACTCCCATGATAAATAATGCAATTCGCGTCGACTTACCCCATGGCCAAGCACAAGAGGGTGGCAAAGAGCCTACTCGGTTGGTAGTGGTTATTGATAAAGATGAAAATGTATTTTTTAATAATATGCCAGTGACTCTTGATAAGGTGGGTGACCAGGTAAAACTATATTTGGCCAGCTTGGCAACTCAAGAAGAACAACGGGTATGGATTAACATAGATAAAACAAACTCGTGCGATACCCTCATTAAAGTAATTGATAGCATCAAAGTAATTGGGGGCGTTAAAGATGTGGCGGTGGCTACTCGAAAAGCTGCCTAAGAGAACCACTATTTTTGGTTCTTTATGGCTTATTTCTGGTTCAGTGCATGGACTTATTTTGCTGATTGCTCTGTTGATGGGGCATATCGATTCACGTCAAACGCTCGTGGTAACAACTGGCGCAAGAAGGTCTACGGATGCGCGGATTGTATTACTGCCTACTCTTAAAACGGTACGTGGCACACAATTTGACCAACCAGTGCGAGGTACTCAGTTTGGTGTTGCAGCCACGAACAAGCCATCCAAGTCACAACAAAAAAAATCTTCTTTAACTAAGGTTGTTCAAGCAGACAAGAAAAAAGAACCCGCGATTAAAAAATCAATAAAACCCATTGATAAGAAATTGGGATCTACCACTCTGGCTGCGACTCAAAAAGATAGACAATCATTAAAACAAACAAAAAAAGCTGTTGAAAAGGTAGCAAAGAAACCCGAGACAAAGCCTCAGTTAAAGCCGAGTGAGGAAAAACAACCAGTGGTTGCTCAAGCTCCTCAAATTAAAGAAGAAATAAAATCTGTTGTTGAAGAAACAATAGAAGATGTGGTAGGTGATCCAAATGCTACTCAAGATGTAATCTATGTTGGTCGTGATGATTTACGAGCTATGCAAGTGCAACATGTAGTAGCAGATGCGCTCCAAAAGAATTGGCGCCCGCCTTCTGGTATTGCGAAAGAGACCTATTGCCAAATTTCATTTGATATAGATAAAGAGGGAAAAGCCTGCAATATTGTTATGCAACAACATTCAAAGGTGTTAATTTTTGATGTAGCAGCGCGTACTGCTTTGTTACAAGCTCACTTCAATCCAGCAGCAGAAGGTCAGAAATTTACCGTGGCATTTAAACCATAATGGAAGCATTCTTATGAAACTCAAAAAATTACTATTACCAAGTTTAATTACTCTTTTTGTGGTATTTCAAGGGGCGCAGTGTGCAGATGAACAGGTGCCCACAGGAATAGAAATTCAATCAACTTTGCATCAAGCATTTAAAATGAAAATTTTGGTGGGGACGATTGGTACAAGTGAAAGGGTGACCGCTATTGCCAAAATACTACAAGAAGATTTAAAATTACCGCTTGAAAAACAAACTGGTTTTGAAGTGGTAATAGAAAAATTTGCAAAAGAACCGGAATCAAAAGCAGAAATCAAAAAGCTGCTCGAGCAAGGGTATTCATTAGTTGTTTTTCTTAGAGGTGAGTCAACAGATGACATTACGTATCGACTGTATGATGCAACAGAGGCTACCATGGTACGTGGTAAAAAGTTGGTGTTGCCAGATCGCTCTACCACAAGCATAGGGCATCATCTTTCAGGGCTTCTTGCACAAGAACTTTTGGGTAGACCAATACAGTTTGGTGCGCAGCTTGCGTTTTGTAAACAAAGTTCAAACAAGGGCGGTAGACAACTTTTTGTAACAGATCCGCATGCGCAGCAACCATATCACACGTTAGTGCAATCACAATCGCCTAAATTTGGATTACGCTGGTTTGTGCGCGATGATAAAAGATTACTCTATTACTCTGAGCAATCCGCAGTAAATGTTCGCTTGATGTCATATGATATGGAGCAAAAACGCTCTAAGATGGTAATGAACTTTGATGGGCTTAACATGCAACCTTCGTTTAATGCTGATGGCAGCAAAGTGGTTGTGTGTTGTTCACAAGCAGGAAGCAGCCAGCTCTATATGGGAACACTTGATCCTCTGCGCAAGCAATGGATGTTTAAACGGTTGACTCATAACAAAGGTAACAATATTTCACCGCATCTTTGCAAAAATGGTGATGTTATTTTTTGTTCTGATTTCCAAACTCGCTCACCACAACTTTATTGCTATCACCAGAAAGATGGTTCAATTGAACGACTTACTGATGGTGGGTATTGTGCAAGCCCTGCAGTGCTAGAAAATCAGGGACAGATTGCCTACATTAAATTGATTAATAATACAGCGCAAATTTGTATGTTTGATATGAACACTAAAAGTGATTTACAAATAACCTTTGATGCTGCTCAAAAAGATGAACCGTCATGGTCGCCATGTGGAACGTATCTTGCCTATGGCGTTGAACAGGGCAAAAATTCACGCATTGCAGTGCGCAATATGATTAGCCAAGAATCTTATTTTGTGACAGCAGCACATGAACAATGCATGAGCCCTGCGTGGAGTCCCGCAGTTGTATGTTAACAACTCTTTACTAATTTAATCAAAGGGTAGTAGACTGCTACTAGATCTTGAGTATTAAATCAAGAAAAGAATCCTTTAATAACTAATTTAGGAGCAGTGTATGAACATAAAAACATTCGTAGCAATAGTAATAATGGTTAATGGCACCAGTTCTTTATGTGCCATGGATCAGCAAGCAGTAGTGAAAAGAAATGAAGTTATAAAACAAATTGCCATTGCTGTGCCTCTCATAAGCAAAGATCCTATAAAAGCCTTTAATCTATTGAGTCAAGCATATAAACAAGCCGAAGTTCGCCTTGCAAGTAAAGTTGAAGCTAAAAAAGATGGTAGGCTTTTGTGGAAAGTGGTGTTACCAGATGGTAGTTCCGACTTTGAAGATGATGGTGTTTTGTGGATGGCGCTGCTCAACCAAGTTGAATTATTACGAGTAAAGTCAACTGGAGCACTTGCAGATGATGTCAATCAACTTTCAGTGTTAGTGGGGCGTTCATTTACTCTTAATGCTGCACAAAAGCAATTTTTCTCAGGAAATAAAGGAGCTATGCTTGAAGGTTGGTATCTTTTTCAGAAGCTAAAAGAGCCAACTGTTACCGATCTTCTTGTTCTTAGAAATGAAAGGGAGGCCGAACTTAATGCGCAAAAAGCTGATGATGAAGAAGCGCTTACTAATTGGCAAGAAGCATTTCTGGATGAACTTCCTGAAGAAAGTGTAAAAACCGTGCATACTAGAGAGAAGATGCACAACAAGAACTTCCTGAAGAAGGCGCAAAAGCCGAATAATTGAATACCTTTAAATAAAGTGTTTGTTTCTAATTAATAAAGAGGCAAGTCTTTAATAAAAGAGTTTATATTAGTGATTATATGAGAGGTAGAATATCTCAAATAACCTCCATTTTTGAGGATTGATCTATTTTACTTCTTCTAAGAAATAAACCTTAAAATCATAATCATTTGCAAGATATACCCTGTAGAGTTCTGATTTTTCCTTGATAGTAATCTGCCATTTTCGCATCAGATCAAGAAATTTATCATAACGGGGAAGCGCTTTTATTTCTTCTGTTTTATCATAAATGAGAATTCTATCTTCAACGATGGCCAGATAGTAACGGTCATCATAATATTCATAGGGTGGCTGCGTTAATTTTTCTTTATAATCAGATAAAGGAACTTCGCTTATAAGAAAATTTGCAAAGAGATTTAATGTTGCGTTATCTTCTGGCGGAAATGCAAAGAGCTTATCATCTATTGGTTCTATTTCAAAATAATTCTCTTGCACGTCAATTTTACTTGAGCTGAAAATAGGTTCAGCATTGTTTGATTCATAAGTTTGAGTAACTTGCTTTATATTTTTTGCGGATTCATCTTTCTTAGAATCATAAGTAATAGTGAAATTTTTATTATTATCAAGCGAAATGGTTATTTCATGACGTTTATCAATGCATGCTTTATGCCATTGGTCCATAAGAATTTTAAATTTTTCATTTGGGATAAGATATTTTGTAGATTCATATTGATTTCGTAATATAATATAATTATCGACTTTTGTTACGATTGCTGCATTGCCTCTATATTCATGGGGACTTTTATTTAGTAATTCTATATATAAGCCAGAATCTTGAATTTCTGTTGTTAGTAAGTCAGCAATTTTATCAAGAAGATTATTATTGGCCGAATCATAATCATAAAGATCACATTCGTAATCATACTTTAATTTTAATGTTTCCATATGTAAAACCTTTTATCGATTACTAAAAATGGGCCAATTTGATTTAATTATGCCCTCAGGACTTAGATATATTTCGATTTTAAATTTGCAAATTCCTTCATTTGGAATGTAGTTTTGTGCAATACCTTTAATTTTTATAGTTCCATCCAAGATTTCAGGTGCTTCCGCAGTCAATAAGCCTTCTATGACTTTTTGTCCAATAGTTTTTTCATCCCAGGCTGCCGGATACAACGTTGATTCATCACGTTTTATTCTTCTTGCATTGCCAACGATGGCTTTTCTAAATCCATGTTCATCGGGCTCTGTTATATATTGGAATACATGCTCTGGATGATAGCGGTCAGAATGAACTCCTGTATATTTTCTTGTTTTTATGCTGAAATCTCTTTCCATATGATGGTGATAATCTATACCCCCTTTATCTTAATGCCATATTTTTGATATAAAAATTCTTCAAATAGAGCAAGCTCTTGCTGGAACTCCTTTACAGCTTCAGTAGCTTTATGAAGTGAGCACTGTTGTGCATCCTGGAGATTATGTTCTCTGTTAATTGCACGTTCTTTATTGCGTCCGTCTTTTTCTGGAGCTTTCTCTGTAGCGTTTTGTTTTCGACTTTTATTCCTTAATTTTTTGTTAGCTCTGTTTTTGTGCTATTTCTTCGGGAGATGGTCTTGAATAATTCTTTTTATCATTTGACCCTTTGAAAGTTGGCTTTCGAGGGCCTTTATTTTGTGAGCCACCAGTTAATCCTTCTTGACGTAATGTAATATCTATTTTTTGGCCATTGGCTAAAACACCCTGAGCTTTTTCTCTTGCCGTGTCAAAGAATTTATTTCTAATGGACTGTGGTAGCAAATGTTCTTCATGAATTAATCAATCAATTAGCCTACTTTTTGTAGAATCAACATAGGTGGTTCTCCGTTTAAGAATCGTGGTCTAAAATGAAAATCTTAAAATTATAATTATTATCGATATATAATCTAATAAGCTTTGGTTTTTTCTTGATTGCCAAGTGCCATTCGTGCATTAAATCCTGAAATTTATAAAATGGCAGAAGAACTTTTATTTCTTCTATTGTGTCATTTATTAAAACCTTGTCTTCAATGAGATCTACTATAAACCTATCATTATAATATCGATGGGGAGATGCTTTTAATTTTTCCAGATAATTAGAGATTAGAAAATCACTTGTTAGTAGATAAGCTAGTAAGTTTAATTGTTCATTATTTGATGGAAAAATAACTTGATCCTCATTGATTGATGCGATTTCTATAAAGGTATCCTTTACAATTGAGATGCTAGGATGAAAAATTTTCGTAAATTCTTTTGTTTTTGTCCGATTAGTTATTTTATGGGTTTTTTTTAATGCTTGAAGATTTTCATAGTTGATCGTAAAGTTTTTGTTTTTATCAATCGAAATAGACATTTCATTAGGGCGTTCATTATATGCCTTGCGCCATTGCTCCATAAGATTTGTGAAACTTTCATTTGTTATGAGATATTTAGAAGGTTCATATTGGCAACCTAAAATAATATAATCATCTACTTTGATTATTGTATCTGAATCTCCCTGGTATTCATAAGGTTTTATCTCTAATAATTTTTTGTAAAATTCTGAACCTTGAAGTTCTCTTGTTAATAAGTGTGCAATTTTTGTAAGTAGCTTATTGCTTGATGGTTCAGATTCATAATGATATAAACCAAATTTGTATAATAATTTTAAAGTATCCATGAGTTTTAACCTTGATTAATATATAGGATATGTTGTATCAATAATGCCTTTAGGAGTCAAAATTATTTCAATATTGAAAGGCAAAATTCCTTTGCCAGGAACATAATTTTGAGCTTGCCCAAGAATTGTAATCGTCCCATCCGCTGCAGTCTCTTTTACACCAGTAAGAAGCGCTTCAACTACTTTGTCACTAATTATATTTGCATCCCATTTTCTTGGATAGAGAGAAGATGGCTTAGACTTGCCAAATTTGCCAACTATTGCTTTCGAAATACTGTGTTTATTCGGGCCATGTGTATAATAAATAACATTTTCGGGATGCAGATTTGTCGAATGAAAACCTGTAAATCTTTTATCAATTGTATTCCAATCTAACTCCATCCAGTGAGCAATATTAGCCCCTTTAATTTCGAGGCCATACTTCTTAAATAGAAGCTCCTTAAATGGATCCATTTTTTTTAATAGATATTTCTCATGCTCCTCAAATACATGTTGTATACATGTTTGTGCACATTTAATGTTTCTTGAAGTATTAGTATTTTGTTGTTGAATCCATGCATCTTTCTGGGGTCTTTTCTTTAAGGCTTCTTCTACTTGTGCTAATCTTTCTCGATTTTCTTGTAGCTTTCTTTGTGTTCTTGGATCCAGCAATAATTCTTTTGATGAATTGTTATTTAACGTAGAATTAGGATTTTTCTGATTATGTCCTGGACTACTATTTGAGCTACTTCTTGAAAGTTTTGATGATTTTTGTTTTTCCAGATTACTATTAAAATTATCTTGTTTCATGACAACATTTATTTTTTCGCCATTGGCTAAAACAACCTGAGCTTTTTCTGTTGCGGTATCGAACAATTTATTTTTGAGGGATTGTGGCAAGAGCCAATGTTCTTCATGAATTAATCTATCAATGAGTTTGCTTTTTGCTGAATCAACATAGTTTGTAAGTACCGGATTTAACTTATGATTGATATACATTTGTGTTGCAAAGGATGTTGCACCCTTTACAATATCTCTGAAACGAATTGCAGCTTTGGGTTCAGTAGGTTCTTCACTTAAGAAATAATCTAAAGCCAAATTACCAAGGTCATAAACAAGCTTTGTAATTTGATAATAGAACATATATTTACTTGCAACCGTAAATAGAATAGTTTCTATAGGGTGTTCATATGCATACTTGGCAACATCAATGCCTCCTTCAAGCACTCCTTCAAGAAATGCCTGACCGCAATCAAGTGCCGCCCAACAAAAATCAATCATGTTCCCGGTGCATATAATATCACCAGTCTGATTTGTGTGTGCTGCAGTAGAAATAAAATCAAGAATTACCCGATTTGTAGGTATTAATAGATCACCTACAGAATCCTGAGTATCAAGTGCAGTCGTCTGCTCAAGAATATCCAAAAGCTCAGTATGTAATTGATGTTGTAATGGGTTATAGGTCCCAGCTCTTAAATGGGTAGTGTTTATTTCATTTTTATCGAGTAGCGCTTGTGCATCTGGAGAAATTTCATAAGTTCTTTCAATAAAAATATAAGGATTGTCTTTTGTTTCTTGATACGCATCATAACGATCAGAATACCTTTTGTATGCGGCTTCTTGAGCACCAATTGTATAAAGAGCTAGTTCTTCTGTCCAAAGTTCAAAGATCTCTTCTACTAATTCCTCCGGAGGCCAGAATTCTTTGCAACTTTGTAAAATATGCTCTGGTGCGCAAGTGATATCAAGAGTGTTTGTAGTTGGTTTGATATTAAATCCAACTATTTCAGAAGCTTTGACAAAAGGAATATGTGAATCAAGGTGCGTAGTTATGTGGTCGAGCGAACCTGCTTGCTGCTTACGGGCATTTTGGAAACAAACCAGAGAGTATGCCTTAGCATGTTGTTGTTTTATTTCCACATATTCTTTTTGACTTAGGACTTGTTTTGCAAGAGGAAACTTTCTATCAAAATCATCACCTGCCTGGGTGTTAATTTTTTTCTTTATTGTTTGTTGTTTGCTACCGCGGCTATGGCAGAGAGATTTACGTTCGAAGAAGTCGTGTGCTTCTTCTTCATTTAATAGAGAAAGATCCCGCTTGAGTCTTCCGGATTGAATAGAGAGCTTTGATAATTCATTTGTTGCATATTTGATTTTCTCATTTATATCACAATTTGTTTTATTTACTTGCTTAATATGCTTGATAGTATGGTCAATCGAATTGCTTATATGTTCCACCGATGCATTTAAGTTGAGAGATTGATATACATAAGGTGCCCGTTGACCAGCATTATCTACAGCACCAAAAATTCCTGTGATATTTTCTATAAGAGTGTGGCTTTCTTCTGGTTGATTTTGTTGGTTATGACTATGTGCCAAGAGAAGTTTATCTTCTATCTCATCAAGCAATCTTTGCGCTATTTCACTTTCATTTGTGAAACGTTGGTATTGGGTCGAAAGATAACTATGCGTTAACCAAACAAGTTCTTCATGTACTTTTTGTTGATTTGCATCTTTATATTCACGGGCTAGATCATTATCCCAAATAAGTAGTTCATTGTTTTGTTGGTGTACTAATACACCATGATATTGTTGCACAATGGAGGCATGTACTTCTGCTAATTTTTGATTGTGGCAATTCGTAGCCTGTAAGGCATGGAATAAGCCATTAGCCGCCCATTCTTGGTCTTCTGAAGTATCAGCTGTGCAATATATATGTAACATATCATGCGTGGGCGAAATGAGTTTTAATTGTTGTGGGGCATGCTTTGGCGGAAGGGTTAGGTTATGAGCGTCAACAATTAACGCATGTTCTTTTAAGATTCCTTGGGCAGTTACAAATGGCATTTGGGTGGTAGAGTGATAAGGAGTATTGGTGATTGTCCTGGTACGCTCCAAAGAGTCAATGGGATCTAGAACTGTTGTAATAAGGTTTTGGTTATGCAATAATTGAGCATTGTCCAGATCAAGAACCTGTATGGCATATTCTAAAGTAGTATTAGTGTCCGTCTTTTCGTGTAATGATCTAAGAGCTTTAATAGCAATAGCTTCATGGTGTGTTTCTAGGAGTTCAAATTGTTGTTTTAGAGATAAATCAGGAAACGCATTAACACTCATTTCAGACATAATTTTAAGAACATGAAATGCGTAATCTGGTTTGGCTTTCTTAAATTGTGTAGCGTATTTTTCTGTGGCTTTTAGACAAGCCGATAATCCTTCATCGTGCTGTGATGCTTCATATAAACAATCAAATGCTTTTTGCCAATTGGTTGATTCGTCTATCTCTATATGAGATTGGATTTTGGCCAGTTGACCTGCAAGATATGCATAGTGGGTTGGATTGAGGATATGGAAGCAAACGTCATTGATTTCCAAGGATCTAATAAAATCGTCTTGTATATTAGTGCCATGTGACGTATTGATAGCCAGTACAACAAAGGAGCAGACTTGTAGAGTATCGGAGGCCTTATTTGCTTTGCTATGTAGCTTGGTAGCATGTGAAATGAGTGCCACATGTTCACTATGGATACCGTGCTGAAGATGATTTCCATAAAGTTGTTCATATTCTTTTACGTCAATCTTATGATTCTTAAGAAGATCTGTGCTTTCATGTGAAAGATGATATTTCTTATGTTCCCAGTGGTCAGGATTATGGGTATATTTTTTAAGATAATCGAGACGATCTATAGCATAGGGCCATTGTTGGTTTGAGTATTCATTGAAAGCAGCAGTTTGTTCTATAAGAGATGGGATTTTGGGGTTAAGCATAGCTAACTTGTGCTGAGCTTCATCGCGTCTTTCTTGCTCGTAGGTATTTAAAGCTAGTTGCTGTTCTGCAAGCAATTTTTCTTTTTTTTCCCATGCTGCCTGCATAGCGCTCAGGTGTCTTTTTTCCTCATGTTTTCTTTCCCATTCTTTTTGTTCCCATAGTTCATTCGCTGACTTTCCACGAGGAAAAGTGATTGATGGAAGATCGTTGTGATTGGCTATTGAGGGATATTGGCATAATGTTTGGATTTCAAAGGGAGTGGGTGCAAGAGGTTTGTATATTGTTTCCGAGGCTCTATAACCCGGAAAAGGTGTAAGCCCGAAATGGCCATCAATGCTCTCTTGGCCAAAGACAGCATGTGATGTAAAAAGATGCAAAAGAAGGCCTAAAAATGGGACAGAGACTGCTTGAACATGTGATCTGATGTTTGGCATAGCTGGGTACCCTTCTGCTGCAAAAAAGCCTGTTTAGTTATACTACAAATGATCATTGACCGCAACCATGTAATTATCTGAATACCCCAAGGCCTTATCCCTGCGTGCCTTCTAATCGCCAATGTCCTATTAGAATATTTCTTTTTATGGTATACTATGCTGTGAGTAGGGCATATTGGAGGTCTCTGGCTTCTCAAGCTCCAACTATTTTATATTCCACTAAACGAACAGGAAATTAATGAAAAAGAAGTTTTCTCAATTGAAACCAAAAGGCTTTAATGGCGGGCCACGTAATGCATTTTTAATGATTCTCCTTTTTGTGGGAACTCTCTTTATTTTAACCCGGCTGACGGAATACGTTTTAAATACCACCACTATCCCTTATTCTGAATTTGTGAGCTCTATAGAGCAGGATAAGGTAAAAGAAGTAACTGTTTCTGGAAGTCACGTAAGTGGTAAATTTAAACAGGGTGGTCAGTTCTTTGAGACCTATGCTCCTGAAAATAATACGGTGATGGATAAACTCTTGGCCCGTGGCGTGCAAGTTCGCGTTGTAGAGCCTTCTGGGTTTCAAACATGGCACTTATTCTTGTTTGGCGCATTCCTTCTAGCCCTTCTTTCTGCATGGTACTTTTTCCGTCAAATGAAGGCTGGTAATGGTGGTGGCGGCGGTGGTAACATCTTTGGTATGGGTAAAAACCGTGCACGCATGTTTATGCCTTCTACTATTAAAACTACCTTTGCAGATGTGGCAGGGGCAGAATCTGCCAAAGAAGCTTTTAAAGATTTTGTAGATTTTCTAAAGAATCCAGAGAAATATCGCCGTATGGGCGCTCAAATGACTAATGGCATATTGCTTATTGGCGATCCAGGCAATGGTAAAACGCTGCTTGCCAAGGCAGTAGCAGGCGAGGCAAATTGCCCATTCTTTAGTGTGAGCGGTTCAGACTTTATAGAAGTATTTGTGGGCGTTGGTGCTGCCCGCGTGCGTGACCTGTTTGCCCA
Source organism: Candidatus Babeliales bacterium (assembly GCA_963716425.1). Classification (GTDB taxonomy): domain Bacteria; phylum Babelota; class Babeliae; order Babelales; family JBFXEV01; genus JBFXEV01. The sequence continues at coordinate 1,495,024 of OY970310.1, forward strand.
AGCAAGGAAGCATGCCCCTTGTATTATCTTTATTGATGAAATTGATGCAATAGGCCGTCACCGTGGTGGCGGCATGGGTGGTGGCAATGATGAGCGTGAACAAACACTTAATCAACTTCTTGCAGAGATGGACGGTTTTTCAAGCAAGCAACAAAATATTATTATTATTGGGGCAACTAACCGCCCCGAAGTGCTTGATAAAGCATTATTGCGCCGCGGCAGATTTGATCGACACATTGTGGTGCCGTATCCAGAAGAAAAAGATCGCTATGAGATTTTGCGCATCCATGCAAGTAAAGTTAAGTTAGACCCTAGTATTGATTTATCGTCTATTGCTAAAGAAACTGCAGGGTTTACAGGTTCTGATTTGGCCAATTTGGTCAATCAAGCAGCCATTATTGCAACCCGCGGATCGGGCAGAGATTACATTACACAAGATGATTTGGATCAAGCATTCAAGCAAGTGGCAAGCACTAAAGGCAATGAGGAATCAGGCAGTGGTGCAGAAAGTGCTATTGGTTTGACTAAAAGCCATGTAAAAATGGTGATGCCTTCTATGGTCAAAGTTAAATTTGCAGATGTTGCGGGCGCTCATGAAGCCAAGGAAGACTTGCAAGATTTTGTAAATTTCCTCAAAGAACCTACAAAGTATAAGCGGCTTGGTGCTCATATGAACCGTGGCATATTGCTTGAAGGGGATCCTGGTAACGGTAAAACCTTACTTGCAAAAGCGGTTGCTGGGGAAGCTGGCAGACCATTCTTTGCCATTAGTGGCTCTGAGTTTGTGGAAGTATTTGTAGGGGTGGGTGCTGCCCGTGTGCGTGATTTATTTGCGCAAGCACGCAAACATGCGCCTTCTATTGTATTTATTGATGAAATTGACACGGTAGGCCGTGCTCGTACTAATTATATGGGTGGTTCATCGGAACATGAGCAAACGCTCAATCAGTTACTGACTGAGATGGATGGTTTTGCGACCAAGGATAGTGATGTTATTATTATCGGAGCAACCAATAGAGCAGACATGCTTGATAAGGCGCTCGTGCGTCCGGGAAGATTTGATAGAACTATACACGTGCCGTATCCTGATATAAAAAGCCGTGAACAGATTTTGGGTATTCATGCAGCCAAAGTGACATTAGGTCAAGATGTTGATCTAGCCAAAATGGCACGTGGTACGCCCGGCTGGACTGGAGCAGATTTGGCTCAGCTTATAAATGAAGCTGCCATGATTGCAACGAAAAAAGAAGAACAAGCGGCAGTTACTATGGCAGATATTGATGCTGCTCGCGATAAAATTACCCTTGGCAAAGAATCACAGGGTATTTTCTTAACCGAACAAGAGCGTGAGCTTACTGCCTATCATGAGGCAGGTCATACCTTGGTAGGGCTTTTAATGCCACATGAACATATTGATCCGCTCTATAAGGTGACTATTGTTCCACGTGGACCTGCGCTTGGTGTAACCCACTATTTGCCTGAACGGGATAAATATACCCGTAATAAAGAAATGTGCCTTGCCTATATTGCTATGTGCATGGGTGGTCGGGCTGCAGAGGTTTTGGCTTGCAATACGATAGGAACTGGTCCTGGTAGTGACTTTACTTCGGCTACTGCTATGGCTCGTGATATGGTGTGCCAGTGGGGCATGTCTGAAAAGCTTGGGCCGGTTATTTATAACCCGCGAGCAAATCCTCATGATTATTCAGAGCGAACACGTGCATTAATTGATGAAGAAATTCAGTCTATTTTAGAAAAATCATTAGTAAGAGCACAGGATTTATTGATTCAGCACAGAGATAAACTGGATAAGCTTGCAAAAACGCTTCTTGAAAAAGAAACGTTATCTGCGCAAGAGGTATACGAGTTGTTGGGGATTACCCCTCGCCCGGAACCTGTTCTTGCTTAATAACTTGAAAAATAGCCTATTTTAGCTATACTATAACTATAAAATTTAGAATTTTTACGAAGGATCAGAGAATCATGGCACGGATTTGTTCAATTTGTGATAAACGCCCACGGACAGCCAATAATGTCAGCCACGCAAAAAATCGTACTGGCAGATGGTTGTACCCTAATGTACATACTATGCGCTTTAAAATTATTGCGAGTGGCTTGAATAAGGTACATCGTGGTGCAGTATGTACTAAGTGTGTAAAAGCTGGCAAAATCCAGAAAGTGGTTTAAAAGTTAGGTAAGAAATATGGCAAATATTAAGTCAGCAAAAAAACGCGCTCTTCAAGCAGTAAAACGTCGCCAACATAACTTGGCTCGCAAAACTGCTATTAAGACCGCTATTAAAAAAGTACATGCATCTCTTGAATCTGGCGAGTCAGCAGAAACTACACTCGTACTTTTAAAAGATGTGCAAGCACAATTAGGCCGCGCGAGTGGCAAAGATGTAATGCATGCAAATACTGCATCTCGTAAATTGAGCCGTTTGGCAAAAAGAGTTGCTGCTGCAAACAGAGCGTAATAAAAACCGCTCGTCCCGAGTGTCCGCCGGAGTTTACTTTGCCTGATGGCGAGGATAAATGTAGGAGGATGTAATGAGGGATATGTTGAATAAAAAAGTTTTTAAAGCTGGAACAGAGGTTTCTCCGTTCCAGCTTTTTTTGCTCAAAATTCAAATTCATTCTTCATTTTAAAAATCAGTTTTATATCCATCGTTTTGAACGCATGCTCTGAGTGCAGTAATTTTAAATTTGCCGTTTGACAAAGAGCAAGCTATTTGTAATGCTTACGAGTACGATAAAAATATATTTTTAATGCACGCACTAGGGGACTTTTGAAATGATGAAAATAATGTTTATTGTAGCAGTAGCTGTTATGTTTGTACCAATGCGTGCTATGGAGGAGTTGCAACCTTTTTCGGGTGGTAGTAGTAATAATGGTGCTGTAGCTCAATTGGCAGTTTCGCGTTCACGATTCAGCGGAGGTATGAGTACTGAGCGTACCGCCGCTTCGCTAGGTCAATCTGATATAAATTTGGTGTTACAGCCATATTCGGGTGATATTAATAATGATAATAACATTAATAATGGTTATGGTAATTCTGCGCTGCACTCGTCAATTATGAGACCACGAGTAGGTGTGGGCAATTTTAGTGGTTTTAAAGACCCTAAAAGGGCTCTCATTGCAAAAAATTTTATGAATGAGATTACCAGCCTTGGTGAAAATGCTAATAAACTTGTAGGTATTAATTATAAAGACAAAGATGGTAATACTTCTTTGCATGTGGTCGTTGCTTATGTAGCCGATAATTTTTCCTCACTGGCATTTTGTGAAGAACTTATTGCAGATGGGGCTGATGTTACTCAGCTTAATAATCACGGGGAAAGTGCTTTAGCTCTAGCCATAGAATTCGGCGATGAAAACGTTGCTCGCTATCTTCAAAGTCAAACAGACAAAGCATTAAAGCTTGCAGCGCAGGTCGGATCGCTTGAGTGGGTTACAAGAAGTATTGCTGCTGGTGCGGATGTTAGCTCTGGTGATATGGCTTTGCGCCTAGCCGCATTTCGAGGTCATCAAGATATATGCAATGTACTCAGTGCACATGGAGCGAGATTAGAATCATCTGATCAAGAGATCCCTAGCTCGCTAAGTATTCGGCAATTGAATAATCAAGTAAGCGCTACGCAATTACTTGAGTTACATGGAAGCAATCAGCTTATAAGTGCTGTTAAAAGAGGAGATATGCATTCGGTAGAACGATGTATTGATCTTAGGGTAGATCTTAATAGTCCAAATATGTTTGGCGCATTGGCTTTACATGAAGCTGTAGCTCAAAAAGATGTTGATATGTGTCAGTTCCTTCTTGCGCATGGCGCTGACACAACTGCACAAGATGCAAAAAGGAAAACACCTCTTGATCTTGTAGATGAATCTACTCCAGAAGAGTTGAAAAGATTATTGCAAGGACATCTTGATGACTTGTTGCTTAATACTGTCATTGATGGGGATGCACATAAGGTAGGAAGTCTTATTGCGGCTCGTGCAAATGTTAATGCAGTAGATAGTTTAAATAACTCGGCATTGTTATTGGCAGCAAATTACCAGCATCCGAAGGTAGCACATGCTCTTATTAAACAAGATGCCGATCTTAATTTAGAGAATAACTGGGGTAATACTCCTTTGATTGTCGCTGCCTTTGTAGGTAGCGAGCACATAGCTGAAATGCTTCTAAAAAAACGTGCTGGTAAAAATCCTGCTGATATTAATCATCAAAATAATGCAAAACGTACTGCACTCATGATGGCTTCAGTTAAGGGCTTTGAAAGGTTAGTTAAGCTTTTTCTTAAGCATGGTGCCAACACGGAACTGCATGATAGATCAAATGAAACAGCATTAACGGGGGCACAGTCAAATGGATATGAAAGTATTGTTCAGCTGCTCAGTAAGGGACATACGGCAACTGAAGATTGGATCAATGCAAATACCAAGCGTTGTCCAAGGTGTGAATGCCGCTGGATGAAGGATTCTGCGTGTGATAAAATGACATGTGGTCGAATAGAAAAAGGGTTGCCTTTATATGGTGGGTGTGGTGCTGAATGGTGCTGGCAATGTGGGAGTGACTGGGGTATTAAATGCAATCATCATATGTATACGCAACCGGTAGTAAGTGCTGCACAAGAACAACTCACCTATAAGAATCTAGTAAAAACTGTATTCGGCGTTTCTCTTGCTGCAGGAATTGGCTATATAGGTAGTAAAGTATTAGCATTGACTTGGGTTGGTCTCAAGCTTGTAAATAATAATACTTTCAAATGGGGATTGAAAAATACAAACCTGCGCGTAATCCATGCGCCATTGACTAGACCTACCGGTAATACTCAACCTATTGGTACAACGCCTGTTGTTACTACGCCTGTTGCTGCTACGCCTGTTGCTGCTACGCCTGTTGCTGCTACGCCTGTTGCTGCTACGCCTGTTGCTGCTACGCCTGTTGCTGCTACGCCTGTTGCTGCTACGCCTGTTGCTGCTACGCCTGTTGCTGCTACGCCTGTTGCTGCTACGCCTGTTGCTGCTACGCCTGTTGCTGCTACGCCTGTTGCTGCTACGCCTGTTGCTGCTACGCCTGTTGCTACTACGCCTGTTGCTGCTACGCCTGTTGCTACTAAGCCTGTTGAGGGGCCAATTTACGGACCTGTTGAACCTCCAGTTCCTCATGAGCCTAGCGAGCCACGTAATAGCACTAGCTTGCAAGGAGTTGGTTATATACCGACAAATTCTTTCTCTTTTATGCCACGCAGTAAATTGGTTAAGATGGATGGATACAAATTTTCAAAATGGGAGATATGCCCAGAATTTGCTAATGCTGCCGGGTGTTTATTTTCACATGTTCATGAAAATATCTCAGCAAATGGCACTTGCTATGCTATAGTTGAAAAAAACTTTAATATAACTTGGAATGATTATTTGGTAAAAATGGCTCAGGCTCAAACAGTTCTTCCGAATCTTGAGATTCCAGAATGGGTGATAGAATATATTAGTACTACAGATACGAATTTAGATTGGTTCGATTATGCAAGGCGCATGGCTCACCTTGGACAACCAATTCCTCGATGGGCGATTGAAATAATTAAACAGTAGAAGCGCCTGCGATACTAGTTACTATAGCTCTTTGGCAAAAAGTAGTAGCAACTAATCGCTAATTATAATTAGTTAGAAATTAAGAAGCTGGAACAGAGAATTTCTTTATTCCAGCTTCTTTTTGCTTAAAAATGTTAATCTACTTTTCTCAATGCAGGCTAACTTTTTCATAATCCAGTTTATTGAGCGCCGGCTCTATAATTGCCACAGGATCTATTTTCTTGGCTGCTTCTATATTGACTTTTTCTATGACACTTGTGTCAACTTTAGCCCCATATGCCTTTTTGTATAATGTATACACAAGAGCATTAGGAGCCAATGCATCAAAGAGCATATCCTGAAAGGTGATAAATATATCTGATGCGAACATGGCAAAATTTGGTTCTGTAGGTGGCACATCCTTAAATGATGCTTTTTGGGTATAATATTTGGTGGGGAGTGTATCCAGTCCAAGGAAGAATTTTCCAGTATATCCACCAGTTGCTCCCGAAGTGCGTGCTAATTCAATTAATTCTTGCTGTGCAGTTTTTAACTCAACCATAGTTTTGGAAGATGCATCAAGATTAAGCTTAGCTAGATCAAGTTGATAGAGTTGTATTGGTTTATTTCTAGGTAAGAATGCATAAGTGTGAGTATAATATTGATTATCTATCGGGTTTTTTAAGGTAAATCTGATTGCATTCGCAAGAGATGGGAAATTTGGGATTGTTTCTGGCCTTTCGATTTCAACATCAACCATTACGAGTACGTTGGTGCGTTCATAGGGGTGTTGCTTTGTTTTGTCCATGTACTCGTATGCATTATTATATAAATTGGTTTCTACTGCAACCGTTGTGCCTGATTGAGCATATACTTGCGATGCATCGGTAAGTAGCCTTAATCTTAGTAGTTCAATTTGTTCAGGATACATGAGCATATATTTACCAATAAAATCAGCATGAAGAATTTCAAGATTCTGAAGATTTCGTAATCTCCAGGCATCAGGGTAATATAAATCAATGAGATTGAGATGAATGTTGGTATATTCAGCCCAAATCAATGCTTGGATAACTAAATAATCCTGCCATAAACCACCTGATGCCATAGATGTGTACACCAGTTCTTCTGTTTTATTGGGAAATTGTTTGAATATCTCAAACAGTAAGGCCATGTTGAATGCTATGCATTTGGAGAATGGGATGCAGTGGCAAGCAGTTAATGCTGTTGGTTTAATAACTTCTTTACCTTTTATTATGTGTATTTCTTCAACTTCGGTGAGCTTTTCAAAAAGGCCACTGGTGATCATGCGCGTAAGAATTTGGGTGAACTGTGCTAAGAGTTCTGGTGTTGAAGGTGTAAGAATAGAAGGCAGCTTGTGCGTGTTCGCGTTGATATATTCTACGACTCTTTTTTGGAGCCAGTTACTAAATGTATCAAGACTTTGGGGTGAACGATCCTTAGGTTTGGGAGTTTTACTCAGTTGTTCATAGAGTGGTGAGATGAAATTAATGAGATTATCAGTATTGATAGCGGGTAATTGACCAGTGAGAACTTGTTTTGGTGAAGTTGGTTGTTTTTGCTCTAAGCTTTCTTGGAGTGTGTGGAGTGATATGGTCAAATTATCAAGTGCTACATCAAGGTCCATGGCATAAGCGTCAGAATATATCAACAATAATAATGCTATAATTTTACATATGTGCTTCATTGTCTCTCCATTTTTTACTTACAAATCTTTACATCACTGAGCTTATGGTAAAAAAGACTGCAAAGTAAAGATTCTGGAGTTACATAACAATCCGCTCTTGCTCTCGCATCCAATTGCGATACTTTATTAAAAACTGTTTTGCAACAAGCATTGCAGCACGTGAAGATCCTGCAGATTCAATCATTATCACGAGCGTTATGGGTGTATTGCTTTTGTATTTAAAATATCCTGCAAGCCATGCATGGGCAGAATATTGTTTGCCTTCAAGTTCGGTGTCGAGCGCACATGTTTGTGCAGTACCCGTTTTTGCGCATCCACTAATATCAGCGATAGTATTGAGCATCTTTGCTTTACCTTCTTTAATTACTTCCTTCATTCCCTTTTGCAAAAAGCGTCTCGTTACAGAACTTATGCCCAGCGGTCTGTATTCAACTGCTTCATGAGGAAGCAGGCGCGGGCGCATCAGTTTGCCCGTATAAATACTTGATATCATACAAGCAATTTGGATAGGAGTCACAAGCGTGAAACTTTGGCCAATGGCAGCAGAGAGAGTTTCTCCTGGCCACCAGCGCTCACCAAGTTGCGCACGCTTCCATTTGGTTGTGGGGACCAATCCTTTCTTCTCCGGAAACAGAATGCCTGTAGATTCGCCCAATCCAAACGCGCGCGCGTAATGGGCGAGTTTATCTATATGTAGTTTTTTGGCAATTTCATAAAATGGAATATTGCATGAGTGGGCAATAGCTTCTTTTACATCAACCCATCCATGTTGCTTATTACAATTGGTGCGTCTTCCAAATTGTATAAATCCTCTACACAGCCATGAAGTATCAGGAGAGATAATGCCTTCTTCCAGTGCTGCTGCAATGGTGACCAGTTTAAAAATGGAAGCAGGTGGGTAGCATGCGCATAATGCACGATTTACAAACGGTTTTTTTTCAGCAAGATGTTCCCATTCGTCAGTATTTATGCCATCAATAAATAATGTTGGGTCAAAGGTAGGGCGAGAGACCAGCGCAAGGATAGAACCGGTAGTGGGATCCATTACAATAATGGTGCCAGATTCCTCGGGTGGGAATAATTGTTCGGCCATTTGCTGGAGCTCTATATTAATAGTGGTGGAAATATCTGTTCCCCGAATCGCATCATGGAGTGTTCGTATGGCAAGAGGCCTTCCGGTGGAATTGATTGTTTTTACAAAGGTGCCATGTGCACCGCGCAGGGTTGTATCAAAAACACGCTCAATACCCATTTGTCCCGTATCTTGTAGATGATTAATATAGCCCACCACGTGGCATGCCATATCATGGAAGGGGTAATGCCGTTTGAATGTATTTTGAATTTCAATATTTGCGTGCTCGGGAAACTGTTCTGCAATTTTGGATAACTGTTCAAGAGTGATATCAGCAATAATAAGTTGTTTGGTTCTGAACCGTTCTGCGCGCTTGATATGATGGGTGAGTTCTTCATCAATGGGTTGCATACAAATTGTCTGGAGTGTCCCCAGCACGTTGCATTGTTCCTCTGTAAGAGGACGGTTGCCTGTGCCGTGCCAATATAGATCGGTGGCAGGGCGATTAGTAACGAGCAGTGTGCCATTGCAATCAAGAATGTTGCCCCGCTGCGGCCAGATAGTTTCATGTCGCAGAAAATTTTTGCGACTTTTTGCAAGCAACGTATTGTACTGATGAAGTTGTAAATAGGCAAGTCGACCTGCAATGCCCAGAAAACAGAGCATTACCGCAGTTTGCAACGCGATACGTTTAAAAAGAGGAATAATTGCAGGGTTATTCATAATTTAAGGCTTATCTTTCTCCATATCATGTACTGGATGAATAGTATCGCATAGATTGCTCAATTTTTCGAGCGTTACATGGGTATAGCGCTCTGTGCTTGAAAGCGATTTATGCCCCAATAGTTCTTGCACCAAGCGCAAATCAGCACCTTGGTTTAATAAGTGAGTTGCAAATGAGTGACGAATTTTATGTGGCGTGAGTAAGCGATCAAGTTCAAGAAATTGCCGGAACATTTTAATAATCCGCTGCACAGAACGTGTGGTGAGTTCCGTGTTGCGGTTATTTACAAATAATGGTTCTTTGCCGTCACTCGTTCTTGGTCGTTCTGCTGCCAAATAATGCTCAATCCGTTCCTGTGCTTTAGAACCAAAAAGTACGATCCGCTCTTTGCGACCTTTTCCCAAAATCAAAATAGTTTTTTCTTTGAGGTTAATATCTTCTAGTTTAATGGACACTAATTCAGAGCAGCGAATGCCGGTCGCATACAATAACTCCAAAATTGCTTTATCGCGTAAGGGTCTCTGGGAAGGAAGATCTTGATCTTCAATATTATCAAGTAAATGAAACAGTTCATCAACGCTTAAGAACACCGGAATTTTGCGCTCAATGCGAGGGCGGGTCAATTGCAAGTTTAAACTGATACCATGCTTTGCCGTATACTCGCCAAATGAATGAAAGCAAGATACCTTACGTGCAATAGAACTATTACTTGTTTTTTTATGGAACAAAGAAACAAGATACCGTTCAAATGCGCGTGCGAGCGGGATCATTATCTTTTCGCGTGCATTTATTTGCTGCCAAAAGGCGCAAAATAAGGATAAATCACTTTTATACGCGCGTAGCGTATGATCGGAAAGATTGCGTTCAACTTCCAAATGTATAATGAATTCAGTGCTTTGTTCTTCAAATTGAGTTGGGGTCATAAAATATTTCCTCTTTTTTGATCTTTCATGCAGCATACCCTATAGCCCGGATTAACGCAATAGTAGCGATTTTGGCGTCGAAAAACCCTGGATTTACGCCCATTGCGCGAGGGCATTTCATATGTTATAACTGTATAAACGTTACAACATGTAGGAGAACATATGCAACGAATATGGCACTATCTTTTCTGTTTGTTACTTATGGGAGCATTGGGTCTTGGTATTGGGCATTATGGGCGGGAGCAAGAAGTTTCTCTTCTGAAAGAATGGCTATCAACTGTTCCTACCGTGATAGAAAAGCCGGTAGTGGTGCTTCAGTTTGTGCGGTTGCCGTATGAGAAAGTCGATGCAAAAATATCAGTTGATTCAGTGCCAACTGATACAGATTATATGGAGCAGATTGCTCACGTGCCTGAAGCTCGTTTGCCTGACGTGAGCATGTCTTTTGAGAAGGATGTCGCCTATACCGAGCATCTTCAGCACGTATGTAGGGTGCTCAGATCAATTAATCACGATGAGCAAGCAGTCAGGGTACTGGCTCGGCTTGAACTTGCCCAACTGCGGGTGGCTGGCCCCATGGGGAAATACATACAGCATCTTGCTACCTCTTTGTTAGTGCGTTATTGTAAGGACGATGGCAGATTGCAACACTGCGCCCATGATCCAACTGTGCAAGCTGACATAGAGAAAGCTATTGCCTTACTTGAACATGAATTAGAGCATAAAGATGGCTTTGAGCAGTTTGGGCGGGTAGATTTTGCGCCGGTGCAAAGGAAGGTGCAAAGAAATGCATATAATGAGAAGCTTAGGACGGTTTTGCAGAGCAAATATGCTTAAGAGTTTGAAAGTCCCATTCATCCACGTCTACGCTTATCCAAGTCTCACATTCGGAGTAGGCTGTCAGAGATTACATCAAATTATATTCTTTACACCGTCGGTTAACGGATGAACGGTTTACGTTCAAGAATGAAGCAATTTGGTTTTGATTTTTAAATTTATCCCACAGGAGAGACATTAATCTGCGGTCCTTGAGTGCTTTTTTGCCGAGACGTGCAGCTTCCATAAGTGATGGATCATCAATGGTGTAAGCAGGATCAAATTGTATTTCTTGAAAAATGTTATTTTTCTTTGATTTTTCGATTAACAGTTTTTGGATCTTAGATTTAAGCTCTTGTAAGCTTACGGGTTTTAGATCGATGAGCTTTAATTTTTCTTTATCGGTCAATTGCAAAATGTTTTTAAACGTTTCTGTCTGTAGTGCTTGTTCAGTAAATCCTTCAGCAAGTGCACTGAGTTCTTCTTGAGATAATTTAAAGAGTGGTGGCATAGAAAGGGTGGTATAGCGCAGTTCATTAAAGAGTGCGCGTAAGAAGGTGCCTTCTTGTACCAGGATTTGTAGATTGCGATCAGTCGAACAAATTATGCGTACATTAGCACTTACTTTTTTATCGCTGTGGAAAATATGATAATTGCCATACTTAATAAATTCAGCCAAATACTGTTGTGTTTCAAGGCTGAGCAAATGAATGTTCTGGATAAAGAGTGTGCCAGTGTTATTGAGCTTTTCAAGCAAAGCTGGTTGCTTGTTGTTGCCGGCAAAGAGCGGGTTCATACCAAACAGCTTTATGGCAGTATCATGATTTTGTTCTGGCGCATTTAATTTGAGAATATGCAGATTCTCACGCAAGCTGATATGATTCAAAATTTCAACTGTTGGTTGCAAGTCTTCATCAGGCATTTCAAGAAGTAATGCTTTTTTGCTGAGTGCAGTTTTTAATAATTCAATCTTAAAGTTCAAAAGTTGTTCACCAGAACCAGGAATTAACTGATTAATAAGTTTGCCCGATTCTGTTGTTTCAAGATATAACAAATAATCCCACTCACTTGGATTTTTAAGTAAATCAATTTGTTTTTTGATAATATCGGCAATTTCAGGATAATAGACCGTAATAATAATACTATTATTTTCCATGCTTGGAATGGCAGAGAGTACCAGCTTATTGCCTTTGCCATCTTGCACAAAGTTTGTTTGTGGCGCACGATATTCTTCCACTTGGCGTGCAATGGTCTTGAGGGCGATGGCAAGTGGGTGACCCTCTTGCGTTTGCGGGTTAATCCCAATTAAATCTTTTGCTGCTTTATCGCCAAACACAAACCGTCTACTCTTATAGAAGATAATACCAATTTTGCGGTGATCGGTTGCCCGGATGAATGACCTGATACTTTCCTTGTATTGGTTAATTTCTTGGTGCTTATGATACAGTTCTTCACGGAGCTCTTTTTCGCGCTCGGTAAGTACTGCCAAGTTTTGGTTCTGTTGCAAGTTAATGATGTTACTTAAATAACTTGCAAATACCAGCATTTCATCTTGTTCCACATCTGAGTAGAAGTTTTCTAGCCGAGCATCGTGCTCTATAATGATATAGGCAATAATGCGATTTTTTTCATAAACTGGTAAAAAGATATCTGCATTGATCTGTTCTAAAAATTGCAAAATCTCATTGCGATTTTCATCTTCTTCATAGAAGTTACTAAACGCAATTTCATCTAAAATGAGAATCTTCTTTTGCCGTAGATACTGAATAACGCCACAATTGGTATTTTCATGCCGATTAATAAAGTTTTCTACAATAGTTTCAATGGCAGTAACTTCAAACTTTTCATCTTCACGATAAGTATCTAGATTGCGTAAAAAGAGCTGCGTTCTGCTTGGTGGTATAGTGAGCGTGTCTTTAAAGAACACTTGAGTAATATGAGCAAGTTCTTTGGGGCTGCTTACCAAGCTGAACTGTTCTAGTACGGTTTTAAAATCATTTACAAAGCTTAGGCGGGGCGGTGATTGCACGTGTGTGGTGAAGTTTAGGAAGCGTAGGCCTATTACCTTGCGACCGCAATAGAAGAGAGCATAGGTCAAAAGAGATGTTGATATCCCCACAATGGCAAGATTATTAGCGATAAATGACGGACCAACCGAGAAAGGAAATGTTTGGATAAAATCTGAAATTATATAAGGGATAAAAATACCATAGATAAGCACTTTAAGTTGTTTTTTAAGAATCTTTGGTAAATTCGATACGCGAATATTATTGAACGTTGTATATAAACTTATTCCAATAACAATGAAAGCATACATAGCAATAAATCCTATAAACTTTCGTTCGGATTCACGATTGTCTAAGATATTAAATTTAAAAACAGCTAGATACAATAAATAACAAACAAAGCTCGTGCTCATGATAATTAATATTTTTTGAAGCTTAGTCACTTTATGTTCATTTTTTGTTAAGGTTTCAATAAATAAACCTAATGAGTGATATAATAAAATATAAAATGCCCATGATATGCGCAAGGGAAAAATTAGAAAGCGTCGGTCAATATTTGGCAGAATGGTATTTTGTAGGGTGTGAATAATCCAAGTTATATCAGTCATCATTGCACCAGTAAAGATGAGCAATAAGTAGACCCATGAGCGTTCAGTTTTTTTAGTTTTTAATCCACGCAAGATTACAAACATAAGAAATATAAATTTTAGACTCAAAGAAATTATAGAAACACATCCTAAAAAGATCCAACTATTTACATAGGAATAAAGAATTTCTATTGAATTTGCCATAATCTCTTGCTATTATTTGGCCGACTTATTATACTTTTTACTGTACTTGATTAATGTTTAATTAAATTTATTTTTACCAGGAGGTATACAATGCCTAAAGTAGTTGAAATTACAAAATTGTTTTCAGTTGTGATGCTTATAGTATCAATATTAGCTGATATGCCACCACTCTACTAGTTATATTAATTAACTCTTAATATAACATAGATCGCAGATGTGACAATGGGTATGCATAAGGCGTGCGGAGATTAATCAAAAATTGCAAAAGAGTATCTGCAGTACTTACAAAAATGCTGTAGAGATTATATGTTTCTTAGAGATCATAAAAAGGAATTATCCCTTAAAGAGCTCTACCATTGTCTAAATACAAATTCTTTTCTAAAGCAATAATTCCCAAAAAAATGCTATCAATGAGCATCCTCGAAATTGAAAAGCTTATTTACTTGAGCAGTCGCAGTGCAGTGCAGAGTTGACGGATTACATCAAATTATATTCTTTGCATCGTCGGTTAACGGATGAACGGTTTACGTTCAAGAATGAAGCGATTTGGTTTTGATTTTTAAATTTATCCCACAGGAGAGACATTAATCTGCGGTCCTTGAGTGCTTTTTTGCCAAGACGTGCAGCTTCCATAAGTGATGGGTCATCAATGGTGTAAGCAGGATCAAATTGTATTTCTTGATAAATGTTATTTTTCTTTGATTTTTCGATTAACAGTTTTTGAATCTTAGATTTAAGCTCTTGTAAGCTTACGGGTTTTAGATCGATGAGCTTTAATTTTTCTTTATCGGTCAATTGCAGAATATTTTTAAACGTTTCTGTCTGCAAAGCTTGTTCAGTAAATCCTTCAGCAAGCGCACTGAGTTCTTCTTGAGACAATTTAAAGAGTGGTGGCATAGAAAGGGTGGTATAGCGCAGTTCATTAAAGAGTGCGCGTAAGAAGGTGCCTTCTTGTACCAGTATTTGTAGATTGCGATCAGTCGAACAAATTATGCGTACATTAGCACTTACTTTTTTATCGCTGTGGAAAATATGATAATTGCCATACTTAATAAATTCAGCCAAATATTGTTGCGTTTCAAGACTTAATAAATGAATGTTCTGGATAAAGAGTGTGCCAGTGTTATTGAGCTTTTCAAGCAAAGCAGGTTGCTTGTTGTTGCCGGCAAAGAGCGGGTTCATACCAAACAGCTTTATGGCAGTATCATGATTTTGTTCTGGCGCATTTAATTTGAGAATATGCAGATTCTCACGCAAGCTGATATGATTCAAAATTTCAACTGTTGGTTGCAAGTCTTCATCAGGCATTTCAAGAAGTAATGCTTTTTTGCTGAGTGCAGTTTTTAATAATTCAATCTTAAAGTTCAAAAGTTGTTCACCAGAACCAGGAATTAACTGATTAATAAGTTTGCCCGATTCAGTTGTTTCAAGATAGAGCAAATAATCCCATTCACTTGGATTTTTAAGTAAATCAATTTGTTTTTTGATAATATCGGCAATTTCAGGATAATAGACCGTAATAATAATACTATTATTTTCCATGCTTGGAATGGCAGAGAGTACCAGCTTATTGCCTTTGCCATCTTGCACAAAGTTTGTTTGTGGTGCACGATATTCTTCCACTTGGCGTGCAATGGTCTTGAGGGCGATGGCAAGTGGGTGGCCTTCTTGCGTTTGCGGGTTGATCCCAATTAGATCTTTTGCTGCTTTATCGCCAAATACAAAGCGTCTGCTCTTATAGAATATAATACCAATTTTGCGGTGATCGGTTGCCCGGATGAATGACCTGATACTTTCCTTGTATTGGTTAATTTCTTGGTGCTTATGATACAGTTCTTCACGGAGCTCTTTTTCACGTTCGGTAAGTACTGCCAAATTTTGATTCTGTTGCAAGTTAATGATGTTACTTAAATAGCTTGCAAACACAAGCATTTCATCTTGTTCCACATCTGAATAGAAGTTTTCAAGCCGAGCATCACGCTCAATAATGATATAAGCAATAAGGCGATTTTTTTCATACACCGGTAAGAAGATATCGGCATTGATCTGTTCTAAAAATTGCAAAATCTCATTGCGATTTTCATCTTCTTCATAGAAGTTACTAAACGCAATTTCATCTAAAATGAGAATCTTCTTTTGCCGTAGATACTGAATAACGCCACAATTGGTACTTTCATGCCGATTAATAAAGTTTTCTACTATAGTTTCAATTGCGGTGACTTCAAATTTTTCATCTTCTCGATAGGTTTCTAGATTACGTAAAAAAAGCTGCGTTCTGCTTGGTGGTATGGTGAGCGTGTCTTTAAAGAATACTTGGGTAATATGCGAGAGTTCTTTGGGGCTGCTTACTAAGCTAAATTGTTCGAGTACGGTTTTAAAATCATTTACAAAGCTTAAGCGTGGTGGTGATTGCACGTGAGTGGTGAAGTTCAGGAAACGGAGGCCAATCATCCGTCGTCCGCAATAATAGAGTGCATAAGTTAAGAGGCAAGTTGATAATCCAACAACGCAAGATTGTTAGCAATAAATGTGGGACCAACGGAAAAAGGAAAGGTTTGAATAAAATCTGATGCTGACATAGGGTAGTCACAATTCCGTAAACAAGCATTTTGAGTTGTTTTTTAAGAATTTTAGGTAAATTAGATGAACGAATATTTTTAAAGGCATTATACAAGCTTATGACCAATGATAATAAATACATATATTGCGATAAAACCAATGCATTTTCGCTCAAATTTGCGATCTTGCGCTAAATCTACATTAAACTTGAAAAAAGCCAAGTAAAGTAAAAAACATACAAAGCTTGTGCTTATACTGTAGTAATATTTTTTGTGTCGATTTAATTTAGGATTATTACTTTGTTAAGGTTTCAATAAATAGTCCCAAGTGAATGATAGAGAAGAATATAAAATGCCCATGATATTCGCATTGGTAAAATTAGAAAGCGATAATCTAAAGTTGGAAGAGTGTATTCTTAAGAGTATATATTATCCATAGTTGCATCAGTCATCATCGCGCCCATGAAAAATTAATAGTAGGAAGAACCAAGAGCGTTCAATCTTATTGGTTTTTAATCCACGTATGATAATAAAAAATAAGAAAAAAGATTTTAAGCATAAGTGATAGCAACTGAAACACATCCTAAAAAGGACCAGCTGTTTATGTAGGAATAAAGAATTTGGACTAAATTTTGCATAATCTCTTGCTATTATTTGGTTGACTTATTATACTTTTTACTGAAATTGATTGATATCTATTTAAATTTTTTATAGGAGGTATTTTATGCCTAGTATAGTATGATATTGTCGAAATTGCTTTCACTACTTTCGATTTTGTGGTATTCTATTTTATTTGATGTCCCGCCTTATATCTAGACAATATATTAATTATCTATTAATATAGCATAGATCGGGGTTTGCGACAATGGGTACGCGTTGGCGTACGGAGTAGACTATTAGTCAAAAATTTCAAAAATCACCTGCAGCGCTTACAAAAAGGGCTGTAGAGATAATACATCTCCTAGAGATCAGTACCAAGGGGATGATCCCCCCCATGACCTCTACCATTGTCCAAAAATTTGGCAGGGATCCGTTCCTGGTACTCATTAGCTGTCTATTGAGCTTGCGAACCAAGGATACGGTAACACTGCCAGCCTCACTCAGACTCTTCTCTAAAGCAGTAACTCCCCAAGAGTTGCTAGCACTTAACACCCCCGAAATTGAAGAACTTATTTACCCAGTTGGCTTCTATCGACGCAAGGCCATTTTATTACAACAAGTTAGCAGCGATATAATTGTGCGATTTGGCGGCAAAGTTCCTAAACGACCTAGTCTCACTCATGTCCATCAAGGGAATTGGGCTTAAAACAGCAAATTTGGTGCTTGCTGAAGGTTTTGGCATACCAGCAATTTGTGTGGACGTGCATGTCCATAGGATATCAAACCGTTTAGGGTTAGTTCAAACCCACACTCCAGAAGAGACAGAAAAAGCATTAAGGCAGGTTTTGCCCCAAGAATACTGGACTGCCTGGAATAGGCTTATGGTAATGTGGGGACAAAATATCTGCGTGCCCATTACCCCTAAATGTTCTGAATGTGCTATTTTTGATCTGTGCCAACGCGTAGGCGTCAAGAAGAGTAGATAACCTTTATCCGTCAAGGGATTAAACGCGGCGTCCTTCGACAAGCTCAGGATGAGGGCAATCAATTGATGGATTGAGCTGTTTACTCCGGCGTAGTATTAACGGAGACGGATGCGGAGTTTGAAGACCCGGATAAGCGTAGAGGGGTGCGAAAGTGTAGGCGTTAAGAAGAGCCGCTAAAGTAATACAGAGGAAATTACCTTGGCAATCTCCTCTGTATAGAAGGTGTTGTTGATTACGATAAGCAGATTCTAATTAGTTATGCTACTTTTTTAGCGTGACGTACACGACGTTTAGCCATGCGGCGTTTGCCATGTCTCATAACTGCTTTTTTAGCTACTCTACGTTTTGCAACTCGCTTTTTAGCAACACGTTTAACTGCTGCGCGTTTAGCTGCCTTTTTTACAACTCGGCGTTTAACAGCTCGTTTTACTACGCGTTTTGCTACTCTGCGTTTTGCTACTCGTTTAGCTACTCTACGTTTTGTAACTCGTTTTGCTACTTTACGTTTTGCAACTCTTTTTGCAACTTTGCGTTTTGCTACTTTACGTTTTGCAACTCGCTTAACTGCTTTTTTAGCTACTTTACGTTTTGCAACGCGTTTTACTGTACGTTTTTTCGCTACTCTTTTAACCGCTTTTTTAGCTACTTTACGTTTTACAACGCGCTTTACTGCTTTTTTAGCAGTTGCTTTTTTAGCTGGTTTACGTTTAGCTGTTGTACGTTTTTTAGGCGCAGCTTTTTTAGCTGTTTTACGTTTAGCAGGTTTACGTTTAGCAGTTTTTTTCTTAGCTGTTGTTGGCTCTTCACCAGCAGCTAAAAGTGCTTCTTGTGCTGCAGTAAGCTTTGCTGCTTTTTTAGCAGTAGTCTTACGTTTTGCAGGCGTTCTTTTTTTGGTTGTCATGTTACTCTCCTTTTTGAGGATTTGTACCGATACTCTACCTTTACACTTTCATGTTACCGTTTGGCGCGTTTATAAGTCAAGAGTTTTGCAATTTTTTTCAGAGAAAATTTCTATTTTTTGTACGGTTTGAATATGTTTATTTGATGGCTTTGCAGATATTATAGCGGCTGAATAGTGCGATGGGTAGCTATTATTGGTTAATTTTGGGAGGCGTTGATTTTGTCGTTATTTTTTTTATTTCAGCAGTGCCCTGTTTTTTGACAGAAACTTCGGGATCTCCTTGCAAAATAACTTTTCCAGCGCCCGAAATAGTGCCTAAAAGTTGTTCAGTCGCCCAAATGTAAGCAATAAATGCTCCAGAAGCGTCTATTGAGCTTATTTGGGTGTTTAAACTAAAAGCATCATACCTGGTGGTGCCATATAACTGAATATATTGCTCAGTGGCAGAACCAGATAGGGTAATGGCACCTGCACCATGGCTTTGTATATCAAGTTGTTTAACCTTAATGGCAAGCTCAATGGTAGCACTACCCCGGCAATTTACGTCAAGAGAATCAACCTGCAGCGTATTATGTGAAATAATATGTGCAATGCCCCGGGCACTGATAGATGCTATGTCAGGTACAAAGAGGTAATATTCTGGCGGTCGACTGAGAATTCAGTATTTTTAGGGAATAATCGGGTAAGTTTGAGTGTACTGTTTGTTGCGGTGAACTCAAGATAAGGCATAAGTGCCTTGTCAGCATCAATGCGTAAGGTAGGCTCACCTTCTTCTTGGACAATATAGAGAGTGCCTTCACTTTGCATATCTATATGCAAAATGGGTTCCAGAGCATATGATCGTGAATCAAGAATGTGTGAGAGTTCCACTTTAGTGGTGGGGATGGGTGCCCTGTGTTCATGTACAATGAGCAGGGCCCCCAAAGAAAGGCCACCAATAATCAATATGAGAATCGTGCGAGCGGTCATTAGACTGCCTGCAGATCCTGAGCTTTTTTGAGTATATCTTGCACTGATAATCCAAACTCTTGTTTTCCATCTTGGTATCTCAGCGTTACCGTTTCTTGTGCAGCTTCTTTACCGCCAACAACCAGCATCCAGGGAGTTTTTTCAAGTTGTGCTGATTTTATTTTTCCTGAAATTTGATCGCTACTTTCATCAACTAGTACACGTAATCCAGCTTCTTGCAATTGTTTTGCAATCTTAAATGCATAATCAAGTTGATCATCAGTAATAGTCAGTACTTTTACTTGTACCGGTGATAACCAGAATGGTAAATGCCCTTTATGATGTTCAAGTAATATGGCAAAGAACCGTTCAAGCGAACCGTAGATTGCGCGGTGAATAACTACTGGGCGTTCCTTAGTACCATGATTTGAAACGTAGGTCATATCGAAATTTTCAGGCTGGAAGAAATCAACTTGCACGGTACCACATTGCCATTTTCTGCCCATAGAGTCATGAATGATAAATTCAATTTTAGGCCCATAGAAAGCACCTTCGCCTTCTTGTATGGTGTATGGTAACTTCATAGAGTCAAGCGCTTTGTATAAAGACTCTGTAGCTTTTTGCCATAGTTCATCAGAACCCATGGCATTTTTTGGTTTGGTTGAAACGGCAATGGTTAAATCATGGAATCCAAATTGTTTGTATACTTTGCAAGTCAGTGCAATACAACTTAAAATTTCATGTTCAAGTTGTTGCGGTGTACATACAATGTGCGCATCATCTTGGGTGAACGCACGCACGCGCATAAGGCCATGGAGTACGCCAGAAAGTTCATGTCGGTGCACATGCCCAAATTCAGAGAGTCGCATTGGCAGTTCGCGATACGAGTGTGGCCGTTCATTATATACCAAAAATGCGCCGGGGCAGTTCATAGGTTTAATTGCATAACTTGTTTCATCAATCATGCAAAAATACATGTTATCTTTATAATGGTTCCAGTGGCCAGAACGCTTCCATAATTCGGCTGAAAGCATGGTTGGCGTACTTATTTCATGATATTGTTCTTTTTGTTGTAATCCGCGCAAATATGAAACGAGCAAATTAAAAATTAATTTTCCTTTTGGATGAAAGAATGGAAAACCAACTCCTTCCGGTTGGAAGGAAAAGTAATCAAGCTGTTTTCCGAGCCTACGATGATCATAAAGAGCTGCTTCTTCCTTACGCTTTTCTTCTTCAGCCATGTCTTCTTGAGTTAAATAGGCAGTGCCAGAAATTCGCTGTAACGCTTGTTTTTCTTTGTCTGCACGCCAATAAGAACCGGAGAGCCCTGTGAGCTTAAAGAACTTAATATCACCAGTTGATTCTACATGTCCGCCACGGCAGAGGTCATAAAAATCGCCTTGGCGCGAAATACCTACCGTGTCACCCGGAATGTCATTGATGAGTTCCATTTTAAAGGGGTTGTTTGCAAAAATAGCTCGTGCTTTGCTTTTTTCCATTTGCTCATGAGTGATGGGCAAATTACGCTTTTCTATCTCATGCATTCTTGCTTCTATAAGAGGTAAATCATCTTCTTTGAAATTTTTTGTAGGGAGCATATCATAAAAAAAACCCTCTTTTGTTGCAGGGCCAATCGTAAGAATAGTGCCAGGATAAAGTTCCTGCACTGCATGTGCAAGTAAATGGGCGGCTGAATGACGTAATATGCTTAGTTCTTTTTCTTTTTTACTCATGCCATGATCCTAAAGATTGTTCTTTTATAATATGATAGTTCAAATTACTATAGAGAGTATCAGAAGTGTAGTTTTTTTCCAGCCTCCATGCATCTTGGCGTTGTTTTTCAGGAGAACAACTGATATACCCAAGAAGTAAGATGAGGTTTTTAACGGCTCTTCTGACTATTGCTTGCTGGGACAGTCGCTTTTAAGGTTTGGAAATATAAATGATTAGTTTAATAGTTTAGAGCTTGAATAGAAAGTTACCCCCGGATATGGTATTCTTTTTTAGTGCGCATTTTGGCTTGGAAGGCCGTTCTTGATTGGATATTCAAGAAGAAATATTTTTTTAAGAGCAGGATATTGGCATGATCACCCTTATACACTTTTTCATATTTTTACAGTGCATGCTACTTTTCTTAATAACTTTGCATGATTGGATTCATTTGCCACCATTATTGGATATTCGTGAGCTTGAAAAGCATCACTCTAAAAAAGAGCGCCTGATTACTTCAAGCATCTTTTTTACTGTTGTTTTTATTCCACTTATGCTGACGTGGCAGTATCAAAACCACTATAGTTTTTGGGTTCTTATAACATTGGTTGTTGTATACGGCCTTCTTACCCTGGGAACTATTTTTTCTTGGTGGGTACCTTATTTCTTTGGCAGTTCTGCAGCTCATAAAGCTGCATTCAGTGAGTATCAAAACACGCACAGGTTGTTACCTGCTCGTGGAGATAATGTTATACCTAATACTTTTCACATATTATTGCATCTCTTTATATGGTCATGCTTTGCAATAGCACTCTATTTGTTGATAGCATAGTTTCCATATTCCACCTTGACATCAAGCATGTTCCCGCTCTTGTCTATGTGTATTAATTTGTATAATCAACTTGCACAATAGGAAAGCAAACTATTATATGAATAAGTGCTACTATTGATAAATTTCTAAATTCTCTTATACTTATTACGTCTTAAAAATCCTTTAATACATTACAAGTCACCCAACAAATAAGGCTCTATATGAATATGCTCTCTATGAATATAAAGACTTTCATTACTCTTATTTTCTGTTTTATTAATTCTTTTGCAGTTGCCATGGATCATCAACCGGCTGCCGAACAAATGAGAAGGGGCTCTCGTAGAAGTGCTTTAGCTGATGTGCATAGTCCACGTACCGTTGAACAAGAAGTTGATCAATATATGGGAGATTGCTTACATAAAGGTGAAGAAATAAGAAGAAAATTCCCTAAGTTGTTTGCTATTGGTACTATAGAAGAATTGTATCCTGGAAATGCTACCATCACTCAGCAGTTACAAATAGCCATGGTAAGAAACGATTACGGAGTGGTGCAATCATGCCTTGCTTTGATGCAGAACGATCAATCTTTTACTCCGAAAGTGCTCGCTCAATTACAAGATGGCATAGCACAGGCAGAAGGAGCAAAAAAATTTTGCCGAACATATAGCGGTACACTTGGCTTGGGAACCGCTGCTGACAGACTACACGCGATTAGATATCTTGATGGCGTAATAAGTTTTCTTTCACTCGGAGAAATGGATGCAACGAAAGAGCTCGGTTTGCTTACTGGTCCTTGTGCGGTTCGCTTGTCGCTTACTGTTTTATGTGGCAGTCCCGAGGATATGGAGCAGCAAGATAGGATAAGCAGGATCTTTAAAGGGACTTTGGTGGTTGGGTTGTGCCAGCTCTTATTGCCTGCGCATCAAGAGAGAGCAAGATCATTTACTGATGCGCAAGAAGCACAAAAGTATCTTGACGATGTATCCAAAATTAATAGTGCCGTATGGGCAGCATATAAGAAAAAACCTAATGAGTTTGAAACCTTATTAAGATTAAAACAGGATATTGTGCAGTTTCAAAGTACTTTGATCAAAGTAAACACTGATTTAGTCGTCAAATCTACACCTATTCAGGATCAGGACAAGTAAAATTGTTTTGTAACATCCTTTATTGTGATGTTTCAAGCATATTTTAAGCTTATCTATTGTAAAGATTTCTCTAGTGTGGTAATTTGCAAGTGGAGCAGGAGAAACAGTTTGAAATAAGGAGAAGTATGTCACAACGATTATACATTCTTGATACAAATGTCTTGATACATGATCCCAATGCATTCTATACATTTGAACATGCTCAAGTGGGAATTCCAATAAGCGTACTAGAAGAGTTAGATAGTTTTAAATCAGAAAATACAGATCGCGGGTATAGCGCGCGGGAGACAATACGCAAACTTGATGCATTGCGTGAAAAAGGTTCACTCAGAGATGGTATAAAACTTGATAACGGTAGCACTCTGCGCATTTTATTTTTACCGGAATCAGTGCCTGCCACAATGCCTTTCGGCATGGATAAGCAAGATAATTTTATTCTTGCAACGGTGCTTAATCTTAAGAATAAAGGCGAAGATGTTGCGTTTATTAGCAAGGATATTAATGCACGGGTAAAAGCAGATGTTCTTGGCATTCCCACAGAAGATTATTTAAAAGATGATATTTCTCGAGAACATTTCTATAAAGGATGGGTGCAAATTTCTGTGCCTGCCATTTCACTCAAAAGTGAAGTGCCAAAAGAATTAGTAGATTTAGAACGAGAATATAAATTGCTCGTTAATGAATTTGTGCTTGTCAGTAGTAATAACAATCCCTTCAATTATGTGTTATTTAGATTTTTAGGTAATAAACGGTTTTTGCGCGTAACGCCGCCAGATTTTAGATGGCCTATACAAGCAAGGAATCCGCAGCAGTTAATGGCACTTAATTTATTATGTGATCCTAAAGTTCAGTTTGTGACGTTGTTTGGGCCAGCAGGTACCGGTAAAACATTCTTGGCACTCCTTGCCGGTTTGCATCAAGTAATGGTGCAAGACGAGTATAGGAAAATGCTGGTATCTCGGCCAATTGTGCCTCTTGGTAAAGATATTGGATATTTGCCTGGAACTATTGAAGAGAAGCTGCATAGTTGGATGCTCCCTATTTATGACAATATGGAACTCATCATGCATAGTGCGCAGATAAGTAAACAAGTAAGGCCTTATGAAGAAACATTTGGCAAACGAGATAGAGAGGGTGATCATAGAGGTCATAATAAGCATAGAGATCGTGAAGATAAGCACCCTGGTGGTAAACGTAAAGCTCATGCAGTGGCCACACTTGATGATTTGATTGAAAAAGGAAAATTGAGCCTTGAAGCGATTACCTACATGCGTGGTCGTTCAATTCCCTATCAATATATTATTATTGATGAAGTACAGAACTTAACGCCACATGAGGTAAAAACGCTTGTCAGCCGTGTGGGTGAAGGAAGTAAAATCATTTTGGCAGGCGATCCCTATCAAATTGATTCACCGTATTTAGATTTTGGTAATAATGGTCTTGTTGTAGCAAGCGATCTGTTTAAAGGGAATGGGTTGTTTGGTACGGTATATCTTGATCATAGTGAGCGCAGTGAGCTGAGCCAGCTCGTAAGCGATCTGTGGCAATGAAGTGATTTGCCTGTCCGCCGGGGTACGTAAGCTGGATTAGGATAGGCTGGATGGCAATAAGAAGATAGTAATCATTGAAATTTTGACTCTGAATAGGGTATGGTATTAGTGTGTACCATACCCTAAAGAGGAGATCAATATGCGAGTCTTATTGGTATTGTTTCTTACAGCATATATGACGCATGCTATGGATACCAGTTTCCAAACGATTTGAATCTCCACCAAAAGGTCGGCTAAATGAAGATGCTCAGGTGCTAAGAGCTGTGCCTATAGAGAAACAGCCGATGGCCTCCAGTTCACCAATTGCAGATACTGGTAAATCTATTCTTAACTTTCTCAAATCAATACCCGATAAAGCAACTCAAGTTGTTCAAGGCTTGCTCGATCCAGAAGAAGATGGGTCTTCAGGCACTGAAACAAGTTCTGAATCACCGCACAACGTGAGAAAAGCAGAGAGTGAAGAGGAAGAAGCTTATATTGAGCAGCCAGTTTATCCAATGCCAACTTTGTTTCAAATACAGAACAATGCAGGAGTGTCCGTCTATTTGAAGGCGGTTCTTACAGCTCCTTTTAAGCCCAAGCGATATGTTTTGCAGTCAGGCGATAGCATGACTATTATGTCCCCTAACACAGCACTGTTTGAACAATTGGTTGTGCGCCTGAAGGTGGAAGAACCGAGGCATGAGGCTCGGTATATGTTTAGGGATGATCTCTATGTGCGGTTATTGATTTTAAGGCATCATAAGATGCAAGATCAGCTTTGCATTAGCAAAAAGATATGAGAAATTAAAGAGCCAAGTCTTCTTTGTAATTTGACCAGGGATTGCACGAGAGCACCCGTTTTGCGATTCGCCAGAGGGCTTTGTGGGTTGGAAGCTCTCTAAATTGCTTCTTGGCAAAGTGCATGCATGATAGCCCGTATTTGCATTCGGCTGGGCCCAGAAAAGGGCGAATGAGATAAAAGAGGGCCATAATTATGATATTTAGAATGATGGAGAGCATGTGATAGCTTCTTTATGCCGCTCAAGACCCTTCGATACATTCTCCTACGCCTAAAGGCATGGAGAATACTCAGGGAGAGCGGTTTCGTTGTAAAAGTTGTACAATTCTATGAATTAATAAGGAAGTCTTTAAACACCATTCTCCCTGAGTGATTTTGCGTAGTAAATTGTATCGAAGGGTCTTAAAGCGGTTTCTTTTCAATGGTTTCAGCCAATACATGAGCACTAATTTCTTTAAGCTGGCCAAAATCAAGATCTATTCCTTCTTTCCTTACCATAACAATCCAGTCATAGGGCAGCTCATAGTATTTTTGTTCATAGAAAATGGATTTCAGGCGGCGGCGGATGCGGTTACGCTTAGGGGCATTGCCACAGGCCCTGGGGGTGATAATAAGGAGTCTAGAGAGGGGCAAAAACTTAGGGGCCAGACGAATCTCTAGCCCCTGAATCTTATAGCGTGCAATAGTCGCTTTGAACAGCGCATCCACTTCATGTTGCCCAAACGTGGTCATAGCATGGAAGACACGTGTCATCGTAAAGCGCTTAAACAGTAAGGCGAGTGCGGCCTTTAGCTCTGCGGCGTTTGATAACATCGCGGCCAGCGCGGGTTGCCATACGAGCGCGGAAGCCATGTTTACGGCTACGCTTAATTCTGCTTGGTTTATAGGTTATTGACATAGTATATTCCTTCAAATTCTAAATTTTTGGTTTTAGTCCCGAGCGACTCAAGAGGAGGCGAGGGGCCTTAGTTACATTAGTATAGGGCAAAATCGGGTATTTTTCAAATAAAAAGATATCCGGGTTTGCCTGTCTTACCTTCAGCTCTTAGCTTCTTCAGCCATGATTTTTTGTTCTATATGTTTTAAAAGCAGCTTAAAAGCATGAACTCTAGTATAATTGTTTTCAGTTTCGCAGCCAGGAGCCAGCTGAGGAGCAATGGTACCTTCTTTGCACTGTTGTAATAATGTTTCTAATTTTTGAATTTGAGCAGCGAAGTACTCTTTTTGTGCTTTCATAACATCTATTGGATGTTGTTTTGCATCATACTCTTGAATTAGTTCTTTGGCCTTGTCTTTGACTTTTTCTTGTGCTTCTTTATCCAAGGTCCAATAGCGCTTAATATTGGTGGATTGTGTAGCTCCTAAACTGTGAGTAATAAATACAGCGCTGATGAATAAGAAAAATAACGTGCTTTTCATAGAATGTCCTTTTGTTAGTTTATTTTTGAATGTTCTGTTTTCGATGTATGAATTAGAATATTTTATCGACGTACGCTCTGACTTGATACAAGGATTGCTTATCACAGTTGCACCAATTCTTATCTTCGACAAGCTTATTTCTTACTTCCTCTTCTTTGGGGCTAAGATGGTAAACTTTTTTAGTTGTGATTTGGCCATCCTTTTTGCATTCATTAACTAACGAGGTAAGAACATCTCTAGCTCCATAAAAATTAAGTACTCTAATTATTGCTATTATATGTTCAGGCATCTGCTGATAGAGTTTATGGGCAGTTGCGTTTCGATTAGTGTCCGCAGTAAATTGGTCTTGGGCTTCTTGCTCCATTTTAGCATATTTGCTATTCACTTCAGGCTTTTGTTCTGCCTGTTTTGTTGCATAACTTGTTTGATTAAAGAGTAAAACGCACAGAGCTAAAAAGAAAGATGTATTGGTTTTCATAGAGTATCCTTTGTTAGTTTATTTTGGGACATTTTGTTTTTGGTGTACAAATTTTTGGAATTCTTTTTCTAATATTAGCATATGTTCTAGCGATTAGAAGAAAGTTGGCATCGTTACACCCTTCTTTGTTTGCTGCCCTTATTAATCGTGCAACTGTCTCTTTTGTAGATTGATCTTTTTTTACTAATTGATCTAATGTCAATTGAATTTTTCGGCTTTCCGTAGATGGTGATATTCTCCCACTTTTTTTACAATCGTGTAAAACCAGTTGAAATACTGCAGGAGTTTCATTGGCTATTTTTAAGATTTCAGCTTCAGATAGCCCTTGTCCTTTCATGGCCTGATAACGCATTTCAAAGGTTGCTTTCAATTCTGCATTACGAAGTCTAAGGGCAACTACAGGTGTTACACAGTCTCTTATAAAACCCTGAAAAGCCGTTTTAGAATCTTTCTCTTCTCTGCCATTCGCAAATTGTTCTTGTGATGCTCGCTCGATGGCCATTGCACTATTGGTAAGTGCAAGGGCAAAGAGCATTAAGAACAGTGCTGTATTTTTCATAGAATTATCCTAGCAGTTATTATTTTTGAATGTTCTGTTTTTGATGTACAAATTCTTTGAACCTTGTGGCTTGATGAGCATTTTGTTTAAGGATTAGCACATGGCCCATGTTGCATTTGGTGGCTTGTTGTATCAAGATGCGCGTGAGCCGTTCTGTTTCAGCTTCAGATCTGCTTACTTTTTGCGCATATGCGAGCAATTTATTAACTGTTGCTGCAGATAATTTACCTTGTTTATTGCATTCTTCCAGCGCAAGGCTTACAAGCTGTGGTGTCTCATCTGCCATTTCCAAGATTTCAGAAGGAGACATGCCTTTTTCATGGGATAAATACGTGTAGACATCTTCTAGATTTTGTTGTGCTTGCGCTTCTTGCTTATCAAATTGACGATAGAAATCATCATCCATGCCTAACGCTTGGCAGGCGAAAGCTAGGCCGAAAGCCATAAAAAGGGAAAGGTAGGTTTTCATGATTAGTAACAAATGCGGGTTTAAGGTTGATCTATCTAGTACCTTAAATTACGTAAAAAGCCGCTATTTGTCAATAAATTCTATTCTTTCAGATACCGCTCTGCATCAAGTGCTGCCATGCATCCATCGCCTGCAGAAGTGACTGCTTGACGGTAGGTAAAATCGGCCACATCACCGGCTGCAAATACGCCATTCACAGAAGTATGCGTGTGCCCCGTAAGTTTGATATGCCCAGATTTAAGAAGTTCTATCTGTTCTTTGAAGGGTTCTATATTTGGATTCAAGCCAATGGTTACAAACACTGCATCAGTAGGCAATTCTTCAGTTTTTCCTGTTTTGCTATTTTTAATGACTACATGAGTTGGCTTCCCGCCATCGCCTTTAATTTCAGTAACAGTGCTGGAGTAGATTATCTTGATGTTCGGATTATCAACAACTCTTTTTTGCATTGCTGCTGATGCAGACAATTTTTCACTAATTTGTATCACCGTGATGTCTTTGGTGAAATTAAGCATAAATGAGGCTGCTTCCATGGCAGAGTCGCCTCCGCCAACAATGACCACGGGTTGATTCTTATAAAATGCACCGTCGCATACCGTGCATGTAGTCACGCCTTTACCCCAGTATGTATCTTCACCGGGAACGCCAAGCCGTTTGGGAGTTGCACCCGTTGCGATAATAACTGCTTGAGCTTGTATGATTTCATTCTTATTCGTGATGAGTGTGAAAGGGGATTTTTTGAAATCAACTTTCACAATGTCTCCCGTCTTAAAAGTACAACCGGCATTTGTTGCGTGCTCTCGCATTTGGAGCATAAGCGCTGGCCCCATGATAGAACTTTCACCTGGCCAGTTTTCTACTTTGGTAGTTCCCATAAGTTGTCCACCGGGTTTGCTACCTTCAACAATAACTGGATTTAAGTTGGCACGTGCTGCATAGATGCCCGCAGTGAGCCCAGCAGGGCCTGACCCAATAATAATAAGTTTGTGTATGTTTGCCATAGTAGTGAGCCTTTTACTTTTTTGTCAGGTGGAAAATGACATGGTTAAGTGTTTTTTCTCTCATACAATAGCGCTTCATGAGCGCATTAGAAATTGGAACTTCTTGGCCTCGTTGTTTTGTGACAGGTGGCGTGAAGTAAATAAATTCTTTCATGCGAGGGCGTTGCAGTAAATTAATGTATGATTTTACGTCTTTGTGAGTGACTGCAATGCGTTCTTTATATGAGAGTTGGTCGATTAATATTTGTTCTTGTGCTTGTTTATCTGCAAGTGTTTCCAGATAATCATCAAATGCGTTTTCAGCACGGTACACTTGATAATCAGGATTTTCTTGTACTTGGGCAAGCACTAATTCAAGCTGGCGTAACAAAATATGACGAGGCACTTGGAGTGGATGTTTTGCAATTAAGAGTGCAAGCGCTTCTTCTGCCATTACGCGTCGCTGAGAAATATCGTTTCTGAATGAAAATACTTCAATCAGTTTCTTTTGCATATCACGGTTAGTTTTTATTCTGAAATGGCGCTTGAATAATTCAAGATCAAAAAAGGCATCATAGAGAATATCGCGAATAGTTATTTCAAAAATAAAGGATGTATCAAGATGAGTGCAGAAATAATCTTGGAAGCAAATATGATTCCCAATAAAGGTGTCTCCAATCTTTTTGCCTACAAATGCTTCTTGGCTTGGTACATCTGCTTCTTCGGTGCCAATTTTTATCCAGAGTGTTTCACTACAATGTTTAAAGAGATGAGCATGCTTTTCATTAACTGGTGTAATATCAAAACAAACCCAATCGCCTACCGACACTGTTTTATTAGAATGATTATCTTGCGCTGCTTGCTCGTCTTGTATAAGGGTGACCACTTGGCGATCAATATCTTTGTATTTTTTTCGCTTAGGTGCTTTAAAAGCAAAGACTTTCCATTCTTTAAACGTAATAGGAGGAACTAATGAAATATCAAAAACAAACTTTGCCCCTTTGCCAACTTCAAGCTCAACTTCTTTTAAGCGTGGTTCTCCTGCGATGGGTAATTTTTTTTCTTGAATTTTCGTTAGCAAGCAATGGAGCACCATATACTTAAACAGAAATTCTTTGCTTTGTTGCGCAATATCTGATTTGTAATGTTTGGTAATGTACTCAATAGGCGTGGTACCTTTGGCAAAACCATAGGTATCCAAGAATCCCTTTTGTCCACGAGAAACCTCAATGAATATGGGATCAACAAGCTTTGGAGCAATAGTTATTATTGCTTGATGTATGTGGGGTTGTAGCTGCTTAATACTAAAACTAACCAGAGGGGTGGTGATGCTCATAGAAATGCTCCTTTTTTTGGTGCAAGAGGAGGGACTTGAACCCCCACCCCTTTCGGGACTGGATCCTAAGTCCAGCGCGTCTGCCAATTTCGCCACTCTTGCATTATGCTCTTCTATTACTGATTTATATCATACCACATTTCGTTATGGGTTGATACTTTTTGCTTCTTTTTTTGGTTTATTTCAAATACCGGTTTTTATTGCTAATTTCTTTGCAACCTCGTGAATGAAAGGTATCAAAGATTAATGATGCCAGTCACCACTCTTCACAAAGCACTCTCACTAATAAAGTTAACTCCTTCGAAGAGACTGACGGCACCAGTCCGCCTATGCTAATCCAGGCTCACTAACGTTCGCTTGGCTTGCCGGCCCGTCTTTACCTTTCCTTCATTTGACTTCGGCAAATCCGGAGCTTGTCGAAGGAAATTCGGTCAGTCTTGCTTTGTCTTAAATATGTCATTTTTATTACTAAGCCATTTTCTTTAAGAAGATGGCTTGCCAACCGGAGTCTTGACGCAGGCTGGTGGGCCGTATAGGAATCGAACCTATAACATTCAGATTAAGAGTCTGCTACTCTACCAATTGAGTTAACGGCCCTAATCACCATTCACTATACCAGAAACCCAAACGGGGCTCAAGTGCTCTACAGTAACTATCCTTTAAGTTCTTTTTCTTTTGTTTTCAATCGAGCATCAATATCACCAATATACTTATCAGTGATCTTCTGAAGCAGGTCACTCAACCGTCTGCTGTGATCCTCAGAGATTTCTTTACTTTTTTGAGCATCACGTATGAGATTATGATAATCTTTGCGCACGTTGCGAGCGGCAATCCGAGAGTCTTCTGCTTTTTTGCCCAATATTTTGACTAGCTCATCGCGTCGCTCTGAAGACATTTGTGGTAAGCGTACATAGACTGTGGACCCATCAGTCTCAGGATTAACTCCTAAATCAGAAAGGCCAAGAGCCTTTACCACGTCATTTACAATTTCTTTATCCCATGGCTCAATGGCAATGAGATAAGCTTCTGGGGCTGAAATCGTTGCAACTTGGCGTAGTGGCATAACGCTTGAGCCGCCATAGCAGGAAATTTTAATAGACTCAACGAGTGCGGGGTGAGCACGGCCGGTGCGGATAGAAAGTAATTCATGTTCAAAATGTTTGACTACTTTATCCATTTCACCGTTCATGGATTTTTCAAAGTCTTTAATATTGTTGTCATTAAGTACTAGCGATGGGGTCATAGAATATCCTTACTTGGTTTACTGCCGTTGTTTAACTGCCAAGTTCATAGCGGCAAAATCGTCTAATTCTAATCTTTTCACCTGTTTTTGCCATCAATTCTTCCAGTACTTGCTGCACTGTTTGTTGGTCATTTTTAACAAATGGTTGATTAAGCAGGCAAATGTCCTCATATAATTTGTTGATTTTCGCTTCAGCGATTTGATCAATCATTTTTTCAGGCTTTCCTGAATTTTTTAGTTGTTCTTTGATGATTGCACGCTCATGTTCAAGAAACTCAGGAGCAACATCTTCTGGTTTTAAATAGAGGGGTTTCATTGCCGTTATATGCAGGCAAAGATCCTGAGCCAATTTTTTTATATCATCAGTGCGGGCTACAAAATCTGTTTCACAGTTAATTTCAATAAGCACACCAATACGATTGCCTGGATGAATATACGCGTGGACCAAGCCTTCGCCTGTTTCTTTATCAGACCGTTTTGCAGCAACAGCAGCACCTTTTTTGCGAAGCAGAGTGATTGCTTCTTCAATATCGCCACCAGTTTCTTCAAGTGCCTTTTTGCAGTCCATCATGCCTAGGCCGGTGCGTGTACGTAAGTCTTGTATCAGTTTAACATCAATTTTTGCCATGAATTCTCCGTTAGGTTATTGATAGGCGATTCTAAGGTTATTAGTTTGCCATAAATGGCTATTTTAGCAATAATTTGGTAATCGAACCCTTGCAATAGAGGTTTTTGATGGACTATAGTTAAATCAAGGAGATAGTAGGTTCCTTTCGTTCTTAGGGTAAAAAGGAGAAAGCATGAAAAGAGAACTAATGCTGATGTTTCTGTTGGTACCGAATATGTTATTTGGTATGGACAAAAAAGAAAACGCTGTGCTGCATAAATTACATTTAATATTAACTGCAGGCAGATATGTCTATGGTGAGCATAAGACGGTACATGCCGATGTTATAGCTCGCATACGGATGCTGAATGATAGCTATGAGGCTGATAAATCCGCAGATTTCATCCAGTCAATGCATGGATATGCGCATTTACTAGGTAAAGTTGCCAAAATATATCGGGAAGATACCCCTCTTGCAGCAAGAGATGCTCAATTGCTCACTGTTCTTAATACATGTCACCTAGATTGTGTTACATGGGCTATGGCTTTGAGCGAAGGGAAAGAGATTTCTGTCCATAGTTTCACGCAGCTTATGGCAGCATTTAAGCGTAAAGAAGAGAAGGCATATACGCTTTTTCGGCAAGCTGAAAAGACTCAGCATGCCTTTTCTTCTTTTGAAGATCTTACGGCTTCTTTGCCAAGGCAACATGCAATTACTGCATGGTACATACAATTTCCTCCCATCATGTTGCAAGATGATGCTGGGCAAGAATGGGACTTTTAATGGTTAGTCTGTTATGCGGATTGTGCATAAAATACTAAGTATTAATTTTATCTGCTTGTTTGTACCATCCTTACTGTATGGCATGCGCGATCCAGATGCTACAGTTATTACTAAGCTCAAATTGGTGTTAACTGCGGGTAGTTATGTATATAAGGAGCATCAAGCTATTCAGGTAGATGCATTGAATAGAGCGCGTAGTATACTAGACTTATTTAATATAAGTGAAGAACAGGCAATTGCTCAACAATTAGACCTCTATTGTGTATTACTTGAAAAAGTGAGAGCTACATATGCACACCATTGCCCCAAACCGGAACCGGGTATTATTAAAGTATTAGAAGAATCTCATAGAAGTTGTCTTATATGGGCACTGGCTATTCCAAGCAAAAAAATTTCCCGCAAACCATGGGCAGCGTTTAGAGAAGTTTTTCGTGCGCAACAAAAAAGAGCAAAGCAGTATTTTAAGCAAGCGGATACTGCGTATGAGCATTATGCAATGAAAAGAGATATTTCTTATACGGTCCCTGTTGAGTCTGCTGTGCTTGTCTGGTGCATAGAATTGCCAAAAATTTAAAACCTACATTTTTTCCCAGCTATCACTAACGTGATGTTGGGTAGGCTAGCAATTATTGATGTTACATTCGTTCGGGCAGTTGTAAGCCTAGTAGCCTCAAGCATGTGGCAAGCGTATCATGCACAAGCTTTACCATGAGTAATCTGCCGCGACTTGCGTCAATTTTTTCAACATCGATTACTTTGTTTTTGGCATAATATTTATGGAATAATTGTGCAAGTTCATGTACATAGTACGTGAGCAAATGAGTTTGATAGTTGTGCGCAATGGTGGCAAGCAGCGTTTGCAAAGAAATTATCTTTTTAAGAAGAAGTTGTTCTTCTGTGCCAATATACTGTGCATCAGCATGAGTTATGTGATGGAGAGCGTGTTCTGCTTGTGCTTTTTCCATAATACTTTTGGTTCGCACATAGGCATATTGAATGTAATAGACTGGATTTTCTTCTGTTTTTTTAAGTGCTAAATTAATATCAAAATCTAAGTGAGCGTCAGCTTTTCTGTTCAAATAAAAGAATCGTGCCACATCGGTGCCAACCGTATCAATAATGTCTTGGAGTGTAACACCCGTTCCTGCTCTTTTGGACATCCTGAGCTGTTGGCCATTATCTTTGATGGTTACTAATTGATAGAGAATTACATCAAGGTCTTCGGCACTATAACCAAGTGCTTGTAAAATGCCTTTAAGGCGTGTTACATAACTATGGTGATCTTGACCCAACACGTAAATAAGCTTATCAGCACCACGTGCCAGCTTGTTTTGCATATAGGCAATATCGGCAGCAACATACGTAA
Source organism: Candidatus Babeliales bacterium (assembly GCA_963716425.1). GTDB lineage: Bacteria > Babelota > Babeliae > Babelales > JBFXEV01 > JBFXEV01. The sequence goes on from OY970310.1 coordinate 1,529,866, forward strand.
GTGTGCCATCTGATTTTCTTAAAACACGGTCTTTATCATCACCAAATTGTTGGGACGTGAACCAAAGTGCGCCCTCTTGCTCATATGTAAAACCATTATCGGTAAGTACTTGTATCGCTTTTTCTATAGTACCACTTTCATGCAGCGTTCGTTCTGAAAACCAAACATCAAAAGTAATGCCATACTCGGCAAGTGTATGTTTTATCTGCTCGAGCATATGCTTTTCTGCATAGCGAGCAAAAAAACTATCAGGTTCTGTGCGCAGTGTATCGCCATATTGCGTAAAGCACATCTTGGCCAGTTCAACTAAATATTCGCCATGATATCCATCTTCAGGAATTTCTACTTGTTCGCCCATTAACTGAAGGCATCTAATTTTAAAAGACTTGCCTAGCCGTTTTATTTGAACCCCAGCATCATTGATATAGTATTCCTTAGTAACCGTTTGCCCGATAAAGCGTAATATATTGCCCAGCACGTCGCCAATAATGCCGCCACGGCCATGGCCTAAATGTAACGGCCCGGTAGGATTAGCGCTGACATATTCTAAGTTATATGTTTTTTTTACCATATGTTCTTGCTTAAAGCACATTTCTTTTTTGGTAAATAATTCTTCCGCAAGGGTTGCAAATGCTTTTTGAGTGAGAAAGAGATTCAAAAAGCCGGGGCCTGCAACTTCAATTTTTGCGAGCATATCATTTTTAAATGTTTGCATAATCTGGTTTGCAATATCACGGGGTGATTTAGAGAGTGGTTTTGCAAGCACCATTGCTGCGTTACAGCTCAAGTCACCAAATGCTTGTTTTGATTCATCGGTATTGAGAGTTAATCCAATACCAGCGGTTTGTTCTGGGGTTATTGAAAATGTTTCAGTAATAAAGGATAAGAGTGCTTGTTCTAATTGATTTATTTGCATGGATATAATTTTCTTGTAAGTAAGTGAATGTCCATATATATAGGTACAGTGTAACAAAAACCAAGAAAAGGATAAGAGAGAGGATCTTGTTCGAATTTACCGCAGGGAAAGATGGAGCTCTCAAGCCTTGTTTTGATGCGATGTACTAAGATGCTTTAACCCAAGGCTTGATTGAGCCATATAAAGTATAAGCAATTTTTATAATTGTTGCAATAAGAAATGGAGTGTTCTAGGTATATTGTATGGAAATTAATTGAAAATTTGCTATTATAAAATATATATTATACAGCATGTATTTAATGGCTCTGTACAGGGTAAGGTGTTTTTGTGAATATAGCAGTATTAGTTTCTGGGGGCGTGGATAGTTCTGTAGCCTTAAGGTTACTTCAAGATCAAGGCCATCAAGTTACCGCCTTTTATCTAAAAATTTGGCTCGAAGATGAGCTTGCTTATCTGGGCGATTGCCCATGGGAACAAGATTTGGCTTATGTGCGGGCAGTGTGTGAGCAAGCGGGCGTACCCCTTGAAGTGGTCTCACTCCAAGATGCCTATTGGTCCCGGGTGGTCAGTTATACTATCGCAGAAATTAAAGCAGGCCGAACCCCTAACCCAGATATTATGTGTAATAAACGGGTAAAGTTTGGCGCTTTCTTTGAAGCCATTAATAATCATCCTCTCACCTTTGATAAAGTGGCAACTGGCCATTACGCTCGCGTTCAAGAAAAAAATGGCTTGTTTACGCTCCATGCAGCCCCAGATCTCATTAAAGATCAAACCTATTTTTTATCTGGTCTTTCCCAAGAGCAGCTTTCATTACTTACGTTTCCCTTGGGAAACCTAAGTAAGCCTGAGGTACGGGAACTTGCACAACAATATGACCTTCCTAATAAAGATCGCAAAGATAGCCAAGGTATTTGCTTTTTGGGCAAAATTAAGTTTTCTGATTTTGTGCGCCATCACGTGGGAGATGCTTTGGGAGATTTGGTGGAGTATGAAACTGGCAAAGTATGGGGGAAACACGATGGTTTTTGGTATTATACTATTGGCCAACGCCAAGGGATAGGTTTATCTCATGGGCCGTGGTATGTGGTGGCAAAAGATACTCAAAAGAATATTGTCTTTATTTCCCGTGAATATTATTCAGAAGAAAAAGAACGCAATAGTTTTGAGATTCATGATATTAATTGGCTTTCCGGAAAACCTACTTCTTTAGAAAACATTGAAGTAAAGCTTCGTCATGGAGCTGCTCGACATGCATGTTTTGTAGAATTTTCAGATAATAACTCTGCGCTTATTACGCTTAGGGATCGTGATCAGGGCATTGCATCCGGTCAGTTTGCCGTGTTCTATGATGGTGATCAATGTTTGGGTGGTGGTGTGATTGTTTAGCTTGCATTAATCCCATTCCCCGTATACATTAATTTTACGTTAAATGAGTATCTCAACTGCCATAGAATTAAAGTATGCCAAAGACATTTTCACAATTAATGCGCAAACTTTCACGTGAGCGGTTTCGCATCACGATACCCACGTTGCTGACCATAATCAGGTTGGTACTTACTCCTTTTATAGTGGCAGCTATGATTGCTCAATTGTGGGGTGCTGCATTTTGGTTATTTATTATTGCAGCAATTACCGATTTACTTGATGGGTTTTTGGCTCGGCTCTGGAACCAAAGAACTTTTTTTGGTGCTTGTCTTGATCCACTTGCAGATAAAATCTTATTGCTTTCTGTGTTTTTTACGCTGGCATTTGTGTCAACACCGCTCTTTAATATACCACGCTGGTTTTTTTGGTTTGTTCTTTCTAAAGAATTATTACAGGTTTTTGGGGCATTTGCCATTTATAAATGGAAAGGAAATCTGGAAATACGGCCAACGTTACTTGGCAAATTAACTACAGTCGTGCAAATGTGCTTTATCTTATGGCTGTTTACGTGTTATTTTTTTCATTGGCTGCCCATGAAAACATATTCTATGATGGTTGGGTTGTTATTTATATTAGTGCTTGCAACCTTAGTGCAGTATGGTACTATTGGCTGGAAATTCGTGAAAGGGAAGAAATGAATAACATAAAGAAATATGTCCTCTGCATGCTTTGTATGCTTGTAATTGTTTTGCAGGGTGAAACTAATCAGTTTGTAAAAGAAAAACGAACAAAAAAAGTTTCAACGGCTCGGCTTAAAGAAGATATTGGTGAGCTTCTTGGCCAAAGTTTATTGCATTCTACTGAAATGGTAGAGAAAATGGGGAAGTTGCAACGAGAGTTAATGCACATGACTGCAAACCTTATCGAGCAACCTAAAGAGTCTAAACTAACTCAGGCTGATCGGCTTGCGCTTGATAAAACAATTGATAAGCTTTCGGCAATTGAATGTGATCTTAAGGCGGGAGTTAAGCAATTATCTGATCATATTGAAGTTGTCAAAAATCAATATTAATCTATAGTAGATACTAAGAATATTTAATTTAAAAAGTTTTTGAAAGGGCTTTTTGTGGCAGGATATAATCGCATTATTATGATCGGTAACCTTACTCGTGATCCTGAGTATAAGCAGTTGCCTTCTGGCCAAGCAGTATCACGCCTTGGTTTGGCAACCAATCGTCAATATCGCAATAAACAAACAGGATCAATGGTACAAGAAGTATGCTTTATTGATATTGATGTATTTGGTCCTCAAGCAGAAAGCTGTCGCCAGTATTTGCAAAAAGGTCGTTCAGTACTCATTGAAGGCCGCCTTAAATTTGATACGTGGGAAAGCGCAGAAGGACAAACACGCAGCAAGCATAGTATTGTAGCGGATCGCGTGGTGTTCTTGTCAGCACAAGGGGAAGCATCTGAAGATGCGCAGCCCCAAGAATCTCGCCCTGCACCAGCAGCTCGTAGAGCGGAAATGAATACAGAAACTTCTGCACCTGTAAAAACAAGAAAAGCTGCTCCTAAGGCAACTATTGATAATTACGACGAAGCTTCTTCAGCGGGGGAATTGAGTTTCCAAGATGAACCTCCGTTCCAAGATGATTTGCCTTTTTAACTCATAATTAATATTTTCTAAGCCCCAGTAATGCTTCTATGCATTGGCTGGGGCTTTTTTGCGTACTATCGATGTTCATTATTGACAAACTGAATATAAAAAATGTACTTTAGAAGTAGGAGCATAGTGGGGAGCAAAGACCATGAAGGTAATAATAAAGCGTAGTATGAACATGTTAGGTATGTGTATTGGTTTTATTGGTCATGCGTTCATTGCCAATGCCGATACCATTCCTTTTTCTTTTGATCAACTCTATCCCACAACTACAGTTTCCCGTGCATTAAATTCATTACGCCACGTATGGTCACTCGCTCAAGACCTTGATGCTAATCAATACGATGCTCATATAGTTCGTACTTTGTGGCTTGAACTCTACGCAGCAACAGATCAGCTTGTTATGCAAAAAGAGAGTAATAAGCTCATGGCAGATGCAATCTTGCGTGCAGTTTCTTTACCCGAGGACGTTATTGAGTATATTAAAATGGTATGGCAGTTGATTGGTAAAGCATATGATCAGATTGAGATTCAAGATGTTAGCCTTGCGCAGTTTATTGCGCACATGAAAATTGCATCAGCACGCATGATAGAGAGGCTTTAATACGCCCAAGCCAAATCAAATCCAATAGAGCCATATTTTAGATCGGCATTAAATATACGCTTGCCATTGAGTACGTGGTTATAAAATATGCCAAGACGAGGCCCCACATCAGTTATCTTTGAAGCACAATCATATTCAAAACCAAATTGGAGGCTATGCATACGCCAGCTCTGGTATGATTGATCACTTAGAAGAGCAAGTTTATCAAACTCGATTGATCCTTTATTAATAATGGTAGTTGGCTCACGGTAGTTAAAGTGATAAATCAAATAGGTGGAAATGCCATGGGTTACATGATCTGCTTTAAGATATACTTGTAAATTGAGTAATGATCCAGGATCAACCTTGGCTTGTGTTTGTGCAAGCTTGATGAGACCACTTTGGATAACATCAGTTTTTACTCTTATGCTTTGCATGCGGTGTACCAAGAACAGTGCGCTGATATGGAACCCTGCAGTTAACCAATCCCAGAGTCCAAGTGAACTGTTAAATGTTAAGGGCACGCCATAATGTTTATTATAGCCAAGAGGTAAGCTAAATATTTCATCTTCGTTCCTTGGTTTTCCAGAAGGGAATAATACGCCAATGCGAGCATCAATGTCAATAAAATCTAGCGTTTCAGTATCTTCATAATTGCGTGCCCAGCCAGCAGTAAACGTAACATCACCAAGTCCCATTTTACTAAAGGGTGCAATGCTTACCCGCTGTCGTTCTAGTATCGCGCCAAAATTTCTACGAAACTGTTGCCACACAGGATTAGATTCTTCATTCTTTGGAGTTAGGTCTTTAGAGCTAATTCTATTAATTTTTAATTTTCGTATAGGGATCATCACATGGAGAAAGAAACCGGCACAAATATTTTGATATGCTTCCAGCAATATTTCAAAGGAATGGAATTTACCTTCAAATTGCAGATTGCCAAAGTTTTTAGATACGTTAGTTACTTCGTTTAAATCTATAAGTATGGCATCAAGTTCATTATTTGGATCAAGGTTTGGCACACCAGCTGCAGCATTGTGCATATTATAAGGGCCATATATATCTAGTATGTTTGTTTTTTTACCTTTAGCATTTCTGCCATTTCTTGCATATGCCCAACCAAAATATGCTTGCCATGTGGATAGCTTGGAGCGTTCAAAGCGAGGTTCGCCCCAGAAATAGGGAGAACGATAAAAATGCGCATTATCCCACGGTTTTGTGTTCAATGAGATGAGCGCTAAAAATATTGTGAATACTAGTGCAAGTTTTCTTTGGTACTCCACAGAGGTCCTTTTCTTAAATTATAACTCATTTAGTTATAGCGGATTTACTAAAAAAAGGAAAGAAGAGTTTATATATTTCTAGTTTTGTACCCTCACAAAGCTGTGATATACTAGTGGTGCCGTATTTTAGGGCTATTTTACTATATTTTTAGGGAAAAAGATTATGTCAGAAGAAACTAAGCTGAATACTCAAACAGAAGAGCAGGCTGAACAAACAGAGCAAAACCCAGAAATAAGCCAGGTTCAAACCATTACCCGTGAACGGGATGATTGGAAAGATAAGTGCTTGCGTCTTGCTGCCGATTATGAAAATTTTAAAAAACGTACTGCCAAAGAGCGGATTCAATGGCAGCAATTAATTACCGGTAAAATACTCCAAGATATTCTTATGTTAGCCGATGATATTGATCGCGCAAGAAGTGCACAAGCAGATCCCGCACAAGCTTTAGATGTACTTTCTAAGCAGCTTAATTCTTTATTGCAATCATATAACGTTACCGAAATGCGTGATGTTACTCATTTTAATCCCTTGTATCATGAAGCGGTTGCCCATGTGCCATCTGAAAAACATGCATCAGGGGATATAATAGAAGTGTTACAAAAAGGTTATTTGATTGGTAATGATGTATTGCGTCCTGCAAAAGTGGCAGTTGCTCAATAATTATTTGGTGCAAAGCATGACCAGTTGTATTCCCTATCTTTTTTTGTGTATGCTTTATGCAACATGGTAGGGAGTGCAGATGATGCTAAAGCGAATGTTCCTTTTTTTAATCCCAGTTTTTTTGGGGGGCCAGAGCTCATGTATGAACGATGGCAAAAAACCATTTGTGTCCAAAAATTCCGGATTCGGACGATCCACACTGCATTTGCCGGTTCTTGACCTTACTGGTAGAGATAAATCACCAAAAGAAGCATTGGTAGAAATAGGGATGGTGATCTCTGCTGATGAAGAAGCTCACTATTTTAAAAGGACATATGAGGCTGTCCAGGTAATGCAGGGTGCAATGCCGACATTATCAAATAAAAAACCTAAAATAGATGATCAAGATGATCATGAACCGCCTGATTGTTTTAGAAAAGTAGAACAAGAATCCCCGCAAATAGTTTTACAAGCAGTATCGCGTCAGCAAGAATCGCTCTCAAAAGTAGTATCTTTTGAATTTGAGGATGATTTTTGGAGGCAGGGTTCATTGGACGGGTCTCTTCTTTCAGCGTTCGCTAATGAATTGTCTTGTCCGCCACCTCCACCACCTCCTTTATTTTACTTAATGGTATACGATCATAACACCATGAATCTGCGCACATTTTATGATGAGAGTAAAATAGAACTCCTTAAAAAATTTCTTATTTATTTTATTAATGAAGCACACACAGAAATTTCACGCGATGCACAGGCACATTTGCACGCAAAGGTACCTTGTATGCCCATAAGATTGCAAGGGAATGAGTATGCAATTGTGTGTAATGCGGGAGGTGGACTATGTAAGCATACAGAAGTTGGAGAGTCACGCGAATCATTAATAGTTCAATTGTTTGCTCATTTTGTAGTAGAGCATTGTAAAAATTCAGAATGGCATAAGAACATAAGCAAAAATATATCAGGAAGCATGGAAGAAGCTCAGGCAAAATTATACGGTTCACATTAGTCTTGGGGAAAGTGTGTTAGTGTGGTAAAGCGAAGGCAGATGTGGTTTCTGATTGTGCTCAATATGTGTGCATGCGTGTGCTGGGGCATGGAAGGTGATGATCAACCCCCGCAGAAAAAACTTACAGTACGTGTGCCGGGTGCTATGGTGAAAGCTGTGCAAGCAAGACCTATCCCACGAGTGCCATCATATGATCCACCCACACCCCCACCGCCTCTGCCTAATCCGGTTTTTCTCAACGATCATGTTACCCCACTCATTTTTAATGCTGAGGATGATCTTAATCTACCAGAGCTTGGTGATCCAGATACTGCTTTTGCAGAATGGCTTGATGCAATATCAGTTACGCCATTGTATCTAGTAAGATATGACATGCATCGGTTAAGATATCTTACCTTTTGTGAATGTTCTCGTAAGAAACTTATTCTCAAGTACTTGGTGTATTTAGTATCAGATCCAACAACTGCCGAATATACAAGTATTCGTCATCTGAGCGCATACATGCCTGCCGAATGCATTAAACGAGAAGGTTTATTACATATGCTTCTTTGTAGAGTACAAGAGTGTGGGCATGTGGAAACCCAATTGTCAGTTGAAGAATTAACCGTTAAAATGTTAGTGCATGACATGATCGAACATCAAGCAGATTCTAAGTGGTATCAGCGAATTGATCGGCGGATAAAAGAAAGTTTTGAAGAAGCTTTACAAGCATTAGAGGATGAATCAGAATGAGACAAATAATCTTAAGCATTTGCTTAGCTCTTTTTACGTTATCAATTTCGCCTGTCCAGTGTATGTGGTATGTAGTTGATCCAGCGGATACCAAAGACTATATTGAAAGGCATGATAAAAACTATCTTTTAAGATTATTTATGGAACGTGCCGTTCGGCATGCACCTGAATTGGATGGTGATTATGAAACTCAAAAAACTGAAGAATACTGCAATACGCATTTAAAAAAGCAAAGAAGTGATTCTTTGCTAACGGTGCTATGTCCAGATCCCAAATGTAGTTCCCAATTATCATCTCAGAAGGGGGGAATAAAAAAGTTACAAGAAAAGCTTTTTGTGCATTGGTTTAGCACAAAGACACATCAAGAAACATTCTATGAAGAAGCGAGTGCGCTTCTTACGGAATGGAAAGGAGTGGCAAGGAGCAACTTTGAAAAAAGAAAACCATTCACCGTTACAACATTTCCAGGCAATAATAATCTGGTAGAAAAGCAAGAAGGAGAGATTGTGCAAAAACGAGATATAGTAGCGGTTCCTCAACCCGAACCAGTAAGAGCAGCTTTACGAGAGGCAACATATTTTCTTATTGAAGCATCGCATGAAACGCCTGGTATTTTTGCAACGTATCGTGCGAATTCACGTGAAGAAGTACTTTATGAATATTTGCGCAGTAAAATGTTGCAAGGACAGCTTGATGGCATTGAGTCTTTAAGGGGAGAGCTCTTGGCGCGAACAAAAAAACAACGTATGGTGCAAGGTGATGCGGTAAAGAGTCTGGTGTGTCCTCAGGAAGGGTGCAAGCATCAAGTAACAGAAGCTGCGCAAAATGCTCTTGATAGGCTTACGTTGACCCTTCTCGTGCATTATGCAGCATATCATTATCATAAACATGAGATTCCAGAGATTAAAAGACTTGTTGCATTAATTGCGCCAAGCTTTGTGGAGGCACGTAAAAATATTGAAAAAGGAGAAGCTCATGAATAGATATTTACTTGCATTGTTATTGGTTTCTATTCCTATGTGCCATGCAATGGATTCAGGTGATGATGGCGATTACGTACCCAATGGGGGTAAGGGCAAACGGGAACGTGTAAGCGGGTCTGCAGAACAGTCATCTTCGTTATCTGATGAAGATGGTCCTAAACATACCCGTGTATCGGGTCAACTGAGTGTGCAAAAAGGAAAGCTTTTTGCAGTGAATCTATCCGACCCTACCAAAGTGAATTCTTTTGCAGACCGCGGTGCATTAACCAAAACATGTATGAGAAAATTAATCAAAAGAAATGGTATCACCTGTGCTCTAGTGAGTAACCAGATACAGGCTCTTTGGCAAGCGCAGGATACCGATGCGCTTCGTGCAGATTATGAGGAATTAAAGCAATATTGCATGAAATGTCCTAGTTGCGATGCTGTTCTGGAAACTGATTCAGATGAAAAAACACTTTTTACTCAAGTCTTTAAACATTGGTTTTTCACCCAACAACATCAACCATTATTGTTTGCGCACATACACAAGCTTGTAGCAGTAAATGAAGCAGATGCGCGTACGAATTTTAGGACTCATGGTTTACCCAAAGTTGCAGTAGTACCATTACCGCAACTTGCGCATCAAGAAGAGGAGCCTATGGATGAGGGTGATGATGAAGCCGCATATCAAGAGGATGAAGAAGGTGGCCAAGAACAGCAGGGTAATGGAGTTGAGCCTGCCCTAGAAGAAGAGCAGGCTCATGCAAAGTGGTATATTGTGGTTACAGATCCAGCTCAAAAACATAAACTCACTGTGTTTGAAGAATCAACTTGCGAGCAAGTGGTTGCATTGTATCTTGCTTCAAAGATCCCTTACTTAACACATGACTGTACTGAAGTGCAAGAGCAAGGGAAACAGCTTGAACTAAACGAAGAACTTGTCAAACAATTAATGGTGCAAGACAAGAAAGCCCCTAGGAAGTTGGTATGTCCAGATGAAGCTTGTGAAGTAATGTTTACGCAAGAGGGTGCAGCTTCTCCAAAAAGCTTGTCTGATTTGTTTGAAAAGATGGCATTGCATCATATGAAGACTCATCCTATAGAATCTGATAACGTGCTCGCACAAAAAGCAACTCATCTTGCAGCATCAAGTTTTGAACAAGCCTATGCTAATGTGCAAGATAATTAGGAGCTTAGCGGGAATGCCCCATGAGAGCCACTACTACTTCAATGGTGATCAAAATAATAATGAGTACCGTTAAAATGTCTTCTCGCACTGCATCAGTTTTATCTCGATAGATCATATGAATATCTTCAATGATCTCCAATTTGCTTTTAATAGAAGCACGCCAGCTATCAAGTTCCAGTTTACTATTAAGCATGGTATAGGTCTCAGAAATATATGTTTCACCGGCAAGTTTAATACTACCCTCAAGCCGTTCAATAATGGCTGAGATATCAACTTTAAGCATGGCAAGTTGGCTGACCGGATCTTTCATTGCCGTACCAATAATAGGCAAATAGGTTTTGAGTGGAGTCTTTTGCACTTCTTGTTGGTAGACAGAATACAATTGTTTATCAAGTACGCGGTCAAAATATTGTAATTGGAGTGCTTGGATATTCACAAATTCAAAAAGGGGAATGAGTTCTTCATATTCTTCGTCATATACAAAAGCAGCGTCGGTATCAATGACTGTTAAGTCGCCACGATAATAGCCATGCGCGCCCTCCATGATATCATTTTTTTGATATTCAGAGAGTGATTCAGTTTCGAACCGTAAGAGCGAAGCAATGGTGCCGCCAAACTTTTCTTTTAGTTGTGCTACATCAAAAACGGCAGGTTCTTGTTCCACTTGGATTACCACATATGACGTACGCAAATTAAAGAAATGTGCTTGTTTGATCTGTTTTTTTATGGTCTTAAAGACAATTTGAGCATCTTCAACACTTTGTTCTTGATATTCATGATCAATTTCAGAGAGTTCATTTTTGAGATTTTCAAGAGTATCTTCAAAGGGAATTTTGTAAATTAATGAGATTACCCCAAACGTATGAAGATTTACACTTATGCATTTGCTGCTTGAATAAGGGTGTGGCAATTCAACGGAAAGAGGTAAATGATAATTCTTAAAATATTTTGGAACGTTTACTGGGCGGGTAAATATTGCATCCAGTTGTTCAACCGCCTTCAAATTAATGACATCACCAACATCAAATGCGTAAAATATATAAATATTTCCCGTAAAGAGATGGTCTTGCGTACTTTTTATTTCCTGATTCATGTTTTGCTCCTTATTCACCTTTTTTTAGAATTGCCATAAAGGCTTCCTGTGGTACGCGAACGGTACCAACTTGCTTCATTTTCTTTTTACCTTCTTTTTGTTTTTCAAGTAATTTTCGTTTACGCGTAGATATCGCCACCATAACATTTTGCAGTAACGTTTTTGCGTAGCGCAGTAATAGATTCACGCGCAATAATTTTTGCTCCAATGGCAGCTTGAATAGCAACTTCAAATAATTGGCGCGGAATTACTTTGCGTAATCGTTGGGTCAGTTCTCGCCCCATATAATATGCTTTATCGGCATGCACAATAGTAGAAAGCGCATCAACCGGTTTGCCATTGAGTAAAATATCCATTTTTACCAAATCTGATATTTGAAAGCCTGCTTCTTCATAGTCAAAGCTTGCATATCCAGAACTGAGTGATTTAAGTTCATCATAAAAATCTGTTGCTACTTCATTAAGAGGTAATCGATATTTAAGAATAAGCCGTTCTTCAGAAAGATAGCTCATCTCATTTTGCTCGCCACGTTTCTCTTGGCATAAGTTAAGAACGACTCCAAGATATTGTTGTGGCACAATAATAGTAGCATTGATAATTGGCTCTTATATGGCCTCAATAATGCCCGCATCAGGAAAATCTGAGGGGCTTTCAATATTAATTATTTCACCGGTATTTTTAATATTTACTTTATATAAAACGCTCGGTGCTGTTGCAATGACATGAAATATTATATTCTTGTTCAAGCCGCTGCTTGAACACGTCCATATGTAAGAGGCCTAAAAATCCACATCTAAAGCCAATGCCAAGGGCCGTAGAGGTTTTCTTTTCAACCGTTACACTTGCATCATTGAGGGTTAATTTTTCAATGGCATCGCGCAATAATTCAAATTCAGAATTTTCTACCGGATAGATACCAGCAAATACCATAGGTTTTGCTTTTTTAAATCCAGGAAACGGCGTTCCCTTTTGCTTGCGATGGAAAATAGTATCGCCTACTCGTGCTTCTTTAACTGTTTTCATGCCGGTAATTACATAGCCAACTTGGCCTGCATAGAGTGCATGCATTGGTTCTTGGTCAGGGTACATGATCCCACACTCAAGAATTTCATATTCGTTACCGGTATGGGCAAGTTCAATCATGTCACCTTTGGTCAAACAGCCGTCTTGAACCGCCACCAAACAGATGACTCCTTTGTATTCATCATACCATGAGTCAAAAAGAAGTGCTTTAAGCGGAGCATCGTTATTGCTTTTAGGAGCGGGCATGCGCTCAATAATTGCGCCTAAAATCTCGGTGATGCCAATACCTTTTTTGGCAGAGGCCATGATAAACTCTTTTTTCTCAAAGTCAAAAATTTGGAACATTTCTTTGGAGACACGGTCAATTTGAGCGGTAGGCAAATCAATTTTATTGATAACGGGTACAATGCTTAAATCTTGTTCAAAAGCCAAATAAAAGTTTGCCATTGTTTGGGCTTGTACCCCTTGGCCTGCATCAACCAAGAGCAGGGCGCCTTGGCAGGCATAGAGAGAGCGGGATACTTCATAGCTGAAGTCAACGTGTCCTGGAGTATCAATCAGGTTTAATAAGTAATTTTGACCATTATAGGTGTATATCATTGAGGCAGTTTGTGCCTTCACGGTAATACCCCGTTCTTGCTCAACTTGGAGCTTGTCTAAAAATTGATCCTTTTTTGTTCTATCTGATAATGTTCCGGTGAATTCGAGTAACCGGTCAGAAAGAGTAGATTTGCCGTGGTCAATGTGGGCAACAATAGAAAAATTTCTTATTTTATCAGGAGTAAATTGTTTCAAATCCAGCTGTTTGGGATCCATAGTGCTCAGTGCTGCCTTTCGCTTATGAGTATTGGTTTAAGTGTATCAAATTGGGGTGATTAGTAAATGAAATGGCGTTTTAAAGAAGTGCTTACTTCTCTATGATCTCTGTGATAGACTTAATTGCATTAAACTCTCACATCGAAAGATTCACTATGTACAAGAAATTACTTTTAATGCTAATGGCTGCTGGTCAATTAGTGGCGATGGAACCTGCTGACAGTTCTAAATCAGATACAACGACCTGTAATTTTAAGTTGAATAAAAATGTAAGAATTATGCTTGCAAACAGGCGAACAATAGCATGGCCAGCAGAATCTCATCAGGTTACCCCATTCGAGCGGAGCATGGCACAGAAAATTTATGAGGATGGCCAGCAAAGCTTGAATACTCTTTTTGAGCAAGCCACAACTGTGCTTAGAGGCGATAATGTCGATGACCAGGTTGCTTTTTTTGATGTGGTAATTAAAAAATTAACTATATCCGAGCATCTCCAGCATCCAATGGGTTATATGGTATCAAGAGGTCGGCTTGAAGGGGTGCTTCTTAGTTTGGCGTTGTATTGTCAGTTGCAAAACCAGGGCAACGGTACTCAGGGAATTTGGGATAAAGTGCTTGCTACTAAGCAATATATTGATGCTCGTTCATTTCAAGATATCTCCCAAAAAGATAAACGTTTAATGTGTTGTATGTATAGGCGACTTAGCTTACATGAGAATTGTCCTAAAAAGGTGGCATGTAGAAATTGTATTGGCCATGTGAGCGATCATATTGCAGAAAATGTCGTAGATAGCTGTTGCGCCGATAAAGTAAATTTGGGGCATGCATGCGATAAGTGTGCAAAAAGGATAAAATGTGATCTCTATGGGAAAGTGAAAAAATTAGTCTATGGCCTATATCATTTCGGAGTAGCTACTCAAAAAGCGGAGCATAAAGCGTTGATTGAATGGGTGAACGCTAAATAACGAGTAGGTATAAGAGAAAGATTATCTCGGTTTCAAGAAATATGCTTGGAGAATACAAATTAGAGTAATTAGTAAATGAGAAGGCCATTAAGAAGAGTCTTTTGTTTGAACGCGATCCTATGATACATTGGAAAGTGTGATAAATTGAAAATGGAGAATTTGGGAAAAACATTTTTCTTGGTAGAGAGGGAGTATGAAAAAGATAGGGCTACTATTTGCGTGTCTATCAATCGTTCCGATAAAATCAATGCAAAGATCAAGAAGTTGGTCCGCAGGACAAGGTGTTGAATCTCCCGTTCTTCGGCAACAGAGTATTGCAAATCCGGCGTATGGCAATGTGCAAGAACAGTTTGAAGATCAGGCAAAAGCACGAGAAGATCAATGGCGCCAGTGGAAAGTGCAAGCGCCACGCGCACTGCAAGCAGCTCCAGAAGAAACATTATTATTTTTTAAGCGAATAACTGATGATGTAGTTGAGTGGGGGTCATTACCTTTTGGAGAAACGACTGATTATTCTGCACAGAGGTTGTTTGCTGTAGCATTATTTTGCCAAACAAGAGATATGCTCATAACAGCGCATAAAAAAAATGTTTCAGTGTGGAGCTTGTTAGATAACTGCAAGAAGAAGATTGAAGCAATGGATGCCGGATCGCTCACTGGGCAAGATCGTGCAATTATCTATCAAATATGCAGAGATGGGACAGTCGGTATGCATCACGATGATGAGCCATGCATGGGTAAAGCAACCATATGTAAAGATTGTAAACGGCTGATTTCAGTGCTTGTATGCTTATCTACGATTGATCGGTGTTGCAAAGAAACTGCATTTCCTGCTGGTATAGTGAAAGGGTATGAAGGATATGCATGTCCACCATGTACTGAGAAATTAAGACATAAGTTGCTGCTTCGTGTAAAAAGTCTTATTATTGGTTTTCACCAGTTTCAATTAGTACCTAAAACACCAGAAGATATGGCGCTTGTGAAATGGGCAATTTGTTTTGGAAAATAAGTAATACTACATTATGCCAAGTTTTTTACTCAGTTCATCAATTTCAACATTGCATGCGCCCAATGCACTTTGTAAATACGTTAATTGTTTTCTTTGGTAGGCAAGTTGTAAATGTTGCAGCAAAGTTGTTCTTGCTGTAGCAAGGGTTTGCCCCTGCGTGCTACTGTGGACTAAGCTTTGCAGATGTATGAAGTGAAGATCGCGCGTAGGTTTTTGGCCTTCCAGCTCCTTTCCAAAAAATGCTTCAATTGTTTCATTATGGGTAGAAACTTGTTGTGCGCAGGCAAGAATACTTTGCCATCCCTCAGGTTCTTGCATGCCATGGATTTGCATTATGGCGGTGAGGATAAGAGTCGGCAAGATTGATTTGATCATGGAGAGTCTCCTTTATAATATGCTTTTTTCTTTTACTATGCCAGCTAGAAAGTACATTTGCAACAGCCCCCAAAGAATGCTATAACGGCTTGTGAAAATATGTCAAATCAGGTATAATTAAGGTATCTCAAATTTGAACCTTTAAAGGATAGAGCCCATGGCCGTGACAAAAGATCAGACAAATAATAAGCGGGTAGAACCGATACTTATTGAAGATGAATTAAAGAATTCGTTTTTAGACTATGCTATGTCGGTTATTGTAAGTCGTGCACTACCTGACGTACGTGACGGTCTTAAGCCAGTGCATCGCCGTATTTTATACTCCATGAACCAATCTGGGTTTCATTATAATAGACCATATCATAAATCTGTGCGCATCGTGGGTGACGTACTTGGTAAGTATCATCCACATGGTGATAGTGCCGTTTACAACACTATGGTTGGTATGGTGCAAGAATTTTCAAAACGGTATCCATTACTCGATGGCCAAGGAAACTGGGGTTCGGTGGACGGTGATAGTCCTGCTGCCATGCGTTATACTGAAGTGCGCATGCAAAAAATTTCTCAAGAAATTTTGGCCGATTTAGATAAAGAGACAGTACCATTTGTGCCCAACTTTGATGAATCTACAGTAGAGCCAGTTATTTTGCCAAGCGACTTCCTAACTTGCTTGTTAATGGTACTGCAGGGATTGCAGTGGGTATGGCAACATCTATCCCTCCGCACAATCTAGGAGAAATTATTGATGCTTGTCTTGCATATCTTGCAAATGAAGATATTTCTGACGACGAACTCTTTCAGATAGTGCCTGCTCCTGATTTTCCTACCGGTGGTATTATTTGCGGTCGTGCAGGGATTGTAAAAGCATATAGAACGGGTAGAGGAAAATTAGCCTTGCGCGGGGTGGTCGCAGACAGAAGAAACCAAAAAAGGTTCTGCAATCATTATTACTGAACTTCCCTATCAGGTGAATAAGTCAGAACTTATTATCAAGATTGCCGATTTAGTCAAAAATAAAGTTATTGAAGGTATTTCTAATATTCGAGATGAGTCTGATCAAAAGGGTATGCGCTTAGTGATTGAACTTAAGCGAGGAGAAATTCCACAAGTTATCTTAAATCAGTTATATAAATTTACTACATTGCAGCAAAACGTTGCTATCCTGATGCTTGGGCTTCTTGATAATAAGCCTATTGTTTTCTCGCTGCGTGAACTGATTCGTGAATTTGTATACCATCGCCAAGAAGTAGTTTATAAGCGTACTATATATGATCTTGAAAAAGCAAAGCAGCGCGAACATATATTGAAGGCTTTATCATTGCGCTTGATAATATTGATGAATTAGTTGCGCTTATTAAAAAATCAGAATCTCCTGAAATAGCTATTACAGCAATGCATGCACGGTTTGCATTTAGCACTGAGCAAGCAAAAGCTATTTTGGATATGAGATTGCAACGGCTTACTGGGCTTGAGCAAGATAAGATTCGCCAAGAATTAGAAGATATTAAGGGACAAATTGCATTCTTAAATTCAATTGTTCAGGATAAAGCAGTGTTAATTGGTGAGGTAATCAAAGAACTTAAAGAAGTGCGAGGAACTCTATGGCGATGAGCGTAGAACACGTATTGAGGGTCCTATTGATATTCTTACTGAAGCTGATTTAATTCCTGATGAAGACGTGGTGGTCACACTTACTCATAAAGGGTACATTAAGCGAGTACCGCTTGCTACCTATGGCGTACAGCATCGTGGTGGTAAAGGTAAGATGGGCAATGACAGCGCTTGATGAAGGCGATGACATGGTGCTAGATGTATTTGTTGCAAAAACGCATGATATGTTGCTCTTCTTTACTAATTTGGGTCGTGTATATAGCTTACAAGTGTTTGAAGTGCCTGAAGCTTCTCGTATGGCAAATGGTCGTGCAATCGTAAATCTATTGCCATTGCAAGAAGGTGAGCACGTAGTAAAATTATTGCGTGCACGAGATCTTGATGGCAAAAGCTTGGTGATGATTTCCAAAAATGGTGTTATCAAACGAACTGAAGCTTCTCAATTTGCAAATATTCGAGCTACCGGTATTAGAGCGTGCTACGCTCCGTGAAGATGATATGCTGGTATTCTGCGCATTAAGTTCCGGACATGATACTATTGTTATTGCAACAGCAAAAGGGCAAGGTATTCGCTTTAAGGAAGACGAAGTACGTATTATGGGTCGCCAAGCGGCTGGTGTACGCGGTATTCGTTTGCGTAAAGGTGATTACGTAGTTGGTATGCAAATAGTTCCTACTGATGACGTGCGCGATATCTTGTTTGCAACATCTGGTGGTTATGGAAAACGAGTGCGCCCAGAAGACTTCCGGGTAGCCCATCGTGGTGGTTATGGTGTGCGCACTATTCCTACTGATGCGCGCAACGGGATGGTGATTGGACTTGCTGCAGTATCAGAACAATCTAATATCTTGCTCATTGATGAAGCCGGTAAAATGATTCGATTATCACCTTCAGAAATTCGTACAATGGGTCGCCAAGCAAAAGGTGTTCGCCTTATTAAGTTGGATAAAGATCAACATCTTGCAGCGATGGTTGCATTTGAGGAAGAAGCTCCAAATGGATCTGATGAAAATCATAACCAAAATGGTGATGCTGGCCCTCATAAAGTAACTGGTGCGGTTAAAGCCGCTGCTATTATTGACGACGAGACGGATATTGAATTAAAAGCAATTGACCAAAAAGATATTCAAGTCGTTTTTGATGATCCAGATTATGAAGATGAATATGGTGACGAAGAAGACGATGATGAAGAAGAAGAAGTTGAAGATGATGCGGCGGATGACGATGATGCCATGGTCTTTTAATATTGAAGGCACCGAACATCCCGAGTGTTCTACGTGGCATTAGCTAAGTAGCACATATCGGGGGATAATTTTTGTATGCAACTTACGCCCGAAAACATTTTATTACATATTACACTTATTGATGGACTTGGTCCTGCGGTGGTAAAGCGTTTACTCGCTTGTTTATTGCCGGACCAACTTCCTCTTCTTTACGAATTTGGCATATCAGATTTGATGCATCGTTGCCAGTTGCCAGAAAATATTGCCAAGAGATTATACGATGGCTTGCAGAATATGGCTGCCTTTGAACGTGAATTACAGCTCTTGAAAGATCATAACCTTGTGTGGATGAGTCTTCTTCATCCTAATTTCCCCCCGTTACTCAAAGAAATTCATTTGCCTCCTATAGGCCTTTATATTCGTGGTAAAATTCCAGCAACAATGTCTTGCTTGGCGGTAGTTGGTTCTCGCGCCGCCAATTTGTATGGGCAGCGCGTGGTTGATCGATTAATACCAGAACTGTGTGCGCAAGGTATTGTTATTGTAAGCGGTGGTGCTTACGGCATTGATATGATGGCGCATAGTGCAGCAGTGGCTGCCAGATGCCCTACTATTGCGGTGATGGGTAGTGGGCTGTTACAAATTTCTCGCGAAGACAATGTAAAACTATTTCCTCGCATAGTGCAAACTGGTGGTGCGATAGTAAGTCCTTTTCCACTCACTATGGATGCATTACCCGGGCATTTTCCTGCACGCAATCGCATTATTGCTGGTCTTTCACAAGGATGCTTGGTGGTACAGGCTGCCAAGAAAAGTGGCGCGCTTATTACTGCTACCTTTACACTTGAACAAGGCCGAGAAGTATTTGCAGTTCCCGGAGCAATAGATGATGAGCTGTCTGCAGGGTGCCATAACTTATTGCGCCAAGGGGCAACTCTTGTGGAAACTGCAGCAGATATTACCGGGGTAGTACCTATATTCACGAGCAAGCCTATGCAAATGACTATTGGTGCTCAAGATGAACTTATTAAAGATGTTTCAGTTAAAATACAAGAAAAACAGGGCACGGGAAATTTAGTGGATGATTCTTTGGTAGCACTGTGCGCCAAGCCAGTATCTGTTGATGATCTTGCAAGTAAACTTCAGCTTGATCTTTTTGATGTGCAGACACGGCTTTTTGAACTCCAGATGGCAGGTAGGGTGCAACAAAACTTTATGGGATTGTGGCATATTTAAACGTGTCGAGGTTCTGTGTCTGTCTGCTATGCATTCTTAAAGTGTATGCTACCGCCGGCGCCGTCTCGGTCTATATTTTGTAGGAGTGTTTTATGATGAATAGGCTTTTTATAAATACGTTTGATGAATTGGATGTATCAAAAATTAAGAATTTGCTAGAAGCTGGTGTTGCTGTTAATGCTAGAGATGAATATGATACTACTGCATTGCACGTGGCATCCATCCAGGGTCGTAAAGAAATAGTTGAATTGCTATTACAGAATGGTGCAGATGTTCATGCAAAAGATAAGGATGATGAAACTGCATTATTGCAGGCCGCGGCTCATGGCCATACAGAAGTCGTTAGGGTATTATTGACACATGGCGCTGATGTTACTGTGCAAGACAAATATGGTTGGACGGTTTTGCATGAAGCAGCGTATAATGGCAGCAAAGAAACAGTTGGATTATTGCTTGCCCATGGCGCTGATGTGAATGCAAGAAACGATATTGGTGAAATAGCTTTGCACCGGGTTGCCCAAAAGGGTAATAAAGAAATGGTGGAATGGTTACTCGTCCATGGTGCCGATGTGAATGCTGAAAGTTTTGCTAAAACAGCCTTGCATATGGCAGCATTCCATGGCCATATTGAAGTTGTGGAATTTTTGTTGAAATTTGGTGTGGAGCAATCGATTTATATGGATATTTTTCCTGCTTTGCATTATGCGGCGTATAATGGATATAAAGAAATAGTTCAATTATTATTGACACATGGCGCTTATGTACATGCAAAAAATAAATTAGATAAAACAGCGCGTATGATTGCACTCGAGGAAGGGCATACCGAAATTGCACAGTTGCTTGAGCAGTATGAGCAGAAAAGGCCTCTCTTTCGTTGAGTTGCAATTCCACAAATAAAGGTAATTCTATGCATACACCACAAAAAGCAACTATTATAATGATTGGTGGGTTATCAAGTTCGGGGAAAACTTCCACAGCAAAAGCCTTGCAAGCAGCACTTGCTGCACAAAATAAACCATTTGTGCATTTGCCTATAGATGAATTTATTGGTCTTCTGCCACCTGAGTGGTTTAATCCCGATACAAGTAAGGATATTAAACAAAACCCTGATGGTATTGTACTCAAGCGAGTTGATGATGAAAAAGGCCCAAAAGTTATCATAGAGCTTGGACCTATTGGCATGAAGTTGGGTCAAGCGTATTTGCCTGTTGTGGCTACTATTGCTTCTTATGGCTCAGATATTATTATTGATGGCGTATTTAGTACTCCTTATCTACTAGGAGCTGTTAAACTTTTTAGTAATTATCGTGTCTATTGCATTAGTATTCGCTGCCCACTAGAAATTACTGAGATGCGTGAACGGCAGCGGGGTGCAATTGGTGGTTTTATTGGACTATCTCGTGGTTATGCTGAAACAAGTGATGTTCACAGGCATAGTCATTATGATCTTCTGGTTGATACTAGTTCAAAAACTCCTGAACAAGCCGCACAGGAAATTCTCGAATTTACGATGCAAGAACGCGAGCCTCAAGCACTGAAGAAACTCTTACAAGCAACAAAATAAGTTATTTTGTATCGCCTGATTGAGTCTACGTGGCTTGTGCATGCTCTTCTGCTGTATATGCAAATACCTCAATCATCATCTCTTTGAGCTGGCTTGCATGTAATGTTGCGATGTTGTTTTTAGAGATATTAAAATAAAGTACATCTATGAGAGCATCGCCCATAGCAAGGGAAGCCTTTGGAGTATCTTTGAACAAATTATTAAGAGATTGATTTCTTTCTCCTTCTTCTGAAAGGCTTACTTCCCCTTCGGCAATAGTAAATGAAATCAGCCGATGATGAACTATGGTTCCTTCAGGAGAGATTGTTACTTTAAATTCACCATCTCCTAAATAATCAGCTTCCCCCCATAGTAAATTCCTCTTCGATTTATGTGCTGCATGTTGGGCAAGTTCAGGATATTGCCGCATAATTTCTTCATAAAGTGAACCACTAGTCATGCATCTATGGTACGTTAATTGATCACCTTCAAGTAGCCAATTATTTTGGATCATGGTTGAATGCCTGTCTCCGCCAGCAATATATCCAATAACCCTTAACTGGTTTTCAGTGCGTCTGACTGTTGCAATGCAGGTGAACTTACCCATTGCATCTTCGGGCCAACTGTACCCATAAATAAGATGATCGCCATGCGCAAGTGTTCCAATATATTCCCATTGATATTCAGCATTGATATTAGGATCTTTTAAAATGCCTTTTTTCTCTTGATGTGCCAATTCATCTAAATCAATAGATGGATTCTCATCGCGGCCAAATATCGGAATAAGTGCTTCCATGCAAGCATTAGAAATTGGTTTTCCTTGATATAATAAATCGCTTGGTAAATTGTGTGCGGGTTCAACTTCGCTATTTTCTTGTTTTTGAGAAGAACAGTTATTCAACAAAAGAATAGCCAAGCATGTCCAAAGGAAAGTGAATGTTTGTGAACTGTTTTGTGTCATTAGAGTCCCTTTTTTTTCGTTTTGATTATAGATTATCATCAACGTGCGCAAGCCAGTCTTGAAATTCTTGAGAATAAAAATGTCGCCACTCTTTTGGTGCATTCCATTGCACTAAATAATCTTGTTGTTCTTGGTAACTTAATTTTTCCCAAATTGGATACCATATATAATGATACCATATCTCTCCACTTTGGCGCCAAAAAGTGTCTCCCGGTGGATAACCTGGAAATTCAATCCAGGGTGGATTAATTACTTGATTGTTATTTTGTAGCGTCATTCAACAACTCTTTGATAAGAAAAGGTATAGGAGCCGTTGTCATTCTGTATGAGTTCAATGACCTCAGGAGTATTCTTTCCTGTGATTTGTAAAAAGTCTTGAGCGAGTTTTATAAAATCATCTTGCTTGATTTTCATGGAAACTGGCCGATCGCCCGGTATTTCTAGAATGAGCTCTTCTGCATCCTTTTTAAATAGAATGCCAAATAGGTCATCGGAGTCAAAGTAGTAGGCTTCTTGATCTTCTATTAAATTTTCAATTAAGCAAGCTAAACTGTCTGCGTATTTTTGATTTTCCTCAATAGCAATCAAAGCATATCCCAAAGGGCAGAGTCTGCTTTTCTCAGGAAAGACTCTTGATGATTCATTGTTGCAATGGTCAAAGGCATAGCTTACTAAATATATTTTTTGCATGAGGAATTATTCCTATGGAAAGTTGGGGTGTATTTATCAAACAGACACAGTATGTTTATCGATCATACCAAAATAGAGCACTTACACAATTGGATGGCCCGAGAGGGGATTGAGCGCCTTACATGGAATCTGTTTATTTAGATATTGCAAGAGGTTATTATTTGTAACATACATAAGTTTGCGGAATATGGCCTTTCTAAAAGGGCGTTAAATGCGTCTTGTGAAAAAAATAGAGAGCGGATTCTTGAAGCCTTACCTGCCAATGGTATAAAAGTGGATCCTTGAAGCTTTACATGCTCATGGTATAAAAGTACGAGAATAACAATGTTT
This sequence comes from Candidatus Babeliales bacterium, assembly GCA_963716425.1. Lineage (GTDB taxonomy): Bacteria > Babelota > Babeliae > Babelales > JBFXEV01 > JBFXEV01. Next base: position 1,553,084 of record OY970310.1, read on the forward strand.
GAAATACTCATGGCACCCAGACGGCTTGGTGGCATGAGAGGTGATTTAAGATTTAAACATTGCCCTGTGGTTGAAATATTAGATCGTTTAACTTGTATAAATATTTTCTATCTGAAACAATTTTGCATGTTTTACCCAATTATGCTATACTTTTGATATGTTTTGGACAAAAAATGCAGATTTGGACGAGAGAATTAGCCGTTTATATTGCTCCTCTTTCTCCTTAATGATATACTATCTTAAGCATATTTAGACCATACTTTGCCAAGTCCTCGTATGGCCAAACTATATAAAAAAATTAACGTTACAGATACTCAACGGAGATTACTAACCATGCCAGTACCAAAACGAAAGCGCTCCCGGGCGCGTAGAGATTCCAGACACGCAAATTGGGGATTAGAAGTTACTTCATTTGCAACATGTGCTCAATGCAAAGAAGCAATAGCACCTCACACAGCTTGCAAACACTGTGGTTTTTATAAGGGCGTAAAAGTGCTTACTACTAAAGCTGATCGTGGATCAAAGCGACAAGTAGCACAAGCTGTCCTTGCAAGCAGACAACCGCAAGAGCAAACAGAGACTGAAGCATCAGAATAAGTGATGCCGCTCATCCCGAGTGCCCGCCGCAGCCTTGGCGTAGGTGGGGTATCGAGGGATGAAAACTAAGAGTTGATACATTATGTTGTATGTTACACACTGTATCAACTCATTTTTTTCTTGCGCAAATTTCTAAGCTGTGGTACCTTTCCATCAAGACATCTGTTAATCATCATACATACTTAAAGGACATGGAGTACACATGAATATGACAAGCATTGACCAAATCTTCTCAGTTCAATATATCAAACGAACTATTGATCGTAATTCAAAATCATTTATAGTGGCTGGCTTACTCTTGGCACTCCTTCTTGGTGGTTATTATTATTTCCGCGTGCATCGCAATGCACAAGATGCTCGTGCGACTGCAACACTTACTGAAGTGCTTGCAGAAGTTACACGAGCAGCACAAAAACCAGAAGCCTGGCAAGATGTAGAAATTGCAGCGCGTACTGCGTATCATCAAAATAGTAGTTCTGACTTGGCGCCTTACTTTTTGGCAATTGAAGCAGAAGCACTTTCAGAACAAGGTAAAGTTGATCAAGGCAGAGAACAGCTTACTTCCGTGGTTGCAATGCTACCTAAGAATCAACCGCTCTCCAGCCTTTATATGTTAAAGCTTGCTCGCATGCAACTTGCATCTTCTGATGAAGTTGTGCGCAAACAAGGTATGGAAATGCTGCAAGCATTAGCTCAAGACACTAAAGCGTTGGGACAAGATGAAGCGCTCTATCGACTTGGCAGAGTATATGCACAAGAAAAAAATAATGAAAAAGCACGCGAGACATTCAAGCAACTAGTTGATGCATTTAAAGAATATAAAGATACACCTGGCGAATCTGCATGGGCATCACTTGCTCAAGAACAGCTTGATCATCTTGCTTAATAGAATAAAAAGGGAGCACTCAAGATGTCTGTTACAAAAAATAGTGATTCAGTGCGTGTGCGCTTTGCGCCATCACCAACCGGTCATTTGCATATTGGCGGTTTACGTACTGCCCTATTCAACTTATTATTTGCACGTCATAATAATGGTAAGTTTTTACTCCGTATTGAAGATACTGATCGAGAACGTTCTAAAGAGGAATTTACTCAAGCTATTTTACAAGCCCTTGCCTGGACCGATATTCAACCAGATGAGCCGGTAGTCATTCAATCCGAGCGTATTGTGCATCATCAACGCATGATCAATGAGTTGCTTACCAAAGGTAAAGCGTATCGTTGTTATTGTCCGGTAGGACCAGAAGCTTCAAAAGAAACGTACTTAAAATATGATGGTGCTTGTAGAGCACAAAAATATGATATGCCAGTTGAAGGCAAACCATTTGTAGTGCGTATAAAGCTGCCCCTGGAACAACAATCTATTACTTTCAATGACCTTATTCGCGGTCCAATTACTATTGCGATGGAACAGTTTGATGATTTTATTATTGCTCGTTCCGATGGTGCTCCGGTATATAATTTTGTAGTAGTAGTTGATGACCATGATATGGCAATTACGCACATTATTCGGGGAGAAGATCATATTCCCAATACCCCAAAACAAATTGTGCTGTATCAAGCATTTGGATGGCAACCGCCTCAATTTGCCCATCTGCCGCTTATTATGGGCGCATCAGGTGGACGGCTATCCAAGCGTGATGCTGCAACTTCGGTACTTGATTATCAAAAAAATGGTTATTTGCCGGAGGCTTTGTGCAATTATCTGGTACGGCTTGGTTGGTCGCATGGTGACCAAGAAATATTTACCCGCAAAGAGCTTGTTGAGTTATTTACATTAGAGGGCATTGGCAAAAGCAGTGCAGTATTTGATCAACAAAAATTAGATTCTATTAATGGTATCTACCTACGCAATACCGACAATGCAGTTTTGCTTGCATATATTCTTGCTTATATAGAACCTGACGTTTATAAGCAGGTAATGCTCAGTGAGGAACAGATTATAGTTCTTATTGGTCTCTATAAAGAGCGAGTTACAACACTGAGACAATTAGTAGATGAAATAGTGCTGCTTGCAAAAGGCCCTGAAAAGCTTTCTGACGTTGACCGTGCGCAATGGATCTTACCCAAGACAGTGGGACTGCTAGCACAATTTAGTACCGACATTAATGCTGAACCACATTTTGATGCGCAACATTTGCAAGAAATTTGCAAAAAAATAGCTAAAACATATGATGTTAGCATGTCTGAAGTTGCTCAACCTATTCGACTTGCCATTTTGGGTAAAACGCAAAGCCCAGGCATATTTGACTTGCTTGCATTACTTGGCAAAAGAATAGCTGTCCAACGCTTACAGGAGTTTATTGTACAGATAGAATAGTTGCCAAAAGTGAGGAGCAGAGCACATGAAAGTAGGATTATTATTTCCTGATTTTGGGAGCCAACATGTTGGCATGGGTAAGGAACTATATGATTCTTCTCGCCTTATGCAAGAATATTTTGAAGAAGCAGGTAATTGTCTTAATACTAATTTTGTAAAATTATGCTTTGCATCATCAGATGTTGAACTTGCTCGTATTGATCATGCCTATGCCTCTTTGTTTTTAATGAGTTCAGCCATTGGTTCTATAGTTGCTGAACAAGGTATCAAGCCAGTTGCTATTGCAGGTTTTGGACTTGGTGAATTTACGGCATTGCATTTTGCAGGATGCCTTAGTTTGCCAGACGGCCTTTATTTTCTTACTAAATATGCACAACTTTATCAACATGTTCTTACAACTCAATCTCAGCGCTCTATGTTTATTGATAGCAGCGATATTCGTTCTCTCAAAAAATATTGTAAGGAAGAATCAACTCAGCATGAAATCGCAACCATTACTGCCTATATCACCAGTAAAGCTGCTTTTATTTCTGGTCATGCTCAAGCTGTAGAGCGCATAAAGCAACGTGTTAAAGAATCATCAGAAGGGCGCTGTACCTATCTTTCTAGTCAAATGGGTATGCATTCGCTGGGTATGCAATCAGTAGCTGATGCACTTGATATGTATATAGAAAAAATTGATATAAAAGACGCCCGAGTTCCTGTAATTGCTTGTGTAGATGGCATGGTTCGTCTTACTGGCGATTCACTCAGCGCTGCGTTATTGCAGCAGGTAACAGCTCCAGTACGCTGGGATAAAATCATGATGCATGTGGCAGCTTGGGATGTTATCTTGGAGATAGGCCCAGGCAGCACGCTTACGAGTTTAATAAAGGCAGTATGGCCGACCAAACATATTTATACGATTAATAAACAGGCTGATATAGATGACGTAAGGTTAATTGTAGCAGCACAAAAACCAAATGAAGTGGGGTATTAGCTATGGCCTTAACGCGCCAAGAAATAACACAAAAAGTGATTGGGATTATAGCAGACGTTCTCAAGGTTGATCCAAAAACGATAACTATGGATAGCTCTTTTGAAGCATTGGGGGCAGATTCTCTTGATATGATGGAGCTGATTATGAAGATAGAAGATGCTTTTGATGTGACTATTCCTGATGAAGCAACGGTTAATATTACTACTGTAGGTCAAGCGGTAGATGCTCTTATGAATCTAAAAAAAGATCATTAAAAAAACTAGTGTTCCCCGGAACTTCAATAAGAAGTTCGGGGGAACAACATAAGTCTAGATCGAAACCCAGTTTAGTAGTTGCGAGCGTTTTTTGCGCCATTAGTGAAATCGTGCTGATTTGCTTCTTCTTCAGATGCAAATGTAGCGCAATTTGGTGGGCAAACCCAGTGGCAACGAACAATCTTTTGTTCTGTGCAAACCTTACGAGGTACGCCACAAACGATTGTCTTACAAACTGGTTTTTCTTCGCATTCTACCATGTCAGGCAACTTGTTCATTTCACAAGCTACTTCGCATTGTACTGGACATGGTGCTGCTACTCTTGGTTGTTCGTCGCATGAACGACGACCACAGTGACGAGCTTCTGCTTCAACTGAAGCGAGGAGTGCAAGTACTGCTACTAGTGATAAAAGCTTTTTCATGGCTTTCTCCTTTGATTATTGTTTCTACTATTTTCTACATTGACCATGGCGCTCATGTTCACTATCAATATCTCACAAATAGAATTAAAAATTCAAGGGTTTGATATTTTTTATATTAAAATATGCATTAAATCGTGCTTTTCCTTCCTGGAAATGGGGGGCTATTAGACATGGTTTGCAATTAAAAATTATTAAATTTAGGGGTATTGGGGGGTATACTGATTTTTGGGGTAGGATTGGATGAAAAAGGGTAGGGGGAGGTTTATTTAGAAGTGAGATGCTTACTTTTCTATTGTTTTCAGGTCATTTGTTTTGGGCATGTTTAAAGTACTTCGCGCCTGTTCCGCCTACTTTTATCCGGGCCTTCCGGCTCGGCAAACTGCGTCGGACTAGCGCCGGCTTGCTTTACTTGCTCGCACTTACGATGATTCCGACACTCTAGCCTATACTAAAGCTACGACGGGCAAGCGGGGTGCCCTGTGCGCCGGAACCTTGGTGCGGAAAAATTATAAAATGAGTAAGGGTTCCAGGCGTAAATATGCATAAGTTGAAATTTCATAAAGATATTCATTAGCCGTTGAGCTGGAACCTGCAGATTTTCCAATGGAAAATCGATGGGCGAAGCACTCAACGCAAGATAAATAAGAACAGAGTTCTTATTTGTTCGTTTGGTTTCGAAAGGGCTTTGGACAAGTAAAGCCCTTCGCTTAGCCGAGCAGGCTCGCAGCGATTACATATGCTTAAAACAAACGGCCTCGGAAATGTTGATTATCTATGCATATGAAAAACCTGCTTTTAGCCAAATAGTTCCCTGCTCGAGAGCTCTATTTGATATAGCGGAGAATTCTATAGAAGCACCAATACCCACAAATGGCTCTAGCGGATTATCACTCCAGAACTTGCTTGCATGCAAGAAAAGGGTATAAGAAACTGCAAGCGGATTTGCTGCAGAACGAAGATTGATATCTGCGGGAGTTAAAAATACGGTAAATGGATCATCAAAAAGATTGGCATTTTCGCCATTAATACGCGTTGCACTTGCAGTTTGCGGTGTATTGCTGTCTGTGTTCCCTTGTATACCATAGATGCCTAGGGGCACAGCTCCGTCTCTGAGCGATATCCTTTCTCTTGAGCGTAGCCATGCATCAAGCCCAACGTTAAACTGCCAAGAACCCCAATCATAAGTGCCCATTATGGTGCCTTCCACTTCAGCACTTACTTTTACATTACAGTCGAGCGTAGTCACGCGGGGACCAAAAAGAATTTCTCCCGAGGCTGTGCCATCAGGGTTAAATCGTTTAAATAATAAGTATCTGCTACCAATACCATTACCGATAATATCAAAAGTGCGTCTTTGATGAGCACTAAATAAATAATAGTACCGTATATCAAATACCACATTCATGGCAGTATCTGCTTTGTCAAATACTTCATGAAAGCCATGGATGCCACCACCGAGTCCATTATGCTTGCCATTGCCTACTTGAGCATTAAAGAAGAAATGTGGTTCAATCCGTTTGCCAACAGGAGCAATATAATTGAGCTGTAGATCAATTTCCCAATCTGGTCTGCAAATAACTTCATAGCCAAGAGTAAGATACAGATCAGCAAGCCCAACTTCAGTGCGATGACCTTCAACAGTGGCAAATCTCATATCCTCAGTGACAGCAGGAAACACATTCTCATTAATCGTATCACCAACCCATGCGCGTAGTATTGATTTCAAAAATGAATCAGCTGGCGCTGGATTTCCTAGTTTATCTGCATCTACGTTAGTACCGGCAGAAATAAACCGTTCACGCATTCTAAGATTCCAGCGGGACCAGGTGATAGGAATATACGCTTCAAAATATAATCCTCTTGCGAATCTATTTAAGCTTATACGCGCTTGCATTTCAAGAACCATATTTTGGACAATTGGTTCAATAATCACGCTGCCTTGAAAATCATCATTGAGTAGAAAGTTCCGTGCAAATACGTCGGTACTTGGATCATTCAAGTTACCAAACATCATAGTATCAGTACCATTGAAAAATAAATATTGTTCAAGATTCCCATTCGAGAATGATTCAGAATAGGCTGGTGTAATACCAAAATAAAAGCAAGGAAATCCGGTAGTTTTATCACAGAAGTCATAGGGCTCCATGCCTACCCAATGGCGCGGATTATTAAGTCCTTGTGAGCGCATGGTAAATTGAGAACGCCCCGTAACGGCTTCTAAGTAGCTATTAAAACAAAAGACAATGCCCAAAATTATGAGTATGTTGGTCCGTTGTGCAAACATGAGTACTATCTCTCCTTTAAACTTTTTATTACGAATACGCAAATCCTAACTTGCCCCAGATGCCCCATTGATCAAACGCATTGTTGCGTATGCCCGAGAATTCTACTTCACCACCAACTCCCATAAAGAAATCAAAGTTGCAACCTTCAAAGGTATAGCCAAGATGGGCAAAGAATTTATTGGTCAGAGCAGAAGGCGCTTCTGCAGCCCTTGCATCAAGATCATTGGTAGTAATAAACACCGGTACTGCAGGACCAAGTACAGGGCCATCACCTAGAGCTGTACTATTGGTTCCATTAATGGTTACGGTGCTGTTGGTGCGATTTGCTGGAAGATTAGGATTAATCCCACCCGTTGGCAAGAAATTATCAATTGGTGTGCCGCCTAACAGTCCATACGTGTTTGGCGGAATGTGTCTAATGATTGTGATGCCTTCTCTGCTGCGGCCCCAAAGGTTATAGCCAATGTCAAGTGTGATATCGCACCATTGATAATCAAATATTAATACAAATTCGCCCATAACTTTAATTTTTACATCAGCAGGAAGCGTTGTTACGTTTGGTCCTGGCACCAAAGTATCGGTAAAGTTTCCTGCGGCATTAAATTGTTTGAATAAAAGGTATCTGCTTCCAATGCCATTTTTCTTTAAATCGAAAGTACGCACCTGTTTATTTTTGAGCAAACTATACACAACACCATCCGCCCAAAGACTAATCGAATGATCGCCACAGCCACATGCGTCCCACAGCATAACGTGAGCCGACATGCCAGCACCAATTCCTACATGGTGTCCATTACCTACTATTGGTTCAAAAACAAATTCACCTTTTGGCGTATTACCAGTTGGTGCCGTTACGCGAAATTCGAGCCCTAAATGTCCATTCTCGGTGCAAATATAATTTCTGCCAAGAACAAATTTAACATCTGCAATGCCGTGCTTTTTTTGCCTGCCGTTAATTTTGGCAAAACGCATAGGATCAATGGTGATGGCTTCCGTAAGATCTCCTGGCGGAGTTTCATTTGTGCTTACGAAATTGAGAACTCCATCTATTTCTCCCCTCCATGCTGCAATAATAGTATCCACTGGTGCAGGCGCGATAAATGGACTATTTCCTGCGGAAGCTGCATTAATGCTAATGTTGCCGGGTTGTTCAGCGTCAAACTCTTCTAAATTCATGTTCCATCGCGTCCATACAACAGGAGCACCCACTTCAAAGTAGAGACCACAATTTACTGTTTCTAAATTAAGCCGCGCATTAAAATCAAGAATTAAGTTGGTAACTTTGGGTTTCAACTCAACACGTCCGGAAAATGTACTTGGAAGTAAAAAGTTTTCTGCAAGTACGTCTGTGTTTTCCGGGCTATAGGCAGGGTTAGTTGCCAAACTTCCCCTGAAGCGCATTATATTTGTTTTCGGTGGTCGTACATTTTCTATGGATTCACAATCACAAAAATCAATTGGCCTACGGAATGAAAAATAGCGACCAATCGCGTCAGGATTAAACGTTTCCGTCCATTCTGGTGTTATTGAGAAAACAAGGCCGTTATCACAATCCCGGCAGGCGTAAAGTTCTTGTAATTCACCCACAAGCCTGCGTGCAAGGTTATCACCTTGTGATCTGGCTGCAAAAAATGGTTTGCCATAGGTTTCTCTTTTTCCAAAAGGAGTTCTTTCCATTGCCGTTATACTCAATGTGAGAGTGAGCATGGTGCAAAGAAGAAGTTGTTGCATATGTTTGTTCATTGAGTTCCTTTATTTATAAACTTTTTTTATTCGCCGTCGCCTTCTCCCGAAAGCTATGGCGCACACGCCGTAGCTCCATAGGAGCAAAGGCGGATTAAAAGAATGCCAACCCCACTTTGCCCCATATTCCCCACTGGGTGAGCGCATTATTTTCTTTTCCTGAAAATTCCACTTGACCACCAGCTCCAATAAATGGTGTGCAATGTTTTCGCGGCCACGCATAACAAACATGTGCAAAGAGCATATGTGATAATGCAGCGGGAGATTCAGCACTTGCCACATCAATATTGTTGTTTGAGATGAAGCTTGGGCTGGGCGTATCAAATTCTTGGTTAGTAGCAGATATAAAATTTTCTCCGTTGATGAGCACTTGGCTGTTGGTGCGATTTGCAGCCCCAGGAATAAGATTATCAATTGGCGTGCCGCCCCAAATACCAAAAGTTGCTTGTTCAATTTCTTGGGTCAGTTTAATTTTCTCTTTTTCTCTTCCCCATGCACTATACCCAAAATCGATGGTTAATCCTTTACGTTGATAATCGACAAGAAGCACTGCTTGGCCAATAAGACCTATGCCCACTTTTGCATCAAGCGTGGTTATGTTTGGGCCTGGCACAAAACGATTTGCAAAATTGCCGGCTTCATTAAATTGCTTGAAGAGTAAATATCTGCTACCAACACCATTATTAAGTAAATCAAATGTTCTTCTTTGTTTTGTATTGAATGCATAATACAATGCACTATCAAACCAAATACTCCATGAACGGTCGCATCCGTTACTCCAGACTTTGCCGTGAGCACTCAAGCCACCACCAATTTGAAGATGATGACCACCACCAATAATGGGCTCAAACATATACACTGCTTCTGGACGGTTGCCCGTAGGCACGGTGACTCGTATATTAAAATCAAGATGATATTTTGGTTTGCATAACACGTTGTACCCCAGCACCAATTCAATATCTGCAACACCAGATTTTGTCTTTTTTCCATCAATCAGACCAAATCTCATATTTTCTATGCCAATTGCGATCGGCGCCACACCGGGAGCGGTAAAGGTAAATTCTTGGGTAACATGTGCTCCGGTGAATGCTTCAGTAATTGTGGTAAAGGGTGCAGTAGTTACATATGGTCCCTTAATAGGATTATTAGAAGCAAGAATTGCAATATCTGTTCCTGCAAAGGCGGGTGTTTCTTCGTGGAGTGCAACATGTGAACGAGTCCAGGCAATGGGTAGGCCAACTTCTACATAAAGACCAGGTAATCGATTATATAAATTGAGCCGAAAGTTAATGTCGGTAATAAAGTTTTCTATATGGGGAAATAGAGTGACCGCGCCGGAAAAGGTGCTTGGGAGCAAAAAATTTTCAGCAAGAATATCCGTGTTTGTAGGGCTAAATGGAGGATTTTGCGCCATGCTCCCCCTAAAAGTCATGGTATTAGATTCGTTATTGAAACCATTATGAATAGAAAAATAATTGCCAAGCCTGTTTCGGTGGAAATTTTGGCTCCATTCTGGGGTAATTGAGAAGATACCATTTTTATGTTTTGAACCGCAATGGAGCAGTTCATTTACTTCCCCCACGAGCCTACGTGCTAAATTGTTTCCTTGGCTTCTACTTGCAAAAAATGGTTTGCCAAATGTACATTCAGTGTTTGGAATGTGCGCAAAAAGTGCATGTATTATATAAAATAGGACATATCTTTTTTTGAGTTGGTTCATTTTCTACTGCCTTACCTAATTCAAGATCTTCAAGCTTGCTCTGCTTAGTGTACCGTAAATATTTTTTTTCAAAAAGGTCCTGAAGAAATTTCTGAGCACGTTTGTAAAACTCTGGCGCGTTTGGATTATGGGAAAGCAAATCCTCCTTTTACCCATATGCCCCATTGGTTGAGTGCATGATTATTATGGTCCGAGAATTCTACTAGGCCACCAAGTCCAATAAAGGGAGCACCACGACAGCTTTCAAATATATATCCAAGATGCGCAAAAAATGTGTTTGAAATAGCAGATGGAGCTTGTGCTGATGTTGCATCAAGATGAGCCGTTGTTATAAATAGTGGCATTGCTGGTGTTCCGCCAGGTCCTCCATCACCAAACGGTGAACTGTTTTCACCATTTATTCTTATTGCACTGTTAGTGCGATTTGCGGGCATGTTGGGATCCAATGTACCGTTTGCTAAAAAGTTATCAATCGGCGTTCCGCCCAGTAATCCATATGTGTTGGTTGGAATGTTGCCGGAAATTTTGATATGTTCTTTACTGCGTCCCCAGAGATTATAACCTATATCAAAAGTAACAGGTGCCCATTTAAAGTTAAGTAATAGTACAAACTCCCCCATAACTTTAATTTTCACATGAGCTGGTAGCGTGGTAACATTTGGTCCTGGTACAAAAGTATTAGTAAAATTACCTGCTGCATCAAATTGTTTAAAGAGTAGATAGCGGCTACCTATTCCATTTTCTTGTATATCAAAAGTTCGTGTGTGTTTTGCCTTACACAAATGATATATAGTACTATCAATCCATACATTTATTGAACGATCTGCGCATGCGTGATGCCAGAGCTCAGTATGGCATTCTAAACCGGCTCCTACTGCCCAATGCCGCCCATTGCCTACAATAGGTTCAAATACAAATTCACCTTTGGGCCTGGTACCAACAGGTGCAGTAATGCGGAAGTTAATTCCCAAATGTTTATCTTGAGTACAAATAGCATTGTAACCAAAAACAAATTTGAGATCCGCCACACCACTCTTTGTTTGTGTGCCTTTGATTTTAGCAAAACGCATTGGTTCAACTGTTATTGGTATTAGAAGAGGATTAGGAACAATCGCTGTATTGGCACTGGTGAAATTGAGAACGCCATAATCGCGTCCCTGGAATGCATCAATTATGCTACTCGTTGGTGCTGGAGTAACAAAAGGGTTAATCCGAGGGCTTGATGCATTAATAATGATATTGCCCGGTTGATTGAGAGGTCGAGCTTTTAAACGCACATGTGAGCTTGTCCATACTATAGGCATACCAATTTCAACATATAAACCTTTACATGCGTTATCTAAATTTATGCGTGAATTAATATCAAGAATAAAATTTTTCAAGTGAGGCTTTATTTTCACAATACCATCAAAGGTGCTTGCAAGTAAGAAATTGTCCGCAAGAACCGTGCGATCTTCGGGAATGCCCATTTGGCTTCCTTGAAACCGCATGCTATTTTTGTGGTGCTTTATATGAGTAAGTATGAGATTAGGATTCTCAGTGCCCTTGCATCGTTTATGCCGTAAGGAAAAATATCTGCCAAGGCCCTTAGTATCAAACGTTTGATTCCATTCAGGGGTCACCGAGATGACACCATTGACGCATTTAAGACAAGGAACCAGTTCATTCACTTCGCCCACAAGCCTGCGTGCAAGGTTATCTCCCTGAGAACGCGCAGCAAAAAATGGTTTGCCAAATGCATGCTTTGTATGAGAATGCAACGCGCAAGTAAGAATAATAAGAGCAACAATAGGTAAGAATTTTTTAGAAATGGTTTGCAACATAGATACCCCTCTTTAAAATAATCAAATTTAGTAGATAGTTTGTTTGTTAATCATTGTACCTTAAATATTTTTTTTCAATATGCACCCATTAGTGTGCTATTGCAACAAAAAAAATTCTGTTTATGATCTTAAATAACATACTTAGCATAGTTTAACACAGCAAAAGGAGTTGTATTATGAAGAAACAGTATATATATACGATATTTATTTTTTTCTTAATTTTTTTGTATGCCGATACGTTGTATGCTGCTGTTAATTTTTCTCCTTGCAGCAAATTTTTTCAACATGATATTCAATTGCAGCTTTCAGATGCTAATGGTTTTCCCGTGCCTGATACAGAGTTTTGGGTCACCTTGAATATTTTCAAGGAGGGTCCACGTGTAACCATTCAGTTTCCTGTGATTAATTTCCAAACGGGGCAAGTATCTCCTGATGATCCAGGTGTACCCTTGGTACCAGGTGGCTATCTGTATACTAGTGATGGCTACTTACCCAAAGAGATTCGCCCCAATGATCTGGTACCTCTTTCTTTTTTGGCACCTTCCGATAATGGATTGAGCTTGCCGTTTTCATTTACTCAAACGCCTGCTACGTTACCTGTGCCGCCTTCTGGATATATTTTGCAAGTGACTCAAGCGGGCGCATTGCAAGTGCAAGGTGTGGGTACTTTTGGCAATGTTATTCCTCCAGGCAAGCAAATTATTTTTCCTACTGCGATTTCTTATTTAGTACAATTTGATGATGCATTGCAAAAAAATTATGTATTAAGTACTGGTGCAACTAACATTACGCAGTTTACTAATCCTTTTTTTGCGGATCATGGTTTTAGAGATTCTCATGTTAATGATGCTTTTAATTCTGTTCTGGCATGGGCGTGGGCTGATAACTCTAATATTAGAGATAAAACAAATAATACGCTTAATGCGATGGTGGTTATTGGGAGTGTGAATGGAAATTCACTTGTTTTTAGTAAACCAATTCAATTGACTAATCTTCTACCAAATCAGATGGTCTGGGACACTGCGGTAGCGATTAACCGAACAAATAGCAGTAATATTGTAGTTTCATTTCAAGTTATTGATGCAACAGTTCCTTCTCCAAGGCCTGATATAACACCAGTACGAGTGCCATGGCGATCAGTTTCTTTTGATGGCGGCGTGACCTGGGAGACTGGACCTATATTAAATATCGTTGAGCCTCGAGGTGGTGCAATAATTTCAGGCGACAATCGGGGTGTTTCATCAGATATGTTTGGCAACATTTGGTATTTGACCACTCAATTTTTTGATGCTTCTTTTAATACTATTAACCAACCAATATTTGCAGTAAGTACCGATGGAGGAGTCACCTTTAATGTAGTATTTATTGCACCTCCTGTTATGAACGTATCTGATTTGTATGATTATCCGCAGTATTGTTTTGGTGGTTTTGGTGATGATGGGCAATATGGACTATGGTTTACCGCAGATTATTTTACTGGTGGTAATATCATTCCTTTCGTAGGATTTATTCCCATTACAGAAACAGGTATAGGAATGGGAATAACAGCATTTCTTAATAAACTGATTAACACGCAGCTTCTTCCTACCATAACGGCTTCTGAGGATGGGAGAGTTTGGGTCGAATCGTTAACAGAAGCAGGTGCTACGTATATTGCTCCGGTTGTTACTAGATTTAAATCACCTGATGGTATTGATGCCAATTATGCAGGGCCTTGGGACATGGGATATGTAAATCAATTAGATACGGATTTACTTGCAAATCAAATTTCATTTCCCAAGCGAGGATATATTCCTGCATCAGTGCAAAGTAATATATATGACGAAAGTCGTAAAGCATTATATGCAATGTATGCAGCGCAAGTTCCTGATTATGCACAAAACATGCAAATCTTCTTTGTGATCTCACGTGATAATGGCATGACCTGGTCACAGCCAATACAAATTGCCACTACCAATTTTGCAAATCGGGGATATCAATCAATGGCTTTAGATTCAGTAACAAGAAATTTGGTATTTGGTTGGTATGATGGGCGTAATGATATAAGTTATCAATCAGTAGAATATTTTGCAGCAGTTATTACTGCCGAGCAATTGGATAGAATAGTGAATCGTATTGCTTTAACCGATCCATTGTTTGAAGTACCTTCAGCTGCTTAAGAATTGTTTATTAAAAAAGGCCTGGACAATTTCCAGGCCTTTTTTAATGTACTTATTTTTGTGTTGGATATTATGAGAATGCAAATCCAGTTTTAATCCATACACTCCATTGATCAAATGCTTTATTGTTTCTACCAGAGAATTCAGCTTCACCACCAAAACCAAAGAATGGTGAATAATCACAGCCTTCCCACGTATAGCCAAGATGGCCAAATACTTTGTGTGATAATGCTGATGGAGCTTCTGCTGATTCTCTATTAAGCATCTCAGTAGTTGCAAATACTTGATTTGGAACGCCAGCAATAGTAGTAAAGCCATCACCAATGGCAGTTGCGCCCGCACCATCAATCATTACTAGACTATTGGTGAGACTTGCAGATCCTGGAATGATATTATCAATTGGAGTGCCACCTAAGAGACCATAGGTATTGGGTGGAATTTCACCAACGATAGTAATATGTTCTTTTGAACGACCCCAAATGCCGTAACCAGCATCAAAGGTAAAGCCGCAGCGTTGGTAATCAAACATTAAAATTGCTTCACCAGAAATATTTATTTTAACTTTTGATTCAACGGTGTTTACATTCGGCCCGGGAACAAACGTATTTGCAAATACAAAGGGGATAGGTGGCGTTGCACCAGGTGTACCTGGCGTAAACAATTTGTAGAGCAAGTAACGGCTACCAATACCATTGGCAGTTAAATCAAACGTACGTTTTTGGCGAGCATTAAACTCATGGTAGAATGCGCTATCAAACCAGAGGCTGAATGATTGGTCACAGCCATTTTCCCATAAAATTGCATGACCATTCAGGCCACCACCAAGTTTTACATGATGACCATTACCAACAATTGGTTCAAACATAAATTCAGCATCAGGGCGCGTGCCAGTTGGGGCAGTAACGCGAAGATTTGCACCAAGATGGTAGCAATCATTGCAGAAGAAATTATAACCTAATACAAATTCTAAGTCCGCAACACCAGTTTTACTCTTGTGGCCGCGAATACGAGCATATTTCATTTCCTCAATAGTGATATTGATTGGATTTGGTGCGGGTGCAGGAACTGGCAGAGGTGAAGTAAAGTTTACGGTGCCATTAAACTCACCTTTCCATGCTTCAATTATAGAGTGAAGTGGTGTTGGCCATGAAAATGGCGTTACGCCAATAGGAGCACCAGTTGGGTTACTTGATGCTGGAATACTAAAATTAGTGCCCGCATTTATAACTCGTTCTTCAAGTCCCATGCTCCAACGAGTCCAGTTGACCGGTATGTCTACTTCAAAATAAAGACCACACAACCATTCGTCTAAATTAAGACGGAAGTTAATGTCTGCAATAAAGTTTTTCACGTTTGGTCGTAAGGTCACCACGCCATCAAAATCACTGGGCAGTAAAAAGTTTTCTGCGCGCACATCAGTGTTTGCTGCCGTTGCGCCCGGCACAAGGCTGCCACGGAAACTCATCATATTTGCTTCTACAGCTGATGGGTTGCGAAATGAGAAATAATCTCCCAATTGGTGCCGATCAAATGTTTGGCTCCATTGTGGAATAACTGCTAATACACCATTAATGCAATCAAAATCGCATCGGTATAATTCATGCGCGTCTCCAACTAATCTTCGCGCAAGATTTTGGCCTTGAGAACGTCCTTGGAAATATGGTTTTCCAAAAGCATCATGTTCTCTGTCATGGCGGTCTTGGGCGTATGCTGTAAGTGCGCACATGAGTAATGCTATACTTAACAGTTTTTTGAATCTTTGTTTCATGTGGTACTCCTGATCACAAAACTTATTTTTTAATTATATGTTTGTTGGTTTTATTTTTGTGTGCCTGATCTTTGGCGAATTTTGGTGTGCGCTCTTTTGACTCCTTCAGGTTTTAACTAGTTGTATAAGTTGTTTCAAACAGTACACCATTTCATTATTTTCGTCAATCAAACTATGTAATGATGTGCAGTTTACATGGAGTAAAGTTTTACATGTCTTGCAATACTTGTAAAGATATTCTATCGCCGATTTTTTTCTGGCGCATTAGGTTTGTTTTTGTTATGCTAACGTGTATCAGTTGTAGGAAAAAAATCATGGTTCAAGAAATATATAGAGTCTGTGCACTCGTGTTGCCCATTGCGTTAGAAGGATTGCCCGTAAGCAGTTCTGGGCACGTGTCGTTATGTGCTGCAATGATTGCATGCATGAGCAGCGTAGCAGTTGATGGTGCGGTGCCAAAAGTACTTGATCATCTAGTGCATTTGCCTATTGCACTTGTTGTTGCGATATTTTTCTTACCTCGTTGGTGGTATCTAATCGCGCACATCACACGATTGTGGAGACAGTTTTTTAAAATACTGTATCTTGGATTTATTACTGTTCTAATGACGGCACTTATATATTTTTTGTTTCAATACGTTGGCACTGCTTGGTTTCCGTTATGGTTGGGATATGCGATTACTGCTGCATTGTTATTCTCTTTGCGTTACTTACCAAATAAAGTAAGCGGTAGTTGGACAATTCCTATAGCATTTATTCTGGGCATTGCACAGGGGCTTGCATTATTGCCTGGCATCTCCCGTTTGGGCATCACATATGTTACAGCGTGCTGGCTTGGCATGCGACCGCAAAAAGCATTTGAACTTTCATTTTTAATTGAATGGCCAATCAGCATTGCAGGTTTTTTAAAAGGTATGGTTGCTCTGCATGTTTCTGGGCAATATCTTATGCTCACCCATTATGAGATTTTTGCACTTGCATGTGCAAGTATACTTGCTTTTGTTGGCTTATGGTTCATGCAATACTTGGTAACAAACAATCGTGTGTGGGTTGTCAGTGGTTATGTTGCCTGTCTTGCAGTAATTGCCTTTGTTTTGGAATATAATACACATGCTCTTGCGTTATAAGATATCAAAAGGTACTTTTATAGTTGAGGAGTAAGTTTAAAATATGATATATGGTTTAGTAGCCAAGGATGAATACAATGAAGTTGTTTGAAAAACAAAATAATGGATTACGTATTGCGCGATATTCGCTCTATCAATTATCAACGGTAGCAGCATGCGGTAGTGCAGCATTATTGATTGCACTGGCATTATATGGATATGATGCACGAGATGCTTCATGGTTTTTTGTGCGAACAAAAATGAATGTGCCTCACAATATGTTAGGTTCTTTTGGCGCACATCTTGCAGGCCTTCTGATGTATTTGTTTGGATCTGCATCATACGCGATTCCGTTAACGTTAACTTATTTTGCTTATTTTTTTGCTGTGGGCATTACCTGGCGCAAAGAAATAGATAGATGTGTTGCATGCGTGGCACTTTTGCTCGTTCTTGCAGCGTTGCTTCACACGTATGCAATTGATCCTCTCTATAGCGCCGCACCTGGCGGCGTCATTGGCAATTTGACGTACAGATTTATTCTTGTGTTTGCCGATCCTACCATTGTTTTTTTATCGCTGCACGTATTGCTTTTTGTAAGCTTGGTGCTTCTTTCTCGACTGGCATGGGTCGGACCCATGCGTAGGGTGGGTCATGGTATTGAAACAGCTTTACATTCTGCCCTTGCACGCAAAATGGTTGCCGCTGCCGTCAGTATGGTGTCTTCTATTTCAAATGGTATTGCTCGCTTCTTTGGGTGGGTGTGGCGCTTGCTCTCTGGAAAGTTAATTGATGAACGTCGTGACATTGTACCTCTTGAGTTTGGTGAAATTGTAGAACAAGTAGTACACGATACAACTGATGCACGGTTTTGGAAAAATGCCTATGGTCAATCTAGTAATGAATTACCAGAGACGTATGCGCCGGCAGAAATGCAACAGCCTCAATCTCAAAAAACAACGTTTGAAGCACCACCTGGTTTTTTTAAGAAGATGATGAGCATGCAAGAGGAGCGTAAGGAAAAAGAATCCGCATCAGCAGCACTACATCAGTATCAATTACCAAATCCTGCACAATTTACCATGCAGCATGTTGAAAAACAATCTGCTGATGATCAAAAATTGCATGATACGCGAGCACGCATGCTTGAACTCAAACTTGCACGTTTCGGTATTACCGGCAAGGTGGTTGCCATAAAACCAGGGCCAGTGATTACGTTATTTGAATATGAACCTGATATTGATTCTAAAGTCAGTAAAATAATAGCACTTGAAGATGATTTGGCATTAGCGCTTGAAGCAGTGAGCATTCGCATTATTGCACCGATACCAGGTCGTTCTGTTGTTGGTTTTGAAGTTGCAAATAAAGACCGTGCAACTGTGCATTTATCATCAATCATACAATCAAAAGCGTATGCACAATGTACGGCGCATTTACCATTAGTGCTCGGTCACGATATCGTCGGCAATCCAAGCATTGTTGATCTTGCGGACATGCCCCATTTGCTTGTTGCAGGATCTACCGGTTCTGGTAAATCTGTTGCGCTCAACACAATGCTCGTGAGTTTGTTGTATCGCTGTACGCCAGAACAATTACGTTTAATATTAATAGATCCTAAGCGATTAGAATTTGCATCATATTCAGACATTGGACATTTAATTTTTCCTATTGTGACAGATCCAAAAACAGCAGGTCCTGTGTTACAATGGGTAGTGCGTACTATGGAAGATCGTTATGAAATTATGGCAACAGTTGGTGTGCGTAATCATCAAGCGTATCAACGTTTGTGTGCAACACAGAAAGATTTAGAACTAATGCCGTATCTTGTAGTGATGATTGATGAATTATCTGATTTAATGATGACAGCTGGCAAAGAAGTTGAAGCACTTATTGCGCGCATTGCACAAATGGCACGTGCAGCGGGTATTCATATGATTGTGGCAACGCAAAGGCCATCAGTTGATGTTATTACAGGCTTGATTAAAGTAAATTTTCCAAGTAGAATTTCATTCCGTGTGACATCTAAAGTAGATTCGCGTACAATTTTAGATTGTGTTGGCGCAGAGAAATTACTCGGTAAAGGTGACATGCTCTTTTTAAGTGCATCATCGGCGCTTATGCGAGTACATGGCGCGTATGTTGGACATAAAGAGGTCAGTTCATTGGTTGAATATATTCGTACACAACAACCACCGCAGTATCTTGATATTCAAGAAGAGCTTCCATTAAAAAAAGGTTCTCTACTTGATGCAGATGATGCGTTGTATCAAGAAGTGCTTGCATTTGTATATTCCACTGATCAGATTTCAATTTCATTACTTCAACGTCGATTTAGAATAGGTTACAATCGATCTGCACGGATCATGGAAACATTAGAGTCAGAAGGTCTTATTATGCCGTCTGATGGTTCTAAGATGAGAAAAGTTATTAAATAGTAGAAAAAGATTTTTATATGATCTTTATGTAATACAAAGATCAACAAGATAACATTATCTGTTAAGGGAATATTATGCGGTTGAATGAGGAGTTTCTTATTAAGGCGGTACCGGGCAGTTGTCTGGAATACCAACCATTTCCAGCTTTGGCTACATTCCAGATAGATTCTCGCAAACTTAGCGCGGGAGAAATTTTTGTCGCGCTTTCTGGGGCAAAGGTTAATGGTCATCAGTTTGTACAAGAAGCAGTGGATCGTGGAGCTGTAGGCCTGATGATTGAGCATGATCAAAAAGCATGTTTAAAAACTATTGATCCTCTAAAGCTCAAAAAAGTATGTGTAATTCTGGTACCAAATACGTATAGTGCTTTAGTAGAACTTGCCACCGCATGGCGCACGCAATTTACGTATTCTGTTATTGCAATCACCGGTTCATTTGGCAAAACTACGGTCAAGGAACTGCTTGCGCATATACTTGAACTTTCAGGTAAGAAGTATCTTGCATCGCACGGCAATCAAAATACTGCCATTGGTGTTTCATTAAACATATTGCGTATGAGGCCAGAATATGAAGTTGCAGTATTTGAGCTAGGCATCACGAGGCGTGGTGAAATGAAGCGCTTGGTTAGTATCGTGCAACCAACACTTGCAGTGGTTACTGCCATAGGTCATAGCCATATGGAAGGACTTGGTTCGCTTTCTGATATTTCAATAGAAAAACGAGAAATATTTTCATTATTTAAAGAACATAATATTGGCATTGTAAATGGCGATCAGCGCTTACTTTCTCAAGTGGCGTATAATCATCCGGTAGTCAAATTTGGCTCCAAGACAACCAATCAAATACAAGCGCGCAAAATTAATCAAGATGGTGACACCATCAATTTTGTTATGAAAATATACAAAGAGAAGCATCCGGTTACCATCAGCTCACATCACAAAGGGGCCGTCGATAACGCGCTTGCAGCGTGTGCTTGTGCGTACATGCTTGGCATCCCAACGCCTCTTATTATTAAGGGTATTCAAAAACCGTTACAGATTTCAGGCCGCTTTAAGCCATGCACCATGCCGGGCAATAAAGGCATGATGATTGATGATTCATATAATGCAAGCCCGGAAAGCATGAAAGCTGCATTAGTTGCTTTTGAGCGATTTGAATCGCAAGGCACCAAAGTAGCAGTGCTCGGTGATATGGCAGAACTTGGTTCTAATAGTCCGTTTTGGCATAGGCAACTGGGTAGATTCTTGCGCAAAGTACCTTCATTGCGGCATATAGTGCTGGTTGGTTCACAAGTGGTGTGGACCAAAAAGACTATTCCGGTGGGGGTTACTGCTTACCATGTGGCCACTTGGCAAGAAGCAAAAGAACTGCTTGATACTATGCTTTCAAAAGATTCTTTGGTACTTGTCAAAGGTTCTCGATCAATTGGCCTTGATCAGCTGGTGAGCGCGGTGTGTGAGAATAAATAAAAAAATAATCTAAAGTTACAAGCCAGGAATTTTTTACGAGATTCCTGGCCTTTTTTTTACCTTCTGGTACAATTAATCACTATGAATACCACAGAACAAACTTATCACATACCCGTTTTGGTAAACGAAGTACTTACTTACCTGAATCCCGAGCCGCATGGCATCTATCTAGATTGCACGTTTGGTGGAGGCGGGCATACGCGCGCTATTCTGGAAAAAGAGCCAACTTGCAAAGTCATTGCGATGGACTGGGATATGAAAGCCTTTGAAATGAACAGTGAGAAGTTGCTGGAAGAATTTGGCGATCGCGTACAGTTTGTATGGGGTAACTTTGCGCAAATTGAACTGAAAATAAAGCCTCTTGGCTTAGAGCATGTTGACGGTATTCTTGCTGACTTTGGAACATCGCAGTATCAGATCAAGGAGCGGCCTGGATTTTCATTTTCAATAAATTCCCCGCTTGATATGCGCATGTCACCATCGCACCAAAAGACTACAGCTGCGATGATACTTAATGAGGCCTCAGAAAAAGAATTATATCATATTTTCACCATGTATGGTGAAGAATACAAAGCGCGCCCCATTATTGCAGCTATTATTGCCCAACGTGCCAAAAAACCGTTGAGAACCACCAAAGAGCTTGTTGATTTAATTGTAAAAGTTTCTCCGCGCGGCGGCAGAAAGATTCATCCTGCAACTAAAATATTTCAGGCGCTGCGCATTGCAGTAAATCATGAACTTGATCAAATTCATGCCTTTTTGCCAGCTGCAGTTCGCTTGCTTTCACCGGGTGGTAGATTGGTCTGTATTAGTTTCCATTCACTTGAAGATAGAATGGTTAAACAATTTTTCCGTGATATTGCAAAAGAGCCGGATTCTGAGATTGAAGTGCTTACCCCGCGAGTGGTTATTGCAGGAGAAGAGGAGCTCTCAATCAATCCCAGTGCACGTTCTGCCAAGTTACGCGCCATTGAAAAAATGGTACCTGAAAAAAAGTTTGACAAACCCTTTTTCAATTAGTACATTAAATGGCGAAAGAGGGCGATTTTTTAATTGATTGTTTGTTCTCTGTGAAGGCCGAATAGCGGCTCATCCCGAGCTTGTCGAAGGAAATGAGAGAGAACAGGCACGATAAGAATACTGTCCAAAGGTCAGAGTAGGAACTTAGCCAAAGGTAGCAGGCAATGGAAATAACTGAAGTGAAGGTCTACCCGGTACGCGATACTGGAAGGCTTAAAGGCTATGCAACGTTTGTAATAGACAATTGCTTTATAGTACGCGACGTAAAAATTATCGAGGGAGAGAAAGGCTTATTTGTTTCAATGCCTTCCCGTAAGAAGCAAGACGGTTCATTTCGTGACATTGTGCATCCATTAAATGCAGAAACACGAACACTCATTGAGAAAATGGTCGTTGAGCAATTTGAAAAACTGGAAAAGGCCGCCTAAAAGTAATAAGCACCTTAAAGATTTTGTTGGGGCGTAGCCAAGTGGTAAGGCATCCGGTTTTGGTCCGGACATTCGGAGGTTCGATCCCTTCCGCCCCAGCCAGGCATTTGCCAAAGCCAATCAGTAAAGGTTAAATACTGGCTGGAGTATATGATACTAGAAAATGCTAATCACGCCGAGCAAATGACTGGCAAGCCGGTTTTTCAATAGCCATTTTTAAATTATATTAGGAGTCATTATCAATTTTTGATAATGACTCTATTTTTTTGTTCGTTTGCAAAGTTATTAACTTGTGTTACTTTAAAAAAAAATCGAGCAGAGTTTATTTCTAGCGAGTAAAAAAGGGGGAGCCTATCAAATAAAATTCCACACATGATATAGCAATAAGTGTAGTGGAATGGCCTATCAATCATGCATTCACGCTAGGGTGTAAATAGATAAATTAATAAAAAAAGGATCTTAAGGTGAATAATCTAAGACAATTTTTAAAAGCAATAGTAGTGTGTAGTATCGTTTTCAGTTCACTAGAACTTTGTGCACGTGATGAAAACAAATCATGTTTATCTAATCACTGTCAGAAGCCTGAAAAGAAAAAAAGAACCTGTGCACCAACTCCAATATCCCATGCAACTACTATTACAAAATCAGGCTCTTACTGCTTAACTCGCAATATAGAAGGCACCATTGTAATCGCGGCAGATGATGTTCGCCTTGATCTTAATGGTCATGAAGTCGATGCTGAAGGTAATCCCTATGCGATCTCTATTATAGATGTAAAAGATGTAGCAGTATTTAATGGTTCTGTTTCAGGTTCTACTGTTGCAGGTATTTTTGTAGATCCAAGTATTTCAATAAAGCTCTTTGATTTGTTTATGCATGATCACGTGCTTAATGCAATTCAGATGGCAAACACTACCGATGTAGATGTGCATAATGTGGATTTTGCAGGCGATAATGGTGAGCGCGCAATTCTCTTTGATACGTGCAATAACATCTCCGTGAGTAATTGTAACATGTCTGGGTTCTTGAGCACGCTGGGTGCTGTGCTTGAACTTAATACGTGTAACAGTGCAATTGTATCAGATGTGAATGTTTTTAATTGTACAAAGACAAGTGAAGCTGGTGCTTATTTCTTTACGGCGCCGACTGCGTTTGTGTTTGTGGGCGGTCAAGGTATTCCGGCGGTTGAAACTATTACAGGTTGCACTGGAGTAGATTTGGTACGAGTTAAAGTAAATAACAATATTATCAATAATACCAATCCAGCAACTGATCCTGATAATGTCGGTGTTAATTGGCGAACTGCCGAAGCGATTCTCTGTATCTTTTCAAGTGATTGTACACTCACTGACTGCCAAACAAGTAATAATAATGATATCGCTGGCTCTTCAGCTACTATGGATACAGAAGATTATGTTATCTGTTGTTTGTTCTGTGACAGCTTTTTAATTAATAACCATCAATCAAATGATAATAGTTGTGCAGAACCAATAGCTTATTTTGCACCAATTGCTGCATTTGATTCTAACAGCATGGTGCTTGATGGGTGCCAAGCAAATAATAATATTGTGGGTGAACTAATTGTAGCTCCTTTTATTAGTGAAATGACGGGGATCTGGATTGAGGTATATTTTGATTTTGCGTCAATTCATGATACGGTAGTCCGCAATTGCCAGGCAAACTTTAATCAAGTTATTGCTGGTGGTGCAGGCAGAACTGGCTTTTTTCAAACAGGATTCCTTTTTGGTATTATCACTGGAGGACCTAATTGTATCATGGATAATTGCCAAGCCAATCATAATAGCATGGGCGATGCAAATCCGCATACATCAGTCATAGGAATATTATCTGAATCCGCTTCAAATTCATCTTTCTCCAATTCATCAGCAAACTACAATACTGGTGGGTTCCAAGCAATGGGCTTTGATTTGCATATAACAAATATAGCTACTACGGGAGCCGGTCAAAAGTTATTAAACTGTACGGCCAGCTCTAACGGTAATTTTGGTATCTCAATTGGTTATTTTGAGGATCTTGATCAAACGAATGCAGATATTGCAATTATTGATTGTGTATGTAATCAAAACGGCGGCGGAACTGGAACGGTTGCGGGTATTTATACAGTTCCAGTCGTAGGTGGTACAAGAAATCTGCTCATTAAGGGATGCCAAATCTTTGATACGGTAAGTTCATCAACATTTACTACAGATACTGTTTCAGGTATTGATATTCGCAATACTTCTAATGCATTAGTACAAAATTGCCAGATATATAATACGTCTGGGCCAAACGGTGCATTTGCGTATGGTATAAGCATTCTTGATTCTGTGCAATGCGTTATTGAAGGATGTGAAGCGAATCAATCAAATTCGAATAATAACTATGGTCAAGGGTTTGTGTTGCGTGGTTCTACAACTAATAGTAAGGTGCAAGATTGCTCGGCTATAGGAAATACAAACGACGGATTTGCTGATTTCTTTGAACAGAATTCATGGTTTGGTAATACTGCAGAAGCAAATAACCCTAACTATTCTGGCGTTAAAAATACACCAGTTGTGTATAGTAGGGGCACTGGCATGTTTAGTTCTACACCAAATCGTTGGTCGAATATTGACATACAACCATAATTGTTTTGAAACCGAGGGGGTGCTGCGTGCACTCCTCTCTAAAATCCACCCATTTTGTTATATATCCAATCCGGCATAATCGCCAGCAACAATCCAATTATCTTCCAGTGGCGGGTACCATACCATCCGGGCCCTCTATTCCCATCCCATAACTATTGCTAAATGTATTCTTATTGTATTAATATTATTATCGGAAGGTATATTGTGCCATATGTAACTTTTTATGGTATATACTAATTCATAATAAAGGAATTACTATGAATAAAAAATATTTAGTAGCTTTAGTTTGTATATGTCTCTTTATGATGTCAGCCGTGATTGATGCAATGGAATCAGTAAAAACAGCTGACGAGCTTGGCTTAACCCCACATAAATCGAATCAAATATATCTAGCAATAATTAAGGACAATGACGAATGGCTAAGAGAGTTGCTCAATGAATCTCCTGCAATTCTTAAGATGAAATTTGGTCCTCAGCATGAGAATGTAACGCCGCTCCAATTGGCTTTGTTCAATGGAAAAATAAAAGCTGCGAAGTTATTGCTCGAAAAAGGTGCTGATAGAAGTATGCCGGGTAGTTCTCTCTTGGTGCAAACTGCAGCTTTTAATCAAGTGCCTAGTATGCAGTTGCTTGTAGAGAATGGTTTTGATCTAAATGAAAAGATTTCTGATCAAACTCCATTGCTGGTCGCAATAGCAAAGAATGCAGTTGAGGCAACTGACTTCTTGCTTGAACATGGTGCGAAAACTGATCCAATTACGATTGGTATAGCAACAATGCCTTTATTGCATTTAGCAGTATATTTTGGTGCTGAAGGTGCTGTGAAATTATTAGTTGAAAAATATAAATATGAGGTGAATGCTAAAATATTTGTTAACAATCGGCCAGTTTCACCTAATGATTTGGCGGTTATGGGAGCTCACTGGCGTATTGCTCAATACTTAAAAGAGCATGGAGCCGATACCAAAAGCCATTATCATTTTATGAACATGATAGTAGCAGAAGACCCTCATATTAGCAGAAAGTAGTAAGCAGATTTATTGGGATTGAGCAATTAGTCTCGAGTTTAAAACACATCTTTTTTAGTTAGAAATTATTAGAGTCACTATCAGTTTTTTGAGAGTGACTCTATTTTATTTCTAAATAAAACGGTGTAATTAAAATCCACCCATTTTGTTATATATCCAATCAGGCATAATCGCAAGCAACAATCCAATTATCTTCCAGCGGCGGGTGACATATGCAACTTTATCTTTATTATTTATTGATTCTACAATTTGTGGTGCAATTACATCTGGGGTTGAAACCCAATATGCCTCTGGTCCCATTTCAAATGAGGTTTGCACCCAGCCTGGGCGAATTTCAGTCACATATATTGGCGTATTTGTTTGTATGAATTTATTACGTAAACCTTCAAGATAAATTGACATAAAGCTTTTGCATGCACAGTACATAGGAAATCCTGCACTGCCACGTGCTGCATCCACTGAAGATATGCCTACTACATGCCCATAGCCTTGTTTGTTAAACTGCTCAAGCATAATATCAGTAAGTCCTACAAAACCTGCAACATTTACGGTGGCCATTCGCTCTAAACATGGCCATGAAATTTCACCATCTTCCTTAAAATCTTGAGGCGCTTTTGCCCAAGTTGCTGAGTTAAAGACAAAAACGTCAACCGTGCCTAATTTTGTAATTAAATCAGCAAGGCTTGTACGCGATTCTTCCACTTGTTCAACATCCATATATTGGGTGATGATATTATCTGGTGATGCTTGTTGTAGTTCTTCCAGTAAGTTCATGCGTCTACCAGTCACCCCAACAACATAACCATTTTTGACTAGTTCCAGTGCAATGGCTCTGCCAATTCCTGATGAGGCACCAATAACAATTCCTTTTTTTTGTTCAGCTTCCATTGCGAATAAAGATGAGTAGATAAAGAATAGAGTGAAAAGTACAAAAAAGTTTTTGGTATTCATGATAACCTCCTGTTTTGAATATCTCATTAAGTTTATTGTTGCATAGTAGATGAATAGAAAGCAAGAAAGTAGTAATTGATAGGTAGTTTTTATTTGATATGTAGAAGTTCGTCCTTTCATATACCAACGATAATCGCTGGACCCTTATGCAGGGCGGCACGTACTCTTTTGTGTTTTACAAAAGAGTACGCAGAAAAACAAAATCAGGGGCATGCTATCCCCTGATAACCCCCATACCTTATCAACCAGATTATTATCTCAACTGGGTTAACTCTAGCCGTCGCATATCTTTGCTTTCTATGCATACTTCTGTGGGGTTGGATGGATATCAACTGGCTTACAACTTTACCGGCTGCGAAAGAATATATTCTAATTGCTGCTTAAATTGGTATGCTATTTACTGTCGGATTATAAAAAATAGTCGCACAGTAACGAATTAAGAAGTAGGAGATTTATATGAAAAGAATTATTTTTGCATCCCTTTTGATGTTTTATGCTACAGAAGCTTTTGCAATGGAACAAGAAGTATTTAAACATCTTGATCATCCTTGCCTGCCGCAATCATTCTATGAACTAACCTATGCTAAAGTTTTAGCAGATGATCAACCCAAAGAAGCATTAAAAACATTTGCAGCATCTCAATTACAAAAATTGGCTACTATGTACCAAGCAAACACCATGGCTCAGGATCGTGGAGAATTGGCAACAACGCGATATGCCCTTTATCATACTTCACAAGAAACAACCAAAGAGCTTATGGTAGTCCAGATATATGGCAAATTGGTAGCAGAAATGGCCATGCATGCTTTCAGAAGATCGTTGGGTGTTACCATGGGCTTGGGTAGCATGAGTGATGAAGAGAAGAGAACGCTCAGACAAGTATCACATGAAGAATTTAGGAAACTTGTAGTGGAAAAGTATAGCGAAGATGATTTTGAGCGTGTTGAACATGTAGAGCAAATGCACGCGCATAGAATGTTACTTGATTTACTTGAAAAGAAAAAATAATAATTATGTCACATATTTTATATCTCGGTTCAACGTCTGCATCCCGCCAGCAACTTCTGAAAGAAGCGCATATTCCTTTCACCTTAGTATCGCAATCTGCTGATGAATCAAAATGTGATTGGAATTTACATTGGCAAGAAGTGATAGAAAAAATAGCACTCTATAAAATGGAGCATGTAATTTTGCCAGAAGACGCAAAAGAGCAAAAGCAATGCTTTGTGCTTACAGCAGATACCATGGGTATTGATATCGATGGTGTGGTGCATGGCAAGCCAAAAGACAAACAAGATGCTATTAACAAAATAAAAGCCTTGCGGCGGGGTGGTGAATATGGCACAGCCTTTTGCCTTGATCGTAAGGTGTATAAAAATGGCGTTTGGGCGATTGATGAGCGTATTACGGAATTTGTAAGTTCTACATATGAATTTGATATGCCCGATGCATGGATAGAGAAATATTTTGAGGTAGTGCCAAATTACTTAAAAGTTGCTGGCGCCATCACCATTGAAGGATATGGCGCACAGTTTTTAAAGTCTATTAATGGGTCGTACACTACCGTGCTCGGACTACCTATGTTTGAGGTACGCGAAGCACTTGAAAAATTAGGTTTCTTTAATTAGTCAGTGTTTGTTCGTCCGGTTCCCATTGTTTTAACAACTCTTTATACAATACATCTTTTGCATTATGCTCCGGATGCTCATCAAGATGCGCAGTAGCTTCATCAATGCTTGATTGTATCGTGCCCGTATCACAGGCAGTTGAGTCAATTTGATTAAGTGATGGCATCAAGTTCTTTTGTAATGCTTTGTTTACCGATTCTACTTCCAGTGCTTCATACAGTAGCACATCAAGCACAGCAAAGAAATCTACAATGCTTTGTTGCAGTTCCTCATCATGTGCAAAGTATGCATGCTCCTTTTGCATTCGATCAGATGCTTGTTTGCGCCTGACCGCTTCTTGTAAAAATACCTTTAAGGTTTCTTGGTCTTGTTCAATTAACCATTGTAGTAAGTACAGTAGTTCGTACGACAAGGTCAATTGTTCTGCTTGTGTGTCAAAAGGATCGTTGCCAGGCATAGGAATCCCTCCCCTCTGTTTGGCCGGTATACTATTACAGTATAAGTGTATACTGTTTTATGGAGTAATTAAAATCTTTTTTGTGCCATTGCTTGCAAACGCTTGATTCTCTGGGCCATTGGCGGGTGTGTTGAGAACAATGCCATGATGCTTTCACCCAAAAATGGGTTGACTATAAATAGGCTTGCAGTGCTTGCTTTTGCAGCATCATTTTTATCTAAATGCGCAGAGGCAATGTTCTTTTCAAGCTTTTCTAATGCAGAAGCAAGAGCTAATGGTTCATGCGTGGTCTCTGCTCCAGATTCATCAGCCATATATTCACGTGAGCGCGAAATGGCAAGCTGCATAAGTGAGGCTGCAATAGGCATAAGAATCATGGCTACAAGCATGCCAAGAAAGCCACTTTGGTTTTTATCACCACTTTGCGAATCTTGGGTTCTTCTAAAACTGGTGAATCGCATCATCTGGGCAACATAACCAATGGTACTAGCAAGAGTGGCTGCAATAGTGCTTACCAAGATGTCTCTGTTTACAACATGAGAAAGCTCATGAGCAAGTACGCCGCGCAATTCATCCTCATTAAGAATGTTTAATATGCCACTTGTCACTGCAACAGAAGCATTTTTGGGGTTTCGCCCGGTCGCAAAAGCATTTGCCATAGGAGTATCAACCAACCAAAGCTTGGGCATAGGGATGTTCATTGAGTGTGCAAGCTCGCCTACCATTTGATAGATATTTGCATACTTATGCTCATCAAGTTTTTTGGCACCATACATGCTCAATACGATTTTATCTGAAAAGAAATAGGTAACGCCATTGATCACTAATGATAGAATAAATGCCAGCATGATGCCGTCCCTGCCACCAATAAGGTTGCCTAGGAACATGAGCATGGCACTTAAACTGGCCAGCAAGATTACCGTTTTAAATTGATTTAACCACATAATTTTACTCCTATTATCGCACCGCTTTCCCTGAGTATTTTACAAAGCGATAGCCAAGTAAAATGTATCGAAGGGTCCTGAGCGGTTTACTACTCTTCGTACTCTACTTTCCATTCCTGTGTATCAATTTCTATATCAATAGGCTCTGGTGCAGTTTCCTGAGGTTTTTTTGGCTTCTTGATAGCAATGTGCTTCATCTCCATTAACTGTTTGGCTGTTGTAGTTGCAATTTTTTTTGAAATACCACTTTCTTGTTCAAGCTCTTCATGAGTGGCATCCAAAATCTTATTCATTTGTTTTTGGAGTTTTTTGACTTTATCCTGGAGTTTCAGAACCATTTCCACCCCTGCAAGGTTAATGCCAAGCTGGTGGGTCAAATAGATGATTTGCTCTAGTTGATTAATGTCTTCTTCAGAGAAAAGGCGGGTATTACCATCTGAACGTTTTGGGGTAATGAGGCCCTCTTTTTCATAGAGTCTAATAGTTTGCTGATGCACTGAGAACATTTGTGCAACTGCGGATATTGAAAAAAAGCCCTTTTTCCGGCGCATGCTCTGCTCCTCCTGCCATAAATTATCCGACCGCTCGCCCTTCCCTCGATACTAATTGCTTCGCAATTCACTCGGGATGAGCGGTGTATCGACGTAGCCCGGCGTAGCCTTGGCGTAGACGGGAGGGTCTCGGGCGGAGCCTCATGATACGTTGATAGTATCAATATAGCATATTTCTTATTAATTTTTAATAAAAAGTATTGATTTTACTGTATTCAGTTCTGTACTCTAAGGGTAGTTAAAGATTTTTATTCTAAAATAGGGGCTTCCCATGAAGAGATTTTATGTATTGATATGGACACTTCTTTCTGTATCTACCAGTTTTGGTATGATGCAAAATGACTTGAAGGGGGGCTTAGAAGCCCTGGCTGGTAAATTAGGGGAGCTTGAAAAAGCATTGCAACCTGGTCAGCCTACGCCACAGCCACTACCAGTTGAACCACCATCAGTTGAGCCTACGCCTTCACCGGAACCGGTTGAGCCAGTTACTCCACTAGCGCCAACACCTCCTCCACCGCCACCACCTCCGTCAGGAACTCCAGTAGCACCACCGCCACCTGTGATAGGAGTGCCAGCAGCGGTGACGGTAGGCGAAGTAGAGCCACAAGAAGGTGGTCTTGCTGCCTTACTCCAGGCTAAAAAGCTCAAGAAGCAAGGTCCTACTCCGCAAGCTGTTGTACAAGTGTTGCCTGCATTATCAGCTGCCGAACTTGCAAGTAAAAGCCAAGAAGATAAACAGCGTTCTGATGCAATATTCTTACAAGCTTTACATAATCTCGGTTCAAGAGAATTTACAAGCTTGAATGATATGCAGGATGCTATAGCAGCGATATTTGGCAATGTGGGCACTAACGAATCATTCCTAAAGCGTCCAGAATTAGAAGCTTTGCTTGGTGAGAGTGGCCTGCAAAATTCCTTGAAGAAAGATTTTACCCTAGATCCAACTTCAAAAAAGGCCAAATTATTAGAGCTCTTTGAAAAGTTTAACCAGGAAGGGCACATAGGACTTGTTGGACCAATGGCTCAAATGGTTAATGCTTGCTTATTTGAGACAAAGAAAGAATACAACATCATAGAACAACTTGAGTTCATTTGCGTGTCGTATGTAACCGCTCAACGCGGTCTACAGCCATTAAAAGATACAGTTGAGCTTCCAGAGCAAAGACAATCAGATTTGTGTACTAAGAAAAAAGTTAAGGAAATAGATACCTGTGTAATCCCAGGTTATATTGAAACATGGAAAACACTAAAGACCGCGAAGGGTATTGATGGTCTTGTGCGTAAATTGAATTTCTTACGTATGAATCCTGATTTTCTTAAATATCAATATATGCTGTGGACGGGGCCTGAAGGTGATGCTAGTCGTATTATCCAGAAAGACGTACTAAAGGGGCAGACACCACTATTGGTACTTCTTAAGTCTCCTAATGAGTTTGGTAAGCAATCATATAAGACTGCACAAGGAGTGTTTAAAAAACATTTGTTTGCCGTAGAGTTGTTTGATAATCAACTTAATATACCGCTTGTAAAAGAGGCTTTTGAGTGGCAAGTAGCAAATACCAAGGTTGTTCCGTTTTTGAGTTTGAAGGATTTTGCTCTGGGAGAACTTAAAAAGGTAAAAACAATTGCTACTCTTAAGAGTTTTTTTAATAAAGTAATTCAGCAATACCCTGAAGATGTTGCAGCTATAAAAATGCAACTACAAGAAGCTATAGCTCAGCTTGAGCCGAGCTCACCTGCGATTAATGTTGCTACTATTATAGGTGCTTTACAAGCTGTGGTAGGCGGTCAGGTTCCAGAAGCAGATAGACTGAATGTTGAAACATTAATTACTGCAGAAATGAAAGATAAAGGCTTGGTATTTGCAGTAAATGAAGCAAAAAATGAAAAATCTTCTGCAGGTTTTGTGACAAAGCTTCTTGAATTGACAAAAGACTTGCCAGTTGCAACAGCATTAAAAGAAGCATTATCAGGATTATATAGAACTCCTAATGATATTTATGAGTTACTGGTTTCTCAGCTTACAAATAAGCAAGCACTAAAAGATGTGCGTGATAAAATATTATGGAAAATAAGGCCATATGGTTTATTATTACGTGCATTTAAATATTTTGTGGATCAATATAAACAAAATCCAGAAAACAAGCAACTGCTTATAGATAATTGGAAGACACTTACTAATACGATTGCCGTGCTTAATGCGCCATCTCAGTTGGATCAATTAGCAGGGAAACTATATGCTCCTGAGATTTTTAATACTGATCAGTTTACCAAAAAAACAAGGTCAGATTATTATACCGGGCAATTAAAAATAAGTCGTGAGTCAGAGATTTCTGGCGCTAAACCCAAAAAGGGAATTTATGTTGATGAACATCTAGATCAGCTCCGTAAAGCAATCGATGAAAAGAATATTGATGCTGTAATAAGCTTCCTCACCGCATTAGTTGCAAAAGGTCAAGGGGTAAGTATTGATAGTGCTGAGTTTAAACAACTGATGGCTGATGTACGGCAAGCATTACAAGGTACCTATGATAAGGGAGTTAATCCAGAGGATGTTCAATAATAATTGAACAAAACTGCCGCCTGGTATAAAGTGCCAGGCGGTTCTATTTTATTCTTTAGTAAATTTAAATTGCTATTCTTAGACGTTGAACTTTATGTTAAGGAGATCGCCATCTTTTACAATGTAGTCTTGACCTTCTGTGCGAATTTTACCCGTTTCTTTTAGTTTTACTTCACTGCCTGCGTTAAACAAATCTTGGCAGTTAAACACTTCTGCACAAATAAACCCACGTTCCAAATCTGAGTGAATTTCACCAGCAGCTTGACGCACATTAATGCCTTTTCTAATCGGCCATGCGTGTGCCTCTTTGGGTCCGCACGTAAAGAAGGTAATAAGACCTAATTGATCATATGTGGCACGTATCACTTTATCAAGCGCATGTTCTTTAAGTCCTGCCATCTCCATAATTTCTTTGGCCTCTTCTTCACTAGCTTGTGAAAGTTCAGATGCCAAGCGCACGCATACTGGAATTACTTTGTTTTGACCAAATCGTGCTACCACATTTTGGTAATGTGGATTTTTGGTATACGCATCATTTTCTATGTCTTCTTCAGAAATGTTTGCAATAATTAAAAAGTTTTTACCAGAGAGCAAAGGCAATGAATCTGATGGAGCATTAGCCATAAGTTCACGAACTTTTTTTTCATCCCCTGCATTAATAGCATCAGTCACTTTAGTAAGCAACAGTTGTTCTGCTTCAAGGCTCTTTTTAAGCTTTGTATCGTTTTGCGCTGCCTTTATTTGACTTGCAATTTTTTGTAGGCGCTTTTCAATAGATTCTAAATCCTTGAGCATCAGTTCAGAAATGATAGTCTCATAATCACCAACAGGATCGATTCTGCCTGTTGTATGCAAAATGCCAGGATGCTCAAAGCAACGCAGTACATGCAAGATTAAATCAACTTCCCGAATATTGTTTAAAAACTGGTTGCCAAGACCTTCACCGCTTGCAGCGCCTTTAACAAGTCCTGCAATATCTACAAAAGAGACGGTGGCAGGGATTAATTTTTTGCTGCCATAAATACTTGCAAGCTTTTCAAGTCGCGGGTCAGGCACTTGCGTGATTGCAGTGTGGGGATCAATCGTGCAAAAAGGATAGTTTTCTGCAGGGATTGATGATTTGGTGAGCGCATTAAACAATGTTGATTTTCCTACGTTGGGCAACCCAACAAGGCCGGCGGCAATACTCATGATTATTTTTATATCCTTATTAATAACTATATATTTTTAAGTGTGCTGCAAAAAAAGATATCATGCAACTTCTTTTTCGCAAATGGGAGCCTGGAAGTGCGCGGTTTTTGTCAGATAGTTAAAAAAAATATATCAAAACTCTTGCTTTTTATACAAAAATATGCAACATTTTGATTAGATGTGGTATTGTAGTTATACCTTAAACCTCATAACATAAAAAGGGAGAATCTATGATGATGAAATCTCCAGTTTGTAAATTCGTTGGTATGGTATCGTGGGTCGTAACTGGCCTTGCAGCGCTTAACTATGGCCTTGCAGCACGCGGTTTTGACTTATTGTCATATCTGGGTGGTGCACATGAAATAGCTGTTTGGGTTATTGCCCTTTGCGGCCTTGTAAGCCTTGGCATGTTTGTGTGGGCAATGGTAGGTTGCGATTCTTGCGACGTTTGCTAATATAAACTAACATATACAACTTATGGTCCGTCATTTTTTAGGTAAAATGACGGACCTATTTTTTTGAAGGCACACCTTATGACGTTACTCCTACTTCTGTTTTCATATGCATTCATTGCCATCAGCTTTACGCTTGCAAAGGCAGTGCTAGCCTATTCTGCGCCCATATTTTTTGTAGCATTTCGCATGATTATTGCTGGTGCTCTATTGCTTGCCTATTGTTACTGGCGCAATCCACACATGCTTGTAGTGCAAAAAAAAGATTATAGCAAGTTTGCGCTTATTATACTTATGCATATTTATTTTTCATATGTATTTGATTTACTTGCACTCCAATATATGAGTTCGTTCAAGGGTGCATTTATTTATAATTTATCGCCGTTTATCACCGCCTTGTTCTCATATCTTTATTTTAGTGAACATATGACGGGCAAGAAATGGCTAGGGCTCTTTATAGGATTTATTGGTTTTGTGCCGGAATTGATCATGCAATCACCGGGTGAATCGATGGCTTCTGTATCATGGGGCGATATTATGATGGTTTTTTCCGTGATTGCTGCAGTGATTGGATGGATTGTCATGCGCATGCTGGTGAACGTTGGGTACTCGCCGCTTAGTGTCAATGGCATTGGCATGATGGGTGGCGGCATACTTGCACTTGTGACTTCAGGAATCTTTGAAACGTGGGATCCGTTTCCGGTCAGTGATTGGTGGGCGTTCTTAAAAATTACGGGTGCGGTAATTATTACTGCCAACCTTATCTATTATAATTTGTATGGCTACTTGCTGCGCATATATACTGCCACGTTTATGTCATTTGCAGGTTTTTTGTGCCCGCTCTTTGCTGCGGTATTTGGCTGGTATTTTCTTGGTGAGCAAGTAAGCGCTACATTCTTCTTTTCACTTTTCGTGGTAGTGCTTGGACTTGCAATCTTCTATCAAGAAGAATTGAAGCAAGGGTACATACGATCCTAGTTCTGCGTGATATTTTCTCGAGTTGTAATTTTCTAAGAATTAGTGAAACCATGCATGGCAAGCAAGGCTATATACGCTTTTAATAAAAGGGATCTGCTAAGATCCTCTCTTTGTGTAAGTCAGTATTAATAGTTAATTTTTAGTCATCGCGGTATTGTTTGATCTCGTTTTGTGTGTTGCGCATTTATCCGTTTTTGTTCATCCTCTACTGCTGCATTTGTTTCTAAATAATCTATATACTGCGCTTGTGCTTTGAGTCCTTTTAGGAAGGTTTCATTTTGTTTTCTGAAAATCATCTCCAGAATGACGAGTCCTCCCAAAAAGCCGGTAGCAGATAAGCAAACCGGCATCCAAGAAGTTTCTTTTTGGCTATCTTTGCTAAAGGTAGATTTAGTATTCGTGAGCATTTTCTTTGTTTGAAAAACAGGCTTTGCTGTGAGCCTTCTAAGAGTGTTTATGCGCATAGCAAGGGCAGAGTTTGTCGATAATGCTATTAGTATAAAGGTGAGCGATTTGTAATTCATATAAGACTCAATCTTTTTTTAGTTGATTTTGATAGGTACGCCATTACTGTTTTATACTATTAATTTAGTTTGTTAACTATTATTAAGGTAGTTGTTTTAGACATAAATGGAGGTCTTTAGGTCTTGGGATAAGATTTGTTTGACCGCTTTGCAATGCTCTTGATTTAGCGCTCATCCCCAGTGAAAAATGTATTTTTTATAGCGCTCATCCCCAGTGAAAAATGTATTTTTTATTCGGCTGCGCCTTGATACATCTTTCATAGCTTTTAGCAAGATTTAAGGTGGGCAAGTAGTATCAATAAGTTTCCAGAAAAGCGAATGAAAATAGTAACTTTTCATTGAGCAGCTCATTTTTGCAGCAATCTTTGAGAGCGCATTGCATTGCAGATAGATATGCAACACACGAAGATAAAGAGGAAAATTATATGGGCCTGATTGCCATTTATTGATTCTATTTGCTACGCTTAAAATAAAAAGGAGGAGCCCGTGAAAAAATTATTTTCGAGTGCATTGCTGTTGTTAATGTTCAGCATACCGCACAATTAGATGAAGAACTTTGGAATCTAGTAACGCAGCTTACAGACTTAACATACAACTACAAAAATCAACTTATACACCTCACATTCAAAACATCGTGCATGGTCAACAAAACATACAAGACCTTTCACAGGGTCAACAAAATTACTTTAAAGCAACAATCAAAGCAATTAAAGAGGACAATGTACAATTAATAGAAAAAATAATAGAAAAAACTTAACAGCCTATCCAGACTTTATTGGGGTAGTTGATATTGATGGTGATACCTTATTAAATAAGGCGGTTCAGGCTAGTAAGCTGGATATAGTAAGACTACTTTTGGGAAAAAGAGCAAATGCTAATATTGCAAATAATAAGGGTTTTACGCCTTTAAATAATGCCGCCGTGCAAGGCAACACTGAAATGGTCAGATCATTAATTTTTCATAGTACAGGCGGCGCAAATCCTGATTTTGCAACTAAGGATTCCAATCAAACGCCTTTGAATAATGCTGTCTTATATGGCAATTTTGAAATGGTCGAATTATTACTCCGGAGTGCTGGGGCAAATCCTAATATTGCAAATAAACTGGGTTTTACACCTTTGAATAATGCAGTTGTTAAAGACAAAGCTGACTTGGTCGGATTATTAATTGAGTATGGCGCAGACAAGAATATTAAAAATAGCAAAGGCGTCTCTGCTTTGGATAACGCAACAAACAAACCCCAAATACTTGAGCTACTTGAATAATTGGAACCAATTTTTCGGCATAACTTGCCAAGTCTGAAGGCCTGGACAAGCGAAGCCTGGAAGACAGGGCTATATTCATTCATAATCCCCTGTGGATCTAAGGCATAACTATTGATTTTTTGTCATTAGATTTGTTACTATTAGAATATATAGATTGAAGTAAAGCAGTTTAATGTTTAACCAAAAGGAATAATGCATGAAGTTATTTATATACTCAAGAAGCGTTCTATTTGCATTGGTAGTCATTTGTGGTGTTGTGACTCAATTACACAGTATGGATGTTGAGCCTACGGGGCCTATTACTTTACAAAGCCTTCCAGGAAATCAACAAAATTTCTTTAAGGCAACAATTAAAGCAATTGGAGCGGGCGATGTAGCATTAATAGAAAAAAACTTAACAGCGTATCCAGATTTTATTAGCGTGGTTGATGATGCGGGTGATACGTTATTAAATAAGGCAGTCCAATATGATAAGCTGGATATAGTTAAGCTACTTTTGGGAAAAAGAGCAAATGCTAATATTGCAAATAATAAGGGTTTTACGCCTTTGAATAATGCTGTTGTTAAAGGCAACACTGAAATGGTCCGATCATTAATTTTTAATAGTACGGGCGGCGCAAATCCTGATATTGCAACTAAGGATTCCAATCAAACGCCTTTGAATAATGCTATCTTATATGGTAATTTTGAAATGGTCGAATTATTACTCAGGAGTGCTGGGGCAAATCCTAATATTGCAAATAAACTGGGTTTTACACCTTTGAATAATGCAGTTGTTAAAGACAAAGTTGACTTGGTCGGATTATTAATTGAGTATAAAGCAGACAAGAATATTAAAAATAGCAAAGGCTTCTCTGCTTTGGATAATGCAAGAAACAAACCCGAAATACTTAAGCTACTTAAATAAGACTTTGTAACGGGAAAATCAATTGAATTTAAAAAAATGGCCCTCGATACTTTCTTCTTCACGCAAAGCTTTGAAGAACACTCGGGATGAGCGGTAGGTCAAGTGGTTATTTATTTCCTATGAAAAAAATGGGGGACTTTTCAGTCCCCCGAGAATTATTCGTTAATTTCAGCGTCAAGTGGCTCTTCTTTAGAACCATCTTCTTCATGCGAAGCAGCGCCTTCTGCGCCTTGACCTTGTTTATACAAAATCTCAGCAACAGTATGAGAAGCTTTAATCAGCTCATCATGCGCTTTTTTGAGTTCTTCTTTATTATCAGCATGCTCTTTGAGTGCTTGTTTTGCAACTTCTAGTGCTGCTTCTAATTTAGAAACTTCATCTGCAGGAAGTTTTTCTTTATTATCACTGAGTGTTTTTTCAACGCTCAGAATCATACCATCAAGCTTGTTGCGTTCTTCTACGGTTTCACGAGCTGCTTTATCTTCAGCTTCATGCGCTTTTGCATCATCAACCATTTTCTTGATTTCAGCTTCAGAAAGACCACCGCCAGCAGTAATGGTGATAGTTTGCTCTTTACCAGATGCTTTATCTTTTGCAGAAACGTGCACGATACCATTGGCATCAATATCAAACGTTACTTCCATTTGAGGAACACCACGTGGAGCTGCAGGAATGCCGTCTAGTTTGAATTGGCCAAGCATTTTATTGTCTTTGGCAAATTCACGCTCACCTTGAAACACTCTAATTTCAACCGCAGTTTGGTTATCTTCTGCCGTTGAGAAGACTTGTTGTTTCTTGGCCGGGATTGTGGTATTACGTTCAATCAATTTGGTCACCACACCACCGAGCGTTTCAATACCCAAGGACAGTGGAGTTACATCAAGGAGTAACACGTCGGTTACATCACCTGCAAGTACTGCACCTTGGATTGCAGCACCATCTGCTACCACTTCATCAGGGTTTACTGATTTGTTTGGTTCTTTGCCAAAGAACTCTTTTACAAGTTCTTGTACTTTTGGCATACGGGTAGAACCACCAACTAAAATGACTTCATCAATCTTATCAGTTGAAAGACCAGCATCTTTGAGTGCTTTTTTGCATGGCTCAAGGAGGCGCGCAAACAAATCACTGCACAGTGATTCAAGTTTGGCACGTGAGATCTTGATATTCAAGTGTTTAGGGCCAGATTGGTCTGCAGTGATATACGGTAAATTAATTTCAGTTTCAGAGAGTGTAGAAAGCTCTTTTTTGGCTTTTTCAGCAGCTTCTTTTAACCGTTGGAGTGCCATTGGATCTTTTTTAAGATCAATGCCTTGATCGCGTTTAAATTCATCTACAAGAAAATCGATCAAGCGTTGGTCAATGTCATCACCACCAAGGTGTGTGTCACCATTGGTTGATTTCACTTCAACCACACCATCAGATACTTCTAAGATAGATACGTCAAACGTACCACCACCAAAGTCAAACACGGCAATAGTGCCTTCTTTCTTTTTGTCAGCACCATAGGCAAGAGCTGCAGCAGTTGGTTCATTGATGATACGTTTTACATCAAGACCTGCAATGCGGCCTGCATCTTTGGTTGCTTGGCGTTGTGAGTCGTTAAAGTATGCAGGAACGGTGATAACCGCTTCTGTGATTTTCTCACCAAGGTATTCTTCTGCCGTTTGCTTGATAAGGTTCAAGATAGCAGCAGCAATTTCTTGTGGCGTGTATTCTTTGCCTTGTGCCATAATTGCCACGTCACCATTAGGACGTTTGACCAGCTTATATGGCATATTTTTAGCTTCTTGTGTTACTTCATCAAACTTGTGCCCAATAAAGCGCTTTGCAGAGAAAATGGTATTTTCTGGGTTAGTTATCGCTTGGCGTTTTGCAAGAGTGCCCACCAGGCGTTGACCATCCTTGGTAAAAGCTACTACTGACGGTATAGTGTTGGTGCCTTCTTTGCTAGGGATGATCTTTGGCTTACCGCCCTCCATAAAGGAGACAGCTGAGTTTGTGGTACCTAAGTCAATTCCGATTATTTTTCCCATACATATCCTTTGCTATTTTACGTATATTGTTTTCTTTTAATCAAATCCGCTCTTCCTGATGGTTCGGCTAGCTCATCATGTAGCAAGTTTCGCCATCCCGCTCATCCTGAGCCTGTCGAAGGGTATGAGCGGCGCAACTTGTCGAAGGGTCTCTAGAGTGGCGACTGATTTTCCTCTATAATTTATATCGATATTGTAAAGAAATGTCAATGATTAATGTAAAAAATCTTATAATAAGTGACTCAGATCTTAATCTGATATGCCTTAATAATAGGCATTTGGGAATGGATGGTATTTAGTCTCATTTTTGAGTGGTGGTGGGGTAGTGAAGGATTTGCATTCGCGTCGTGTAATACACAGGCAATTGCTATTTTACTACCGCATTTGTTACAATTAGAATAGAAGAGGTCGGGTTGGATAGCTTGTCAGTTTTTTGCTTGAGGAGTTTTGATGACTTTTATTAGATTCATGATTATTCTTTTTTTTGTAATTGATAGTAGCTCATTATACGCTATGCATGGGCCTGCTTTTGATATCAAGGGCACAGTGCCTGCTGCTCAGCTTACAGTATCGGGAAATATCACATTTCCTGAATACGGGGCAACTATGCGGGTTGGTGATCAGCTTATGTCACTCTACAATTTAAATGATATTAATAAGAATAGTACGTTGCGTTTCCGTGATGCAGGAACTGGCCAAGTTATTGCCAAATTATATGATATTAAAAAACAACACCCATTGGCCAAGTGCGCGTTGATCGTATGGCGCGAGCTACCGGCCAATGATGGTGGTATGGAAGTAAAGTCATTTCAAATTGGTTGGTCTGAGGGTTTAACTGTTCACTATGTAACTGATAAGTCCGGCTTGCAAGAATTTAGTTTTTTATATTAATGAGCGTAGTTGTACATTTCTCTTGTTGCACATATGTCGTGTAATAAAATCATTCCTTTTGAATTCTGATGGGGGGGTGTATGGATTTAGTCTGCTGACTTTGCGCGCGATGCTCCGGTGATGATGGGTGTCAATTCTGAGTGAGAATTCAACTCTGGCAATTTCCGTTGGCTTTATGGTGTAAAGACTTGGGCATGGTTAAAAACTTTTGTTAGATCTGATTTTTATTCGTGTTTTTTTTACAAAGTGAATTCGGGCACTCCCAACTTTGCCCGAATTCCAGGCCTTTCGGCTTGGACTGCCACGGCGGGCAGGCCGTCTAGGCTGGCTATGGCTTTTTGCGTTAGCTTAGAACTCCGTCTGCCCCCCTCAGCTTTTTCATGGAGTTCGAGCTTCGCGTGCTTTACATGGGGGAACAAGATGGAGCTGATGGTGTCTGACTCCGTTAGCACTGTGTGCTTGGAGTGAATTTCATTCTAAACCTATACATATATATAGGAGATATATATAGGATATATATGGTAAGTAGTAAGAGAATATGTATGTAGGTGCATACGTATATATAGGTACAAATAAGAAATATATGAAAACTAGTTCCAATTAAGATAGCGTACAAGATATATAAGAGAAATATATAGATATATATGAATAGATACATCTAAGAATTAGATTAATAAGATCTACTCTCCCCATGGAATCTTTATGTATAAGAATAAGAATTAGATTGGTAAGAATAAAAACTAGATAGATAGTATTTAGATAGATATGTGTACATGTTGGTGAATAATGCTGTAGTTTAGTAATATATATGTAGTTTACATATATATGTCTTTGATTCAGTATATGTAGTATATGTATATATAAGAAAGCGAATCAAAATAAGAGCTAATTTCATTAATAGGGGAGAGTCAGATTTATTAATTAAAGTAAGAAGTCTTTGAAAACCAATTGATTAAGCGCATGTAAACATAAAAACAAATCGCACGTCCATTTAAAATTAAAAACGACCTTAACCAAAGAACGTTGATTGGCGCTTTCTTTCTGTTGATTTTATTCTCATTTTTTCCCACAACTTTTCTGTTGATTCAAAAGTATTTGATAAAAGTGTTGAAAAACATTTGTGTTATATTCAAGATGCCTAAACTTCTTAAATCATAAGTTCTTGTATTTCTTAAAAG
Source organism: Candidatus Babeliales bacterium (assembly GCA_963716425.1). GTDB lineage: Bacteria > Babelota > Babeliae > Babelales > JBFXEV01 > JBFXEV01. The sequence continues at coordinate 1,595,781 of OY970310.1, forward strand.
GGAAGAAGGGGGCGGCTGGTTTCTGTACCACGGTTTTTTTGCAGCAATCTGAGATAGCGCATTGTCTCTGTGAATATTATTTTTGCCAGTGTCAGGCGCCCTTCGACAGGCTCAGGATGAACGAGCGCAGACACGTAGACGGAAACAATCTTACTTAGAGCTTCTTCGTTTTAGCCTTTAGTCTTGCCTGCTCCCGTAACTTTAGCGTCGAAGGATCGTGAACTATCAGGATAAATTCAGTGGGTCGAAGGGCGATGACAATCGATGGTAATTGCTTGCAAATTTTTTATAAGAATTGCTGCCCCATATGTGATCTGGATTTCAGGATACTTCCGAAGAGCTTTTAGTATGCTTTGCTTTATTCTCACAGCAAAAAATATGCCAGTATTTGGTCGTTCGAGCCATCGTTCTGCTGCAGCTCTTCTTTGTGCAACTATATCCTTAATAAGAGTGGGATCAATGGAATGCATAAGATCCTGAAGCGATACGTAGTCCTCCCCAGTTCTTTTATACGTAGCAACAATGTGTGGCACAATATGTGCAACTTCAAGAGGAGATACTGTGCATATCATGGTTTCTACAACTTTACTATCTTTGCGATGTACTGCAGCTTGAAACGGTGTTTCAGGTTGCAAATGAGGATAGTGCCGTGTATGGCAATTGGCACCGGCTTCAATGAGTAGTTGTACTACTTTGGGATCTCTTGCAAGGTGCAAAGGTGTTTGCCCGCAGTTATTCATAACATCCACCATCGGCACAAGACCACATAGTAATGCATATGGACGTTGATCATGGGATACTCTTTGGGCCGTGCAAGCATCAATGAGTAGTTCAACTGCTTCTTCTTGATGCATTGATTCAGCCGCATAATGAAGCGGCGTGTTGCCATGCGTATCAAGACAATCGGCTGATATGCCACCTTGTATGAGAGCCTTCATTAATGGGGTTTGCCCAAAATGCGCAGCTCTGTGAAGGGGTGTTCTATTAAAGATATCCTTAAGGTGATTATAAGCACCCGCTTGAGCGCATTCGATTACTTCTTGCGTATGGTCACTATCATACGTTTCAAGGGGATAATAGGGCGGTTCCACAAGAAAAGTTTTTTGGCGCTTTGTTTCACTATCCATTGCGTGCATAGAAGTAATTGAAATACAGATGCAACTTATTAAAGCTAGAGTGGTTATTTTCATATATGGGTCTTGAGGTTTTGTGTTTATTTATTTTTTAATTCTTCAATAACTGTATATTCGCGATTATTAATAGTAATCGTATCACCAACTTTTAGTTTCTGGGTATCGAGCATCATCTTAACGTGTTGCAGTTGAGTGTGCCGTTGCTCGATGCCAGCAAGATCCTTGGCGAAGGCTGTTTTGAATCTATGTCCTAGATATGCTTTTATTTCACTATTGTCATTAGGGTCAAGTAGTTTGAGGATTTTTTCGGGTGCTTTAGCTTCTCGAGCAATATCATATGCGGTGCGTCCTTTATGGTCTTTGGCAGCTTTTAGGACGTTGGACAGTGTAAGTTGCTTATCTATTTTACGATTCATTCTTCTGGTAAACTTCTCCATAATAGCCACCGCAGCTCGGTACTCTTTATTAGTAATATCCTTGGGTGGGTTATCAGATGTTTTTAAAGCATCTATGGGGAATCTTTCATTCTCAAGAATCGGCTCTTGAAATATAGTCAAAAGATCATAGCATAGTGCATAATGGCCATCAAGCACTGCTTGTTGTAATGGATTTAAGTTTGTATTGAATGAGGCTTGGGTAGGATGAGAAGGTCTTAAGTTTGCATCAGGTAAGACAGGGGGACGATACGAATCCATTGCGTCTTGTTCTTTATTGAATCTTATATCAACATCAGCTACTCCTATTGAAGAATCATAAACGCGTAGTATCCGCGATGGTTGTGGCTGTTGGGTCTTTGGAGCATCATCCATACAAATTCTTTTCGGAATATTTTTGTTATTAAGCAGTTGCGCAATTTGAGACCGCGTAGATTCGGGAATGAGGCAGAGATTAACTTGAAATGCCGCAGGAACACGTTGTGGGTTAATATTATTGATAAGAATCTCTAAGATGGCAATGCGCCGTGCGGTAGTCTCTCGGTCATCTTCTGGTAAAAAAGATCTGAGCGCTCTATGTAATGAGACTGAACCATCATGAGAAACGAGCATTGCGTGTAGATCAACGCCAGCATCCTTGAGTGTTGTTACATGCTCTGGATTGCCCGCTACAATTGCTTGATCGAGTGCCCATGCAGTGTAATGATCACCATGTGTTTCTGCTATACGTCTGATGATGTCATGACGGCCCTGGTCCACTGCTGCTTTAAGCACGAGTTCAGGTTGTTCTATGCGCTGCACAGCAGGAGCTGTAAACACATGTTGGGATATGTTCTGCGGTGCATGTACTGTTCTATGAATAAGTTGTGTACCATTGGCATGAGGAACCATCATTGCATAACTATTATTGTGATAGAGTGTTAATGCCAGATAAAGCGTTAAGAATAAATATATGTTAAGTGGTTTTTTCATAGTGAACCTTTTGCGACAAAAAATGAGTATATATTATGCAAATATACACTTTTGATCAAATGATAGCAATATAAAGGGCTTTTTTATGAGATTTTTATGTGCGCGGTGCATCTAATGCTGCCATCAATTCCCGCGAGGCCTCGGTAAAAGCTGCTCTGTGTTGTTCAATTTTTTGAGGGTCAAGTATATCACTGTTGATATAGGGCGGTGTTGTTTGTGGGACGTTTTTAAGAATATCTTGAGGAGTGTGCAGGAGTTTTGTTCTTATAGTAAGAAGTTTGAGTAACAAGGCAAGTTGTTGATTGACCATTTCATGAATCAGTTTATGCCTGAAAGGGCAAAAATAACGCATGATATGCACAAGAATAATGTCTTTAGGCACGCGGCTAAGATGCGATGCGGAAAATCTGTGTATTAGGAGCACAGTACGTGCGATTTCACGCTCCAAGTAAGCTTGGTATGGGATAATTAAGTTAATAAGACTACTTGTGCTAGCATCTTTGCAACGAGCTAATCTATGGATTGGTGTAAAACCCTGATCATCTTGTAACGTGGGAGTTACACCAAGTTGCATGAGTATAGGGAAAATGGGATAGAAACTTGTCAGCTTAGGTTGTGCAGCAAGACTCTCAAAGGTATAACGACCATCTTGTAAGGGCTTATGAATATCGGCACCATGCTGTCTTAACAGGGTGCAGAGTGCAAGAAGATCAGCAGGTGGTAATGTATTGCCGTGATCAAGGACCCAATAGAGAGGTGTTTTCCGTTGCATTTCTTCAAATTGAGCATTCGCTTGCCCAGTAGTAAGAAGAAGATGGCAAAGCGGGTAGTAACCATTCCTGAGTGCGTCGTACAGAAGATCTTGATTTGCAGTATAATCTAATGTACCGTTTGCAAACAGCTGTACGCATGCTTGAGTATCTTTATTCTTTAGTGCGGCTTCTAGCACTAGCTTGTCGCCTATGAAATAAGGAGATTTGTACTGAGGGTCATAATACTTGCTCTTTTTTTTGTGCGTATAGGCATCCATGAGCATTTTGCACTCTTCTTGGTACTGAGCAGGAACTTCCAGTATTGGTTTTGCGGCAGCTTGTAAACACGCGCTCGTTTTTGTAGCAGCGAACACAGCGGGGATTTTGAGTTTACCTTGTTTTTTTTTCTCCATAGCTTGCAACAAAAAGGGATTTACAAGAGCTACAATAAGTAATATCTGAGAGCGTACATTGTTCATGTAAGATGCCTTTCAATACTTATTTACGCGCCATATTTTAGATCTTCCGCCTTCAATCCTACAATAGAATCGATCAGCGCTTGGCGATGTTGTATACTATTGCTGGGATGCACTAATGCTGCAATATCAAAACGTTTGCGGCGCATTGCCTCATTAAATGGGGTAACCCGAGCGTTATTTGCCATCATTAATAGGGCGTCCAATTCTTTTAATTCATATGCAAGTTTTTGCTCTAGAGAGGGTAGAAGATCGCGTTCCTTACAATGGGCTTTAAGAGTTGTTAATAACGCAAGTACTTCAGCGGGACCTTGATGTAGCATTGCTTGAAGAAGTGGGGTATCTCCAGTATCAAGACTTCGTGCTTTTTTGTTTGCACCTGCTTCTATAAGAGCAGTTATTATGGCTGCTTTTGGAACTTGAGCTCTATATGTTGCATGATGTAATGGTGTAGGCCCTGCGATTACGTTTGTGCATTCAGCATTTGGATTGGCGCCATGTTTAAGGAAGAGGTTTGCAACTTCAGCATTCCCAACATACGCTGCAATATGGAGCGCTGTTGCGCCGGTATCATCATGTGCGTTTGCATCAGCACCACTTTCAAGCAATTCAGTAAGTACTCCAAGATCGGGCTGATGAGTATAGGCGGTTAACAATAATTGTTCATCAAGCTCTTTTTGTAAGAGACACTTCCCCTTTGTTTCTTTAAGTTTTTGGTCGAGTGCACATTGCTTTGGTGAGAAGGTGAGTCTGTTTGTACTAAAAGTTCTTTTTACTAAAATCCGCATTGCTTGTGCAGTACCAGATTCTGTAAGAAGCAAAATAACTAACATGAGGCAGGTATATTGGTTGACGTTCTGCATGGCAGTCTCCGTTTAAAAGGATAAGATATCTTCTGGTGTTACGGTACCATAGAATTGTGGAGTCGTAAACAACCTTGCATTTAAATGGCTGACCCAAAAAGCCTGTTTACAAATTGGTCTGTTTTGCCTGCATCAACTAACGTTGCAATGCCATAAAATCCACGACGCTCAGCATCTTGTTGCATGGTTACATTATTTTCATCAGGAAGCGAGAGCTCTAGCTTTAATTTCAAAAGTTCGCTTCTTACTCGAAGCGACAATAGTTGTCTTGAAGTATATTGAGTTGAAATTGTGCTGAGTATGCTTATGCATGCAGCTTTATCACCATGTACTATGGCATATTTTAAGGGTGAATATTCTGGGGTTATCCATTTATCAGCACCTTTAAGAATAAGATATTTAATGATAACAGATCGTACACTTTTAGTTTTTTCTCTTTGGGTATCTACTGCACAATGGAGTGGTGATAAGCGGTGCGCATTTATTACATTGGGTTGGGCACCACCTTTAACAAGTGCTTTGACTGCCAAGAAGTTTCCAACATCTGCCGCAAAATGTAATGCGGAATTACCAAATTGATCGCATGTATTGGGATTGGCACCTTCTGCGATCAGACTTTGTATAATGTCTCCTGCAGACCAATAAGGACAAGTTGCGTTAAAGAGTAATGCTTGGTTTAACGCTTGTTGTCGCTCAAAGGTATTGAATTTCGGTTGTAAAGCTTGAGATTCGGGGGCATGTCTTTTTAGAGGTCTTTCCATTGCCAGCAATGCAGCAAAGGGAGAATAGGTTAAACATGCTAAAGCAAAAAGAGTAGTTTTATGCATGACTGAATGTCCTTTATGATGTTACGTTACTTGGCCAGGATGAAGCAATGCGTCGATGGCAAACGACCTTTCCACTAATGGTAACTGTTATATAATTAGCTTGGTGCTTCTTTATAAACCCTTTATCTTATTTAATCGCTTTATTATTTTGATTCTGGTTCCTATTAGTTCTTCTTTTTAGAATAGCCACTCTAATGACCATATTCAAGAGTTTGTAACGTGTTTTTTAGAAAGATCTTGCCTTTATTATGGATACGACAGGCTAAACTAGAGTCTATGGTAACATTAAGAAATTCAGTTGTAAACAAAATATGTGCCAAAAGAGTCTCTATATCGGGCCTTAGGAACGATTTGTATTCTTTTATGCTATAGATTTTTTGACAAAGTTTACTAAATAATTCATAGTAAATAATGATAATTTAAATCATATAATAGAGAGGATCTTTATGTCCTATATACAGAACCACTTATTACTTCAATCTCTTGAATTGTTTCCTTCTGTTTGCACCCCAATGGCAAGCATGCCTTTCTTTATGATGGCTTAGGCCATATATACTTTTTCCCTAACAATTTATTATAAGTTATTTCAGCTCTCACGGCAGGTGTGAGTATATTTTTTGCATTTTAAAGGCACGGTATGTTAATATTTATTCAATTTTTTCCCATGATCTTGTTTGTGCTGCTCTATGTTGGCAGTGGGTTATATTTTACCTTTCAAGGTGTAGAGAACGCTTTTTATCAGATCTCGCCAACAGTTGCCATTATACCGGCACTTATTCTTGCATGGGTACTGCGTAAAGGGTCAACCCAAAATAAGATGGATGCTTTTATAGATGGGGCACGGCATAGAGACATTATCACTATGTGTTTTATCTTTCTGCTGGCGGGTGCCTTTAGTACCGTAACATCTGCTATTGGCAGTGTGGATGCAACGGTAAATGTGGCGCTTGCACTACTTCCTGCGCGGTTCTTGCTTATTGGCATATTTATTGCGGGTGCATTTATCTCCACCGCCATTGGTTCTGCGCTCGGTACTATTGCAACGCTTGCGCCTATTGCGGTAGGGCTTGCAGAGCAAGGAGCTTTTCCGATGGCGCTTGGCATGGGGACTGTGGTTGGTGCTGCAATGTTTGGTGACAATTTATCTTTGATTTCTGATACAACCATTGCTGCAGTGCTTTCTCAACATGCAGATTTTAGGAAGAAGCTAAAACTCAATTGCATTGTGGCCAGTATAGCAGCAGTAATAACAATGGCACTCTTATATTGGGCGCATGCATCAGGCGCAGAGATAGCAGCGCAAGAGCATTCTCTTATTTTGGTGGTACCATATCTTGCTTTAATTGCTTTAGCGGTAATCGGCATTAATGTGTTTGTGGTATTGATAGTTGGTTTGCTTCTTTCGGCATGTATTGGTTTTGCAACTTCAAATTATTCCTTGATTGCCTTAAGCGCAGATATTACCTCGGGTTTTGCCAGCATGTATGATATTATGTTGCTTTCTATGCTCGTGGGCGCATTATCGGGGCTTGTGGGCCATGAGAATGCGCTGCTTAAGAAGTTAGAGCATATTATTCCTGTGCGCGGTGGTAAAAAGCTTGCGCAATTATTGATAGGAAGTATTGTATCAGTGTGTGATCTGTTACTTGCAAATAATACAGTATCAATTGTGTTTTGCGGTGATATTGCAAGAAACATTGCACAGAAATATCGCATTCCTGCGCATTATAGTGCTGCGTGGCTTGATGTGTTTTCTTGTGTAATGCAAGGCATTATCCCACATGGCGCACAAGTGTTGCTCGCAAGCTCCCTGGCAGGTATTTCTCCTTTGGCTGTCGCTAGCCATGTGTATTATTGTTATGTGTTGGGTCTTGTGACTATTGTATATATTGTGAGTGCGAACATTGAAGAAACAGAATGTGAATGACGTTTATTAACTTTAAAGATACTCTCATCACATTTCTTGAACGTTTGTAATAGTAAAAAAGCCGTTGTATAAAATTTTATACAACGGCTTTTTTATTACTTCTTAAAAATCTCATCTTTTTTCATGAGTAATGGCCTTGCATCATAGAATAGTTCAATGCGAGCAATAAATCCATTTTCAAATTTTAAGTAAGAGGCTGATCTGAAAACACCTATTGGTGCGGGGCAGTCCAAGTATATTACAAGGATTGCTTCTTTATCATCACCATGCACAGCTTTAATATCCAGCGATTTAAAAACAGCCATGAGGCCTTTACTTGCATTAATAACTGCTTCTTTGCCATGCAGGGTGGCTAGCGGGCTGATAAGTTCAACATCTCTATGGAGAAATTGCCCTATGCCTACCACATCTTTATGTGCCATAGCAGTATAATATGCTCTTGCTATCTCAACAGTATTCTTAATCATGTGTAATCCTTATACTAGTTAGGTAATGTTATCTATATTTTGACCCTTCATATTCAATATAGTATACTATATCTAATTAGTCAAGAGTTAATACAAGGGAATGCATGCCAAAAAGCGAAACCAAAAGAACGTATCACTCAGAAGCACGTAAAGCACAAGCACAGAAAACGCGAGCGCGGATTTTGAAGTCGGCCAAAAAATTAATCTCAACGCGTGGATTTGATAACGTTACCATTGATCATATTGCCCAGGATGCAGAAGTTTCTGCACCCACCATTTATGCGCTTTTTCAATCAAAAACCGGCATTCTACGGGTCATTATGGATGAAGCACTTTCGCCTGAGCAGCACAGTGATCTTGTAATGCGAGGAAAGCAGCAACCTACTGCAGAGAAACGTCTTGAAACGGCAGCTATCATTGCACGTCAACTCTATGATGCCGAGCAAAAACAATTAGGTTCATTACAAAGTGCTGCAATTTTGGGTCCCGAATTAAAAAAGTTGGAAATAGAACGAGAAGAAAGACGTTATCATAGACTTGAAGAGGGCTTACTTAAGCTTGGATCAGAAGGTGCTCTTGCTGCAGGATTAGATGCAACTCAGGCTCTTGATATTCTTTGGGCTTTTACTGGAAGAGATCTCTATCGCATGCTCGTGGTTGAACGAGATTGGTCATCGGATGCATATGAGGAGTGGTTAAAAGAGCTCTTGGTAAAAACGTTGTTGAAGTGATGTGCGTTACTCAAGTTTTTGATTGCAATACCTTTGGGGATATTGCTTTCTTAATGCTACAACAAATCCACATTCGCCTTTGGTGAGAATGTCATTAAGTTTCTCTATCACCGCATTATAGATTTGCACATTCCCGTGTTCATCCGCAGGGTCAAGCAGGTGAGCAAAGTGAGTGCACGTCTCTTTTCTTTGAGCCCAGAGTAAAGGTGTGCAACCTTCTGAGTTTGCCTGAGCACGTTGTGTATTTATGCGTTCCATATGGTGTTTGGCATACTGCTGCATTGTTTCCAAAAATCTGGTGACAACTGCAGTAATATTGGGATCTTTGGATTCACTTAATTGGGCAAATGCTTCAGCGGGATAGTGAGCTTCTGGTGGTAAAGGATTTGGCAACCAGGAAACATTAGTTAATTGTTCCCAGCATACTGTATGATCATTTCCTTCAACTGCTTCATGTAACGGGTAAGATGTTTGCATCCCCTTAAGCGATATAATGCACGTAGTGAAAACGCATATAAGAGATAACTTCATGAATGCTCCTTTTTCTACGACCTCTATTCATCATCCCTACTTATCCTGAATCTTTCTGTGCAGCCGTACACCTTGCCATTAACCGTGACTGTGTCGCCTATATTCAAAGTACGACTTTCAGGCATGGTTACTCGGGGGGCTCTGCCATTAATAAAGGCGGATACCACATCATATGAAGGATCAAGTAATTGTCTTAGGGGTTCCGGTGTATCATATTCGCAACATTCCCTGGCAATAAGCCCCTCAGCGTTTTCTGCTGTTCTTAATTCTTTTATAATTGCTCTCTGTTTGATTGATTCTTCTTCCATCTGTTTTGCCAATGCAGCCGCCATTCTGAGCGCAGCTTGAAATTCTTCAGATTGTTCCACATATCTCAGATCTTTATTATAGGAGTTTCGTGCTGTTTCTTGAACTTCTTTAGGGGGCATATATGCGGGCATTGCTCGTAAAGATGCAGTTAGTATAGCATAGCATGCGGGGTAATTGCGTTGCTTTGCTGCCGTATGCAAAGGACTATCAACTCTTTGAATCATTGCTTGTGAGGTACAAATGGCTAAACTCAATGCGCAAAGTAAACGTAATTTCAACTTAAACCTTTCTAGTTTTTTATATGATTTCGTATCCCTCATAGTCCCCGGTCATTTCTTTCCTGTGATGCATACTATCACTGCTAACACTGTCACACCAGCTATAAACATTTGTTACGATGCTTTGAAAATAGAGGTTCTTTATGCCATGAGTCGGGCAAGACCTTCTTTCAAAGTTTCACGTGCATCGACTCGACCTCTTATGGCAAAATCAAATGATGGGCCATGCAGTTCATTGCCTATTAAGTTAAATGTAACCTTGTCTCGATCAGTTCTAAATTCGATGTAAGGAAGATAGGTTTTGGCAACTTTAATATTTAAGTTGCGCCCTAACCTGAGCCCATTTCTGTCAATAGTAAAAAGTGTAGCTAACCCTGGAAACCGAATACCAATCGTATCAAATGGAGGTAAGTTAAATTGAGCCCCTTCGGATTCTGGTTGACAAAGCTCTGGTCCAGTAAAGCTATTGTTTCCAATAATAATTTCTGTTTTAGGGTTATCGCACCAAATGGTAAGTCGTGTCATTGCAGCAAATAGTTTCATAAGGTCTGCGCAACAAGGTTTATGCGAGCTTCTTAAGCTTTGCATCATCTCATATTGAGGCGCTTGATACACAGAAGCTCCTTCATTAAGTAAGAGCTGAACAGCTGGTTCGTGACCTTGTGCTGCTGCGCATTCTAAAGCGGTTAAACCATTTTGATTTGAGTAATTTATTCTTGCCCTATAATTGGTCAAAAGTTGAATAGCAGAAAGATCGCCGTTTTCTGCACCATACATCAAAGCGGTTTTTCCTTCTTTATTTGTACGGTCAGCATCTGCACCCCTTTCAAGAAGGAGTCGAGCAACCTGCAAATGGCCTTTTAGTAGTGCACAGATCAAAGGTGTGTTATGCGTATTTTTATGATCTAATTCTCTAGTATATTGTTCGTGAGCTTGGTTAACATTTGCACCTCTATCAAGAAGGAATCGCACAGCTTCCTCATGTCCATCACGGGCACGTGCGCATAAATCAAAATCATGAACCGATTGACCTTGGTCAAGTGAGCGCTTATAATAATTTAAAAAAAAATGAGTATCTTCATCAATTTTTGCAGATTTAAGAGGCCGCTCCTCTTCAACGTGGCTACGCTTATCTCGAGGCTCCATGCCTTGAATAGTTCGTTCCATGGCCTGAGTTGTATGAGCGAGGATACATGCAGAAAGAAGTGTTAAGGTGATAGTTTTTTGCATATAATTCTTTCGGGTGTTATTAATCATTTAGACTTTGCTTCTTTTCTAGATCCAGGAGCAACAATCTGTGCCCCTTCTTTTCCTTCTGCCCCGAGCTTCTTATAAATCATACACATAATGGCAAGATCAAGATCTTGCGTTCTTGGATTAAGTAATGCTAATAGTTCAACAGAAGCATGTGCGCGTTCTGCGCAATCAAAAGGTATTTCGCATTGATTATTTAATTGAGTTCTCTTTACATTTGCCAGCGCCAATTGATGCATATAGTATCTTTCAGAAAGGAACATAAATGGTGCCATTCTTGTCATAGCTTGCTGATAGGGCTTGGATTGCTCTTCCGGGGATTTACTTTTATCAAAGTGCTTTCTTATTTCCTTATGTGCTTCTTCATCATATGTAGCTATTTTTATCTGACCTTTTGTAAGCCATGTTGGTTCTACAAGAAGATTAAAGCATCCTGCATAATCGCCTTTTTTTGCAAGCGCATGAAGATCGGTAGCTACGTCCATTGCATGAGTGGTTGCTGCAATCAACATTAAGGCTGCTAATAATTTTAATTTCATAATAAAAACTCGCGATTATGTGTTTGAACCATCAAAATAGAGTACTTTTTCTTCCGATGTACATTTATATGCAACGCCGTCAATGATAGTTTCAGTACCCGGTTTAAATATAGGAGCATGTGGATTTGCGGTAGGTATTGCAGCAGTCAATGAGCCCTCTGGAGTTCTTAGTTTAGTACTAAGATGTGCTAAAATGGCACGTTCAACAATAATTGTGTTATTTTGGTTAAGTAAACCAAGCAATTTGCCCGGAGCTTGAGCCTCACGTGCGATATCCTGTGGTGTTTGTTTTTGCGCATTAAGAGTTCTTTTCATTCTTTGCGCGGCTTGCAATTGATATTCTGCAAATTCGTTAAATCTCTTTGCAAATAACAATACTCTTTGTTGTGCAGCAACACGTTCAGTGGGATTTGTATCAATATTTGTCATTGCTGCAAAGGCCTCTTGCGGAAAAAGTGCTTTTTCGAGTAGTTCACCCTCAAGCCATGCGGTGTTCACCAATTGTTGCAAGCACGCATCATAATTGTTTTGGCGCGCAGCTACATGTAAGGCAGATTCTTGGTCCATTGCTTGAGCAGTTGCACCAGCTATAGAAAAAGCAAAGAGTAAGCGTAATTTCATATAAAACCTTTCTAATTGCTATAATTATTTAACTTTTTCAACTTTAGCAACTACATATCGTTCACCAAAAATGATGACTTCCTCACCGACTTTGCATGGCGGTTGTTGAGAATCATCTTTTAATTTGGCTTTTTCTTTTTTGTTCGGAGCTTTTTTAGTCTCTTGCTGTTTTGCTTTGTTTGGATCCCTAGGTTCTTCAGTCATAAACCGTTGTTCGTAATTTTGATATATTGCGTCTTTAATAGCATCATCATTTTTTGCATCAAGTAGCGTGATGAGTTTTGCTTGCGCTTTTGCTGCAATTGCTATCTCTTGAGCGGTGCGACCCTTACTATCTTTTGCGGTTCGTTGTTCCTCTGCTAATCTAAATCGTAGCACATAATGGTTTTTCATATTTACCGTAAATGCAGACACTTGTCGTGACGCAGCTCTAACTTCTGCAGATTGATCCTGCAAGCTCTTTTTTTTATTATGCTTAGTCCCTATCGTGCTTAAAGCCTCGTGTGGAAACATAGAATCTTCAGTTAATGGCCCAGACCATTGAGTCAGATATGCAAAGCTTGTTTCATAATCGCCAGCTGCTGCTGCGCGATGGAGTGGCGTTTCATCTGCATCTTCACTCATACCCAACCTTGGTGGATAGAGTCTCTCACCCAAAAGTCTTTTTACTTCATCTTGCGCATGTGCAGGAATAGTGCGAAAATCTAACTCAAACATAGTTGGAACATCTTTTATCGCTGCGCGATTGAGTATTGTCTTGAGAATTGCCAAACGCTGAGCATTAGTTGCTGCATCATCATGGTAAGATAATGCATCGATAGCATCGCGTATGAGCGAAGAAACGTGGGGCAATCCAGTTGCTCCTATATTTAAGAGCGCTTGAAATCTTTCATGTTGCCCTTTGTCAATCGTATCACATACTGCGTTTACTGTGTATTCTGTACCAAATGTTTTTTCTACATAATCAAAAAGTGCAGGATGATTATTTTCTAGTGCCGCAATAAGTAATTTTTCAGGATTCTTAATGTAGGTAGGGTCTATTTTAGTGAGTAAATAGTTTATAACATCAACAGTTTCACTAGGATTAACGCAGTCTTTTTCTAGTCCACTTGCAGCATAGTGTAATGCGGTGACAGCTTCTTGTTGATAATGCTCATGAGCGCTTATGTCTGTTAAGGGTTTGGGGCTACCGGATTGAGCTTTTCCAGTAATTGGATGTGTATGGACTGCCCTATGCATAAGGTGGGTGCCGTTAGACGAGAGCACTGGTACTTGAGCAAATGAGCCATTGCTCGTGTGCATTGCATTAATATGCGTGCATGGCAGTAACGTTAAGACTACAAATAAGATCATTATCATTATTGGTTCCTTATGATGTATATATTATTATTTCTTCTCTATTAATGTACACGATTAGCCAATGTGGATTCTAAAAATATATACTTTTGCTTACACATTGGCAAACGGGAAAAGTATTTTTATAGCACCGATTCCGGTTCTTTTTTTTCCTCTGCTATGGTGATTCCTATAGAGGCATACAGTTCTTGTAAGATTGTTACTCTATGTTGTTCGATTTTCTCTGGGTCAAGAAGTGCTTTTATTTCAGGTGTTTCTGCACTATCGACCAAAGATTGTTTTTTAGCCAATCCATGATCATAACGAGGTCTCAGCACACATTTTTTTCTAGCTAGACTATTGATTGTTTCTAGTTGCGCTTCTGTTGCATTAAATATGACATAGGGAGCGATGCAGCTTCTGAGCACATCTTTTGGTAAGATCATATTCAAACGTTTATATGCCAACCAAACAAGTTTTAAGGCTGGTTTAATGCTAGGGCACGTAGTAAGGAGTGCGCGAGTCAATGGAAATGATTTTTTGTATATGGCCGCAAGATACAATGCATTTTTGTCTTGTTCATGAGCACAAAATGGGCTTGCGCCTTTGCGCAGTAATATTCTGCATGTTTCTAGAGAAGTGGGTTCACTCTCTTCGGCTATTAATACCGCTAGGCTAAAGGCTGTTTGGTGTTTATTATCTTGAATAGATAGTAACGATCGCACTAATTCAAGTTGCTCATGAGCATATGCTTGTGTATTCTTGAATGTACCATGTAAGACGCGAGGTAAAATAAGTGTTACGAGCATATCTTTGGGTATTTTGCCAAGAGGTGAATCTTTCCTAAATCTTTGAATTGCAAGGAGAGTTAATCCTCTCTGTAATTCTGGATACCTTTGATATCTTGATAGCATGATAGGTAAAGTTATTGCCGCTTCTCTATTTGGTTCCTGTTGTCCGTGTATAGGCCGCATAAGATTAGATTCATCATAATAACGATAGGTTGAACATAGATCTGCAGTATATTGTGCAAGTCTATGCATAATAGTTTTACCAAGAGTATCCTGCGTTTCAAGCCGAGCACCAAAACCGAATGCTAGGTATAAACGTTCATCAATAGAGTTGTGATCAGTACGCAGAACTATTTTATCAAGAATAGTTTTTCCATGCAATTTGTTTTTATAAGGAACATCCAATTCTACTTGAGCTCCGCGTTGTCTTAATAACGTTAAGACCTTTTTGAGGTCCGGTATTTTTTTTATATTACCAAAAAGTATGGCTTCTTGTGCTGGCGTTCTTGAAGCGCCGTTGAGTGCATCAACAGGGAGCGCCTTTACATCGAGGAGAAATTGGCAGAATGCGATATAGCCAGCTGATGCTGCCTTATGTAAAAGATCTACCCTATCCTTATCACGTATCCAGAGCAGTTTACTTTCAGCTAACAACACAACAGAAGTATCAACGTCATGACCAGTTATAATATCTTTAACCTTTTTTGAGCTTTTTTTAGTTCGAGTGTTTTCTAATGCTGGTTTGTAGAAAGCACTGGAAGTTCCTTTTAAATAAGCATCTTTGAGTTTCTCTGCATCTTCTTGACATTTTTCAATCAAAGTTCCCTTTGCAAGATCCATGGCATGGAACAGGTGCGTATTCAAGAAAAGCATAATAAGGCATAGTTTATATGTTAGTTTCATCGTTTTTTTCTTCTCTTTAGATTTTTGGATTGTTTGCAGTTTGCGCATTGGCCAATGATTCTTCCTCAGTCATTTTTTGACCATTCCACTTAATAACGTAGATTAAATAGCAATGATCGCAATAGTTCAAGTTGTTGAAAATGTCCTTGAGTATTCTTGTATTTGCCATGCAAGATGTGAGGTAATATAAATGATATGAGGACATCTCTGGGTACCTTGCCAAGTAGTGAATTCTTTCTAAATCTTTGAAGTGCAAGGAGGATAACTCCTCTCTGCGATTCTAGATACTTTTGATATTCTATTACCATGGTATGTAGAATATCTGCCACTTGTGTATTTTTTTGAATATTATCATGATAGTCTTCATATTTGTTTGAACACTGTTCTGTAGTATGCTCTACAAGTCTATGCATTATAGTTTTACCAAGATCATCTTGCGTTTCAAGCTGAGCACCAAAAATGAATGCTATGCGTAAACGTTCATTCATAGAATCGTGATCAGTGTGCAACACTATGCTATCAAGAACAGCTAGGCACATTTGCGCTCCATGTTGTCTTAACAATGTTAAGACCTTTCTGAGGTTTTGTATTTTTTTTATATGACCAAAAAGTATGGTTTCTTGAGCTGGCGTTCTTAAAGCGCTGTTGAGTGCATCAACCTGTGCGCCATAGTGCATCAAAAGCTTGCAGGTTTCAACATGTCCTTCAACTGCAGAGAGATGTAAAGGTGTGGAACATTGCTTATCTAATGCATCAACAGGGAATGCTTTTATTTCAAGTAATAATTGGCAAAATGGTGTATAGCCGATTGATGCTGCCTTATGTAAAAGATGTGCCCTATCCTTCTTGCTTATCCAGAGCAGTTGACATTCAGCTAGTAACACAATGCTAGTATCAATGTCATGATCAGCAAGGATATTCCTTACCTTTCTGGAGCTGTTTTTCTTCCAGCTGTTTTCTCGTGCGAGTTGGTAAAATGGGCTTGATTTTCCGTTTATATAGGCATCCTTGAGTTTTGCTGCATCTTCTTGATGCTTTTCGCCCAATTTTTCAAGTAAAGTTCCTTTTGAAAGCTCCATGGCATGGAACAGGTGCATATTCAAAAGGAGTGTAACGAGGCACAGTTTATACGTTGGGTTTAGCATTGTTCTTTTCTGCTATGGTAATGCCTATTGAAGCATATAGTTCTTGTATGATTAATGGTCGTAGTTGTTCTATGTTCTTAGGATCAAGTAACTCTTGTAATTCTTTAGTTTTTACAAGGTCGCAAAGTCTTTTTTCTGTTTGCACAAGCACGTTTCTAGCTGCCATTGGATTTGGCCGATAGATTTTACTTTCTAGAATTTCTGTGAGTAGTGTCTTTACAACAGCAAGCTTGGTTTCTGTCTCATTAAAAATGATATATGGCACAATGCATTCGAGAAAAACATCTTTTGGAATCGTAATTTTCCATCGGCGACAAGACAATAAGAGTGTCTTTAATTCCGGTTTAATGCTTGGGCAGGTCGTAAGCAGAATTCTTGTTAAAGGTGCAGATGCTTTGTTTACCGCTGCAAGATACAAGGGCGTTTGATCTTGCGTATTTTTAAAAGCAATACTTGCCCCTTGTCTAATGAGTGATTTACATGTTTCTAAAGATGCGGGATCCGTTTTTTCAGCCAATATTATTGTTAAATGTAAACGTGTTTGCCCACAATTATTGGTAGCATCAATGTGAGGATCTGTAGGTAGTATCTGCGCAAGCGTCTCAAGTAAGTTGTTCTCACCAGTTGATATTAGTTTCATTGCGTATAATGAGCTTTGTAAAAGACAACTCATAAGAATGAAATATATTTTGTGCATAGAGGTTTATATCCTAAAAAAGTGAGTAAATATATTGAACAATGCGGTGCCACAGAAATAACTTGCTGCAAGATGGAGTATATAGCTGAATATCAAAGTAGTTGCCAGCAAAAAGCAAATCTTTTTGAGCGGATATCTAATATGGTATTTGCGATATACTGCATATCCCATGATTCCCATAGATAGCAACCGAACGCCATACAAGGCTATAATAAAAGTGATCAGATGTATATATCCGTATGCCATTGCGCCAAAAATAATAGAAATATTTACGATGTAAAAAAGATAGGCGTAAGCAAGGTCGCTGTAATCTGCATGAACTTCAAGCATTCGTTCATAAGGTATGAACAGTAATTCCAGGAGCAATCCAATTGAAGTAATAAAAAAGAGATTAAAACCATAAGAAGACGTGCCGCAGCAAGAAACTTGGCATTGCATAAACCACACAACACCAATTAAAGGAATTGCAAAGTAAGCAAATTTGGTTGCAAGCTTGGTGAACGCATTTTGAAATACGTGGCTCTCTGCATGGGCATTATGAGCATGCTTTAGGTAGGCAAATAGTGAAGTATCTGTTGTGCCAATAGTTCTGAAAATTAACCGCTGAAAAAGTAACGCACCATCTTGTGCGACTTTAAATATATTACCTAAGGCGGGTCCTAAAAAATAGGTGACAAATGGTACGGTGATATTCCGCTCGGTAAGACTTTTAAGTATCGCAGCACCCCACATAAGCCCGGCGTGCTTAATAAATTGCAGGAGAAAGTCGTGCGATAGAGGTTCAAGTGCTTTGTTGGTATCAGGTAATCGTTTGTTTAAAAGTGCTGCGCTAAGGATTGCACACATCAAGCTTGCAATTCCTTTGCCAAGCACTATATAAAAGACCATGCTCAGTGAGGGTGTAAAAATAAATGCTGCACCAATCACCAACACCATATACACAAACTGAATTGTTGCCAGTAGTTTATTATATGTCTTTTGCCAGAGATATGCATGAAATATAGTTTGGAAGAGCATTTCAAAGCCGTGGCCAAAAAAGAGTAGTGCACTTGCAAAAAGAAGAGCATTATTCATGGGCAGATTAACTTGGTAAGCATAACGTGTGACAAGCCACAATGCAAAAGGACAGGCTATGGTTATTATAACGGTATACGCGCTTACAAGTAAGAAAGTGTATTGTTTGCGATTGCCTTCTATAATAAGCGGGAAAAAAGTGGGTATGGTTTTTCGCATGCCCATATCTGCCCAAACGAGTATGAGATATATCAAGCTATTAATACCTGTCCATACAGCAAAATCGATAGTGCTTAATTGTTTGAATAATACAAACGTGAGTAGTGTGCTTGTGAGTTTAAAAACAGCATAAGAGAAGGCATTCCAGCTTATGGCGGTATTAATGCGGCTATATAATTCATCAATATGCATGGGAGCCTAGTTTATTTTCTTTTTTTGTCTTGGTCGTAGACTTTTTTTGCCAGAGAGTTACAGATACAGGTTGCAAGGCTTACGCATGCAATATACCCCCACCCGATCCAAAATTCTAACGTGTCAACGTGCTGTTTTGATAAGGCTTTGTCATCATCATCGGTCATGCATATGTGCTTGGGAATCGTAGGAAATTCATTCAAGATTTCCATTAAATGGATTCTTGTTCTTTGGGGAATTTTGCATAAGTTTGCCTCAATTCCAATAGGCCGCGCATGCTCGGGCATCTTTTGGAGTAATCGTTGCACAATGCGCAGGCGCTGAGATATTGTGTCTCTAGAGTCGCCTGGCTCAAATCCATGTAATGCTGCAAAAATTGGTAAGTTCCTATTATTGTTCAAGCGCGTTGTTGAGGCATTATGCATTAATAGCAAGTCTACAATTACACTCTTGCCGGTATACGCTGCCCTGTGGAGCGGAAAGCAACCTGACTTCTCATCAGGTGCAACACCAGCTTCTAGCAGATTGCTTACTCGTATGGGGTCACCTTGGTCTGTGTCAATGGCTTTAATTAATGCTGATTGCATGTCTGGAGACTTACTTGATAACCGTGTTCGTATGTAGCGTATAAGTTCAATATGTCCATTATCGATCGCATCTTCGAAAAGGCAATCTATGCGATCCAGATGATCTGGATCAAGCATTTCAAGCAAGAGTGGAATTATCTTTCCGGTTACCTTTTGGGGTCTTTGGGCAGTTTGGCACAAAGTTGTTGCAATGCATGCTGCATATTCCGCTGGTGAATACGTTCCCTGCCAGTTTGAATAATATGCCATTACTTGATTTGGGTCGCCATTGGCAAGTGCAACATCAAGGGGGAAACTGGGTGTATATGTTGGGCAAGGTATTACGCCATGCTGCACGTTGGGCAATGTGTGGCCAGTAGTATGCACTCGTTGCATACATAAAGCAGTGTGGTATGAGCTTACGAGTAAGAAAGTTAATAATGTATTCTGCATATTTGTTCTTTGAGTGTTATTCTGAGTTGCATTTATTGTACAAGTTTTGTATCATCATCCCCATTACTCACTAAAGGGGTGATGACATACATAGTAAATCCTTTTTTTATTACTGATTTTTCTTTTGAAATTCTTTTCGCAATGCATCTCTATGAATGAACAGGTCGATTGCAACTTTTGCTACCCATGAACAACAAATAATAGACGCGCCAAGGGCAAAGCAAGATTCTTCCTGCCGTATTATTGGAACCTCATCACTCATACATGGTCTTTGCATGAGTCTGTTGCTTAATAGCCCTATAACTTTTGACTGCGTCTCTTGGGATACAGGAGCAATTATTTTTTGCACATGTTTCAGTGAAGGAATTGTTTCAATTGGCATTGCATTGAGCACAGTGCGCAGGATGTACAAACGCCTCCTGAGCGCTGATGTATCACCTGCATCTTTGGGGTTTGTAAAGCCCATGAGTGCTATATCAAGTGGCGATTCACCCATACAAGTTGTTAAGGAGACGGATGCGCCATGTTCAAGTAGTAAGCGCACGGCATTTGCATTAGCGCGAAAGATTGCAGTGTGTAATGGATACTGAACGCCATGGGCTATTTCCATTTCTTCATCCGTTTGCCTTATTACCACTTCTTTCTTTCGATCCCCAACGCCCACATCCGGATTAACGCCAGCTTTGAGTAAGGTACTAAGAGCGGTATCTTGGCGGTGAATGATTGCATCCACAAGTTCCCACGCCATAGGTTCGGGCGCATGCGGATTAAGATAGGTAAGTACTTCCACGTGGCCATTGGCAATAGCGTTTTTTCGAACGCAGTCAGGTTGTTCAATCTCACTAAAAGTTACTTTTTCAAGAAGAAAACGAGCAACGGGAGCAGTAGTAGCAGCGGGGAAACGTGTTATATGATCTAATAATAGAGCCACATCTCTACGATAACAGTCCCAAGGGCTAAAATATTTTTGCCATGAATTAAAATATGATTGAACTACCGTAAGATTGCCTTGTTCGGCAGCCACAACTACAGGATCTTTTTGCGGTGATGGTACATTTGTGCAACAGGTAAGATTTCGTGGATCATGAACAACAGTTGTTTTGCTTGGGTCCAAACCACACACATCAAGTTTATTACTATCGCTTGGTCTTGGAGTTCTTATTATGTAGCCATCTGTTTGTAGAGAGAGTTTTGGCTGAGTATACGGCTGACCTTTCGGGAGCATCGCATGAGAGCAAGGTATGCAAAGAGTGAGTGCGATCAAAAGTGAGATTTTATACATAGTAACCCTTTTTTAGTTATGTCTATTTTGTTTTTCTCTGTACTTTCACCGTAATGGGTGCAGCTTTTTGCTTCTTGGGTTCTTTTTCTTTTGCCGTTTTACAACATTTTTTATGTATGCATATGCATGTGGCTGCACCCACTGCTGAAAGTCCGATTGAAATTTGCGTTAATTTTCTATCCAGTTCTTCAAACTGCTCAGAAGTGAGCGACACTACCTCGTCTGTCATACGCACTCGAGCAGGTGTTTGGGGTAAAAAAGACTGGAGAAGATTCCTAACTCGTCCTCGTGCGCTTGGCGTTAAATTGAATGATTCTGTTTGAATAGGCAGCGGTCTCATATCTGCGGGCATTGCCTCAAGTAAACGCCGCACGATATACAGTCTATTTTTGGTTATTGATTCAGTATCTTTGTCACTAAATCCTTGTAATGCCGCAAAAAGAGGTGTTTGGTGGTAATGGTCTAAACGTGTTACATTCGCGTTATGCGTAAGAAGTAGATTTACTGTTTCAACCTGTCCTAGATGTGCTGCCATATGGAGTGGGTAGCGGCCATATCTATATTCTTCAAAAGCAAGTTTTGCATCATCATGTAGCACCACTTGTGCTTGGTCTTGGTTGCCAATGCCAATGTTTGGATCTATTCCTGCTTGTAAAAGGGCATCTACTTTATGGGGTTTATTTTCGCTTATGGCTTCTACAAGCGCCCATTCGGTAAATGGATAGGTAAATGAACGTTTGATATATTTGATAAGTTCGGTATGTCCCTTATCTACCTTGTCTACAGCTGCATCAAGAAGGCAATCAACACGATCTACAAAAGTGGGATCTAACTTTGAAAGAAGGAAATCTATAATGATGGTTGTTTGCGGCGTTGAAGGTAATTGAGCGGTCTGCTTCAAGCTTTGGGCAATACTTCTTTGATAATCAGAAAGAAGATAAGAACCGCGCCAATTTGAATAGTAATCTATAACGTGGCGTGCATCACCAAAGGAAATTGCAGTTGCTACGGGATAGTCGACCGCATGTCCTTTGCAAGTGCGGGGAAATGGGCGATCATCAGTAATAAGTTCAGTATTTTCGGGTAATTTGAGTGGGATCGCATGACCGTTTTTTGACTGTAACATGCCGATATCTCGATAATAGGTAGTAGTGCCAGAAAGAGGTGTTGGAGGTAACACTATTTGCATGCCAAAACTTAGAGTGCCAGATAAATATATGCATAAAAGAGCTACAAGTTTACCGTTCATGAAATCCTGTGGTGTTATGAAGGAGTTGCAAAAAGTGTAGTATAAAAGCTCTTTAAACGCAATATGCTTACATCTCTTTTTTTGTGTGATAACTGTGTGGTACAACTAAGGTAGAAAAATGGCTAATTACTATAAGGGCAGACGATGAAATACATATTAACATTTGGATTGCTGATCAGTACAGCATCACATGCACTAGAACCTGCAATGGTCAAACCGGATGAAGACTTTAATGTAGGGGAAGTAATTGTTCGGTTAGATGAGCATATGACCAATGTAGAAACATGGTATCAGACAAGTAAGCACTGTGCTAAAAAAACAATGCGCGTTAAACAATTTGATATGGAGTTGTTGCGATCTATAGTGCAAGTAACACATCCAATAATGATTGCTTGTTTTGATGCCATGGAACATGAGGAAAGTCTTGAGCCATTTTTTGTGCTTTGGAGTAATTTTAAGAGAGAGTATATGCAATCAGCACAAGACCAATTATTGTGCAAAGAAATAGCATTTCTTGTTATGCATCTTTATAGCAGCATGCTTGGGTCTTTACAACGCACGGGCACTCGCGTAAACGTGGCACAAATGCTTGAATTATATCATATTATTGCAGCATTACCTATCTATAAATTGCTTGCTTTACTTGATAGTATTGCACGGCAGATAATAACCATGTTGGATCAAACATATCATGACGAAACAAGTTTTTTTGTGTGGTTGTGGCATAATTGGTGGGTGCCCCCTACAATTATTTCAAACACGGTCAGCTCACTCGTAGATGGTATTACCTCTATTGTAACGTCAGAAGAGCCTCAAGAAGCGGGTGATGCAGATGACGATGACAAAAAAAGCTTGAGTAGCTGCGCTCTCTAACATTAATTCATATTTATGTTGCGATGTGGTATACTAGTGATGTACAGGAATTTGCTTTATGTGATGGTGATGCGCCTCATCTATTTAAAGGATTTTCCATGTTCGAGCAATATGAAAAAGTAGTATATCCTGGTCATGGTGTTGCTCTTATCAATCGACTTATTACCAAAAAAATAGCCAATAATATCATGTCCTTTTATGAATTAAAATTCTTAAATCAAGAAATGACTATTTTGGTGCCCACAAGTAATGCTGTGGCTATTGGCTTACGCGTTGTCACACCGGCAGACACCTTAGAAACCATTTTTACTTTGTTATCAAAACCGGCCCGCAAATTAGAGTCGTGCGAGTTGGTGAATAACTGGTCAAGGCGGCATAAAGATTATCAACTTAAAATCATGTCGGGCAAGCTAGAAGAGATTTCCGCTCTTTATCATGAATTAAAGCATATTGAATCACAAAAAGAACTTTCATATGGTGAAAAGATGCTTCTTAATAGAGCTGAATCCTTGCTTGCAGAAGAAATTGCGGTTGCGCAACAAATGGCAGAAGAAAAGGCGCTTGAAAATATTAGATCACTCTTTGGAAGTGCTTTTAGAGCCTCATGTAAGCAATCACAGGCATAATGTGAGATTTCTTTACAGTGCCTGAGAGGATAGGTATTATAGCATAGAGACTACTATAAAGGTTTTTATGCTTAGATACCCTTACATGCTTATTATTGCGGGTCCTACTGGCGTGGGGAAATCCGATTTCGCCGAAATGCTTGCTCGCGTACTCCCAGCAGAAATTGTGAATGCGGATATGGGTCAATGCTATACGCCTCTTACTATTGGGACTGCAAAGCCCAACTGGCGCTCAAGCCATATTCCTCATCATGGCTTTGATACTATTAATGAACCACGTGATTTAACCGTGGTACAATATCGTGAACAACTCAAGGCAATTGTGACCGATATTTGGCAACGGGGTAACTTACCTATTGTGGTCGGCGGGTCTAGCTTCTATTTGGCATCATTATTTTTTCCGCCAAAAGCAGATGTGTCTGCAATTCCTATTGATGTAGAGTCATCTGAAGAAGGGCTGTGGGAACAGCTTGCAATAATTGACCCTGCGCGGGCTTCCACTATTGATCCTCATGATCAATTTCGCATAAAGCGTGCGCTCGAAATATGGCGTACCACCAGCATTAAGCCATCTGAATATATGCCCACTTATGAGCCACTTGCTCCTTATCATATGGTATTTTTGACACGGGATACAGAAGAATTAAATGAACGAATATTCATGCGCGTGAATAAGATGCTCCAAGCAGGGTGGATAGAGGAAGTGTGGGCATTAAAAGGGACCGAATGGGAGCCATTCTTACTGCGAAAAAAAATTATTGGCTATGATGATATACTCAAGTTTTTGGATATGCCAGAAATAACTTTCAAGGAGCGGGAGGCACTCGCCGTTCGCATAACCCAAAGAACGCGGCAATATGGCAAACGTCAACGTACGTTTTGGCGGATGCTTGAGGCTCGTCTTAAGGAGCATCCTTGTCCGGTAGAAACAGTGAATCTATCAGAGATAGACATGAAGAAATATGCGGATGAACTTGTGCAGGAATTGAAAAATAAGTTGCTGGCAGATCACTAAAAAGATGCTATACTGTTGCCATCATAGATTTTAAGGAATCACTCGTATTGATTTGAAAAAGGATTGAGCACATGCAAAAAAATACATATAATGGACCATGCGCATGCCAAGATACTACCGTGCTCGCACTTAATCGTACGGCGGTTAGTCGCGTGGTGGCTGTAGGTAGTTTGGTATGTTTTTTTATTTTTGTTGCTGGATATTTTTGGGGTAAAAAACATGCTACCGAATCATTTATGAGCGCGGTAGCAGAAGAAGCAACAGTTGATAGGCTGCAAGTTTCCTTAAATACTATTGCGCCGGTAGGCGGTTCTGTAGAAGCAATGGCTGATGCCATGGAAGAGACGACTGCTCTGCCACAAGAGATTGAAACGCCAGGACCGGCACAAGAACAGGAACTTGAAGTTAATGAATCCGCTAAACGATATTTGGCACAACTTGTTGGATTTGGCACAGCTCGCAATGCAGACCAATTTATAAGAAAACTTGCTCGGCATGGTATAACTGAAGTGGAAGTTTCTTCCCGAACCAGCCGCATGAATGGTGGTAAAAAGAGAACGTGGTATCAAGTAGTCACTAAACCATTTGCTGATCATCAGCGGGTAGTGGCATTAGTGGATCGTATAAAACAAATAGAAAAACTACATGATGTGCGCATAATCGCACAAAATGCATAGAAGCGCAGAGAGGATTGCGATGATAACCGAAATACGGCGTCGATTTAAAAAATATGGATTTCAGGTGGTGCTTTGGATAACAAGTGCTGCAATGTTTATTACCTTTTTACCCACGATTTTTGATCCAAGTCGCCGGCAACAAGTTGCAGCTACAGTAAATGGGTATGAAATAAGCTTTCCTGAATATGCAATGCGGTTGACTCATGAACAAGATCGTATTGCCATGTTTCGTGAGCGATTTGGCGCACAAGCTGATCTGTATTTGAGCATGTTTGGCATGGATAACCCAGAAAAGAATGCAGTTGATGGTTTGGTGCAAGATGTATTGTTAGACCAGGCAGCACAGCAAACTCATATGGCGGTTGATTCTGATACTATTAGACGTAAAATCTTAGATCCACAATTTGTGATGACTCATTTGCTCAACGTTGTGCCAATGCACGTAATAGATCCGCGTACTGGTACAATACACCCAGGTGCTTTGGATCAGTATCTTGCTCAAAAAGGGATACATCAAGAGTTGTTTGATGCCTCAATTGAACGAGCGATACGTTCAAGCACATTAATGGGGCTTGCAGCAACAACGGTGTATATTGAACCGGAAGAACTTAAAGACTTTTATGAACGCACTACGCTTGGCCGTACATATGGTATTGCAAAGTTTGGCCATGATGCTTATGTAAAAAAAGCTGAAGCTGCAGGGGCAAGTGATCAACAATTGCAATCATTTTATCAAGTTGAAAATGCAAAAGATAACCGCTATATGATCCCTGAGAAACGTTCTGGTGACATATGGCAATTTTCACCAGCTGGCTTTGGCGTAGCAATAACTGATGAGCAAGCAAAAGCTCAGTATGAACGCACAAAGCATAAGCAATATATTGAATCGCCTGCGCAATTTCAGATTCGGTCAATTTTGATCGCAAGAGATCCAAAAGAGGGTGTAACTGATGCAGTGCGTGAACGTGCTTACAAAGTTGCAGAATTGGCAAAAAATGATTCTGCGCAATTTGCACAACTTGCAAAAGAATATTCGGATGACAAAAACACCGCATCAAAAGGTGGGCTCTCCGATTGGATGACCCGTGAGCAGTTAACACCTGAAGTGCGCCGCGCATTGTTTGCCTTAAAAGATGATGGTGCCGTTTCTGAGCTGATTAAAAGCAAGGATGGCTTTGAACTTATTCAACGAGTGGCTCGTAAGCCAGTACAATTTAAGCCGTTTGAATCAGTTAAAAGTGCTATTATAGCACGCTTGGAACGTCAACAATTCAATAAAGAGTTTGAGCGAGAAGCGCGTCAAGCTATCCGTAATGCGCAAGGTCTTGAGCAATTTATTAAAGATAAGGGTGGCATAAAGGAAACCATTGCCAATGCAGAGCGGGGCACTGATGCTACGGTGAAAGCATTGTATACTGGTAAGATAGGCGACTATCAGGCAACTCTTTCAGGCGATAATGGCGTTATTGTGCATATAACCAAGATTGATAAAAAGCATGAACCTGCTTTTGAGGATATAAAGAGCGTCGTTCGTAAAGACTATCTTGCAAAGCAGGCTACTGAACTTATGAATGCTGACCTTAAAAAGGCGGTAGGTTTGGCTCAAGAAATGCCTATTGAGCAAGTTGCACGAACGTTGGGAGCAACATATCAATCTACCCCCTTTATTACTCAAGACAATCAAGCCGAGCTTCAAAAGCTTACAAAAGAGGGCATACCAGCCGAGCGACTTTTAGGACTTACTAGAGTTGGAGCTCGTGAAACCTTTATGCAGGGTCAAAATGGATTCCTTGCTCAAGTGACAGGGGTTGAGCAGTTTGACCAAGTTCAATTTGATGCCAAAAAAGAAGCGATAGCGCAGCAGCTCTATCAGGAAGAAATAGCGCGTAAACAGCGTTCTTTGGTTGCTTCTTTGTATAGAAATGCTACACTGAAAACAAGCGATCAGATCAATTTACAACCGAAAGCATAAGCAGCATGAGTCAAAAAATTGTTGAAAAGAAAGCTGGCCCGAACCCTGCTATTGCAATTGAACAAGAAGTAGCTCTTAAGAATAAGGCTTTAGAGGTTACTTTTTCTCAGATTGATAAGCAATATGGCAAAGGCTCTGTAATGAGATTGGGCGAAACTCCCAATATGACTGTTGATACTATTTCTTCTGGATCGATCCTTATAGATCATGCTTTAGGGGTAGGCGGCTACCCGCGTGGTCGTATTATTGAAATTTATGGACCAGAAGCATCTGGTAAAACTACCTTGGCCATGCATGCCATTGCCCAAGCCCAAAAGCGAGGTGGTATTTGCGCATTTATTGATGCAGAGCATGCTCTTGATGCAGCGTACTCTACAAGCCTTGGTATTAATATAGATGACCTTATTATTTCTCAGCCAGATTATGGTGAACAGGCTCTTGATATTGCCGAAATGCTTATTCGGTCTGGCGCTTTGGATATAGTGGTTATTGACTCGGTTGCAGCATTGGTGCCAAAGGCAGAACTTGATGGTGAAATGGGCGACGTCCATATGGGCCTTCAGGCTCGTTTAATGTCGCAGGCACTGCGTAAGCTGACGCCAGTCGTGCATAAATCTAAGACGGTACTTATCTTTATTAACCAAGTGCGGCATACTATTAATGCTATGCCATTTGCTCCTAAAGAGACTACTACTGGTGGTAATGCATTAAAATTTTATTCATCAATGCGCCTTGAAGTGCGCCGGATTGCTTCATTAAAGAAAGACGAAAATCACTTTGGTAATCGTGTTTCCATTAAAATAGTGAAGAATAAGGTTGCACCTCCTTTTAAGCGTGTTGAACTTGATTTAATCTTTAGTCAGGGAATTAGTAAAGAGCTTGATTTACTCGATGCGGCTTTGCACTATGAAGTGCTTGGCAAATCGGGAGCTTGGTTCTCGTTTGAGGGCAAGAATATAGCGCAGGGGCGCGAACAGGCATTGCAATATTTGTGTGATCATCCGGATGCAGCTCAAAAAATAGAAGAACGCATCCAGGTTGTATATCAAGAACGCCAACATAAAGCGTAGAGGATGAGCATTATTTTGAACGATACTAGTAGAAAACCACCACGCGCACAACTTCCGCCGATTAATAATAATATTAAGGCTGATAGGGTGCAAGTAATTGGCCAAGATGGTGGAAATCTTGGGGTACTACCGCTTAATGAAGCGATTAGTATTGCACGTGCTGCTGAACTTGATTTGGTGTTAATTGCGCCAACTGGCAAAGATGATGTGCCGGTTACCAAAATTATGGATTACGGCAAATTGCTGTATGAAAAAAAGAAAAAGCAAACGGAAGCTAAAAAACACCAAAAGACCATTCAGGTCAAAGAAGTTAAGGTGCGCCCAAAAATTGGGGAGCATGATTTTTTGACTAAAATCAAGCAAGCTGCAGGCTTTTTAGAAGAAGGTAAGCATGTTAAGATGACGCTCCAATTTCGTGGTCGCGAAATGACAACGCGCCAAGAACGTGGTACAGAAATGTTTGACCGTATTGAGCAGTTATTCAAAGAATTAGAAATTGGTAACTTTGCTCATGAAAAAGAGGCCAAACAAGGTCCTTTTTGGTCACGAGTCTATTTTGTTAAAAGTAAATAATGCATTAGTAGGAATTAGTAGCCCATGCCAAAGATGAAAACAAAATCAAGCGCTAAAAAACGCTTTAAAAAAATGAAGAGTGGTTTAATTAAATATTCTCGAGCTTTTAAGCGTCACTTGCTTGCAAAGAAATCAAGCAAGCGCAAACGTGACTTGAGACAAAGTGCTTATTTGTGTCAATCTGACGCCAAAGTAATTGCACTGTTATTACCATATTAGATCACTTCGCACATATTAAGAAGGAAATAAAACCATGACACGAGTTAAACGAGGTATTGTGGTCAAAAAGCGCCACAAACGCTTGCTCGATCAAACAAAAGGTTACTGGGGTCAACGTAAAAACATTTTCAAACGCGCA
Source organism: Candidatus Babeliales bacterium (assembly GCA_963716425.1). GTDB lineage: Bacteria > Babelota > Babeliae > Babelales > JBFXEV01 > JBFXEV01. Next base: position 1,624,905 of record OY970310.1, read on the forward strand.
CATGAAACATTAATGCGTGCGTTGGCTTACGCTTATCGGAGCCGTAAGTTAATGAAACGTGATACTCGAGCGCTTTTTATTGCACGTATAAGTGCCGCATGTAAACAAAACGGTACAAAATACAATAAATTCATTCACGGTTTGAAATTGGCTAATGTGCCATTAAACCGTAAAATGCTCAGCCAGTTAGCTATTTTTGATCCTGCAGTTTTTACAAAATTAGTAAAAATGGCAGGTCAATAAACTCTCTTCTTGACACTCAATTTGAGAGAAGAGTATACTGCAAGTGTAAGAGATTGGTGATATAACTATCACTAAGTAAATACTTATACTAATGGACTAATGTGCATGTAGCATGAAACAAAGGGGAGAGTACCATGAATGCATTAAGTATGCTTGAAGAAAAAGTTGCCCAACTTGTTGGTGTAATGAATCAATTGAGAAAAGAAAACGTAGATCTTAAAGAAGAAAATGCGCTTCTTTTAGAACAGGTTCATATTCTTGAATCTTCAGCGTTACAAGAAACTAAAGCTCTTGATCAAATGCATCAAGAAAAAGAAGCAACTAAAGCAGCAGTAGATGATTTGATCAGAAATATTAATGCCTTAGTAAGTAATGAAGTACAGCCATGAGTGAAGCAGTAAAACGGTATGATGTGACTGTCTGTGGTCAGGCGTATTCATTGGTCAGTGATCGTCCTCTTGATTACATTAATCAAGCTGCAGCCTTGATAGATTCATCGCTTAAAGAGCTTAAAATCAAAGCTCCTCAGCTTGATGAAAAACGAGCAGCAGTATTAGTGGCGCTCCAAATGGCCAGTAAATTCCTTGAAACAGAAGCTGCACAATTGACATGCCATGACCATGCCTTGCAACTTGTTGAATTGATCCAAAAGGCATTGCCACCTCGTGTAGAGTTTTAGAGCAGTATCGCCTTTTTGTTTTTATTCACTTTTTTTCCAGATGAGCACGCATGGATGAGCATCGGGCGCGGGTATATGCCGCGTAATATTAATTAAATATGAATAGAAAGATAGGCTATGGAAGTACTGACAATCTACCAAATAGTTGCGTTGATTGGTGGAATGGGTATTCTGCTGAGCATGGGGCTATTATGGTTAGCAAAAACAAAATGGGCAGCTGCCAGTAAGCTTTTGCATGAAGCAAATGACATGTGGCAACAGTCCAAAAAGAATATAGAAAATGAACGAAAAGATGCACTTACTCAGTTAAAAGATGAATTACGCAAGCGGCGTAATGAGTTTGATACTGAGTTGAAACGGGATAGACTTGATATAGAGCGGCAACTTGATAGAGTGAATGCCAAATCAACGCTCGTTGACCAAAAAGAAGAACGCGTTGAACAGTTAGCTCTTGAACTCCAGCAAAAGGAACGTCAGATATCGCATACTGCCGATAAGTTGCGTGTGAATGAACAAGGGCTCAAGAAGCTATACACAGAACTGATTGCGAAATTAGAATCTATTGGTAATATGACACGTGAGGACGCTCGCAAAGAATTATTTAACACACTTGATGGTGAAGTAAAACTTGCCAATGAAAAGTGGATTCAAAAAGTTGAAGAAGATTCTCGGCAAGTCGCAAAACAAAAATCAATAGATATTATCGTAGGGGCAATGCAGCGGTATACAGCCGACCAAGTCTCAAGCCATTCATCTAACGTAGTCCATTTGCCTAGTGAAGAAATGAAAGGGCGTATTATCGGCAAAGAAGGCCGTAATATAAAAGCTCTTGAAATGGCTACTGGCATGGAATTTGTGATTGGTGAAACACCAGAAATTATTACCATCTCAGGCTTTAACCCGATCAGACGGGAAATTGCACGCAGGTCGCTTGAAAAGTTAGTACAAGACGGTCGTATAAACCCAACCCGCATAGAAGAAACCGTTGCTTTATGTGAGCGTGAGCTTGATGAGAATATTATAGAATATGGTAAAAATGCCATTCTTGAATTTAATCTCCAAGGTATCCATCCAGAAATAGTAGCACTTCTTGGTAAATTACAATTTAGAACCAGTTTCTCCCAAAACGTACTTACCCACTCTAAAGAAGTAGGCTTTTTTGCTCGCATGATAGCGCAAGAACTGGGACTTGATGGTGATATTGCAGCTCGTGCTGGTTTGCTCCATGATATTGGAAAAGCAATAACGGCTGAAGTTGAAGGCCCTCATGCAATCCTTGGTGGGGAAATTGCAAAACGATGTGGTGAAAAAGACGTGGTAGTCAATGCTATTGCGGCTCACCATGATGATGTGCCCTTTATTTCTATATATGCGCCCATTGTTCAGATTGCAGATACTATTTCTGCATCACGACCTGGTGCACGCCGGGAAACTTTCTCTGCATATATTAAACGGCTTGCAAAGCTGGAAGAAATTGCTGCAACATTTGATGGGGTCAAAAAGGCATTTGCCTTACAGGCTGGCCGAGAGTTGCGCATTATTGTGCAAGAAGATTTTCTTGATGATGATAAAGCAGCAGTACTTGCACGTGATGTAGCGCGCGTTATTGAAAAAGAAATGTCATTTCCTGGTCAAATTAAAGTGAACGTTATTCGCGAGAAGCGTTCTATTGAATACGCACGATAGGATAGCATGAGCACGATAAAGGTATTATTTTTTGGTGATTTAGTTGGTGCGCCTGGCCGCGCCGTGTTTCAGAAACATATAAATAAATTGCGTGAAAAATATAATGCCGATGCAGTGCTGGTTAATGGTGAAAATAGTGCACAAGGCAGGGGTATAACTCCGCGCGTTATGAACTTTTTTAAACATAACCATGTGAACGTGGTAACCTCGGGTAATCATATCTGGCGGTTTTCAGAGATCAATGCCTATCTTGATGAACATGATGATTTGTTGCGGCCTGCAAATTTTCCTCCCGGGTGCCCGGGTAAAGGTTATACTACCTTTACCGTAGGTGCGTATACTATTGGGGTGATTAATTTGCAAGGCCGCATTTTTATGAAAGAATTGGTGGATTGTCCTTTTAGGGCAGTAGAAGCAATACTTCCTATCTTACGCAAAAAGACCAAAATAATTTTGGTTGATATGCACGCAGAAGCTACTTCAGAAAAATATGGTATTGGTTACTTTTTGGATGGCAAAGTGAGCGCAGTAGTTGGTACGCATACGCATGTGCAAACGGCCGATGAACGTATACTCCCGCATGGCACTGCCTATATTTCTGATCTTGGCATGGGCGGCGCGCTTAATTCTATGATTGGCATGCAAATAGAACCTATTATTAAAAATATGCGTATGCAAATGCCGGTGAAATTTGAAGTTGAAGAAACTGGTCCAATGCTTCTTTCTGGTGTATGCATTAGTATTAATACAGTGTCAGGACTTGCTACTGCCATTGAACGTTTTCGCTTGATTGATGATTCGGTTTCACTCTCTAATGTGGACTAGGATTTTTATATCCTTATTACTGAAACCTTAAAGATGTTATACTCATAGTATAAAGACGTATTCTAATTGGGTTCAAGACAATGCATTCACTCATTCTATTTATTCTTCTATTCTGTTCATTCTACCAATATGCCATGGATGTTCCATCTCAACAAGCTGCTGCTGCTCAAGCTGGCGCAGAAGATAGTGAAACGTTATTTGGATATATTTATAAAGGTTGGGAAAATTTTTTTGAGCGCAAATTGGATAATGAAAAAATTCCCATAGAGAGCTGTGACGAACGGGGTTCTACCTTGTTACATGTAGCATCTGCGCAGGCCCAACCAAAAATAGTGAGAATATTATTAGCTCGTGGTGCCAATGTGCATGCAGTTTCTCGTAACACAGCAACTCCGCCTTTATATGAGGCGGTGAATGGCCATTCTGGAGCTCCGCAAGTGGTTGAACAATTATTAGTACACGGGGCTGACCCATTTTGTGAAGGACAGTATTATAAAATAACTCCCTTATATTTGGCAGCAGTAGGAGGCTATATACCAATTGTGCGACTAATCCTTATTAAATCACGTTATCCAATTGAGCATAAAATTTCTGAAAGTGAAAATTTAGAAGAGGCAGTTAAGCGTATTACTTGGGAGCGAGTACAGAATGGAAAGAAACTGCTTGCAATGCAAGATCCTTTAAATACATGTACAGCACGCCAAAAAGTAGAGATAGATTTGAGAGTATTATCTTTAAAACAAAAACAGCAAGAATTACAAGACTACGAAATCGAACGGAAAAAAAATTTTCTAAAACTTCTTCCGTTACTTGTTCTTGAATTGTTTGAAAAAAATTTTGAACAAGAAATTCAAGACGATGTTAGAAAAATTTTAGCCGAGTTACAAAAAAAACACAAATAATTTTGCATATCCAATGTGCAATGTGGAAGCGATCCTGTAGATTGCACGCAAGACAAAAAAACATTTGCTATATCGTAAATTTAATCGATTCTAGAAAGCAAAGAAACTCTTACAATTAAAAATGGCATTTTGTATATTTTACAATATATAAAATGCCATTAGTTTTTTTTAGACGCGATTATGTGGATTATGATGCGGGGGTTGGTTATCGCGCAATAAATGCATAACCAAAGAGGCTATGAATAATACTACGAATATATAGAAGAGGATTTTAGCAATTGCTGCAAATCCTACAGCGATTGTTGTGAACCCTAAAACACCAGCAACTACTGCTAGTAACGCAAAAGTTATAACTAAACCTAACATACCTACTCCTTTAGTATTGGGGTTACATGATATATATCACTAATTACAGGATACCATATCTGATTATCAAAAAGCTAGAGTTTAGGGTATTTTCCATGTCAATAAATTTGAGTTTATTGACATGGAATTCTTCTGTTTTTAGAGAATAATGGTATGCTAATACCAGTAATAAATCAGTAAAAAACCCTTTTGAAAAAGAAAACAAAAATGAAAAAAAATATCTTAGCATTACTTGCTATCGTGACTTTCAATCCTTCAAGCGCTTGCGCGATGGATGCTATGCCTGCTGCCAAAACTTCATCTGAGGTGTATTTTAAAAAATATCCAGTGCAAATACCATTGAGATGGGATAAGCAAGATGCGCCAACAACACAAAAAGATGTATTTCTTTCTCTTCCTGCAAATCTAGTAGAGGGGCTAAAAGATCCCTCAAAAGGCACGCCTATTCCTGCTGATATTGCACGGGGCGTTCTTGGCACTTTGCTGGCAGCTCAGGAAATACAAGGAGTGAAGGAAATGCGGAAAGCGGCGTATAACTTGTGCTGCGCTCATGTTTGCCAATGATAAAGGTTGGGAATTTCCTAAAAATGAACCTGCCATGCGGCGGGTTAATCCCGAGTTATTTGCTCTCTTGCAAAAGAAAGAAACCTATTTTATGTTTTTCCCAGAGAAGAAAGTGCTCCTATTAAGATGGGATTTGGGTGAGCATAGAGAAGGGTGGGCATTTGATGAAATTATTCAAATTCAGTGTATAGACGATCACCCTAGAAAAGGGACCTGTTCTGATACCACTCTAAAATATTATAATCAGGAAAAAAATGTTGTTGGTGAAGTACCGGTATCAGTTTTGCTTCAAGTATTTGAAAGAGCAGGTAAGAAGCCACAATCTCAAGATGTTGTGGTGAGCAAAGAAGATCTCATTGCAATGGGTCTGGATTATGTTTCTAATCCGGATAATCTTAAGGGAGCTTTAAGAATTAAATAAATGCATTACATCGTATATAAGTTGGATGCTACTTTAAAAGCAGCATCCAATCAAGAAATTGCACGAGCTCAAACTGCATATATGCGAGATCAGTTTCCCTTTTTTGGGATCAAAAAACCAAATGCCATCAAGCTGATGCGTGCCATTTTTAGAGAGCATCCGATAACAAGTGAAGATGAATTGATTGAATGCGTACATCAATTATGGCGCTTGCCTGAACGGGACTTCCAATATGCAGCGTATGAGCTGTTAGTTTTTCATAAAAAATTATGGAGCGAAAATTTACTGCCCGTATTAACATGTCTGATAACTTCAAAATCGTGGTGGGATACGGTGGATGCATTAGCATCAAATGGGGTAGGATTATTACTACAAAAATATCCTAAACTGGTGCCGGTTGTTGATGCGTGGGTGGCCAGTGACAACGTGTGGTTACGAAGATCTGCACTTATATATCAGCTTCGTTATAAAGAGAAGACTGATGTAGTGCGCCTATTCCGTTACGTTGATATGCTCGCCCACGAGAAAGAATTCTTTATTAGAAAAGCTATCGGCTGGGCATTACGCGAATATGCAAAGACTGACCAAGAGGCAGTTTGCACATTTATTATAGCGCGCAAAGTTACGCTTTCACCGCTCAGTTTCCGTGAAGCAGCAAAGCATTTAGAGTTTAGTTTATAAGACTCAAGCTGCACCAATACTTGAGTAAGATTTTGCAGTAGAATATCAATTTAGTGTATTTTAATATATATAATAAAAGAGCTAAGAAATCCTTCTTAAGTATGAAAGAAATAAGATGCAAAAAATATTAATTTTAATACTTGTTACAGTGCTTGCCAATCCAAGTGCTTTTGGCATGGATAACGCGCCTAAAAGAAATAATAAGGGCCTTGCTCAAGGATTTAAAATTAAGCTGTCTCTACAAGTTGATGGTGTAGCTCGCGATTTAACAAAAAGTGTTTTTGTGCTGGCGCCTGAAGGAATGAGTAAGGGCAAAGCAGAAACTTATTTTAGGAAAAAAGAAAAGGAATTATTCCCCAAAGTAATGCAGTGTGTTGATGCATGTATTGCACAGATCAATGTGGCTCCTGTTGTAGCCCCTGGCCAACCCAGTCTTTGGGAAATGCTCCTTGATCCCAAGAGCATATTTGAGTTCAAAGAGGGTTCACCGAGCATAGCGCTCAGACGAGATATAGGTGGTAATCCAAAAGCATGGTACTTTACCGAACTATTTAAAATAGAGGTTGATGAGCAACAACCAGATCAAAGTAGTTGTTCGGCATTAATGGTCGGTTGTCATCATGATCAGCAAGGTGTGCATGAAGCTGTTTTATTAACGCAATTTGAAGAATTTTATACAAATCATTCGGGAGTTAAAAAAGCTGATGTTAAAGAGCTGTGCAAAGGTCAACCAGAAGAAGACTATGATACTCTACGCAGAGTTAAAGTGGTTCAAATGGCAACTTTTGCGTTGTTAAACCAAGCAAAATATCAGCAAATTTTTCTTAAGAGAAAATAGTTTTTTAACTTGAACACTTTTTATGTGCTTGCCTATGAACGCGAGTTTTGTATCAGAAAAGCTATCGGGTGGGCATTGCGAGAATATGCAAGGTTGACTAGAGCTGCAGTTGTGCTATGATGTGTTTAAGAAGTCATGACTCTACTCAAACAAACCAGTTTAAAGTAATAATACTTCATCAATAAAGGAAACTCCTATGAATAACAAACTTAATATCCTCTGTCTCGCTCTTCTTTCTCTTATTACCTGTTCAACGCAACCGAAGGACGCAGTACATATCTCAATTTGCATAGAATTTGCCAACAATACTGTTATAGATGAATCCATAAGACAAGAGTTGTTTGAGCATGCACTACAAAGTGTGCATGAAATTTGTGAAGTAGCTTCTTGTGAAGTTAAGCTTAATATTAAACAAACTAAATCTGAGCTTGAGATTGATTCAGAAGTAGTATCAACTTGTGAAAACGATGAGTTAGTGCGTACTTTAAATAATCATCTTGTGTGCAAATTGCTCACATTTGTTGATGCGTGCAATCAACATGCAGTAGAAGAAGGCTATGACATTACATTTCACATAGATACAACCAATGATGAAATAGCTCTAGTTATTGTATGTGGTGAACTTGAACCAAAGCCAACCTATTGGCAATCAGTAAAAAATACCGTAAGCGTTGCAGCTAATGCAGTGACAACAAAGGCAACTAATGCTGGCGTATTCATGAAAGATGTAACACAAGCAGGTGCTCAAAAAGTATCAAATGCAGCGTACGTTGTTAAAGAGAAAACAAAACACGGTATTCATTCTGTAGCTGAAAAAGTGTCAGATATAACTGCATAATTATTTTGATTTGTAATCTAATGGCCGTGGTTGGGACTATATCTCAACCACGGTTTTTCTGTTCCATTCTTATTTTACCTGTTTACCGGCAGTATGATATTGAATATAGTGGCCACCACTTTTTTGCGCGAGTGCAGCCATACGAGATTCAAACTGTTGCCACGTTGCAGCGTTTTTTTGTTTATAATCCCCACTATAATATACAATAAGATTGATTTCCAAATTACCATATGTTAGGAATGGCGTGACTGCATGTTCAATCGCTTGCATGATCCAAGAAAGATCATTTTCAAATACGCCACCACCGATTAACGTTAAAAAGACCTTTTTCTTACCATGTGCATAAGCGCTTCTGAGAGCACTTTCATACGCTGCATATAACAGCATTTGCGCAAGATTTTTGAAGCCCTTTGATTTAGCTTTATCACCATAGGGGTTCAATGCTGCTGCAAATATCTGGTTAATGCGTTGGCTTGGGTCAATAACTTTTACTGCCATATAGTTTGGCAATTCATTTTTAAGGGGTCCAAGCCCACCAGAAACTTGAATATCACTATGGAAAGCACTTTGCACCTTGCCAGCTAATGCTTTTAATTCAGCATCAGAGAGATTTGCAAATTCATCAATATTTGGGACCTGGCCAATGTACCCATTATGTACCGGGATAACCGGTGCTGTATTGAATTGTTCAAGCAGATTCAGCTGTTCTTGCAATTGACCATAATAGGTTGTGCCATTGACTACATGAGGCATGTAATACATGCGGTAGATAATACCGGGCATTGCAGAAATTGCTGCAGCTTCTCCTTGTACGTACAGGCTAGGGTCTTAAGTAAGGCATAATGCCAAAATTTGGATTGCCACTGCCTTCAAGGCCATTAAAATTAGAAGCTACTTGAAACACTGCATCCTTATTCTCTGGTGCAGCTTGTAAAGCAGTAACGTCAACATATTCTCTAAACCAATTATTCCATGGCGTGTCATGGCCTTCAATCACATTAAATACACTACCTGAGCCACCTTTTTTGATTTTGCGCAATGCCTCTACTGATGCAACTTCAACAGTTCCCATGTGCCATGGTTGACTGGTTTGTTTGTTTACAAGAGCGTTACCTTTGACCATTGCCTGTTTTTGCGTAGCATTTAATGTACTAAAATCTTTTTCAGACATGCCTACCACGTGAGCAAATGGATCAAATTGCTCACGTTTGCTTTCTTGTGAAGGCTCGTTATTACACGTAGCTACTTTTTTTTTGAACTTGATAAAGTTGCTTCAAGTATATTGAGGTTCTTTTGTAAGATATCAAGAGATTGTGCAAGTGGTGAGGCCCCCAGTAAAGAAGGCTGCGTGGATGTTTGTGTAGTTGGTTGTGGAGCCACTGTTGCTTGCACTGCTTTTTTTTGTAATTCAGCTCGCACTTCCATAAGAATACGGCCTAACCAATTTTGTCCTAGATAGTCGTCTCCTGCACCAAAAAAGGAATCATTCTTGCCAGCATCTTCTACTAATATAGCATTGCCTGTTTGAAGGAGCATTGTGGCCAATTGAGGATACTGAGCAAATTTTTCATATATTGCTTTGCGCATGTTATCAAGATTTACATCATACCAATCTGGGCGTAAAGATTGCTTATTTTTATTTGCAAAATCAAAAGCTTTGCGAGGTGCGCTGCCCGAGGAATCAGATTTGAATTTTTGTATGATATTTTGGAGGTTGGGATCAGTGAATTTAGAAGCTTGGTAGTATTGCTCGGTAGTTGGCCATACTTTGCCATCTACTGTAATATCTTGCTCATAGAAATTAGTAAATTCATAATAGGGTTTATTCGATTGATAGAAATAAATGGCACCTGGAATATTTTGCCATGAAGTAGCTTGAGGAACGTATTGTTTCCAAGGATCAGGGGTTATTGCTTTTGATTTAGGCTGCTCTAGAGCACTTACTTTTTTGGGCCAGATAGTTTGAAACACATGTAAAAATTCTTTGGCAACAATTGTATTTGCATTTGGTTTTGGTTTTACCGGACCTTTTTGGAGTAGTTGATTTACAGGAATCCATACAAAGTCGGAGACTTGTGGCGTACGTCCATTAGTGTAAAGATCATTGCCACGAATAAAAATAGGCACAGGAACAATGTAATAAGTGAGATTATACATTTCTTCCATGGGCATGCCTTGCACATTTATTACATACATGCCATTTGTTCCGGCACTCAGAGCTTTCTGAGCAGCGGCATCTGCACTTTCACCATGTTGGATTGGGGCTCGGAACGGCCACCACTGACCATTTTGTAGCCCTAGTAACACAGACCATTCATTATTTTGGGGATTTTTAGATACAGGAATGGCAACCGCATATTCTACTGCACAGACAGTGCCTATTTGAAAGCTCATAAAACTTATTATTAATAGTGCTATTTTGTTCTTCATGATTGATGCTTCCTAGTATAGTTACTTTTTATTCAACTTAATCTTTAGGGTAACAAATTCAAGAACTAAAACAACCTCTCTTTGCATGTACAGGTAGTGAGTTTGCCTGAGCAAATTACATACTACATTGATTAAAGGACGATATCTGCTATCATAAAATCAAGAAAAAACAGTATAATGTTATACCACTCAAGGACACTATTTATGAATAACAAGCTTACTATTCTTTGTCTTGGTTTACTCTCTTTTGCAACTTTTGCTTTGCCAAATCCTACGGTGAATATCTCAATTGCTATTGAAGATATACAAGATGAAGATACCAAAAATGAGATATTTGGGAAGGCATTAAAATGTATCCATGATATTTGCGATGCTACTTCTTGTAAGGTGCAACTTAATCTTAAGCAAAGTCCACCAACATCCACTAAAGAAATGGGACAAGAAGTATCTTCTGATATGCAAGCATTTATAGATGCGTGTAACAAACATGCTCTCAAAGAAGGGCATAACATTAGATTCTCGCTTGATACGCATAATGATATTGTTATATCTTGTAAAGAGACTGAACCAAGCTACTGGCAATCAGTCAAGAGTACTGCTACTACCAAAGCAAAAAATGCTGGTGGGTATATTAAAGATGTTGCCCACACAGGCGCGGAAAAATTAACGACGGCTGCTTATACGGTTAAAGAAAAAACAAAAAAGGGCATTCACACTGTTGCTGAAAAAGTTTCTGAGTTCACAGAATAACTTATATAGTAACCTATCTTACACTACGTAAAGACTTCTTTGGTTGTACTGTAGATTTTACTTGTTGAACTTGCGGCTTGGATTGCGACGTTGGCTTAGTTTGAGCTTGGCTGCTTGCTTGAGCAGCCGGTTGTGGTGTAATTTGAGCTGCTTGAGTTTGTGTTTGTGTACGAGAAGAAGGTGTTGCTGGTTGGCCAGATGTTGCAGCGGTAGTGGCTGACTGTGTAGCAGCTGGAGCCGGTATTGCTGCGATAGCTGATGCAGCTTGCGTAAGCGATGACAACGCTGAAGATGCTTGAGTAGGCGATGATGTTGCTTGAGTTGTTGTTGCCTGTTTATTTTTTGCACGAGACTCAGGAGTTATTGTTTGATGCTTATAAGATGTTGATTGCTTGCGCAGGTCATCACGTAACGCCATAAGCAAGCGTCCATACCAATTTTTACCTTTATAATCTGTGCCAGTACCATACAACGTGTCATGTGCGTCAGTTGTTGCATACACCAAAACTGCATTGCCAGTATTCAAAAGCTTTTCACGCAACTCTCTGTGTTGATCAAATGCTGCTCGCAGAGCTTTCCTTTTAATATTAAGGTTTGTGGTAGGCCAATCTTTACGCACCTGAGCTTGGTGCGTATGAGCAAATTCGAGTGCTTTGTGCGCAGCGCTGCCTAATGCATCTGAGGTAAAGTTTCTTATAGTTTCTTGGAGAGCACTATCTGTGAATTTCATAGCTTGGTAATATTGCTCAATGGTAGGCCATACTTTACCATCAATAAGAACATTAACCTGCCATTGCGGTATAAATTCAGCATACGGTTTTTTAATGTCATAAAAATATATGGCACCCGGAATGTTGGCCCAAGAACGTGCTTTTGAAGCGTAAGTTCTCCACGGCTCTGTTTCTAGAGTGGTAGGTGCAGCGTGGGCTGCGCAATAAAGAGTAATGAGCAATAATGAAAATATGTGTTTTATAGCCATTAAACCTCTCAATTCATTTATTAAGTAGATTGTACAGTTGATAATTTCTTTATTGCATCGTTCATATTTTTTTCAATTTCAACTTTAAGCGGTTCTGTCTTAGAATAAAATGGTAAATACTTTTTTGCAGCAGCCAATTTATTGTTAATTAATTCTGCTTTTTCTTGGGCACCTTTTTGGGCATATTGTGCTTCTTGTGGCGATATGGTTGTTAAGAATAATACAATAGTATCGGCATCAAATAGAGCGCTACCATTCTTGCGCCAATTTACCATTTCCCACGGCGATACACCAAATGTGCCGGTCGCATGCATATCTGCTCCAGCGCCAAGAAGTACTTTTATTGCATCTTGGGCAAAAGCTTTCTCTTTAGGCTTTTCAAGTATTGCATTAAGAAAGAGATGCAGCGGTGTGATGCCAGCATTATCACGAGCATTTGGATCAAGACCTGCTGTCAAAAGGATTTTTAATTGATCAGTATTTTCATTATCAATGGTTAGATGCACGAGTGTTTGACCAGTAGCATCTTTTACTGTTATATCATTGCCTCGTTTAATCAATGCTTCGAGTATTGAAGGGTTATCATTATCAACTGCCTGCTGCATAATTGTCTGAGGTGTTATTTTTTTTGTAATTTTTTTCTGTTGTTCCTCATGCAGATTTTTTATAAAAGACACCCCACCCGGGACCTTCTTCCAAGAATTCATTTGGACAGCAGGTAATGTGCCAATGCCAGTTTCTGTTGTTTCTGCAAAGGCGTACCCTGCTATTGCCTGCATAGCGATAAGGCTCACAAGAGCATATATGTTATTAATCTTCATTTTTTATCCTTTAAAATAGCTAAAAATCCCATTTATAGGTACTCTTCTCTATCTTCAGGATAACAAAAATGCAAGTGAAATTGTTAGAGTTTTTTGGCAACTTGAAAATATTTGTGAATTTTAACCTATGTGCTCAGGGAAGAACTCAGGGGCTTTAGTTATGCTTGCGACTGTTTCTTTTTACATTTGATCATATCAATTTTTCTATTCAGTTTCATTAAAATTTGTTACTTGTGTTGCACTAAGCGCTTGAACTACTAATTCTGATACATGAGGTCGCGATGTTACCATGCTCAAGGGTGTTTGACCTTTTTTATTAACAGCACCTCTATCTACCCCTGCAGCAAGTAACATCATGATTATTTTGACCTGTTTACCTGTTTTAGAAGCGTCTGTGTACTGTTGTACTACTGCATGCAAGGCGGTGCCGGTGCAGTCAGCTGCACGAACGTCAGCTCCTTGTGCAAGTAATGCTTTTACTGCGCCTACATGAAAATGTGAGGCAGCAAGCTGGAGAGGAAGGTGTCCAAACTCAGTCTTGGCCTCAAGCTGCGAGCGATCTTTTTCCACCAGGGCGGGGATTATTTTTTTGCAACCATATCTTGCAGCCAAATGCAAGCATGGCCACGTGAGCCATGGTGAAACTGCATGAGCTCCCTGCGCTAAAAGACGCTGGGCTTTTTCTCCTTTTTTCTTTTTAATCGTTTTGTACAATTTATAATCTAATTGCTCCTGTTCTTCGGGTCCTATGGCTTGTTCGTCGTGAACTACAAGCATGGGAAAAACTGGTACAGTACATAGCAGCTTGCACGCAAGGACTATTGTTAAGATCTTGTACATGTCTTTTAGCCAATGGTAATCTGAGTGCCGTCAAAACGAGTGAGGGTAAACTTAGTTTCAGTTGTCTTTGCCCAATCAGAGAGTATTGCAAGCCCAATTTCTTCTCCCATAAGCATAGAAAGTACTGCATCAGAACGATAATGAACTCCTGCCATATTACGTGCAAACGCAATATTTGCAGCAAACTTATTCAGTTCGTGCCCAACGGTTAATGTTTCGCCATTATACGGGACAAGGGCGGTGCCATCACTATTTGGTAGTACTGGATTTGGTATTGCAAAATCTTCATTAAAGAATGCTTTAAGAATCGTTATACAGCCTCCTGAAACGGAAGCATGTGCAGACGGAAATGTAGGATGCAGTGGGCAACCCTCAGGATACATTTGAGGCAGCAAATAGGTTCCTTCGCCATTGTTCAGTTTTGAGCTGAGCTTGTATATTTCTTGTACTGCTTCCGATTTTATTACATCAGCATGAATGCCTGCATCAAATATGTTTTTAATTTGTTGGTCAATAAGGTAAGCACATTCCTCTGCGCGTAACGTGCGATGCACAAACCATTTTTGATAGCGGGCTGCGCGTAAGCACATTTCTGTGGTCATGGATACGAGTGATCCAATATGTAGTTTACAAAATTCATTTTGTGCTGATTGAAGCGATTTTGTAAGAGGTGGGGCTCCTTGTTTGAGAGCTTGTGGTCCAAAGCTGAGTAAAATAATTTGTGTGCACATAAAATGCCATTGTGGTGGATCTTGGTGTACGTAATTGCCAATATCCCGCATGGTGCGGACGTAATATTTATTGTTATCGTATTCAATTTTTCTCAAAGGATGATGGCCAAGTTCAATAAAACGCCATTCATCAAGGGCGGTCAGAAATTCATTCTTGAGCGTAGCTTGTTGTGTGCCATATTTTTGTGGGAGCTTTGCATCATTTTCAAGTGGTATATCCAAATAAAAGAATTGTGAAATAATAGGCCCGGTAAGTACACCATCAAAGGGTGCTCTAAAGAGCGTTTGTGGTGTTACCATGCCATTCTCTCTTGGGCCTTTAAAATCAGAGCAGTTTGAAAGATCCTGTGCAGATTGAGCTACATAGGGATGAGTTGCAAATTCAATAAATGGAATATCACGTAGCAATGCATGCCAATACAGTTCCATCATTTCACTTGCTTTTTCTGCAGAAGCAAGAGCCGGCGGCGGTGGTGTGACTTGCAACCAAACTTCTTTGCCCATTAAATGTTCTGGTAATGCTTCGCGCAATGAAGTATATATTAGTTCTGGTGGCTGTACACCCCAAGGAATTTTATTAAATTCTTCCATGCTGCGGGTTGCTATAGTATGCAACACTTGCTCAAATGCTGTAACATCAACAAGGCCTTGTTCAGTTTTAGGAAGTCCTTTGCCAAAACTGCCACGTTTATCAGCATAACGGGTTTCATCACCGTTGGTTGTTTGATTGAGGAGTATCTTAGCTTCAGGTGTTTTATATACCAACTTGAAGGTAATTACACCTAAGATGATAAGTGGGATGAGTATGAGATATTTTGTTGATTTTTGTTGCATGTTACCAGTTCCTTTTTATATGGAGCTACTTGCCAAATTCTCTATTAAAGAGTTTCTCTAAGATTGTTGAACCATGTCGAGAAATCTTTTGTTCTAATAGTACGTTCTTTGGTATTGAACTGTCAAGCGCTAATATGTAATGTCTTTGCGTTTGTTCATTAACAAGAATTTTCGCAGCATCAGCATGGCCATTTTGAATTGCAAGATCATATGCTAATAAGTTGCTATCAGTAAGAATATCAGAACGGGCACCACGTTGTAAGAGTAGAGTAATTCCATAGAGGTTACCTGATGATGCGGCATCATGGAGTGGCGTATGTCCTAAAAAATCTTGCGCATTTACTTCTGCTTGTAATTTCAATAATTCTTCTGTTGATGAGTGCGCGTGATGTTGTACTGCAAGATGAAGGGGGGAATTACCTAGGGTATCGGTAGCTTGTAGACATGCTCCATGGTCAACAAGTAACCGTATGTTTGCTGAGGCTTTTTCATCATTACTCAGGGCGGCTATATGAAGAGACGTATTGCCTTCAGAGTCTTGTTTATCAATATCGCCATTTTTTGAAAGGAAAAGTGTAAGAAGTTCTAAAGCATGATTTTTAACTGCTTCATGCATAGCGGTCGTGGAAATACCATCTTCATCAAACACTGGGCAATAAGGATCTGCCCCATGCTTGAGTAAAAATCTTACCAGAGTGGGTCTATTGGATTGAGTGCAATTAATGAAGAATCGTTGTCTGCCGGATGCCATCACTCCTAGAGCGATACCACCTAAGGTAAGAGATCCCATAATTACGCCTACGGTTAAACTTTCACCAACGTTAATGCTAGTTCCTGTATGTATTGCAGCATTAACATAGGGTGAGGTGCGTTGGCATATGAGTGCTGGTTCAATGAGGCAAGACAATTCCATAGTATAGAGTTGAGTGCTAGAAAAGAGTATTATACCGAAAACTATATTTTTGATCATATACTTCGTTCCCAGAAGAGAAGTTTATTGCGTGCTTGTGTTATTAGAATACTTGGGTGTATGTAGTATATGCAAGGATGATGGTGATGAGATGAATAAAAAACCCTCTTATAAAGCTTTGGTGCTTGCCAAGAGGGTTTTGTTTTTTATGTTGTAATTAGTCTTTTCTTTTGCCCATTAAACGCAATAAACTTAAGAATAAGTTGAGAAAATCAAGATATAAAGTAAGTGCGCCCAATAAGGCGATCTTGCCTTCAGATTCATCATGCGCATACATGCTCAATTGTTTGATTTTTTGAACATCATAGGCAGTGAGTAGTGTAAAGATGATCACACCACCAATTGCAAGTAAGAAGTCCATATGGCTGCTGCCTACAAACCAGTTAACAACGCTTGCAAGAACGAGACCGAATAATCCCATTAAGGCAATGTTGCCCATGGTGGTTAGATCTGAATCGGTAAAGTAACCATAGATTGCCATTGCGCCGAACATGCCACTTGCAACAATAAACGTAGTATAAATTGATCCCATGGTATATACCAAAAAGATAGGAGCAAGGAAAATACCCATTAACATTGAATACACTATAAACATGGATGCTGCTACTGCAAAACTTAAGCGATTAATAGCTGCTGATAAACCGATCACAATGCCAAATATCGCAATGACAAGCACCCATTTTAAAGGTGAGCACATTATTTGATACATAGCGTGCGGGAAGAATTCATATAAGCTATATGAAGTGGCTGCAGTAAGCGCAAGGCCTGCAAACATCCATCCATATACTTTATACATAAAATTTTCTATGGGCCGAGCCATAGGCATATTGTAATATGTTGAGTTCATAATAATCCTTTCAAATGTATTAAAATTGTAGTTAAATTATAGCATATTAGCTCTTTTTGGTCAAGAAGCAGAATTTGCTATTTGTCATATAGTGCTACTGATATGACCTCCGAACGTTCTCTATTGCTTAGCACTTGTATGCTCTGTGAGCTATTTTAATTGTCTTAGTAAACTGGTAAGCTTGGCACTCTTTTTTCGCTCTGCAGCTCTGAGCGTCTCATTGTGATCCCATTGATATTTTACCCCTTCAGAGATGCTGTTTGCAAGTGAGTTCTCTTTCTGTTGTTTTGGGCTTCTGCAGCAGGAAAAACAAGATGAAATGGTTGGTCCACAATATTGCTTAATCGTTGCACTCACTAAAATTACACCGCATACTAATTGCGCGCCCAAGAGCGGATAAGCAATATACGGATACTCGTCACAAAATTTAACTAGAGATCTTCTTTCTTCTGCATCCAGGGGAAGATACATCGCCTTTAATGGTACGGTTGAGCTATAACTATATAATAGTGTTAAGCACAAAAATACTTTTCTTATCATATTTTATTCATCCTTCATCTTTATTTGCTTTACTGTAGTATCCGATCCTTGAGTTCTGAATGCAGCAAGAAGTCCTTTATCATGTGCTTCCATAAAGTTTTCGCGAGCTGTTTTTATTTTTTTGCAACAATCATATGAAGCGATTGCTGTTCGCACACGGTCATAAGAGGGCGCTTTCTCCGCAACTCTTAAGAGTAATTCAAGCCCATATAATGTATAAATGGGGCAACAAGCTACAAGAAGAAAAGTTCCGGGCTTACCATCATACGCACGAGCAATTCTATTTATTTCTTCTGGACTCAATATATCGAATGCATATATCGATACTGATACTCCAAATAAGCTGCCGATCAATACTGTTACGAACATAATTTTTTTCATGATTATCCTTTTTTATGTATCAAGTAATTGACTCAGTTTATGTTCCGGTGCGCCTTCAAGCCGCTTTATACGTTCAATATCTCCAAGATAAATCTGTGTAGTGCTGGGAGCAGTGTGCCGCATGGCAAGTTGTACTTCATGGAGCGATGCGCCTGCTTGCATAGAAAGCACCCCAAATGTATGGCGCAGACTATGAGCAGTGACGCGCTTGGTTTTGATACCTGCTTTCTGGTAGTATTGCCTGATCAAGCGAGAAATGGAAAACGTTGTGAGCCGCTTGCCAAAATTTTTATCACTTACCGATGCAAAGAGGGGAGTGCGGGCAGTAGTTTCAAGATTGCGCGCAGTAATATATTCTTGTAAAGGTGTAAGAGCATTTTCTGTGAGTATTACAAATTCATCTTTGCCATGCCTTCCCTTACCTTGGATCCAAAGACGATAATTGCCATGATGGCTTTCTATATCGGCAAGTTCACATGATGCCACTTCTTTAAGGCGTAGACCCGTACGCACCAGCAAGTTAATCAGTGCATAATCGCGTTTGCCTTGCAGAGTACCGCGATCAATAACAGAAAGTACCGCACGAATATCCGCAATGGATAATGAATCTTTGTGGTGACTTTTTTGTTTGGTGCGCGCAGTCTTAATGCCATGGGCCACATCGGGGTACATATTATTTTCATGGGTCCAGGAAAAAAATCTACGCACCAGCACAATGTACAGAGATTTGGTGAAAGCGCTTAACCTTCTACCATCGAGCGACGCCTTATACTCTAAAATAGTCATGCGGGTAGGAGCGGTTATTTTTTTTTGTTTGCACCAAAGGGCAAATTGATAGAGCACGTGTTTATAGGTGATCAAAGAAGTTGCTGCAATATCTTGCGATGCCAAAAATGGTTCGCATGCTTGTGATATATCTAAGGAATGTTGGGTGAACTGCATAATGTTCCTTTTTGCTATCGATTACTTAAGAGTAAGGATACTGCAAAAGGGAGATGGGTGCAAAGTGCATGGAGCATATAGCCTCTATAATTAATTGCTCGCTTGCGTAACATTTTCTAGCGCATCATACACTTCAGTGGTCATATCTTCTTCTTGCTTTTGTACTTTCTCGAGAATAAGTTCTATCTTTTCAAAAAAATGGTCTTGATCATCGAGCAATCCCATATATTCTTTTTTAATAAGTAGAAGCGTGTTATAAAGATCTTGTTCATAGGCAAGACATGCATCTATAAAGTTATCATATTCATTTTCAAGCAGTTCTAATTCAAAAGCAGATTGAGCAAGTTGCTCTTGTAAAGCAGCAATTTCTTTATTTTTTTGTTGCTCCATGGAGGTCAATTGTTCACGTAAATCTGCAATGGTTTCTTGATCCTTTTGATTTTGGACGTTTTGGATTTCTAACATATTTTGCATTTTTTTGATATCAGCCTTAATTTGATTGAGCGCATCATTATGCTGTTCTTGATGCAGGGTAATCGTACTACTTAATTCAGCGAGTACTGTTTGACAAGCTTGCATTGCCTCACTGGTTGTCATTGCATGTATGCTACAGCCAAAAAGAAGTAGTGCTATAAGTAAGATTTTTTGTGTCATAAGTGGTCTCCTTGGGTAGTAAGGGGGCATGAGTGCCCCCGTTAGACAATGTAAGCCGATAGTTGATTTTAAAGGGAAGTAAAAGCTTGCAGTAAATCAGTTACTTCACTGGTCATGCCTTGCGATTGTTGTAATGCATTAGTTAATGACTGTAGTGATGTAAAGAATTGAGTGCGTTCTCTTATCATCTTTGAATATTCTTGTTTTGCCAAGGCTAGCATGTTATAGAATCCTTGTGCTTGAGCAAAACTTGCATCAATAAACTCCCCATATTCGTCTTCAAGCACGTTAAGTTCATGAGTTGTTTCATCAAGTTGTTGTTGCAAGGCAATGATTTCTTGATCAGTTTGTTGCTGTAATTCTTGTAATTGAGTAGTCACTGCAACAACTGTTGCTTGGCAATTTTGCCCTTGATTTATTTGGTCTGTAAGCATTTGCTGTAATTTGCCAATAGCTAATCGTACTTGATTAATAGCACTCGTATGCTGCTGAGCGTTTACATCAAATGATCCTGCAAGCATGCTTAACTTCATATTCCATTCTTGGAATATGTGCCGATCAGCAGTTAATACATTTAAGAAACTACAAAGTTCATCGTTAATGGCCTGACCAAAACCACAGAGACTTCCTGTGTGTGTAAAATCTGTTCCTGTGCAGAGTGTATGGGTGCCGCAAATATCGAAGGTTGATGTTTGAACGAAGGTAGTGGTAGTAATCCAAGTTGGCGTCGCAAGCACGTCAGTTTGGGCACTTTTGCCATGCATGGTACAAACTATAAATAGTCCTGAAATGAGTATTATTTTCTTGATCATTTTTTTCTCCTTTAGAAAAAGCAGTGTAATTGGCTATATATAAAGACGATGCAATCTATTGATTCTCGATACCTCCTTTCATGTTTACTATGCTTTAGGTCTTTATAGTTCTATATCAGCATAATAGTCCATAAAATAGCAAGAGTTATTTTCGATAACCTCAATGAGTAAACCAACTGGATACGGTGTTGCATAACCTGCAGGCAATCGTAGCTGCTGGAAAGTCAGTGCGGTATTTTTCAAGGGCGAGCCACAACATATCAATATAACTTGGGCTTGTGTATACGTGGGATGAAAAAGAAATTAATTGCATATCAAGCCTTTTACCTACTTGCAGCAAATCAATAAGCTGACCTGCTTGTTCACCAAGAATATGAGCCCCTATAAGGATTCCATTTGTCGTATAAATAAATTTGGCAATACCTGTTGGTTTATTGTCAATTAATGCTTTAGACAAATAGTTGTAGTCAATACGATGGATAATAATAGCGTTACCAAATTGTTTGCGTGCTGCTTGCTCAGTTAACCCAATTGATGCTATCATTGGCTGAGTAAATGCTACTTTGGCAACATCTGAATATACTGCCTTTCTGCCTAGCTGCCACCATGCGCAGGTTGCATTATGTGCGGCAACGCGTGCTTGATAATAGGCGACTCTGCTTAATACGTAATGGCCTACTACGTCCCCACAGGCAAAAATGGAATCAATGCTGGTTTGCATATGTGAGTTCACCATAATACCGCGATTGGTTGTATGCACGCCAATTTGTTCTAGATTTAGATCAAGCATTCTGGCCCTACGATTGGTTGCAAGAAATAGGGTATCGGCGCTATATGATTCAGTTACTCCATTTTTATTCATACAATGTAAGAGAATGGTGCCATCTTCTTGGGTTTCTACTGCGCGTGCTTCAACATTGCATCTAATGGTGACACCTTCATCGCTTAGGATGGCCATAAGGAGCTCAACCAGTTCAAAATCAAAGGTAGGCAAAATAACTCCGTACTTCATAATAAGCGTCACTTTTACTCCCAGCCTGTTAAGCGCTGCAGCAAGCTCGGTACCCAGTGGCCCTGCGCCAATGATAATCATAGAATGTGGTAGTTCATCGTAACTAAAAAAGGTATCTGCTGTCATGTATCGTATTGATTCGATGCCAACTACAGGGGGTATTTTTGGCGTTGAACCGGTGGCAATAATATATTTTTCAGAGGTAATCAAATCTTTGTCATCAATCAAGATGGCATGACTATCAACAAATCGAGCAGTACCATGAATAACCTTTATTTCACTACAAATAAAAAATTCGGGAGAATGAATATCATATACTTTCTGGCATACGCTTCTGATATAGGGCAGAACGTGTGACATGTTTACATTTACATTACGTGTATCACAGAGTCCAAATTTATTTGCGGTGATAATATCATGGGACATGTTGGCAAGACTGATGAGTGTTTTGGATGGTATATCCCCTGTCCAAGTATGGCTTCCGCCGATTTTATCTTCCTTTTCTACGATGGCAACGCGTTCTACTTTCTCTGCTGCTGCAAGGGCTGCAACAAGACCAGAAGCTCCCGCTCCGATTACTACTACATCATAATCATACTCAGCAAGTGCTGTTGGATGTAGGCAGGATGCGAGAACGAATATTACGGAATAAACATATTTTGCATGAACCATGTCATATCCTTTTTTGCTGTTTTAGAGGAAGTGCTGGGTACCATATGAGATGTAGAAGGTGGTGGGGCTGCCGGTGTTTGAGCATGGGCAAGTATATTTTTACTTTCCCAGTTCATCAGTATATGGATTGCAATTGTTGCAATAATAAACGGTGGTGCCCACCAATATTTATGCAGCCATACTTGCCATGAAAGATCAGAATCAAATTCATATTTTTCAAGCAACGGGGGCAGGTCGTGGGTAATAATATCTATGATATCAAGTATTTCATTGAGCGGTAGTTTATCAATGAGCTGATAGAGCTCTAGCGCGGCTGAAATTGCATCTTTGTGAGGTGTTTGTTGTTGTTCATTATAATAGGTGAGTAGATCAGTGTAGGTAACGAGCACCAGTTGTGCAAACTCATGCATAAATAAGTCATCTTGCACAAATTTATACTGGAGCACATCATCCCAGAGCTCAATGAGAGGTTCTAAAGATCCTGATTGTTCGATTACATGTATGGAAGAAATGATGCGTGGGTGATGCCAGTTTACAGCATTTCTCTGTTTATGTAGTGGCATATGATATTCATGCAATCCAAGTTGCGTGCATGCATCTTTTAACCGTTTAATGATATAGAAGCGCATCATAACGTCATCAATATGGGCAAAGGTATGCAAATCTACCGCGCGATCTTTGGCATGCATTTTTGCGACTGTGCCCTGATGGTAGAGGGCATAGAGCATCTGAGTCATAGTATCTATGTCATTGAGAAGTTGCTCAACAGATGCATTCAAGCGGACTGGCGGCGCTACAACAAATTCGTCGTGTGCCGCCAATGTGATGAGCATATTACGTGAGATGATAAATACTTCTTTGGTAAATTCTTCTACAAATATTTGATCTTTTATTGATTTATATCCCGTAAAATCATCCCAGATCATAAAAAGCGGCTTTAAGCTACGCTTTTGTTTCATGATATCAATGGAACGTTGAATACGCATATCACGGAAGGTGTTACATTCGGTGAAGTTAAATAAACACTCAAGCTGTTTGTTTTTATAACTCTTTTTTTTGATGCGATCTTCAACGTCCAAAAACAGAAGCATGGTATTATGCAGCCGTTTTACAAAATAGTAACGACGGTAAACATAATTACAAAATTGACTACCATCAAGACCATGTTCTTCTTGAAGAAGTTGTTGCACAGTCTCATGTGTAGCTCTCAAGTTATCTGGTACTATCCATCCTACACATACAAGAAGTATCCATATTCGTTTCATGCTATACTCCTTAATTAATGTAAGGCATACCATGCTGCAAGCCCACTGCACACAATTGCTACTAAAGTTTGCAGCATCGGCAGTGACGTATCGTGGTTCGTGTGTCCGAATGCACGAGGTTCAATATGCGCTGTTAATATATCAATTGACTTTAACATTTCTTCAAGAGATAAGCCGTGAACATCATGTTGATAGTGGGCGCATAGCTCTCTCTTTCTAGGCAAATAGAAGGGGGCCAGCATATGCTGTTCTGTAACAAGAATTAACTGTAGCAACTCATGAATAAATGATACATTTTCAATTGATTGAAATTGTTCAATCTCTCGCAGTATTTGTAACAATGGCTCTAGTGAATGGCATGTTTCAATATCATGAGCACATTGTAGTACCTTTTTATCTGTGCATTCCGGCAGATATGCAATAATAGTATATGAGCATGGTATATGTGCACTTTGCTTTAAAAGAGCATGCACCTTCTTAAGCCTTTTGAGCAGGTAATAACGGAATGAGACATCTGTTGAACTTACCTCTTTTTTAGGGGCTCGCGTGCAAAGTGAGGAAAGTATCTTTTGATCTGCCGGTGATAATTGATCATGCATGAGCATCACTAATTGATGTGCGACCAAGGCAACAAGGGTGGTATATTCTTTGGCAAATTGATCATCAGTAAGGTATTTATACGAAGTTACTTCATGCCAAAGCGCAAGAAGAGGATCACACGTGAGATCTTGTTGTAATGAAGCAATACAATGTTTGATTTTGGGATGTTGAGGCGCCATATGGACGAGGGTTTCAAAGTCATTGATTGTTATGACACAAGAACAATGTAAGGCTTTTATTAAGTTATGAACTGGCTCCAAACGAGCAATAAAATAATATCTTTGGTGCACAGCGCTGGTGAATGTACTGATGGATACTTGGTCTTCTTCATCAATCCACAAAGCATCCATACTTGAAAGTGTATGTACGCTCCACAATAAACTTATAACTATGAGTTGCTTCATCTTGCTATTCATGTACCCTCTCCGTTCATGAGTTCTTATGTACGAGCGTAAACCGTTTCCAACTATTATGCAAGACCCTTTATTTCTGGTTGACATTCGGCCAATATTTGAAAACCTTGCTCAATCAAATCGCTATTATGCGGTAGTCCATAGCGGTGGTAAAATGCGTGTACGCAAGAAGCATAGATCATGCCTTGAGCTCCTTGAACAAGGCGCCCATGTCGTCCCATGGTAAGTTCTAATAAATATACATGCTGATGACCCGTTCTTCTGAGTGCAGAGTACAACTTTCTAATGCTTGAAATAGGGACTACATCATCAGAGTGCGAACCTATAATAAGGATGGGGATAGTGGAGGGAATATGGGTAATAAGGTTGAGAGGTAAAATACCTTGCGTATCAAGACATTCAAATTTTGTTTCTGCAAGCATCATGCCCATATCGCTGGAGAATGGCATCCAATGCAGTTTGAAACGTTTTAATAAATGATCAACTACGCTTCTGATCGTATCAAAGGGAGATTCAACTACCAGAGCTTTAATATTTTCAGGTTGATGCGTTGCTACAAAATTGATACACGTTGCAGCACCCCGAGAAATGCCTGTTAACACAAACCCTTCGGCATCTGGCATTTTTTTATAGGCGTATTCATAAGCTTGGTTTATGCGCAATATATCTTCTTCCTGGCCCAAATTAACATACTCATCCCTGCAATATCCTTTTTTTCGATGCGCATCAGGAAAATCAAATAATATAAATGGCTGCTGTATTATCCATGTATGTTTATTATAATGATTAGAAAATAGTTTAAGGCCTTGCTCTTGCGATGATCGCAAACCATGGGCAAAAAGATATACTATATCATCCTGTTTTTTATTGTGTTTATACAACGAAAAACAAGCTGGTGATGGTATTGCTTCTAGTACTTCTGCCCGCACTGCAATCAGCAAGGGCAGGGCAACATATAACCTCCTCATGAACTCTCCCCCTTTTTTTATTGGTATAGTCTTTAAAGGTCTTTAAAATAAATTACATCAATTTTTTACCTATCATAATTTTTGCAGTATAATGAACCTGTTAAAGAGTTACCTGATTAATTTAAGTTTACTGTAAGTAAAACGCTATGAGCAAGACATTACCTGATATCTCCACCCATTTTGCTGATTGGTACAATGATGTAGTCTACAAAGCTGAGCTTGTTGACTTAGGTCCAGTGCGAGGCACCATGGTTATTAGACCATACGGCTATGCCATTTGGGATAATATAAAAATGGTCCTTGATGCTAAAATAAAACAAAACGGTACTGAAAATGCTGCTTTTCCTCTTTTTATTCCTCTCTCATTTTTCCAAAGAGAAGCACAGCACGTTGAAGGATTTGCTCCCGAGCTTGCCATTGTAACGCATGCGGGTGGCAAAGTACTTGATGAACCTTTGGTTGTTCGTCCCACTTCAGAAACCATTATTCATTTTATGTTTGCCAAATGGATTAAGTCCTGGCGTGACCTGCCTATGAAAATAAACCAATGGGCAAACGTTGTCCGTTGGGAATTGCGTACGCGTCCTTTTTTGCGTACTACCGAATTTTATTGGCAAGAAGGTCATACCGCTCATGAAACGGCAGAGCAAGCAGATCAAGAAGCTGACACTATGCTCAATGAGTATTTTGATACTATAGCGAACTATTTGGCCGTTCCAGCCGTAAAAGGATATAAATCAGAAAGTGAAAAATTTGCAGGAGCAGAGAGTACCCGTACCATAGAAGCACTTATGCCAGATGGCAAGGCACTCCAAATGTGCACTTCGCACGTGATTTCCCAGAACTTTGCAAAAGCATTTGATATGAAGTTTCAAGATAGGAACGGCAACATGGCATTTCCTCATCTGACCAGCTGGGGCTTTACCACACGAGTGGTGGGAGCTGCTATTATGATGCATGGTGATCAAAAAGGGTTGGTTATTCCTCCAAAGATAGCGCCTATTCAAGTGGTGATTATTCCTATCTTTATAAAAGGTGCCGATATTAAAGAAATTTTAGAAGCTACCACCAAATTAAAGGAAACACTTGCAGCTGATGGTATTCGTGTAAAACTGGATGATGACGATCAGCGCTCGCCAGGCACCAAGTTTTATGAATATGAACTCAAGGGCGTGCCAATGCGTATTGAAGTTGGCCCGCGTGATGTGGCGACTGGTTCTGGACAAGTTGCGGATCGATTAGGCCTTAAAAAAGAAGCTGTTCATTTTGCAAACATAAACACCTATGTTAAAGAGCGGCTTACTGAAATTCAGCATGTGTTATATGAGCGTGCACACGAACGCATGAAGGCAATGTGGCATAAAGGGGCTAAGTTATCTGAATTTAGTAAAACTCTTTCAGATACTGGTGGATTCTGGCAAACTGGTTGGTGTGGTAATAAAGAATGCGAGAAGAAACTTAAAGAACACCAAGCAAGCATTAGATGCTTACTTGATCATAAGACGTTTGCTCAATGCTTTAATTGTGATGCTAAGAGCGAGACCGATATTTTAGTTGCAAAATCGTACTAGGATATACTTTTGTTCTAAAAAAGGAGAAGTATGCAGAAGCACACGCATAACTGGCATCAGCGCCATCTAAAAGAACATCATCATAATCTGGGTGGCAGGTTTGCCGATCAAATTGCTGGGTATATGGGTTCGTGGAAATTTATTATTATTCAAACAGTTATTGTAGCTCTTTGGATGGTACTTAACGTAACCGCCTTAGTCTATCAATGGGACGTATATCCATTTGTGTTGTTGAATCTTGTTTTTTCCACACAAGCAGCTTACGCTGCTCCTATTATTATGATGAGCCAAAACCGCCAATCGGCACGAGATCGCATTCAAGCAGAGCATGATTATGAAGTGAATGAAAACTCACTTAAGCTTATTAGTGTTAATAATCAACTTACTGAAGAAATCCATAAGTTGACTCAAGAGATTCATGGGCTCACAAGAGATGTACATGAGCTGGTTAAAAACCATAAGGATATTTGAGGTAAGGACTATAATGAGCTTTCCCGTCAAATTAGCAATTATTTTGTGTGCGACAGGCAGTCTATATGCTGCTCAAACAAAAGATGTCATCTTAATGGGTCTTGTCAGTAATCATAATCTGGTCTTTGGAAAAGAAGATTTGTTTGTTAAGCCATTGCAAACGCAGGAGTGGTACCGCTTTCTTGATGAAGCAAAACAATTCGTTGCTCAAAATGCACGTGGCGATGCACTGCTTACCAAAGCTTTTGTCATTATCCTTTTTGATAACGATAGTATGATTAATAGTATCAAAATTGCCTATAATGCACTATTTACCAAACCACATGAGCATATACAAGAAGAAATTGCGCGCAATGCGCTTATTTCATTAGAAAATATAGTAGTAGAACTTGAATTATGGCAAAATATACTTTCTGAAGAATCATATATATTCACAAGCAAAAAAGACGTGCGTGAAGTGCTCATTAAGCTTGCATTATTTATAGAGGTTACTGCTCAAAAAGCTGCACGTGAACTGCTCAAACGAATGACCTATGAGCATTTAATGTAGAAGAAGTGCAAGCGCCATAAGAGCCATTAAAAGATCTTCTACAAGCGAGATCCATGTTAGCGGTATTCTAAATAGATCACCAAGACATGCACATTCTATAGTTTGTTTGTTGAGCATTGCTTGAGCCACTCCCAGAGCACCGATGAGCATGAGAATCAAAGTAAGCATATTGGTTACCGGGGGATTCCACCGTGCAAGATAGGCAGTGCCAAGCATAAGCTCAATAATGGGATAGACGTAAGCATACGTTATACTTTGCTTTGCAAGAATATCATATGAGCGATACGCTTCTACAAAGCCATGCCAATTATATACTTTAAGAGTGCCAAACAAGATAAAAAAGAAACCCATACCATCTTGCATGATTTCCATGCTGTGCCAATCATGTAGCCAAAAGCGCCGAGCAACGGTACATATTATTACTAAGATAAACATGCCTATAAGAGGTAGATAGTCTTTGAATGAGTAGCCTGTGGTTGCATCATGTTGCATATTATGATCTGGAGGCATTGTCCCTCCATACAACTCCTAATACTGAAAGACTAATTACTGCGGCAATGAAACACCACATTGAAATGAGGGCTGAAGGAGTAATGAGATACGTTGCAGCAAGTGAAATAATTGCTAAGGTACTCACTGCCATATTAAAAATAGGATTAGCTGATAAAAAGAAGGGTAATACTACCGGAATAAGATACCAGGCTATGCTGCTGTCCGGACCAAAAAATTTGTTTTTAATGTGATATGCCAAATGACCTTCACTCACTGAAACAGAAACGGGAGTTGCCCACAGTAAAAATGCTGCGGTAATAGCAAACAACAGTCCGAGCAATTGGCACAGAGAAAGGAGCATTTTGCGAGTGTGATTATCTTCATACACTCTTACTGCAAAAGGCATCCATAATGGCCAAATAACAAATGCAAAACTTAAATAGATATACATGGCTATCATGTGCATCTTTGTTTCAGGCTGATCAAGTGTTAACCACACAACGCCTTCGGCTGCTTGCTGCAGTGCAAAGCCAAAAGGAATCAACGTTAATGGAATTTGTTTTGATTTAGAAGCATGTGTATAAGCTGCCACTCCCGCAACAGATAACAGCGAGGCTACCACAAAACTACTTGTTGCTGAAATACACATAGAGAGCCAGCTCCTTTTTTTGGTGTTCACATATGCTACTCTTACTCTACTTGTGTTGCTCCATAAGAAGCAATAGTTTATTTATTTCCATTTGCTGTCGCTACTGCTTGGCAGTCATATTATTGGAAATTGTAGGCACTTTGCTTAATCGAAAGTATTGCCAGCATCGCTGTCATGCGTTTTTTGGGACATTTCTAGTCTGTGGTGAATTATTTGAGAGGTACGTGATTGTTTAATAACAACAGTGTCTCTAAACAATACACTCAATGCTTCAGGCAGCCTATTAGGATGCGCAAAATCAGATAAACATACAAGATCGTAGCACGGAGGACAGTATCCCACTATGTATTCTACAAGTGTATTTTTTCCAGTGACTGTTCTTACTCTGGGAATGCCAAATTCTTTATCATTAGATAGAAGACGCTCAGGACCTAATACCCTCGTCACCTCTGTTAGTTGACCGTGTTCTAGATGAGCTTTACTTGCAAAGAGCTTCATATTGGCAACGTTATAATTAAATTTGCGAGCAATAGCTTGTTGCAAGTCTCCCACGGTACTGTGAGCTGGCAAAGAAAAATAATGAGCACTGATACCGGCAGGCTGATGATACCGCACGGTAATCTGTAGATCAGGCTGCGGCAAAAACATGCCTTGCGTATTTACGCAGACCAATGTCATCAGTGATAGTAAAAAAGTGTTTACATATAAATTCATGATCATGTTACTCCTGGTAATTAATAGCCTGTAAGTGCATTATGTAATTATACCGTATTCTATATAATATGTCAAATAGAATATATCCAAACCCGCGCTTGACTTATCTTGCCATTAGCGTAAAAACAGGAGTGGAGTACTGTCATTTAACCTGTAAAGGAATACTGCCCATGCATACCATAGTAACTGCCTTTGAAGCCTACTTGCTCACCCAAAAGCGGGTGGCACGTAATACCTTTCAAGCATATAAGCAAGACTTGCAGCAATACCTTGATTTTTTAACGCGCAAGAAAGTGCAACTCAACGATGCAACCGTTCAAGAGCTTAAAGGGTATTTAAAATTGCTCAAACAAGAAAAGTTAAGTGCACGTAGTATGGCACGTAAAATTTCATCTCTTAAAGTTTTTTATCACTATGCACATCAAAAAGAAGGATGGCTGGATATTGCACAAGAACTGATTTCGCCGCGGATCACTAAAACGTTACCTAAATTTTTATCTGAGCAAGAAGTGAAAAACTTATTGATGGTGGCCGGTGCTGATACCTCTGCCATTGGCGAGCGCAATAGATTATTACTCCATATGCTCTATGCTTCTGGCATGCGCATTAGTGAACTTATTGCCATTACCATTACACAACTTCACCAAGATACCGGATTTATTGCAATTGAAGGTAAAGGTAATAAACAACGAATGGTGCCACTGCCGCAAGGGACTTGGCAACAGATACGCGTGTATTTAGAGGGTCCTCACAAACAATTTTGTGTTAAATACAATGCGGGCAATCCAGTATCTTATTTATTTCCGATTCTGTATGCGGATAACATTAAACATATTACGCGCCAAGCATGTTGGGGTATTGTAAAAAAACTTTGTGAAACAGCAGGAATTAAACGGGCAGTATCGCCACACCAATTGCGCCACTCACTTGCCACACATCTTCTTAAGAAGGGTGCTGACTTGCGATCGCTCCAATTGTGGCTTGGGCATGAGAATGTGAACACAGTGCAAATCTATACGCATGTGGAAATTGATTTCTTGCGTCAAATGTATGATAAAAAACATCCACGGTCTTAAGCGTTTACTTTAAATAAGAAACAAGAATATAATAATTGTATAACAAAAGTTACTTGCAAGGAGAATTGTCATGAAAAAGAATATAATGCTAGCAGTACTGAGCTGTATTTTATTACCACAAATGGTAGTTGCTATGAAAAAGCCAGTACCAGCACCTAAATATACACAAGCGCAACTTGATCAAGCTTTGCAAACTACAAGTAATGATTTTGCAAGAGCGATAGAATACATTCGACTTGGCGCGGATCCTGCTTGTTATCAAACCTATGATGATGATTGGTCAAGTGGCTATGGACGTAAGGCCAATCCACAAAAGTCTCTACAATCTTTACTGTTTGCTGTTGCGCGCCAGGGGACTAAAGAGCAGTTAGACGTACTTCTTGGCAAAGGTGCTGTCCTTACGCTCAAAGATCGTGAGGGACGCAACCTGGCACATGTTGCCGCAATGGCAGGCAATAGTGCAGTGCTTGACGTGCTTATTATCAGTATGTCAGTTTGTGGCAAAAGTGAGAGTGGCGCTGAAGCATTACATTATGCAGCTCAAGCGGGCAAATTAGATGCGGTGCAATTGCTTCTTGGTAGAAACGCTTCAATTGAAGCGACAGATAGCAATGGTGCAGGAGTTCTCCATTATGCTGCTGCAGGTGGCAGTGAGTTAGTCATTAAAAAACTTTTGGATGCAAAAGCTTCAATTGATGCGATAAATCGAGATGGTGCAGGAGTTATGCATGTTGCAGCAGAGCATGCACAGCTTCATTTAGTCAGGCCACTACTTGCTGCAAAAGCGTGCATTACTGCTACAGACTTAAAAGGAGCTGGCGTACTTCATTATGCTGTCAGACATACAAAGACAAAAGGTGGTGTGCAGTCTATCATTAGACTATTACTTGCTGAAAAGGCCGCGGTTGATAGCTTAGATTTTGAAGGTCAAACCCCATTGCATGATGCTGTTACCTTGAATAATAGTGCTGCGGCATTAGCACTAATGGATGAAGGTGCTGATACAACCATTAAAGATAAGCAAGGCAAAATTCCGTTGCGGCGTATGCTTGAAGCACAAAATATTGCTAAACCTACAGA
This sequence comes from Candidatus Babeliales bacterium, assembly GCA_963716425.1. Lineage (GTDB taxonomy): Bacteria > Babelota > Babeliae > Babelales > JBFXEV01 > JBFXEV01. The sequence goes on from OY970310.1 coordinate 1,657,012, forward strand.
AAAAGATGAATGTAAGGGTAGTATGTAATTATGTTTATACTTGTATGTATTCTTATATGCATGAGCATGAACTCTGCTCAAGCAATGGATGCGCATGATCTTGTAACCTATTCACAAAATAGCAATGGCCGCGAGCATTGGCAAGCTCTTTTTGATCGAGCTGCACTCAAGCGAGGCTCGCGGCTTACGGATGTTAAAACATTAATAAAAACTGTGCCGCGCATTTTTAAAGGCAATGAACCTTCAGTGCCGCAAGAGTGGATTGAAAAAGACTTGCCGATGGCAGAATCAAGTGATTGCATGCTAACGTGGATTGGCCATGCAACGTTTTTGCTACAAGCGCAAGGCATATGTGGTTTAATTGATCCTTTTTGGGGAGATTATACGTGGGGAATTTTTACACTCTATAAACGTTTGGTGCCTGCTGCATTAAAAAAAGAAGAAGTGCCACCGCTCACTTTTATAGCTCTTTCTCACAACCATGTTGATCATTGTGATCTTGAAGCCTTACGGTTTTTCCAGCATCGCGATAATCCTATTGCCTTAGTGCCTGAAGGAGATCAAGCATGTTTTGAACAATTAGGATTTCAGGCAGTAGTACCTTGCCGGTGGGGTGATTCAGTTGAACTTAAAAAAGGGGCAGGCAAAATTGATTGTACCTTTTTACCTGCAGCACATGATGGTGATAATGGTGCCTGGTGGGGAAGTTGGTTATTCACTACAGAAGAACATGCTATTTATCATGGTGGTGATACGGGTGATGCGGCGCATTTTCAGGAGATTGCAAAGCAGCACAAAATTGATGTGGCATTACTTCCTATTGCCCCTTATACCATGCGTGAATTACAGCAGCCTGCACATATTGATCAACAAGAAGCGGTGGATGCTTTTCAGCGTTTAGGTGCACGGCTTTTTATCCCTATGCATTGCTGCACGCTCCCTTATTGCAATGATGTTCCAGAAGAATGCATTACAAGGTTGCAAGAAGAGTGGCGCAAAGCTGCTCATCAAGTACAAGATAAACAGTTGCTTATGCTTAAATTTGGTAAACAATATATCTTAAAAAATCTGCTTGCGAAAAATTAGTTTCCTTGAGCCACTTTTCAGGTTGAATATTGATTTTTTCTTTGTAGCACAATGTATATAATCATTTTTCTTTACATAATTAATCCATAATTGCTATGTTGTAAATAGCAGCAGATATGTAATTGTTAGGAGAGTTAATGATGTTTAAGAAATTATTAGTAATGCTAATGCTGTTTTCAGTATCAGCTGCAATGTGCATGGAACGCGTAACCATTCAACCGCATGAGGGCAAAGACTTTAAGATAGATGTAAAGCTTGCCAAGCTTTCTAAGACCATTAAGAATTTGATTGAGGATGCTGGGATTGATAATCCAATACCATTGCCCAGTGTTCCAGGGCCTATATGGGAGAAAATACAAGAACAATTGGGGCGTTTAGAGATAATTGTAAATAAAATTCCAAAGGACCAAAAATCAGAAGCGGCTGCCAAAAAAGCTGAAGATGAAATTACCGCAGCATTAAACTTGCTTAATGGTGATGATCTTGTGGGAGTTATTGCAGCAGCCAATTATTTGGATATTCCTGATCTTTTGCGTTTATCAATGGATGTAGCCAAGCAGGTAGATATTAAAAAGATTACTCCTGAGCAAATTGCTACTTTGCCAAAAGACATTCGTAATTCCATTATTTTTGAGCAGATTTCACGTATTTTGGGGAAATGGCAGATTAAGCAGCTTGCTGAGCTCAAAGGCCATAGAGGGGCGGTTTACTCAGTCTGTGTAACACCTGACGGGAGCAAGATAGTTTCAGGCTCTGGGGATGCTACAATACGTATATGGGATATCAAGAGCGGCAATCAGCTTGCAGAGCTCAAAGGCCATACGTTTTATTCGGTTAGGTCAGTCTATATAACACCAGATGGCAGAAAGATAGTTGCAGGCTCTGATGATCAAACAATACGTGTATGGGATATCACAAGTAGCAAGCAGCTTGCAGAGCTCAAAGATCATATAGGTTCGGTTTCCTCAGTCTGTGTAACACCAGATGGTAGCAAGATAGTTTCAGGCGATGAGTATGGAAGAATACTTGTATGGAATATGAATAATCTCAATAAGCCATCAGTTGTGCCTACAGGCCATACAAATTCAGTTTTCTCAGTCTGTGTAACACCAGATGGTAGCAAGATAGTTTCAGGCGGTGTATATGGAAGTATACTTGTATGGAATATGAATAATCTCAATGAGCCACCAGTGGTGCTTACAGGCCATAGAGGTAAAGTTCTTTCAGTCTGTGTAACACCAGATGGTAGCAGGATAGTTTCAGGCGGAGAGGATTTCACAATACGTGTATGGGAAATGAAAAACTTGAATGAGCGACCAGTTGTGCTTAGAGATACAGATGTGGTTTACTCAGTCTGTGTAACACCAGATGGGAGTAAGATAGTTTCAGGATCTGGTGATAATACAATACGTATATGGGATATTAAAAGTGGCAAGCAGCTTGCAGAGCTCAAAGGCCATACAGATTATGTTAACTCAGTCTGTGTAACACCAGATGGGAGCAAGATAGTTTCAGGCTCTAGGGATAATACAATACGTGTATGGGATATTTCACTATTTGATCGTTTACGTGCAATGAACGAAGTACAAACAAAGCAGGTTTGGAGTTATTTGCAAGGTGATCATAAAGCGGGGTGGGATGGCATCCATGATATTCTTCGTTAATATGAAAAAGGGGTACTAGCAGCTTTGTGCTCTCATGTTTATCCACCTAAGATGCTAATGTCTGTGCTGCAAAAGAATGCCATGCATAAGGGGGATGAGCAAAGTCATTCTACGCTTCCATGCGGTAAACAATATCTCTTAAAAAACTTGTTGATGAAAAAATGAATTTGCTCTATGGCAAACCTAATAGCTCGGCATAATTTGCACGCATTTCAGGTTGCAATCTGCCGCTATTGTTTCTATCAAGAATATGCACGGGTGGAAAAAAGATGCCCATACGGCCTACATAAGAGAGTGCTACTTGAAAAGGTGTTTGATAATTTCTATTTTGTGTGCGCAATGCTTGGAATATGTCAACAACATGCCGCTTGACAAGTAGATCAAGGACACGCCTCTTCTCTTGCTCTGAATAAAAGTTCAAATAAAATGGCATCTCATGCAAAGGAACCCATTTTATTAATTGATGTGGTTCGGGTGTCATTTGTTTGCATATTATTAATCGTACATCTCTAGGGACGCCAAGCCGCTTGAGTACACAAGAAAAACAGATAAGACTCTTTTTCCAAACTTCTATTTCTTGGGTGACCTGGCTTGGGCTTCCTTGCGGACTGGTGAGTAACAATCTTGCAATATCTGGTAGCGTTCGCGCTGATAGATGGAGAGAAGAATCGCCGTCCCCATTAGCTACAGCAATTGACGCGCCATATAACAATAGCTTCTGTATGCCATCATTATTTCTTGCACGAACAAATTTATGTAACGGCGTTTCTCCATTTACCACTTCATGCACGTCTGCGCCCGCTGCAAGGTACATTTTTAATTTTTTTGGATCCATAGATTCCACGTGATGAAGAGAGAGTTCCAGGGGAACAGTTCTTGTGGCCATGCGGGCAACTGCTTGACTATATCTGATTGGTGTTGTTGTGGTTGAGCGCTTTTTTTCTGATTTTTTTATTTGTTCTTCTTTTTGACCAGATGTTGTTCGTGTGCGCTTTTTCATACACAGAAGAGATTGCGTTGAACATAAGATCATGCAAAAAAAGAGTGCGAATTTAATAGTCATAAGAGTTGCCTGCGTTTTGTTTACATAATCGCCAGAGAGTAATACCACATAATGCCGAATAGATACGAGCCTTTGATTCGCGAGGAAGGTTGAGCCGTCCCAAAAGGTATGCGGTGCTCGTGAGCGCAGTGCCCGAATGCACAAGTTGTAACAGTTGTGACGTTGTGGTGGTAAGTAGAGGACGCCTATCCCACTCTAGGCCATAGGTTCCTACCATAAACAATGCTGTAAATAGAGGTATTTTAATTTCAGGAGGTACTCTTGATTCATTAAGACAATAGCCAAGTACTACGGCAGCTTTTGTGGTGAGCACACGTTTAATAAGCCCACGAGAAAAGCTTTCTTCATCCATGGCATATATTCTTGCTCCACTGGAGAGTGCTATGATTAAACTTATTGAAGCAAGAAAGGTTCGCGCGTACATAGATATTCTCCTCTATAGATTTCACTATAATCTCATTAGCATCAGTATGCAAAAAAAGCGCTGATCAGGCAATAGCTTGCGAGCGCATAACTATAATTGCCAATGTAAATAAGGATTTGTATACTAATATGTATTAACTTATAAAGAAATTAACGTAAATTATTCACAAGGATGTCATAATGGCACATACCTTTTCTGTTGAGCAAAAAGCCGTGCTTTCACTGCTGGCATCAATGCAACCGATTTGTTCAAAGCGTACAACACTAGACGCAACTACCAATATATTGTTCCATGTAGGGCATAAAGAATTAGTGCTCAAAGCAACTGATTTGGAAATTAGCTTACAAGTGCATTGTCCCTTACTTACAAGCGATGTGGAAGAAGCGCACTCATTCTTAGTGCATGGCAAACGTATTTTTGACATTATCAAGGAGCTCGAGGGTGATATTGCCTTTACGCTGACTGAAAGTCAATTGACCATACAAGCAAGTTCAGTGAACGTATCGCTTAACATTAAATCTGCCGATGAATTTCCTCCGTTTCCTGAACGGATTGAAAATCTTATGCAGCTTGATACGCAGCTTCTCCTTGGCATGCTTGATAAGGTTTCGTTCTTAATCCCACAAAATAATGCCAATCCTGCGTTGAATGGGTTGCTTATTGAAATTAATGCGCAAGAACTCAAAATGACAACTACTGATGGCCATTGTTTGGCGCAAGTAACCACCACAGCGTGCACGCTAGGTGAAGAGCGGGTATGGCTCCTGCCACGCCGTGCGATTTTTGAAATGAAAAAATTAACAGAAACCGAAAAGCAAGAAGTGGTCTTTTTGGGTGTATGTGGCAATCAGTTGGTATTCTCTGGTGAATCATTTAATTTCTTTACTAAACTGCTTGCAGACAAATTCCCTCAATACCGATCTATTATGAATAAAGAGGGCTTTGCACCAGCAACGCTTGATCGCTCGCGCCTTGTCAAAACTTTACGCCGTTCTGCATGCTTGCTTTCAGGCCAGTTTTTGGCAACCAGTTTTGGGTTTGGCAAAAATAATCTTCATGTGGCAATGCATAATAAAGAAGTGGGTAAATTGGAAGAAGATGTGCCTTTATTGCTGTTTAACGGGCAAGAACTTGATATTCGGTTCTATTCCCCGTATTTGCTTAATGGGCTACAAACATTTTCTGATGACCACGTGACTTGTTATTTGAATAATCCGTCACGGCCTATTATTTTTGAAATGGATAAAGATCAGTACCACGTGACCTATTTGGTCATGCCGGTTTCACCAACGGCACATGCGCAGTAGGGCTCGTGCATATAACCAATCTGCTTATTAAAAATCTACGGTGCTTCAAAGAGTATACTCTACATCTTGAGGCACCCATTGTTTTGCTGTGCGGCAATAACGGCTCGGGCAAAACTTCTATTCTTGAAGCATTGCATTATGGCTGTTATTTGCGCTCATTCCGCACTCATTTGCCCCGTGAGCTTATTGCACATGGGCAAGATACCTTCTTTATTAATATTCAATTTAAAGCACAAGGCCAAATGCATGAGTTGCAAGTAGGTTTTAGTCAAACAGCAAAAAAGCGGCTTGTAAAAATTGATCAGCGCGCAATTCAAACATATAAAGAATTAACTGCTCGCTACCGCATTATCACGCTCACAAGCGATGATTTGGCATTAATCCATGAAGGGCCAGAGCTCAGGCGTACTTTTATTGACCAAGCACTTGCGCTTGCCGATCCTGAATATGGCACACTGCTGCGAAAATATAAGCAAACTGTTGCCAACCGAAATGCACTGCTTTATAAAGGAAACATAAATCAAGAGTTGTATGAAACGTGGACACATCAGCTATGGCAGCAATCACAGCAGCTTCAAGATATACGGCGCACGCAGCTTGACGTGCTCCAAATGCATACCAATAGATTGCTCAGTGAATTTGTGAGTGAAACGGTACGCATTACATTCACCTATAAGCCGCGTCTTATTGCGGATGCCCAGACCTGTGAGCAGTTCTTAAAAAATAAGCCTATGCTCTTTGAGCAAGAGCGCGCGATCGGCAGGTCACTCTTTGGGGCCCATCTAGATGACATAGCCATTCATTTTCAGGAAAAAGGATCAAAGGCCTTTGCTTCCCGGGGCCAACAAAAGCTTATTGTGCTGCTACTCAAGATTGCCCAGCTTCAAGAGCTGGTGGCCCTTAAGGGACCCTCAATATTGCTTGTGGATGACTTTATGACCGATTTTGATACTGACCGTATACAGCGGCTTCTTGCCATGCTTGAAAGTCTGAATTGCCAGCTTATTCTGACCAGCCCTACAGGTTCAGGGGACCTTCCTGATACATTGCGCCAGATGGGGGCTCAAATAGCCTGTCTTTCTCTCTGAAAAGAAGATTGAAAAAAAATATGCCTTTTTCTATATAATTGTTGACATCAGGGTAAATAAGGTATACAGTTGTAATTGTTCGTTGAAATTAGTGCAAGGATTCACAAAAAAATAAATTTAATTTATTGACATTTGCAGAATTTAGGGCATAATTGATAGTGAACATGTCGAAGGACAAAGTATCTAGTATACAGGATCTCGACAACTTTAACTAAGGCTTCATTACTACTCTCCTTTTTTCCATCGCATTGAACTTGTTTCAATGCGATGGTTTTTTTTGGCCCATTTTCTTTACTACCCCATAAGGCAAGCAGCCTGGAAATCGACAGGAGTGCCTCCTGGGGATAAACTGGTAAGAGCAGGGTGACAGTCCCTTGCTGTATTGACAAATAGAATTATTAATGTATGCTAAAGAATATATGTTTAAAATTGAGTTATTCAAAAAAGCGGGGTTTTTATGAAAAGCATGACTAACCTGATTTTCTCATGTGTCATCTCCCTCACTCTTAGTAACGCGCATGGCACGCTTAATGCCATGGAGAAATTTCGCTCATCACCATTAAAACGCTCAAGGGTTGAAAATGGTGCGCAAGTTGTTCCTTCAAAAGTAGATTATATAGCTGCTCTTGACGCAGCGCTTTTAACGGTTGATGATGATGGTACCACGGTGTTGCATGCGGCAGCGGGTGATGGCAATCTTGTAATGTGCCGTGACCTCTTGGCGCGGGGTGCAAGCCCGTTGTGGCAAAATAAATTAGGCCTATCGCCAATGCATTGTGCAGTAGCCGGTAATCATTATGAAGTAGTGCAGCAACTTCTTGATGGTATCCCAAACGGAGCAAAGTGTGAGCGAGTAGTTGCGACATTGTGTATACTGCGACGCTATCACATTCCACTGGACCTTAGACTAACAGTACTTTCATATCTGCCTGATCTTATTGCCGCATATCCTGGGCTATGCAAGCGATTAGTTCCAAACTATATTACTGAAGAGCAATTACGTAGTGCACACTACGCTTCTCAAGTAAAACTTCTTAAACTGCAAGACAAAGAAGGCCGTTCAGCTTATAGCATTGCAAAAAATAATAGAAATGGTTTTATGGCACGCATGACCAATCCTTCAAATAGAATGGCAGCATGTAAAGAAAAAATCACTCACTTGTTAGAAGATACTACTCCTGCTGACTCAAAAGAAAATAAAGAATCATCATTATGAAACAATTAGCCTTCGCATTATTACTTTGTATTTCTTCATGCAAACTCATGTGCATGGAATCTTTAGCAAAAAAAGATACAACTACTACACAAGATATAATAACCTGTTTAAAAGCATGTAGATTAGGCGATCTCTCTACTGTACAAACTATGCATCAAAAGGGGGTACAATTAGATAAACCTCTTGGCCCTCCCTTTGTAGAATATGGCTATGAAGGTTCTTCATTCTTGCTGTGGTCAGTGCGCCATCCTGATTTGGTAACATTTCTTTTAAAATATGCCCCTGCACATGCTCCCGATGATGAGCAGCATACGCCACTGGCTGAAGCAATATGTCATGTGCAACCAAGAACGGTTGTGCTATTATTAGAACATGGGGCTAAACCGGCTTATACTGATCTTTCACTCAATAGTTCTTTGCATGAAGTAGCACGCAGTGCAGGCCAGGGATTTTTAGGAGTCGATTTGCCACCTCAAGAAAAAATGAGGCGTGCATGTGGGATCATTCACCTACTCAAAACAAAAAATGCACCTTTATTTTTGCAAAATAGGGCACTGGATACACCATTCCATTTGGCTGCTCCATCAAAAGATCATGATATTATGGTGAGTTTATTGTTGCCTGCAGAGTCAGCACAATTAAAGGCTGATGCTCGTGCGCGATTTTTTACGTTTCTTTGCGTAAATAAACGACTTGCAAACGTGCAGGATAAAATGCTAGAATTACCAAAGGAACTCGTACATGGAATATTTTCATATATGCCTATTGAATGTACCTACGCACGGATAGATGGTATAAGGGCAGATGTTTCAAACTTTATTGAAGAACTATATTCTCTTTCTTTTGAAGATAAAATAGTTCTTATTAATAGAGTATTAGTAGATGTTGATCGCAATATGTTACTGCAAACTCTTCAAACGCCAAATGTACGCGGGCTGACACCAATGCAACTTGCAACCGATCAAAATGTAAAGAAATTGTTTGACCCAGAGACCTGGAAAAAATAATTAATGACAAAAAAACTATGCCTGTTAATCATGCTAACGTTTTACACAGCATCGTTAGTGAGTATGGAGTCACATCCAATCTCTATGCTGCATCAAGCGTGTTTGTCAGGTAATGTAGAAAGAGCAACGCAAGCACTCAACCAACGAGTTGATCCTAACCAGACACTTTTTGTTGTTGTACCTGGCCCACAGCCCAGACGTATTGTAAGTTCTTTCTTGCACTGTGCTGCCTCCTGTGGCCATTGTAGCATTGTAACATTATTACTTGACCGCTGTGCCTTAATAGATCTAAATGATGGTATGGGCTATTCTCCTCTTGCAGCTGCCCTTATGGCAAATAAACCTGATGTTGCTGACTTACTAATCCGTAAGGGTGCCGATATTGAAAAGAGATCTTTCAGGGGTTGCACGCCTCTTGGAATTACCATGGTAACCTGCAACGCGTTACTTGCCGATTGCCTTATTAAGGCAGGGGCAAATGTTAATAATATCTATCCTGATGGCGGCAATACTTTACATTTATTATTACATACGCTTGCAAAACGTGAACTTGCTCCGCCGCACGCCAAAGATCATGTCCTTGATATCATTGAATCACTCAGAAATTCCGACATTGAATTAGATGTGCAAGATGTAGAGGGTAATACACCGTTTCATCTGGTAGCAGATGATCCGAGCTTACTGTGCAGCTTGTTAGCGCCACTTACCACTGCTCAAGTTGCACAAAAGAAGCCACAGCGCACCAGAAGCTGCTTATCGTGTACCACGATAGCTACTACGCTGCGTAACGTTATCTATGGAAAAGTTCCTGAAGCTGCAAACTCCATTTCGCTTAAAACAAAAGCCCAACAGCGACTTATTGCTTTCTTATGGATTAATAAACCGCATGTAGCATCTAAGCATGGTTTGCCAAGTTTGCCAGAAGAAGTAGTATATGGAATATTCTCACATATGCCGATTGAGTGTACATATGGTGGGCTAGAAGACAGAATTGTCCCACATTACATTACTAAATCAGTTTTTAGACAACGGTTTCTTGATGCGTGTTTGCCTCAAATGCGCGCTCTTATAAACATAGATAGAACCGGCATATCGCAACGTAAGCTAGTGCGTGTGCTACAAAGAGTAAACAATGAGCAGAAAACAGCTGCAGAAATTGCAACTGATCCAGATGTGAAAAAACTACTTGATCCTAAAACGTGGCAAACACCAAAGGAATAAACTTGATAAAAAATTGTCGCTTCTTTCTTCTTATTTTAATGAACATAACAAATATGATTTCTGCAATGGACAGCACGCATACTATTAAACAAATGCTTGAGGCATGCCAAAACGATGATATACAAAAAGCAACTACTTTGCTGGATGCTGGATTTAATGTAAATACAGTATTACAGGGAGCTGACCCGTTTTCTAATAAAGAACCCGTAGTATCATATGCATTCCACCGATGTACTTTATTGCATTGGGCGGCAAAGGAAGGTAAAGTAGATTTTGCGCGTACTCTGCTTCTGCGCGGAGCAAACAAAAACGCACGAGATTATTTTGGCAATACCCCTTTAGTGTATGCAATAAAAGCAGTAAGTCCTGTATTTGATCTACTGCTTGATGAGGGAGCCGATATTGTTACGCCCATGATTCAAATGGATGATTGTAGGCCCATTGATATTGCAGTGAACAGTTTACAGCCACGTATGGTTAAAAAATTAATTGAGCGGGGAGGGGATGTTCTTAAGGCATCTTTAAACAAATTGCGGTTCAAATCTTTAGGATACGCGTTAATGACACTAGAGTGTGAGAAAATTGAGAAGACATTTGGTCTTGAAAACCCAGACTATGTGGAAACTTGCGCACTTGATATAATAGAATTATTGCGAACACATGGTGAGTTACATAGCCCATATCTTGAGCATGAGGGCACTGTTTTCCATGATCTTGGACAGCTTAAGACTAAGCGTTATGTATGCGCTCTTATAGCACCGCTTATGCATGAAGGCAAGCGTAAAGAAGCATATGCACGCCTCTTTGCGTTTTTGTGTGTAAATAATCGATTTGGGCATTTACGGCTTCCCAGAGAAGTTTACCATCGTATTTTTTCACATTCGCCTATTGATTGTAAATATAGTGGGCTCGAAGAAACATTTGTGCCAAAAGAAGAAAGACGCCAACAAAGAACACGCTTTCTAGACGAGTGTTGGCCTTTATTGCCTTCTTTAGTATCACAAGAAGAAGCAGCATTATTGTATGGTACACTTTCCATAAAAACACCACTTGGCAAGCAAGCGTCTGAGCTCACCAAAGACCCCGAAATGCAAAATATGCTTAATCCAAAGACGTGGAAACACTTAGCAGTAACCGATCTTTAGCCATGATTCTATGAAATTATAAAACTATGATTAAAAAAATATTCCTGTTTCTATCGTTCATAACGGCTTCAGTGCAGTTATTTTGCATGGAGCCGAATCATGCCTTGGTTCCTCGGGGTCAACGGCAACGGGCAGCTCATCAAGATAATGCAGAACAAATCAAAGAATTATGGCTTGCGTGTAAAAATGGCGATGAAGCTAAAGCTGCTCAATTACTGCAAGCAGGTGTGAGTGCCAATACTAGGTTGTTTTTTGGTGCTCCACTTGATGAAGAAGGGTGTGATGATACCACCTATTTGCATTATGCAGCAAGTGGCGGCCATCTGAACATTGTTGATCTCTTGTTTGCTCATCGCGCTCATACAAATCCGCGTGACCAAAATGGATGGATTCCGCTGATTAGTGCTCTTGCAATGGGCCATGAAGCAGTTGTAGATCGCTTGATTGCAAGAGGAGCACAGGTAAATAGTATTGATGCTTTTTTAGGGCATAGGCCAATTGCTACACCTGTGCAGTGTTTGAATCCTCGCTTAGTGAGCATGTTACTGAAAGCGGGAGCTGTAGTAATACCGCCTATCATGACGTTCCATAACAATGTGCCTTTACAAGTTATATATCAAGGTAGCGCCTTACATATACTCTGTGAGCGTTTGCAACATAGACCTTTATATACACCGGAATATGATACACAAGAAACTGAAGATCGCGCGCTTGAAATTATCGAGATAGTGCGGGCTCATGGGATTAATATGAGCCATCAAGATATCAACAACAATACGGTTTTCCATGCAGCTGCTCGATTGAATGATAGAAGAATAATGGCTGCTTTGATGGTAAGCACTAACTATACTAAACCTATTAGACAAGCGGCTTTGGCAACGCTGAAAGCTTTATTGCTTGTAAATCAAAGAACTGTATCTAATGGTAGTGTATCTGCAGTATTACCTCAGGAGGTCGTCTTTCGCATATTTTCACATATGCCTATTGAATGCAAACAAGCTGGCATTACATCGCTTATAGTTCCGCATTGTACAACTGCAGTGGCAATGAGAACAAGGTACCTTGATGCTTGTTTGGCTGATTTGAAAAAGCATAGTTGGCATACCGTTTTGGCTGATTTGAAAAAGCATAGTTGGCATACCGTTCCTGAAGTTCAAACTTTGCTTAAAGTTCTTGGTATCCTCAATAGTGCTCAAAAGCAAGCATGTGATTTAACTCAGGATGCTTACTTACAAAATGTGCTCAATCCTATTTGTTGGTATTAATTTCTGCTTGCATTCTCAACGTATGTACGATTATTCCTTCGTGTGCTAGACTACCAAGTAGGGTACTAGCGCATGAAGGGATAGTCATGATTAAAAGAGTAGTTATTGTAGCAATGATAGTGCCTATTATGGCATATGGCATGGATTTGCATCATAAAAAGCGTTCGGTGGAAGAGGCACTTGATAGCGGCACGGTATTAAAAAAACGTCTCATCAGCACCGAAGTGCTCCAACAATTTGAAGCTGCAGTAGCCCAACATAATATTGCAGGTGCCCGTCAAGTACTTATAGACAATCACTATCAACCAAAACACCTAAGTCTCAGTGAAGCAATTCGAGTGGAAGCTTTGCCAGATTTCATACATTGGCTGGGAGCTCAGCGCAATGCACATCCTGAGGATGACAGTTTCTCTACCGCATTGCATACGGCAACCGCCTATGGTAATACTTTTTTTATGCAACTGTTATTGTATACGGGTGCTGAGGTAAATGGACGCAATGCGGGAGGCTGGACGCCACTCCATTTTGCAGTATGGCATGGTCGAACTGCTGCCATGGTATTTCTTCTTGATAATGGTGCAGATACGAGTGCAAAAATCGTGAACGAACATACGCCACTCTATAACATTATTCGTTACTATAATTTAGATCATCATGGATTTCCCAATCCATTTGTGAAAACACTCATTATGCAATTTATTTCTCATGCCCAATTTAATCCACACAAAACGTTAGCCCAGAAAGCTGCAAGTCGAGACAGAAGAATGGCATTCTTGCTTTCATTACAACGGAACAATGCTCGGTTGCCAGTGGATATTCGCAGGAAGATAGCTGCTTATTTGCCTGAAGATATTAATTCACATCCATTGTTTTGCGCATTATTTTCTCACATAGAACATGATAGCCAAGTCCTTACATCTTGGGTGGAATATTGTCCATTTGCTTGTTTTAAAGCAGCGTGTGCTGCCAAAAATACTCCGCTAAAACGGCAACTTTGTATTAACACTTTGGCGCCCATGATTGTTGCATATCGCACGCGCAAGCTCCCAGAACTGTTACCTGCATTGGAACCTGCACAGCAACTGTATCCAGGAACTCAAGGCCCTCAAGCTGTTGCTTTGCAATGTATTGAAGAAGCAATAGAAGGGAATCTCATTCTTAAAACAGTGATTGATATCCTTAATGCGCCATCATCTATAGCCACTCAATAAACCAATCAGCAGCAGCTTCAAACCGCTCATCTCGAGTGTTTTCCTCAAAGGGAAAATGTATCGAGAGACAAGCGGTGATGTGACAGTCATTTATAGCCATTCAATAAACCAATCAGCAGCAGCTCGTGCTGCTTCTTCGAGTGTTCCTGGCTCTTCAAATAAGTGAGTGGCTCCCGGCACAATGTATAACTTCTTCTCACAGGTCAGTAGTTCAAATGCCATTTCATTGAGTTCAATCACTTGCGTATCATTGCCACCCACAATAAGGAGCGTTGGAGAGACAACATCACGTAAAATTGGTTGTGCAAGATCTGGCCTGCCACCACGAGAAACTACTGCAAAGATTTCTGTGCGATAACGTGCTGCTGCGTACAATGCAGATGCAGAACCTGTGCTAGCGCCAAAATAACCAATTTTCAAGTTTTGATATGTCTGTTGTTTACGCAACCAATCAGTTGCAAGTTCCAAGCGATCTGCAAGTAAGGCGATATCAAAGCGTTGAGCATACACTCTATCTTCTTCTTGTGTTAATAAATCAAAGAGCAAGGTGCCAATTCCTCTTTGCTGTAGAACGGTAGCCACATACGTGTTGCGTGTTGAGAATCTGCTGCTACCACTGCCATGTGCAAAGAGCACTATTGCTTTGGCATTGTCTGGTATCGTTAGAATGCCATCAAGATGAATAGCTGGATTAATTTTAATACGAACGTCTTGAGTTGTCATATAACTCTCCTTCTCTGTGATACTATGTTATTGTTTGCATGTTATACTATTTCTTATTGAGAAAGCAATAACTGAAGAAAAGGGAAATTGAAATGAAACTATGCTTACTATTTTTGCTTATCGCGTGTAATATCTCAATGCTTGCGTATGAATATCTGTATCCCGTTGGACATATTGAGCAAGATGGTTTTAAGTTATTATTGTTATATCAAAAATCAGTGCACCACGTGGAGCTCTGGCAGTGGGACCCTGTCAGTCAGGAGGCTGGTAAAGCATTGCTTTCAAGCTATACGCCAGCGGGAATTGCTTTGTTGCCTCATGGCAATGGATTTAGTTTTATTGATAACGATACCATTCGAGTTGCCTACACTGATAAACGGTCTCCTATGCTTATTCCTCTCTATGAACCACTCTATGATTTTACCACAGTGCACTGGTTTGATGCGCAGCATTGTATATTGAGCGCTAAAGAAAAAGAACGATTTGGTATATATATTGTTGATGTAGAAGGGCAGTGTACTCAAATACTTCATGATAAGGAATGCAATTATCGTTACCCCTATTTGATTCAAAATAATATATTTTATATTCAAGTGCATGGTGATCATCACAGTATAATGCAAGGGACCATTGATCTTGCAGCAATCACCATTCCCAAAAAGCTTACTGCGCAAGATATATTCAATGGAATGAGTGAACGTGCGTATTACCCAGTACAAAACGTACAATCCATTATTGATTGCAAAGAAGGCCACGTGGCGTTTTTAACTATGCAAGATCCACATATTGGTTTTTATCTTGAGCATCCCGCACGTATTGACCGGCATGATACCACCATATCATTTGTATATCATCAGATAGCAAAGCAGGGCGATGCGTGGCACGATAAAGTTCTGTTTACCTTCTCAATACCTATGGCCTATTTAATGTCACCGCAAGAACGGCTGTATGAGTCGATATTACCATTTTTGCCAAAACCAATTGGTAATGTAGTGTATTACTTCCATTGTCCCGATGGCACAACTTCTACACAATTGTGGAAATATGATCTCAAAGAATATACTGCAACACAACTCACGTACGCTTACCAATCAGTTATAGGATTGCATGCTGCTCATCCTAACCTGCAAGCAGCAATTCTATGCCCAGACCAAGAACTGGCCGAGGGGCATAATGCTATCATGCTTTGGCATGGTGGTGTGCTACAAGACAATCTAAATAATCAAATCAACTTACCAACAGCCTGGGTAAGCGCCCAGGGGCAATTTTTGGTAAATATACCATCAATGCGCGTTTCTCAGTAGTACATTGATGCAGGATGTTTAAAATGATTAAAAAAATAGTAGTACTTTTTACCCTGTTTACTAGTTCACCTCTAGTATCCATGGAACCAGTAGAGGATATTACTCTTGAATCAGCACAACTTGCATCCTTATCAAGTAAAACACGCAATCAAAAAGTCGCGCGGGCTATTGTATCTGTTTTGGGACGCCTATCGTTAAGTTCTCTAACAGATCATAATAATGTTGATGAACTATTGTCTGCTTGCGTAGAACCACAGAGCACTAAAATTATTTTAGGCTCATCTACCAAGACAGTATTCGTTTGTGGAACTGCAGGTATCACTAGAGAAATGGTGGATTTAATGCCAAAGAATGTTCATGATCACATAGCTGCTCACCATTTTACCCGTATTTGTAGCGGGTCGTTACCTGAAAATCTTATTGCAGATGCTCGTGCTGCCAAACTCTCTATGTGGGATGTAGATGTTCTTAAGAAACTTGAGAATCTATCTACAACCCAAGCTCAAAATATATGGAAATTATTGCAAAATACTGCCAATAACGAACAAACTGATAAAGTAAAAGTACAATTACAGCTTTATCGGTTACTTAACCCTCGATTCACGTGGGGAAAAGTCGCTCTGGTAAGTACTCTTGCGGCCCTTGGTTATCTAACCTACATATTGATGTCACTGGAGTAGTTTATCAAGAAGAATAATTTAAAGTATGGAGAAATGCATGAAGCCTAACTTTCCAATCGATCAAGTCTATACCTATCTTCCTAAGACAAAAAATATTCCATTAAAAGGCGATGCCCATTGTGATGTGGTGATTATTGGTGGTGGCATGGCGGGCATTTCTGCAGCACAAAAGTTTAAAGAAAAAGGGTGCTCTGTCATTCTAATTGAAAAAAGTTTTTGTGGGGCAGGAGCGAGTGGCAAAAGTTCTGGATTTATTACCCCAGATTCAGAAATACCACTTCATGCACTTATTGATCGCCTTGGCATAGAAAAAGCAAAAGGCATGTGGGATTTTGTGCAAATGGGTGTGGATGCAATAAAAAACAACATAGAAACACACGGCATTGCCTGTGATTATCGCACAGAAGATACCTTGGTACTTGCAGGCTCTCTTAAAGATTTTAATACCATGACAATAGCGGAACATCAAGCGCGCATTGCATGCGGCTACCAAAGTACATTGTATCAAAAAGATGAATTAAGCAAGGTTGTTGGCGCGCAAGGCTTTTATGGCGCAATACGCTATGGCAACACATTTGGCATTAATGGATATCAGTATCTGCAAGGTGCCAAAGCTATACTCCAAGATTCTGGCGTTTCTGTGTTTGAAGAAACACCTGCGATAGCACTAGAACCACATAAAGCGATAACCCCTTATGGGACTATTACAGCAAAATATGTAGTGCTTTGCACCGACAGATTTATCCCGGAGCTACACAAGTTAACATATGAAATTTTTCCCATTCAAACGTTCTTAATGATATCAGCCTCTCTTTCTGACGTTGATGTTAAAGCAATATTCACCCAGTCTCCTATGATGGCATGGGACACTGCACTCATTTATACCTATTTTAGAATCACAGCTGATAATAGATTAATGGTTGGTGGGTCTACGCTTTTGGGAACATATGCAGGTTATGCGCAGCATGATAATGTACATGGTTTTTCACGATTGCAGAATTATGTTAACGCACGGTTTCCATCCGTGAAGCCTCAATTTGAATATATGTGGCCAGGATTAATTGGCGTGAGCAAAGATATTTTACCTCTTGCAGGAAGAGACGCTCAAGACCCATCGTTGTATTATATTGGAGCCGCTGCAGGGTTGCCTTGGGCAGCAGCATTAGGCTGCTATGCTGCCGACTCACTTATTGATGGGCGCACTGATTATGATGTTAGCTTTAACCCCTATCGCTCATTTAAGTTTGGGCGAGGTGTACAAACAATTTTGGGAAATAGATTAACGTTTGCTTTGTCTCATGTTACCACGTTGAGCAGTTTTTAAGTAGAGATAATTTTGTTACAGTTCTAAAGAGATAGTATTGGGAAACTTAGTTTATGCTATGGATATAGAATAAAAACAAACGGAACAAGCGCTGCTGAACATAATGCAATGTATCGGCAATTTGCCATAATGCAAGCCATGATTGAAGCCGGAGCAAACTTGGAAAAAGAAGATGAACACGGTGAAAGATCTTTGCATTGGGCAGTATACCGGGGAATGCCTGATCTTATTAGAGCGCTCATTGAAGCAGGTGCCAAAAAGTACCCGCTCGCGATCATTTGTATCTACGAGCAGGTTTTTTTACTTTCGCTAAATTACCTAGCAGATTCTGTATCTACTTTCCTAAGAGCCACATGCTACCGCTAATGCCTTCAGAAGATGTGCTACCCAATGGTAAATAAATCATAAAATCACCATTTGCTTTAATAGAATAACCTATAGCATAAAGTGTACTTGGATTAACTATTCCACCCGTAAATACAGGGACAGTATATCCATATGTTTGCCAAAAATTACCTGACTGACTGCTACCAAGTAAGGCAACAATTACTTTATTACCAGCTGCTTTTGCTGTATCAGCCCAAGTTTGAATCGCGGTACCTTGAGCTTCTGCTGGGAGATTATTCACATCGTAAGTAGCAATCACTAATCTTTGCTTTATTCCAGCATATTTACCTGCTGAAGGAATATACGTTAACATGAGCTGTTGGTTAATTGCAGGTACTGGAAGACCTCCTGGTTGTCCAGATAATCCAGCTGTGACCCCAGTGGCACCAATTGTGCCAAGGTCTTTTGTGGTAACACTATTAAATGAGGGCTGTTTCATTGCCTGACTTTGAAAGACAACTGCCAGAACTATAGTAGTCAATGCTACTTGTACTGTTTTATTAAACATGAGAACTCCTTTTCTATTAACTCATCCTATTCCCCAGAATAGAATTACTATACTTAAAGATAAAAGTCTACGCCTTTTCTTCTATTCTAATTGTAACAAGAAGGGGGGGCAGAAGTCAATATTTTTGACTATTGCGCATAAAAATTTATTCCCACCGGATTACAACTGCATCCAATGGGTCTTGCGGGAGTGTTGAGCTTTTTTCCCATAATCATTGCTTTTAATATTATATTTGTATTATTATTATAACAAGGGGTATGAATATCTCAAATTAATATTATTTATAAAAAAAGGAGTTCTCATGAATAAAGGTATATTGCTGATTTCGCTGTTTGCTTTAGGTATAAACATGGCTGTAAATGGAGCTGATGCTGGTGAGCAAACGAATTTTAATGCAGTTCAAGAAATAGCTAAATCTGCATTAATTCAGGTAAAAAGCTTAGAATCAGTACCGCGTGGTGCAGGAAAAGCAATAGGAATTTCTGTAACCGCAAACGTATTGAATGCAGCTTCCGAACAACTACTTAAAGCTGGTTTAGAAATTAAAGATCAACAGCTCCGAAAGCAAATAATTGCTTTAATTAATGAGGTTGATGCAGCTAAGTTGAGTCTTATTGGTATGAATGATTAATTGATATTAGCTTTTTTTAATTATCATCCATTAAACAATAGTATTCAATCTCTACTAAATAGTTATTGCAGAGTCAACAGTTACTTTGTTCAGATGTTTAAAAATCATCAAATACAAAAAGCCGGCCACAAAGAGCCGGCTTTCATTATCAGTATTACTCAGTTTGTTTCCACTTGGCCGTATCATAGTAAAGATGAATAGCTTGAATTTTACCGCTCTTCACTTCCATCCATTCAACCGTTGGCACAGAGCCAGCAGGTGTGGAAGTGACACACTCAAGCATTGTACACACACCTGTTTCATCAGCAAATTGCTTTTTAAAATCAAAGCGTTTCATAATCATCATAAATTGATTGAGCATTGCAATGACATTCTGTTTGCCAACAACAGCTTCATTTGGGCCAGTAATGGTAACATCATCTGCAAGTGGCAGTTTATCGATTGCTAGTGATTTGGTTGCAAATGCCTCATTCATAATCTTGTAGTACTGTGCTACAACGTCTTTTGGATTCATAGTAGATCCTATGCGGGTTTGATAGTTCTTTTTGTCCTTGATATCGATTTTAAAACATTTTTTGACCAAGTTAAAATAATCTACCGCCAATTGGCACGTGCCGCTCCGGCTGCACGAGCACTACATTTTTGTCTGCATCCGGCACACCCAGCGTGAGCACTTCAGAAATAAAAGGCCCAATTTGGCGTGGTGGGAAATTAACCACGCACATAACCAATTTACCCATTAAATCTTGTTTGGTGTAATGCTTTGTTATTTGTGCTGAAGATCGCTTGGTGCCAATAGGTTCGCCAAAATCAATGGTCAATTTATAGGATGGCTTGCGAGCTTCAGGAAAATCATCAACTGCAATAATTTTGCCTACACGAATATCTAAATTATCAAAATCTTGTATGGTTGCCATGCAACATCCTCTGATGCTTGATTTTATCAAACATTAATTAATATAATAAAACTAATTGGATACTAAAAAAATTGTAGCTAATAGATTAGCTGGGGAATATGGGAGAGGGGATGGGGGATTGGGGCATTTTGAAAGAACCTAAACAGGCACTTATATGATAGAAATAAGAAAGAGAAGCCATAATAACTCCTAAAGGGTTAGTGTAAAACCATAAAACTAATATTATTATACCCAAAATGAGGTTTTTAACAATGGGAAAGCCTCTTATTCCAATGCCATAAATTAATGACCCTAATTGAAATAAAACAAGAAAAATGATATTCTTATTTGTATAAACATGTCAAAAATGAAATATAGCGCTGTTTTTTGCCTTTATTTGAGCCAAGCAGCCCAAACCGCTAAGGAATATCATGAAGCGCCAAGCAGGGTATTACGAACAATTAGGGAACGTAAAACATTATATTCCTTCTCCATTGCCTCCAGAGAACCCTGCATTCCAAATAACACATGAAATTGCAGAAAAATATGGAGCAGCGCTTAACTGGCTTGGGAAGCTTGATGAAGTTACTGATCGACTACCAAATAGTAATCGATTTCTCAAAGCTTATATTATTAAAGAGGCAGTGTTATCTTCTGAAATAGAAGGTATTCATACCACACTTTTGGATGTGTATACTCAGCCACTTACCGGCGCACGAGCAAGTAAATCAACGCAATTGGTATTGAATTATTCTAAAGCATTGGAGACGGCACTTGCAATGATGCATGATCAAGGTTTGCCACTGGCCAATCGTGTTATTTTGCGAGCGCACGAAGTGCTTATGACTATGGGTGATAGTGCCCATGGCGATCCAGGGCATTTCCGCAAGCAATCGGTTCGAGTTGGGAATTTGATACCACCGCCAGCAAGTCTAGTTCCTGACCTTATGGCGAGCTTAGAGCAATTTATTAATGACAAACCAAATAATTCGATTGCACCTTTAATTAAAGCCGGGCTTGTGCATGTACAATTTGAGACTATTCATCCATTTTTAGATGGCAATGGGAGAATTGGACGACTCTTGATAGTTCTGATGCTCATGGAAGATGGGTTATTACATACACCAATATTGTATCCATCATATTTCTTTAAAAAGCATCAAATGGCCTATTATCAACATCTTGATAGAGTGCGCACTGAAGGTGACTTTGAGGGCTGGATAGTATTTTATCTTACTGCTATAGAAGAAAGTAGCCGAGATGCCTATCTACGAGCAAAAGAAATAGAAAAGTTGTATCAAAAAATGCATACAACCATTCAAGAAGATGCACTGTTTACACGAAAGCGAGAAACAGCTGCTCTTGTGCTTGCGCAATTATTTGAATATCCTGTACTATCAATTGGCCATTTGGCTGAATTGATTGGTAAAAACTATAATACTGCTCATAGCATTATTGAGGTGTTTATAGAGTTCGGCTGGCTCACTGAACAAACTGAACAGCGGCGTAATAAATTATATAGCTTCACACCATATTTAGAGTTGTTGGAAAAGGAACTAGAGGATTAAATGCTTAAAAAATTATTACTCATGATTCTGTGCATAATAAATTTTAATATGATTGCAATGGATGTTTTACAACTTAAAAAGCGGCACGTAGTTTGGACAACCGATTGGCAACGATCGCAAGATATTGCTTTGAATACACAAGATGGTATTCAAAAGCTAGTTATCATAGTCGATCAGCAGCAAATGGATTTTTTGAAACAACATCTTGTGCAGGATACTAAGCCTGTGCGCATGTCGGACTCTGAGCACATTTCTCAAAAAACAAAAAAACCAAGCATGAGTGACAATGAAAAATGTAAGAGGGCTATTGCATGTTCGTGTGCGTTGATCGTCTTTACGTGCGTATTAGACAAATTGGGTTACTAATTTAGGGTTTTACTATGATAAAACAATTTTTTTGCATAGGCATGATCATAAGCTTTGTATATTTTCAATGCTTAGCAATGGATAAGAAAGATCTACCACGTTATAAACAATTTACGCTGTTGCAGCCTGCACCGCCGCCACCATCTACTCCAGAAGATATACAGGTAGATATGCGGGATACAACTCCGCCTCGAGTTATCCTGGATGCACAGGAACATATTCAAATACTTCGGCAAAGAAATACAAGTAGCTTTCAGCCTTGGGATATTCGCTTACGCATGTTAGATGACAATAGTCAGGAAGAAGAAACATGCAGGGAAATAATGAGCCGGTGCAAATGCATTCATGCACGCACTTGCTCTTGTATTAAAGTCTGTGCTTTGGTACATTGTATGCAACCGCACTTAATGATGCTTTATCTTATTTCATTAAAAACATATTTTAATCAGTAGTGTATTACATTCAAAATTACTATTCTAGGCAATCCAATCCAAATGGAGGGTTATTTTAGGAATTATTAAAAAAGAATGATTTCATCATGGCAAAAATAGCGTTTTAAATTAAGGTCTTAAGGTGAATACCTTTGTCATTATAATATCTTGCAACCTAGGGCTAAATTTGATTCTTCTACGCCAAGGCTCCGGCGGACAGGCGTTCTCTGTTACAAAATCGGGTAAAAATAGATGAACGTTCTCTGATACAGTTCTTGTGCTTTTTAAAACTTGCTTTTTTTTAGATTGAGAGAACTAAGACATTTTTTGAGGCGAACTAGACTGTAGGTTCCAAGCACCGTAGAGTAGGATAAAAATAATCAGGAAGGTTAATATAAACAGTAAGACGCTTCCATGAAATCCTTCGTTGTAATACTTTTCAATGCGATTTAATTGCACAGTGGTAATTGCGCCGGCCATAAAAATGCAAAAATTAGAAAGTAGACTTTGTTGAATTGTTTTCATTTGCTTTCCTCTTCACCCTTATTGCGTGTTTACATAATATCTATTATCAGATGTTACATAATCCTTACCCTTCATAGGTCAACTTAACTATTGGCATGCGCTGAGCTACGCTGCTTGCCTTAAGTTGCTTGATAAATGATTGGTACCATTGCAATCCGCTTAAGGAAGCTGTAAGTTCAATCCATACAAAATCATAATCAAACTGATCAAAAAAATAGTCGGCAAGAACATCGGGTCTATCAAGAGATCCACTATGCGATAAATCATGGAAAATATCTTCAACAAGCATATTGTCTGGAGTATTAAATAAGGTTAGGCAGCCAATAGAATGATAATAATGAAGAGAAGATAAGCATGCCTCTAACACTTGCCTGCCATGCTCTACGTCTTGGACTTTTAAATAATGTATTCCATTGCATAATAAAGTATCGTTCAAATCCAGAATATCTAAATCTGAGAGCAGTTTGGGAACGCGTTTATACATTGAGGCGGACATACCAGTATGCTCACGGTCTATGGTGTTTGCATACGCACAATTCATATTTTTCATCTTGCGACCCTTCTTTTTTGGGTTTACGCTTTCCATTTGATATAAAGATAATTTAAAACAAAAACAAATTGCAAGAGTTTGTGCTTATTTTGGTTAACACCCGTTTGGTTTACCTGGTTGATTGGCTTTTGCGAAAAAGATACTTTTATTATTCAGCATGCACCCGTGATTACCATGGAGTGCATTTTTTTTACGCATGCGAATTTTTATCAATTATTGAAAATTAGAAGATGAAAATGATAGACTTATAATGAGCAAGAATGATATTCTAACATTTAACAAGGGAGAAAGAGATGACAAAGAAACATGAAGAATTAATACATCGCAGGTTCAAGATTGGTGAAATTTGCCCCGAGTCGGGTGTCTATCGCATAAGCTCCGCCGCATGTGGAGTAGACCAAAAAGGTTGCATGTCTGAAGATCAAAAAGAAATTCCTCTTGCAAAAGGTCACCGGTTTCCACCGTGCCGCGATTGCAAAGGTGAAGTAACCTGGCATATGGTCAGAAAAGCGTAAAACTACTGTGATTTTCTTACGATAATTTGTTTAGCTCGCCATAAGCCTGTAAGAGTTACCGCAAGTGCATCAGTAACGTCCTCTCTTTTTGGAGCCTCCATTTTGGGGAATAACTGCAGGATAACGCGAGCCACCTGATCTTTGGGTGCAGCACCCCACCCAGTAATTGCCTGTTTAATTTCTCGTGGTGCAAATTCATGGAGCACCAAATTGTGCTTTTGAGCGAGCAGATATAAGATACCCCTTACATAGCCAAGCTTCATAAAATTTTGGGGGTTTTTGCCCAAGAATGGTGTTTCAAGAGCAAGATCGGTCACGTGATATTCTATAATTTTTGCAAGAAAAAAATCATGCAAGATATCAAGACGTTCTGGTATTGGTTGTTTTTGAGGCAGATTTAAACAGCCGTGATCAAGCAAGAAAGTTTTTGTGAGTTCTTTTTTTGCAATCCCATATCCTGCAAAGCGCAGCCCAGGATCAATTCCTAATATCACCATGTACACCCTTTTTTGTTATTAACAGTGTGAGTGTACCATAAAACTAGAGCCGCTCAAAGCGCCGAGGGTTCACTTGGCAAGCTGACTACTCATTTATTTCGAGACAACTTCGGACTTAAATTTTGCAATCAATGCAAGAATAGTAACTTTATCCGTATTTCTACGAGCAAATTGCTCCACGGTTCTATGCACCTTGTTAGTGCAAGAAAGTAATTTTTCCAGTTGTTTACATTGGGTCAATATATGGGCAATACTTTTATATTCACTATATGCTACCGCAAGATGCAAGGCAGTATTACCTTCACTATTTTGTATCAGCGTATCGGCACCGTTACATAGTAATAAGAATACCATTTCTTCGCATCCTCGGTTAAAGCTAGAAACGGCACAATGGAGAGGCGTATTGCCACTCAAATCTTTGCTATTAATACCAACCCCGTGTTGTTCAAGCACTTTTTTAAACTGTAGTAAGAATTTACAAGCTTCTAAATTTCCACTTATTACAGCCGCATGCAACAACCCTTGGCCATCTTCATCAACTGCATTAAGAAGCAATGTGCCACTATTGCCATGCAATATATCTTTCATGCTTAGAACGTCACCCTTACTTGCAGCTTTCAATAATGAACGGTGTGCATCACCAATTTTTTCCATGCCCTGGGCAGAAAACATTCCACAGGTGATAAATAATAAACCTATTAAAACATAACGTAACTTCATGTATTTTCTCCCGGTCGATTGAAATCGTCAATTTTTGCATACAACCCTTCGGTCATATTGCGAGTGCAAATCCGACTAGCACCAACTCTGCATAATAACTGACACATCCTTTTGTCGTTCTTCTCTAAGGCATAATAGAGCGGCGTATTGCCCGCAACATCTTCCATATTAATAAGCGATCCAAGAGGTGATGAAGGCGCAGTTAACAAAGGAACAATGGCATGATGCCCACGGCGTACTGCATAATGCAATAATGTGCTGCCATCTTTTGCTCTGCGATCGTGCTGAGCACCATCATAGAGCGCATGCGCTACTTTTTGGGCATCCCCCTCACAGACACCTTGGAAGAGATCTCTATTAGGAGCGTCTTGCCAGTATTCTATGCAATAAATAGAGCCCGAAACTACTGCAGCCAGAGCTACAGCGCCCCAGAGCCTGCCAGACTTTAAGCACTTAGGAATAGAGTCCATTCCTAAACTTGTTGAACTATGACTGACTATAAGGCAGAGTAAGCCTAAAATTGATACTTTTAACATAACGTCTCCATTAGTAATATTAATATTAATAGTATATACAAATTGAAATTATTTGCAATACCTTGCGGGCAAAATAGCCTCCTGCTAACTCATTACAGGTTAAAGACTCGCCTTAGTAGACCCCCCTACTCTTGCAATAAGATCCCTTCCTTTGATAGGGTAAAAAAGGTTAAAGAATATGGTATACTATGGAGAGAGTTATAATGAATAGAAAAATACTGATATCATTAATTATACTACTTGCTACCCAACCTGTTTGCTCAAAGGATTCAATTGTGAATAAGTTATCACCCGCTCCAGATACCATTGAACGGTACCATGAAATTGCAACGCGTTATAATGAAACATTGCCTGATCTTTATAATAGTCTGACCGCTGAAGAACGTGTATTCATGTATTATATTCTGCGCGCAAGCTTGCCGGGCAATCGTATTGCGGCAGACCAACTTCATAGGCATGCAAATAGTATTACTGAGCTTTGTGAACATCTCTATCTTCATAAAGATGATGCAAGAGTACAGCATATTGAAGAGGCCCCTCTTTTCTTTGAGCACTTAAAAACATATCTTGTTTATCTCTGGGCAAACCATGGCCACTATTTTATAAAAGAACATGCCAATGAAAAGCGCACGCCTGAGCGGTTAGGATTAACTGCGTTAACACAAGAAAATTTCCAGAAAATACTCACTGCTCTTGATTGCACCGAAAATATCTCATTACTCAATGAACTTAATGCCTCAGTATTTGATCACACGCATGAGCATACGCTCTGCGTGCCCAACAACATAGAGCACAGTGCCGTCAATATGTATTCACCAGACTTTACTGAATCTGATTATAATGCATTAAGCACCAAGGATCGCGCATACTTGAATGCTTATTATTGTGTTACTGAGCAAAATGGCGAGCGTAAACCAACTATTGAGCGCTATAAAATTGGTGGCAAATATTCGCAAGAACTTACCGTTGCATGCCATTGGCTCACCAAAGCACGCGATCATGCAGCAATGCATCCTGGCATTTTCGATGCTTACATTCCAGAAAGCTTAACTCATTTAATTGAACATGTGAGCACTGGCTGTGAAGAGGCCTTCAAGCGGCATTCTATTGCATGGACAAAAACCAAAAGTCGTCTTGATTATTGCTTTGGTTTTATTGAAAACTATTGCGATCCTAAAGAATTCCGTGGTATGTTTCAAGCGGAGGTTACTATTAAAAGTATCAATATGGATGTACTCAATAGCATTCTGCCAAGCATAGAAGCTGAACTACCGTTTCCCAAAGAGTGGATGCGCACCAATTTATCTGATCTTGTAGCAATTCCTAATGCTTCCATTAATAGCCTTGCAATCGGTACTGGTGAATTAGGGCCGCTCTCCATTGTTGCCGCTTATTGCTTGCCCAATTACCCTGATATTCGTGCAGAGCATGGTTCCAAACAAATCATTTATCAAGTTGGCAAAGGGCTTGGTGCTGCATTAAATCCAGAACTGAGCAAACAGCTGACCTATCTTTCTGAAGAAGCTCTCTGGCGATCAACGTATGACCCAGAACAAAAACTATCGGCCGATATTTGGAACGTACATTGCATCTTGCATGAAACACTTGGCCATGGCAGCGGACGTCATGCGCTGCATACCTTCAGGCAAGGTGATTCTCTTACTATTGCAGGCAAAACATATAACATTGGCGATGTTATTCCCGTAACTAATGAAAATTTAAATGAATTTTTCCAAGGCGCAGGATCTGCACTTGAAGAATTAAGAGCAGAAATACTGGCACTCTATACCAGCATTTTCTCGTTTGATACGCTTGCACCTGCTGACCTCTATAAAGATTGGCCGCAAAGAATTGGCAAAGATAAACTGATTGATATCTTAATTCTTGATATGGCAAACACGGCTTTGCGCAGATTACAAAACTTGCCTGATGGGGCAACCCAGGTTCTTGGAGCTCATGCACAAGCTAATGTGACCATTGCCAACTGGCTAGAAGATCACGGTGGCATTGAATTGCAAGCAGAGAAAAAAACAATTGATGGTACAGAATATACGGTACTCAGTTATGTAATTAAAGATCGCGCAAAAACTCTTGCATTAATTACCGAACTTGCAATTGAAGTGCAACGGATACGCTCAACGGCTGATGGTGTAAGCTTACAAAAGATGCTTGATACCTATGCTCGCACCGTACGCACGCCCGAGCATGTTGCTATTTTAAAGCGCAATCAACAAGCAATGATTGGTAACCTGAAAGTAACTGCCTATATTTTCCCACACTTTGAGCCGATATCCGATGCACAAGGCGCTGTAGTAGATATTGCAGCCTCTTGGCCTGCAAATATTGTAGAGCAATGTTTAACGTATCGCGATTTGGCAATGAAGACTGACCATTATTAAATGAAAAAGCGTGCTACATAACATGTTGCACGCTTTTCAATGTCACGTAAAACCGCTACAATAGAGCATATTCAAAACAATGGCTCTAGTATAAACATCAAGGAACCTACGTGATCTCGTTTAATAAAATTTTTATCTTTGCCATCTTCTCTTTGTCATTACAATTTAATTACTTACATGCAATGGAGCCAGTGCTTGAGCATGAGCCATTGATTACAGAGAACGGCGCACATGATGGTTCAATAGAACTGAGAGAAGTAGCTATTGCACCCCATATTCCAGAACCAGAGATCAACATTCAAATTCCACCAAATACAATGGATGAATTTAATCCAAAGGTAATCACAGGCGCAGGTGCCGCGATGATTGTCATAGGGGCAGCATTCTTGTATTATGATCATACTCGTGTAGTGGAAACTGTCATAGGATCTTGCATAGAGGTTACCGGTGTTAGTTGTCTCATAGGTGGGCTAATAGCCCTTAAGCGAATACGCAATCGAAATAATACACTGCATACTGAATTGGTTGCTCATGCCACGCAAACAATCAGGCAACAACTTGCAACCACCAATCGGCGTGTTCCATCAAACGCTTTGGCTGCAAAAGTATGTCATCTTATTGCTTTGGACTATACTGAAGGACTTAAGTCTCTCATTTCTAATGTTAATGACCAATCACTGTTTACTCCTCTACAAACTGCTCAGCAAAAAAAGGATACTCTCTTTGCATTGATGCGGGTATTTAAGAGAAAACATATTAGGATGCCAAAAGATATGATCTTTGCCACCATAGCACAATGCCCTGAGCTCATTCATAACCGTACATTGTTTTGCCACACGCTACCGCTTGTTAAAGCAGCAGGTTTGCTCAAAGATGCCATCCAGCATTGTCCGCTTTCTTGGTTTAATACCTACTATCACAATCATTGCAGTAACGAGCACAAGGTAGATTTTGCCAACGATGCTGCAAGAACAGCTACTCATTTACGCATGGATACTATTTTATCGTTGGTGCCACCTTCCGCACCTTTATTTTCACCGGAAGAAAAAAAGGATGTATTTGTAAAAACGTTTAATGCATATCATCAAGAGATTACCTGTGTTTCGGCCATCGAGTAAAGTGTTCAACAATCTTTAGGTAGGTTGCATTATGCTCATCTGCAGCTGTAAGCAATTTCTGAATACGATCAGGATAATCTGAGAATATGCCATCAACCCCTCTACACAATAGTTGTTTGATAATGCGGGAATCATTGGCAGTATATATAAATACCTTAAGCCCATGTGCATGCGCGTCATCAACAAACCGTTGTGTTACATATTCATATTTTGTAGAAATTGCTTGAAAACCATGCTTTTTTGCATAGGCTGCAAACTCAAGAGGCATACCATTAACTGTCGCACAGCGCTTTATCTGTGGAAGCAATGAATGGAATTCTTGAAGTTGTACATGATCAAAAGACAAAACATAAAACTCATCAGGCTGCCACCCTTGATCTAGATATGCTTGCATTAAACGCGCGGTGGGCTCAGCAGTTCCCTGGCCTTTTAATTCTATAGCAATCTTGGCCCGATGGTGCACAATATCAATTACTTCTTTGAGCGTTGGAATATGCTCAGAAGAACTAATGGTAAGGGCATCTAGTTGATTTTTAGTTTTGTCTTGCACATATCCTGTGCCATTTGTTGTTCGGTGGACCGTATCATCATGTATCACTACAAGCTCACCAGATGCACAAAGATGCACATCAAGCTCTATCATATCAACACCCAATTCAAGAGCTTTTACAAAAGATGAAAGCGTATTTTCTGGGGCGTATCCGCAAGCACCACGATGACCAATCACCAAACATCTTTCTTGCGTTTGAATCGTGCCAATACTACATAAGCTTATGATGAGTGATAAATTCTTTCTTGCTAACATACTATACCCTCTCTCTTTTATTAGCGGTATTCACTAAATGCAGTATACTCAAAAAGAAAAAGAAAAAAAATGGTTCAATTTCTTTAATCATGAGTTCGTATCTTTTAACTCACTTCGTTCGATCAGGACGAACGGTGTAAAAACATACTACCCATTTACAGTTGCGCTTAAACTCATTTATACTTTATGTAGGTTGACACTCATCAGGGGGAATACAATTCATGATTAACAGTAAAATACTCATTTACATCTTCTTGAATCTTTTGTTTTTTGGTGCAAGTACGCAAGCTATGAAACAACCCAAAAAACAGGTTGGAACTTCTAAGGCAGTTAAGGCAGTTAGTGCAAGCGCTTCCTCTGTTCGTAATCAACACGATGCGCAAGGAAAAACTCCCCTTCATCGCGCGGTCATAGAGAATGATATACCAGAAATAAAAGACCTTTTGGAGCATGGAGCAAAGCTTTCTATAGAAACAAGAGCCTCCACAATAGAAGCTCCTGACTTTATGCGTAATAAAGCTGGCTACACCGTATTTCATCTTGCCGCATGCAAACATGGTGAACATGGTATACGCATTAAAAAACTACTCTTATATTACGCACTACTGCAAAATGCTCCAGCTCTCCTTGATGCACTCAGCTCTCCCCTTTACAGTTTACAAGCATTTGCTGTAGGAATACTCCAAGAACGAGCTCTTGGCTTAAAAAAAATTTTAGAAATGCACAATGCAGAAGGAGATACTGCAGCCGAAATTGAAATAAAACGTGATGCATTTGGCAAACCATTACCCTATCATGGCGATACAGCTCTCTTTGCTGCTTTTAAAGTGAATACGGATCTAAGAGCATTTGTAACCGCAGTTCAGTATGGTACCGTTTCCCTTTTGCCAAGCACTAATATATTTAAAGCAGCGCATGATGCTCTGCCAAAGCCACAATAACTTACTCATATTCTCAATGCAGACAAAATGAGTGTTTAAATAATCTACACCTTCCCTATTTGATTGATGCATCATATTATAAGATACTATATGTACAAGATAAGAGTACGTACATACTTTGCATCGTAAGAAAAAAATGATCTCTAAGGTACTTTCACGAACATTGCTTAGTATACTCTGTTTATTCCTCCACACAGCACAGGCCATGGATGCAAGTACAGAGGCAGATGAGCTTGATGATAAGCTTTTTTTTGAACAGCTTAACGAGCAGCTCTATAGTGACGGCTTTGTAGAAGCTGCCCAAAATAATCATTATGCACGCGTGCAAGAATTGCTCGCACAAGGCGCTGACGTGAATGTGCAAAAGGTAGAGAGCAGACTCACGCCCTTGATTGCAGCCTGTATGCATAAAGATGATACTCTTCCATTGGTCACACTACTTTTAAACACAAAGGCGAATCCTAAACTTGCCGACAATCGCCTAAACACCTCGCTCCATTATGCTGCAGCTCGCAACAGAGTTGCAGTACTTGAACTGCTTAAAAAAGCTGGAGCACTTCTGGATGCTCAAAATAGCGCTGGCTCTACCGCTTGCCATCTTGCAACAGAAAGTGATGCCCTAGAAACTATTGGTTGGCTTCGTAGAGCAGGCGCACGCATGAATATGCTTGATACAAGGGGGCAAGCACCCATTCATCAAGCCATTCTAAAGGGGAGCGTGGCCACAATCCATCAGTTACTCAATCATGGGGCAAGCTTGTATGTGGCTAGCAACACAGCGCAAGAACCCACTGATGTTCCCGCAGGATCAACATCGTTCCACCTTGTAGCACGAAACACGAGTGAGCAAGGGCAAATTCTAAAAAATATTTTGCTCTATTACGCATTATTCTATGGATCTAAGTTTGAACAAACAGGCATCCTTGACGGGCATTCGCTCCGGGCACGAGTTGAAAGTCTAAAAGCTTTATTTAAACAAAAAGATAGTAATAATAATACGCCATATGATATTGAACAAGAGAATCACGCTTCTACTAAATCCTTTATGCCACTCTTTAAGGATACGCTGGATCTTGACATGTTTAATTTCAATGAAGCATTGCGAAAAAAATCGCTTGAAAAACTACCAAGTTCTAACTTATTCAAAGCTGCGTATGAAGCGATGCCAAAGAAGCAAGGCTGGGGATCATACTTCCTTGGGTGGTTATGGTAGCTAGCTTACGCAAAATAGAAATCTGTATTACGCTCATTATGCCTAAACATAACACACTCTCTCAAACTCAGTTAGGATTGGTATGGTACTCAACAAAATTCCTATTTTTGCTCTTTTCTTGCTTCCTACACATTATTATGCCATGCATAACATTTTAGCAGAAACTAGTTCAACTTTAGATCAAGAAAAAATCAATAAGGGTCTTCGTTTTTTTGCTTCTGTAAACGACTTGGCAATGGCTCAAATCTATTTAGATAATGGTGCACAAGTTAATGCTCAAGATTCACATGGACAAACTGCATTGCATGCTGCGCTGGATGATAATTCCCTGAGAGAGACACCTGACTTACAATTTTTTATAAATTCTCGCCATATTCCCTCTCACAAAGAAGACTTGGTTGCCTTGTTGCTTGCTTGGAAAGCAGACGCTAATCTAAGAGATAACACACATCACACACCCATGCACTATGCTGCAATGTACAATCGTATCCATGCCCTTGAATTACTTAAAAAAGCAAACGGTAACCTCAATGCACTCGATGACCTAGACAGCACTCCTTGTCATAGAGCTGTGATGCACAATAGATTGGAGGCTATTGCTTGGCTTGGAGATGCTGGTGCACATATGAATATAATCGATCAGACTGGCATGTCACCACTTCATGCTGCAGTACACTGTGAACAGCTACAAATTGTTGATCAACTTTTAAGACATGGTGCTCAGCTTGATGTTATAACTGAAAGCAATACAGTAGAAGATGCTCCAGAATCAACGATCGTCCCCGCACGCTCAACGGTTTTTCATTTAGCAGCAAATAATTCTGAAAAAAATGCATTTTCTATGCAACGCCTCCTTTTATATCATGGGTTATTGCACCCAAAAGATACACCTTTATTGCCTAAAGCTCTCATAACGTTCTGGTGTTGCATGCAGCAAGCACATCCTGCATTGTATAATAAGGAACGGGCAAATCTTAAGCCCGTATTGATGCCTTACTTTATGCAAAGCCTTTCGCCCACAACAGTAGTACAGTTTCTAAGTTCACCAAACGATACTGCGCGTACTGCGACACACACCATGCTGCAAAAACGTCTTGATTTTGTAAGTATGATAGTAGCTGCGGCTGATGAGCATGGAGATACTGCATACAAACTTGAATGTCATGATAAAGCGCGAACTCATAGTTATTCCCCTTGCACGTTACTTCTACCCACACTCTATAATGAGCAACTCAAACAATTTGCTGAAGCGGCCAGAGCCAATACCATCGCACAACTACCACCAGACAATGTATTAAAAGTTGCGTACGAGCTAGTCTTAGAACGGAATGCACCACCCTCATGGCTCCAGAATATTGCTTCAACTACTGAGTCTTGGGTTTCACGGTCAGTTCAAAAATGCGTTATTTGTTAATTGTGTGCTGATAATGATAAACTAAACTACACTATTTTTTATAATATCGTGAAATTCTTAGAAGAGGATCATATGTATATTAATACCAGAACCGTTTTTATAGTAGCCAGTTTGGTCAGCTATAACAACATTACTCTTGCAATGGAACCTGTTGACAAACCCGATGAACGAACAGCATTGTTACGGGGATCTGCTCCAACAATGCAAGCCACTCCAAGCACAGCATGGACTGAAGTATTGTTCGAAGCTGCCGGCAACAATGACCTAAAAAGCGTACAGTTGTGCCTAAAAGAAGGAGCAGATGTTAATGGTTGTAATGCAGGTAATGATACTGCATTGATTATGGCTTGCATGGCTCAAGGTAATACTCTGCCACTGATTACTTTTCTTCTTGAGCGAAAGGCTGATGTTACTCATGCCAATGAGCACGGCTTTACCCCTTTGCATCTTGCCGTATCACGTTCAGGTTTTAATCTTGCAGTTTTAGAACTACTTAAAAATGCTGGTGCAAACCTTAATGCGCAAACCCTCAAAGGATATACTCCCTGCTACTCTGCTGTGACATGGAATGCACTCTATGGGAATACACTTAATGGGATTAAATGGTTACATAACAATGGTGCCGATATGAACAGTATTGATAAGTATGGTGGCGCCCCTATCCATTGGGCAATCTTTGGTGAAGATACCGCAACCGTTCATCAACTCCTTGCACATGGGGGGCAACTTGATATCAAAACCCAGCCGCCAACTATCGCCCCAGAGAGAATACAACTTCCCGTGGCAACAGGTGGCACACCATTTCATTTGGCTGCATATTATGATCTAGTTGCCATCAAAAAACTGTTACTCTTTCATGCGCTCTTCTTTGATGCTTGGAATAAGCAACCTGTAACAGTGAGCTTTCTAGATATGCTTGATTCTCCCATTTTAGAAACACGCAACAGCGCTAGAGCTCTTTTACAAAGACGTGCTGCAAAATTATGCGCAATATTGAACATGCAAGACAGTGCGCATAATACTGCGGGTACTATCGAATCAAACAAACACGTAGGCGATGCTTCCAAAGTATATTTTAAGCCCCATAACATGCAAGCTGATCTGATTAATTATCTGTTTGCATTAGAGGCTGCTTCCACTGATAAACTCCCTGATACTAATATGTTTAAAGCTGCCCAAGATGCCAAAGATGAACAAACACCTACATCTTGCACTATTTGTTGAACAACATTATAGACTGGAACGGACAAAGAAAAATGCGTTATGTATTAACTAATTTATTTTACATTATCATGCATGTGCAACTTGTGCATGCAATGGACACAGCAATGGTTGCAATAGATCAACCGATAGAGTCTGGAGAAGAACATCTTAATCGCATTAATAATGAATTTATCGAGATCCTTGACACTCTTTTCTATTGCCCTATAAGAAAAATGCAAAGATCAAAGATTGTAGGTAATGCGGCTACTATTACTAATCTAAAAAGCTTATTAAAGCAGGGTGCTCACGTTGGTACTCTTAACTTTGATAATCGAACTTCTCTTATTGAAGTGTGTGACAAACTACCATCTTCTTTTGAAAATAACTTGCAATACCAATTAATTGAACTCCTGCTTACGTTTAGGGCAAATCCTGGGTACCGGGATGCATTTGGTAAATCAGCAATAGAATATGCTGCAGCCCGTAATAATCCTGCTGCAATCCAACAATTGGTCAATGCTGGCGCAAGCGTGTGTGGCACATCTCATATTACACCCTGCCACTTTGCATGTTATCATGATGCTACGAAAGCTCTTGGCTTATTACTTTCACAGGGTGCATCCTGTAATGATATTGATTATTCTGGCAGAGCACCAATACATTATGCATTAGAAAAAGGTTGGAGAACAGAAGAGCTTTCTCTACTTTTAGAACATGGTGCAAATCTTGATACTCAATTTGAGGGAAAGCGAACAAGTGACCCAACAATTAAAATTGATATTCATCCTAACCCACCTTTTAGTAGCTTGGTACGTGGCTCCTCCCCCTTTCACCAGTCGGCACAATTATATAGACACTTTAGAAAAAATTGTGATATTTTTGTTCGAGTACCCACTGCTCATATAAAAAAGTTATTACTATATCATGCTCTTTTCTATGGCACTACCGATGTCCAAAGCATGTTTACCTTTTTGTGCTGCATTAGAAGGTTGTCGGCCCCACTGTATGGTCTGTGTAACTCATTGCTCATTCCACGCTTCAAATTACAACCACACCTAGTACGCTCTATGCACTCTTCAAACAACTATGATATCAGAAAAATTGCTGCTCAAGCCCTTATCTATCGCACACAGAAATTACAGCTAATACTTAATTTATGCGACGTCAATGGTAACACTGCTCATGATATTGAACTTTTATATTGCCCTGATTTTGAAGAAGATGTTGAGCAGGTTAAAGAGCATCCAGATCTGAAAATTGAAGCCACAAAGGTTCTGAATCCAAAATCACTTGTGCTTGATTGTGAGGCTTTTTGCCAAGCAATACCTACCGGCACCCTAGAAAGCTTGTCTGAAACGAATCCTTATAAAGCTGCTTGGTCACTTATGCCAACCGAGTCAGAGTCACAGCCTTTACCAGAACCTACGGGACAGGCTGCGCAAACGCCAGTAAAAGATTCAAATGAAAAATGCGTTGTTTGTTAACTATTCAGGGCCCGAGCCTTCATAATCAGCTTCATCAAATCGAGTAAGCTCGCGCATAAAGTTCAAGTACACCGTACCGGTAGGTCCATTACGTTGTTTACCAATAATAAGTTCGGCCAGTGCTGGATTTTCAGTATCAGGATTATACACAATATCGCGGTACAAAAACATGATCACATCTGCATCTTGTTCAATTGCACCAGATTCACGTAAATCAGACAGTATCGGCCGCTTATCCATACGGCTATCAACCGCACGGGACAACTGAGATAACGCAATGATAGGAATCTCAAGCTCTTTTGCAAGTGCTTTTAGAGAGCGGGAAATGGTAGAAACTTCTTGGTGCCTGTTTTCATGCTTTTGCGTACAATGCAAAAGCTGCAAATAATCAATCACCAACATAGAAAGCCCTTGATCAATTTTAAGCTTGCGTGCTTTCGCTCGTAAATCCATAATACTGACCATGGCAGTATCATCTATAAACAACTTCATGGTGCCCATTTGTGCAGCTACATTAGTTAAACTTGTCCATTCATTGGTATCAATGGTTGCATTACGAATACCATGGTGTGCAACACCCGACTGTGATGAAAGCAATCGCATGGTCAACTGCTCTGCCGACATTTCAAGAGAAAAAAATCCCACCGAGCCGCCTGAATGGCAGGCATTCATTGCCAAAGATAAAGCAAGCGCTGTTTTACCCATAGAGGGCCGTGCAGCAAGTACCACAAAGTCACCTTTTTGCCAACCAGACGTCATTGCATCAAGTTTATGATAACCAGTGGGAACACCAGTAATACCTTTTCTACTTTTTCTGATGTCGGTCAAATGCAAAAATGTTTTTTTGAGCCAAATAT
This sequence comes from Candidatus Babeliales bacterium, assembly GCA_963716425.1. Classification (GTDB taxonomy): domain Bacteria; phylum Babelota; class Babeliae; order Babelales; family JBFXEV01; genus JBFXEV01. The sequence goes on from OY970310.1 coordinate 1,694,304, forward strand.
TCAGCTGCACAAAACTTTGCTGTGCGCGCTTATTGGCTATTTGCAAGATAGTCTGCTCTGCTTGATCCAGTACAGCGTCTATCTCTTTTTCATCTTGCGCATAACAAGACCCAATAATTTGAGTGGCCGAATGAATAAGCTCACGCAGAACTGCTTTTTCTTTAATAATTTTGGCATGCTGGCTGATCAGCCCCACAGAAGGAATATCTTCTTGGAGTGCCATCAAATATACAATGCCGCCAATAGGCTCTAATTGGTCAGTTTTAGATAATGTATCTTGTAGCGTAATAATATCAATACGCTTTTCTTCGCGTACAAGCTCGAGCATTGCCTGAAAAATCGAGCGGTGTGACGTGTGATAAAAATCGGTAGGGAGTAAAAACTCTTGTACTTGATGCATATACTCATCATTAAGAAGTAATGCACCAAGTACAGCTTTTTCTGCTTCATCAGAATACGGCAATCGCTTGCCAAGTATTTGAGAAGCTTCGTGCGATTTCGGTTTTGCGCGGTGTGTTGTTGATGCCATTGAGTTGATTTTCCTACCGCATTATGCTTAATTACTCTCCAACTACTTTAACAGTAAGTTGTGGTTGTAAACGTGATGAAAGTTTTATAGTTACTGTGTGAGTGCCCGTTTTTTTGATTGATTTATCAAACACAACTTGGCTTTTTGAAACAGTAATGCCTTTTGCTTGGAGCGCATCAACAATCTCATGTTGAGAAACTGCGCCATACAGCTTGCCATCATCATGGATTTTGTGCTTCAGCTTAATTTCCGTTGCCTTAATTTTTTCAGCAGTCATGGAAGTTTCAGTTTCAATCGCTTCCTTGCGATGCTCAACTTTTACCACTTTATTTTTATAAAAAGCTTCATTTGCCGGTGTCAATTGAACGCCAAGCTTACGAGGCAATAAATAGTTGGCGCCATAGCCATCGGAAACATTAATAATTTCCCCTGCCATGCCCACTTTTGGTACATTTTGAGTTAAATAGACTTTCATAGAGTCCCTTTCAATAGATGTTCAAATTATAGTTCATTATACCCTAAAACTACCACCTTGGGAACGCACTTTAGATATTAAGCTCTTTGCGTAAGGCATTTATTTCTTTGCGAAGCAATAAACACTTTTGTTCTAGCTGTAAATAAAAAAACTCAAGCTTTTGCATATATAGTGCATGCTCTAATTTTTGTTGCTCATGCTTTTGTGCTTCAAGTGCGCTTTTGCGTGAGGCTGCAATTAATGCCTCTCTTTCTTGTTGTGTGACTTTTCTTGCAGCATAGATTGGCGTACGGCCATCAACATATGCTTGCACAAGTTTAGCTATTTCTCCTGCATGCGGGTTTTCTGACTTTTGCACTTTATAGTGTGCATATGCCAGTGGAGTTCTATTAAGTACATCAGTACATGAAAGACTTGCGCCATATCCTAACAACAAAGCAACTCCAAAAAGATCAACTTTTTTAATGAGAAACAACAAAAGTGGGACTTTTTCTGCATCTAAAGCTTCCATATCAGCACCCGCTTCAATCAACGTACTTGCGATTACAATTCTTGTAGCAGTGGGCAATTTTGTCTGAAAGGTAAGTTGCAGCGGTGTGAGCTCTGAGTCATCACGTAGATTAACCGGTGCCTTGTGATCAACCAGAGATTTGACAGTGGAAGTATCCCCTTTTAATATTGCCTGATGCAAAGGAAATGGTGAAACTTGTCCAACTTCCGCCTCCATTGCCTTTATACGCACTGCTTGAAATGTAACAAAAATCATAACAATACATAAGAGTCTATTTTGCATGGCTTTCCTTCTTAAAAGAATTAACTAACGCTTTATGGAGTAATGAAGTACCATCAGATCCTTGCGTTGTCAGCATTATTCTTATCTGCTCTCTAAAGGCATCAACGTCAACCTTGCCTTGCAGCGTTTCAGGAATTGCAATACTGATATGTTGCGGAATTGGTGCTGCGCCACGTGGCCGTCTTCTACCTTCTGCATACTCTTTTACCACCTCACAAATTTGGGCAGCAACTTCCGCTTTTTCAGTTTTTTTCATTTTTTCTTGTGCAAATTCTGTGACAGAATGGTTTTGTAAGTTGGTATTTCTGCAGTTTGCACCGTGGCCGAGGAGCAACTCCACACCAGCTAAATCAACTTTATTAATAACATCAAAAATAAGTGGGTTGCCATCAGCATCAACAACTTCCATATCAGCACCAGCTTTAATTAATGCATCAACAATGACCGCTTTAACTTTGGAAGGCAAATGTTCATCAAAAGCCACTTGGAGAGGCGTGCGGTGTTTATTATCTCGTGCTTCTAAATCGGATTTACGCCCAAGCAAAAAAGTAACCGGCTGCACAAGTCCTTGTGCTACTGCCACATGAAGTGGTGTTTGACCCCCAAAATCTATAAGATCACAAAGTACATACTTCTCATACAAAAACTCGGATATTAGATGCGCTTCAGGCAATTCACTCAATAATGCCTCATGTACTACCGTTCTGCCAAAATTGCTGGGCATATTGATATCTGCTCCTGCCTTTAAAAGCATATCAAGCATTGCAATGCGCGCCTGCACGGTAATATTTAATTCAGGTATTAACACCCAATTAAGCGGTGCAAATCCATGTTGATCTAATTCAAGGCCATCACCAAGCGTTCTAAGATTTCCCCCAACCTCTTGTAATTCTTGAAGAAAACTTGCAAGTTTTTGTGGTTCACCCGATGCAATCACTTGGTATAATGGCATACTTTCTTGCATCGTAAGTAATGGGCGGCGAGGATGGCATTGGCAAAATATCTGATAATCAGTTTGAATTTGAGGTGGTTCAAAAGCAAGTACATGCTCTTGTGATTGTGCAAGTCTTTCCCTTGAAGGAAGATTTTCGTAGTCGATAAACTGAAGTCCAAATCCCCTTTCTAAATACGCTGATACTTGTGCTAGGGTTTTGATCAGCACAGGTACACCTTCATCATGTTCACCACTTACTTTGCAGGCTTGTGCTCGCAATTCACGCATAACTTGCTTAATTTGCTGCTCTGCTTGCTGCTCTTCTTGTTGGTCTGTTGAAAGTTGTGCTAATTTATGTACAAAATAGCTTTTGGCATCTATTGACTGCAATGACCTTAATCGAGCAAGCTTTCTCTGTGCTGCAGATTCAGAGGCAATTGGTGCATCGGCCATTTGTTCTGCAGATGATAAAGGTTCAGCAAATCTTACCGTTCGAGTTGGAGATTGATCTCCCGACCCTTTTTCTAAGTGCAGAACCTTTGCACCTTGCCTCTCCGGCTTTCTAAGAAATTCTTTTGGCGGGTTATTAGGTTGTTTATCCATGGCAAGTGCACAGGATATTGGTAATAGTAAACCAATAATTATCATCTGTTGAATTCTTATGTGATGCTTCATAGTATCTCCTTTGTTTACTCATTATCTTGTACTGTTTCTTTTAGACCAGTTTCATAATTTGCAATAACTTCTGCCGATAGTCGAGCATAGAGTCCAGTAGGTTCAATTAAATCTCTGCATGTAACATAAGGTAATTCACAAGCAGCTTCATAAGGCGTCATGTCAACGGCAACGATTGTAGTCTTTGAATCAAGCAGGCTCCGAATAAACTGAAAATGTCTATGAGTTAATATGCGCACAACTTCGCTTTCCTCTGCAGATTCTTTTATTCTGCCAAGATCATTATCTGCAAGACAATGTGGAAAGGTAACAAGAAGGCGAAGAACTGCTGCTCTGCCATGACAAGCTGCAGTGTGAAGTGGAGAAGATCCATCTTCAGGGTTAACTCTCAGCTCAAAACCTCTTTGCAAAAGTAACGTAGCCATTGCTGTATTACCATGATAAGCTGCCCAACACAGCGGATCTACACCCCACCGCGTTACTGTGCATTGAGCACGAATATCTTGATTGCCAAGAAGCTCTTGTACTCGTTTTGTTTTGTTTTTATGCGCAGATTTCATGAGTTGAGCAAACAAACTAGAATCATCATATTGCATAGGTTGTGCTTGCTCAGAATCCATAGCGCACAGAGAAAAAGATATACTTAATAACAACAAGCTTAAAAAAATCATAGTCTTGTATTCTTTATGGTTCTTATACATAATAATTCCTTTTTATATTTTGCTTTGCTTTCACTACAGCCTTAGTATAGTGCCGATTGCTTGCGCAGGTAAAGTGGTTATGGCTTGTCATAATGATCCGTTATGCGACAACATTGGTTGTAGAGATTTCTGATGATTCTTCAAAAATTATTTTTTTACCCTCCAGCAGCTGTGCAGTAACTTGCACGGTACTAGAATTAATCCCCTTAAATATAAGTAAAGATGTATAATTTGCAAAATGAGGTATCCCAAACGTATATGATGTAATAGGCATAGTTATGGTTCCCTGTTCTTTAATATGTGAGAGCAATGAAGAAAAATCAGTTTTGCATGCATGTATCCCGCAATTAAGCAACCCGCGCACAGCCCATTTTTTTTGCATGTACAGTTGTTTTTGCACAGAAATATCAACTACATAGGCAGTCGATCGCCACATGCGCGTGCATAGAGCCAATACTATGCTCATGAGCATTACGACAAGAAGCATCATTGATCCTGTTTGTAAAGCAGTACGTTTCATAGCGTTATATTCGATTTCAAAGAAACCGCTCGTTTACATTGATATATCTTACCGCTTCTTAACCGGCCGTTGAGTGCAATGGTAAATGCCGCTACATTCTTATTTTCATAATGCGGTGCATAATGTACCGTCTCAACGTCCTCTAATGCAATATGTGTGACTGGTCGCTTCCATTGTTGGTGACGGGGAGCATATTTTTGCATAGTCCGTTTTAACGCTCCTCCATCAAGCTTCCAACCTATGCGCACATCACCCTGCTGCCAAGCAAGCTGATCTTGAAGAATAGTACGCCAATCGGTAACGATGGTCGGCGCATGTTCAAGATCGTAGGCGATCGCATCAAGTGCTGCGTGTAGTGAGGCAATACGATCAGTTTCATGCGTTGTCGCCCGTAATCGTAACGTGGTGCCATAAATATAGCGCATAACAAATAAACCCATGCATGCACTAAGTGCCAAGTAGAGTAAAAACTCAGACACAAAAAAACCAGGTTGCTTGTTCTTCATGACACCATCCTTAGAGTATGTTGCCTTTTACGCTCATCTTGCCAAAGAGCAGTAACTACTTTTTGTTCAACAACAACTGGTTTGCCCACAAGAGATGAAAGCTCAAGAATCTCTTTCTTATGAATCATCACCTGAATTGTTGGCGCACTCATGCCAGCAGTATCTTTGCTACCTTCCCCAAGTACAAATTCTGTTGCAATAAGGTCAAGAGCTTCAAAACGCTTGATTGCCTGGTGTTGCCAGTGTACACTAAGCACGTGAAATGCGGTGACAAGGAGCAATAATACTCCCAGCACAAGAAGGCCTTGGAGTAATTCAATACAAAGGAACCCTTCCTGGGGTTTTGTGGCTCTTTGCCAAAAAAGCTGATTTCTGGTAAAATTAATATTAGACATACTTAATGCCGTCCCCAAATGCTGGATGGTATAACTCCACCCTCTTACCTTAACATGAGGAATTTAATGAAAAAAATATTTGCTCTTTTTACCCAGTCATTACTGGCTCTACTACTGACTATCACCCCTCTCTTTTCTCCTTCATTGTTTGCTGCTCCCAACGAGGCTGAAAATTTGGAAGCTTGGGCAAAGATGTATGAAGACATGAACCAGGCGTCTGGTGGTGAAATTGAAAAATTAATGAAAGATATGGAACAAAGTGGTGAGCTTGATGCGCTTATGAAAGAGCTTGAGCAAAGTGGTGAACTTGATAAAATACGTGATTCTATGGTCAAAACCACACCACAAGAATATCTTGAAACGCTCGAGCGCGAACTTGCAACAGACAAAGAAACTGCTGCTCAAACACCCGTTACACAACCTACGGCAGCAACTACTAAGCCTTCTGTTCCTTCAGCGCCAATTTTACAAGTAGATAAGAGCAAGCTTAAACAAGTACAAGCGCTCTTGAATTCGATTGTTTCCAAGATTGCAGCAATTAGACAAAAAGCAGCAGTGCGTACTTCAGTACAAAAAGAATTAAATCCTTGGGATTTTAACTTAACAGACCTTACCTATTATCTCACCATTATTCAAGATGATGCACTTGCAAAATATCTACAACAACCAGAGTTTGCAAATCTCTATAACAATTTGGTAGCGCTTAACAACAGCTTATCTATTGAAGAACCACGCCTTCAGGTTGAAGAAGCGCTTGAAGTGGGCTTTGAAGATCCTTATATCACTCTAGGATTTGCAACTTCAAGTGTTTCCAAAGCTCAAGCTGATAAACGGTATGAAGAGCTGGCACGGCAAAAGAATCCATTTGCCATTAAAGATTCATTAAAAAGAGCTGGGCTATCGCCCGAAGAAGTTGACGTTCAATTCAAGAACGCTCAACGAGAATATGACCAACTCTTTGATGCCTATAAACGGATTGAACAAAAAGAGACTTCAGCACAAGCATTCCTCGCCATTTTACAAGCTCTCCATAAGGCAATATATAAAGATATGGTTATTGAAGATACCAAAAAATTATTGCGCCAATATGACCCAGAAGCATTAAAGATTAAGGAAGCTCAAGAAGTAAAAGAAAAAGAAGCTCGCGATTACCGAGCGCGCGTTGCAAGTCAAAAGCCAGAATATATTCCCCCGATCTTTGACTGGTCTTCATTTGGTGAAAAGAAAGCCCCAGAGATTAAGGCGCCAACCAAGCCAAGCAGTGGCGAATATCAGCGTAAGGAATATCCAGAATTTGACCATGAAAAAGGAAGAATTCAAGTGCCAAAACCGGAAAAGCCTGGTGAAAAAGGCAAAGACGGTAAAAAGAAAGAAGATAAAAAAGAAGAGAAAAAAGACGGTAAGAAAGAAGAAGGGAAAAAGAAAGAAGGCGAAAAAGGTGAAAAAGGCAAAGAAGAGAAGAAAAAAGAAGTAAAGCCTTCTGAAAAGAAAACGAACGATATTATTAAACAGATTGAAGCACTTACGCCAATTCTAAGTGCAATTCCTGATGCCTTTGGCGTTTTCTTTGGCAATGCACCAATTGTTCGCCAAGCTACCGAAGAGGGCAGGCATATAAATGCTGTTAATGCAACCATAGAGCCTATGAAAAAGCTATCAACCGCCATTAGTGATCTTTCAAAGGAATTAAAAAATAATATTAAAAAGGCAAAAGATAAAGATGAGAAAGAGGCGGCAGAGAAGGAATTGGCAGAATGTCATAAAAAGATTCTAAAAGCCTTTAATGATAATATTGCAGAAAATAGTGCTCTCAAACCAATCATTGATAAGGTATTCAATAAAATTGATGATGCCGGAGATCCTACTAACATTAAGCTTACTGCCGTGCAAAAGACGAACTACTTTACTGCTGCGCCAAATACGCCTAATTTAATGCAGAAATTCCAAGACACTTTTGGTGAGCTTTTCTTTGAAGCAAACAACACGTCTCCTCTTGAAATTAAATCTGAATTGAGTGCTGTGGGTGACATTATTAAGAAGAATAAAACGCAGCTTAACGACGTTTTTACTCCCGGAAACGGGATAGATCCTGTTACAGGACCAATCATTAAAGAGGTAGCAGAAAAACTAACTGCTATAGAGAAAGACATTGAAGAGAAAAAGAAGAAAAACGCTTCAACGCCGCTCGGACAGTTCTATAAATCAAGTCTAGAAACTGCTATAGCAGTAGGCCTAGAAGATATTTCACCGGTGCTTAAACAATATAAAAAGCTAACAGTACCAGCTGACCCAACCAAGCCTGTTACTCGTGCAGGAGGTGCAAGTCTCCGCGTGGATGCTGCATACCGTAAACCATTAGAAGATATGGTAACTGCATATACAAAAATTAAGAAGGATGCTTGGAAGGTGCCTAAGACTCCCTTTATATAATAATTAGACATATGCTCTAAATAAAGAAGGCACTTAGATTTTAATCGATCTAAGTGCCTTCTCATTTTAAAACTCTATGTAACCCTTGTGATTTTTATCATATCCACTGTACATTAAAAAGTACCTATATCATGTCAGTGGAGTAATAATGTAAAATGAAAAACGTTTCTCAATTTTTGTTTCTCTCCATTCTTTTAACACTGAGCGCCACAGCGTCCGCTATGCAACACACGTTCCCCCTTCATCGAGCCGCGCAAAAAGACAATCGTTTTGGTATGCATGAATATCTATTATATCGTGATCCAGAAGAAGTAAACGCACTCAATGCAAAAGGCCTCACCCCACTTATGGTAGCAGTTATCTACGGGCATCACCATGCAGTAGAAGACCTTGTTGATCTTCATAATGCAGATATAACGCGTGCAGGCCCGCAAGGAAAGACTGCGCTACATTATGCGGCATCTAAAGGACGTGGCAAACCAAAACATAGAAAAAAAATTGCATTCTTTCTCATGCAGCATGGCGCTTCTATTGACGCTCAAACGAACATTGGTATTACACCGCTCCATCAGGCGGTTATTGAAGGGCAAAATTGGATAGCAATAACGTTATTGAGCTTTGGTGCAAATAGATTGCTTCAAGATCTTGCAAGGAATACACCGGCTGATTATGCACAAGCAAAAAAGAATACCAAATTAATGGCTCATTTAACAGCTCTATTAATCGAAAAAAAAGTAGAAATTGGGGAGACACAAGATTTATCTGAAACTGCTGCTTGCAATAAATGTAAAATGCTCAGCACCATGCTCACCCAAGAAAACAAAAACCGTTCAACTTCAACTAGTGGCAAAAACGATCACATATCTTATGCTGCTGATTAACTTAATTAAGATCAATCAGCAGCATAGAGATGATATCAGTTTTCACGCATGACCTTCAAGCTTTGCCATTACGCCTTGGCAACGTGCACATAATTTGAGTGCATGATCAGTAACTTCATACTGCCAGCAGCGAGGGCACTTATCGCCGCTCGCTCTGTCAACACGCACTTCTAAACCAGAAAGATCAAAGAAAAGATCTTCATCCTCTTCTTCATCTTCATCAAATTCATCTTCTTCATCAAAATCATCTTCTTCGTCGTCATAATCGTCATCTTCGTAAAGATCATCTACTTCTGAAACAACGAAAAATTCTTTATAAAAGTCTTGTGATGTTTGACCAGTTTTTTCTAGATCATTCAAAAATTCTTGTAGCATAGCCATTTCTTCTTGAGGTAAATTAAATTTAATCGTTAATGCAACTTCCAAAGGATGCTTAATTACTCCTAACTCCCTTTGCTTTTCAATTGCTTTCATTACTAGAGACCGTATCTTAAACAACAGCGCCCACTGTTTTTGATGCCGTGCCCAAAATGCAATCTTATCAATCTTCTCTGCAGTTGGTGCAGAAACAATCCCCTTTTGCATCTTACTCATAAATGTAGTATAGCCATGACCCACCAATAAAGCTATCAGTGGCTCTATATGAGCAAAACCTTGCACATGGATTGACTCGGTTTTATTCTTCTGGTACTCATCAGATACTTCTTCTGCAACAAATGACAATATAGGTGCCATCAGTTTAGTTAACATATCTAAAATATACCAACATGCAGTTTGCGCTGATCGTCGCTCATGAGATTGCGGATAGTCAGCATATAATCGGTCTTTGATTACATCCAAGTAAAACGCGCTCAACTCCACAGAACAATATTCGGCTAACTCATGAAATATAGCAGTATAATTATAGCTATCATATGAGTTCTTTATCCTCTCATTAAACTGAGAGAGCACTAGCAACGCATGCTGGTCAATAAGCTGCAGATCTTGAACATTCACTGCGTCTTTAGCTATGTCAAAGTCATATAAGTTGCCGAGCAAGAATCTGCATGAGTTCCTTACTTTACGATATACTTGAGCTACGTTTTTCATTAACTTTTCAGACACTACCGCGTCATCACCGTAATCCAAACTTGCAACCCACAATCTGAGTCCATCGGTTCCCAACTGCTTGATAATATCTTGGGGTTCAACACCATTGCCACGAGACTTGGACATTTTATGCCCTTTCTCGTCCACCGTAAACCCATGGGCCATAAACGCCTTGGTGCACGGTGACCCTTCTACTACCAAGCTGGTAAGAAGTGAACTCTGGAACCACGCCCTGTATTGGTCAATTCCCTCCAAATAGAGATCAGCAGGATACCTTAATTTTGGATCTTTCTCAAGTACTGCATAATGGCTCACACCCGATTCAAACCAAACATCAATGATATCCGTCTCTTTTTGAAGATTGGTACCTTTACATTCTGGGCATTGGAGCGATTTTGTCAATTGTTCTACAGAAACTTTTTGCCAATAGGTAATGCCTTCTTGGTGCACCTTATCTGCAACAGCTTCAATCATCCCTTTATCAATAAAGGCATAATCACAGCTTTTGCAAAGCAAGGCAGGAATTGGCACACCCCATGTCCGTTGCCTTGATAAACACCACTCCAAGCGATTTTCAATAGTCGCCCGCAATGACTGCTTGCCGGTGGCAGGCATAAAGGCTATCTGATTTTCAACTGCTTCAAGTGCTCGTTGTTTTAAATTTTTATGCTCTAAGCTGCAGAACCATTGCTTGGTCGCTCTGAACATGAGTCCATTATGGCAACGCCAACAATGGGGGTAAGAGTGACGTATTGATTCCTTTACAAAGAGTGTGCCTATTTCAGACATTCTTTTGAGCACCCACCACTGACCATCATCAATGGACATGCCCTGCAGCTCTGGGGGACGAATACCTTGGGTATACTTGCCATCAGGGCTTAAGGGTGAATATATTTCTAATTTATTTTTTATTGCTACATCATAATCTTGCGGTCCACACCCTGGCGCACAGTGAACAATGGCAGTTCCCTCATCTGTGCCCACCATAGTATCCAAAATCACGGGAACTTGCTGACCCTCAATAAAAGGATGATCAACCAAAAGGCCTGCAAGCTCTTCTGCCAGAAACTGGGCAACCACGTTCTTTTTGATCTCTGCTTTTGCACATACGGCATCGGCAAGAGCTGAACCGACTATATAATAATGGCCTTCATGCTCAAGCACTGCGTAGGGGGTTTTTGGCTTCATAAGCACAGCACGGTTCAATGGAAGCGTCCAAGGGGTAGTAGTCCATACCAAGAGACTTACGGGCTTACCTTCAAGCGTTGGCAATGCTTTTTTGATTGTCGCATCAGGCAACGGGAACCGTACATAGACTGATGGGTCCTTACGCTCCTGATATTCAATTTCAGCCGCAGCAAGAACCGTCTGACAAGAATAACACCAAGGCACCGTGCGCAGTTTGCGCTCAATGTATCCTTGGGCTACAAATGAGGCAAATGCCCGCAATATATCAGCCTCATATGGATAGTCCATGGTCATGCGGGGATGATCCCAATCAAAAATGACCCCAAGCTGTTTAAATTCGTCACTTTGAATCTTCACCCATTTATGGGCATAAACTCTGCATGCCTCTATAAAAGAGGTGCCGGTAAGGCCTGGATGCTCTTGCGTTACTTTTAATTCAATAGGCAAGCCATGGCAGTCCCATACGGGGATGGTGGGCACGTGATACCCTGCCATACGGCGTGATTTACAGGTAATATCTTTTAAAATTTTATTGTAGGCATGACCTAAATGAATATGCCCATTAGAATAGGGAGGACCATCATTCAAAATATACTTTTCTTTCCCAGCATTGCATTCCATGGCTTGTTGGTATAAACCTTCATCTTGCCATCTTTGTAGCATTTTCTGGTCATCTTGTGCATGGGACGGATAAATAGGAAAGTTAGTCTTTGGTAAATTAAGACTATCTTTAAAACTATTTTCTTGGCTTTTTGAACTCTGTATCTCTGACATCTGTATCCTTGCGTGGCTTCATGTAAATATACTATAAGTCTGCCAGAAACAACACAATATCTCAAGAAAATTTGAGCTCCAGGAGCCCATAATGAAATAATTTCAGAATGAATTAATTGATTGGGTTACAGGTCTTTACTATGCTGTGCGCCAGCACGCGCAAGAATATTGTACATATGAGTACCTTTTCCTGCGTAATCAAGGGGTGTCAGCCCAAGCGCATCCGTTTCATTAAGGCGAGAACGAGAAGAGATGAGAATCTGAAGAAAATCTTCATTTAATTGGTCCGGATCATCATTGGGTGAACCATTTACTGGCCGTCTCTGCACATTCAACTCACCACCATAAATTACAAATCTATGTATACGGTTTTGAGCTGGGACAATAAGACCCCTATTCCTTATGCATTCGCCTGGCCAGCGGGTTTTGAGGCATTCCTGTACCCGAAAATCTAGTGTCATCATGTAGTAATCATTAATTTGACTAGCTTTAAGCGACCTTATAATCCCACAAGATATAAGCATTAAAGCACATGCAACAATGGCATAAAATTGTTTAATATTCACTGTAGACCCTTTTTTGGCTTAAATAAAGCCTTTTTTCTACTTTTAGCATACTAAAATTGGGAGCCAAAAAGCAATAATAGGGTAGATAAACACTAAGCGCGTAGAATATCAAGCCACCCAGCATTAGAGATCTTCATCATTTGGGGTGTAAAATCACAGTGATATACATATCAATACAACATACATTCACTATGGTTTTACTTTACTTTCTTCCGGGTCTAACATTTTTTGGGATCATATATCTGAGAAACATCTTTTCATTAGTTTCATTTTTAAACACCGTTAACTGTTTTGAATCAAATTTATATCGATCAAATAGACCCATAAGATCTATCAAATCGTGCTTAGGAATATTATTTGAGTCAACATATACATGCAACTTTCGACCAAAGCCTTTATAATCTTTAACGGATTTAATTTTGTCAAGCCAACCAAACATTAAGTCTTCATCATTTTGAGAGTAAAAGCGTAGCGGCGTACATATTAAAACAACTTCTTTTTTCATAATATTTCCTTATCTTTTTCCGGTTCTAATATGCCCATTAGGATATACATTATCATACGCGGATGGCTATTTTCAAGTCTCGAAGGAATAAAATATTATAATCAACTTTTACATTTGATGCTGTAAAATTTGTGGGATAATCGACGCAAAATGAATTAGTAAATGAAGCAAAGCCGCCCGGCGATTGAACTTACAGTTTTTTCCCATAGTTTTGCTTTACAAAAATTTAAAGTCAAGTTATTGAATCCTTTTTGCCAACCACTCTTTATTCTCTTCATTCAAAAACACTCTCAACTGATGTGTGTCAATAAGATATCGACGAAACAAGGCTAATATATTTTCAACATCATCGGGCCCCATTTCATCCTCCGTTACAAAAAGATGCATCTCATCACCAACTCCGCTAAATTGCGTAATTGAAGGAATACGTTTTATCCATTCAAAAAAAACATCTTCATCCAATAGTGCATAAAACCTAACTCTTTTACATATTAATTTAACATTTTTCTTGATCTTAGGATCATGCATATCATCAATGTGCTTTTTCATTTTTTCTATTTTCGCTTTCCTTGCCTTATATGTCCATTAGGATAAACATTGACATAATCATCTTCTGATATTTGCACATCCCAATGCGGGCCACCGTGACCATTGGGTCCTGTTGGTATCCATATGTTCCCATCCTTATCTGGCCCTACTCCAACACCAACTACTTTTAAAACCTCTGCTACTCCAAGAGTAATTGGCATTACTATCACAAGATTATGCACAACAATACCATCGCCAGTTACACAAAACGTATGATACTCATCAATCACCAAATCATATACTGTTGCTTCTTGAACAATTTCTCGAACATGAGAGACCACAATCTCATGCTCATAACAACTTTGCAGCAGCATACCAGGCTTAAGATCTTGTGCAGTACACCAGTTCTTTTGAAGTGGCGCATAGAATGGTTGTTTGGAGTCAGTGATAATATCAGCGTTGCTGGCATAGCCCTGCGCGTTAATATGAATAAGTTGAGTTACCTTATGAGAAACAATATCAGTTATTGTACGTAACAAAAAATCGTCTACTTGCTCATCAAAAGTAAACACTTCATCACCAACCGCAAGCTCTTCTATAGGAATAAAGCCGTCAATTGTCTTAACTAGTGTGCCAGCAACAAACCCTGCTTGAGCATGTAGAACGATAAGAGAAAATAAATGTAAGCAGAGAATTGAAGTTTTATAAAACGACATAGAGTAACCCCTTTTAAGTTCCAATCACACTACTGCACAAAACACACTCAATTAAATCAGGGGTTAATTGTACTCATTTTTATAAAACTAAACAAGAGAACACACTTCTTGATACGTGGATGAATGCACAAAATGCCTATGCATGTACCAACAAAAAAGGTAAACTGAGATCGCTCACAAACAATTAATAGTATGTTCAATCATAACATAACGAACATTCTGACAGGCTACGTGCATGAAGAATAAAAAACTAGGAATTTGGGGATTTGGTACTGTTGGCGTATCAGCAGTACAATTTTTATCACACCGCTGTAAATACTTATCTGTACTTGATACGCGTTCACTCACTGCAGAACAATTTGGTATTCTTGCAGAAAGTAATGCAAAATTTATTCATCAAAAAAGTGAAAATGATCTGCTTATTTTTTTGGATTCACATGACTATATTGTGCCAAGTCCCGGTATAGACCTGCGACCTTATGCACAGTACGCTCACAAATGGCTGCCTGAAGTTGACATATTCAAGAATTATGCGACAATCGGCACCACGGTAGCAATTACCGGCACTGTCGGCAAAACAACGGTGACCATACAACTTGAAGCTTTATTAAACGCACATGGCATCTATAGTGCTGCAGTAGGCAATATTGGCACCCCCCTTCTTGCACTTATGCATTGGATAGATCCTATTATTGAAGAGCATGTAGAACCAGAAGTTGGTGTTATTGAACTATCAAGTTTTCAACTTGAGCATAATCACTCTTTTGCGCCAGATCTGGCAATTCTAACTAACATATACCCAAATCATTTAGACCGACATGATACCATGGAAACGTATCTGACTGCAAAAATGAATTTATTCTTATTCCAAAATGAAAAGCAAAAAGCGTTGCTGCCTGCAGAGCTAATTCCATACCTTAAAGAGCAAGGCTATTTGGATAGATTAAAGGCACAGCTTAATTTTTTTACTGTCGAGCAACCACCAACACAAGAACTTCTTAAAACAATGCCTACTCGCTGTAATTTATTTTATTACGATGGCACTGCCATTAATCGATACAATCAATCGGGGACCGTAACTATAGTGGAACTACCAGAACCACTCAAGGGAACGCGCGCCATTAACTGGTTGATTTGTTTTACAGCATATCATTTGCTGGAATTAGGTGATATCTATCATACAACAGTTATGCTACAAAACCTCGAGCATCGTGTTGAACATGTGGCGACAATAAATGGTGTTACGTTCATAAATGATTCAAAAGCCACTATTGCACAATCAACGCTTGCTGCCGTGCGTCAAATTGATGGACCCATTATTTTGTTACTTGGTGGATTAAGCAAAGGTGTTGACCGCATGCCCTATCTTGCCGAACTTCCTTCTACCATAATGCATATTATTTGTTTTGGTAAGGAAGCGGAAGTTCTTAAACTCATGTGTGATAGTCTTCACAGAACATGCACAACCGCAGAAACACTTGAAGATGCATATGAACAAGCATGCGCCATTGCAACGCCAGGCAGTACTGTATTGCTTTCACCGGGCGGTTCAAGTTATGATTTATTTAAGAATTATGAAGAACGTGGAAATTGTTTTAAAAAATTGGTAAATTCGCGTTTGGATTGACCCTTTGATACAATTCGCTTTGCAAATCACTCAAGTGAACAGTAAACTAGAGTAGACAATAATTTAATTTGTGGCATAACTTATAGAGAGTAACACTAAAGTTACTCTCTATAACTCACCTTAACGCATGAGTACAGACCTACATATCCCGTACTAACCAAATAGGCTCCAGTGTTGGGGCCTATTTGCGATTTTATGCGCTTTTCTTATATATTAAATTGATGTGTGATACCGGCGTAGAAGCCTTTAAACATGTGCTCCTGCCCTTGCAATTCTTTTGGCAAGAATGCGGCTAATGGGCTGCCTGTCTCACGTATAGGATCAAACCCCACATGGTAAATCTTACCCGCAGTATTCATGGTACAATGATAAAAACCAGGCTGATGCTGTTTGCCAGGAAACCACGGATTATTCATAGCATCTTCAAACACCATCTGGCCACGTAAATACCAGCGCGTGCCAATATCATCAGGCTGAGAATCACTTGCTCGAGGTTCTGGCTTGCCATGCTTAATAATGCAATTCATAACTTGTAATGGAATTTGATGATAATAGACAGACCTTTTAAATTCTTGCAGCGTGCGATACCTTTTATATTCTGTACGTAAAAAATCATTGTTAAACCAATCTTGTACACGTGCATCCACCGTATCAGCGGTCACCGTAATTACATGAACACTAGGTGCATCTTCAAAGGACATCTTACGACGCGTAGAAGTTGTTTCATCAAACTTAAAAGCATTCAAGCTATCGCGCAGTTCTTTGGTAGGAGAAAGCGGATCAACAGCGGCCTCAGGTTTTGATTTTTTTGTTGGTGATGTTGTTTGAATCGTATCGCTTGAAGATTGACGCTTTGGCACTGCAGCATGACCCTCACCAGCTTCATGCCCCTGTTGCAATCGATGCTTTTTTTTCTTTAATAGTTTCTTTTTCTCAGCTTTTTCTTTTAGAACCGCTGCTTGCCGTGCAAATTTTGCCTGCTGTGAAGATGAGGCAATAGTATCGGCAAGAAAACTATCTTTCTTGCTTGACTGCTTACCTTCAAATAATGCTACAATATCATCATAATTCTGGAGATGAGCAAGATGCAAAGCAGATCTGCCAAAACGATCTTTTGTATAAGGACTTGCACCACGAGCCATTAATTTTTTTATAATTTCACGAGATGGATTTGGTCGTAAAAGAATAAAATGAAGTGGTGTTTGACCTAAATTTTCTTGGCGGGTACAATCAAGATTCTCAAATTGATATAATGCATCAAATGACTTTTCATCGCCCCTATACAAAACTGTAAAAAGCGGCGTTTGCCCCCATGCATCTGCAGCGTTAATCTGAGCACCACGTTTAATAAGGTCAGCAATAACATCTGTATTGCCAATGGTAACTGCTGCATCAAGTGGCGTACCGACTGAGCACGCTAAATTAACATCAGCCCCTAAATCAAGTATAGTCTTGATCAGAGATGGTTTTCTTGCACCAATTGCATAGACTAGCGGAGTCAGCTCCACTGTTTCCGCATTAAAAAACTTCTTTTTTTCAAGCGAATTAAGTTCTTCACTATGCAGAGCATCAATATTAACACCACGCTCACGGACTAAATTTTCTATACACTTGATAGCAACCGATACTGCACGCTCTGATGCATCTTTATTACAGGCATTAAACACTACAGCAAACAACTGCTTTTCAGCAGCTTTTTTTTCTGCTGTTTCAAATTCACGAGATTGAGGCAGTGCCTGGGCATGCCCAAAATCTAAATTTTGTTGCATACCATATATTGGGCTAACAAGAGCCAAAACGAGCCACAATGCAGAAACATTAAAAATATACTTCATTTAGTAGCCTTTCTAAGTAAGACTTATATTACAGATATAAATATACCATAAATTTACAGATTGTCAATTGGGACTACTCATATTGCCCAGGGAAGACCAGGTTCAATTTGCAAAAAAACAGATATTGTACTACGCTAACAATCGGTGATAGAATATAGTTTATAAACCCAAGAGAGAAAACGATGAACTACTCTAAGACTTCCTTACACATTCTGACAGCTAGCTTATTCATAGCCTCAGGCTGCGGCACTTCAACCAAAAAAGAAGAAGAAAAGCCAGTTTCTGCCCTGGAAGGTTCAATACCCCTCAAAGTAGGGCAGTCATTCCAGATCAAGCTCCCAGCAAACCCCACAGGTGGCTATGGCTGGCAATATCGAACCGAGCTTGAAGCTACCCATCTAAAAGAAGTAAAACGCGCATTCCAAGAAATACCCACTGATCAAATAACACCTGAAATGACGGGTTACGAGACATGGACATTCACTGCCCTTGAAAAAGGGGAAACCAGTATAGAATTAGTGTATAAACAACATTGGCGTGAAGACGGTCCCCCTGCAAAAACATATTTTGCAAATATTATAATTTCATAACTGATATGTTTGTAGAGCGGAAGCGGCTTGTTGCCGATTTGCATATATTTCTAGGCACGGTAACAGCACTTGTTATCATCGGCCTATTATTTATTTATTCGGCAAGCTCCGTTGCCGCTCTTGAACTTCATGGAAGTCCCCATTATTTCTTAAAAAGACAATTACTTGGTCTTCTTGTAGGACTCGTAGCATTTTGGCTTGCTCGCACGATTCCGCTTTCTTTTATCAAATCCATTTCTCCCTTCCTCTTTTTTAGTTCACTTATGCTGACGGCGCTCACGCTTGTGCCAAGCCTTGGCTCTCGCATCCACGGTTCATCACGGTGGCTTCAGCTGGGTAGTTTTAGCTTCCAACCAAGCGAATTACTTAAAGTGGCATTTGTGCTGTATCTTGCGCGATTCCTAGATACTCATCAATACAAGACACCAACCTTGCGAAGATACATTTCATTTTTAATAATTGTTGGCATGGGTAGCCTTGTATTACTCAAACAACCCGATTTTGGCATGACAGTTACTATGTGTGCTACGGCATTCATGATGCTCTTTATTGTACATGCAAACCTTACTCATCTGTTTGTAACCATGCTTGCAGCAATTCCCATTGGTGCATCACTGATTTACTTTAAGCCATATCGCTGGCAACGCATACTCACGTTTTTAAATCCATGGGATGACCCACAGGGTGCAGGATTTCAGATCATTCAGTCACTCATTGCGATCGGCTCTGGCAGTTGGCTGGGTATTGGTGTTTCTCATTCAAAACAAAAATTCTTTTATTTGCCTATGCAACACACGGATTTTATTTTTTCTATTATTGCAGAAGAAACGGGTTTTGTGGGAGCAGCGCTCCTGATTTTGCTCTATGGGTTACTCCTTTATTTTGGCATGCGGATTGCATGGCAATTGAATGATTTATTCTCCACGCTGGTCACACTTGGCTTTGTAATGCTTATAAGCTTGCAAGCAGTTATCAATATTGCAGTGGCATGCGGGCTGGTGCCGACCAAAGGAATTGGTTTGCCTTTTGTAAGTTATGGTAACTCAGCACTTGTTGCAAGTTTGATTATGGTGGGATTGATTTGTAACTGTGTAAGAAATCGCAAGTACGTGTAAACTCGCACCATGTCGCCTACATCTTAATTGACAACCCATCATACGCAAGTTCTGCCGCTACGCCATATTCATCACCAAGCTGCTTAATTTTCTCTTGTGCTGCATCATAGTCTTGCGAAGTGATCTCTGTGCCACAATGAGTAAATATGGCACGTGGCACCTTATATTTTTTGCACCATGCAAGCTGTTCACTAATGGGTGCATGACCATGTATTACGCCATTTGTTTCTCGTAATAATAATGTTCTTGTGATTATTGCACCATCACCAATATATAGATCTATGCCAGAAAGTGCTTTTTTGGGATGCACAATTTTTGCAACATCAGGTACATAAAAGATGGTATTCTTACCCACACTAATGCGATAACCTACAGCTGGTGCATTGAATGAATGTTCCACTGCAAATGGTTCCATGGTTATAGAACCAACAGTAATATGCTCTTGTGGTTTAATCACCGCGCATTCGGCGATTGCATAAGGTGCCATAATCTGCCAACTTTCCTCTGTTGCATAGACTGGGCACGGCACCCCATTCTTGAGCCCGCCCGCATGATCCGGATGCGCATGAGATACAAATAATGCATTAGCCTTGATGGTACGTGCCTGCCGCAGCCAATCAAGTCCACAATCAATAATTATTTTTGTGCGACCAAATGAAAATGCAGTCATAGTATGGCGATAATGTGCTTTTGAACGCACTTTAATGTTGCCTCGTGTACCCAAGAATGTAATGTGCATTACCCTGCCTTTTTTATTTGTGCCATCGTTCTTCCGGTCAATACAGATTTGTTTTGAGTGTTCACCGGATTCTTTTTGGCACTTGCATATTCATCTTTTATTTTCACCATAAGCCATTGATTGTTTTTTCTATCATCACCAAAATGTGTTTTGATCAGTGCAAAAGCACCTTGCAATTTAGTGCCTTCCAAAAACACTTCCACTTGCCCATTTTTTAAACATGTGCTCATCGGCACTAACTTTCCATCCTTTTCTTTAATATTGCGATACGTACCCGTATCCCACACCATCACTGGACCTCCACCGTATTCCCCTTCTGGAATCACGCCTTCAAAATTTGCATATTCCATAGGATGATCTTCTGTCATTACCGCCAAATGTTTAACCGTTGGATTGAGTGACGGACCTTTGGGAACAGCCCAAGAGACCAATACGCCGTCAATTTCTAAACGCACATCATAATGTAGACTTGTTGCAGCATGTTTTTGAATAACAAAAATAGGTGCTTTCTTTTCTTTAGTCACTTTGCCTTTAGGCTCTGGTGTCACTTTGAAGTTGCGTTTTTCTTGATACGTTTCAAGTGTTCTTTTTTTGGTCATTGCTTGCATCTCCCCTACAAAACTTATTAATACCAGCACGAGGTACCACATATGTTTCCTTTGTTTTTTACCTTCTCTATCACCCTACCCTAAGAAGTGCTCTTTTTGCAATAAAAAAGCGCGGGTATCATAAAGACACCCACGCTTATAAATATATAACTTAACTAATTTAAATAATTATGGCTGCACGGGAAAACACAGCTTATCCTTGAGCACATCAAGAGTTATCCCTTGCTGATGAGCAACCAATGCTGCAATGCCCATTATGCATGCAGTTGTTACCGCAGATTTAATTGGATTTTTTACCACGTAGCCATAAATACGTTGTGGCACATGGTTCTTATACAGCACATAGGTAACTCCAAGAACAGTGATCACCGCAATTGCCCCTAGGCCATACTTTTTACCTTCTGGAGTCTGTAGCCATTGAATCCATGATGCATCATTTTTAAGATCAGTTGGCATCTCGCTATTATCGTCAACTTTGGAATCAGTTTCTGGATTATCAGTAATTACTGATCCATCACGCAAAACTGGTTCGGTAACAGTAAGCTGGGTTTCAGCTGGCAATGCAGGTTCAGCATCAGCGTTAACTTTGTTATCAGGAACTAATGCAACATCCGCTGGCTTTACGTCACCTGGCAATGCAGGTTCAACAGCAGCGTCAACTTTGTTATCAGGAACTAATACAACATCCGCTAGTTTTACATCGACTAGCACTGTCGCTACAGTTTCAGTAGCAGACACATTGTCAGCCAACTGTTGTACTGGTACTACCGCCGGTGCAGGTTCAGGAACCGGTGCAACAACTAACTGCTTTATCGTAATCACTGTAGATACTTTTTCAGTTGATACAAGATCAACCTTCTGCTCTACATCTATTACTGCAGGCGTCTCAGCGACCGCTGCTATGACGAGTGATTGCTGCACTATAACTGACTCCGCAAGTACAGGTTCATCAGCAGTGTTAACCTTGTTATCAGGAACTGATACAACATCCGTTGGCTTTACGTCACCTGGCAATGCAGGTTCAGCTTCAACGTTTACTTTGTTATCAGGAACTGATACAACATCTGCTGGTTTTACATCAACTGGCATTGATGGTAAAACATCAATTGTCTGTACTTCACCAGACATTTCTAACTCAGCGTCAAAAGCTGAGAGAGTATTAACTGGTCGTTCACCAACTGGCATTGCCGGTAAAGCATCAATAGCTGGCGGAACTTCAAAGATTCGCGCTGCATCGACGTGTTGCTCGATAACTGGCACTTCACCACACACCGTTTCTTTAACGGTAGTATTGGTTTCAATATCAACGTCTGCCATTGCAATTGATGCAATACATAAAGCCGCTACAAACAAAGTTGAACGAGAAATTATTGAACGACTCACAATCATTGATTCCTGATATTAAAATAATAAATCTAAAAAAATTATTGCGCTGGGTTAGGCTCAGTGAATATACTCTTAACTGACTCAAGTGTAACACCGCGTTGATGAGCAACAAATGCTGCAATACCCAATACGCATGCTGTTGTAATAGCGGATTTAACAGGGTGTACTGCCACATAGCCATAAACACGCTGTGGAACACGGTTCTTATAGAGCACATAGGTTACCCCAAGAACGGTGATCACCCCAATTGCGCCAATGCCATACTTTTTACCTTCTGGTGTTTGCAACCATTGAATCCAAGATTGGTCGTTTGCAAGACCTACTTCAACATCAGTTGGTTTTCCAACTGATGTTGCTTGTGTAAAGTTAGCTGGTACGCCATTATTATTTTCAACAATTGGTTCAGCCGGAGCTGACGTTACTTCAAGTAAAGTCACTTCCACTTTGCTATCAACTTCTGCTTCAGAAGGAGCCTTAAGCTCACCTAATGGCGCTAATTCAGCGTCTGTGGGTTGTTTACCAGCTGTACGACCATGCTTAATTAAATCATCATTTTTAGAAAAGTTCGTGCCAAAACGTTCATCTGCTAATTGGCGAGCATTATTCATAAATGCTGAACCTTTTTGCTTACCGTTTTGCCATGTTTCTTTGCATTCTTGACTAAATGCATCCAGAGAACTTTTAACACCTTCACCAGCCGCTTTATACTTCTCTTTGCTCCATTCAATACCACGCTTCGCTTTTTCTTTTACTTGCTCAGCAAAATTGTTGCTATCATTATCAGCGCGCATCATGGATGCACTGCACAAAACAACAATTGCTAATACAACTTTATGAGAAACTATTGAACGACTCACGGTCATTGACTCCTGAAAGTTTAAAAATATATATTATATTATTTTGTTGGCCAGGTACAAGCAAGCTCCACGAGCAAGCGTACGCCAACACCGGTTGAACTTTGTGACCGGAAATAACTTATATCCGGCACATCAAACGCAGGTCCTGCAATATCAATGTGTACCCATGGTGTATTGTTTACAAAGGGATACAAAAAGAATCCAGCTGTAATTGCGCCTGCATTATATCGTCTGCTGCCAATATTACTTAAGTCAGCAATATTAGATTTAATAGCAGGCTTATAATCGTCATCAAACGGCAATCTCCATACTCGCTCACCAGTTGTTTTTGAGGCTTTTTCTACCCGCTCAAGCAACTCTTCATCTTTACCCATAATGCCTGCATAAAATGGCCCTAGGGCATAAGCACATGCGCCAGTAAGTGTGGCAATATCAATAATTGCATCAGGTTCATAATGTTTTACCGCATAAGAAAGAGCATCTGCCAAAATCAAACGGCCTTCAGCATCAGTATTTTTAACTTCTGCTGTCATACCATTATAAAACTTTAACACATCACCGGGCTTTACCGCTTTGCCACTGGGCAAATTTTCAGCCAGCGCTGCAAGACCAATCACATTTACTTTGGGTTTGAACGTTGCAATAACATCCATAGCATTAATAACACAAGCAGCCCCAGACATGTCATCTTTCATGTTTTCCATGCTTTCAGCTGGCTTTAAGCTTAAACCGCCTGAATCGAAGGTGATACCTTTACCCACAAAGGCAATAGTAGGCGCCTTTTTGTCATACAGATATTCCATGGCAACAAAACGGCAATCAAGTTCTGACCCTACTGAAACACCTGCAAGCCCACCCATGCCAATTTTATTGATGGTGGCCTCATCAAATATAGTAATAGGCATTTTGTGCCGTTCTGCAATTTCCAAAGCATAATCGGCCAAATGCGGCGGCGTTAAACGTGATGGTGGCGTATCGATCCAATCACGAGTACGATTTACTGCGGAAGCGATAAAGCTACCTTTATCAAGAGCAGTTTGCGTATCTTTTACTGCACTCTTTTGCACACACACTTCAAGCGTATATCCTGCATGCGGCTTCTTGGTTGTAATGAATTCATCATGCTTAAAGACTGCCATATTGGCAATGAGCGCAGTTTGTTCGGCAAGATAACCACCTGCAACGTGTGCAAACAAATCAACCGGTAAATGCATAGAAATAGTATCTAAATTTAAATTTTCAGCCAATCGAATGAGTGACCCTACTGCGCGGCGATAGTTTTCAATGGGAATGCCTTCAGGGCGCTCCTTAGAGCCGAGCCCCAACAGCATAATAGTGATTATCTTGCCATCATGAGAAACAGGCAACACCAGAGACGTACCCATTTCCCCGGTAAAATTTTGCTGTGCTGCATATTGCGCCACAGAGTTTGCATATTGACCAAAGAGGTCCATGGTATGCTTGGGAAACGCTTCTGGACTTGCTACAAAAAAGGCTTTGCCCAGCGTTTTTGATTCAAATATATTTTTGTCGGTACCGACACACGTAATTTTTGGCACGATGACCCTCGCTTGATCTTCTTTTATTATTAATAATAGCTCTAAGTATACACTGATCCAGTCTTTTGGACAATAAAAAAGGCAAGAAATTAATCTTGCCTTTAAGTTTAATACGATTTGTTAATTATTGATTATCATCTTCTTCAGGCTCTTCTTGCAGGCCAAGAAATGCATTCATTACATTCTTGGTAATTGCTTGGCGATGTTGCTCCACATTATCTTTATCAAGTAAGGTGAGAATTACCGGATCAACGTTATTTGGATCAAAATTTTGGATCTTTTCATCCCTAAGTAGTTCTCTAAGCTTACTCATTCGATATTCAACAATAGCGGGAACTATTTTTTCTAAGAATCGAACTTTTTTACCCTCTGGCTTGGCATCATAAAGTGCCTTGAACCATGCAAAAGGACATTCAGAAATGAGCTTGCCTAGTTGGTCATTACCCATAACAAAGGCTAGATGATCCACATTAAGAACATCTTCCGGGAGATAAGATAAAATCTTGGAATGCAATTCTCTTGGCAATTCCACTTCTTGACGATCTAAATAAAGTAATGTTGTCTTTATTCTATCTCGTGATGCACCAAAATTATTAGTGAGCGAAACAAACTGCCCACGTTGCAAAAGCAGCCGAACACCTTCTCCATGCCCATTTCTAGATGTAACAGACAATACAGTGTCACCGCAATTATCTTTAGTCTCAACATTTGCTCCGTGATCTAAAAGTAGCCGAACAACTCCTATATGCCAACACGCACTCCACAATGCAGTCCTTCCATAATAACCTTTTGCCTCAACATTTGCCCCATAATCTAAAAGCAACCGAACAACTTCAACATGGCCATTTTGAGATGCTTCATGCAATGCAGTGTCACCACTATTATCATTTGCCTCTATATTTGCCCCTCGATCTAAAAGCAGCCGAACAACTTCAACATGGCCAGCTCGAGATGCAAAAAACAATGCAGTCCATCCATAATTATTTTTTGCCTCAATATTTGCTCCATGATCTAAAAGTAGCCGAACAGTTTCTAATTGGCCACCCGAAGATGCTCCATGCAACGCAGTGTCTCCACTGTAATCTTTTGCCTCAATATTTGCTTTATTAGCTAAAAGCAATTGCACCAATGCTTTAGATCCCCTTAAAGCCGCAACATACAAGGGCGTTTCATCTTTGTTATTAATAGCATTAACGTCTGACCCGTGGGCAATGAGTAAGTGAGTCTTTTTAAAATGTTTTTCATGAACAGCCCAATGTAATGGGGTGTTTCCTGAATAATCTTTAGTCTTTAAATACCCATCACTCGCAATAAGCTTTTGAGTAAACGCTAAATCAGGATTCTTTGCATCAGCTATCCATGCCTCATCACGTTTCTTTAAATAATTTTTGGCTTTGTCGCAAGCTACTACTAATGCAACACCTGCAATTGCACCACCCAACGGTATCAATGACATACGGTCACTTACAGATAATTTGCTTTTGGTACAAAGGCTAATCAATCCCCCGACTACGAAAGGAAAAATTCCCACCATTGGTAAAGCACCTATCATGAGTAAGTGGTCTTTTGTATCCCGCACATATTCATTTTTTTTAAAAAAATTATAAAACGCTGCGCCTGCGCCAGCCCCTGCAATCAACCAAAATGGATGCTCTTTGGCAGCATTCCATGCGCTGTCCAAAATGCCTGTATGACCCTCGCCTGGCTCCATAGCACAAGCAGGCATGGCAATACAAAATACAGATATAATAAGGGTAATTCTTTTAATTAAATTCATGAGACAAACTCCTTTGCAAAGCTATATAATTATTACTAATTGTATATATTTATAGAAATTTGTCAATAGTACCCACTTTGTTGCAGGAGTGCAAACCTGTGAAAATGTAGATCAGTCGCCCCCTGAGAAATAGGAAAAGCTAGAATTTACTCTGTATCTGATTCAGACTCTGTATCTGATTCAGACTCTGTATCCGATTCAGATGGCATATCAACCAAACCAAGAATTGCATTTGTGACATTCCTATTTATTGCAGCTTGATGCCGGGCAACATTGTTTGGATCAAGTAAGGCAATAACTTTAGGCGAAATACTGCGTGAAACCGTTATGCTTTGAGGCGCCATACTATGCTGAAAACTACCGATAGCAAGTTCCTGATCTTCATAGAGATCTTTAAGCCACTCACCTTCAAGCAAAGCTTTTATCCTACTAAGCCGATGTGCCACAATCAGAGGGGCTATTCTTTCCAAGAAGCAGGATTTTTGAGCATCAGGCGCTTCTTGATACAATGTTTTGAGCCAGTCAAACTGACAATAAGGAATCATTTTTTCAAACGTCAAACCCTTTTGCAGTAACCATTTAAAATGGCTGATATTACAAACGTCTTCAGGTAAGTATGTTGCAATCAATGCACATAGATCCTTAGGTAATCCCAATCGCTTGAGAACGCATAATGCAGTAATGCTACGTTTTTTGGCAACTCTCATTTCTGCTTTGGTGCGAGTAAAATGTGCATTGGTTAAAAATAGCGTAATTGCATCAGTATCATCTCTTTTGATTGCAATATGAAAAACTGTTCGACCGTCTGCATCTTTACCATCTACACGCGCTCCATGCTCAAGAAGCACAGCAACCATTTTTTGCTTTCCTCTCCAATAGGCGTAAGGCAATGGACTATGCCCAGCGTTAACATCTGCACCAAAAGACAAAAGCTGCTCTACTCCATCTAGAACGTTCCTTTCGACCCTGCAACTTAATAACGTTTGACCAGTAGCATCCAATAGATCAATATCTGCTCCATGTCTTGCAAGCATTTTTGCCAGATACATTTTCCCTTTTGTAAGGGCCTCTCTTAAAGGAAATGTAATGCCATGGTGATTGCAACAATTATGTTGCTCATTTATCCGAGCACCATGATCAATAAGCAAAGAGCAAATTTGTTCATATGCCACTTCATTATCACCATTTTCAGGGAAAGCTTCAACAAGACTTATGAATGGCGTCTGAATACCAAAACAATAGGGACCTCTATTTGCTGCAGAATTTACACAAGTATTTGAAGGTGCTCCATGCGCAAGTAACAACGCAACCAAGTCGGGCCTGCAAGAGAGTATTGCAAAACGTAACCGAGCTTTATCGCAATACCTTCTGCGCCGCCCGTACGGCCCACACCACAACCATTGCGGTATTTGGTAGTATCCCTTATACACATGATTAAGCACAGCTATTTTAAGCTTATCGCCCGCATGCTCTGCTTCTTTGATTGCATGCTCATGCACAAGTTTTCTTTTACCATCACCACAAAGAAGCCCTGCTGCCCAGCCAGTTCTAAAACTTGGCGCAGGATACTGCTCAAGCAGTTCGGCTATTTTTTGCTTATGTTGCTCAACGTCCATCGCATCAAGAAGGGCACTCAAACTGATGATCATAAAGAGAATAATGATATATCTGGACATGATTGAACTGCTTTCATGTAGATTTTTTCTTCACAATAATATATTACGAATATTCTGCTCAATACCAGCTCTATGTTGTTCAACTTGCGCAGGATCAAGTACTGTACGCACTTCTAGTTTAATATCCATTCGCTTAAGCCGATGCACAAACAAATCTACACTATAATGATCTAAAAGCCACCTACTTGAAAGCAATTCAGAAACATTACTCATTCTATGCTGCACTATTAATGGGACCAACTGTTCAAAAAATTGAGATCTTTGTGCTTGCTCTGATTTTTGATACATTTGTTTAAGCCAAGAAAATCGACAGTGAGGCACCAACTGCTCCAATGGTATTCCTTTATCGAGTAACCACGCACCATGATTTTGAGTACACACATCTTGCGGCATACGACTTAAAAGTAAAAACTGAACATCCCGTGCTAGCTTAAATCGCTTAAACAAGCATAAAGTTGTAAGTACCCGTTTTTGCCGGGCCGTAATTTCTGTTTTGGTAGGTTCAAACAATGCATTTTGCAAAAACATACGTAATGCAACGTGATCACCGCTTAGAATTGCATACTGAAATATGCTGCCTTCTATTACTTGATTAAATTCATCAACGTCAATATCACCATCACTTGCATTAATGGCAGCTCCATGCGCAAGAAGCAAGGAAATCATTTTAGGCCCATTTGGCGTTTTAGCTTGATATATAGCAGGCAATACACTGTATCCGCGGTTAACATCAGCGCCACAGGACAACAAGAGATCTACCTTTTCACTATTGCCCTTACAAGCAAGTGAACTTAAAAGGGTATATCCTTGCGCGTTGAGCGCATCAATATTAATACCAGATCTTTGAAGCATCTGAATCATTGCTCGAGGCTTAGCTGAATTAATTGCAAAAGTCAGTGATTTATAATGATCATCAGGAGCAATATGCATAAGAAGTAATAAAGCCAATTCATTGCGATGTTCCTCTGCAAGAGTGTTAAACAGCTTTTGCCCGCGCCTCTCTCTCAATGAATCACCACATGATCCACAAAATAATTTAGGTAATTGAAAATACCCCGCATAGAGATACTCAAATACCTCAACTCTAAGATCATCTCGCTTAAGCCTTGCTTGTTGAATCGCACGTTTATGTGCTAACTCACGCTCACAGAACTGGTTGCTATTAAAAGCTCTTGCCAACCAAGTTGAAAAATTTGGCACGGGATAAAGCTGAAGAAGACGCGGAATTGTTTGCTCAGGTTTCATGGGATACAAATAAATAACGTTACAAAGGATTACAAGAAATAGTACAGCGCGATAAAAAAAAATCATAATACACTCACTTGGCTTGCTAACAATACTCATCTGTTGTTAGTATACCACAAAAGATGTGTAGGCCGAGAGCACAAAAAAGGTAGGAAATAAATCCTACCTTTTAAGCTTTTTTAAAGTGAACACTGTTTACCGATGCCCACCCCCATGTCCGCCGCCGCCATGAAAGCCACCGCCCCCATGAAATCCGCCGCCATGAAAACCGCCACCTCTAAATCCGCCACCTCTATAGCCACCTCTATAGCCACGCCCATATCCACGTCCATAGCCACCATAGCCAAAACCAAAGAATGGATAGCCATATCCATAATATGGGTAGTAATCATAATAATCAGAATAATATGGATAATCATAATCTGAATCATCATAATAGTATGATGAAGTGGCTGGTTGTGTGTAGGAATACGTCGCTGGCTGTGTATAATAATAACTGGATGAACTTGGATACGTATATCCTGATCCACTTGTATAATACGTCACCGCTTCCACATTACTACTCATTATTGCTCCAATAATAAGAAGTAGTAATGCATATACTGAAAAATATTGCTTCATTTTACTCTCCTTTTGTTAAGTATGGCATTAATCACCACATTTTTTAGATCCTATTTTTAATAGCCTTTTCAACGTCCATCAACATAAAAGCCGCCTCCAAATCTGCAATGCCCTCCCCTATGGCATCTAGATCTGCTTCCTCTACCAAACCCAACACCAAAGTAGGGATATCCATATGAATAGCCACCATAGTATGGATACTCATAATAAGGGGAATAGTCTTCATCATAGTTGTAAGTTGGATGCGTATAGTATGCTGGCTGCCCATAAGAACTGTAATCATAACTTGGTGTGGTATAATACGTATATACTGGCCTTGTTGATCTGGTCGTATATACACGAGCCTCAGAAACCTGTTTTGGTGAAACTTGCACAATTTTTCGCGCCTTTTGTTCTACATTTTTATAGTCAGTAGTCAACGTACCTTTTTGTTGCTCTGCAAGTCTACGGCTACAATCGGCATGATCACACTTCTCTATTGCACGATCAATATCACTACTCCATGCATGTTCAATGGCTGCAGTTATTTCATGCGCAATATCTTCTTCTTTTTCAAGAACATCAGTTTCAGTTATGGGCATTTTGTCAGCCATAATTACTGATCCACTATCGAACAAAACAATAGTTACTGGCGCAACAAGTTTGCCACCCAATGCAGTAAGAAGTTCAGTACGAGTATCTGGAGCTAGATTCCCAAAATCAACCGTTGCAAAGCCAATTCTACTTAATGTATATGTATGATCATTACTCAAAATATCAAGTATCCGGCTCAAATTATCAAAGATCTGATCTAAACTTCCTTTAATTTGTGCTGGGTCTACTATAAACGTTACTAGTCGCTTGGCATTTTTAACCTCTTCATTAAATGCATCTTGATTTGCAATATGAATGGCTGTGGCTTCTACAGATATACTTTGTAGTGCGCTCACAATAAATAAGATTGTATACAATGCTTTCATGACAATTTTCATTCTCTTCTCCTATTCTTTTTATACTTCACTAAAATGTAAAATTATAATTCCCCTGATGCCGCCCAAAATACCCATCACCATAATAAGGGCGGAATGCATAGCCATAATAACTTGGTGTTTTATACGATTGATAACAACAAGATTCACAATCCAGTCCATATTCTGGCTTAGGGCACTGCCGCCGCGTACGGGGCTTTACGGCACACTTTTTTGGTGCACATATTTTTTGCGCTTCACATACTTTTTTTGATTGTGCTTGTTTAGCTTCAGATCTTGTCACATAGGTTACAAGCACTACAAGCACCAGCACCATTAATTTACTTTTATTCATGGAAAGCACCTTTTTAGCTAGTATTAATCTGTTACTCGTAATCTTTACTATTTTTCAAATTGAGGCTTTATCTGCGACCACCGCCATGCCCACCACCGCCTCGCATACCCCCACCTCGCATGCCGCCGCCACGCATGCCACCCATTCGCGCACCACCCATATGAGCACCACCCATACGTGCACCACTCATACGTGCACCGGCCGGTCTTGCCATTGGTCTACTCACTGGCCTTGCTGCTGCCCGTGCGGCT
This sequence comes from Candidatus Babeliales bacterium, assembly GCA_963716425.1. Lineage (GTDB taxonomy): Bacteria > Babelota > Babeliae > Babelales > JBFXEV01 > JBFXEV01. The sequence continues at coordinate 1,725,697 of OY970310.1, forward strand.
GGACGCATACCACCTGCTGGACGTGCGATTGGTCTTGCACCTGCTCCTGGATGAACACCACCTGGACGAGTTGCTCCTGGATGAACACCGCCTGGACGAGTTGCTCCTGGATGAACGCCACCTGGACGAGTTGCTCCTGGACGAGTCGCTGCGCCTGGTCGTGTTGCTGTGCCTGGTCGTGTTGCTGTGCCTGGTCGTGTTGCTGCAGCTGCTAAACCTGCTGCTCCAAGTCCTGCGGCAGCTCCCAGCGCTGCACCTCCAAGCCGACCACCACCTGGTCTTATTCCTGCTCCACCTGCTCCTGGCCTTGTGCCTGCCCCTGGTCTTGTTCCGGCTCCACCAGCTCCTGGCCTTGTGCCAGCTCCCGGTTTTGCACCCGCGCCTGCTCCTGGTCTTGCACCCGGACGAACGCCGGGTCTTCCACTAGGTCTTCCGCCGGGTCTACCACCACGATTCCAGTTGCGATTAAAATTTCCTCGATTCCATGGGCGTCCCCAATTATTCCACCACCATGAACCCCAACCAAAGCCCCAACCCCAAAAGAGTGGCCACCACCACCAACTAGGGCCCCACGAAGCATAATTATAATCATAATTATCAGCATAAGAATTATCAGCATACGAATTATCAGCGTAAGAATTATCGGTGTAAGAATTATCAACATTTGAAGTGTCATATGCAGGTGTGTCTACATATTCCGTTGTTGCAGTAGGTTCTGCATATACATCAGAAGTCGCATAGGAAGGTGTTTGGCTTGCAGATTCAGTCTGTGCATCAGTGTACTGATCATCCGAGGCCGCAGGTTGATCTTGATCGCCGCCTTGATCGCCAGTCACTAATCGTCCCTCGGCAAAAAAAGCCATTGTAGCAGGATCATCACCCATATCCATATCTTGTGCCACATCAGACGGCAAAATATCATAAGGTGCTATTGCAAAGGACGCACCTGTTTTTTGATATTCGGGAGTCATCGTTGCAACTGAAAAATCTTGTTTAAGTTTTCTAAATTGCTCAGCGGGACCCATTTTATTTCTGTCTATTACTAAAACCGCTGCTTTAGGATGACTGGTCACAAACTGATTAAAATCATTCTCAGTCTCTAAATAAGGAGTAGCAGCATGGACTGCTGCACACAGAGATGCGATAACCACGAGTTGCACAAAAATTAATGAATACTTCATGATATTTCCTTATAACGTTTTCTAAATTCCAAATCCAAATCCTACTCCACCGCGTCGACCTCCAAAGCCAAACCCTATGCCAACACCGGGTCCATAACCATACCCATAGGGATAACCGTAACCACCATAAACATATGGTTCTACATACACAGGAGAATAACTTCTTCTATATACTGGCTGTTCTACATATCGCGATACTGGCTGCTCTACATATCGTGATACTGGCTGCTCTACATATCGTGTAGCGGTTCTTGGTTCTTGGACAGCATATTGTTGTGCCCGAGCTTGCGATTGCTGTAGTTGATAGGCAATATAATCACCCAAATACTTCTCTATAAAAGTTCCTAGATCAGCTTGATCAAATGCATTCTTGAGCATAGCCAACCCTCCTGAGTCATCTTGGACTGGTTTTCCATTCTTCAATAAAAATACGATTGAAAAATCTGTACTTGTATCAGTCCTAGGCACATTATGCTGCTTTTCAATATCTACTATCAAATCTGGTACAGTGCGTGAATTAGTACCAATAAAAGAAATTCTTGAAAGCACATAGGCAGACTCGTTTGAAGACTGATTAAATGCAGTTTTCATTGATTCAAGTGCTTGTTGCTTTAATTTATCGTCACCAACTTGTTCATAATTAATATAATGAACAACAGCATAAGGATGGCGCGAGAGTCCTTCAAAAAATTCGCTTTTACCTTCTGGTACATATATTTTTGCGCCAAGGCCACCAGTGAGCATCAATAGGTTCATAAGTATATATAACCGCTTCATTCCATCTCTCCTTTTTCTACATCATATTAGTCACTTAACATTTCTTTATTTTTTCAAGTAAACCAGTTACTTTCATTGATTGTTTATCTACTGTTTTTCCATCTAACACTTTGGCAATAAATCTATTAACTTTATAGCAATAAGCCTCTGGATTATAAAAAAATGAGTCAAAATGATGACGACCATCCGTCACCCATAAACGCTTAAATCCTTTGGCATTGTCATATACGTTACACACAGCTTGGACTGGCACTTTTTCATCATTTCTGCAATGAATAAAAAAGCATGGCACCGATACGTTCTTAATAGCATCTGAAGGGTTTACAGGGAATATTCTTGTATTAGTTGCAGTAGGATCCAATTTTGCGACCGTTTTTAATAACGACTTTAAAAACGATTGCACATACGGATTAAAAGCGTAATTACCTAATATGTTTTTACCTGGTAATGCAAAATCGTACCCAAATAAATGAATACGCACATCTTCTAATGCTTTACGTAACACATTCTCACTGCGATCAAATGGGCAATCGAGAATCATTGCATCAAACAAGGTCATATCTTGTGACTGAGCAATAATTGCAGCTACGGCACCCATTGAAAATCCATACACAACGCGTGGCAAATCTTTAAGCTCTTTATCATTCTTAATAAAATCAACAGCCGCCATCACATCATATGATTCATCACGACCAAACGTACAATATTGATGATTATCCGAACTGTCACCATGTGCACGAAAATCGAAAGTCATCACATTACAATTGGGGAACACCGTTCTAAATATACCCACGTCATGCTTATCACACATATAACCATGACACACAAGAACATTTGCGATAGCATCTTTTCTACGAATCAATTTTCCCTTACGTTCAGATCGTTTATTTGAGCAGGCACTCTCGGGTGCATAGAAAGAAATTTCTTCTAGTTGACTGCCATGCAAATATTTGTGCTCTTTAGAAATTTCCGCATACGTTTGTTTATCAAGAGTATCCATAGCACTCTGTGTAAGTTTAAGATCAACGCCAGCAGTCATGCCTTTGTCAACGTCCTTTCGATCACTCTTCTGTACATTCTTATCATTATCGTGCTTTACTTCCTTATGGTCACTATAAAATATAGCGATAGATGCACAACCTATTAAAAGAAGTACTAAATACTTAATATTAAACAATATCTTCATATGCTCCCCCATGAACCTATTTGGGCTTATAAAACCCATTAAACCTATCTTTCTCTACTAATAGAGTACCATTTTATTATTTCTAATTGCAATAATTTCATGGTGGATTGATGTGAACTTATTACTGTAGTATGATTAGCTCTGGTATAATTATAGGAAATTACCCTGTAAAAAAGGATATATCTATGAGAAAAAGAACCTCTTTGATAACTTGCACACTCCACACTACCATGCTACTTCTGACCTTAGGCCTAGAAGCTTCAAGCCTCAAAATCTATAATATGCATGATTTACCAATCAGGGGATTTACCAGCCCAATAGCGGATTGCGGCCACGGGAGAGAAGACTGCGTGGTCTTTCCTTATCAATCGATTATTAATTCACATTCGGTAACATTTACTTTAATCGATGAAGGCATACAAGTATTTATGTGGGAAGGAATAATAGGTCCACGATATAGCGCTATCGTGAACCTAGAAAAAAATGAATATGCTACCCTTGAAATCCTTGGCGAGGGTTATTATAAGTTCAAGGGCAAAAAATTATATGCAGAACAAATCTAAATAAATTGCTCGGTGAATTCAACCAATTCCTTGCGATTCATGGCCTGATTATACCGAACGGCAAGCTGACCACCTTTAAATACCAGCATTACCGGAATAGTGCCAATATGATATTCCTCGGCAATCTCTTTTGCATGCTCTACATCTACCTTTACAAAAGTAGCTTTACCTTCAAATTGAGCTCCTACGGAAGCAAGTGCAGGTAACATGCGCATACAACTTGGGCAATATTCTGCAAAGAAGTCTACAAACACTGGCCCTTTGCTAAAAGAAAGAACGTTTTTAAGCTGAGCTAGCGTCCCGATGACAGGTATCTCAATTTTTGCATCCAAAAAAGGCTCAAAAAAATGAGGTTCCATACGCTTGAATACCGCTTCATTAAAGCCATGCTCTTGCAAGAAGGCCACTGCATCAAGAGCTGCAGCAGTGCCAGCACCAGCTGAATAACCTGCCTGCTTATATATAGGATCAGCAACATCACCAGCCGCAAAAATACCTTCTAAGGAAGTCTTTTGGGTGCGACCAACAAGTTGTATGTAGCCATTTTTATCAACCAAACATTGATTGGTAAATAATTGCGAGTTCGGGTCGTGACCAATAGCCAAAAAGACACCAGTCACTTTCTTGGTGGTAATTTCTCCTGATTTTACATTCTTGATCACCACTTCAGTAACACCTGCGTCATTTCCCTTAATTTCTTGAAGCTCAACATTATATTCAACATGAATATTGGCTACCGCTTTCATGCGATCTTGCATAGATGCAGCAGCTCGCATAGTATCTTTACGCACTAAAATAGTTACTGTTTTAGCATGTGGTGCCAATTGAAGTGACTCTTCAACTGCTGAATCGCCTCCACCTATGACCACCACATCGTTGCCTTTATGGAACCACGCATCACAAATGGCACACGTGGTTACACCCTTGCCGAAGTATTCTTGTTCGCCTGGAACCCCCACTTTCTTTGGCGTTGAACCTGTTGCCACAATAATAGTCAATGCGCGTATTGTTTTACCGCCCTCGGTGGTGACGGTGAATGGCCAACTTGAAAGATCAACTTTTTGTGCGGTATCTGAAAAAAATTCAGCACCAAATGATTGAGCCTGCGCCTTAAGCTGCGAAATAATTTGAGAACCGAGCACTTGTTTGCTACCTGGCCAGTTTGCAATTTCGCTGGTTTCCATAAGAGCACCACCTGGTTTGTTGCCCTCAAGTACAAGTGTTTTGATTTTAGCTCGTGCACCATAGAGCGCAGCAGAGAGACCTGCAGGTCCTGATCCCAAGATTAATATAGGCACCACATCTGAAGCATCTAAGGCCAGGTCTACCGTCACTGTAACTTGAGATTTACACCCGGTTGTCCATACGTAAACCAAGCTGAATCCTATTATTACAAAAGCCAAACAGGAAAGTAAAAAAATATTTTGTTTTTTAACCATGACACATTTTCCTTTAGTTATCGACGTTATCAGCACAAGATCTTTTTCCTTATTTAACGTACCACGACCAATCGCTATTGACAAACCCGAGCACCCCGGGGTATGATTGGGGCATGTTGTGTAGAATGATAAAAACCTAAGACCAAAAAGGAGTCAATTATGACTTTTAAACGTTCTCTTGCTTTAGCCGCATTATTGGCAATAAGTTTACCTGCAACCACTGGGTTTGCTCACAATTCTGAAGAAGCATTAACTGATGGTGCGATGCTGTCAAAAACTGTTTGGTTAGGCGCGAAAGTAGTCCTCCTTCAACAGTATTTAACTCGCGTTGCCCCATCAATTAGAGCTCAATTGAGTTCTCGTGATGCGACTGAAAGCCAAGAACTAACTAAAATCGTTATGGATGCAATTGCTGCAGGCTGGTTTATAACCGAAATGAAAGACTACTTTGGAGATCTTCGCAAATATGTCTGGAGCAACGTTGGTTCACCAATCGCTGAACAACTGCCAGAACCCCTTCGCACTATCGTTTGTAATAACTAACTAACTCGACTACACAACATACCTAAACCCGGGACTAAAAAACCCGGGTTTTCTACCTTTAAAATTGACAAAATGGCGTATCTTCGGTACTCTCAGAATACATTGAGCTCATAATATATTAATACCGTGGAGGTACCGTGACTACTGAAAATTCAAATTGTAACAATAATCTTGCAAGGCTTCACACAATGAAACAATTTGCCCTGTCTTTTTTGCTTACCGTTTCTCTCGCTTTTAGTCCCATTCTTGCCCAAGATACACCCGATCTTGATTTACCACCCGAACTGACTGAGCTTTTTAAAGATGGTGAAATAGATCCTATCAAGTTTCAAGAAGTATTTGCAACACTGCCTGCAGATCAGCAAGAAAAATTGCTGAAAGCTGCAGAAGCTATGATGCAAGAAGTGACACCTCAATTTTCAGAGATTAAACATTTGGTCATTGGTCAGGTTGGCCAAATCAGCTTTTTACTCCAAGACTTAGGGCAACAAGTTGAAGTAAACAAGAAGCTCCTTATCCCTAATAAAACTGAAGTTGAAAGCCAAATTGTGGCACTCCAGCAAGAAGTTGAAGAACTCAAACGAACGGCTATGTCTACGGCTCTCCTTGATGATCCACACATATTATACAATATGATACTCATTATTGATGAGTTATTGCGATGCATTGATGCAGCCGTTGCTTCTAAACTCACTTCTATACCAGCAATCAATACAGACAATATCACCAATCGTTCTATTTCTATGGATGATATTGCGCCAGAGAAATTACAAGCTCATGTTGATATGAATGAAAAAAGGTTAGAGGCTATCCATAAACTCACGAATGATATGGGTGCAAGCTGGTTTAATAAAACATATAAAACAATATCCAGCAAAATAAGCCCGTACAATATTTTCTTGGGTGGAGTTGCACTTGGCATTGTTACCTATTATATGTACCGTTTTTCAAATGACAGTTTTGGCGCTTATACTCTTGATAAGGATGATAATAGATTAGATAGTTATGGTAATATTATAAAAACAGATAAAGGTCCATTCCAGAAATTCTGCGAAATAACTCGCGTTCTGCCTTGGTGGAAAAAATATATATCTGGTGAGAAAACTGTACTTTATGATAAAGATCTTACAAATAACAGCGTTCAGCGCGGGGCCCCTGCAAATCAAGGTGAAAAGACTAATGGCGTAACTGCGTTTGGTAAAACTATTGAAAAGCTAGTGGAATTGAATATTTTCAACGATGTTACCACGCCTCTCTTTACTCTTGGCGGCATATGCATGCTCTTTCAAGAAAAAGCTCAAGATGCTGTCAAAAAAGCTCGTAATTTTTTTCTAAAAATGCATGCACAATTGCAAGGCAAGGAAGAATATAAAGCAGTTGATGAATTTGCGCATGAGCCTCGCTTTGTATTAAAGGATGTAGAAGGCCACGAACACATTAAGCAAGAACTTTCTATATTACCAGCTTATTTTGCCGATCCAGAAAAAATGGACCGTACTGGCAAATCGCCCGGCAGGTTCTGGATGCTCCACGGCAACTCACGTACAGGCAAAAGTATGCTTGGTGAAGCAATAGCTGGTGAAATAAAAGCTACCTTAAAAGCAAAGGATAGTTCACAAAAATTCACATATGTGCCTATTACTGCGGAAATGCTTATGCTCGTGGGCATAGAAGCCGTTATTAATTATGCAAATAATATAAAACCATGCATCATCTGCATAGATGAATTTGATTTATCTGGTGCACAGCGGGAACGCAATAGCAAACTACTTGCAGAAACACTCAATGCTATGGGTAATGCACAATTGAATGATGAGGTGGGCAACCAGGTCTTCTTTATATTTATCTGTAACCATATTGAACACAACGACTTTGCATTGATTAACAGAATGGATCACATTATTGAAGTGAATTTGCCAACACTTGGCGATCGCACTCAATTCTTAATTAAAGAATTGAATAAGCAATTCATTTTGGTAACACCTGAATTTGTTGATAAATTGGCGCAAGAAAGTGAAGGCAAAACTATTGAAGAACTTAAACGAACAATCACTCTTGCAAAACAAGAATCATTTACGTCTCATCAACCGGTAACGGAAGAAAGTCTTCAAAAAGCATTTAATCAACAAATACATAAGATGGTATACTCGTATTTGCCTGCGCATTTGCCATTCGGTGAAGATCAAATAATGCAACTTGCAGCTTTCCAGGCAGGAAAAGCGCTAACGATATCTTATGGAAATAGCAATTTGAAAATTGCGCAGACTACCATTTTGGGTATTCGCAAGAAAATCCATGAGGAATCTATATATAATGAAGCAACCCTGGGTAAGCGCAAGCAAAAACCTAAAGATTGGACTAAGTATGGCCAAGTCTTTACGTATCGCTCCCAAGATGCTTTGCAACTTGAAACATATAATGAACAAGTGAACGCAATAAAGCTTAAACTGGCAGGTCACATAGCTCAAGAAATAGTATGTGGTTCACAAAGTACCAACTATCGCATGAATGCTAAAAACAAAGCTTATACACTTGCTCGCAAGGTTGTCTTTGCAGGGGTGAATGAAATGGTATTGCCTAAAGATGTGATTACACAACTTAAGCAAGAAACACATGAACTGGTTATGAAATGCCAAGAAGAAGTTCGTTCACTGTTACTTGAGCACAAAGATCAGCTTATTGAATTAAGTAATAGACTTGCAAAAAGCCATATAGTTTCTGGCGCTCAAATAGAAGAAATGCTTAAAGGCAAACCGGCTGCTGCCAACATAGAGACCCCGGTTACACCTACACAAGAAGACCAAGTGTCTGAAGTTGTTGCAATGGAAGCTCAAGCACCGCTTAAAGAAACAGTTGCTACCTCATAAAAACGGCAATTCAAAAAAATGTAAATATTAAACCCGCTCATAGAATAATTTTCTATGAGCGGGTTTATGTATTACGTTTTAAGTATCGCTTTTACTTCTTCCAAGGCAGAAACATCCTCAAGTGCGTGCGTACGTATGTATTCATCAATTATAGCAATGGCTTTCGTGCGATTTGATTCCATTCCTTGGATCAAATCTTTGTACTTCCCTCTAATATCTCTAATTTTTTTCCGCATCTTCACTAGCAGCTCTTACTCGATCTTTTATTGGAGGTATAGTATCCAAAATCTCTTTAATATGCTCTGGTAGAGGAACAAGAGGTTTTTTATAGATCTATTGAATCGATAAGGCTTATTCGCTGGGCATAGCGCCCTTCTTTAAACTCTGCAAGAAGCCACACAGTGAACATGGTTTGCGCAAGATCGAACGTAATATAATCAGCAGGAAATACCAAAACGTTCACATTATCATCTTCCTTGGCAAGTTGAGCAACTTCAGGGCACCAGGCTACCCCCGCATAAATACCAGGAATTCTATTGGCAGCTATTGCCATACCATTACCCGTGCCACATAAAAGAACTCCATAGTCTGCTTTGCCATCCAGCATAGTTTCCACAGCCTTGATTGCAAAAACGGGATAATCAGACCGATCTTCTGATTGTGCGCCCACATCAATCCAAGAAATTTCAACATCTTGAATGAATGTCATTTTTTTGAGCGATTCTTTAAAGTCAAACCCATGATGGTCTGCCCCAATGGCAATGTTTACTTTTTTCATGCTTAATTCTCCCATAAATCATACATTAAGAAATCTGGCACATCTTCTTCGGCAACCATAATTGAACCATCTGAACATGTTTGCCATTCTGCAAAGCCAGTTCTACCAATCGTATTAAAATGTAACCGTAACTTTTGACCGGCAGAAGACAGTAATAACTCACCTTCAATATCTCGTGCTTCAAAAGTGACAACATAAGGAGCCTTAGCATAGGTAAAAGATCTACCAAATAAGTGTTTATACTCAGTCTTAAGTTCAATTGTTTTAATTTCATATGGTGTATATGATTCTCCATCAATTTCTAAACAGATTGACCATTCAGATGTATCTTCAGAAAGTAAGACCCCGCGTGAATGAGGTATGGTTGCAAGAACATAAAAAGTTATATAATGATTATTTTCTTCCAATTGTCTACGCAAAAAGGCTTTATACCGTTCAACATTATAACAGTGTTGCTGAGCATGCAACTTACTGTAAATGGTGCGTACTTCATTGGAAAGCCACAATACTTCAAAATTGCCGACCGTAGTAAATTGATCATAGATATGCACAGTGCGCAAAAAATCACATGTTGCTTGCTGATATTTATCAAGCTTACATCCTTGATTGAATACTGACATGCCCCAATCTTTATAGCGACATCCGGAAAGCACAGTAAGAAAGGACAGAATGATCCAAACATGGTATACTAGATTTGTTTGCTTCATAGCAAAACCTTTTTTGTTTTATATCAATTGAAGATCTGTGTTTAGAGTAATTAAAAGTTGCTCGTTTTACAAGTGGACCATAACCTAACATAATAGATCGATTATCAGACGTATGAATTTTTTTTCTGTCTTTCTTGCCTGGCGCTATATGTGGGGAACTCGGCATGCACAAACTATTAATACCATGGTGCGCGTATCATGCATTGCACTCAGTATCGCCTCGGGTGCCCTTGCACTCACCATGTGTGTGATGCGTGGATTTGAACAATCCGCTCATAAACTGCTCCAAGGAATTCATGCACCCATACTCATGTCTGCTGCGCAAGAGGGACTTGACTATGAACTAATTAAAGCAATTTTAGAAAAAGATTTTCCCGAAGTGGTAAGTTTTAGCCCTCGTGATACACAACATGCTATCATCAAAGATCCTGTTTCTGGGGAACTTTCTGCTCCCGTGGTACTGTTAGGCGTTATACCAGAACGTGAACACCAAACCACGCAACTTGAACGATATCTCACACACACGTTATTTGAACAACCATTTCCCTTTAGCGCACTTTTACAAGACAATCGGCTCCTTATTGGGGAGCGACTTGCGTCTCTTTATCAACTCAAAGTGGGTGACATGATAGAGCTCGTGTACTCGCCAGATACAAGAATATCTGGACAGAAGCTCTATTTATCTTCCACAGCCGCACAAGTGGGCGGTATTTTCAAAACGGGACTTGAAGAAGTGGATGCATGCACCGTGTATTGCTCACTTAATTTTCTAAAGCAACTATTTCCTGATACAGAAGTTACTGCTGTTGCTATTAAACCGAAAGAGCAAGCTAACCAAGCTGCACTTATTGCGCGGTTGCAGCAACGATTTGGACTTGATGTCTATTCGTGGCAGGCTTTGTACCCGGCACTGGTGAGTGCTTTACAACTTGAAAAATATGCAATGTTTTTAATTTTAAGTTTAATCATTCTGATTGCAAGCATGACAATTCTTGCACTTCTTTATATGCAAATTCAACACAAACGGAGTGATATTGCTCTGCTTCATGCATTGGGCGTACCAGCGAGCACGATTACCAATGTTTTTATGTGGATGGGCATCACCATTGCTGCAGGCAGCAGTTTAATAGGACTCTCATGTGCTTGGTTTATAGCATGGGCAATTGAACGGTTTAAATTAATCCCCTTACCAGAAGATAGTTATTTTATATCCTATTTGCCTGTCAGCTTGGAACCACATTTGTTTATTTTGATTTTTCTTTTTGTGATCGTGATAGCAACTATTGCAACATGGATACCTTGCCGTGCGCTCCATACTGTCTCAATCAGTCGTTTGCTAAAAAATCAAGCTTAAGGTAAATTAATACAAGTAATAAGAAATTATTAAGTTCTTGTCGAAACAAAATCTATCATTCCGTTCATTCTCAGCGAACGAAGTGAGTTGAAGGAAACTTTTCATGAAGCCATCGGGCATAAAGCCACATCTAAAATCACAACTTTCTCACTTTCATCTGAATAATCGCAGGGTCTTTGTTCGTATAGATGGTGATGTGCCGCTCGAAAATGGCACAATCTTAGACGATTCTCGCTTAAAGAGCGTACTACCCACGCTAGAGTTCATTAAACAAAAGCATGGCAAAATTATCCTGGCAACTCACATTGATAGACCAACAAAAGCTGATCCTTTGCTTTCAACCAAAATACTTATGCCATGGTTTCAAGATCATGGTTTTACCGTTACCTATACTCCTGATCTCAATGAAGCACTGGAAATTTCACGAACAAGCACTGCAAATATTATATTACTTGAGAATTTACGATTTTATAAAGGAGAACAAACGCATGATGCATCGTTTGCAAAACAACTTGCAGCACTTGGCGATTTTTATGTAAATGAAGCTTTTGGTGCATCACATCGCAATGACACCTCATTAACCCTTGTACCAAAACAATTTGGACCTGAGGAACGGACCATTGGCTTTACCTGTGAAAGAGAATTAAAGGAGCTCATGTCATTGAAGGAACATGCAGCGCATCCATTTGTTTTTATTTTAGGTGGTGCCAAAGTGGCAGATAAACTACCATATGTGGCCCATTTACTTTCACATGCTGATATTATGCTTCTATGCCCTGCCTTGGTTTTTACCTTTATGAAAGCACAAAACCAAGAGGTTGGTTCTTCACTGGTTGAGGATTCTGTGCTTGGCATTGCGCAAGAAATAGAGAAAAGTCCTGCTCGCACAAAGCTACAATTTCCAATCGACTATCAAGTAGCTCACAAATCAATACGTGGCGCACTCTCTATTATTCCTGCTGATGCCTTTACGCTCAATATGATGGGTATTGCTGCAGGACCCGAAAGCGTAAAAGTGTATATAAAAGTAATAGAAAAAGCAGGGACCATCTTTTTTAATGGGCCCATGGGATTTATAGAACGACCAGAAACAATGGAAGCAACGTATGCACTCTTGTCTGCAATGGCAAACTCAAAAGCGAACACTATTGTTGCTGGTGGCGATTCAGTAGCTGCTGCATATCACTGTGGCGCTGCGGCTAAAATAAAGCATCTTATATCAGGAGGCGGGGCTGCACTTGCTGTATTAAGCGACGTCAGTATGCCTGGTCTCTGTTTTATTCTCTGATATAGTGGTTTCTTGCACATCTTCTTGCGATTCTTCTAAGGATACCGCAATTTTTTGCTCATCATACTGGCGCACTTGGCGCGCTACAAGCACGTCAAGCACCACACACACGGCGATCAACACAAACAATCGTAATCGCATGATGTCTCCTTTTTTATTCTTTAATAGCATTAACCTTTATAACACTATTAAGAATACCTAAAGGAGAATACAAATTGCAATATTTTCAACTAATAAATAATTTTTCCCTTAACTAATTGGGCAAAAGCCGAGTATATGGACAGAGTCATGTAAACACTCAGTGTCCCATGGATCTTGCTCATCTTGTTTCTCAACCACCAAAAATCCATGGTTGCCATGTTTTAAATCCCATGAAAATGCGTGCGGGTGTTTCAATTCCAATTTGCCTGCAATATCCTCTACAAGTTCCTGCTCTGAATGCCCCTTGCATCGTGCACTTTCGTGGCATACTGCACGTACTTGGTTATTAAAAGGTGATTGCTTCATGAACTTGCTAAATCCTTCTGGATTTTGCCAGACATCCTTTTCTTGTTCGCCATGCTCGGTGCTACAAAAACCTGCTACACCTTTCAGACAATTAAAATCAGGATTATCCACAAAGTATGCTGCTTTATGTAAGTTAAACCCATTTTTCTGGGATAATTCATACAAAACAAATTCTGGCACGTTATCCAGGTGATGTTCATGCAGTGATATTATCTTACGGGGTAAATGAGATACGTGTTGCAATATTTGGTGCAACCGTTCTTTTTGATTAGGTCTGGTCATGCTCTGCCCTTTTTTTTAGGATTAATAATATCTGCTTCATAGATATATTTACATTTATAGCTCCTGCTATATTTTAACCATACTACTTCAAAACAGATAATGCAACTGGTAACACTCAACACTAACAGTAACACACCAAATGTGGTAAAATCAATATTCATGTTCCTGCAATCAACTCTTACGTTATGGATAAAATTCTAGTACAGTTGTTAGTAGGGGTCATCAGGTTATCTTGTACATATTTGAACTTATTAAAAGGCGCTTAAAGCTTTGAAGGCATATTTGTTTTATTTATATTTATTTTTGGCGTGCACAGCGTATGTACCACAGAATCAAGCAGGTAGGAGCGTGTTCCGGCCAGATGATCCCTATATTCCCGTGCTGAAAGTGCGTTGGGAAGATTCAAAAAAAATACATATTCTTAAAGATTACCATCTAGAAGAATATCCCCTTTTCCATACGTATGATGAAGAACACTTTAAGAGCCATCTTTTGCCAGAGGGCCCTATTCCATATCGGCATGACCCTTCTTGTACAGTAGATGGTAAAGTACTGAGTGACTTAATTGAGCAGTTAGTAGAAGATCTACTTGCCGAACGCAAACATCCTGCCCGAGCACTTAACAATCTTGATAATTTTACCATCTTAAAAAAAAGAGATTTTGTGTGGAAAAATGCCACCGGTTGCCTTATTGTAAAATTTAATGATTATCCCTTTATTGTTAAATTATTCAGAGAAACGCCTTCTAGTTTTGTGCGCCCTTTTGATAAAGGATTTGAACCGACCTGCTTTTTTTTAATGGGGAGCGCAAACCGCCACATTTCCGGACTTACCCGTATTAAAAACTTAGAAGTTGTCCAAGAGCAGCTAAAGAACAGTGAGCAATGGTGTGACACGATCGCTTTCCCCAGGAAATGGTATTGGCAACCAAAAAACAATCGTATGTTCAATCTTACCGGAGAACACATTGGGCAAAGCAATGAGCCGCTTTCTGCGCAATATCCTTCCATCTATGCAGTGGTTGTTGATGCTATTGATATTGAACGGGTATTTAGTCTGACCTCATCTGAAGATCGTAAAGTTGCGCTTTCAGTAAGTAAGTTTCTTAATAGTTTTATTGATGCTCACATTAATAACTTTGTGGAAGAAAAATTTACCGGCAAAACAGTTATTATAGATACTGAACATTTTCCTACGGTAGTAGGACTCAGAACCGGACTTCCCGGCCAAGGCTATGTAAGTTGGTATGGCAGATTAGCATTCAAGCGGGTAAAAGATACGTATTGCCAGACTAAGTATATCAGACGTAATTTGCAAAAACGTGGCCCCTCTCCTCTTGCATTATATACTTTTAAGCAAAGCGCCGAGGCATAACACCCCGGCGCACGATGAATTCTTCTAAATTTATTTAGAAATACGGCCCTGAACTCAGATCTTGAGGAATTCTACCTTGACGAAAATCATCAATAGTATAAGGCCCCATACCTCTTTCCCTTGCCTTACGGTTGATACCAATTAAGTCATAAATGATACCAGACTCTTCATTACTCAGTCTTCTTATACGATCAAGTGTAGCCTTAATCTTAGGAACAGTATTTCTCACGAAATTTTCCAGATAAAAACTATTATCTCTCTTATTAATATTAAGCAAGAAATCTGAAATGTCCGCAAGTTGCGGCTTAAATGGTTCTTCAACTTCCCGGCTTTCCACTGCTCCCGGATGCCCTGCAACAATTGCACGACGCAAGCAGTTTGGACATACATCAGGATTAGTAAAGAATGTGTTAATATCTTCAAGCGAACTAATGATGGTTTGCACCGTATACATACGTTGGCTGGTTGACATTTCTCCTATTTTAAGTTGCTTAAACTCTGCAATCTCTCGCATTATTTTCTTAATCTCTTCATCAAAACCACAATACGTATGCTCTTTCCCCTCAAGAGACTTTCCATACGTGTATGGTGCAGATACACAATACACTTTTAAAGCGCTCTTTTGCTGCTGACCACATATCATAAGGTATAATGCCTTTAAAGCCGGTTTGGAATTAAAAAGCACTATGTTTTCAGGGGCAGTAATAATATCGCATAATTGCTTACGCAATGCTTTTACCTGATCTATAAAACGTTGCGCTTCTTGCTTTTGCCCAAAAGAACTATGTTCATCAAGGAGTACGCTTTCCTGACGAGACAATTCAGAAGATAATGCAATTTGATACGCAAAAGCCTCATCAATATCTTGTATAGCGCCTTCATTAGCTTGCTTTTTCAATTCTGCAAGAGTCTCTTGTATAAAGCGAATCCGCTCTTCAAAAAATTGTGTCATAAGATTATGAACAGCAACGTCGGTAAATCCAAGCTGTCTGAGTACCGCATCAGCCGTTGTGATAAGCAATGGATCAATGTTTAGTATCAACACAACGAGATCAGCTATTTGTTTTATTTGATCTGGTTGAATTACATTGTTCTTGGTAAAGAATAACAAGCCATTAAGCATTTTCTTTGCAACTGGCTGCCTATCCTTTTTATCCTCTTGTGTAAATAAATTGCCCTTAAGTTGATTCAAATACGTATTCTGTTTAATATTGATACCATTTATTTGTTCTCTCTCAACGGTAAAATCTTTAGCAGCAATTGGTGAGCGTACTGTTGGTGATGCCGGATATGTAGCAAATGGTTCTGTTATAAAGCTCTCAACAATAGAACGTCCTGTCTGCTGCTTCTTTTTGCCAGCTGCTAAGGCCGCCGCTGCACGTCTTTCACGGTCTTCTTTTTGCTTTGCAAGATCTGCGGCACTTAATGCCCCTGGACCTGCTGGCGTAGGACAGACCGGTCCTGGCTTTGGTCCTGGCGTAACAGGTGGTTGAACTGGAATATTTGGTTGGACTGGTTGTAAAGGTTTAGGCGCAGGAGGTTGAGGCGCTGGGGGTTGAGGTGCAGGAGGTGGAACTGGAGGTAGCACTACCGGTAGTTTGTTTGGTAAAGGTACACTAGGAGGTGGAGGCAAAGTAACATTAATTGGCTTAACAGTAGGAGATGGAGGTGGTGGTAATGTGCCTGGTAGTGGTGCGGGAGGAATTACCCCAGGTTGTTGTACGTTCGGTAAAGGAGATGGTGGAAATCCTTTCAACGCAGCATGAAGATCCATCAAACTATCTCTGAGATTTTCTAGCGATGTGTCCAACTGCATGCCATATGCTTGTACAGCATATAGATTACAAACTAACAATCCTATACTCAATTTCTGCTTATACATATTTTTCTCCTTTATGTATTATAAACAGTTAAACTCTTTTTTTTATTTCACTCATTTTCTTCGACCCTTCAACGCACTTCATTTGCTCAGGACCAAAACCTTTCTTAAGAAGGGCTACACCTTGAGCGAGCTCGCAAGACGAAAGGTCAGCATGAACGATGAAATTAATTGACAGCAACAATCTCTTCACGTGGAGCAAACCAGCCAGCAATTCGCTGTTTACCATCTCGGGCAAATCCCTTTACTTTTGCCCACATGCTTGCTTGCGATTGAGCATGGCTCTTTTTAAACTCATGCCAAGCACCATAACGCGTTAAAAACAACCGAGCATTCTGTGCAACACATGCTCGCGGACTTATGCATGGTACGGTACCAGTTTCAAATGCAGTAAATTCACTATATAACTTTGGCTCTTCCACTTCAAGTGCACTGCGCCCCTTATCTCGCAATTCCTGTGCTCGTGCTTGGCGTGTAGCATTTGATTTGACCCGTTTAATTTTTTTTGCTTGCGTCTTATAATAGGCACCAAATGACTCTTTTTGCTCATGAGGCACTTCTATAAAATCACAGAATACACCAAACGAAACATCAGTGTTCAAATCAAGCATTTTCTTGAGAGCACGATTCTCCCCAGCAAATGTATCAGTTATTATCACTAACATACAATAGATTACTATCTTTCTCATCCTTTTTCCCTTATTGTTAACGAGAAATCTCTTGCTCCAAAGCCTTTAATTGCCGACCAAACGTAGGATCATTCTCACACATTTCATCTATTTTTTGTATCGCATATTTTACCGTAGTGTGATCTTTTCTGCCCAAAAACGCACCAATTTCTTGTAATGATTTATCAGTCATACGCTTCATCAAATACATAGCAATTTGACGCACCAGGGATAATTCTTTTGTGCGATTCTGAGAACGTAAATCTTGCACTGAATAACGATACCGTTCTTTAATGCGCA
Source organism: Candidatus Babeliales bacterium (assembly GCA_963716425.1). Lineage (GTDB taxonomy): Bacteria > Babelota > Babeliae > Babelales > JBFXEV01 > JBFXEV01. The sequence continues at coordinate 1,743,390 of OY970310.1, forward strand.
GCATAACACGGTCAAAATCAACAGGAGCTGGTGCTTCCTGACCAGAAATACGTGAAAGTACTTTGCGAGCAAGCTCAATAGTGACAGGCTGCTTAGTCAAAGATGCAAAGGCGGTCACACGTATTAATGCACCTTCAAGCTCGCGAATATTAGAATGAACACGTGAAGCAATAAAATGGGCAATTTCCGCTGATATCTCATGATTATGGAGCTCTGCCTTACGTTGAACAATTGCAACTTTTGTTTCTAAACTTGGTTGTTGTACATCGGTGACTAAGCCCCACTCTAAACGAGAACTTAACCGTTCTGCAAGCCCATGTATATCAGCAGGATATACGTCAGAAGAAAAGACTATCTGCTTTTGAGCGTCATGCAAAGCATTAAAAATATGAAAGAATGCTTCTTGGGTTTGCTCTTTGTTAGAAATAAATTGTATATCATCAACAAACAATACGTCTGCCGTCTTATATTTCATTTGAAATTGATGCATTTTATCAAAGCGAATGGCATTAATAAATTCACTCACAAATCGATCAGCAGATTGATATACCAGTTGAAGATGCCCATGCTTTTCCTTAATTTCATTACCTATTGCATGCATTAAATGGGTTTTGCCTAGCCCTGAACCACCATAAATAAAAAGTGGATTATACAGCGTTCCTAATTTTTCAGTTATTGCATGTGCTGCCGAATAAGCAAGAGAATTATTAGGGCCTACCACATAGGTTTCAAAGCGATAGTTACTATTCATACGAGAACCACGCTTACTGGTTATTCGATTGACCAGTGGCGCTGAGGTTGCACTCTCCGGTTGCACCCGCTGTGCAGGAATAATAGTAGGCACTTCAAGGGAACCGGTCTCTTTTAATTGCTGGGTCGCATCAATATACATAATTTTGATGGATGGTACATTAAATAAACGAGGCAAATGATAAGACAGTAAAGCATGATAGTGGCTTGATATCCAATCCTTTACAAACTTATTAGGGGCCTGTACATACACAATCTGTGTAGAAGGATCCCAATGCTCAAGCGAAATTGCCTTTAACCATGTTTCAACAACGCGGTTGCCAGCCTCTTCACGGGCAATAGTCAGAAATTGCTCCCAAATGGCTTTAATCACGATACGTTTATAACCTATAACTTTGTATGACAGAATAATATACCATGCATTATTACTGTAACAGAACAGAACAATTTTCTAAAGAGTTTTTAATCAAATATATTTACGCACCCTGTAATTGATTGATACAATGCTCAATCCCAAGACAAATTCCTTGAGCAATGTGTTTATGATACTGTTTATTTGCAAGTTGACGAGCATCATGTTCATTTGACAAAAAACCTAATTCAATAAGCGCAGACGGCATATCCGTGCCAAGGAGCACTTGTGAAACTGCTTCTTTGACCAATCGATCTTTAACTTTATACTTTTTCTGAGCAACCTCAAGTACTTGCTTATGGAGCTCTGTTGCAAGCAATTTACTCATTTCATCTTTTTTAGAAACTTGCCTCTTAAAGGCTGGATGCGCTACATCACTGCCTTGTAATTCCTGCTTTAACAATGAGTGGGGAGCCCAATAGGTTTCAATACCAGCAGCATCTTGATTTGAAGCTCCATTTGAATGAATGGAAACAAATAGATCGGCCCCCTTTGCATTGGCTAACGTTGTACGTTCATCAAGAGCTACAAACGTATCAGATGTGCGCGTACAAATGACCCGATAGCCCTTTTTTTTAGAGCATCTGCCACCTGAAACCCAACGCTTAAATTCACATCTTTCTCACAGATATTATATAAACCAATTTTACCAACGTCAGACCCGCCATGGCCACAATCTATTACTATGCTCGGCTGCTTTGCCTTATGGCTTGCAAGTTTTGAAATACCCTCACTCTTACGTTGAATCTCATTCATGACCGCTTTATGACTAAAATTAAAAACAAGCCCCTTGTGAGCACTGATGGCATCAAAACGAGCATAGGAAAAATCAATTTTTGTAGGATCATACGCAATTTCTAATTGAATGCCATGCATCGGAACTTCAACCTGCTTAAATTGCATAGTATATCCTTTTTCTGTGCGATCAGACACTTGCTGGGCAAGTTGTTTGACATCAGAGGTTGCAAATTGGGTCATAGGTAAAAAAAACCTCACCAATTTTTCTTGCGCTTCTTGCTTATCAGAAAGGCGTGGATGATGCGTGCAAATTGGATCTTCTGAAAAATAGCATACCACTTTATCGCTTAAAGTGCCTCTATGGTGAAAACATTTGGTCATAGCATTTTTTGCAGTAGATGTAGCTGCCGCAATTGATGAAGCCACTAATAAAAATGGCAACAATTGCGCTATGAATTTGATGGTAGTTATAGACATGATACTCTCCCCCATTAGTATGTCCTTACGCCTGCTGCTCATTTCTGTTCTTCACTATCAGACTACAATAATCATTTTCAAATAGTCAATATTGTTTTAGGAAACGAATGAGAAGTATGGCCAGCGCGAATGGAGCAATTACTTTATCAAAGAGGTTCTGCAATATAGGCAAGTCGGCGAGAAGATTCCCACGCATTCATAAATGATTTTGCATCATAGGCGATAAAGGTATTGTGATGCCCCTCAATGGCAGGGTCATGACACAGCACTTTACTCTTCTTTTGATCCCACCCTACTACTACAAGCAAATGACCTTTAGGATAATCCTTGGGAGCGCCCTTAAGTGGCCCTCGCACACTTACTACTACCGGAATATCTTGTTGCAATTTTGCATGCAGTGCACTAAATGAAGGAAGCCGTGCCACATGATACCACGCCTTACCATCAGAAAGCTCATACGCATGCGCCGTATTAAAAGGCCAGCTGCCATATGCTTCTAATCCATGATCATATGCATTCTTGGCAAACGTAATAGGGTCCACCTGCATTTTTGCAATATGACTGGTTAGCATGGTAGTCGAAGTTGGGGAACACATAGAATCTTTATCATCGTGCGCCAATGATTTTTGAGACAAGCGAGGCACGCGCTCAATACGAACAGATGGTAACTTTTTAATGGCACTCAGTGGTTCTGACTCAAACTGGCCCATGTGCGCAGTGGTTGCAAATAAGCCACGTATTAATGAAACATCTGCGCCATCATGGGTATAGACGCCCAATCGCATGCCATCGGCTGGTGCTGCTAAAGGCAGCTCGAGCCGTACATGATAATGCTCACTGCCACTTGCTGTTTTACTTAAATATGAGCATTGTTTATTATTACCCCATTCAATCATTTTATGCCAATCATGCCATTTTTTGGTTTTTGCATCACGTACTTGACCATAAAAAGAAAAATGGCCAGAAGTTGGGCGTTTTGCATTCCAAGAAAAAATAAGTTGGGTAAAATGAGGCACATCAGTTTTTGCAAACACCAATGAATCGCGCGTCTGATTTGTTTGCGCTTCTTCCTCAGAAAAATATTTTTTGTAAGTCCATACCCACCCATGCACTTCAGCTACTGAAATACACAACAAAAAACTAATACAATAAATACTCTTCATACGATCTCCATTCATATCCCCTCCACATTCAGCATACTCCAAAAACACATTCTATCTCAACCATTCTTTAAAAACAACTATCCAAAACCCCACGAGCAAGCTATTTATTGCTATTTGTGTTAAAGTTGTGGCATGCTAAACTTGAAGAACAACATGAACTTTATCAATTCTAAAGGGAGAGGTTATGTATACTATTCGACTCTCAATAGCCTCATGGTTGCTCGTTATTGCGACCATCGGCACTACTCTCTCTGCGTATCAACAAGCAATTATTATCCAACCGGTCGTTGACCTTATTGGATTTTCTTTTTGCAAAGAATATAATCTGACTGACAGCCTTGCTTATTATCAAGAAATTCCTATTTGCGCCAAATCAGGGCGATATGGCTGCCCCCGATTACAACAACTATTATATAATGAGCAAGTTACCATTATTGAAGCGTATGAAGATGAAGTAAGAATTGAGGTTTCTCATCTTTTCTTCCAAACAACAAAGGATGATACACAACACATTGGCTATTGGACACACAAACGTAATGTAATGCCACTTGCCATGCTCAAGAAGAAAAACGTTGACCTTGAAACAATCCCAAAACCTATTTCATTTATTGGCAACAACAAAATTGATCAAGATGTTGCAAAGCTCCTGGAGCCATATCATGACCCTATCACTAACCGAATCTATTCTGCAGGCACTCGGTTTGTAAGAGCACATAACACGTGGTCCTATAAAAACGATATGCCAATATACGCATTGCAACCTCGCACACTGAAACCGGTAGTTATTTATTTACCTAAAAAAAGCGTGCTCATAAATGCACCAACTACGCCTACCGAACAACAAGAATTATTTGTATCTATTTTAAAAGACTGGGCACACCAACACAAAGGCTTTATTCCCTATGCGTGGGGAGGCTGCAGTTTTACAGGAACAGTCACCGACGCAACATTTACCATTAAAACAAGACAGCTGCCTGATGGCGTGAGCGACTATTACCAATGGCCACATACGCAAGTAAAATCATTCTCTGGATTTGAGACTCCTCGGACCATAGAACCAATAACTGGATTAGATTGCACTGGACTCATTGCACGTGCTGCACAACTTGCAGGCATGCCCTATTATTTTAAAAATACCACCACGCTTGCACGTAACATGCGTACCCTCAAACCGGGTGGAGCAATTGAGCCAGGAGATTTAATATGGTTTTCTGGGCACGTGCTCGTTGTCGCTGATACTAAACATCATACAGCAATCGAAGCACGAGGATATGATCACGGTTTTGGCAAAATACAGGAATTAAGCCTTAAAAAATTATTCGATGGTATACAAACCTATCAACAACTTGCAGATGCGTTCTTTGCTAGCAAACCACTCAAGCGGCTTAATGCCCAAGGTGTTGTAGCGCAAACAGTTCCCTCGTTTAAGATTTTAAAAATGGCAAGTATTTGGCCTGAATTGCGATGATAAAAGGAAATTTTTGAAACAAAAAAACTGCCGCTAATATCAACGGCAGTTTTTAATATTTAAATCTAGGCAGAAAAAAACAAAACGCTACTTTCTGTTTATTACAGTATCAAGCGCACACAAACGGGCATATGCTTGAAACAGTTTTAAATATAGTCGGGAGGCTTTTTGATAGCATGGTGCAAATGTCCAGTTCGTTGGTAACCAACCGCCACAATTAACTATTGACTTTAAAGGTAACTGAAAAACACCACAATTAACTGTTGGCTTTACATAAGAATTATGGATTTGTTCTTCAACAACTGTTAATTTACTCGCCGTCTCATTATCGGTCACCTTTTGAGCGCAGCTAAGCACAAGTTCGTGCGCGGATAAAGTAGAAACTTCCGCTGACCCCAATTGTTGTACAATTATATTAGGCATATCAGTATATTGGGCAACCAATGCCAATTGGGCTTCAAGTAATTGTTTTTCACGAGCAATTGCTTTTTTAATAGCTGGTAATTTCACGCTTCCAGGTTCAAAGCGCAATCCAGCATCATCATTTACATAGACACGATCTTCACACTTCTGTGCATCATGTATAAGTTGGCTTACTACAGTATCACCATTCTCGCTAACTTCAGAAGCATCTTTCCATGGCTCTACATCCGGAGTATTGCCTTCAGTTGAGCGCCACAGTGCAAAACGGAAATTACCTTCGCGAGCACTGGCGGAAACTGTTGCCAAATCTAGCTGACGCTCAATTGCATGTAATTCATTGTAATGTTTACGGTATAAATAACCGTAACCTACAACAGGCGCGAGGGGACCAACTGCCATGGCTGCGGTTGTAAACCAAGTCGAATCTGATTCAGCTTGGCCACCCGAAGCATCCATAGCTTTAAGGGGTACTGCTGGAGATAAAGCTACCAGAGTAATTAGGATAAGGGCACAACGGCCCAAGAATGATTTATTCATAAAAATACCTCCATATAGTATGCAATATACTCTAGTATATATTAAATACAGTTTTTTGGCAAACGATACTTTTCAAATAGAAACATTACAGGCTCACTCCTGTCTGGTCCCCTAGCCAAAGTTACAGGTGTGACCCCCGTATCGTTGATTATTTCTACCTGAATTTACTATACTGAGTATAGGAAGAAATATACTATAAGGACATCCTATGAAAAATCTTGTATACGCCCTCAGCTCCTTGGGAATGCTGAGTTCGTCACTCATGCTTGGAGTTACCGAACAAGAAGCGCCCAAACCTAATGAGGTAACATTTATCAATGATACACGAAAACCGATCACTCTACGGGCTAGATTTCAAACTAAGAAATGGCAAACGTTATATTGGACTGATTGGCAAGAAATTTCTGATAAAAGCACCATCTCTAGCAAGGACCCAGGAGACAGCCTCTTTGCATTTGAGATAAAAAACAATAGAATTTATCTACTTTCTGATTTCCACTCTGAAACGGGAACAACCACCCAATTTCCTGCATTGCCGCATAACGCTGAAATAACTATTAGAGATACAAGAATAGAGATCAGTGCAGAACCTGAAAAAGATGTATATTGGATTGCAGATTTGAATCGACAAAGCTAAAAATCTACTGGAGTTTGCGTAAGAAATAATTTACGATATTCTGCAGCTTTTTGTGTTGCCCCAATCAATAGAAAACCTTGCAAAATTTTATTATGAATAAGCAACGCATGATAATAATCTTCACCTTCTTGCACTACTATCTTATACCCATGTTCCTGGTGCGTCACCGGTCCACAGGAAAAAAAATGTACACCAAAAAAAGCTGAACTGATAATATTGACTGCCCCCGGATATTGTTTTTTAATGCCTACCATACTGTGTGCTGCAATAAGACCTTGGTGCATTGCATCTGGCCATGCGCCATTGCGTATTAATTGTCCACTCATGCGCTCATGTACAACAGCAACATCACCACCTGCAAAAATAGAAGAATCACTAGTTTGCATATACTCATTGGTCACCAGTGCCCCGCCAAGAAGTTCAAGGCCTGCATCGCACGCAAGCTCACTATTTGGTTGACTGCCAATGGCAATCACCACCATCTGCGCTTGGATCTGCTCTCCGGTAGAAAGGTCTATGGTGCGAAGCTTTCCATTTTGGGTTATAATACGCGCAACGCGTACATTTGTCATAATACTAGTGTTATGCGACTGAGCTATCTTGCAAATTAATTGTGAGCCTCTTTTATCTACATGATGAGGCAAGACTTGAACTGATTGTTCAACTATGGTCACACGAATGCCGTTTTTATTAAGCGAATCGGCAACCTCAAGACCAGAAAGTCCTGCTCCAATAACGAGTGCGTGTTCCACATAATTATTTGAAATAAATTGTTTAATTTTTAGAGTATCATCATAAGTATGAAAATAAAAAATTTCTTTACAGTCATCACTACCAGGAATAGATAAAGTTCTTGCACGCGCACCTAATCCCAGGAACAACGTGTCATAAGAAAATGCTCTTCCATCTTTAAGCAAAATCATCTTAAGTGTAGAATCTATCTTGATAACTTCACAACCAAGCATAAGTTGAATACGCTGCTTTTCAAAAAATTCCTGCGGTTTAAGGAATAGCTGTTCTCGCTCCCTGCTGCCCGAAAGATAGTCTGCCAAAAAGCATGTATTATACGGCCATGCTGTTTCTTTGGCAAAACAAAGTATGTTACTCTCAGGGTCGAGAGTACGTAATTGATTCAGTACTCCCATTCCTGCGGCTGATGCGCCTATGATTATATGTGTTCTCATGCGATCCACAATGGTTATTATCCCTAAAGTAATTTGTCTTAAAAGAGAATGGCTTGCCAGTCATTTGCTCCCCGCGATGTTATTTTTTTAATTGACATACCAGCGCCGTATACACACTTTTTCTTGGAGGCTTTGGCAAATGACTGGTGCGCCCGACAGGATTTGAACCTGTGGCCTAAAGATTAGGAATCTTTCGCTCTATCCACCTGAGCTACGGGCGCCCTTATACTCATAGAGTTTAAGAATAACCTATTCTCTAGGAATTTTCTATAAATCACTTGTATAGTTTATGAGCCTTTAACAAAGTAACTTGCACTTCACTGAGCTCAAATATTTTTTATTGGATAGCCCACGTTTTCAAGCAATATTCATAACTATCTTGGCCAATTAACTTTAGTAATTCTGATTCTTTGGATTGTATTGTTGCAATATTATCACTTGTATATTGCACATAACGATCATTCATGCATTGCGCAGAAATATCACCAAACCCAGCATCTTGCAAATCATGCTCATACTCGCTTAACGTTGCCATTTTTAGATCTAGGCCATCCACTTCCATCATTTCAGAGATGTTGAGTCCAAGTTCATGGCTATCTACCAACCAATCAAGAATAATCAACTGTCCCCCAGGCTTAAGCACTCTAAATAACTCTTTAAGCACTGATGCTTTATCGGGAATATGCAAAAATGCTTCTTTGGAGAAAATAATATCAAAGGAATTATCAGCAAATGAATAGAAAGAATTATCAGGATCTTGATGCACAAAGGCAACAGAGCCTTGCAGCGTATGCGTTGATTTTCTTTCATTTGCATCTTCTACCAAGCGGGCTACACAGTCAACTCCCGTAATATCTACTTTATGGTTTTGTGCCAGATAAAAATCCACACCGCCAAGCCCGGAGCCAATATCCAAGAGCTTTTTACCATCAAGCTCTTGCCCTGCAAACATAAGATCTATTGAGTCATTGCCGCCTTGCGATAGCAATTCTCTCCCGTAAACGAGCTCTATAAGGTCGGTAAAATCTTTGGAATATTCTATATCAAGTTGGTGCGCAACGGCCATAAGGCTTATTGAAAGAAATTGCACTAACATAAGTTTTATATAATTTTGCATGAGGACCCTTTTAGGCTAAATACTATGCATGTGATCAGATACTTACTATCTCTTAAAGAATACACCTAATAAGGGGTTTTTGATATGGAAAAAAGGTGAAAGAGACTGGCCTGCCAGTCATTTGCACTGCGTGATTAGTATTTTCTATGATCATATATTCCAACCGATATCAAGCTTTTCTTGATTGGCTTTGGCAAATGACTGGTGCGCCTGGTAGGAGTCGAACCTACAACCAACGGATTCGAAGTCCGGTACTCTATCCAATTGAGCTACAGGCGCATTAAGTACCACATATTTTACCGTAACTCACCTAAAAAAGCTAATTTTTTGGCATTGACCAACCCAGAGCGGTTTCGTATACTAAATATATGAACAAAGGCTAAGATTCAGGAGGTCAAGATGTCTAGATCAGTTCGTCATTTCAACACGTATAGCATACTTATATGCATAGCACTTTTCTCTACCCTTTTTATAGGGCAATTACAGGGTGTGCAGCCTACCCACAGACAAACAAATTCCATACATGAAGCAGATGAACAGGACCTTAAGGTTCTTGGGCACATTGCTGATTTGCAAAAAGAAATATGCACCCAAATAAATCTTGCTAAATCAAGATCTAGGATTCAAATGCTCAAAAAATTGTATAATGAACTCGCTGAAATTGCCCGTGACTATACAGAGCTCTCCCCTGGAACGGCTTTTCTTGGCCCCTTCAGCTCTGTATCATTGGTCCTCAAACAGCGTGAATTACAAAAAAGAATCGCTGAAATTGAAAAGCAAGTATTTGGCTAAGTATATTCACCTGACCCTCAGCATTGAACAAAATAAGCTAAGAACTCTTTATTGCCCTGACTGCCTTCTATGGGTGATTCTACCACCCCCTTGCATAGAAATCCATGAGCTTCTATGCCCTTCTTTATCTTTTCTATCACTTCTTGGTGAATTGCAGGATCTTTTATAATACCACCCTTACCTACTTGATGCTTTTCCGCTTCAAATTGGGGTTTAATGAGCACTATCAGTTTACCTTCAGGTTTTAACTGCTGCTTGACTACATCCATTACTTTAAGAACGGAAATAAAAGAGAGATCGAGAGTAACTAGATCTACCTTTTCGGGCAGCTCTTCTAGATAGCGCAAATTGGTCTGCTCCATGACCACTACGCGCGGATCACGCCGCATTTTTTCGTGCACTTGCGCAGTGCCCACATCAATGCCATACACTTTTTTGGCGCCACGCTGGAGCAAGCAATCGGTAAAGCCGCCGGTTGAAAGGCCTGCATCAAGAACCACGAAATCAGTAACATCAATGCCAAAATGATCAAGGGCTTTTTCTAACTTAAAACCAGCACGAGAAACAAATTTGGGCACTTCAAGATCAACAACCAATTCTACGTCCTCTGCTGTTGCTTGCCCGGCTTTGGTCACCACGTGATCACCAATACGCACTTTGCCTTGCATAATAAGACTTTGAATAAGCGTGCGACTGAGCTGAGGGTATTTCTCTTGGACTAACTGATCCAGTCTCTTTTTTGCCATGTATTGTAATCCAATGTGGTAATTTGCTAATTTGATAGTAATAACTCTATTTTATCAAGGAGATACCACATGCGCAATAAAAACCTCATACTATTCATACTTCTTTGTATCATATCTGCATCACAAGCTATGGACGTAGACTTAGTCACATTAATTGATAGCAAAATTGGTTATATCGCTCCAAAATTGAATCCGTACGATCTTACACAAAAGCCTGAATGGTCCTGGCCACAAACACGTAAAGGCCTCTCTGGGGGGACCGTATATGACCGTGCTGGAGTTTTGCCCTTTGCCTGGCACAATGATACGGTGTATGTACTATTAGGATATGAAACCTCAAAAGGAGTATGGACTGATTTTACTGGCAGCGCGGACATGAGCGATACATCTGCCTTGCATACTGCCGCTCGTGAGTTTGCCGAAGAATCCAATATTGTTTTTTACAAAAGAGCAAAAGGGGAAAAATTAACAGCCAAATATGGGCATAAAGATATTCAGGAAGCTACAAAAAATATGTTAGAACAGAAACAGAATATAACCCAAGGGCCAATGGTGCGCGGTGTATCACGCGGTATAGAGCCAATAGATCAATGGATGTATTTAGTTGAAGTCCCTTATATCCCTGCACAAGAATTAAGTAAGTCTGCACGAGGGCCCGGCAGTGAAATGGGTGAATTCAGATGGATATCACTAGAAGATCTACTAAGAATACTCAGTACCGCGCAACGATCTCAAATGATCAATCCTTTTAATACAAGTTCCAAACCACTCTATAAATACTTCCTTAATACCTTACTACGAGACAATGCCCTACTCTTCCTAAAAGACCTGTATCAAAAACAACTGGATCTCGCCAAAAAGCAGCCTCTAGTACAAACTCCCGCATGGTCACCAAATTTAATAGAAGCATTGGAACTATTACAAGACAGCCTACGTAGACTTGCAGCAACGTTGTAAGAGTAAAAAAAATTCCCGTCCAGTATTTTTACTGAACGGGAAAAATCTTAATTCTTCAGTTTTAAGCTGCTGGCGCTGCCTTATCGGTTTTGACAGATGCTTGCGCTACTTGTGTGAATGGTTGATCCTGCATATTCTTTTGCTGATTTTGTGCAAGCCGAACTTCATATCCATCCACCAATTCACCCATAGCAGTTGTCATGCCATATGACCACACCCGTGATAAACGACGCTCTTCTTTTAAAATGTCATTAAACGGGAAGTGTAAATAGACGCCATCTGTGGTTTCTATAGTCACATTGTTAGAGTCAAAGCTACGTGCAAGTTGTGCCCGAACATCTGCAAGTGTTTGCACTGGCTCATCATTCATATTACAAATTATAGCACCAACGCCCATAGAGCGAGATCGATGTGCAGGAGAGTCAGGAAACACGTGCGTTACTAACAATGCAGGCTCTTTTTGATATTTCATTTCAGCATATTTGGCAAGTCCAGGTGCCACATTGACCAATATAGGCAAATGATTCACTGTTAATTGCTGAATAAGCATGCCGCCAACTATTTCATAATCAATCTCTTCATAACCCGGATATATTTTATGAATTGGCAATGCATCAGATTGTTCAAAGCAAAATTCAAGCTCTTTGCGAGCACCATTGCGATATACTACCAACCCAACTTTTTCACCAAGTTTTAATTGTGATACATAATCGATGATGGAAATTTTATCTTCAGTCCAAGAAAGTTCACCATACATATCAACGGGATTACCATTAATTTCATAGATCATGTCACCTTTAAGAACGCCAGCTTTATGAAGCGGACTGCCCTTATAGACGTCAACCACATACAAACCGCCCGGTTTTGGGTTGCCCAAATATTCAGTTAAGCTTTCACTGGCATTATTAAATAAAATCCCTAAGAATGGACGGCGCAATAACGGCACCGTATGTAAATCAGCAAGAATTACTTTTAATTCATTGGCAGGGATAATGTAGCCTACACTTTGTGCTTCTTTAATAATTGCGGTATTAATCCCAACCACTTCACCATGCACGTTAATAGAAGGACCACCAGAGTTACCTGGATTAATTGCAGCATCAATTTGAATCAAATGTGCTTCACGCCCACTGACCACCCCTTTGGTGCTTTTAAGGCCCTGTTGGCCAAGCGGATACCCGAGCGTTAAAATTTCATCAGCGCGATGAATACGGTCCGAGTCGCCTAACACCAAATAAGGCACGTCACCCCGCACTTGCCTAATCGCTTCAACCCCCTCTGGGCGCAATCTAAGGAGAGCCAAATCTCGATCAGGGCTTACGCCAACAATATCTACATCCAATTGACGTTTGCCCAGTGAAGGAATTTGTATCCATACGGCAACAGCTTGGTCAATCACGTGCGCATTAGTGATAATTTCACCTGCTTCATTAATAAAGAACCCGGTACCAGTCGCTTGATGTTGACTGCGCGGTTTTTGCGGTTGCAATAAATTTACTTCTGCTATTTGAGAAAATATTTGAACTACTGAATCTTTTAAGGTCGCTTGTAAATCACTCCAGGGTTGATAGTGATGAGGAACTACTTTTTCAACAATATGAGGCACTTCAGGTTGCTCAGTGCGCATATGGTCAAACCGTGTGTGCACTTGAGAGACTGATTCTTGTAAAGCCCTCTGTTGAAGCTGAACAGTTATTACACCTGCGGCTAATGCCACTGCAATAACACCATACATTACATTACTTATAGTTTGCGTAACTGCCATAGCCAGGTTCTTTCGTATAAAGAATATTATTATGTAGAATTCCAGTGTAACAAAAATAGAAGAAATTCACCAGCAAATTAAGTTGTGAGCAGAGTATCCAGGCCATAAAAAGCCCCATTCTGTGCTTTGCATGCACCTTTATTCCACATCGCTGATTTCGACCTTTTTGCTCATTAATAGTTGAACTAAACAATCATCTTTAACGAATAACGCAACTCTTAAAGTCTTCTTTGCATCCTCTATGTCAGCCTGTAGACTGGCTCCTAAAACTATAGCTAAGGCTATCATCCTAGTCCCCAGAGAGTTGCTTGTATCATGGGCGCGTACTAAACAAGAACCACTAGGACAATACAGAGCTATTCCATCTTTGAGTAACTGCTCTGCAAATCCATTTGGTAGAGTATCAATAGTATCTAACGTTTGAAAAGAAAACTTAAACACGTCATGTATGCGCAACCCCCTCTTATTGCGACTGGGATAATATGTAAGATCGGGTTCAGTGCCCACTCCTTTTTGTACAGGAAATTCTAAAATTGCTTTAGATTCTCGATAGGTCCACACATAATACGGGTCCCCTTCCATGCAATACATATTTACATGAAACAGTAATAGCAACACCCAAAAAAGTGAGTTATTATACATTCGCAAAGATTCCTTAGATGATACTATTCATATGAATTGTTATATTTCACTAAAGTTTACCAAAAGTTACCAAAATGGCATACTATAATTAATAACTAAAAAGGAGATTCCCTTGAAGAAATTGATCCCCATTTTTTTGTACATTACATCAATAAGTACGGCCCTTAATGCGCAAACAGCCAAGCTGCCTCTTATCACTCTTTTACATCAAGAGCTCTATTCTAATAGCCCTGAACTCTATACTAAATTGAAACAAGCTGCTCGCCAGGGGGTTTTCTATCTAGAAATACCTGAGCAATCTCAAAAACTAATACCTCATGCGGTACAATTTGCAAACTCCTTTTATAAGAATGATTATCTTATCAGCCTGCAATTGCCTGGATATAGTGGCTACAATAACCGTGAGAATGCACAAGTTGAAAGTTTTTATGCAGATCAATCAGTATGGCAAACTGTTTATCCACAACAAATTACTGAGCTTGCCAACGAGATGCAGGAAGTATCAGAGTATATTACCCTCAAAATACTCACTTTGTTGTTACCCCAACTTTCAACTGACATAATGCATATAGCCACCAACGGCCTCTTGAAAGGCAATGGTTTGTTTCACTTCATTTTTAATCACTATCGACCCGAAAAAAAGATGGTTGGCCTTTCCCCGCATCGTGACTTTGGCTATGTAACTATTTTATATATTGATAAACCGGGACTACATGCAAAAATCGATGGCTCATGGCATCCAATACCCCCACGTGAAGGTTACTTTGTGGTAAATTTTGGCAGGACATTTGAAATTTTAGTAAATGACCCAAATCGTTTAATCGCAAGTTGGCATTATGTAGAACAAATTACTCACGAAAAGCATGTTGGTGACAGAATCAGCTTTGGCATATCAAGCGATAATGCTATAACTGCTCCCTTACGGCGATTAACGCACATGGGAGCACTAGAAATAGCTTATGCAAATACCAAAGAGTTCATCGACACAGCATTTAAAGATCTCTATGACAATCCAGATCTTTCTACACTCGTTTAAACCCTAAAGAGAATTTAATGCCCCTTTCCTTCCCTGCCAAAATATGGCATAATCACGATATCACTTTACAACTTTAAACTAAACAATAAGGTCTATAACCATGGCACCCGGCTCATCTGCGGCAACGCTTGATTCAATCACCTCTCTTTGCAAACGACGTGGTTTTGTATATCAAACAGCATCAATATATGGCGGTCTTAATGGCGTCTATGATATCGGACCACTTGGCACACTTCTTAAAGAAAATATACGTAACATGTGGAAGCGCAGCATACTGACGAACAAGGGAGATATGCTCTTTATAGAGGGTTCTCTTCTTGGACCCAGCCAGGTGTGGGAAGCATCAGGACATGTTGCAAATTTTCATGACCCTATGGTTGATTGCTTAAATTGCAAACACCGCTACCGCGCAGATGATATTGACTTGAATAAACCATGCCCTCATTGTGGTAAAAAAGCATGGACTGACGTACGCCAATTTAATATGATGTTCAAAACTAATCTTGGTGCTGCAGAAGATCAATCATCAGTTGCCTATTTACGCCCAGAAACTGCACAATCTATTTTTATTAATTTTAAAAATATAATCTCAACAAATCGGATAAAAATTCCCTTTGGTGTAGCACAAATTGGTAAAGCATTCCGTAATGAAATTACCCCAAAACAGTTCTTATTCCGCATGCGTGAATTTGAACAAATGGAAATGGAATGGTTCTGCAAAGGCGAAGATGCTAAGATGTACTTTGACTACTGGTGTGCAAAACGATTAGAATTTTATGATACGATTGGTATCAAAAAAGAAAATATTCGTATGCGCGCTCATGAAAAAGATGAACTTTCACACTATTCGCAATACACTTCTGATGTTGAATATCAGTTTCCGTTTGGTTGGAAAGAGCTTGAAGGTATTGCATACCGCGGCAATTTTGATTTAACTCAACATACCAAGCATTCTGGCAAAGACTTGGCAGTATTTGATGAAGAAACCAAAGAATCATATATGCCGCACGTGGTTGAATGCTCAGTAGGTGTTGACCGCTTATTTATCACCCTCTTGTTTGATGCCTATGATGAAGACACTGCCGAAGGCGAACAACGGATAGTGCTTCGCTTTGCGCCTGCCATGGCTCCGTATAAAGCTGCATTTATGCCGCTCACAAAAAAACAAGCAGAGCCAATGCACACATTGTATAGTGCGATACTCCAAAAAGGTATTCCGGTTCAATATGATGAATCAGGATCAATTGGCAAGCGGTATCGCCGACAAGATGAAATTGGTACGCCATTCTGTTTTACTTATGATTTTGATTCGGAAACAGATCACTGTGTAACGGTGCGTCATCGCGATACAATGCAACAAGAACGTATTGCCATTGATGCGGTTCCTGAATTTTTGCGTAAAATGTTAGAATTATAATATGCTCAAAAAACTGTATGATTGGCTCGGCAAACAGGTACATTCGCCCTATGCTGTGCCACTACTGGCTGCTCTGTTTTTTATAGAAGCAATATTTTTTGTTCCTGTTGATCCTATTTTGATGCTTTATTGCATGGAATATCAACAGCGCTCATTATACTTTGCCTTGATTGCAACTATTGCATCGGTGCTTGGTGGCATCACCGGGTATTTCATTGGTGCAGCACTCTGGGCAACCGTAGGGCAAGCATTAGTATTGCATATACTCAGTCAAGCAACATTTGATCACGCGGTAGAGCAATTTAAAGAACACCAAAATTGGGCGGTGCTCATTGCAGGCTTTACGCCGGTACCCTATAAAGCAGTAACGCTCGGTGCGGGATTTTGCAAACTTCCTTTGGTACCATTCATAATAAATTCGTTCATTTCGCGCGGTGCTCGCTTCTTTTTAATTGCAGGTATTATTAGTATCTGGGGTGTACACATGAAAAAATATATCGATCGCTACTTTAATTTACTTGCAGTTTTATTTGTAGTTCTGGTAGGTTTGAGTATGTGGTTTTTTATGCGCTAAAGGAAACGTATATGACAGCAAAACAATTAATACTTTCTCCTGCACGGCTTTTATTAAGTTCAGTAGTGCTTGCCATTGGAGGAGGAACCGCATTGCTTGCACTGCCTTTTTGCAGAGTAACTGAAATACCATTTCTTGATTTATTATTCACTGCCACATCGGCAACCACAGTGACCGGTTTGCAAACTATTCAGATTGACCATTTTACACGGTATGGGCATTTAGTTATCATGCTCCTTATGCAAATTGGTGGCATAGGGTTAATTACTATGACTCTGTTCATCGTCTCGCTCTTTTTTGAGCTTGGCTTTGGAACCCAGCTGATTATGGGCCGTATTATGGAACTTGAATCATGGCAGAACATTAAAAAACTGTTACTATTCATTATCGGTTTTACTCTTGTTACTGAATTAATTGGCGCGTTCTGTATTTTTATTGAAATCAAACAACATTATCCTCTTAAAGAGGCATTATTTTTATCAGTCTTCCATTCAGTTTCATCATTTTGTAATGCTGGGTTTTCCCTCTTCCCTCATGGACTTGGATTCATGCAGCATAACGGTTACTTGCTTTTTATTACTTCAATATTAATTCTTGCAGGAAGCTTAGGTTTTATTACCGTGCATGAAATTAATCTCTGGCTTCATTCTCTTGATAAGAAACGAAGATATACGTTCACGCTCCACAGCAAAATTGTGTTATATGCTACCGCTTTACTTACCGGTTCTGGAGCACTCCTCTATTGGATACTCGAACGCAATAACACCATGGAGCATGAAACCTGGCTACTGACTACACTAAATGCGCTTCTCAATTCACTTTCTGCACGGAGCGCAGGCTTTGCATTGGTGCCCACCAATGAACTTCATTTGGCCACCATTTTAGTATTTATGATTATGGCATTTATTGGCTCATCACCAGGTTCTACTGGTAGTGGTGTAAAAACAACCACCTTTGCCATATTCTTAAGTACCGTGCGATCTGCAATTTATGCACGCCCTTCAATAGAAATTCAAGGAAGACGTATTGCCCAAGAACAAGTATATAAAGCTCTTGCCATTATTACGCTGAGTATTTGCTGGATACTTTTTGCCACGTTCTGTCTTTTAATTACTGAAAAAGGATGGGAGTTTCTTGATATCTTATTTGAAGTAGTCTCTGCCTTTGCAACACTTGGCCTGACTCTAGGAGTAACTCCACTTTTGACGCCTTTTGGTAAAGTGCTTATCATAATTACAATGATTATTGGGCGGATCGGCTCACTGACTGCAGTGCTTGCATTACAACGTAAAATCAAGCCAGCAGAATATGAATACCCTGAAGAACGAGTAATGCTCGGCTAATTAAAAAAAAGGAAGAAGCACATGAAAAAACTATCTTTACTTGTACTGCTCGCGTTATTTACGTGCAGCTTACATGCAGAACTCTTAGACAGACTGAATGAGCTGAGTCAGTCTCTTGGTAATCTGACACTTGCACTTACTCCAAAACCAGCGCCAGTTCCCGCTGCTATAGAAACATGGGACGATCTCGTCAAAGAAAATAACAAGCGGAAAAATGAAAGTAGCAAGAAGGCATCTGAGCTAACCACCTTTAAAGGACTCATTACTATGTATCCTATCGCGTATGTAGATCTGGTTGCCCTGCAAGAAGAATATAAAGATGCAAACCCGTGGCTTGTTTTTGAAGAACGGGGAGAAACAGATTGTGGCAAATTCCAAGCACAAAAAGATTTACATTTGACACTTTTGTATATTAATATTCCAATAGAAACTGCACACATACCGCTTATACCAAATCGCAATAAGCCTGATCTTGCAGGCTACCGAGTGCCTTTAAAAGATTATTTAGTAAAAGCAATTACTGCATTAGCTCCCGTTCTCAAAACAATCTCATTTGAATATGCTGAGCGGAACAAAATATTAGGCGCTAAACCAGAAAAAAAATTTCTATCAGCTTTATACACACCAAAGGATGGCATAAATTCTTTGCGAGAAAAATTTATCATACCTTTTGCTGAAAAACTTTTTGCTCAATTTCCCTACGCTTGGATAGATTTTCTTGAAAGTGATGACTTTCATTTCAGTCTTGCAACTCTGCAGGGAAACTGTGTAAATAGAAAAATCAATGAACCCGCTCCTCTGCCTGCTATGGGAATTTTTAATCTGGCAAATAGTACTGCAAATATAAGCGTATCCGTATATGGCGCCAAGGGCATAGTAGAAGGTACGTGGTAATTAAAAAAAGGAATCACATGAAAAAACTATCTTTACTTCTATTGCTCGCATTATCTATTTGCAGCTTGCATGCTCAATTAGATCAAAAGCTTGGAGAACTTACAAATAAATTGAATGCACTTTACACACAGCTACAGCCTCAAGCACCTATTCCAGCTCCACCTCCTGCACCAGAGCCTCCAAAGCCAGAACCAGTGCAAGCTACTATTGAAACGTGGGATCAACTTGTTCAGGAAAACAATAAACGTAAAGCAGAAAGTAAAAGCTTATCCCTATATAACATTGCGGTACAACTACATGTAACTGCTGATGCTTATCAACCTATCAAAGATTTGCAGCAAGCTATAGAAACCACAAATCAAGATTTGCAAAAAAAAATGCGCGAGCAAAGCTGCGGTAAAAATCATCCGAAATTTCATATGACACTTCTCTATCTTAATATTCCCATAGATCTGAGCAACATTAATACACACGAAGGTCAAAACGCAGAAATCAAAGCAGTATATAATAACGTCACAAGTTGGATAGAAACAATTTCTTGGGCACATAATGCAACTGGCTTGAAATCAATAAAATTACTTTCTTTTGATTATACGGGTTTAAAAATAATACGAGGAAAAGACTATGATTTCCTTGTTGCTCTCTTTAATCCTCAACAAGGAATATTACCCTTGCAAAAAGATCTCATTTTACCACTCGCCAAAGAAGTCTTCCAAAAATATCCACATGCGTGGATTGAGTTTCTCGAACATCTTGAATATCATATTAGCTTGGCTTTTTTTCAAAAGTCGTGCAATATAACTGATGCGGAGATCAAACCGCCTGCAGCGCCTACAACGCTGGCACCTTTTGAACTCAAAACAGGCGAGTTGAAAGTTGTCATAAAAGGCATAGATCCACAAACAATACCGTGGCCTCTGTAAACTGATAAAACTAGAAAATTGGAATATACTTATGAAATTTTGTGTTATTGGCTTAGGCCGTTTCGGGTACCAAGTTGCAGCTACTCTTGCTGAAAATGGCATGGAAGTGTTAGGAATAGACGCGGATGAAACTATTGTGGCATCCATACGCGATCGTATCACCCAAGCAATTTGCATGCGAGCAACAGATGAAGCATCATTACGCTCCATTGGGGTTGATGAAATGGACGTAGTAATTGTGGCAATGGGGGAGAACTTTGCTCAATCAGTATTAGTAACTGCATTACTTAAAAAAAAGCTTCACATACCCAAGGTTATTGCGCGAGCAATTAATGAAATTCATAAAGAAATCTTGGTGCTTATTGGTGCTGATCAAACGGTACTTCCTGAGCAAGAAATAGGCAGAGACTTGGCCGAAGCACTCAGCTTGCCTTTTATGGAACATACACGCCTTTCTGAAAACTTTTCTATAAGCCAACTTCCCGCCGCAAAAGAGTTTATTGGCAAAACCATTTTGGAGCTCCCTTTTTATGATAAATATCATGTAAAGTGTATTGGTGTAAAGGCGGGAGATCAGATTGCTATTGTACCACTTGATTATGTGATCAAACAAGGTGATAAGTTATTATTTGCCGGCAACGACGATGCTCTTGAGGCAATAGCCAAGCTATAATACTCTGCCATTCAAATCGCATGCGACAATGCTGTAAGCATGGCGCATATAATAAAAAAGGGATCCTTTTCAGGATCCCTTCATATTTTCAATACTTGCCAAAATTTATTTAGATAGACTCAATGCGAATAATAGTCTTAGCCTGACGGTGGCCTTTTTTAACGCGTGACTTAGTGCGGCGTTTGAACTTAAAGATTATCACTTTTGGTTCTTTAATATGTTTTACAATAGAAGCTGTAATAGGTGTTGCCAAGAAGGGTTGACCAACCTCGACCATGGCATCATTCAATTTGCGCAAAAGCACTTCAGAAATCTGAATGGTAGCCCCTGGCTCACCTTCAATTTTTTCAATAGCAACTGTTTTGCCTTCTAATGCTTGATATTGCTTGCTGCCAGTTTGGAAAATGGCATATTTTTCAAATACAGCTTCTGAAGACGCAGGAGATGCAGGAACATCGGTTTGTTTTGCCATAATTAAATTCCAATTGTATTAATTTGTTAAACTCATTCTCAATATCGCGGTAGTAAACGGGAAATAGTACCGCAAAAACATATATTTATTGTAACAGATTATGCCTATCTATACAATCAAAAAACCCGCCCCATAGTCAAAAAAGTCTTTTATGTTATACTGAATCATATATTCATGGAGGAATTTGAATTATGATCAATCCTATTTCCAAAAAAATCACTCTTTTCTTAGGGCTCCTGGGTCTTTTATTGGCCCCTGCTTCCCTACACTGTACTTCTGATATCCAAAAACTAAAAATGCTCAGTGCTACGCATAATCAGGTCCTTGAGACTGGGCTATTAAGTATTATGCATGAGCTTGAAACTTCTCTTGCCTATTGGCATACCATGGAAGATGTCCCTTTCTCTTATGCCGTCATTCGGGGCCCAAAAGGCTGGATCAGCTCTAAAACTGCTCGAGAAGCAATCCAACATAATATTGAAGTTTTAAACTATAGACAAAAAGATATAGCCAATGCTTTGGGTTCCTTAATAAAATACCAAGCTGCCATACAGTCTTTGACAGACCCTAGAGCTCTGGAAACTAATATTGCGCAATGCTTTGCCCTCAGTAACAGCCTCTTGGAAAAAAATAATCCCTTACCAGATACTCTAACAAGCAACGCTCTCTCAGCATATGGTATGCAAGCAATACAACAACTGCCAACACTCCATAAGCAATACCTGACGCTCCTTAATGTTCATCTAAAGCCAAACCACTTCATACGTAACTGGACAAAGTATACCGTTGGGGCTGTATGCTTGATTGCAACGGCTGCTCTTGCTTACAAGCATCAAGATGCCCTTGCTCGACTTCAAGAGAAAACTATTACTGGAATTCAGCATATTTGGACTAATCACATACAAGTCCCAATACAGAACACACGTGATATTCTATTCGGACGGAAACATTACAATATAGTAACACCAGAGGCAATTGAGGGAGATAAAGTAGTAGTGCGTGAAAGCTTGCACAAGTATTTACCTAAGATATATCCGAAGATGCCCAAAGAACAAATCTCTGAACATATTGAATATATCATAAGATCAAAAGACACTCGAGATATTATGAAAGATTGGAGCGATCAATTGGCAAACCCTGCCAAGAAATTTGCTTGGCATTTGACGCCCTACTTTGGCGAAGAAGCACGCCTATTTGAAACAACTTCGCTCTTGGCACAGATCAAGACATTACAAGTTAATGAAGCCACTATGGCCGCACAACAAGCCTGGGAAGCTCAGCAATTAAATGCACAATTATTAGCAATATTTCCTGTTGCAGCCTCCCTCTATGGTCTGAAAAAAGGATGGGACAAACTGCTCCACGGCAAAATACTCAGTGAACCATTGCAATACAGACTCATGCTTGCTGATAAATTACTGAACACCTATAATACTGGCAACAAATGCCTTGATCATGCAGGTCTTGGTTATTTACACTATCACGTACATGCTCTTAAACAATATATTGTGCGTATGCCCAATGGGCAACAAAAAGCATTTATTGCCGATATTACAGAATTGAATAACCCAGCTTTTACTGTAGAGCAAAAGTTACGGGTGATTGATCAGATGTATCGCCAATATGCGTTCTTAAGCCCACTCGCAGTTTAAGTCTTAAACGACACCAAGCGCTCATTTGAAATTCGATTGCGCAGAGTGGCTCGATTGAGTACTACCAAGCAATACATGGATAACACCTATCTAAAAACTCTTACCATAAACTAACCTGTATAAATTTGTAAAAAATTAATCTAAACTAACTAGGTTAATTAGGTATGTTAATATACAAAGGTTTATTATGAATAAATTAGCTATCGTTTTATTAAACTTATCCACACTATTAATTACTGCACCACTCTTTAGTATGCATCAAGGGAAAAAACTCCAAGGAAAATCATGGGCAGACTCGGCCGATGATGCAGGGAGCAGCCGTCCAACTAGTTATAGCAATGCAGTTACGCCAACTCAAAATAGAGGCGTTTCTGCTAGCTCACAAGACTACAGATCATCGCGTACGGTGGTCCCAGACAGTCAAAGAAAACTATGGAACCCCAAAAATCCACAACTATTACAGGCAGCACAAACCCAAGAAGCTAAAACTACCCCTTTAGTACAAAGTCCACAGCAAATAATAAAAAAAGATCCCCAACCGGCCCGTCAATTAAGTGAGCCCGCACAAAGCGCAATTGGCGAACAAGCATCACAAATAGATGATAAAGCACTGCTTGCCAGACTTGCCTTATTGGGCGATATGCTACCCGGCGTATTAAAAAGACAGGTGCAACAAGAAGCTACTATAGCTGAACTCAAAAAAGAACTTACTACACAAGCTCAAACATATGCTGATCAAAGGAGTGCTTTAGAAAGCGAGCACCAAAAAGCATTGCAAGCTCTTCATACAGAGTTCAATGCACAAATGCTTTCAAAGCAGGAGGAACTCAGTAAGAGGATTGTTGAATCAACAGAAAAAAATACCTCACTACAAGTAGAACATGCTAAAGTTCTTAGCGACATTTTCCAACATCTTGGAACTCAAAATTACCAGCTATATATGATTGCTTGCCACATGGGTCTTGTGCAACAAGCCCCTCATAAAGAAGCAATGCCAGAGCAAAAAGAACCCGAAAACACCTAAGAACTCGGCCTCAGCTTGAATTTCCGCAACAGATCAAGTGCTTGGCATTAGAATATACTAGATATCTTCAAATTTTTATTGTCCTAACTGTATAATATTATTGAGAATGCTTTAAACTAGTAACCTCATTTAATTAATAATATTATAAACAGAAAGAAATCAATGCGAGCCGTATATATTTTCACCTGCAGCATGTTCATGTTGCAGCTAACAACCACTCTTACTGCCAATGAGCACACTAAATACCGTAATATTGTAAATAAAGCTCGTCGCAACGTTCCTAAACAGATAAATACGCAAAGTACAGCAATGGGTTTAACTACAAACCAAGCAACCACTATGAACACAATTAAATATTATTTTGTTATGAGTGCTGTGCCACTGAATGGACCTATGAGCAAATATTAAGCTCATCAAGGTAGATTGACTTGTTTGGTTTTGAATTCCCACAACAGATCAAATGCCTGACGTGGCGATAGGTTGTTGATATCAAGTTTTTCAAGAGAAGCGATATGCAGCTTATAATAATTCAGTTGTTCTTGCGTCTTAGAAAGTGCTGTAGAAAGTTGTGCAACACGAGTATCAAGATGGCTTACATCAACAGCCATACTTTGAGCTGCATGATGCACTTCTGACTGAGTCAATATCTCTAAGATAGCTTGTGCTCGAGAGACTAAAGAAGTTGGCAATTGCACCGCTTTTGCCACCTCAATACCAAAGCTGCCATCTGCAACACCTTTTAAAATAGTATATAAAAGAAGCATACCTTGTTCCGTTTTTCGCGATGCGGCATAGTAGTTTACAATACCGGGAATGGTATGCTCTAGCTGAGAGAGTTCATGGTAATGCGTTGCAAACAGGCACCGTGCTTCTATAGTTGCATGCACATATTCTACTACTGCTTGGGCTATTGCAAGTCCATCAAATGTACTAGTGCCTCGGCCTACTTCATCCAAAATCACCAAACTTTTATTCGTTGCATTAGCACAAATGTGTGCCGTTTCTTCCATTTCTACCAAAAAGGTACTTTTGCCTTGGGCTACATTATCAGATGCGCCGATACGGGTAAAAATTTTATCACATAAGGCAAGCTGTGCACTTTTTGCGGGAACAAACGAACCACATTGGCCCATTATTGTCATAAGGGCAACTTGACGCAAGAAGGTAGACTTACCACCCATATTAGGGCCCGTAATAATCCACGTTGATTCTTGATCAGTAAGCACAGTATCATTGGGGATAAACCGGTGCCCTAAGTGTTGCTCAACTACTGGATGCCGCCCTTGCTTAATAATAATATCGCGCGACTCGGTAAACTGTGGCTTTACGTAGCCATTGTTATACGCAAGATGTGCAAAACCAAGTAACGCATCAATATGCGCAAGAGCATGAGCTGCTTGACGCAATTGATGCACGTATTCATGCACTAGCACTTTGAGTTGACCAAATATTTTTTGTTCAAGCGTCCCACTTTGAGCTTGTGCTGCCAATATGTTTTGCTCAAGCTCTTTCAGCTCAGCAGTAATATACCGCTCTTTGCCCACCAAGGATTGATATTTTTTATAGTAATCTGGTATAGAATCAACATGCGTTTTAGTAATTTCAATATAATAACCGGACATGCCATTATATCTAATTTTGAGTGATCCAATGCCCGTTGCCTGCTGCTCAGATTGTTCCAGCTCCAAAATGAGCTGATTACTGTTATGCACCAATGAGCGCACCTGATCCAGCTGTGCGTCAAACCCAGCATTAATAATCCAATCACGCTCATCTCCATCATACAGCGCACGCACCAATAATTCATACAGGGCGCCAAAATCACCAAGCATTGCAAGCAATGATACAAGAAGTGGTGCGGCACTATGTATGAGCAATTTTTTTACCTCAGGCAAAACGCTCAGCGATCGCTTAAGTTGTATATAGTCACGCATGGTACCCCGTTGTAGCGCAATGCGGCCAACCACGCGTTCAAGATCACCTACTTGTTTTAAGAGCTGTAAAAGTTCTAAAGACAGCGTATGCGAACGAACAAACTGCTCAACTACTTCTTGCCGCTTTTCAATAGCACTTTTTTTAACGAGCGGTCGCACAACCCATTTTTTTACCATCCGCGAACCTGCGCCCGTTGCAGACTGATCAATAAGCTCACAGAGAGTATTGTTTCTCCCACCATCTTGCATATTTTTTAATAATTCCAAATGACGCTGCGTATTTGCATCCATGAGCAAAAAATCATCAGGTTCATAGATATGGCACTTATTAAACTGAGTAAGTGACATTGCTTGATGCTTCTCTAGATACGTATGAAAGGTTCGCAAAGCGTTCGCAAATGCCTGCTGCGTCCCAAATGCTTGCACTACAGCAGGTGGAAATTGTTGAGTGACCCAATCAGTTACTGGTTGCCATTCAGTGTGCTCGAATGGCACCACACTGGTGTAATATCCCTGTTTTGTAAAATACGGCACAAATTGCTTTGCATCAGGAAGTTGAGGAATTAAAATTTCATCGGGGAAAAAGCGAGCAAGCTCTGCATCAAGAATAAGATTACGTTCCAGAGGAATAATAGTGGCATATAATTGTGCAGTAAGCAGTTCACCAAATATGAGCCCCCAGGCAGTATGCGTAGGGAAAAAGGAACAAAGATATGAGGCAGTTTTTACATCAAGTAATTCATCATCAGTAAGTGTTCCTGGTGTAAGAACACGCACCACACCGCGCTTTACCACAATGCCAGGTGTTGCAGGCTCAAGCTGATCGCATAATGCCGCTTTAAAACCCGCGCGTACTAATTTGCCCAGATAATGCTTTACTGAATGAATAGGCACTCCACAGAGTGGTATAGATTCGGCCATGTGCGTGCCGCGCGTGGTTAACGTAATGTGCAAACATTCTGCTGCTTTTTTGGCATCATCAAAAAATAACTCATAAAAGTCACCCACTTGAAACAATAGCAATGCATCAGGATACTGTGCCTTAATCTCAAAATATTGCTGCATTAATGGAGTTATTTTTTCTTGAGCCATAATATATTCCGATAGGTAATTTTTACACGTCGCATGCCCTTTAATGTACCATAGAATCTCAGTTTTGAATAACAAACTGTTGCTTTTCATTTTCATACCATTTTACACTTGCATCAGTGTTGAACTATCTAACCATTGGAGCGTCCACCCATGAACAAATGTATATTATTTATTCTGTGCCTTAGCAGTCAGCTGCTACATGCCGATTCAAAAAACCAATTCATTGAGCGGCGAATATATGAACAACAAATTACCTATCAAGAAGAGTTAGAGCGCCGCGGATTAAGCACTCGATATCCTTCGGTAATCAATAACATATACGATTCAGCCAAAGAAGGTTTCAGAGATATACATGAAGGATTATGGAAGCTTCAAGATGTATTCGAATCATATTTGCTCCCCAATCACACCTATAATGCAACACCAGCATTTGTTCGCTATGCGCCAAAGAATGAACTTTGTTATGAAGAACTAGCTTTTATCCAGAACAGAATACCCCATGTAAAAGAAGCTCTTGAACAATTTTTAGATATGGAACTCAATGAGCAAGATATGCCACGCATTGGCTTATGCTTTACAGGCGGCGGTTTTAGAGCAATGAACCTTACACTGGGATTTCTCAAAGGAGCACAAGAAATTGGCTTATTTGATTCATCAATGTTCATGGCATCCCTTTCTGGCTCAACATGGGCGGTGGCGCCATGGATTGCAACAGATCAATCAATGGATGTATACATGAATGAGCTTTCCAAAAACATTGAAACTGGGCTCAACCTGATAGATAATCCCAATGAAATCAGACTATTGATGCAACGATTAATGGTTAAAATGATGTACAAACAACCACTGTCTGCAATAGATCTTTATGGTGCCATTCTTGGCAATACGCTACTGGAAAGCTATGGTAATGGTCGGATGAGTATTACTCTGACTGAATCTCACAAAGATGTTATTATGGGATTTCTTCCGTTGCCTATTTACACCTCTGTGCAAACCAATCTAAGACCTTATGAATGGATGGAGTGCACACCGTATGAAATAGGTGGCGACTACTTGCAATCGTATATTCCCACATGGGCATATGGAAGAAAATTTCAACATGGTGCTTCACTCAATTATGCCCCAGAACAAAGCTTAGGATATTTTATGGGCATATTTGGTTCAGCGTTTGAAGTAGACTTTAAAGATATTATCGCACACTCACAAAGTCAATTACATGAGATAAAAATGGAGTTACCTGCCATTTTGCAAACTCCTGCAACTGATCTCATTAACTTTATAGCCAATTCACCACTCAATGATCTCCGCTTGTTCCCCTCCATGTTACGTAACTTTACCCATAACATTCAATGGAGCCCCGTCTGCAATGATAAGAATATTTGTTTGGTTGATGCTGGCATAGACTTTAATATTCCGTTCCCGCCATTATTGCGTCCCGAACGAAAAGTTGATGTTATTATTGTATATGATGCTTCATACACCATAGAGAACAGCCCAGAATTAAAACATGCAGCAGAATATGCATGGCGCAAAGGATTAAAATTTCCTAAAATTGACTATGAGACAGCTGGCACGGAGATTGTAAGCATCTTTAAAGATAAGGATCCTAAAACGCCTATTGTGATCTATTTCCCGCGCATTCCAAACCCAGCTTATTCTGACTTTAATCCAAACTATTGCACAGTAAGTTCGTTTTGCGAGACCACAAACTTTAAATATTCCCAAGAACAGTTTGACCAACTGACTGGACTTTCCTATTTTACAATCAAACAACACACGGAGTTAATTAAATCTGTGCTCAAAGAGGTAGTAGAACGTAAGCACTCAGCACAAGCCTAGAAACTGAGCTACCAGCTGACCTCATGCTCAAGTTTATTTGCCAAAAGTAATTCGTCTGAAAGCATAGATCGCATTCTGCGTACTTCAAAAAGCAAATGTACTGGCAAGGCATCAAGACGAGCACCAGAAATGAGCTGTTCACATTGCTGTGCTGTATTATTAGTGAGCTCAATAATATGCTTTATACCAAGGAGTAGACGTTCTTGCACTATTGCGTCTTCAGTACTACGTGCTTTGTATTCAATAAACGCTACCAAAGAAGCAGTGCGGTCAACCAGCTGCTGCCATGTTTGCTCAAAGGCAGACACATGATATGCATACGAAACATCATCGATTGCAAGTCCACTTTCTGCAACATGGGCATCTGCCGGCTTTTGCTCTATAGTTTTCTCTTGCTCACTAATATCAACTACAGCTGGCGTGGTTCCTGTTTGAAGTGCAAAAGCATGAGATTCAAGCTCATTAAACAAATTAGTAATGCGAGCACGACTAATTAAGAACCATTTTAAGTCACGTTCGTGGAACAAACTAAATGAAACAGAATCAACGGCAGAATCTATCGTTTTTACTACCCTGCCAAGTGCGCTTGAAGAACCAAAGAGAAGGACATTAGCCATATAAGCAATTACTGCTTGCTGCGTTGACCATTTACCAACTTCCCATACCCAAGAGCCAAATTTGCCAAGCATAGACTCCTTAAGCCATGAGCTTGAACCAGCATTTTGAAGTTCTAATTGATTTTGATTTTTCAGTAATTGTTGAAGATATATAGTAGTTTCATGAAGCAAGATATTATTATCATTCACTTGCTCAGCAGAAGCAGGAATTGAAGAAGCATTAGCTGCGGGATAAAAATATTTATAGCCAAGATAGCCACCAGCCATTAAAGCCGCAGTAAACACCAGCCGTTTTCTAAAAGCATCTTGAGCCAAGTCTGTAGTTACTTTTTTCTCTAAAGTAACTAGTTGTTCCGTCTCAATACGGGCAAGGCGTACCTCCGCTGCGTCCAAACCAAAAAAAGGCATAGAACTCAAGAAAGCCATACCTGCTAACGTAATAATTTTTTTCATAAAAAAAGCCTCGAAAAAGTGGGATATGATCAATTATTCAATAGTATTCAGTCTAACCGAATTTGTATTTTTTTGCCACTAAAATGGTTGCATTTTTACTCTTAAGTCGTATCTTTTTAAGTAAGTAACCCACTAAAGGAGTGAGAATGCCATGCTTAAACGGAGATATAAAGACGATATACTACGAGCCGTAGCCTATCATTTCCCCTATGCCAAGGTATATCTCTTTGGCGCAGACTTTACCGAACCAAGCGACTCAGACACCCTGATCGATATTGCCATAGATATTGGCAAAAAAATACATGATCGAGATCTTGAAAGAGCCCGGGCAACCCTTACGAATCTGCAACTACCTTTCCAAATATTTGCAAGAGATTTACGCAGTATCCCTCAAAATAAAAGGGAGTATGTGGTCTCATTAGGGACGGCTTGGCAGGTAATAAATAAGGTCACTATCAAGCAATTGGGGTTATAAGACTGCCTTCAAATACCGGCCCCCATCTTCACTATAGTTACGCCGGGCTTGATCACTTGGCCATGTCAGCTCATGTTGTTACAAGACAGTCTTCAAGTATTTGCCGGTATGACTGACAATATTTTTGGCCACATGTTCCGGTGTGCCATGGGCAATTATTTTACCGCCACCATCCCCACCTTCAGGGCCTAAATCAATCAAATAATCAACTGTTTTAAGAACATCAAGATTATGTTCAATCACAATCATTGAGTTACCTTTATCGACCAATCGATTAAGCACTTGTAATAACTTTTCAATATCACTGCTATGAAGCCCCGTTGTCGGTTCATCCAAAATATACATGGTATTTGAACCGCGTTTTGCAAGTTCATCAACAAGCTTAATACGCTGCGCTTCGCCCCCAGATAACGTGGTAGATGGTTGCCCTAGTTTAAGATAATCAAGGCCCACATCACACATCAATTCTAGACGTTTTGCAAGTTGTTTATGATGCGTAAAAAAGGCAACCGCTTCAAACGCAGTCATATCAAGAATTTCTGCAATATTTTTGCCTTTATACTGAATCTGTAACGTTTCTCTGTTATAACGATTTCCCTTACATACCTTACACTTCATCACAACATCAGCCAAAAACTGCATAGATACGTTAATGCTACCATCACCATTACATTCAAAACAACGGCCTTCTGTTACATTAAAACTAAAACGGCCCACCTTATAACCACGTGCATTACTTTCTGGCAAGCTTGCAAACAAGGCACGTATATCATCAAATACGCCAAAATAGGTTGCCGGATTTGAACGTGGCGTCTTACCAATGGGAGATTGGTCAATAACTACCATAGACTCAAGACTTTCAGCGCCGGTAAAATCTGCATCGGCAGATTGCGATGTTCCATGACTCCGCTCAAGCTCACGCTCAAGTGCCGGAACCAATTCTTGCATGATGAGAGTACTTTTACCTGAACCAGACACTCCTGAAACGCCCACTAAAACCCCCAATGGAAATTCTACAGTAAGATCTTGTAAATTATTTGCTCGTGCATGCTTAAGGGTTATAGTACCTTTTCGCATGCGGCGCTTTGAGGGAACCGCAATCTTTTTGCGACCCGATAAATAGCACCAGTAAGTGATAAACGATTGTTTGCAACTTCACGCGGCGTACCCACTGCGGTGACCATACCACCACGCACACCGGCCTCTGGCCCCATATCAATTAAATAATCAGCTTGTTTCATAGTATCAGTATCATGTTCAACCACCACAACCGTATTGCCAAGATCACGTAATTTCTTGAGCGTTTCAATCAATCGATCATTATCACGCTGATGAAGCCCAATACTTGGTTCATCAAGAATATACAAAACACCTGATAATGCAGAACCAATTTGAGTTGCAAGCCGAATACGTTGCCCTTCACCACCAGAAAGTGTTCGTGCCGATCGATTTAATGATAGATAACCAAGACCAACATCTTCTAAAAATTGTAAACGGTTCCTAATTTCTTTAAGTAATGCCGCAGCAATTTCTGCCTTAGTAGCCGATAACGTCAATTTACCAAAAAACTGCACCGCTTCCTTTATAGACAAATCAGAAATTTCAACAATATTTTTATCACCAATGAATACTGCTAATGCATGCTTATTCAACCGTTTGCCCAAACATGTTTTGCACGTGGATTGCGTTGCATATGAGCCAAAAAATGTAGGATATTCTGCTTTCCATGCTTGTGGATCATTTGCATCCCAGGGCCACTCATGAATAAAACCTAAGCCATTACAATCGGAACATGCGCCAATAGGAGAGTTAAAAGAAAAGAAGCGTGGCTCAAGTTCAGGAAATGAAGAACCACAATGCACACAACTACGATCTGAAGAATAGCGGAATTCTTGGGTACCAACAATTACTTTGCACATACCATGCGCAAGAGCAAATGCTTTCTCCACACTTTCTTGCACCCGTGAACGCTCTGCAGATTCAATTTCAAGTGCATCAACCAGCAAATCAATCGTATGTTTATACGTTTTTTTAAGTCCTAATGCCTGAATGGCAGCTTCATTTTGGAAGCGGTGCGGTTGCCCATCAATAATAAAGCGATAATACCCCTTACTAAAGTACTCCAGCAACTCTTTGGTGAATTCACCCTTTTTCTCTACGGCAATGGGAGCTGCAATAGTAATAGTATTACCTTTAAACTGCTCCATAATACGCCCGGTAATGTGTTCTGGAGAGTCTTCAGTAATTGCGATATGACAGTTAGGGCAATATAATTCACCAATACGTGCAAACAATACGCGTAAATGATCATAAATTTCTGTAATAGTCCCAACTGTGGAGCGCGGGTTATGTCCCACCGTTTTTTGTTCAATGGCTATTGCAGGGCATAAACCATCAATTCGATCTACATTAGGTTTCTTTGCAACACCCAAAAATTGTCGGGCATATGAAGAAAGTGACTCCATATAGCGGCGCTTTCCTTCGGTGTACAATATATCAAGGGCAAGCGAACTTTTACCTGACCCTGAAGGCCCGGTTATTACCGTTAAGCTCTCTTTAGGAATAGTGACGTCTATATTCTTTAAATTATGCTCACGAGCGCCAATAACCTGTATTACCGGCTTATTTTTCTTTATTTGTTCCATAATGAAGGGACCTCCCAAAGTACCCGCTTCTATACCCAACCTGAACTTTTCAGATTGAAAATATTCGAAATTATATTATTTCATATTAATACATATAATGATACCATAAAAGTGGCTGCCTGCAAAGCTTCCGGGTCTTAGGATGGTAAAATAGCTGAAACAGTAAATGGTCGATTTTTAATATTTTTTAGAAATTCGTCTAGATTGTTAGCTGCTGATAGTGTCCCAGCACTACGCGCAGCACATACTCTTTTGGGTTTACCAAAAAGAGTATGCAGAAAAGTAAAAATAGGGATGCTTTCGCTCCCTATTAACCCTATCTCTTGTAAGTGTCCCATCTCGAATCTATAACTAGATTCTCACTGGCCACAACAAATCGTATAGGTATTTACAGTAGGACTCATAACTGACTTTACAATAATTCTTCGCCTCTATCGCCGGCTAGGCAAGCTAGCATAAACTACTCTTACATACTTTCCTTCTATAAAGGCGTAAATATTTTGTCGTAACAACATCAGAAATTATAAGGTTGTTCCTTGACCGCTTGACTGGACCCTGGAGCATTTTTTTAAAAATGCGGTGGGGAAGCATTCAAGCGCTGGATATAAAAGGACGGCCGTCCTTTTATGCCCTTTTGGTTGCAGGTCTGTTGCCTGTCAGCCGTAGTCAGCCAAGCCTGAAGGCCTGGATTGACGTAGGAGGAGCAAGAAAAAAACCTCACCGGCCTGGGAAAGGCCCGAAGCTGCCGCAGATACAAAATATACAACCGGCCTTGCAGGAACGAAGAAACGAGCTCTCTGTCCTCAAAAATCAAAAAACTATACAAACTCTTTACAAACTTCTTACGACTCTTCTAAACTAACCCTGAAGCATTGCCCTTCCTCATACAAAAAGGATACACCATGAAAATTATAGCAACTCTCCTTATTGCCGGGTTCCTCTTGCATATATCTCCTACAAAACCTATGGAAAAACCTTCTAAAGATTTTCAAGTCGTTCCGGCAAGAGGAGGAAGATCACGCAAGGATGCAAGACCAAGAGAAATAAGAGAACAAGACCCACAAGAAAAAATGAGTGCAGGGGTAGATGCAATAAGAAATGCCCGACCGCAAGAAAGAACCGCTATTCGAGCAAGAAGTATTCCTGAAGTTGATAGACTCATTCAAATCACACTATCTATGCAAAAGCAAACCTCTGCTATTGAAGAACAACAAAAATCAGCTAACACGCAATTGGTAGAACTTGCCAAAACATGCGCAGCACAAAACGAGTTACTCCAAACACAGCAAGGACAATTGCGAGCTCAAGATGCGCAAATCGCCAAACTCATTGCACTTTTTAAAACAGCCAATGCAAGTCTTTTGCCCTCGGATTTATTGGATGATTCTTCCTCAGGCCAAAGTTCTCCCACAGTAATTTCTACATTAGAGGAAAATCCTACCAAGAACGTAAGTTCAGCAGTTGCTCTTGCCTCTGTTCATTCAGTTCATTCAAGACTACGTTCATGGACTGGAAATCTAGACTCGCCAAGCGAACGAGACGGCCAGATCATAGATGCTGCCCTTGAAGAAGAGCCTACCTGGAGCCCAAACCGCCCTCGTATGAGTAAGAAAGAGCTCGCTCATAATCCTTGGGAAAGCCCAAATCATCCAAAAAAATAGTCAGAGCTTGCTCTCCGGCTGTTTTTGGGTATACTTTTAAGGAGTTTTGACGTATACTTTGAATATAAAATATGTATGGTGAATGTAGCTCAGTTGGTAGAGCACCAGGTTGTGGCTCTGGTGGCCGAGGGTTCGAGCCCCTCCATTCACCCCAATTTTTCTAAAGGCGATCCATGTCCACAAGACACATTTTCTGGGGAATTCTTCTCATTTTTGTTGGTGTCTCACTTATATTTGACAATCTTTTTATCTATGTCTGGCAATTTTTAAAAATCCTTCTTGCTTTTATTCTTGTATACAAAGGACTTTCTCTTCTTTTTGGTAAAAATGATCATCATTATCATCATTACAAAATGTATGAGTAAAAAAATGCTTGCCAATTATAAAAAAAAGTTTTACATTACTACTATTATTTGATCGGGGCGTAGCGCAATTGGTAGCGCACTCGCTTTGGGAGCGAGGGGTTGCAAGTTCGAGTCTTGCCGCCCCGACCATTTAAAAATCCCCAACACTTCTCTCTTTTTTCTCTTTCAATAATTATAGCTTTACGTTATTTCTTTTTTGTACTAAACTTGCCATTAGAGTTGAATTTCATATTTCATAAAATGTAAGAAAAGGAATCATTATGAAGAAACAGATACTTTCCAAACTCTGTTTAGCTTTACTATTAGCTGCTGCGCAAAGTGCATATGCTCAAGACGAAACAAATCCAGTATCAGAATTATCTCAATCAATTAGCGATGCGCTCTTTTTGCCCACTTCCTCACTTAAGTTAACACCGCAAGATATTAACATATTTGCAAATGCTCTGCTCTTGCTGTATATGGAATCACATTATGCGTTACGCGCACATACTTCAGAATTAACAGAACAATTACTCCATAGAAAAGAAGTAATTGAAAAAACATGTAATGCATGTGTTACATACATTGAAGAACACGGTAGTGAATCACTCCAAGCTATGTTTAGCTTGTTAGAGCATAACACCAAATCGCTTAAAAGAACCTATTTAACTAAATACCAAGAAGAACTTATTTCTGGTGAAAGAGATACGTTTGTGCATGCTCAGGTATTACAACAAATAACCATTAATTTATTTGGTCTGTGGTATAAGACAACGTACGAAGGCATGACAAAGAACAATTTTGATACAAACTGCTTTAAAATAGCTTTTAATCAAGAAGGTTTAATTCCTGCGGAATTCCGTTCAGGGCAATTGCCAGCACCAAACACATTAATGTAATAACAAATAACTCATCACAGAAAGGGCAGCTATGAAGAGCAGAACAATAACCATACTCAGTTTGGCAGTAGTACTCGTTACAGCACCTGCTTTACAAGCACAAGAACCAGAAAACTCTTCGTGGCTTGCTCCATTTTCTAGCAACGCACTCCTCTACTCAGCCATTGGTATGAGCAGTGCTTATGTACTTTATAAACTTTATGGTCTTTGGACACAACCTACTGAACTTGATGTTATTGCACCTTGGAACAAAGAAGTAACAGCAGATTCGAAGACAGAAGAACAAAGAAAAATAGAAATAGTAGAACTTGATGAATTACAGGTAAAAATCAGTGCGTACATTGATTTATTTTTCACCACCTATGGCCCTCAGCTTGTGTCACTACATGCGCAACTTGCAAACCCTGATTTAGAAGAAAAAGATCGCATAGAACTTGAATATGAATTGGCCAAATTAGAAGAGCTTGCACCGCCTTTTGCCGAGTCTATACCACTCATTGCCGGTTGCATGTTTGATCTAATCACTACACAACAACAATTACTTGAACAAGCAGAAGCACAACCAATCAATAGAAGCGTCTTTGATACAGAATACGCTCCATTGCTTGAAACAATAACAATGCTAGTAAACTTTATGGATGCATTTGTGGAGTTATACGGCGCTGATTTCTTACAAAAAATGCAAGATCTCAATAATGAACTCCAATTAGAGTACAATCAACCAATACATCACCCAGTCAACCAACTCTAACCATTGAGGAAATGAAAAACAATGAGCATACTCAAACAAATCTTTGCCATCTCAATGCTTTCTGCATGCATTATTTCGCCAGTGGTTTGCGAAAATACACCTCCCATTTCAGCAGCTCCTGCTGAAGTATTATGCGATAAGCCTCACTCGGGCTTGCTCGAATGTGCTTGTATCATGGGTCTCTTTGTGATAACAGCATATATACTGCAAAAAATAATGCCTCCACTTCCTACAGAACAGAAAAAACCAATGACTGAGTCATCAAAATGTCCAATCATTGAAGCAGTTCCCGTTCAAACAATCGCACCAATTGAAATTATTACAAAGGTGGAAACAGTAGAACCTAATGAACTCATTGCAGCTTCAGTAAATACTCTTGAAGGCATAGAAGCACAAGATGAAGTAAGAGCAATGCAGGAGCTCGATACTATAGAAGCAATAGAAGCTCACATGAGTGAGCAACCTCAGTTCGATTTTCCAGATTAGTTACTTATTACATGGAGCTTCCTGCTATGCATCATAGAAGAGGCTCCACGCCCTAAATACCTATCATAACACTTTCACCTCAAAATCTTTCTTTACTAGTATACTAACTAAAAAACTCCAGTTATCCTTAGTATAAGACAGTTAATGTCGCACATATATTAAGGAGTGAGTATGTCATTTTATATCACAAAAGCTTCAGGTAAGCGCGAACTATTTGATGAAAGCAAGTTCAAACGATCACTTGAACGATCTGGAGCAAAACCAGAAACAATCAACACATTACTAGAACTGATTAAACAGCAACCAGAGCTTCGCTCAACCCAAGACATTTATCATTGGGCACTAGAACAATTAAAAAAAATAAATCCACCCGTTGCTGCTCGTTATAATCTTAAACAAGCATTATTACAATTTGGACCCACTGGATTCCCGTTTGAAAAATATATTGCACAATTAATGCAAGCTCAAGGATATACTACACAAACTGATCAAACTTTG
The DNA here is from genome assembly GCA_963716425.1 of Candidatus Babeliales bacterium. Lineage (GTDB taxonomy): Bacteria > Babelota > Babeliae > Babelales > JBFXEV01 > JBFXEV01. The sequence continues at coordinate 1,780,900 of OY970310.1, forward strand.
CCCGGTAAATGTGTAACTCATGAAATTGATATTGTTTTTTACAAAGGGAACTCCTACAATTTTGCCGAATGTAAATTCCATAACAGCCAAGGTCTTACCACTGCTATACAAGTACCTCTCTATGTAAGGGCACGTTTTGATGATGTGGTTGAACTCTGGTCATCACAACCGGGTCATCACAACAAACAACATGATGCGTGGGTAATCACCAACACTCGATTTACCTCCGAATCAATTAAATATGGTACATGTGCAAATCTTAAATTACTCAGTTGGGCGTACCCAGCACATGAGGGGCTTCGCGAACTTATTGATAAGTATGGACTACATCCTATTACTGCGCTTACTTCACTCAAAACAGGAGAAATGAAGGAGCTTGTTGGGAAAAATCTTGTATTATGCAAGGATGTACAAAAGCATATTGGTCTTTTAAAAGATATGGGTATTACGGGCACTAAGCTTGAACATGTTATTGCAGAAGCAGAAGGCGTGTGTAAAATATGATACTATGGAATTAGACATAAAAAGATATACGTTATATTTCGATTGGATAAGCTTTGGTGCAATGCTTGCTCTTGCAACTATTGGATTATTATTTGTATTCAGTGCCACATACCAACCACACCAACCCTATTCTATCTTTTTTAAAAAACAGTTATTTGGCATGATCTCGGGATTGGCAATTTATATATTGTTTACGTGCCTTGATTATCGAAGACTTGCACGCATTGGTTATTTTGCATATCTTGCAACCATGTGCTTACTCTTATTTACGGTTGTCAGTGGCTCCATTGCCATGGGCGGACGGCGCTGGATACAGCTTGGTCTTTTTAAATTTCAACCATCTGAACTTGCCAAACTATTTTTACCCAGTTTTATAAGTTATTATCTATTTATTCAAAATGATTCATTTGTCTATACCATTGGCAACTTTATTCCATTGCTCACCAGCATTGTTGTGAGCTTCCTACTCGTTGCAAAGCAACCAGATTTAGGCACTGCTTTATTAGTAGTGGGCACCGGTCTTATTATGTGCTGGCTTGCGGGCATGCCACGCAAATATTTTATTTTTGGCGCTTTGTTTTTACTCGTGACCGCACCTATTTCTTGGAAACTCCTTAAACCTTATCAGAAACAACGCATTGCAGTATTTTTAGGACAAGGCCAAGAACAGAATGAGCGGTATCAAATTGAACAATCAAAAATTGCCATTGGCTCTGGTGGTTTTACAGGAAAGGGATTTTTAAAGGGTACACAAAACACCTTACTCTTTTTGCCTGAAAGCAGAACAGATTTTATTTTTGCAGTAATATGTGAGGAATGGGGTTTGCTTGGCGCACTTTTGGTGCTCAGTTTATTTTGCTTATTATTCTTACGCATTCTCTGGATCATTGGTAACATTAAACAACCTTTTACTCAATTGCTTGGCTATGGATTATTGCTGCCTTGCATACTTTCTGCCATCATTAATATGGGCATGGTCATGGGATTGCTGCCTGCAGTTGGCATTCCACTACCACTCATGAGTTATGGCATTACGCACGTGTGGATCACGTTTGCGGCACTTGGCTGGCTACAAAGTATTGCTATACGTAGATCAAATTTGCACTAAAAATTTATAAAGATTGATACCATGCACACTATTGAACTGATAACTCATTCTGAAACGCCCGAAGAACAACAGTATGATTTTATTCCGCTCAGCTTTGATGACTATCTAGGCCAAACTGAGTTGAAAGAAAAATTAAAGGTATATACCACTGCTGCAAAAATGCGCGGCGAAGCGCTTGATCATTTGCTCCTTTTTGGTCCGCCGGGCCTTGGCAAAACCACCCTGGCTCGCATTATGGCACAAGTCATGGGTGTGGGCATTAAAATATGCAGCGGGCCAATGCTTGAACGCACTGGTGATTTAGTGGCAATACTTTCTAGCTTACAACCACGTGATATCTTATTTATTGATGAAATTCATCGTATGCCCACAACTGTGGAAGAAATTCTCTATAGTGCTATGGAACAATTTTGCGTTGATATTATTATTGGTCAAGGTGCCGGCGCACAAACGGTAAATGTTCCCATGAGTCCCTTCACGCTCATTGGCGCTACCACTAAAAGTGGCATGCTTTCTGCACCACTACGCTCTCGCTTTGGCATTACTGAACGGCTCAATTATTATGAAGATCATGAACTGCAGCAAATCGTACTTCAAAGTGCCCAGTATTTAAAAATTAACATCACACCCACTTCTGCCCTGCTTATTGCCAAGGGAGCTCGTGGCACGCCACGTATTGCCAAAAAGATTATGCGGCGTGTGCGCGATTTCGCACAAGTCCATAATAATAATAAAGCTGATGATCAGCTGGTGATTGAAGCCCTTGCATTCTTGGGCATTGATGCGGAAGGTCTTACGCAGGTTGATCATTTAATTTTAGAAAAAATGGTCAAGCACTTTAATGGTGGTCCAGTAGGCATAGAGACTCTTGCAGCCCTTATTGGTGAAGATAAAGAAACACTTGAATCGGTGTATGAACCTTTTTTACTGCGTAAAGGATATTTGGAAAAAACGGCACGTGGCCGGCAAATCCCGCGCCTGATGTTACCTAAACTGAATCAAAAACTCAATGGTCAGACTGCAATAATTTAGTCCTTTTGCTTTACAATAGATCCCTATGTTGGCAGTCCTGGCTTTGGTCATAATAGTTGTTGCATTCCTTGTAAACGCTCTTGTAATTGGCCGAGCTCCTGTGACAATGCCAAGTGTGCCATTTTTTCTTCAAGCGGTAAAAATGGTAATTTTACCATAACCTAAGTAATCTTCGTATGTAAACAGTTGTAATGACACCTGGACAAATAGGCATAAAAAAGATAGGATAAACGGTGTTAAAAAATAATACTTTTATACTGAGGATCACCCATGGCAGGTCATTCAAAATGGGCAAATATTAAACACCGCAAAGCAGCACAAGACTCCAAGCGCGGCAAAATTTTTACGCGTCTTGTCAAAGAAATTACTGTCGCTGCCAAAACTGGCGGTGGCGACCCCAGCACCAATATACGATTACGCACGCTTATTGAAAAAGCAAAAGAAGCAAATATGCCCCTTGATAATCTCAAGCGCGCAATTCAAAAAGGTACTGGCGAATTACCGGGTGCAGCTTACGAAGAAATGATGTATGAAGGCTATGGCCCTCATGGCATGGCCGTTATTGTGGAAGTACTTACTGACAATAAAAACAGGGCAGTTGCCGACGTACGCCATGCATTCACCAGCAAAGGTGGGTCACTGGCAGAAGGCGGTGCAGTCAGCTGGATGTTTAGTAAGACTGGGGTAGTCCGAGCTACCGGAACTGGTGCTACTGAAGATGACATTTTGGAAAAATTGCTGGACTTTGACGTTGCCGACATTACTCAAGAAGATGACACGTTTGTAATTACTTGCAACCCAAGATCACTTGAAGAGATCAAAGGCGTGCTTGAAAAGGCTGGCCTTAAAGTTGAATCGGCTGAAATGGAATGGGTAGCCTCTAACAAAACAACGCTTTCCGAAGAACAGCAAGAACAAGCATTTACCTTTTTAAATGCGCTTGAAGGCCTTGATGACGTGCAAAATGTCTTTACAAACTTAGAGTAGGAATTTATGGTATTTAGCATGACCGGTTTTGCAAGCAAGACCATTACACTCACCGCAGCAGATGGTTCGCAAACGCAAGTTGCACTCAGCTTGAAATCGCTCAATTCTCGCTATTTTGAAACGACGTGCAAGATGCCACTTGCACTCCAACAGCTTGAAACACGCATTATTCAATTACTAAAAAATGAAATATTACGCGGTCACGTCTATTTTACCGTCTATCTTGCCGATCAAGCTTTTTTACAAAGCCAAGTAAAGCCTGCACTCTCCACCGCCAAAAATTATCTTGATGCATTGCGCGCTATCCAAACGAACTTAAAAGTTGAAGGCCAAATCACCATGGGTGATTTAGTGCGCTTACCTATTTTCAGTATAGAAGAGCGAGCGATTGATACAGCGGCAGAGCAACAAATAATGAATGCAACGCATGAACTTATGAAAGAGCTCATGAAAGTGCGCACAGTTGAGGGTGCATCGCTGAAAACTGATCTTGAACATAGAAAAGATATCATTGCTCAAGAAATTAAAGCCATTGAAGCTGCCGCAGAAACAGTGATGGCTGATCGCAAAGCGTGTATTGCCAAAAAAATTGCAGAACTTGAATCGCAAACTGAAGAGTACGCAAACATGCGACGCAATACGTTGTATCACGAACTTGATAAAATTGACGTGCATGAAGAAATCGTGCGTTTTAAAACACATCTAATTGCCCTTGATCAAATACTCAAAGCTGACTATGCAGAAAAAGGACGCCGTGTTGATTTTACACTCCAAGAACTCGGGCGTGAAATTAATACTATTGCCGCAAAATGTTCTGATGCTGCAATTGGCAGCATGGCAATTAATATTAAGGTTGAGCTTGAAAAAGCGCGCGAACAAGCACAAAATATTGTGTAAAGGTAAGACATGCCCATATTTTGTTGCACTTGGTACATTCTCTGTTTGCTTCTGTTGATAGTACCATGAAACGGATCTGTTTACTGTATCTATGTTGTATCATATTTCTACCAGTACAGGTTGTAGGCATTTCAACAGTCTATAACTTTCGTATCGCACAAATTACCAAGCAACCAATATTTCCTGAATCTCATAGGCATCATTCTATCATCGCATTGCCCTTTTATCTGCGCTATAAAAAATATTCTGGGCCAATCCAAAATTATGGTGGCGGACTCGCTTCCTATATTTTTGATCATGCAAATTGCTACGCTCGTATTGATGGTGCAGCATCAAGCATCACGGCCAAAACTGATCATATAGTCACCTTTTCTGGTGCAGCAACGGATGATATTTTACTCACGGCTGGTTATAATATAAAATTTGAAAAGCAGCGTACTGCAGCTACTTTCTCGGCATTATTTGGCATTCCAACGCATCGCATTCATGTGCTGCAACATCCTGATTTTGGCTACGCCCAAGTCGGTCTTGGCATACAAGCAGATGGTTTGTATGATTTTAATCACATAAGCAGTTTTATGTGTGGAACTCGCTACGTCTACTTTATACCAAGAACTGCATATGATACTGATTTAGAGAAGCATACCTTCACCATTGGTAATATAGCTGATATTCTGGTCGCTTTAAGAAATAATTGGAAGCATCATGGATTTGAGCTGGGATATACAACGCGCTTTGATTTTGGAGCACATTGTTATCCAATATTGGATGATACTGTAAAAAAAACAAATTATATTCGCAATAGTTTTTATGCTGCTTATAAATATAGGTTTATAATTAATGATATTGCCAATCGCCTGGTATTGAACATAGGCTATGGCTTCGATCATAAGCCCAAATATTATGGCAATAAGTATGTTCTCAACCTCTGGGCATCATGGCGCGTTAACTATTAAGAAAAATACGGCACGAACAAGCACAAAACAGTGTGAACAAAGCACAACTTTGCCCTTCTGCTCTCTCGTCTTTTGCAGTATACTGTTAAGAACATTTTCTTGAGTTTCCTGAATTGCATTATAAGGCCCTATGTCACAGCATTTTACTCAATTACACGTACACACCGACTATTCATTGCTTGATGGAGCTATAAGCCTTGAGCGATTAGTGCAATTTGGCAAAGACAACAGCTTTAAAGCCATGGCCATCTCTGATCATGGCAACGTCTTTGGCGCCGTAAAATTCTTTCAGCTCTGCAAAAAGGCTGGTATCAAGCCCATTTTGGGCATAGAAGCATATCTGACCGAAGATGTAACTATCAAAGTTTCTGCTGAGAAAAAATATTATCACATCATCTTGCTGGTTCAGAACGCAACCGGGTATGCAAATTTATGCAAATTGATATCGTTTGCGCATCAAAAAGGTTTCTATTTTAAACCCCGTATTGATTACAAGATCTTAGAAGAGTGCAATGAAGGCCTTATTGCAACCTCTGCCTGCCTAGGTGGTCATATTCCACAACTCCTAAAACATGGCCAGCTGGAAGCCGCTGAAGAACGCATGGACTGGTTTCTGCGCGTCTTTGGTCCCGAGCGCTTTTACTTTGAAATACAACCGGAAGATCAAAAAGAACAAGCAGTCCTTAATAAGCAGCTCTATGAGTGGAGCGCCAAAAAAGGCATTCCCTTAGTGGCCACTGCCGATTGCCATTACGTAAACGCAAGTGACCGGGAAGCGCATGAAGTAATGCTTTCTGTACAAACCCAAAGCAAACTGACTGACCCTGATCGCTTTACCTTTGGTGATTGCCGTGTACATTTACGCACGCAAGAACAAATGCTTGAAATCTTCCATGAGCACCCAGAGGCCGTGTGGAATAGTGGCAAAATTGCTGACATGTGCAACTTTAAATTTGAGACTGATAAGCTCTTTTTCCCAAAGTTTGAAATTCCTGAAGGCCACACGCCTGAAACCTTTTTTGCAGAAGAATGTAGAATTGGGCTTCAAAAATTAATTGATGGCCAATTGCTCCAAGAGGACTTGAGAAAGAATATTGGGATCGCCTGAATCTTGAAGTTGAACTTATTATCAAAATGGGTTTTGTGGGCTACTTCTTGGTGGTCAGTGACTTTATTAAATGGGCAAAACGGAATGGCATTCCGGTGGGCCCTGGCCGTGGTTCTGCTGCAGGATCACTTGTGGCATGGGCGCTTGAAATTACCAATATTGATCCACTTAAATATAATTTACTTTTTGAGCGATTCTTGAACCCTGAGCGGGTGAGCATGCCCGATATTGATATCGACTTTTGCATAGAAGGCCGTGAGGCAGTCATTAACTATTGCAAAGATAAATATGGGCATGATAAAGTTGGTCAGATTATTACCTTTGGTACCATGGTGGCAAAAGGCGTGGTCAAAGACGTAGCACGTGTGCTTGGCATTCCGTTTGAAGACTCGAACCACATCACGAAACTTATCCCTGAACAACTTAAGATTTCCCTTAAGGAAGCTGTGGACCAAGAACCGCGCCTTGCAGAACTTATTGAAAGCAATCCAAAGGTAAAACATCTTTTTGATCTTGCGTTTAAATTAGAAGGACTCACGCGGCACGCCTCCAAGCATGCAGCTGGCATTGTGATCACGCCAGAACCGATTGATGAAATATTGCCTATTTATATTCCGCCAAAAACAAACGATATCGTAACGCAATATGCCATGACCGAGCTTGAAAGTATTGGGTTCTTAAAAATTGACTTTTTGGGACTCAAAAACTTAACACTCATTGATCGCGCGGTCAAACTCATTAAAAAAATTCATGGCGTCAGTATAGATATGGACCGGCTGCCGCTTGAAGATGAAAAAACGTTCCAGCTCCTTAAAAATGGTGAAACTTCTGGCGTCTTCCAATTTGAATCAAGCGGCCTAAAAGATGTACTCCGGAAACTGCAACCTGAAAAATTTGAAGATCTTATTGCCGTCAACGCACTCTATCGCCCAGGTCCACTCGGGTCTGGCATGGTAGACGATTTTATTGAGCGTAAACATGGCAGACAAAAAATTACCTACTTGTTTGAAGAATTGGCCCCCATACTTTCTGAAACATATGGGGTAATCGTCTACCAAGAGCAAGTAATGAAAGTTGCATCAACCATTGCAGGTTACTCGCTTGGTGAATCTGATATCTTGCGCCGTGCAATGGGTAAGAAAAAAGCAGAAGTAATGGCAGAACAGCGCCAAATATTTTTGACCAAAGCAAACGAGCGTAACTTTGATCCTAAAAAAGCGGGACAGCTCTTTGATTTGATGGAATACTTTGCAGGGTATGGTTTTAATAAATCACATGCGGGAGCATATAGCCTCATCGCCTATCAAACGGCATATCTTAAAAGCAAATTATCCTGCCGAATTTATGGCATGCTTAATTTCACTAGAAGCCACCCACGCAGAGAAAATGAGCTTCTATTTGCAAGAAGCAAAAGATATGGGCCTAGTTATCAAGCCGCCTGACATTAATCTGTCTCAACAAGAATTTAGCGTAGTAGAGGGTACTATATTATTTGGACTTCTCGGCATTAAAAACGTGGGGCATGCAGCGCTTGATAATATTGCCCTTGAACGCACCAAAAAACCGTTTACCGATTTGCTTGATTTCTGCTCACGCTGTGACTTACGCACCGTCAACAAGCGCGTAATAGAAAATTTAATTTGTGCAGGTGCTTTTGATAATTTACCTGGCAACCGTGCACAGCAATATGAAGAACTTTCTATCATACTAGAGCATGCGACCGAACGTAAGCGCCAACTAGAGACAGGGCAAATGGGATTATTCTCCATGAGTACTCCCGATGAACATGCAGTAACTCCTGCTTATGAATTTACCCCGCGATCGCCTTGGAACAACAAAGAAAAATTAGAGAAGGAGCGTGAAGTAATTGGTTTCTATTTAAGTGCGCATCCTCTTGATACCTATAAACGACATTTAAAGAGACTTTCAATCCCCTCATTTGCAACCACGCTCCGCCGCCATGAAAATAAGACAGGTGATGAACCCATGGTGCTCGGTTGCGGACTTATTAAATCAAGCAAAGTTATTGTCACCAAAAAAGGTGATCGTATGGCATTTGTGCAACTTGAAGATACTGAGTCTCATGCAGAAATTATTGTGTTTCCCAAAGTATTTGCCAAAATTGAAGTATGGCTTGAACAATATCACGTATTTATTATTAAAGGCTTCTTGGATATCACCTCTACACATCAATGCAAAATTAAAGCAAATGCAATGGTGCCAGTAGAACTGTTTTACCAGGAATGGTCAGACGTTAATCATGCAGCGTTCCATTTGCCAGCCTCTGTTGAACCAACTCTTATTAATACGCTCAAGCAGGACCTTGCACGCGGTACTACACCACTCCACATTATTTTTCATGAAAATGGCAAAAAACTGCGCTTAAAAACAGGAAGAAAAATTAAACTTGATCCACAGCAACTACATGATCTGGAAGATATGCATGCAATTAACGTGACACTGGAAATTTAAGGTCAAGCAGACAACATATTCTCCAAAAATTCCTGATGAAAAGCCGCACGCTCAGGGACTTCAAGCACCGTATACAAATGAACTGCAGCTTGGCGATAGAGTTGTTGTTGGGGATTAAGAACAATCAGGTGTTCATAGACTGATACTGCTTCCATGTATCGGCCACTTGTTTTATATGCTTGAGCTGCGTGTTCATAGCGCACGATGGCATTTGCATCCTCGAATGAACGTAATAAATCACCTTCAAGTTGAAGGATTAATGCTTGATCTTCAAGTGAATGAGCAAGTAAGCGATAAAGGCCCATAGCGCGCACTTTTTCACCCTTGCTTACAAACTCTGCCAATTTAAACCACGCTACTGAATAGTTATCAGAAGGTTGCTGCTTCATTTCTCTTTTCTTTCTCTGCTTAAAAATACCCCACAACCTCATGATACCATAAAAAAAAATTACTCAACAGAAGAATTTAAAAAGAATTATTCTGTTTTCTTTAAGTTGCCATTTGAGGTTACAACAGTACTTACAGACAACGCTTCATCTACACGTGGCGATGGAGTATCTTCACCACTTCGTGGAGAAGCCGCATCATCAGCACAAGGAGTTACTTCCTCACTGCGCGGCGTCAAGTTATCATCACTACGTGGTGATTGGCTTGGTGAAGGATTGGCACATAAAGCACCTGTTCCATTCTTACCCAATAATTCTATTGCAGACTGTTCAGTCATGCTATCTCTGCCTGATCGTTTTAACTCAGCTCGGCCATCACTGCTTTTTTGGCCAGTTACATATACCGTGCGCAATAATGAAGCTCTGCGCACTAATCTCTCTTGGGCAGGATTCATAGCGGGAGCAGGTTCAACCTTTGCTGGACTCACTTGTACTTCTCTAGGCTCAAAAATAGTTTGTTGTAATTCATTCTTAGAAATTGGCACCTGAACCTCAACATTACGTTTTTGCACAGAAGATGTTGCTGCTTTAGATTCACCAGCAGGTGGTTGCGATTGAGCCGATTCCACAGAAGTTACCACAGGCCGGCTAAGAACAAGAAGAGTGCTCAGATTATCAGGAGCTTGCCCTTCAGATATACTCGCATGTGCTGTTGTTGGCACAGAAGCACTTTGAACAGCGGCCGCAATTCCGCTTTCCGCAGATTTAGACTTTGATTTCAACTTCAATTGCGATAACAACGAGAACGTTCTCGGTTTTACACGTGGCACCTGATCTTCATCAGATTTCCTAACGAGTTCAAGTGGTGAAGCCAATGATCTGCGCCGAGCTGCAGCTTCTGCATCTTTCTGCTTATCTCTTTTTACAATATGACTTTTAGATCTTTGTTTTTGATCAGTCGATGAGCCCGAACCTTTTTGTAGTTCCATTCCATAACAGAAATTCATGCCCAACAGTAAGGTACTTATTACGAGTGATAAAAAAATCTTCTTCATGCGCTACTCCCCTATGGAATACTTAAGGACTCTGCTTTAGACTACTACAATGTAGATAATAGTACATATTCAAATGGGATTGCAAGAGTTTGTATTTTTTGAATGCTGATGAAAGGGACTAACCCCCTGCGACGCTCGTGCTTCAAGCGACCGCAGATAATATTGACAAATGCAGCTGCATTGATATGATTATTACATATTTTTATTGATATGCCGAGGTAGCTCAGTGGTAGAGCGTAAGCCTGAAGAGCTTAGCGTCGGGGGTTCAATTCCCTCTCTCGGCACCACTCGCCGCCGCTCCTTTGGAGCTATGGCGTAGTGCCACGCCGTAGCGCTACGCGCGAAGGCGGGCAGCCTTCCTCCCCCCCCAAAAAAAACTATGTCTTTTCTTAATACTTATCCCCATCCTTGCCCATCACCGTTTTGTTTGGTAAACTCATCCCATCTAGAAGCGACCACTATAGAAAGCATCATTTGTACTGGAAACCATGAAATCACTTAAAGAATTAATTAGCTCGACAAAAAAGGCATTTAAAGAAGCTCTCTCAGCAGCTCAAGATGCTGAAAGCCTAGAAGCCGTTCGCGTTACCTATCTTGGTCGCAATGGAACTCTCACTGAACTGATGGGACATCTTAAAAGCTTATCAGTGGAAGAAAAGCGAGAAATGGGGCCGCTTTTAAATGCTTTAAAGGATGAATGCACCCAAGCTTTTGAACAAAAATTAAAGACTATTGATGCTCTTGCTGTCAAAGAAGAACTTAAAAAACAACAATTTTTTGATGTAACTGCCTATACGCCTAATACTCTTTCTGGCACCATACACCCTATCACCCAAATTGTTGAACACATAGAAGACGTATTTATTTCTATGGGATATCGCGTTGCCGATGGCCCTGAAGTAGAAACCACGTTTTATAACTTTGAAGCATTAAATATTCCTGCTGACCACCCTGCTCGCGATATGTGGGACACCTTCTATTTGAATGTTCCCGATATGCTCTTGAGAACACATACTTCCCCCGTACAAGTGCATGCTATGGAAGAACATGAACTTCCTCTTGCAGTTATTGCCCCCGGCAGATGTTACCGCCATGAAGCTACCGATGCTTCTCATGATTTTGTGTTTATGCAACTTGAAGGGCTGTATGTAGATAAAAATGTATCGGTAAGTAATTTGCTTGCAACAGTGAAAGCTTTTTTACAAGCAATTTTTGAAAAGAACAATATTGAACTACGTGTAGGGCCCAGTTACTTTCCATTTGTAGAACCTGGTCTTGATATTTCTATGTCATGTCCATTTTGCACAAATGGCTGTGCAACCTGTAAACAATCTCGTTGGATTGAGATTGCAGGAGCTGGCATGATTCATCCACACGTATTAAAGAGTGTAAACATTGACCCAAAAGTTTATAGTGGTTTTGCCTTTGGTTTTGGCATAACTCGTCTTGCAATGCTTAAATATGGCATAAGCGATATCCGCTTATTGCATAGCGCAAAAATTAATTTTCTACGGCAATTTTGATGTAACAAAAAGGAAGAGAGACATATGGAGATCATTAAAGCAATTATTCCTGCGGCCGGTCTTGGCACTCGTTTTATGCCCATTACCAAAACAGTCCCCAAAGAAATGCTGCCCTTACTCAATAAACCCGCACTCCACTACGTTATTGATGAAGGCATGCAATCAAATATCAATAACTTTTTTGTAATCACCAATAAGCGCAGCCATGATATGGCCAATTATTTTGACCATAATCTTGAACTAGACGTGCTCCTGAAGGATCGAGATCAGCTAGATATGCTCACTGATATAGAGCGGATTGCAACGCAAGCAAGCTTCACGTATATCAGACAAGCAGAACCGCGTGGATTGGGGCATGCCATTTGGCGCGCACGCCACTCAATCAATAAAGAACATTTTGCCGTATGCTTGCCCGACGATATTATCGTTTCAAAAACGCCTGCATTAGAACAATTATTGCGTATTGCCCGCCAAGAAAAGGCAAGTGTGATTGCCGTGCAAGAAGTTCCTCTTGAAAAGGTGCCACACTATGGCATCATTGCAATCAAAAAACAATATACCCCGCAGTTATTCCAAGTTTCTCATTTGGTGGAAAAACCAGCGGAAAAAGATGCTCCTTCTAATTTGGCCATTATCGGCCGCTATATACTTTCCCATAAACTGTTTCCTGCGCTGGAAGAGATTGAAACGGACAGACGCGGCGAATTGCAATTAACTGATGGCATTAGCCATATGATGCGCAATGGTGAAAAAGTATTTGCCTATAAAATACAAGGTACGCGCTATGATATTGGCACTCCTGCAGGATGGCTGAAAGCAAATATTAGTTTTGCACTCCAAGATCCACGCTATAGCGCTGATATTCGTTCCTTCTTGCGCGAATACGACCAACTTGATCAGTTTATGGTAAAACCGGCAAAGGCCCTGGAAAGAGTATTGTAATATTGCTATTTGAATTTTTGAAGTGCTATACTCAAAGTAGAAGTTAAGGAAACAACTAACTGAGGGTTGAGCATGAAAAGATATGTCTGGTACTTTCTACTCTTCAATTTAATTATGGCGCTCGTCAATACAAGCATGCGTGCAGATATTGATTGCATGGATAATAGCTTTCATTTAAACCGTGCATGCGGTCCAGATTTTAAACGCTATCATCACGTGCAATGCAATTGCCCGTGCGGCAGATACTTGCGATCTTTTATTCGTGGCAGATGTGAACAATGCTTGCATTACCGTGCACCAAGACCACTTGAAGTTGTGCGCTATAATAGTGGCTATCTTCCACCACAGTGCGCACCAGAAGAATGCAATGATACTACTTGCTCAGCACAATAAAAATAGCATTAAAAATTGAGGGCGGCGCTATCTTACAAATGATAAAGCCGCCCTCGTATATTCTTAAAACAAAAACTAGTTCTTTGCTTTACTATACCGCATAATAAACGGTAACACCGTATCCGCATTAAGCGATAATGACCCGATCCCTATATCAATCAAGAATTGCGCAATCTCTGGATAGTCTGAGGGCGCTTGGCCACAAATACCACTATATTTATTGTGGCGCTTGCAACCCTCAACAGCCATTTGCATCATTTTTTTGACTGCAGGATCGCGCTCGTCAAAAAGTGATGCAAGTAACGCCGAATCTCTATCGACTGCAAGCGTCATCTGCGTTAAATCATTTGAACCAATAGAAAAACCGTCAAATAATTTCAAGAATTCATCAGCCAAAATAACGTTTGATGGTATTTCACACATCATAATGACCTTCAAATCATTTTCGCCTTTAACTAAGCCAAACTCTTTCATTACCTCAAGCACACGAGCACCTTCAGGAACGGTTCGCACAAAAGGAATCATTGCCCAAACGTTGGTGAGCCCCATAACGTCACGCACTTTTTTCATAGCATGGCATTCAAGCTCAAATGCTGGTTTATAAAGCGGTGAATAATAGCGAGATGCACCGCGGAATCCAATCATAGGGTTCTCTTCATCTGGCTCAAAATATTTTCCGCCAAGCAAATTATGATATTCATTACTTTTAAAGTCAGAAAAGCGTACGATAACCTTACGTGGATAAAAGGCTGCAGCAATGCTTGCAATGCCTTGCGCCAAGGTGTCTACAAAAAATTCTTTGGTATCCCCTCCATACGGTGCAGTCAATCGTGCAACCATATCACGCTCTGCCTGTGTTGCAAGTACTTCTGGTTTTATTGCAACCATAGGATGCATTTTAATCCAATTGCTTATCACAAACTCAAGTCGTGCAAGACCCACGCCGGATACGGGTAAAAATGATAACGTAATCGCACCATCAGGATCAGCACAATTGACCATCAATGATACAGGGAGCTTAGGAAGTTCATCAAGCACAATGTCTTCAACCGTGAAAGGAATTAAGCCATCATATACAAATCCTGTTTCACCCTTACTGCAATCAATAGTAATTTCTTGACCATCTTTAATGTGATCAGTTGCACCATCTGCGCCAATGACTGCGCTAATGCCAAGCTCACGTGAAACAATTGCTGCATGGCACGTTCGGCCACCACGGTTAGTGACAATAGCGGAAGCTTTTTTCATTATTGGCACCCAATCAGGGTCAGTCATGTCGGTGACTAATACATCACCTTCATTAAAGCGGGAAATGTCGTGGATTGATTTTACCACCCGTGCTTTACCAGAAGCAATATGCTGCCCAATGCTTTGACCGGTCACAATAAGATGATTCTTTAACTCTCTATCTGATATGTCTTTAAAGTGATACTGGTGAAGAACATTTCCTTGCTCATGCGAATGCACCGTCTCAGGGCGAGCTTGCACAATATACAACTTGCCATCCTTGCCATCTTTTGCCCATTCAATATCCATGGGCGTCCAATGGTTATTGCGCTGCGAATAATGATCTTCAATGATCATGCCCCATCTCGCAAGTTCTAAAATTTCATCATCGTTTAAGCAAAATTGTGTTTGTGCTTCCTTGGATACTACAACTTTTTGTATAAGCGATGCGCCGTTATCAGCATATACCATCTTGATTGTTTTGCTGCCCACACCTTTTTTGACGATGGGTTTAAATCCTTCTTTGAGCGTTGGCTTATACACACGATATTCGTCTGGATTCACAAGCCCTTGCACTATTGCTTCACCAAGACCATATGACCCATCAATCATGATCATGTCTTTAAAGCCAGTTTCTGTATCCAGTGTGAACATCACCCCGGAACAGGCAAGATCAGACCGAATCATTTTTTGAATACCTACTGAAAGGCCCACTTGAAAATGATCAAATCCTTTTTCAATGCGATAGACTATTGCGCGATCCGTAAATACTGAAGCAAAACATTTAATAATATTATCTATCAGTTCATCTTCGCCGTGCACATTCAAATAGGTATCCTGCTGACCTGCAAATGATGCCTCTGGTAAATCTTCTGCGGTAGCCGATGATCTGACAGCAACATCAACGTCTTTTGCATCATACTCATCTGAAAGCATATGATAGGCAGTAATAATTTCTTTACGTAAATCAGCTGGCATTGCACCTGCTTCAATGACCGCGCGCATATCATGCCCCACACGCTGCAATAACTTTATGTCAGAAATGTCATTCAACTGACTTGCAAGTTGTTTCAACTTATCAATCAACTGGTTATCTTCAAGAAAATGCCAATATCCTTGCGCAGTAATTGCAAAGCCATCAGGAATGCGCAATCCGCGTTTTGATAATGCTTGGATCATCTCACCAAGAGAAGCATTCTTACCTCCAACTAATGGGATGTCATCTATTCCCAATTCTTTAAAGGGCTTTATATAATTCATATTCATATTCCTAAAACTAATACGCTTTTGGTGCTCTCTACCATTGCAGAAACTGACGCTCAGCATGGTAATAGTTACCAATGCATATATATAATGCCTTTTCATAATTGCCCTCCATTTTTTATTAATAAAAATATGTACCCGCCTCCATACAGGCACCAGATAATGTAAGTATAGTACATCGGAATGCGAGAATGCAAGAATCATCGGGCATATGCGCATGGTTTGCACAGAATTACAGTTAAGATATACTAATTAGAAATTGTTTACCATTAATTAGATATCTCACTCTTTCCATTATATTATTAAATTTTGATTAAGGACCCTGATGAAAAAAATAATGAGTTCGGTATTAGTGACTACCAGTTTGGCTATATTTTCTATGCTCTTTGGCGCAGGAAATTTAATGTTCCCGATCAACGTAGGGTTGACTGCGGGTGACCAATATTTGTTTGCAATTTGTGCGTTTATGATCACCGCAATTTTACTCCCGCTCCTTGGCATTGCAACCATTATTTTATTTAATGGTGATTACCAAGCATTCTTTAATCGCTTAGGTACATATCCGGGCACCCTCATGGCACTTGCCTGTTTACTGACGGTGGGGCCGCTCATTGCAATGCCGCGCATTGTGACACTATCTTTTACTATGATTTCTCCTTTTATGCCAAGCATTTCTTCAGAGATATTTAGTCTTATCTTCCTTGGTGCTACGTTCTTGGCAACTGTACGTGAAAATAAGATTATGGACGTGCTGGGTAATATTATAAGTCCCATATTATTGCTTTCATTGCTTATTATTATTTTTAAAGCAATAATGACTGGCGAACATGCAGCAAGTCCCCACATTCCGGTAGCCACTTTATTATGGAATAACATGATTTATGGTTATCATACGCTTGATGTGCTTGCGGGCATTTTCTTTGGTTCGATAGTGCTTACTATTTTAAAACAAAATTTTGCTGAAAAAAATAATAAAGCGGATCAACAAGAGCTTGCTCTTTTAAGTTTAAAAGCGGGCACCATTGGCACTTCCCTCTTGGGACTCATTTACGTTGGACTCAGTTATCTTGGTGCTTATTTTGGCAGTGATATAACCAATCTAAATGAAGGCCAACTGTTTAGTGCAATTTCCTTTAAGGTACTTGGTGGGCATGGCGCACTGATCATAAGCACCGCAGTACTGATGGCTTGTTTTTCTACGATCATTGCGCTTGCTGCAGTATTTGCTGAATATTTGCATACAGTGGTATTTAACCGCAAAATAAGATATTCCGTTGCTTTGCTTATAACGCTTATTGCAACCTACTTTTTTTCCTATTCAGGAAGTCTTACTACCATATTAAGATATTCTTCACCATTCATTGAAATTGGGTATCCTGTGCTTATTATGCTCATGTTTTGCAACATGGCCTATAAAGTATTTGGCTTCAAACCTGTGCGCATTCCGGTGCTTGCAACACTCCTTATTTCATTGTATGCACATTCCAATATGCTGATGGAACTGTTTACGAACTTGCGATAATGTGCAAAATATTTTATGCTTTTGATTACAATTGATGTTACAACCGGTTTAAATTGACCAACAAAGGAACCCTATGAAAAAGTTTTCAGCTATTTCAGCACTTTCACTTCTTGTATTGCTTGCAGGTTGCGGCAGCTGCAACAAAAAGCGCACATGCTCACCAGAAGCATGCGAAGAACAAAGATGTGAACGACCATGCGAACAATCATGCAAAGAAGAAGTATGTGAAGTAGCACACGTTGCTCCACAACAACAACGCGTATCTGGCCCCCTTTCTGATACCAATAAGAAATGGGATAAGGAAGATTTCGCATAAGAAATTTGCCTACTGAGCCCTGTGTAACAACAGGGCTCAATTTTTATAATAAAAAAGGAAAAGTACATGAAACTCAATGGATCAAGAAGCTACATTATCATTGCAATACTTATTGCTCTCATTGCCCTCGCGCTAACTCTCAGACGTTTGCCAGAACCCACACCAACACTCCCTCATGAAGTTACTGCAGTCAGCAGAACTCCGGAATCTCCCACACTCTATACGGTAAAAGAATTTGATATCAATGATAAAATTAATGGACTCAGCCCAAACCAAATAAAGCAACATAAAACACTTTATGCAGGC
This sequence comes from Candidatus Babeliales bacterium, assembly GCA_963716425.1. Classification (GTDB taxonomy): domain Bacteria; phylum Babelota; class Babeliae; order Babelales; family JBFXEV01; genus JBFXEV01. Next base: position 1,798,897 of record OY970310.1, read on the forward strand.
TATGTAAAAAGTCGCAATGAAATTGCGCAATCGCTTACCAATGCCGATCGTGTAAATGCAAACAGCAGAACCTATTCGCAATTTAGAGCTCTTAAAGTAGCAGAAACCTATGCGGTTAATGGTTCAATTTTACATGAATTGTATTTTGAGAATTTGGCAACGCACCCAATGACAATTGGCCCACTTACCGAGCAACTGATTGTGCAAAGCTTTGGCACGCTAGAAGCCTTTAAGCAAGACTTTATGGCAAGTGGCAACAGCGCACGAGGCTGGGTGCTTACCTGCTATTCTCTTGATGATAAACGCGTGCATAATTTTGTATTAGAAGAACATAACCAACATGTGCCCGTACTTGCATTGCCTCTTTTGGTGCTTGATGTATATGAACATGCATATATGATTGATTTTGGCATACAACGCCCTTCCTACTTAAAAGTATTCTGGGATGCCATTAATTGGGATGTGGTAGAAGAACGCGTTAAAAAATGGGTAACGCCATTTGGTCAGCACTAAAGGCAGCACAACCACTTATTTGCCCAAACCAAAAAAATGAATACCATTTTTACCGTTGAAGTTGCCCTGGCTCACGGCGCTTGCGTGACTCGGCACTACTGTTTATGTCTTTTGGATCACGGTCGTCTTGACTCTGGGCAATTGATGCCGTAACTGAAGGTTTTATTTTACCCGCTATGTTGACTGAACGAGTTATTTTTAATGCACAGCAAAATAATGCTAGTAAGGCAAGTAATACTGCTATTTTCTTCTTCATAATACTCTCTCCATTTTTATTTTAACTATACTGCTCACTCTACTTTCATAGTATCAGAAAGGTGGTAGAATATGCAAGAGTACTCTGATCAGGAGAGGCCAGCATCAGCTCATAGTTCTCAACACTGGCGATTAACTTGTTCTCTAAGCCATCTAAATGAATCCTGAATAATCTCAGGCCTTAACCGTATACAATGATCCATGTCATCAATACGCACATAGGTAAGAGGAACGCCTACCGTTTCAGCTTTTAGAACAAATGCATCACACGAAGGAATAATGCTATCTTGGCCACCTGCTACCACCAAAAATGGCGTTTTTATTTTTTCATAATCAGGCAAAGGATATTGTAATGCATCAGCATGATACTTATGCGTCATTCCCATAAACTCTAACTCCACACAAGGATTCAAGAGTGTCTGCTCCATACACTTATCATAATCACGCTTATTTTGCGGGAAATTAAGAGATAATGGCATCCATGGGGGAAGATGATCCAATATTTTAACCCAACAAGGAAACTTGCTTCGCATATCAATCATAAAAGCCCATAACTCTTCACGCCAGCTCCAGTCGCCTGCACCACACCAATTAACCGTGGCAAGTGCTATATCGTTGTACCGTGCTGTCAGTGTTGTTACTAAAGGGCCACCTTCTGAAACACCCAAAAAAATAAGCTTTCCGTTCCACCCGAGTGGAGGATTTGATTTCAGCAATTCAATGACTGCAATATGGTCCTTTAAGCGTTGTGATCGTGTATAATTGTTTCTATATTCTTGCATATGGATCGTGGATCCATCAACACCCCAGAGTTCTACGGTGAGAACACCTACATGCAAATCCATGCATTCCTGCAAGAAATAACGATGAAAATGAATTACACTTCTTATATCATCTTTACTTGAAGATCCAGTGCAAAGTATTGCAATTGGGTAATCACTTGCTTCAGGCTTACTTACATAGTACACAATATCTGGGGCATCAGCATCTAATCTCTCTAGAGTAAATCTTGCAGATGCGGGTATATCATACAAAGGAATAGTACTTGTATCAGTATATTTATACGGCGTAATTTGATTAGTGAATGACACATGAATATATGCGCAAATCAACAGAAGGAGTAACCCTAATCTAACAGATAAAAGTCTTATCATAAAAATCAATTTGTTTCTTTGCTTACTTATTTTTTTTCTGCTGCCAAGCTTTGTGCGCACTTTGTCTAATACATTCTGCAAGCTCATCGATATGTGCTCCATCAATCAACCGAGAAAGCACCGATTCATTGCCAGATGAAATGGAACCACATCTTTCTGCATATGCATGAGGATTTTCACCAAACACACTTCGCTGGGCAAGAAGTGTACTTGCTGCTGCTAACTTTTTCTGAACAATATCTTCTATAACTTTTTCTTCTAGTGCAGCCTCATTGGCCACTGGTAAATCTGCTTGCGTTACATACGTAAGCAAGAGTTGCACAATAGCAGTTCTTTGTTTACCGGCAGCATCATGCACTACTGTATAGCCAAATCCATCAGATACCAAGGTAGCCCCATGATCTAACAGCATTCTTGCAATATCCTCAGAAGATGCTGCGTGCAATGGGGTGTAATAACCATTCGTATGTGTAGTATTAACGTCTGCACGACTTTCTAGGAGTGCAGTAATTACTTCCCTTTTCTCAGGACAAACCAGTATAGCAAATTGCAAAGGCGTACGTCCAAAATGATCTTTAAATTCGAGTGAATGGCCACTTGATACCAACTCTTGTATCTCTATCGCTCGCCCTCCAGAAATAGCTGCAAACAATAGATTTTCATTGTGCATGCAATGCACCACACAACCAGTATTCAAAATCAGAACCAAAAACAATATTTTCATGATGAGTTTCATTTCTATTTCTTATCCCAAAAGAACTACTCAACAATATGCAGAATGCCAATGTCTTTTTTTGCCTCTTCATCTAAGCGTGCTTTAAGTTGTTCCTTGATTTCTTGAGTGCCTGCACTAAAACGAGGAACCACGCGCTCATCATAATCAATATATTCATCCATAAAGTAAACTTTAAACTGCTTATATTCTCGCTCAAGGCCATACTCAATGTGCTTGGCCCAATAGACAGCATTATGCCTACAAAATAGTAAAGGCGCAAGTTTAGCACCAGAATTAGATAATTCTTGCGGCCTTGCTTGCAACAATGAACTGCTTAATGCCAATACACATACTGTATACTTGAAAGTTGTTGTTACCATACTATACAATCCATCATGCTTAAGACTCATAATCATTCGACTTTAATAGCGACTGCTTAATGTATTCAGGGGCTTTTGATAAACAAGTTAAAGATGATTAGGCATTTATTACAGTACCACCAATGACTTGGCCTCTAACCGTTGCGCCCTCGTGCAAGATAACTTGACCCTGAGCACCTTTAAACGTAATGTCGCCAGAAACGGTTGTGCCTACAAGCTCAACAATCAATGGCTCTTTAACGTTCTCTGGAGCATGCATACCGATAGAAAGTGCGGTGCAATGAGAAAGAACAATCTGATTGGATGCGCATTCAATGTCTGCAAATGCTGTACTTTGAGCTTGCAAACTACCAACCACGTGCGTAAGCCCAAAAACTGAAGTATCTGCTAACTTAGCTGCACCACTCACTTGCATGCTGCCAAAACTACCGCCTTTTGCATTGAGTGACCCGCTCACCTCTGCAACGCCTTGTACAATCACGGTATCAAGTGTTACTGAACCTGCACCATGCAATGATGCGATTGTTTTATGTGCAAGATGCGCGGCACCTGCAAAAGAAAATCCCTGGCTTGTATCGCGTGAAGTTCCAACATATAAATTGTCTATGAAAGCGGTCTTCCTTAATGAAAAAACTCCTAATGCGGCCGCTACTACTAATACCAACAACGCCACTACAAATGTTTTACCTTCTTTTGCATCCATGATTATCCTTTATTGTTTTAATTTCTTCTGTTGCCATGCTTTGTTGACACTTTGGCGAATACATTCCTTGAGTCCATTAATATGTCTTCCATCAATCAACCGAGAAAGTTCACACTCTCTTGCAGGCGAAATGGTTCCACGAGATGCTGCGCGCGCATATACGTTTTCTCCCACTATATTACGCATCGCAAGAATGTTTCGTGCGGCTTCTAACTTGCTTGCAACGATGCTTTCAACAACATCTTGTTTGCTAACTTCATCACCTACAATGAGAATATCAGTTGGCGTAACATTGATAAGCAGCACTCGCACAACTGCCGTATGCCCAGATCCTGCAGCATAATGCACAGGAGTATTATGAAAGTCATCGGGTACCAATTGAGCTCCGTGATCAAGAAGCAATCTTGCAAGGTCTTCTGATGCAACGAGATGCAATGGGTAATCAGTTTGCCCCCGATAATTAACATCTGCACCACTTTCAAGGAGCGCAGCAATTACTTCCATGTTCTCAGGGTGAACCCATACTGCAAACTGCAAAGGGGTCCGCAGCTCATCATCCTTATCTTCGAGCGAATGGCCATTTGCTACCAACTCTTTTATCCTATCAGCTTGCCCTTTACTAATAGCGCCAAAGAGCGCATTTGGATTGTCCATCGCCAATGCACCAACGCTTGCACTAGAAAGTAATATTATTAATAGCATCCTCATTTGTTATCTCCTTTATTTGGATGGTATGTGCAATTTTTGCAATATGTGTCGTGAACAGTTTGGTCTGATTTAGTTGTACACATTTCATCAAAAACATCACTCCTCATCCAAACTGCCAACACGCTGCCTTCAACGTATACTAACACATCGCCCGTCCAAACATCAGTACCTACTTTTCGTGGACTATGCGTATGTGCAATTTCTCTAACATGTTCATAATATTCTTGAAGCTTACGCCGAGTCTCATTCCTTGCACGAGTTACTGCAGACGCGCCGCTTTCTTCTCTTTTTTGTTCACGCACAGCATCACTCTTTTTTCTAAACCGCTCCAACTCAACTTCAGAAAGCCATGAGAGCGTTGGATATTCGCCTTTCTTATTTTTTATATATGAAGCACCATGATGCACTAGAAGCTGTGCTCCTTTAACATCCTGTTGTTGTCCTGCCAAATGGAGCGGCGTATTACCTTGATTATCTGCACTGTTTGGGTTAGCTTTAGCTTCCAGAAGCAATGCCATTAATTTAATACACCCCACCGCAAAATGCAATGGTGTGCATCCTTCTGTATCAGATACGTCCACTCGAGCGCCGGATATATTTAATAACCTAGCTGCACGCATATTACGTACAAAAGCTGCGCAATGCCAGGGAGTTTTACCACCAATAACACTATTTATAAGACTGTGGTGAATGCGAGTGCCATTCTCTAAGATGGGTTCAATATCGCTTCCTGAAAGTATTGCTGTATGCAATTGCTGGGCAAGAGCCTCTTTATCAATGATGGGCTCCATAGAACAAAGTGGCAGGATAATCATCAATAAAATATTCAGGAAAACAATATGCTTCATCATTTCCTATATTCATAAGAACTAACAAACAATTTTTAAAATTAAAAGAGCGAACTATTCAATTTAAAGAATAGCCCGCTCGGTAATTTAATACAATATATTGCTCAATTTACAAGGAATATATGTTATTTTTCATGATCTTGCGCATCACAAAGAGGCACTATAATGTATAATATTTTTTGATAAACAGGAACTGAATGCAATACCATTCAATGTTCTGCATGATTAATTGTTAATTACAGTACCACCAGTAACCTGGCCTTTGACAACTCCACCATTGCGCAAGATAACTTGACCCTGAGCACCTATAAAAGTAATATCGCCAGAAACTGTTGTGCTATCTAATTCGATAATCAGTGGTTCTGTAGGTACATTAGGAGCCTTTATGAGAATAGAAGCAACCATGCAATGAGAAAGAGTGCTCTTATTAGTAGTACACTCAACAGCTGCAAATGTAGTATGTTCACCATGTAAAGACCCTGCGACTTGAGTAAGCCCAAAAACGGCAGTATTTTTAAGTGTTACGGCACCACTTACTTGTAAGCTGCCAAAGCTGCCACCTTTTGCTTTAAATGAACCACTGTGCTGGGCTGCCCCTTGCACAATAACATTTTTGAGGTTTGCAGATCCCGCGCCGCTCAATGAAGGTATTGTTTTATCAGCAAGTTTTAGAGCACCTGCAAAAGACAAGGGCTTTCCATTAGTGCATGTGTTACTTGCACCGCAATGAGTGGTCGTGCTTACGCCGCGTAATGCGCTCACGCCAACTACTACACATAGTGCCAAAATAGCGATACTCATTTTTGAAATCATAGGAGTCTTTCGAATATATTTTGAAACTTCCAATATGTTTAAGAATAGCAAAAAAGAGCTAGCTGGTCAAAGCAGCCATATTTCCTACAAAGTTACAAATAGAAATTTTAGCCTATTGTCTGGCGAGTTCATAAATAAGTTTGCTTTGCTTGAACACATGTTTTCCTTTTTTTGCTTGAGCATAGGAACTTTTTATCGCCTTTGGCTCTCAAGTAGAAACTTGCATATAAGGGATTCTGCATAACCCGCTGAATACTCGCTCTTACTAAATTCTGCAATTCCGCATCTTGCTCTTGAGGAAAATAGTTCCTCGCTTGGGCTAACTTACGGCTCACAAGATCTTGCACTAGGCCCTTACGCAGTAATTGCCGTATATCCCGAGACAATGCAATATTTAAGTCTCGAGGAAAGCCAAATTTAAAAACAAGCATTCCAGTTATGATGTGCTGAACTTCTGCAGCGGACACTGATGTTACTAAGGCTTTTAAAGCTTTTACATCTTTCTCTTGTACTGCAGACTGCACTACTGTTCTGCCTTGATTATCAAGTAGCGTTAAATCTGCACCAGCTTCAATAAGCGTTGCAAGAATTGTATCAGTATCAAGTAATGTTCTTGGCTCTTTGCTATGCCCTTTATTAATAATTACATGAGCAGGTGTTTCTTTTAAACTATTTTGTGCATTAGGATAAGCACCACTGTTTACTAATAATTTCACCATAGAGGCAAAGCCTACATTGGCAGCTTCATGCAAAAGAGTCATTCTGGTCTTTTTCTTTGCTTTATTGATATCAGCCTTAGCCTCAACCAATGCCTTAGCTGCGTCTCCATTATTAAAAGTTACGGCACAATGTAAAGGCACGTTCCCGCACATATCAGTGCCATGCACATGAGCGCCAGCTCTAAGAAGCTCTGTTATTATATCAGCTCTATTTTTATAAGCTGCCCTTGTTAATGGTGTCCCACCCAGGCGCCCCTTAATAATCACATTTACATTCGCGCGAGCATCTATTAACTTTTTGACGGCATCAACGTCTACACCTTCATCTATTGCATTAAAAAGCGCGTGGTTTAAATCAATTTGTGTTAGGCATGTTTGAACTTCCATGGCACAACAATTGCCCATTGATAGTAATTCAACTAAAACAAGAAGTAGTAACTGGTGTAACGTTCTTTTCATGTAGATATCTCTTATTATGGTAGATTCAAAACTGTATAATATTAACTTGTCCGGAACTTAGACCTTTTATACTACAGAAAACTTGCCTAATTGCAATATAATTTATTATTGTGCATACTAAACCTAGCCTCTATAACATCACCTATAATTTCAAGGATCAACTTGTATACAGGTAAGAAACTTATAGTTAATATTGATATGTTATTAGTAAGCATAATGGATATTGCACCAATTTAATCGGAAACTTATGAACACAGAGCAGATAATTAAAGAATATTTTAAAGGCCTTGAAGCCGGGTCGTATAACCAAGTCATACAACTTTTTGATGAGCATGCAGTTATTCATTCTCCATTGTATGGCATTGTTGATGCACAATCTTTTTATCAAGAATTATTCAAAGATACCAATCGCTCAAGAATTACCTTGTTGAATGTCTTTGTGAGTACTACTGCACCATGTGCTGCTGCACATTTTTTGTATGATTGGGTATTAAAAGATGGTACACCAACAGATTTTGAGTGTGTTGATGTTTTTGAGTTTAATCCAAAAACAAATAAGATCACATCGTTAAAAATCATTTATGATACTTTCAAAGTTCGGCCGGTATTTACAGAAGCAAAGTAATACAGACTTGCCAAAACTACCGAATACACTATTTTATGTTCCATGAAAAACTCCATGCACGGTACATTAACGTATCTACACCTTAATTATATTTGACGCTGATCAGAGCCACGTCTTTTACGCGATTCTAGACTTGAATTTACTTTTTTTGTTCTCATATTTTTAAACAATTTAATTACTTGGATTCCATAGAGCTAACCTCAATCATCGTATATCCTACAAAATTATTAAGTTCCTGTGCAGCATCTACTATTCCCTTTCCAGGAACATACCTATCAGTTTGTTTCTCTTCAAAAGCTGTAAGAATTTCTTGAGCTTTTTGTGCCTTCGTTCGAAGCTCAGAAACCCTTGATTTTGTTTTTGTTCGATCAAGACCCCTTGCAAAATCTAATGGACTTTCTCCAGATCGATCCTTGAGATTTGGATCAGCATTAAAATCTAATAATAGCCGTACCATTTTTGGATTTCCCAATCGAGCTGCAATATGCAATGCCGTCTCACTATCCTGGGTAGCAACCGCATTCACTTCTGCCTTATGAAACAAAAGTAAATAAGCACGCATAAGATCTCCTTTTCGCACAACGCAAATCAAAGGGGTGTCACCATTAGAAGCACGATAATCAACCGGCGCACCGGCCCTGAGAAGTTCAACTAGTTTACTTATAACGCCTGCTACTACAGCACAATATACTTCTTTACCAGCTTTACACCTTTCAACGATCTGTTTTTGCTCTAATTCAGATACAGGAGTCTGTATTTGGTCTGGAGTTGTAGTTTGTTGGCTAGACCCCACTGAAATAACATCAATCATTGTATATCCAACTGACTTATTAAGTTCCTCTGCAGCATCAATTATTCCCTTTCCAAGAGCATAGGTACCTGCTTGCTTTGCTTCAAGAATTTTACAAGTTTCCTCAGCAGCCAATGCTTTTTTTCGTAAAACATTAATCATTGACTTTTTATCATCAGTCTTAAGACCCCTTGCAAAATCTAATGGAGTTTCACCAAATTTAGCCTTTAAACTAGGATCAGCATTATAATCTAAAAGCAACCGTGCCATTTTAGGATCACCTTTTTGAGCTGCAATATGCAAAGCAGTCTCTCTATCTGGCAAAACTGCAGTATCAACTGGCGCCTTTGCAGTTAAAAGAAAATAAGCATTTAGCACGTTACCCGATCTGACAGCGCTAATCAAAGGAGTATCCCCATTAGGACCACGACAATCAACAGACGCACCAGCACTAATTAACTCAATTAATTTATTTACAGAACCAGATCCTGCAATACGAAATAATTCTGCGCAAGCCCTCATGCGCTGATCAACTAGCGCTTTGCGCTCTAATTCAGAAAGTTGACCGCCCACATCAGGGGTAACATCCATTGCTTGTGCCGCAAAGTAAAGCACACTTGCCAAAACTACCGAATATACTATTTTATTTTCCATGATGAACTCCATGCACGGTAAATTAACTTAACTTTAATTATACTTGACGCTGATCAGAACTACTTCTCTTGCGGGATTCTAGACTTGAATTTACTTCTTTAGGATCGCCGGTTTCTTGTAGCATCGATCTGAATTGACACTCACTGGCTTAAAAGCCGGTGATTCTTGCTTCACCGAGTTAGCCAATGCTAAGCTCTCCACAAGCTTTGAGGGCGATAAGTCCTGCCGCCCTAATATTTATACTCGCGTTTAAATCTCTATCCAAATAAAAAAGAAATAGTTTGGAAAAGAGTGAATTTATGCATCATCTTTTCTAGACTGATTTGCGTAATGGTTTTAATTCCTGTGCTTGACTGCTCATAAACGCATTCTCTTGCGTGTGCTCTTGCTTAAGATTCCTACAAAAAATTACAGCATCATCATAAAAATTCTCGTGTACTAAGTCCGGATCAACCAAACAGCTCATCACATTGCTTGGCTGGATACACATTACTTTTGTTCCGTGAGCCGTTTCCATGCTTACCACTGCATGAATAGTTTCAAGAAAACATGCAATTAATCCTTCAGTTGAATAGTCTTCAAGTGGTATACTTTTGACCCGGTTACCAGCTGCAATAAGTAGCATTGAATGCACAAAATTTCTTTTATGCTTACTTAAAATGTCACCAGTATACAAGCAATGTAATGGTGTTAATAATGCGCTATTGCTTACCCCAAGTTGCGCCCTATAAAACAATAAAAACGCAATCCATTTTTCTAACCTTTTGTGGGCAGCATAATGTAAGGCAGTGTTGCCATCACGATCCACTCCGTCTATATCTGCCTCATAGGCGATCAGCATGTGCGCAAGAGTAAATGCCGCCTCATCATCGCTTGACTTACCGTAAGATGGTGTTATTCCTACAAGATAATGGAGCGGCCTTTTGCCGCCCGCACCCTGCGCATCGGGATCCGCATTATATTGCAATAGTAACTTCGCCTTGTTGCAATCTAATGCGAGCATTGCATGGTGTAATGGAAAGCCATTTTTATCACGGGCTCCATTGGGATTTGCACCGTCTTCAAGTAATGCCCACATAGCATTCATATCTGCAGTAAGCAATTGACGACATTTCCAGCCATGCACAAAAACATCAAGAATGCTCAAACCTTTATTATCTAGGGCCGTGTCATGCGCTCCATGTTTGCGCAAACAATCAATAAGGGGTTTTGCATCCAAATATGCAGCTGCGTGAAGCGGCGCACGACCTCTTATATTTTCAGCATTTACTTGAGCCCCGTGAGCAACTAGTAACTCAACGATAGAAACCACAGATTGTTTTTGCTGCGTCTCATCACAACGCTCAGCACGGCCGACCGCATGATGCAAAAAGCTATTTTTCTCACTATCAACGTGGTGTACGTTTGCTCCTTGCACTAATGCACGTTGTACGCGGTCAAAGTCTAAACGTGCAATGCCCTCACGCAATTCATCAGTGTAATCAATAGTTACCTCTTCCATGCCGTTGAGCGTGCAAGAGAATATGGCAAGTAACACATAAAAAAGTAATTTCATGATTTAATTCCCAAAAAATTTTCTTACTCAAACTCTAGAACATGTTAACAAGAAGCATACCACACCCTGAGCCTCCCCCATACCCACCACCTTTTGGTGCAGTTTTTTCCCATTCTTCCGTTAATTTTTTGATCACCGCTTCGCGCTCCTGTTTTTTTGCTTGTCTATGTACTGGCCCATCAAATTGCGCTTGTTTGCTCTTTTCTTTGCAAGCAAGAAAATGCTGCAAAACCTTTTGACCCTTTTCTTGCGCACAATCGGCTGGTGTTTCCCCTGAAGAAGTTTTCAGTTCTGGATCAGCACCATATTCAAAAAGCAGTTCAACCATATTAGGAATAAAAAGCATACAAGCAATATGTAACGGTGTACGTTTAAAGTTGCTTAAACTATCAGGATGAGCGCCATACGCAAGTAATAAGCGAGCACACTCAACCTTATTACGCTTACATGCTATATACAAAGGAGTTTCACAATTAAAAAATGGATCCTTTAAAGCAGCATCACTATACTCTTTATCTGGCTCACATCCTGCAGCAAGTAGTTGTTCAACTCCCTTTACGTTACCCTGCAGTATATACTCCTTCAACTTTTCAAGACCAGAGTCTTGCATAATTCTTGGGCATGTAAGCATCATCTCTATATCATGTTGCTCAATATTCTTACGCAATTTCTCCTCATAGCAACCCCGCGCCCATTTCATCGCATACAAAGGATTTTTGAATTCAGGGCTTCCTCCTTGCCCTTCTTGTTGGTCCATCCGCCGTTGCTCCTCTGGAGCTTTGGCATGACTGGTATGGTGACCTAGCCCCTGTCCACCGGAATCTTGATGCAGGCGAGTTGGCAAAGTTGAATCCATCGCCATTGCGCTCATTACACCCGAGACCACTACAACTAATACTAATCTATTCATATAGTTTTCACTCATCATCATAAAGACGTTTTACATCCATATAGCTATCTACCGAAATTTTACCAAAATTTAAAAAACATCATCTCTTCGTCTATTAATTAATTCAAGCACAAATCTCTCAAGGCCCTCTTCCTCCAGTAAAAGTTGAGCTCTGGCTGAGCAAGACCAAGTGCTATGGTCACAATCCTTAGTAGTACATATCATATTAAGAACCGTTTGCCCTTTCTTATTTTCTAGCGCTAATACACGCCTTAATTTTTGCAACGTATGCTGTATGTCTGATTTCTTAAGAATGTGCTTTTTTTTCTCCCCATTAAGAATATAAGTGTGGAGTTCAGTTTGAGAAAAAATAATTGAGCTTAACACCTTACGGTAAAAACTTCCTCTATATTTTTTCGGCTGATTCCAGAGCTCACAAATCTTATGAAATATGGTACACCCACCTGTTATTGCGCCACCAAAATGGGTATTACCTCCTTCATTTTGCATATCAAAGATTGCACCGTTAAGCAACGATAAGTCAAACACATCAAAAAACCTAAAAGTATTCGTGTACTCAGAAGAATCATACGCTGCAAGCATTATTTTAATCAATTCATGCATCAATGGCTCGCCCACAGAGTCATCTCGCCATTTATCTATCAGCGTCATATTTAATGGAGCACCCATTCTCACCAGCAGTCCAGCAATGGCAAAATGATGAGCTTCTAATGCAACCTGCAATGGCATTTTCCCTCTAAAATTAAAGTCATCAAATAAACGACCTGTTTGGGGAAAAATCATGGCAACATCTATGCCTGGGCATTCTTCAAGCGACTTAAGCAAACATATATCACCTTGAGAAATAGTCGTAAAAAGTTTTAACGCCATCTCCGTGGATTGTAATTCTTTCGACTCCGGTCTTTCAATGGCCACATCTTCTAATGGTAAAACTGTTTGTGAAGAAAAAATCGATTTAAAAACGGTATCGCAAATGTGTTCTCGAAACAGTGTCCTAAGCTTCCAATTCTCATATACATCTTTTACTGTTTGTCCACGATTATTCTTCTCATCAAAATCTGCACCATGCCATCTTAAGATCCCAATAAAATCTACACAAGCTGCAACGCGACTTTTCATGGCATAATCTGTGGTGCTAGATTCAATTTCACCAAGCATCGCTCGCACTACAGTGTGTAATGGCGTATCGCCACTATAATCAGGTTCTCTTACCCCCTTTACCTGGGCACCTGCCTCTAACAGCATATGAGCCGCAATGATATGTCCACTATCAATTGCTACTTGCAATGGCGTTCTTCTTCTTAGGAAGGGATCACTCAATGTAGACGTTTGCGTAACTGAGGGATTAACCTTTGCGCCCTCTCTAAGAAACCGTTGCACCAACGAAACATCTCCCCGATGAGCTGCTCTTAGAAGTTGTTTATCAACCTTGCAAAGTGCAGCTTCTTGTTGGCTTTGATCCATTGCTCCTGCACTCATTACACCTGCGGCCACTATAACCAATACTAATCTATTCATATATTTTTCACTCATCATCATAAAAACGTCTTACGTACCTATTAATAAATTCTACAACCCTCAGTTTATTATGTTCATTAACACCTATTAATAACTCTGCTCTACCATTGCATGCGCTATGGTCACATGCAGGTACTTGACATACAAGGTCAAGAATAGCTTTCCCGTGAAGATCAGTCACAGACATTACTGCGTGAAGTTTCGCGATCATCTGCTGCATGTTGGTAAGATATATATGCTCCTTTGCTTTACCATCAAGGTAATATTCATGCAATACCGTTTGCGCAGAAAAAATCTCTTGTAGCAATACAAAATAAAAACGCTGCCTCATCTTCGTTGCATCAGGCCAACCGGAACAGATTTCATGAAAAACAGTTCTGCCCCGCTTGTTGCGTGCACCCACTTCTGCACCATAATATAACAATAATGACATTATTTCACGATATTTGGCTAGACTTTTTTTAACAGAACCATGGCCTTCAGCAACTTCCTGATCATGTTCAACAATCATTTTCTTGACCAATGCATGGAGTGAGGTATCGCCTTGGGCATTGCGCGTATTTACTTGAGCACCAGCCTCCAGTAACATTCCTACTATCATAAAACGACCGGCTTCCAAGGCAACATGCAATGGAATCGGTTTACCCGCTGCATAAGGCATATGATCAAGTATTTTTCTCTCAAGAAATAACTGAATCAGTCCTACGTCACCCGTACGAATGGCCCTCAAAAAGGTATTATCATCCCCTTGATAATCCCGGGCAACAATATCAAAACAGCTACAAGGTTCATCATGCGCATAATCACCCGCCAAATCTTTTATTGTTTTGCCCTCACCATTTGGTAATGCAAGTATTTGTTTTACAATGGCAATCACCTCTTGAATATCAGGTTGAAACTCAGCCACTTCAACTTCCCCCTCCACAATATAGTCGTTCAATGGTGATTGTGCAGAAAAAATTGCATGCAACAAACCGCAATGTATATGTCTTATTGCAATGGGTGATCCTGCGCACACCTCATGGAACACTGTATTACCTTGCAGGTTTTGATTACCACATTGTGCACCATAGTATAAGAGCAAGTTTATAACTTCCATATAACTGCCAGCACGGACATTAGTACATATAGTATGATCGTATGCTTTGGCATCCTTAACCATATTTTTGACAACAGTATGTAACGGTGTATTACCAAAAATATCTTGTACTTTCACCGGAGCGCCGCTTGCAACGAGCAGCCGTGCTACCCCAAATCGTTGTGCCTCGAGCGCAACCTCAAGAGGAGTCTTCTCTTGCATTACCGTATCTACTCTCGCACGGCGTTCCAGCAACAGCTTAAGCAAGGGTATTTCACCCTTTTGAGCTGCTTCGTGTAATAGAACGTCATTGCGTGATAAGGTAGAATCTTTCGGCGATTTCATAGCGTGCACACCACCCACACACAACAACATCACACTCATACTAAGCTTTCTCATATTTCTTACTCCTCCAAAGAAAATAGTAAGCCAGGCTTTGAATCATTAGATTTTATACACCGTCAATGGATTACCCTGGTGCTTGATAAATGCTAACAAATCTTGTGGTGCAATAGTAAGTGTTGCGGTATTTCTTAATGGATGAAAGCTCAACAAATCAGCAGAAAGCAAGTTTTCATCAAGAATTATGTGCACAACATGATCGATATCGTTAATTAGCCCGAATGGGGTAACTGAACCTGGTTTTAATCCTAAATACTGCTCAAGAAGTTCAGGTTGCGCAAAACGTAATCCTTTGGCATCTAAATCTTTTGCAATTTTACGCAATTCAACTGGCGCTTTATTGTAGGCTACAATAAGCCAAAATCGTTTTTTATCATCTTTTAAAAAGAGATTTTTACAATGAGTGCCAGGAACATACCCAGCCACTTTTTCTGATTGCTCTACCGTAAAAAGTGGTTCATGTTCATATGCTTGATATGAAATAGAAAGTTCTTTTAGCAAATCGTATAATTTTTGTTCAGCATTCATAGTTTTTCACTTATCTGTTTTAATATCTTCATAAAGCCCAAGAACCCATTTATACGTTTCATGTACTTCTACGGCCTGATCATGCCGCAGAAAACCAATAAGGCGATTTTTAAATGTACATGTAGTACCCAACAATAAAGATCCTACACACCAATACTCTTCATGAGTACATGGCTTGCGGTCATTACATACCATTTCAAGAGGAGAAACGTACTGATTATCTTTGAGAGCCAGCACCTCATGCAAACGATTACTCATCTCTATAATATCTTGCTGCTGATCGAGCTCCTCTTGCTTGCCTTCTCTATGATGTGTGGCAAGCTCTGTTTGGGTGGTAAAAATCAATCTAAGCAATTTACGATACAAAATATCTCTTTGTTTTGCACTGGCAGACCAATCCGCACACAGTTCATGAAATATTGTTTTACCCTGGCTATTTTGCGCTCCAAAATCATACCCTTGCCTTAGCAACGCTTCAATAGTTTCAAACTCAGTCTTAAAGAATAAAAGACGCTCTTCAAAACTCATTTCTTTAAACGATGGAATAAATTCGGTGAGTCGATCGTGTTTTTGCAATATCATTTTAACTACCGTATGCAAAGGAGTATCGCCCTCTACTCGCGGATAGGTAATAGCAAAAGCTTTTCGAAAACGCACAAATTGTGCAAACCTTGCATCACTGCGCTCTTGTGCTTGTAATCGACCAAGTACCAGCGCTGTTGCGGGCAACTGCCATTCTGCGTGAGTTTCTTGTGCAACATCTTGCACGGTTTTTTCAGGCTGATGCCAAATCCCATGTCCATGCATGTGTCTACCACGTGCACCACTTTTTAATAATATATCAATAAATTTTTGTAATTTGGACTCATATCCATCAAACCGATAACTATGCTGAACAAGAAGATCAAGAGCCGTAAGCCCTTTACCATTTTTTGCTAAAGGATCAACACCGTTCTTCAAGTAAAAATCAATTACATTTGCTTGCGCTAGACGGCCATGCTTTGCAATATGATGTAACGGAGTATTTCCCTGTTCATCCCTTAAACTCAACATGCCATATTGCTGCAGTAACTGTAACATGGGAACAGATCGAGCACAGAACGAGTTTCCTATCAAATCCATCCTATGCTGCAACATATATGACACCAAATCATAATCATCTTGCAACAATGCAAACTGAAAAAGTTTAGTATCTGGATTATTAAAAATTGTTGCAACAATTCTGAAGGTATGCCAATCATTCAACAATGCTTTCCATTTTTTGGCAAGCCTTCTCCCTTGATCTTCCGATAATTGTTCTACATTTTGTAACACCCTTTTCCAAGTAGCATATGCAGGATCTTTTTGAAGTTCGCTACATTTCAACACTGCTCCGGCAGGATGCACTGATAAGACATTTTCCGGCACACAGTCAAGATCTACCACCATCTCACTCATGTGCTCTGATTGCGCATTGGCCAAACAATCACAAAATATCGGTTCAGGTTTTTGAAGGTCCTGTGGATGTGTCTGCCTTAAGGAAGCACTTCGCGCCACCATATCAGTTGTTGACTCAAAGTAATATAAATATAATAAGTGGCTTGCAACTTCACCACGCTTAAACTTTCTATAGTTCAAGTAATCACTGCATGTTTTGCCATGAGTATCTTTTTTTTCGGTGCCCTCATTCTTTTTTAATAACCATAACATCTGATCAAGTGATTGCTCAAGCGTTTCTGGTGTCACTTTGCGCGCAATGTCATGTAGCAGATACCTGCTGTGGCAAGTTGTATCAAATCTTCTTGTTTCCAATGGTGCATGTGAATTATCCTTTGCCCCTGCACTCATCATAGCTAAATTATTTGGAAATACTGTATCAACGTTGGCGCCATGTGCAAGCTGAAACTTAACCAATGGGATACTTCCCTTTTGAACTTCTGGCAAAAGCAATCTATCTTGTTGAGTGAACCCTGATTTTTGTGAATGGTCCATCCCACACACACTCATAACACCCATTACTAGCACAACCAACAATAATCTGTTCATAATCTTTCACTTATATTAGTTCACCGTTACAACTCAACCAAACAGTATACGTATTTTACACATGATACTCCATACCATGTGCTGAACATATGCAAGCAAGCTACTGCATGTCTTCAGTTTCGGTAGCCTCATCCTCATAAAAACGGTCTACATCCATACCCTCTATTAAGCGCAGAAACCTATGCGTGCCATCTTGACCAACACCTAGCAACAACTTTGCGCGAGCAGAACATAAAGTATGATCACATTCTTTATTAACACATACCAAATGAAGAATGGTTCTTCCACGCTTATCTTGTGCAGCTGTCACTCCATGCAACTTTCTCACTATCCGTTGTATATCTGCCAAATACATAAGAACATCTGCCTTACTATCAAGATAAAATTTATGCAATCCGGTTTGTGCAGAAAAAATTAATCGTACCAATTCACAATAAAAATATTGCCTCATCTTCTTGGCCTGAGGCCAATCAGCACAAATTTCATGAAATACTGTTCTGCCCTTCTTATTTTGTGCACCTACATCTGCACCATGACAGAGCAATAATAATAATATTTCACGATACTTTGCTATAGTATCTTCAACCGAACCACGGCCAAAATATACTTGATGATCAAACTCGCAAACCATATTCCTGACCAGTTTATGAAGCGGCGTATCATCTTGAGAATCATGAGCATTCACACACCCAGCTTTAGCTTCCAGCAACATCCCTGCGATGATAAAACGTTCTGCATCTAATGCAGCATGCAATGGAATCCCTACTTTATTTGCATACGTAATTTGCTCAAGCACTTTCCTTTCAAGAAACAACTTAACCAAACCCACATCTCCGGTTCTAACCGCTCTAATAAAAGTGGCATCATCCCCATGGTACTGTCCCGGAAGAACATCAAAGCAGCGACACGCTTCACCGCGTGCATAATCACCTGCCATACGTGCTAGAGTTTTACCGGCAGCATTTTTTAAAGCGAGTACTTTTTTTACTTTGGTAATCATGCACTGCATTTCAGGCTGCGCTTCAGCCTTAGCAACTTCTCCTTCCACGATATAGTCATTCAATACTGATTGTCCTGAGAAAATTGAGCGTAACACGCCACAATACAAATGCTTTATCGCGTGTGGCGACCCTGCACATATTTCATGAAACACTGTATTGCCCTGCTTGTTTTGTACACTATAGTCTGCTCCGTGACATGCCAACAAGTTCACCATTTCCATATAACTACCTACCTTTGAATCAGTACAAACATCTCGTGGATTTGCCTTTGCAGCATTAACCATCTGTCTGACCACCATGTGGAGCGGCGTATCACCAAAACGACCTTGTAAATTTACCTGAGCACCCCCCTTGAGAAGAATTCTTGCTACACCAAACTGTTTTTCTGCAAGAGCAACTTCAAGTGGCGTCATAATTTGTACTGCGGCGTTAACATTTACTTCGCGCTCAACCAACACCTTAACCAAAGGCAGTTCACCATCTTTAACTGCTCTCAATAATGCAATGACATTTCGTGTTGTAGCAGGTTCTTGTGGTAACTTCATAGCACTCAAACCACAGACACTCATAAGCAATGGTATACAAAATCTCATATTTTTCCTCTCCAGAATATTAGACAATTTTCTAATTTAAATATTAGCAAAGCGAGCAATAGAATTGTAAGTATTACATTTCTATTGCTCTTGCATAAACAAAAAAAATGGCAACGTTCCATGGAATCCATGAAAACGCTGCCAAATAATATACATGTATAAACAGATAATTCTATAAAAGAAGACCTGCAATCATAGCAGAAAGCAAGTTAGAAAGGGCACCGCCAAGCACTGCATATAATCCAAGTTCGCAAAGCAATGCTCGTTTCTCTGGCACTAATGCACCAATACCACCAACTTGAATACCAATGCATGAAAAATTAGAGAAACCACACAATGCATACGTCATTAATGCTTCTGCGCGAGTCGATAACCCCATGCCCACCATTTCACTAAAAGCAATAAACTCATTAACCGCTACTTTGGTGCCAAGAAGTTGGCCAGCTTTCAGCGCTTCAGTGCCGGTGAGGCCAAGTAAATAACCAAACGGGGCAAATAAATAAGAAAAAATAATATTTAAGCTCAGTGGTGGCAGTTGCCATGCAGCTCCCAAAAGACCCAGTAAACTATTCAAATATCCAGTACCCCAACCAAGCATAAAGTTAATAAGAGCAAGCAATGATAAAAAGGAAATTAACATAGCACCAACGTTAAGCGCCAACTGCAAGCCATCTGATGTTCCTGCAGATACGGCATCAATAACGTTACTAGTAGTTTTTTCAAACTCAACTTGTGCACCACCCGAAGTTTGTGCTTTTTCAGTTTCAGGCAATATAATTTTTGCAATTAATAATGATGCAGGAATAGCCATAACACTTGAGGTTAACAAGTGAGTTACAGGCACGTCCATGGATGCAAATACCGCCAGAAGCGCACCGCTAATGGTTGCCATACCACTGACCATCACCACTAACATTTCTGATTCTGTCATGTTCTTCAAATAAGGGCGCACCAAGAGCGGAGCTTCCGTTTGACCCAAAAAGCTATTGGATATTGCACACAATGTTTCAGCACCAGACGTACCCAAAATAGGCCTAATGCCATAACTAAGAACACGCACAATTTGTTGCACAATGCCTAAATGAAAAAGGAGCGACATAAAAGCGCCAAAGAAAATTATTATGGGCAAAATCTTAATGGCAAAGACTACTCCCCATGGGCCCTCGGCATTTGATAAACTCCCAAATACAAAACCAATACCCGCTCCTGCAAAATGATAGAGCCCTTCAACAACGTGTGCCACATGCCCAACAAATCGTTGCCCCAATCCTGTTCGCAAAATTACAAAACCGATAGCACACTGCAACAATAATGCGTTTATCACTAACTTATAGTTGATAGCATTACGCTTTTTTGAGAATAAAAATGCAATGAACAAGATAACGAAAATACCAAGTAAATTCATGTATCGGTTATATTCAAGCAGATACGACATGAGTGACATAAGGACCTCTAAGCAGTTTGGTTAATAATGTTACAATTGAACTGCTTAGAAGTATAATTAAAACAAGCTTGTTTGACCAGTTCTTACATAAAAAAAATAATGGCCCCAAAGGTAGTACCCAGCATTTGACAAACGTGTCACTAATGTAGTATATAATAAAGCATACCGGTGAGAGTTGTACACGTCACAAAAAGGAAAGAGAAACAAACAATCTTAGCATTCCCAATGTTTACCCAAAAAAATCACTAATCACTTAAAACATAGTTTTGAAAGATGTAGTATGAAAAGAAATATTATAATGCTCAGCTTACTCGCCTGCTTGAGCATAACGATCTTAGCAGAAGATGCTTATAAATCAGGCCAAAACAGTTGTTGCAAAAAAAGTAGTTGTACCCCAACCCCAATATCTGGCCCATCCACCATTGCCTGTTCAGGCAATTTTTGTTTGGCAAAAGACATTAAAGGCACCATAGTCATTGCAGCCAGTGATGTAGTACTTGATCTTAACTCTCATGAAATTGATGCAAATGGTGCAGCAAATGCTATCATTGCACATGGCCCTACTGGCATTACTATCAAAAATGGTAGCATCGTAAACTCTTCTGCTGCTGGTATTAATATCATTGCATGTGAAGAAGTAACAGTGACCGATATCACCTTCAGAGATAATGCTGACATATCGCTCAGCATGGAAGCGGAATCGGTAGGCGAGTGCCCAGATTTTACCGTCACGAACCCTTGCCAAGGCATTGTGGTTGCAAACTTGGACATTAGTCAAGGTAACCGTGCAATGTTATTCTCAGGATGCAACGAACTGAGCGTTAAAAACTGCTTTGTCTATGACAACACAAACACTATCCCCAACGCGGTAGTTGGCGTGGAGTATTGTAATAATGTGTTCTTGGAAGAAGTGTTTGCGGATAATAACACCAAAGATATTCCTGGGCAAGGAAGTTTAACCTTGCCTCTTTTTGGCGCAGAAACTGCCGTAATGCTTGTGCTTGCAAGTAATAATGTGCATGTGAAAAACTGTACCACTAATAAAAATCTTTCGACATTGGAAATGACAGGACTCCAAGTGACTGGCATTGATGTGCAAGCCACGGGTACCACTATTGATTGTATCCTCTTGGATCTTACAACTGGTATAATTATTGAGGGACATCAAGCTAACGCTAATTCCAATACATATGGCACTTTAATTGGCATAGCTCTATTCCAAGTTCCGAATCCAGTGGTTCGTGACTCACAAACAAATGGTAACATAATAACACAGAGTACAAACGGTATCGGATTTCCAACGCAAGACTTCTTATTTGGCCTTGGTTGTGTAGGCTGCCCCGGAGCCCATGTAAGCAATCACCAATCAAATCAAAATGCAGCAAAAAATTCTGTTACATTAAAAGGTGGAGAAGCATACGGCATTTTCATGTGTTCTGGATTAGGGCCTGTCCTTTCTAATGGCAGCGTAATTGAAGACAGCCAGGCAAACAATAATGGCGACCCTATTGAGTCGTCTAAAGGTACAGGCATATGCTTTGGTTTTGGCATACTCGTGGCACCATCAAGTGGTGGTATCATACGACGATGCCAAGCGAATGGTAATCAAGCCGGATCAGCTGCATTTGGTATTGCCGTGTATTGGGATGATGCTCTTGTTGAAGATTGTCAGGCAGATAACAATAATTCGATTAGCGCTACCGACTTTGGCAATAATACAGCCTTAGGACTTACCTGTGGTATTTCTGTAACCGCCGGTGTAAAGAATGCTCGAGTCATCTCTTGTAGTGCGTCTGGCAATATCAGTGCGAGCAGTTTTGGAGTGGGTATTGATATTGCAGGATTTCCGGAAATTAGCCCATTCTTACAACCATCCACACTAGGTCTTGCGCCATCAAATGCTGTAATACAAGATTGTGCAACCAATAACAATACCTCTACCGGTACTGTGGTAACGGGATCGATTTCGGAAACTACACTCAATGTAACGTCTGTTATATCGGGTAGATTAGCTGTTGGTCAAGTTCTTTCTGGCAGAGCAGTAGCTGCTGGCACTGTTATTACCGCACTCGGTACGGGAACTGGCGGTGTGGGAACATACTCGGTAAGTATTGTACAAACAACCCCAAATACTACCATTACCGCACAACTTGCAGCACAGGTAACTGGATCAATAGCAGGAACAATACTTGCAGTAACCTCAGTCACATCTGGTACTTTGCTACCCGGTATGGTAATTTCTGGAGTTGGCATAACTCCTGGTACCACCATTGTTAATCAAGAAGCAAATGCACTGGTAACTGGGTCAATAACGGGAACTACATTAATAGTAACTGGCGTTACCATTGGTACATTGCTTGTGGGTCAAGTAATTGCGGGAGCTGGAATTGCAGATGGAACAACCATTACTGCTTTAGGTACTGGCACTGGTGGCACAGGAAAATACACTGTAAGTATATCGCAAACGGCTGCGAGCACCACCATTGCCGCTGTTGGAGTTGGATTTGGCAGCACTGGTGCGTATACAGTAAGTATTCCACAATTTGTTGCAAGTACCACCATTACTGCAGTTCTTCCAGCAAGCTTTGGTGTTGGTGTTCGCTTGAATGGCGCAACAACATCCCAAGTGGCCAATTGCACCGCTATTGCAAATCAGTATGGATTCTTTAATAATACCGGATTACCTCAGAACGCGTTCTTTGGTAATACTGCAGAAGCTAACTCTACTGCAAACTACTCAGCTGGCATTATTAACAATCAATCAACGTTCACCAAATCTACAGGTGTGTTTTTACCAACGCCACCAAGTAGTTGGACGAACATAGCGGTTCTTCCTTAAGCTTCATTTCTAAACAGGGCCGTCCAAATTCTGGACGGCCCTTCTGCTCTTCAAATTGACACACACTCCTTGATATGCCAAAGTAATAGCGAACTCCCTTAAGCAGCCAAAGGTAACACTATGCATCGCAACATATTACTTTCGCTTCTGAATACATATCATCCATTAGATCAGGATGAAATGCATTTTAAAGAACAAATGATACATTTTATTAATGAACATCCTGATTGTTTTGAACGAACTCTTGAAATTGGACATATTACCGGATCCGCATTTATATTGAACAAAGAACACACACATGCACTCCTTTTGCATCACACAAAGCTAGACAAATGGTTCCAATTAGGTGGCCACTGTGATGGAGATCCTGACGTGTTAGCAGTTGCTACTCGCGAAGCACAAGAAGAATCTGGCATAATGGCCATTGCGCCGCTAAACACAGAAATCTTTGATATTGATATTCATCGCATTCCAGAAAATAAGCGTGAAAAAGCGCACGATCATTTTGATGTTCGTTTCTTACTCCATGTCACCAGCAATGAACAATTAGTGCAAAATGTGGAATCAAAAGAATTACGATGGATTAAATTAGATATGAGTGATTTGCCAACTGATAATAGATCTGTAATACGGATGTTCAAGAAAATTTCTTGAATAGTAACGAAGCAAATAGAAGAATAGAAAAAGGGAAACTTCATATAAAATTTATAGTTCTTACAAAAATAACTCCGTTCAGGCTTTAATCTATAAGAACGCTTATACAACGTTTCCCAACTTACTAAAATAATAGGGAGCATTTTACGCTGGTTGGTTTTACCCAATTACTTTCTAACTTTTAAAGGTTAGAAACCTTCACAAAAAACTCCCATTTTTTAAGAGAGCATTCAATGCTGTTGGTTATTTCCAATTACTTTTTAGCTTTCACTAAAATCCACACAAAACGCTCTCAATTTAATGGAGACATCTATTGTGCTGATTACTCAATTGCCTTTCAACCGAAGTTGAAAACACCTTACATATCTCCAATTTTTCAATTTTTAGGAAGTGTTCTTTAAGGCCTCTCTTTTGGGAGATCTCATAACCTTTGGGGTTACTACTCTTTAAGCTCACTTCCTACTTATACTATAACTCATTGGAAGCCTGAATAGCAAGGGTTTTTCATCATTTTTAGAAAAAAACTTAATTGGCGGGTTCAAAATCATTATTTTCTGAATACATTGATCAAATGCATTAATCGACATATCCCGGCTTGCAAACCTGCAAATAATTATTAAACCAATCTCAACTAACCCTGCATGAGATTATCTGAGGAGCAATCATACCAAACTTGCTTCCAAAATGCCAAGACTACGCGTTAACTCATTCAACGCTTTTACAAGCCCGCCATCCCCAGTTGGCTGAACTGGTGGCGTAACAGGTTGCACAGGCGGTTTAACCACTGGTGCAATAGGGACAATAGGTTGACCAATTGGAAATTTTGCGCTCGCTTGTTCAAGCTGTGCAATAAGAGCCGCATATTCACCCGTCGTCATTTGGCTTCTGATTCTCATTTTACCAACCAATGATAGCTGTTGCTCTAATGCCATTTGTAATGGTGTTTTGCCACTCTTATTTATTAAATTTGGATTCGCGCCCTTCTCCAATAATGCAGCAATAATTTCAGGAGATGCCTCATAAAAAACTGCTAAGTGAAGCGCAGTATCCTTTTCCTTATTTTCTGCATTCGGGTTTGCTCCTTTTTCTAGCAGCAATGTAACAAACTTTTTATCATTATTTTTTACTACAGCTTCTAATAAACGTTCATCAGTTTTACGATTCAGTAATCCATTGGGATCAGCGCCATTTTCAACAAGCATTCGTATAATATCATATTTATGCCATGCTCGTTCTACAGGAGTTTCATTATATTGGTCTAATGCATTAGGATTAGCATTATGAGCAAGAAGTTCTCGTACTATTTCACGATTTCCATGTTGTGAAGCAAGATTTAGTGGTCTATCTCCATTAGGTTGCTGGGCATTAGGATTTGCACCTTTTTTTAATAAATCATTAACTTTATCAACATCAGAATTTTTTACGGCATCAAATAGCTCTTCATCTAAACTCATAGCAAAACTTTGTGATACTATAATGAAAAATGACCCTATTAACATAGATTTACAAAATTGCATAAAACTATCCTTTTTTTTTTAAAGTGGAAAATGAAACACATAATGAGCATATACACAAGTTCAACTTCAAGTCAACCGTTGTTTTTTTATTACTTAAAATGATATACGCTTTACTATATCATAAACATCTTTTCTGTGCCCAACGACAGAGATTAAGATAATCTGCCTATCAACAATAATTGAGAATAGAACTCGATAGTCATTTACTCGTAAGTGATATATATTTTTATACCCTTGAAGTTTTTTTATATCAAGTTATGGATCTGAAAAGGGTAATCTTTGAATTTTCGATACGATCTTTTCGTAATCAGCTTTTTTCAAGGTCATCTAAATATTTTTGAGCCTTTTTTTCGATAGCTATCTTAAATGACTCATATGCCTTCATTTTTTTTCTATTTTCTTATTTGCTTCATTAAAATCAATAAATTCACCCTCTTCAAGAGCTTGTTCTGCTTTGAGACCAAAATACATATCTTCTAAACGCTCAAGCATTCTCTCAGAAGTTGAAATCTCAAGAATTACTCCGGTTTTTTTTCCGGTACTATCGACAATGTATGTTGGTGAAATTTCCAATATATCTTTTTTCATATTCATCTTCTATGATTAAAATATGATAATTAAACTTTTGCAATAGCCTGCTTTTTGCGCTCTTCTCGATCATGCTGCATCAAAGCAGTCACCAGTTCATCAAGCTGACCTTCCATGATCATATCAAGTTTATTCAGCGTCAGCTCTACTTGATGATCACTCACGCGATTCTGTGGATAGTTATAGGTGCGAACTTTTTCAGATCTCATGGCAGAACCAACTTGATCTTTACGTTGCTTTGCTTCTATTGCATCTTGCTTTTCACGTTCTGCTTGAAGCAAACGAGATTGGAGCATTTTTAATGCTTTTGCTTTATTTTTGTGTTGAGAGCGTTCTTCTTGACAAGCGACTACCACGCCTGTTGGAATATGCGTAATGCGAATTGCAGAATCAGTTTTATTAACATGCTGACCACCGGCGCCACTTGCACGATACGTATCAATACGCAAGTCTGCAGGGTTAATGTCTATATCAACTTCTTTTGCTTCAGGCATAACGGCAACCGTTGCGGTTGAAGTATGCACACGGCCTTGTGTTTCTGTTTTAGGAACACGCTGCACGCGATGCACGCCTGCTTCCTTTTTAAGATGCGCGTAGGCACCTTTACCTTGAATGTGTAATGTTGCTTCACGCACGCCACCAAGTTCTGTATTACTTAAGTCTGCCAAATCTACTTGCCATCCTTTACTGATAGCATAGTTGGTATACATACGCACAAGGTCTGCAGCAAATAAAGATGCTTCTTTGCCTCCTGCGCCCGCTCGCACTTCCAAGAAGACTGAGCGATCATCCATAACATCAGGTGGCACAATGAGATACTCTAACTCATCTTGTGCAACCTTTAGTTTATCAGTAAGATCTGCAACTTCTTGCGCAAACAGTTCTTTATATTCTTGATCATCAGTTGCAGCTTCTTGCTCACGAGCATCTTGAAGCTGCTTTTCTAGATCTTGAATCACCGTATGCGCATCGAGCAAAGTTTTTAAATGCTTTGCTTCACTTTGCAACCCAGTACGAACCCTATTATCAATTTCTCCCGACATTAATTGATCGGTAATGGCTTGATATCGTTCCTTGAGCTTGCTCCATTCAATCTGCATTATGATTATTTTTTCTTTTTCTTGGGAGCTGCTTCTTGTGGCTTATACCGAGCTTGGAACTTCTCAATACGGCCAGCAGTATCTACAAACTTTTGTTCCCCAGTAAAAAACGGGTGGCATTTGGAGCAAAGCGTTACCGTAATTTCAGGAAGTGTAGACCGTGTTTTATAAGATGCACCACATGCGCACGTTACGTTAACATCATGTAATTGTGGATGGATATCTGGTTTCATAGTATTACCCTTTAATTTCCCTATTCCTTTATCAACTCCCCAGGTTTATACCAGGGATAAGAGAAAAGGGTTTGGGAACGGTTATTCATATTATAGTACCCTTAAGTATTGCCCAAAAATTGCCCTTTGTAAAGGCTATTAGGCTCTTTACAGGTTTGCCTCCCTGGCATGGAAGAGGGCTTACAGGTAAACAAAGCTTATTACATTGACTTATTAATCATTTATTTTATAATAGAAAATATATACCATAGCGCTAAGGACGTATTATTAACCATACATTTAATACACTAACCCTCATAGTCACAATAAAGGTGATAAGCAGCTTTACCTGCCATGCCATGGATGCTCTACCATGCCAAAAACCGGTAAGGCAAACCCGTCATGAAGGTCAGCAAGCCCTTACATTATTAAAATCAGCACACACAAAGAATGACACTCGAACATTTGAAGATCTCCTCACAAAAAAACTGCAACTTGCAGAGCTTAAGCCCATTTGGCCAGCCCTTATGAAGATGACCATCTACCATATGCCAATAGATGAAAGCATTCCTTCACACAATCCCAAGTTCTCTCAGCTATTAAACGATTACAGCAAACAACATGAGTCACCTATTCATAAATCTGCTCGAAGCGGAGCACTGGCTAAGCTCAACACATTGCTTACCAAAGACACTTTAAATGCACAAAATTTAAATGGAGAAACTCCTCTCTTTGCGGCAGTTTTTGCCGAACAATTTGATATCGCACAGATGCTCCTGCAAGCCAAAGCCGATCCGCTTATTGAAATAGCAATTGGTATGGCACCCTTCAGCATATCAAATAGTGCTGAGATGACACAGCTCTTATATGCGCATGGTGCAAGTGCTCACTTAAACCACCAAGATGTATTTGGCCAAACACCGCTCTTTCATGCAATACAACGTGGTAATACTGCAGTTGCTGCATTATTGATTGATCTAAAAGCACAAGTAAACCTTGGCAACATGTGCGGAGAGGTGGTATTACATGGAACAAGTAGCTGTGACGCTCTGAAGTTAAGCGAAGCATGCACATTCAGTAAAAAACTGCTTGAATCTGGAGCAAACGTTAACGCACAAAGTAATGACCTTAGAACACCGCTCCATATAGCAGCTCAAGATCGACTTGTTCCACTCATTCATCTTTTTCTTACCCACGGCGCAGATACAACACTCAAAGACAGATGGGACCGCACTCCGGCATCCTTAATACAAGAAGCATGGGGCGTGGCACCTGAAGAATTTATTGCTATTTGTAGTCAACCTAATGGCAAAGAAATCTTGTCTTGCAGGGCTCGTGCAATCGCACAAAAAAGCTTTGAATATACGCCAGCCACACAAAAAATGGTAAAACCAAAAAATAAAGACGGAAAAAGTAAGAAAAAGAAAAAACAGAATTTCCCTACCTTTAATCAACGTAAAGGTAATACAGAAGCTGTAACGGCAGTAACTGTTCCCGCCCGTGCAGTTATTTCACCATTAGTCATTACTCCATCACCAGTCCCTCTATTCAAACAAGTTGCAACACTCATACTTGCAGACCGCGTAACAAGATGGCAAAACCCAGAATGGCTGCTGCTTGCAAAGCAAAATGCAAAAAGAGCCGGCGTGTACAAATATTGGCAATTCAAACGTAAGCGACTTTACCACCGTCTTCCCGAAAGAACTCTCTGCACCCTCCTGGAGCATGGCACACCAGAACTGCGGCCCAACCAAACACATGATGGTCAGATGGATACACAGTATGTGCTTGAGGGTGAAATGCAATTTGAGAACCTTACTAACCCGTGGAATCCCGGCAAACAACGCCAGCCAGGTTTTTATCATATGACGCGCGGCATTGATGACAAAATATATCATGTCGGCTTTAAGCCAATACAAAACAGGGGCTTACGGCTTGCTGATTTTATGCCACAAGAAGAAATCCCTGTGCTATGGGCTGATGCTAAAACGGATAGTTATAGCGCAGCGTATGACCCCGATGAAGGCGTGCGGCACGTTCTGTATCTTAAAAAATAACATCGATTGACAAATAGAGTTATATTTGCTAGAGTAATAATAGACAGGAATAACAGGTACCATTAACAATAAGGATTATCATATGATACCTACAGAAATCAATAGTATCCCCGTACAACAATCTTCTAGCGCATACTTTGCGTTCACTCTTTCTATTTCCTCATCCTCTCATCCCCACCATCACTCTCATTAATGCTTTTACAAGCATAACAATCACCCATTTACTCATTTAATAACCATAACCGGTTATCTGTATTTTTTATTTAATTTGTTTACTTAATAATTATTATTTTTTAGGAATTAACCATGAATTTTAACATTAAAATAATGCTCATTGCCGCAGTAATTACTCTTGCAGGTTGTTATGGCATATATACTCAACTTCTCACAACGGATGCTGATAACAATATCTTTGTTGTAGGAACGGTACCCGATTATGCTCCCTTTGTAAGTGTGAATGCACAAGGCGAGTATGAAGGCTTTGATATCGATGTTGCAAAAAATATTGCACAAAAGCTCGGCAAAAAATTAGTGCTCAAAGATTTGGGCTCTATGGCGCCACTCTTTATAGCACTTGATCAAGGCAGCATAGACGCCATTATTTGGGGATTATCTATTACCCAAAGCAGGCTCGATAAAGTTGCCATGATCAGATATCAAGGAGAAACAGTCACCTCATACCCACTGATATTTTGGAAAGAAATACCGGCAGGTATTAATGGTATTCAAGATATGCAGGGCATGACCGTATGCGTTGAACCCGCATCCAGCCAAGACACTGCGCTCTCAAGTTACCCATTCATCATCAAGAAATCAACGGAACGCGTTGATGATGCACTTTTGAATATTCAATATGGCAAAGCGGATGCAGCGCTTGTGGAACCTGCAATCGCACGTAAATTCCAAGCAAAATATCCAGAAATCCAAATCCTTGATATGCCACTTGCTCCTCAAGATCAAGTGCTCGGAATGGGAATTGCGATTAAAAAAGAAAACGTCTCTTTAATTGAACAAGTGCAAACTGCCGTTGATGCTTTACAAAAAGAAGGTGTCATAAACATTCTAGAAAAGAAATGGAAAATCTAATGCAAAGCATAGTACCCTATATTCCATTACTTGCCAAAGGGGCTGCAACCACTCTTGCAGCGTGGCTTTTTGTAACCACGGTAAGCTTGCTGATTGGCACCACACTGGGCATTTTAAGTTGCAGATATTTGGCATCACGCACCACGCTCACCATCATTAAGATCTACACATTCATTGCAAAAGGCATACCTGCCTATGTGCAAATTCTGATTGCCTACTTTGTAGTGCCTGCAGTATTTGGCATTAATGTCCCCGGATTTTTAGCAGCATCGTGCGCCCTTGCATTTTGCTCAAGCGGCTATGTAACTGAAATTATCCGTTCCGGCATAAATGCTATTCCTGTGGGACAATGGCAAGCGTGCAAAGTACTGGGCTACCCACTACGCGCAACCTTAACCCGCATTATACTGCCGCAAGCACTGCGCAATATAGGGCCTGCACTCATTGGCGAGCTTGAGCAAATTGTAAAAAGCACTGCGCTTTTTGCAACGATAGGCGTTATGGAATTAACACGCGTGGGCATGAATATTATTTCCCGTGAACTCAATCCATTACCGGTATATCTTACTATCGCTTGCATATACCTACTTTTTTCTGCAGTACTGAATGGCATAAGTTTTTACTTAGAACAAAGGGCATCAAATGGTCATCGTTAATAAACTCACGGTCGCATTAAACTCACAACCCATTTTGAGTGATATTTCTTGTGAGCTTTTACCTGGACGCATTACAAGCTTTATAGGCAAAAGTGGTGCAGGCAAAACAACGCTTTTAAAAGCTCTTTCAGGGCTTGTTCCCATATCTGAAGGGATCGTTACCATCAATGGCAAAGAACTCTCTAGCTTATCTGCACAAGAACAATCGCAAGAGATTGGCTTTGTGTTTCAGGATTTTAATCTGTTTGCACATCTTACCGTTCTAGAAAATTGCATTGATCCACTCCTGGTGCAAGGCATGCCGTATGATCAAGCAGAAAAACGCGCCCGTGAAATTTTGCAAGAACTTGGCATACAAGAATTTGAAAAGAAATATCCACAAGAACTTTCTGGCGGCCAACAACAACGCGTGGCCATTGCGCGTGCATTGTGCTTAAAACCAAAAGCTTTGCTCCTTGATGAGCCCACTGCGTCACTTGATCCAGAAAACACAGATATTTTAGTTGGCATATTACAAGAGCTTGCAGCACAAGGCATGACCATTGGGCTTTCAAGCCAAGATATGAGCTTTATACGCAAAATAGTTGATCGCGTATATTATCTAGAAGCAGGCACCATTACAGAATATTGCGCTACCAAAGAAACTCTTAAAGAATGCTCAAAAATAACACAATTTATTGCATAAACCATAAGGATCCCAACATGCATCATACCGTTCACATTAACAACAATAAACCAAACAACCCGGTAAACAACTTCATTACTACGAAAATCAATACAACATGAAACAATATATTTTACTCACTTTCGCCTTCATAAATCTTATCACTCTTTGCTTAAACGCAACTGATGATGAATTATTTAAGGCAGCTCGTTCAAATGATCGCACAAAAGTCCAAGCTCTTTTAAAAGAAGGAGCTCGTCCAAGTGCCACAGACTGGTGTGGTGCAACACCTTTACACTATGCATATTATAATGGTCAAGAATTATCATCTGATGCATTGAAATCACGACGTAGCCTTGGCGAAGTCGGATCAACCCCTCAATTACTTATAAGCTTTGGGGCCAATCCAAATGCGCAAGACATTCGCCTTAATACGCCACTGCACACTGCTGTGAGAGCATTCTCAAAATCTGGTATAGAACAACTGATTGAAGCTGGTGCTCAAGTTGATGTACCAAATGTGCGCGGAGAAACACCACTCTTTTTAGCTGTCAAAAAGGATGCTTGGCAACTAATACCAACGCTTATTGAAGCTGGCGCTTCATTAGATGTTACTGATACCGTGGGTAATTCATTAATGCAAATCGCTGCAAACAGAAACGCACGCACAAGAAATGCGCTGGTGACATCTGTATCACCGAAAGATGTTCAGCACATACTACCTGCAATCATTGTATTGACTAATCCTAAAGATGATCCAAGTAAAAGAACTCTTTTTGGCAAAGATATTGGACCGCTTATTGCTCTACGGTTAATACCAGAGATAATGCGGGAGAAATTAACTTTAGGAGCTACATTGTTGCCTCAGGCTCGTCAGCAAGAATTGCAAGCAATCATTCTCCAGAATATAACGAGAATGATCGCCAAATCACCTAGAATGTAATCCTTAACTTCAAACTATTCTTGCAGGGCCCGGTAATCATTGATTGCTGGGCCTTTTTCTTATCAATCTACTCTAAAGAGTTGACTTTCGTATTAAAATGAATTATAATTCATAGTAGAGGTTAATATTTATTCATAATACAGAGGTAAACAGATGGAAAACACCGTTTTAATGCCCCTTGCCATAGATTCTCTTTATGAAGAAGAAGATGGTTTAGATGAGAGCAATTTCGATGAGGACAGTTTAGACGATGAAGAAGGTGAATGTAACATGCGGGTTGCATACCAACAAGTTATCATGGATTGCGTAAGTGGCAATACGTGCCCTCGCTGCGGACAGCATGAAGTGACTGAGCCTGCGATAAAATTATGCTCACCCTGCCAATGGGTTATTGGCAAGATTGAAGGTTATACATAAATAAGAACTTATAAAGTAAAGGATAAATATGGGACGTAAACCACAGCGTACAAAACAACTAAAAACAATACATAAACTTATTAAAGTCAATTGGAATACAACATGAAAAAACTATTATTAACTATATTAACCATCCTGATCTGCGTAGAGATCAATGGGCTCTATGCAATGCAAGAACCCAAACTTACTGACAATAAAACCCAACAAGCTCAAGCAATTTTGGTGCAAGGTACGAATCTAAATGCTCAAAGCGAATCTGGCCATGTACCATTATATGATGCAGTAAAAGCAAATGCCTACGAAGCAATACCAGTACTTATTGAAGCTGGTGCTATTCTAGATACTACTATTTTAAATAAAGCAAAATGCGTATGCACCCACTTACATACTCGCAAATTATTGGCCACAACGGTGTGTCCCCGCTGATGTACAACATATTATACCTGCCATAATTGCTTTGACCAATCCCTACGATGATCCCGGTAAAAGAACTATTTTTGGCAAGGATATTGGATCACTTATTGCTTTTCAGTTAATACCAGAGATACTGCAGGAGAAATTATCTTTGGCACAAGGCCTTGAGCTGCTTCCTGGTCCTTGGTCCGAAGATGTGTTGAGGATAGTGATTTTACAAAATATAACAAAAGCTATTAAAAAATTACCACTATTATCAAACGAACAAGAAGGAAAAAAACCATGAAACGCAATGCTTCATTAACAGCGCGTCAGAAAGCCATACAAGAACTTATAGAAACCTATGAGATTACTGATCAACATAAACTGATTGAACTCCTTAAGCTCAAATATGGCGTTGAGACCAATCAAACAATTATCTCGCGTGAGTTGCATAAGTTAGGGGTAACCAAAACCCCCATAGAAAATAAGTTAATCTACGAGTTGCCGGAAGAAAAAGCTGACCCGGCAAAAGAAATCCTGCGCCTTGCAGTAACCCAAGTGGTACATAATGAAACGCTCATTGTAGTACACACCCTTGCAGGACTTGCTGATTTTGTGGGCGATTATCTTGATGCACATAGTGCTACCACCAGTGTACTTGCAACCCTTGCAGGAGAAAATGTAGTTTTTGTAACACCAAAAAGCATTAAACATATTACACAAACATATGATGAAGTGTGTAAATTATTACTTATTAAACAAAAGAAGGATTAACCATGCAACCAAAATATGTACTGAGCCTTGTGCTTGCGGCAATGGCTGCAACTTTCATAATGTACTCTATAAAAAAAGAGAAAGTCGCGGCACGCGACGTTCTTATTGTTGGCACCAATGCTGAATATCAACCGTTTAGTTTTGTAAAAGATGGCAAGATAACCGGCTTTGATATTGATCTCGTGAATGAACTTGCCCATCGCATGGGTAAAGAGGCGGTAATAAAAGACATGGCATTCACCACGCTCGTTCCTGAACTTCAGATGGGCAAACTGCATGTCGTTGCCGCAGGCATTTCGCCCACGCCAGAACGAGCAAAAGCGGTATTATTCTTAGAACCGCATCACATAGGTGATCCGTTATTGCTCATTTCGCCAAAAACCGCACCCATTACTTCGGTACAAGATCTTACCAACAAAACTGTGATAGTCAATGAAGGATTTACCGCAGACAGTTATATCTCTAAAATCGAAGGCCCTCAGGTAGTACGCTTACCAACAGTTGCGGATGCGTTCTTAACACTCAAGAGTGGGCGAGCTGATGCCTTTATTTCAGCACAATCAAGCGTGCAACCATTTTTTGCGGCTCATGGCATGGATGCTTGGACAGTTACACAAATTCCTGAAACCTCTGATACGTACGCCCTACCAGTGAGTAAAAAACACCCCGAACTGTATAAAGAACTGCAAAAACAACTTCATGATATGATTCAAGATGGCACCGTTGCTGCGCTTGCAAAAAAATGGGGGCTTCTATGATTGATCTTGCATTACTCAAAACAATCTATCCGCAATTAATTGAAGGCACACTTGCCACCATTGAGATTGCAGCACTTTCCACCATATGTGGCTTTATTGGTGGCACAATAGTGGGCTGTTTACACACGCTCCCCAATAAACCGCTCCATGCTGCTATCACACTGTACGTTACGTTGTTTCGTGGCACGCCCATGCTGATTCAAATATCATTCATATATTTGTTGCTGCCTGCACTAGGCATTACCTTTTCTGCATTCACCTGCGCAGTGCTTGCAATAAGTTTGAATAGCACTGCGTACATTAGCCAAATAATAAAATCTGGCATTCAATCAATTGATACCGGCCAATGGCAAGCAGCACACGTGCTGGGTTTAAGCAAATGGCAAACTATGCGTTACATTATTCTTCCACAAGCATTGCGTGTGGTAATTCCAGCGCTCCTGAATGAAAGCATTACGCTTGTTAAGGATTCAAGCTTGGCCTCAACTATCGGTGTGGTAGAACTGTTCAAAACAAGTTCACGCGTGATTAGCATAACGTACCAACCTATGCCAGTGTATATCATTATGGCATGCATCTATTTAACGTTAACAACATTACTTTCACTTGCTGCTCATTATGCTGCAAAAAGGATGCACTATGCTTACCATCAATAACCTCTCTAAATCATTTGGACAAAAAAAGATTCTTGATAACATCAGCCTTTCCGTCAAGGAAGGTGAAATTGCAATACTCCTTGGTGCTTCTGGCGTGGGTAAATCAACGCTCCTGCGCATCTTAAACAATTTAGAAATGCTAGATACTGGCACGGTGATGCTTGATGGTAAACCTATTGATCTTAAAACAGTAAATAGTACGCACACTATTGGCATGGTGTTCCAGCAATTCCATTTGTTTGATCATTTGACCGCGCTTGAAAATATCACGTTAGCTTTAGAAAAAGTACAAAATGTGCCAAAGAAAGACGCACAGCAACAAGCTACCGCGCTCCTTGCCCATTATGGTTTACAAGACAAAGCTGCTTGTTATCCGCGCGATCTTTCTGGTGGCCAAAAGCAACGACTGGCTCTTGCTCGGATGCTTGCGCTCAAGCCACGCATTATCTGCCTTGATGAGCCAACCTCTGCGCTTGATCCGGTGCTTACCGCTCATGTAGCAGAAACTATTACAAAGCTTGCACAGGAAGGCCTTACCGTGCTTATAACGACACATGATATATCACTTGTGAATCATTTAAAGACAGCCTCTATTCACTTAATGGATAAAGGTGCTATCATAGAATCAGCACCACATGGCGCATTTGATCAGCACTCACAGGAATACCCGCATATTGCTCAATTTATTACCGGCGGGCAAACACCAATAACAGAAGCCCAAAGTGAAGGTATATGACACAAGTACTTACTATAGAACAAAAAGAAGTCGCTCTTGATGGCAAAATTAAAGTCCCTGCCATATTTTTGAATGATAATTATTTTGCCCATTATATTGAAACTGGCATAGAAGCTTATTTACTTCCCGATTCTGACGGCTGCCCATGTTGCGCATATATGATTGCCATCAAGAATGCCGGTGACTATGTTATCATTATGCCCGTATTTTCACGACTTAAAGAGTTTACTAAAGATGTTCATCTTACATCATACCCCTATCTCAATTACCCGATAGAACTAAGCAAAGACGGTATTCTATACTTCACCAAAGAACAATATCAAACGTTGTGTGGCCTTTTGCTAAGTTGCCCTCCGCAAGACCAATTACTTCCTCTTACCAAATCAGATGCTGCCCACATCGTATGGTGGGATGCTCCATTCAAAGATGAACAATTTGGCATCAGCGAATCCCTTAATCTCGATTTTTCATTAACCCCAAAAATTACTCGCGAGTTTTACCTGGCCACAACCGCCCCTGAAGGCAAACAGATTCTCGCCATTCTTGAGAACGTGCTCAAGGAATATTCTCTATCAAATGACCCAGTGACCATAGTGCCATCAAAACAGGATATTTCCATTGTATTAGACACCCCTGATTACTATGAATGGAAACCATTATGCCCCACCCCCGAAGCCTATTCTTTACAACTTGAACCTGGGCTCCAGGTTCAAACAACAACCCTCTAGAAAAATGCGCTAACCCTAAGCCCCCTCCTGCCCGATTCTAAAGTTTTATAAATAATTTCTATTTGAATCAAAAGCATTGATTTTCATGCCCTTATTCTGCTAGAATAGAAGCAGATAGGAGAGGGTATCAACCCTTAAAAACTAAACAAAAAAAGGAGTAGTCATGAAAAAAGGTATATTATTGCTCACACTGGTCGTTTTCGGAGTCAGCTCATCAGCTTTTGGGCTTTCTATGTGGCAAAGAATTAAATGGGTTGCGGCTCAAGGAGCTGCAAAAGCTACGTTAATGCTTATTGATAAAGCAAAAACTGCCCCTGAAAAGGATAAGGCTAACTATACGCTTGCAGCAGAACAATCAGCAAACGTTGTGAAGGGTCAGTTAAAAGCTTTTGCAAATGATGCAAAAGATCCTGAAATCAATACGCAAGTCGACACTTTAATTCTGCAGATTGATACTGCATTACAAGGATTAAAAGCCCCTGCACCTCAACCTGCAGCTGTGCCATCACCTGCATAGTAATGCGTTTTTTAAAAGAATCTGGGACAGTGAACAACTGTCCCTTTTTTTGTATCCTTTCTCCTCAATAAAAAAGTAATTCCTCTCATAATCTTTTATAAGCCACGGCTCCTCTTTTAACTGAGGTGCAAAAGGCCCCATGCCGAAGACTCAAGGACTTGAACCTGGGTTTCAGATTAAACCACCCTTAAACCTTATTCCGATCATCCCTCGTTTCAATAAGAAAACATTTCCCCAAAATACCTTGCCAAATTTTTCAAATAATATATACTAATAGTATAAAATATCTTGAAAAACACCTACTTTACAGGGAAAAGGAAAATAATGAAAAAATCTTTATTATATGGAATTCTCATCTTATTATTGGCCTCAATGGGCCAACAGGCTTTTGGTATGAAGAACTTTGCCAAGAAGGCTGCCATTGGGTCTATAGGTTTAGGCTATGCCTATTTTGTGGGATCAGCCATAAATAACTGGTCTCTTCCAAAGAAAGGTGAAATTACCCTTAATGAAAAAACACATGCGGACATACTAAACATTGTACATGAAGCTTATCCCGAATTAAAAAATCGTTTTATTAAGGTGGTCAATGTGCCGAAGTGGTCTTGGGCTACCAACTGGCGCTTGGATGCCGATTATATATATGCTCCCTATACTGACCAAGAATGGAAAGATGCTTACAATGACAATCAAAAGCAACCTTTGATTAAAGAGAGTATCTTGCATGAAGCATCACATATCTTATACCATGACAACAAAACAAACTTAGGTAAATTCCTACTACCACCACTCATGGCAGCTCAATTATATAAAACAAAAAAATTCAGAGGCCCTATTGCACTATACATTGGCTATAGAGCACTTGAAACGCATCTTCTTAAACGTTGGCAAGAATATCGTGCAGACCAAGACGCAATAAAACGTGCCCAAGATCCTAGAATACTGAGAGCTGCAAGCAAAGAAGCTGCTACAATCGCAGAAAATATACTTGAATTAGATTTTCTCCCACGTTTAATCATAAATACGTTACTTCTTCTTGATCCACATCCTTCACCTAAAGCTCGTGCAAAATACTTTGCTGAAGCTGCACAAAAGCTTGAAGAAAAGCAAGCGCAAGAAAAAATAAAAAATGGAGTAAGTCATGATTAAAAAACAATCTATATTCTATGGACTTATATTCTTGATTTTAACTTCTATGGGCCAGCAAGCGCATGCTATGAAATGGACCAAGCACCAATGGTCCAATGGCTTTAGAATTGGCATGAAAGGTCTTAACTACACTGGTGTAGGTTTATATTTTATAGGTTCTCTCAAGCAAAAAGAGGAACGTCAAAAAGACATGGTTACAGCGTTAAAAACCCGCAACGAGATTCTTGATATATTGGCTAAACTCGATGGAGATTACGCAGATCGCAATCTATCCAAAGAATCACAAGATAAAATTTTAAGGTTTATACGCCATGCATATCCTGAATTAGAAGACACAGAAATACAAATTATTGAAAATTCACCCCGTAGTTTTGGTACTTTCAATTGCAATAATGTGGTTTATTTGCTTGTGCCATTTAATGAACAAGAATTTCAAAAAGCTCTCTTGTGTAAAGAAAAAAATATACCAGGTTATACTAGAAAAACTGCCAGTAATGAACGGTGGAAAGAAAGGCTCACATTGCCTCAATATATTAGTAAGTGTGAAATCACAGGGAAGGCTATGACCCAAACCACTCTTGATCTATGGCAAGCAAGCATGTTACATGAAGCATCGCACATTTTACATAAAGATAATAACGATAGCAATAACCCTATGCCTTATTTGATGGTCCTTATTGGAACCGAAAAAATAAAAAAGCTTTTAGGCTTAGATACTTTCAAATGGTGTAAAAATCTGATCGCCAATAATCTCATTAGAGGTACAGGGTCTCTTATTTCACTACCAATTAAAATTGGAGCATGTGAGCTCTGTTTACTTGCCATTAAGTATTGGGATGAATACCGCGCGGATCAAGAAATGATGGAAAGAACTCAAAATCCAAATTTACTAAAAGCAGCAATCTATCTTTTTGATAATTTTCCTAATAAAGCACCATCCACAACACTAGAAAAAAGAGATTACTACTTAGATCCTCATCCAAACCTGAAAACTCGAGCAGCTTATTTTGCAAAGGGAACTCAAAAAATTGAAAATAAGCAACAAGAGACAATGGAGGCACTTGCTTATTATATGTCCGGTGATGATATACCAAGGAAAGATTAACGGAGAGATACTAATGAAACAATCACCATTCTACGGACTTATATTCTTACTTCTGGCTTCTATGGGCCAAGAAACTTTTGCCATGAAATGGACCAAGCAACAATGGGCAAATGGTTTTAGACTTGGCATGAAGACACTTAATTATGCTGGGGTAATGGGTCTTCCTACCTATATAATTAGTAAAATCGATATAATTAAAAAACAAATTAAAGAAATTGATAAAACACCAGCCACAGTGCAAGCTTCTCTAAACCCTGCATCCTCTTCCATCGCTGAAACTGAAAAATATATCCTCAACGTGCTACATACAGCGTACCCTGAATTAAAAAATATTCCCATTAAAGTTATTAACCTTCCATGTAAGGCTTGGGCAACTTGCCCGCATAAGGGCACACATTATTTTGCTACCCCCTGTACTGATCAAGATCTAAAAACAGCAACTTCCACCACTCTCTCTTTATGGAACGTGATTATTCGGCATGAAGGCTCCCATATCTTGCATAATGATAAAAAAAATGGTGACTTAATAGCCATAATCGCGCCTGCAGCTATTATATATGGATCAAACAAAATGAAAGCAACA
Source organism: Candidatus Babeliales bacterium (assembly GCA_963716425.1). Taxonomy (GTDB): domain Bacteria; phylum Babelota; class Babeliae; order Babelales; family JBFXEV01; genus JBFXEV01. The sequence goes on from OY970310.1 coordinate 1,839,422, forward strand.
TTAGGATTAACGTCTCTGTTTTCAAAAAGCCTCGTAGCTGGCGACATTATAAAAGCATTAGGATATATTCCCTCTTTCCCTTTAAAATTAATTGCTAGCATTGCCATTTGGCGTACTTTTTGGGAGTGGCGCGAGTACCAAGCTGACCAAGAAGCAATTAAACGCACTCAAGATCCAAATGAATTAAGATTAGTCAGCTCCATTCTTTTAAATCTGCCAACGCAGAAGCCTGCAAATCTAAAAGGAAAAATCGCAAACTTACTGGATCCGCATCCTGCAAAGAACACACGCGCAAAATATTTTGCGGAAGCAGCGCAGAAATTAGAAGAAAAACAAGCGCAACAATCAGCAACAAAAAATTAAGGAAGACAATGGACAAACAATCACTCTTTTACGGACTGTTATTCTTACTTCTGGCTTCTATGGGCCAAGAAACTTTTGCCATGAAATGGACCAAGCAACAATGGGCAAATGGTTTTAGACTTGGCATGAAGACATTGAACTATGCAGGGGTTATGGGTTGTGCTGCATATTTCCTAAGAAAGAAATATTACGAAACGGATGCAAAGATTTATATTGCAAAAGGATGTACTGCTCGGGTTAAATTGCTTGAAACAGAAAAGTATGTTTTAAACATACTTCATAGAACATATCCAGAATTGAAAAATACGCCCATTAAAGTGGTATATTCACCCTTTAGAGACTTACCATGGAGCACCTGCTTTCACAATGGTACGCATTATCTTCTTGTCCCATGTACTGATCCAGACTTACAAAAAGCTATATCATATAACAATGCAGGAACATTGTATCGTGGTTACATTGCCTTTACTAATAGCCTTGTGAGTATGATAGGTGTGTCTATTCCTGTTTTCGAATTATCAGGATCTGCAATGACACCAACCACGCTTGATGCTTGGAATCAGATTATCATGCATGAGGGATCTCATATCTTGCGCAATGACGATAAAAACACGAATCGTTTAATTTTCTTGCTACCTGCTGCGGTAATCTATGGCATGAACAAAGTTAAAACAACTTTAGGCTTTACATCTTTTCTTTCAACCCATCCGGTTATTGGCAACTTAGTAAAAGGATTGGGCTACATTCCGTCATTACCAATTAAACTAGCAACATGTGCTTTATTCCTTATTCCCTATAAGAATTGGTGCGAGTATCGTGCCGATCAAGATGCCATTAAACACTCACAAAACCCTAAAGAGCTTAGAGCGATCAGTTCTCTGCATGAAAATCTTCCGACGGAACAACCATCAAACTTACGTGAAAAAGTTCAAATGCTCCTTGACCCTCATCCTGCAGACAAAACGCGTGCTGCCTATTATGCTGAAGCTGCACAGAAATTAGAAGAAAAACAAGCACAACAACCAGCCTCAAAAGACTAAGGGAATAGCATGAACAAACAAACTCCACTCTACGGACTAATATTTCTACTTCTAGCCTCCATAGGCCAAGAAACTTTTGCCATGAAAGGTTTTGGCCAAAAAGCTTCCAATTATTTTAGATTTGGCATGAAATATCTTAATTATGCTGGAGTTTTAGGATATTACCCATACATACATATGCGCAATAAGCAAGGCATAGAGAACGAGCTGAAAGGAGCTCAAACACTTAACGCCAAATCAGAAACTTATTTTTTTGAAGTACTTTATCGTGCATATCCAGATTTAGAGCATAAACAAATTAAAATAGTAAGAGTGCCCGGACAATCATGGGCAACGGTAGAACATAATAACACCAATCATTTGAATATTCCATGTGATGATAGTGAACTAGAAAAAGCAATTCAGTATAGTAAAACAAATACCCAGAAATATGATACTGCTGATCTTAAAACATTTGCGGAAAATTGGTATCAAACTATTCCTCAGTACATCATTTCACAAGAAAATTGTGGTCAAGCCATGACAAGCCATACACTTGATAGATGGCATGGAGCAGTCCTACACGAAGGATCACATATACAACATGATGACACTCAGAGAAAAAAACTAATTGAATCTGCCGTTCCAATGATTTTAACAGTTTGTGCTGCACCATTCAAAAAAACTTTGACTTTTGGTGCCTTCTTATCCCAAAGACCCATCACTGCAAACATACTCAGAGGCATTGGGTATATTCCTTCCTTATCTGCAAAATTAATTGTAGCATACTTATGCAAGCATGCTTATGATTGCTGGCAAGAATATCGTGCCGATCAAGATAGTATTAAATGTGCTTCAAACGCTCAAATGCTTTGGGAAATGAGTAAACAATATGCTGCCAATCCAGACACAGACCTAGATATATCTACAAAAATTGCACTCCTCTTGGATCCACATGATCTCCCTGAAAAAATTGAATATTTGATGGATCCACATCCTACACATCAAGCTCGTGCCAAATACTTTGCTAAAGCTGCGCAAAGGCTTGAAGAGAAGCAAATGCAACACACAAAAGATAAAGCATAATATTGCAAGGTCTTTATCTATACTACATACTATCTACTACAATCAGTCGATAGAGCTTTAAGCAAAGAAATCATGAATAAGCAATCTTTAATTTACGGACTTATTTTCATTGCATGTATCTTGCTAAGCCAAGAAGCTCTTGCCATGCATGGCTTTGGCTATAAAACAGCAAATACTTTTAGAATGAGTATGAAAACACTTAATTACGCGTGCCTTATAGCTCTTCCTCATATCATTACGTATCAAACACAAAAAATACATCCAAGTCCAAATGTTGATCCTAATCTCAAAAAGCTTACACCAGAATCAGAAAAGCGTATTTTAGATACTCTTTATACAGGGTATCCAGAATTAAAAAGCCATGCGATTAACATTGTAAGAACTTCTCATGAAAACTTCGCTGCAGGCTGGCATAGCGGTATTCCCTATATCTACGTTGCAAGAAATTGTGATGATGCTGAATTAAAGCTTGCACAAAAATTTAAAAATCAAAACCTACAAAGATTCTCTCAAGAAGAAAATGAACGCCGTAGCAAAGTAGAAAAGCTCACTATCCCTCAGTTTATGGCAGAAGGAGAGCGACGAGGGTTTGCAATGACTCCCACGACTCATGATCTATGGGCATGGAAAATCCTCCATGAAGGATCACATATTTTACATCGTGACAACACAACAATTAATGCTCTTACCAATATTTCTCCCTTTATTGCCCTCTATACAACAGAAAAAATAAAACAACGTTTAAACATACACATCCTTTCCACACGTCCTATTCTTGGTACACTTCTAAAAGGCGCTGGCTACGTCCCCTCATTTGGCCTAAAAGTATTGCTGACCTACGCGCTTCTGATATACCCATATAGATATTGGTGTGAGTATCGCGCTGATCAAGATGCAATACAACGCTCGCAAGATCCTGCATTATTACATGCAGCAGCAACTTGGTTTGGCAATATTCGCCAATCCGAATTTGAACATTTGCCAGTTCTTACAAAGATACTTCATTTTTATGATTATGATGTACACCCGGCACATCAACGACGTGCGAAGTATCTTAAGAAAGCTGCAGAGAAGCTTGAAGAAAAACAAACTACATCTGCTCACCAATAAAAAATAATAGTATTTCTCTTTAAACTTATCACGCATAAACTTTAATTGTTTAATTCTTAAATCACACTATACTAACAGGATGCATCACCAATAAGAATTCTTTCCCTAGAGGAATACTTAAAAGCATCATGTTAAAACAATTTGGCTTATATGGACTGCTCTGTTTACTTCTTTCTGGCATGAGCGAGCAAGCACTTGCTATGCACGGTGCATATGCCAATGCTTTTAGAATAGGCATGCAGACTCTTCACTACACAGGACTTGGATCATTTCCCTATATAGCAAATAAAGTATATCATCACGAGAGCATGGAGGGCGTACTAGAGAAATCTGAACGTCTTACTGATGAATCAGAAAAGTATATTTTAAACACCATGCATACAGCATATCCCGAGCTCAAAAATACACCCATCAACATTATCAAAGGACCACTCTGGGCAACATGCTGCTGCAATGGCATTCATTATCTTCTTGTCCCTTGTGATGATGATGAATTACAAAAAGCTATTGCCTATCATAAAGCAGGCGCCATCAAACGTACATTTAATAACTTTCTTTTAAATCTTTCAAACACTCCATACAAAAACCCTCAACTACATACTGCCATCTGTGAGATACGCGGCAAAGCCATGTCTGCCACTACCCTCTCCGCATGGCATATAAGCATGTTGCATGAAGGATCTCACATCTTACATAATGATAGTCAACATAGTGCTCTTCTTAAATATATGATTCCTGCAACGGTGCTCTATGGAACGTACAAAGCAAAAACAAGCTTAGGTCTCACCGTGCTACTTAAAAATCAGCCTGCCGATAACGTCTTGAGAGGACTAGGCTACATCGGCTCATTACCTCTTAAACTGATTGTGTCTTGCCTACTTTTACATGCTTGCAGATATTGGCATGAGTATCGCTCTGATCAAGATGCTATTAAACGCTCACAAAATCCTGCAGACCTCCATGCAAAGAGCACTCTTTTTGCACACCTCTCCTCAACGGATTCTTCTGCATCTTGCCAAATTAAGCACTTATGCAACAATTTGCATATACAACCTCTTTCTGAAACGCGTGCACAATTAGCTTCACTCTTAGATCCACATCCAACAAATGCAACCCGCGCGTACTATTTTGCCAAAGCTGCACAAAGACTTGAAGAAAAACAAGCTCTTGCACATTGTGATTAAGCCCCACTATATACAACAAGAATAATCGTCCATTTTTGACAATTAAAACAAATACTGTTATGCTAAAAACAATCTAACAATACAATGGAGGCATTCATGTTTGATTTTTCTCGTATCACCATCACTAAATATTTTCTATTAGCAATACTCATATTTCAGTTCTTTGGCCTTACTGCTCAGATGGAACCCATCATAAAAGACGGTCGTTATTTTTATCCAGAACAAGCAGATTTAGACCATGAACACATAAATCTTGGCAAAGCGCTCTCATTTCTTGGCGGCAAGCTCCTTTCACCACAAGCATGGGCACAGAAAATTACTAGTCTATTTTACCCACCAACAGAAGAAAAAATTGACGCAAACGCGGTACTTAACCCAACGCAAACTATCCCAGAAGCACAGTGCACGCAGCCTACTATTACCTGGATTGGGCATGCAACTTTTCTCATTCAAACAAACGGCTTTAATATTCTGACTGACCCTATTTTTGGCGATGTAAAAATGGGCCCCTTCACGCTCACCAAACGTGCTATTAAACCAGGTATTGAACTTGATAATCTACCACCCATACATGCAATAGTTATTTCACATAATCACAGCGATCACACTGATACACATAGTTTGCAAGCACTTGCACAAAAATATGACCCAATTGTGTATGTTCCAGAAGGCAACAAGGAACTGGTTGCAAGCATGGGTTTCACACGAGTGATTGAAAAAACGTGGTGGCAGCATGATACATTAACGCTCAATAACCAAACAATTACTATCTCATGCCTTCCTGCATACCATTGGTCCGCGCGCTTCTCACTGGGTAGTTATCGCAAAGCATTGTGGTCAAGCTGGATGATCAGTACTCAAGACACCCAAATATACTTTGCAGGCGATACTGGCTACGGTCCGCACTTTAAAGAAATTGGTGCGCAGTTTCCTTCAATCGATATAGCATTGCTACCGATTGCTCCAACGCATGTAGATGAAAATGAACATAATCACAGCCATGTGAATGCACGAGAAGCTGTTGATGCATTTATAGATCTGAATGCACAGTATTTTGTTCCAATGCATTATGGCACGTTCTTTATGAGCAAGAATTCGCTCACCTATCCTCTTGAAACTCTGTCAAAGTTTTGGCAAAAGAACCAAGAGTTCCTTAAAGATAAGAATGTGCTTATGGCGCAATGCGGCAAAGCGTATACTTTTTAATAACTAAAGAGTATGTTTCTGCTATTTCTATGCAATGTGCAAATTAGTGTTTAACAACTTTGCACATTGGTTTTCCATTGCATATGCTATGTGTTTGCCAATAATCATGGAAGGCTTTTACACTCGTTTGAACAAATTCAAAATTTTCTGGCGTTATTTCGGGCTTAGATACATCTTCAAGCAAGTGTTTATCCAACTCACCTAGCGCAAAGATTATATCTTCCGCTTCAGTGTGATCTGTGTCAACCCATTCATCGCCAAAGAGCTCAAGACCAAGCCAAAAACCATCTATCCAATCCAAAAACAAATCGGTAATCTCATCCCCTGGCAACCCCGATTCCTGAATAGCTGTAAAAGCAACCGGCTCATAGTGCTCCTGACTGAGCTCTACTGCCATATTGTTATGTACTAATACAAGAAGCTTTAGTATTTCCTGGCCATCCTTGTGCGATGTTAAGATTTCATTAAGCTCAAGAAATTCCAACCACTCGTCCTGTGTAACCTCGCGTGGCCCGCTCTCTATGGCAGTAAAAAATGCCATAAGTTCAAGTAATGAGTAATCAGTATTCTCTAAAAGAAACCCTGAAAGTTGTTCAAGTTGCTCATCCGTCAACTGTATAATAAGTAAATGTGCCATGAGTTCTCCCTTAATTTATTCTGTTTTGGATTTGGGCATATCAATTTTTGCAATCACACAATGAGGCTTGCCTTCACATGCGCGATGCTTTACCCAATAATCATGGAATGTTTTTACGTTAGCTTGCACTGTTTCGATATCGGCATTGCTCACCGTGCGTGTTTCATCATCATACAAATATTTTGCCACTTTAATAATAGAGCCCATCATGATAGCCGATTCCATATGATCAGGCTGTACCCAATCCCGACCCACTAAATCCATGCCCAGCAAAAAACCATCTATCCAATCCAAGAAAAGATCGGTCATTTCATCTGCAGGCATGTTGGATTCTTGTATGAGAGTAAGCGCAACCGGCTTATACTTCTTTTCTCTCAATTCCGCTTGTACATTATTAAATACCTTAGAAAGGCTTGCAATTATTTCTTGCGACTCTTTTTGCGAACTGAATGATTTTGCGATATCAAGTCGCTCCAGCAACTGGTTGAATGCAATAGGTCGCGGACTGCTAATAATTGCAGTAAAAAAACCCATCAGCTGCAGCAGAGAATAGTCAGTCCTTTCTACGAGAAAGGTAGTCAGTCGTTCAACTTGTCTATCAGTTAACGGTAATTGTATATCTGCCATGAGTTCCCACATAAGGCTACGTTACGATCGATTCAGCTTTTAGGTATTTTACTCATTGTACCACGAACAAATCGAGATAGACATAATTCCGTTATCTACCTGTCCATGATAGGCTTAGTGATACTAATTATTTAGCATAAAAGGATCCTTATGAAGCTGACTGCGCGTTACTTTGCCTCATCACTGAGACTATTTCAGGTAGATACCTACTCTCAATTAGATACTATACATTTTAATAAACCCTGGAGGCACACGCTTTGGCATCATAAATGGTCTTTGCTATTCATACTACTTGGCACTATCGCATGGCATTGCTTTTTTACGCTTGTTCCTATTTTGATAGTACATGCTTTTGATCCTGCTGCCTCTTTTACCTTTGGCTACGTGATACTACTTTGGTTACTTGTAGAAACATTCAAGCACATCACCTTTGCACTCTATGCCTGCACCAGCACAATTATTCCCTTGAGCATACAACATGCTGTGTATGCTACGTTACTTGAGAAAAAGCATCCACTTCTCAGCACACCCGGGGCAGTGGTTGCCAAAATAGAACGCTGCACGCAATCGTATAAAGAATTATTTGAACTTATGGTATTTGAATTAGTGCCCATTTTCACGGGGCTTGTTACTATGATCACTTCTTTTTTTGTGTTAAACACCAGCCTGGGCATGCTTTCTTTTCTCTGTTTACTGTGCATCTTTAGCATCTCTACTTTCTTGTTTCTCTTAAATCGCTACGCCTTTGAACCGCACCTTTTACACAAAGATGATCAAGCAAAAGCTGCAGGTCTTGATGGACTTTTAAAAACAACACATACCCATCACAAAGTATCACAGCTTCATAGAGAATCATTAACGCTCTCTATCACCTTTTGGTTTGGTTTTTATGGCATCAATTATCTTACCCGCATCCTTTGGGTAGCAAGTGTCTGTATTATTGGCACTTTCTTGTATGGTCTTGTGCACGATGCGACGCTACACACAATACAAGCAACCACTTTTTTAATCAGCTATATCCATAGCACCAACAAGATCCGCCAAGTAGGAAGACGCATAGAACATTTTGTACAGTGCATTATACGAATTAAAGATCTATTTGCATTCATGGAGCAAGTAGATATGCAAAGCTATCTGCCGGCAATTGAAGAAAAGAGACATGAGAGTGATCAAATACCAGATAAGTCAAAAGAAAAATTACCTGAAACCTAAACGTACTATTACTTAACATCAGCCATAAATAATCCATGAATCCCAAATGGAATATGGTGCGGCACATATATGCGTGCCACTTCTTTAAAGGTGAAAGCATCAAGCACTAAGAGAAATGATGCTTGTTTTTGTGCATCAAGAACAATGGAAAGCACCACCCCATCATCTTCAGATGTTTGCGATGGCGCGCCCACGAATACGGGTTCACCAGGATAACAGTGCTCTTCAAACCATTCTAAAGCTTGCCCGTTATTCACATTAACTTTTACAAGCCTATCTGCAACAAATAATGGCGCATGCTTTTTGCCATAGGCATAGACATAGGAATATGGCTTTGTATTGTACCGCTCATAATTAATACGTGGCAATTCAATAAAATCATCATACAATGTACTCATAACTACAGTAGCTTGTGTAAGATCAACCGTTAACCGAGTTAACTGGCCTGCTTCAAGAATGTCTGTGTCTGGCTCTCCCGTATATAATCTATTCCGCTCTAAATTACCAGGATTTTTACCAGCAAAAATAGTATCTATCGTTGCTTTGCCAATTCCTGAACCATCAGGATAGGTAATAATATCCATTATAAGAGAATTACCCTGTTCAAATGCATTTACTGTATGAAAAGCAAAAAATGCATGAGTACTATATGTCCCCTGAATCTTGTTATTAATTCTATCAATAACCACCAGCTTGGTTTGAAGCTCAGGCTCCCATCTAAAATTATTAATAAATGACTTATTATTTGTTAATAAATCACGTGGATTAACCACTAAGGGTAACAATGTGAATATTGCATAATGCTCTGTCAGGAAAAAACTATGCATATATGAAGGCTCTTGTACTTCCACTGATGCAAGAACTTCTCGAGTAGTAGATCCATCTTTGATGCGAAAAAGATTATGCGTACTTACCCGACCAAATTGAGTAAAATACCCTAAATGCTCTTTACGTTCTTTATCATAATGTGGATGAGCAGTATCATGAATACTGCGCTTTGGCAGCTTATCATCATATTGCAAACCGCCTATGGTGTTTAAAGTTTTTGGATCAAACTCAATGGGTAAAGGCGTTTCAGTAAGTGCCACCATATGATGCCCATAACATGCAATATTAACATTTGCATTGGGCAATGGATACTCCTTTCTTATTTTCTTTTCTGGAACAAACAAAGAAAATAATTTCTTAAAATATGACTTACACGGATCTTGTGCAAAACCAGCATATGACATGGTCCCCGCTTTTTCTACAAATTCATAATCATCAGAGCGCAAAAATCTATTGGCATAGGAAACCTTGCCTTCATGAAATGAAAAAGCATGAATCATTGCAAGCCCATCAAACCAATTTGAAACCCAACTAGAGCCCTGCGTAAATTTAGCAGGCCCATTACGAAACAAAGTACCAGAAAGCCATGCAGGAAAATGTCCGCTAACAGATACCTCATCAATAGTTATTTCTTGCTCTAATGTGGTAAAACCAAGGCGATAAGTATGCGGAATTTCATTTTTGTAGAGCTCATATGGTGATTGTCTTGACTGTTTAAACCAAGCAAAATATATACCAATGCTCAACAAAATTATACTCGTTAAAATAACTTGCAACTTTCTCATTCATTTCCCTACATCATGCGATTAATACATATTAAAATATTAGCATATCATATTCCCATTCTTTCTTACACTTGGATTGCATAGAAGCTCTGCATAAAAGCTGTAACTAATTTTTCATTATTAGAAAAAACGCTATACATAGTCATCTACCTTGATAAACTGGAAACATAAAGATGATGCTCTTAACTGTTTTGGAAAACAGGTCATGAAAAAAACAACTATTTTAATACTATTTGTAGGTTTTCTCTGCCTTCTTGCAGGGCTAATTTATCTCAAGAAAACTCATAAACCTACTCATCTTGAAAATGCAGTTTCTATTTTCTATGAACTCATGCCGCAAGTAAAAATTGAAACGATTACACCTCTTACGGGAGGAGCTTCTGGATCAGGCATTTATAAAGTTACTGCTGATAATCGCTCATATATTCTTCGCATCTTAGATCCCAATAGAGCACAGCAATCTATACAGCGTGAATTGAGTATTAATCAGCTAATGTCTGAGCTTGGTATTGCTCCTACCATCTATGCAAGTTCCATTGAACAAAAAGCATTCATTATGCAAGAGGTTACAGGTACTTCTTTATGGGGGCTTCATCTTACGCCTCATGAGATTAAAGATCTGGCTGACAAACTCAGACTCATTCATCAACCTTACCCTCAGTTGATGCAAAAGCAAGTGACCCCAAGAGAGATTGCCGAACGTATTGTAAAAAAACATACTGAACTGCCATTAGCTTTTCAGGAAGCTCTTATAAAGCATGAACCGCATTTTAAAATCTTAGAAACCAAAAAATATGTGCTGACTCACACAGATTTAAACCCCGGCAATATACTGAGAGATAATACTACAGGCACACTCAAAATCATTGATTGGGAGGATGCAACTTGGACCCATCCCTATTTAGATATTGCTACTCTATTTATTTTCTATAATTTAAATCCACAAGAGAGGGGCATGTTCCTAAAAGAATATGGAATTGATTCTAGTAATAAAAAAGAATTAGATGCTGCATATAAGATTCAAAATTTTATCTATGCATTGTCTTTACTGCGCATTTCATACCGTTTATCCCCACAAGGAGAAACCCCAAATCTTTCTCAACTAGAGGTCGTTAAACAGCTGTTTGAGCAGAAAGACTTTGCAAAAATTATCGCAATGTTTAATAAAGATGTTACCTATGCATTGGCACTACTTTTACTTGAGCAATCATTTGAAGAGTTAGATTAGAATCTTAAATAGCTATTCTCAATCAATCACAGCAATGATATGCTGTATCTATAAAATTATTAACAAATGTGGATACAACATAGGATAACACAATATGAATATCAAACGCCTAATGAGCACCTTCACATTATGTTTCTACACAACCTTCATTTATAGCATCCAGACCATGCAAGAATTTCCAACAATCTGCTTGACTCCTCCAACAATTACTTCCAACAATGTTTATGAATTAGTAACGTGCATTCGTCCAAAGCATAAAAATGGTTTTCAAGTCTATGGTGAAATAAAGAATGGAAAACTTATCATGCATAATTACGGGCATGGTGGTGCGGGTTGGACACAGCTATTTGGTTCAGTTCAAAAAATGGTACAGGAATTTGAAAAGAAGCTTATTGAACATCCAGAGTTTAAAGGTAAATCGATCTGCATCATTGGTGCTGGATGCATGGGACTTTATAGTGCAATTTTACTCACACAAAAAGGATATAAAGTCAAAATCGTAGCACATGATTTCTATAATCTTACTTCACATAAGGCTGCAGGGATCTTTTTCCCCAGTTCTTTATATAGTACAGCTCAAAATAAAGAAGTAGAAAACCAAGTCAATGAAGCTACACTCCAAGAATACTGCGCAATTATTAATGGCACGCATCAGCTTTTTACTTCTGAAGTGGCCCGCTTTCTACCGGTATATGTAGATCTTGAAACAGACTATTCGGGTCTTGATTTTTGGCGAGAACCAGAGTTTGTAACTATTGATTTTGGCACTGGCAAGAAATATTCGATGAAAGAATATATCACTATATATATTAACGCAGTTGCTATAATGCAACAATTGCATAGACACGTACAAGCTCTCAATATTCCAACTCAACAAGAATACATTGCATCATTCGACCAAATTCCTGATCACATTATTATTAATTGCTCGGGCTTAGGAGCTCAACAGTTAAACAACGATGCAGAACTGTATCCAGTACAGGGACACTTGATCACACTCAAAAATCAACCCAATGTTGAGGCGCTTAACTATATTCTACATACTAAAGTCATACAAGATGGCAAAGAAGAATGGGTATATTTTGTACCAAAAGGTGAGGGATTATTAGGCGTAACTTTTTTAGTAGGTGAAGCTTCCCTAGATTCTAATAAACAAGAATTTGATCGCATACTTGAAAGAGCACAAGAATATTTTGGTAGTTACACTAATAATAAGCGTTAACAATGCCAGATGATCAAATTATCCATTTAACACCGCCCTTACTTTCCCCAGACCATATTCAAGAATTGGTCACCTGTATTCGCCCCAAACATAGAGATGGCTATCAACTCTACGGTGAACTAAAAAACAATAAACTGATCATTCATAATTATGGGCACAGTGGCTCTGGATGGACGCTCCTCTTTGGTGTTATAGAACAGGTGATGGATGAATTTGAGCATCAACTTGCTGAACATCCGCAATTTAAAAATAAACCAATATGCGTGATCGGGGCAGGCTGCATGGGGCGTCTCGCCGCTATCACCTTGGCGCGTAAGGGATATGCTGTCACCATAGTTGCAGAGCAAGTTGAAAATATTGCATCAGATAAAGCGGTAGGCTTATTTTTCCCGTACACGGCATTTACTCCGGTATATAATAAGTATCAACGAGCCCAAGAAGTTTCATTACGAGAATATAGTGCAATCATCAATGGCACACACCCATTTATAACAGCATCTGCTGCCGAGCGACTACCACAATATGTTGATCTGACCACCAAATATTCACGACTTAATTTTTGGGGACCTCCACGGCTGGTAACTCTCGATTTTGGTGCTGGTACAAAGCATGATGTCAGAGAATATAACACACTGTTTATTCATACGTTCAACATGATGCAACAAATGCAAGCATATATTACTAAGCTTGGTATTAAAACGCACGCGCGCCATATTGATTCATTTGATGAAATTGAAGAATCTATTATTATCAATTGTACTGGATTGGGAGCAGAATTATTAAATAATGATGCTGGCCTTATTCCCGTGCAAGGACATTTAATTAAATTGAAAGACCAGCCTGCAGCATGCTTAAGATACATTATACACGTACGTGTCATGCAGCATGGCAAACCCGAATATGTGTACTTTGCACCGAAAGCATCCGGTGTTTTGGGTAGCACATATATAGAAGGCGAACGGCAACTTGATGCGAATGCGCATGAATTTGAGTTAATGCTTGAACGCGCGCGCGACTATTTTGGTCCCTCAACTCCCCTAAAGGCTCGATCGGGATGAACGGAAAGGAATAAGACATGCACGAAGCACTCGAAAAACGACCCACCTATATTTCCATTGATCTCAATGCACTGGAGCATAATTACCATACCATCACAGAATTTGTCTCCGGCGCACAGGTAATGCCTATTGTAAAAGGCAATGCGTATGGCCATGGTATGATTCAATGCGCACAACACTTGCAAAAAATTGCTGCTCCCTGGCTTGGCGTGGCACTTCTTGAAGAAGGCATTGCACTACGCAAAGCAGGTATTACCGTTCCCATTGTGGTGCTTGGTGGCATCTTGCATCGACAAATTGAACTGTTCTTAGAATATAATCTTGATATTAATGCAGCATCAGTGAACAAGCTAGAAGCAATAGAGCTCCATGCAAAGCATGAGCAAAAACGTGCCCGCGTGCATCTTGAAATTGATACAGGCATTGAACGCACAGGTATTCATTACTACAATGCACACAAACTTATTGAGTATGCTGCAAAAACTGCCTGGTGTGACATCGTGGGCATCTTCTCTCATTTTGCGACCGGTGAAGACCAAGACCTCAGTTTTGCCCGCACACAACTTGCGCGATTTAAAGAAAGCATTGCAGACATTTCTTGTTTGCAAGACAAACCGCCACTGCTCCATATGGCAGCGTCGGGAGCTATCCTACAACTTCCTGAAAGCCATCTTGATATCGTGCGACCTGGGCTTTTAATGTACGGCATTGCTCCTGCACAGCACCTGCATGGCATACTGGATCTTAAGCCAGTAATGTCACTAAGTTCTCGTGTTGTCTATTTTAAGATAGTCAAGGAGGGAGCTGGCGTAAGCTATGGGCTGACGTGGAAGGCACCTCGTGACACACGCGTGATTACCGTGCCACTTGGCTATGGTGATGGATACAATAGACAATTTATGCATGGTGGGCACGTGATCATCCGTGGCAAACGCTACCCTATTATCGGTCGTATTTGCATGGATCAATTTATGGTAGATATTGGCCAAGATGAAGTTTATAATGATGAAGAAGTAATTATTATTGGAGAGCAAGGCCACGAACGTATTACGCTTGAAGAATTAACCGGCAAACTTGATGATGGCAATGCGCGGGAAATTACCACCATGTTTGGTATACGGCTACCCCGTAAGTTTTTACAATAAAGGAAAATGATGAAAAAGTTATATGCAATACTACACATGGTATTGTTAAGCACCATGTTTGTGCCTCTTGTATCTGCGCAAGAACGACAAAAACTTAATATTCTTTTAACCAATGATGATGGTTATCATACTCTCGAAATACAAACACTCAAACACACACTTAGGAATGCAGGGCACAACGTATTTTTAGTAGCACCCTCATCTAACCAAAGCGGTTGCGGCACATCAGTGCAGCTTTCAAGTAAAGAGGTAAAGTTAATTCATCTTGATATTAATGAATATGCGGTAGCAAGTGCTGAGATTGGATATACTTCAGGACCGCATGCAGGCAAAGCTTGGCCTGCAACACCAGGGCAATGCGTTCTTGTTGGCGAGGAATTAATGTACCAAGCCGGGTACACACCTGATATTGTAATTTCAGGACCAAATCGTGGCGAAAATGTGAGCATTCGATGCGTGCATTCTGGCACCGTAGGAGCTGCTCAAGTGGCGCGCAGCGTGTGCATGGGAAGAAATTCAATTCCAAGTATTGCCGTAAGTATCAATTTAGGTGCAAATGAAATTCGCATACAAGAAACGGCAGATTTTATCACCGGGCTCGTAGCATCACTGGACGAGCACCGTGATGAAACTAATCAACTGTTGCCTAATGGCATATTATTGAATATTAATGTTCCTGCATTAAACAAAGACTTAACCGAACAAGTAAAAATCAAAGGCATTGCACTCTGCAAATCAGGCCAGGCGGTCTACGATACGCACCTTAAAGGACATACTGTCTTTAGAGCCTATGATGAAGGTGATGATATATTCCGTATTGATTTATGCGTAGTCGATTTCCCAGATACGGCAGAAAGTTCAGATAACCTTGCCCTCATGGAAGGCTATATTACCATAGTACCCTTCGTATGTGATTTTACTGCGCACAACAACATGCAAGAAGTGTTCACAAAACTAGCACAGTTCTTTGCCAAGACAAAAGAACATTAGATCATTAAAGCATACAAAAAACCGCAAGGAATACATACATGTCTCAAAATTCTGGCATCATTGAACGTGATGGTTATCAGCTTGCCTATAGCATTGAAGGCACAGGCCCAACGGCAATTGTTATTGGTAGTGCTGTCTATTATCCACGCGTGTTCTCGCAGGAATTGCGCAAACAGTTGCGTCTTGTGTTTATAGACACGAGAGCGTTTGCACATAATGACCGCCAATTTGTACAGCCTGTTACGCTTGATACTATTCTTGATGATATTGAATATATGCGCGAGCAGCTCAATCTCACCAATTGCATTATTATTGGCCATTCGGGCCATGGTTATATGGCAATCGAATATGCCAAAAAATATCGACAACAAGTCACTCAGGTGGCGTTAATTGGCATGGGCCCAGATCATAGTGAAGCAACATATAAAGCGGCAAACGCATATTTGGAGCAATCTGTATGCCCAGAACGTAAAAAGTTGCTTGCAAAGAATCTAGAAACATTACATGAACAGTTTAAAGCAGAACCTGCCCGCAGATTTATTACGTTGTGCTTGGCTCTAGGCCCCAAGAGTTGGTATACGTATGATTTTGATGCTCGCCTACTTTGGAAAGATGTTCACGTGAATATGACTCTCATTGACCATTTCTGGGGATTTATATTTAGAGATATTGATATCACCAAAGGACTTAGCTCTTTTGATAAACCAATCTTTTTGGGACTCGGCAAATTCGATTATCTTGTGGCACCCTTTTATATGTGGTATCCACTTAAAGACAAGTTCAACAATCTGACGATTAAATTGTTTGAGCATAGTAGCCACACGCCCCAATATGAAGAACCTGAACTATTTGATGCAACGTTGCTTGAATGGTTGAAAAGCCAGTCTTAAAATTCACATCATGCGCTCAAAGTCTATAATTTGAAACTATAGACTTTGAGTTTTTTCTTTTTGTACACTTGTAACTAATAAAGATTCTTACAAAAAGGGAATTAATTATGTGCAGCGTAGGTGATTTGTAATTAATAATTATATGCCAAAAGCATATGCCCTGCTGCCATGCACAATCTCTTCAACTTCTTCCACATCAAGTAATTCTGCATAAATAAGCAATAGTAGTTCTTCGGTGAGCGACGTTCTGAAAATAAGAGGATCATCGGTACAAATTACTATTGGATGATTCTTGCGATAATATTCAATGCCAGGATGCATAGTATGGTGATCAACCATCATGGTCAGCTCAGAACTGGTCAAACAAACTTCCACGGGCGTTTTATGTGCAATAATCCATGCATATGCAGCATCGCACAAATGCACTGCATGACCCACGCGTTCTGGTTTGAGTGTTTCAAGAAGCAACATTTGATCCGTTTCAAGTGGTGATTCACCGATATGGAGCGCTATGCCAAGCCCCGCTTGTTTTGCTTCAAGAATAATAGGCAAAATACCGGCTATATCACCTAAGGTTGAATCACCAGAAATATCAATGCCTGCAACCCTACGATCACGATATTCTAATGCAAGATCAACCGTCGCACGTGCATAAGCTACCGCTGCATTACGTTGTAAGCTTAAAAGAATGCATGCTTTAAACCCATCATTGTGTGCGCGCTCAATGCCACGCACAACGGCATCTAAATATGCTTGGTAGCCCTTGCCCAAATTTTTAAGACCAGTACGAATCTCCACATATTCCACACCATCTTCTTGCAACGCTTTGCACAAAGCAAAGGTGCCATCTTCAATTTTTTGCTCGGTGTTCACAATCTTGCCTGCAAGTCCAAATGCAAAAAACGTATCTTGATACATCATGCCCTCTGCAATTTTATCAAGCCCAACTTGTAACGCTGCAAACTGTTCAGGTGTTGCGATAGTCTGCAGATATTCGATGGGAAATGAACCACCCAGATGTAAATGTAACTCCGCTTTAGCCAATTTTTTTATTCTCTCATTCACTTCGGGCAAAGCTAGGTCGTACAATCGGCGCTTCAGCTGCCAAAAAGGCGTTTCCTGTTCAAACAAAGTATATGACGACGCAACCGCACAGGAGATAAAACAGTGGAGCAATACCATACATAGTATATTTCTTTTCATAATAAAACCTTTGGTGCTAATCTATATTTACTTGCAAATCCTGCAACTCACGTTCTTTCATTTCTTGATACAAATTTTTTAGAGCCCTATACACTCTATGAGGCTTATCAAGTTCGTGCTCCTCAACTACAAATCTACCACGGCGATCAGATGGTTTTACACAAGTCCAGAAAGCCCGATATACCTTTCTTTCTCTACAATACGTTGCTGTACGTACTCCATCCTCGGGAAGGATTGCTGAATAAGAGCAGGAACTATCATCTTCTACATATGATACACATGGTAACATAGCCATTGCATTAAAAACGGTAGTCATACTCATTACTACAATGCACAATATAGTTTTTTTCATAAGATTACTCATAACCATTAAATCTAGGGTTCATCCAAACCAATTGAATATCTGCTTTAAAACCACCATCTTTTGCGCGTATTCTTTTTTCAAATCTGCCCTCTTCTTTAAACCCTAATCTCTTATACAAACTAATGGCAGGGTTCGATTCACGCGCTAAAATTTCAACTCTTAAGATATCAGGGTAACACTCTTGTATTTCATGCAAAAAAGTTTGGATCAACTGCGTTCCAATGCCCTTTCCTTGAAAGTCAGGATCAACTAAAATGCTCCCTCCCGTCAATACATGCGCAAATACTTTCGGCTCAATTCTATACTTTGTCATTGCACCAATAAGCCTGTCTTCAAGCTCAACAACTAAAATCAACCCTCGGGTAACACCATTTGATAACAGGTCATGAATATACTTATCAGTTATCTCATCACGCGTACGTGCCAATCCACCGGGAATTGCGGCAACTCGTTGATACAATTGCTTTAAGCTATCTGTATCTTGAAATTCTGCTTTTCTAATAACGTAATTAAAACTACTTTTTGCCATACATACATTGCTTAAAAGAGTAAACGTCATCATTAAAAATGCAAAAATATATTTTACGAACATATTACGTCCAAATCTTGCTCAAAGCATAAACACCAAACGCAAATATTGCAAATCCAGCAACATAATTAATGTACCGTAACATGGTTACTGACACTTTCTTTCTGAATATCCCAACGGCAAAACATAACATAAACCACCATGACGCCGATCCCAAAAATACGCCACCCACAAAGTTTAATGATTCTTGATACCCAGAAACATCAATATTTAGTCCGGTAAAAAGTGCCATAAAATCCAATATGGTGGCGGGGTTAGTTAATGTTAAAAAAAAGGTTGCTACAAATGCCCATAATAAACCTCCAGGAACAGTCTCTTTTGTATCAATAGACTTGGGTTGAGAGAATATTTTTTTCAAGCCAAGGAAACATAAAAACAGACCTCCCACTAATGTTAATGGCATTTTATATGCGAGCAATACTGTTTGAGTTGCCTTAAGACCAAGAGCTACCAAAATGCCATAACACATATCAGCCGTTGCTGCCCCCAGCCCTGATGCTATACCAAGACGAATGCCTCCCCTTAAGGTTTCTTGTATACACAGAAAACCTATTGCTCCCACCGGAGCTGCAATGGAAAATCCGACCGCTATTCCTTCTAATAACAAACTCATATAAGATCCTTCCATAAGAATTGGTTGACTTAATCCTACTTATGCAGTACAATTTACTATATAATCGCTTTTATACAGAATATTATACGGGAAATCATAAATATGTCAATAGAAACTACACAATTAGACCAAATCGACCAGAGAATTATAGCTATACTCCAGCGAGACGCTACGCTCACAAATAGTGAAATTGCACAAAAAATAGAGCTCTCTCCGTCCGCAACTCATGAAAGAATACGCAAGTTGCACGCACAAGGGGTAATTAAAAAGATTGCGGCTTTTATAGAAGCCTCAGCAATTGATAGGTCTCTTTGCGCATTTATCTATGTGTTAATAGACACACCCCAACACAACAAAAAATTTATTAAAGAAGTAACTGACAATCCTGCAGTGCTGGAATGCCATCATGTAACCGGAGAGTATTCATATTTACTCAAAGTTCGCGTTAAGAATACACAGGAACTTGAAACTTTTATCACTGAGTCATTAAAGGGTACACTAGGAATAATACAGTCACTTACGCAAATAGTGCTTTCATCGCCAAAAGATGGTGGAACTGTTATAGATTGAACTCATGTATAATGTATCAAGCTTAAATAGAGAAAAAAACATTGAAACTCTGGCAAAATACTTAATTATTATTTTCTGTTTATTTTGGACCTCTTGCTATACAAGTGAAAATCACATGATGAACATTTATTTTATTACTGGAACCAGTGGTGCAGGGAAAAGCACCCTTATTGAACACTTAAAAAAAAGACTTCCAAAGGATCAATTTGAGATTTATGATTTTGATGAAGTTGGCGTCCCGCCAAATGCTGATCAAGCATGGCGACTCAAAATAACAGATTATTGGTTGCTCAAAGCAAAAGAAAATCAAAAAAAGAAAAAGTCATCAATTATATGTGGCGTCTCAGTACCATCTGAAGTATTACAGTCCACACAAAATTTTGATATACCTCTATATTTTGGATTTCTTAAAGTTGATGACACAATCATTCGAAAAAGACTTGCAGCTCGAGATTGGGAGCAAAAATTGATTCAAGATAATATTATTTGGGCTAGCTATTTGGAAAAAGAAGTTAGCAATCAAAAAAATCATTTGATTGTAAATGGCTCGAATACACCCGAAGCAATTGCTGAAACATTTATCGACTGGATACTATTGAAATCAACAAACTAAAAAGTACGCATTAAAATATGCGACGCTGGAAACATTTATTACCGACATTTTAAAATCAAAATTAGGGATAATATGGTCACTCATGCAAATAGTGCTTTCCTCCCCAAAAGATGGTGGAACTGTTATAGATTAAGCTATACAAGCAAACAAGGAAAATGTATTATACTTAAGCATAATTAATAGTGCAATATGCAAGAATAGAAGAAACTCAATAAACAATAAGGGATCATATGAAATTAGTATATTTTCAATACGCATTACTCTGTTTAGTATATATAAATATCTCTTATGCAATGGATGTACATCAACAACCTGATGCGAGCACAAAATACGTACAAGTTCAAGCTCACGTTCCATTAGGACCAACTGCAACCATAGAAAAACAGGCCAATTTACAAGTACCAAGCAAACTGCTAGCAACAATTCAAAAGCAAAGACAATCTGAAGAAGAAATACTAACAGCATACATCAAACAGCGAACTCCAGAATTAACAAAAATGCTAGGTGTTTTTGTTGGTCTTATGCAAAATAATTGCACTGGTCAACCATTGCAATTGGGCACGTATGATGCCACCCTATTTAGTTTGTTAAAAGCACCACAAACCAGCTTCTTTTATTTGTGTGATAATCGCCTTATTATAGATTGGCACTTGGGTGACCATGATGGATGGCGTCTTAATCACAATGTTACAATACAGTACGTACCTAACCATCCCCGTAAAGGAACGCGCTCGGACGCAATGGTAGAATTTGAGAATAGAACAAAGAACAAGCATTTTGCGGTTCCATTCTCACAATTAGTAACGTTATATGAAAAAGCTGGCCAAAAAAGAACTATTAATCAAAAAACAGTACTTAAATTAATTGAAACAGTAGCATCAGTAGACGAATTCACAAAACTTCACGCGGCGGATATAGTTGCTCTGGCACGGTATTATATTGACAATCACGCAAAATAAGCATCAATATAATCAATATTAAACAGTTTGTAATCGTTATGAAACACACCACACTGAGCGCATACATCCTCATCTTTTTAACTACAGCAAGCAATAATGCTTTCTGCATGCTCCTTAAGTGCCCACCACCAATCACATCCCAAGAATTGGAACAATTACAAGATGCCAATCTTTCTATGCGTTGGGTACATCCTCAAGGCATGCTCGAAGTATATTATACCAAGGGCAAAACAAGATTTAATCTGCATCTCAATCCAGAAAATCTTGCACTAGCAGAGTTACAAAACCAGTTCACAGAAACAATTACTCACCAAGGGAACAAGCAACTCACGTACCGATATAAGCATATTGAAATCGTCCAGCAAGATGTATCTGCCATGCTCGACTGCATTCCCACAGACGCACCTCTTGTATATCAAGCAAATCCACTCGTTGCCAACAATACAGAAACTATAGCAGCTCTCATTCAAGACAAGCATATCGTTTTTTATACGGGCGCAGGAATCTCAGCTAGTGCAGTATTTGTAATGGATGAGTTGATGAATCTACTACAGCTAAATATGCTTAAGAACCGGGAAGCCGCCAATCCCTGGCATGCGCTTGCCAAAATCATTCTGAATGACCCTAAAGCATACATTGCTCCCATGAAGCAGTTCTTTAATGATTGTGTGAACGCCAAACCAACGCCTGCCCATGAGGCTATCACCAATATGGTGATTCACAAAAACTGGGGCTTACTCACTGAGAATGTAGATTTCTTACATGAAGGAACGGGAATACGGCCACTTAAATGCTCAACCGCTCACTGGCTGCATGACAATGTAACCCCTGATGATTTACAAAAAATTGATTATGTGATTACCGTTGGTCTTGGCACAGATGAATCTAGTTTTTTGAACTGGTACCGGCGCTGTAATAAAAAAGGCACTATCATTGCACTTAATCTAGTGCAACCAAACTACCTTGGCCCTCAAGATATATTTTTGGCAGGGGATGCACAACTCTTGCTACCCCAGTTATGGAATGAGCTTGGAACTTAACAGTCCTATTTCTTCTGTGCTTTCCAAAGAGCAAGTACCTGTACAGTAATCTCTTTAGTGAGCACATCTTCGGGCACTTCTAACTGCTGCTCTTTTGCACGAGCTAATCTTTGCTCTATAAGCAATGGAATAACTTGTTCTTTCACAAGAACATCGTAGTTAACTTCTGCAGTATGTATGTGCCCATCAATAAATTTACCATTCATCGTATACACTCCGAACATTGCTCGTTGATAATCAGCCGCCTTTTGTTGAACAAGAGCATTAACTTCTTGCGGTGAAACTTTGGTAATAGATGCCAGATCCATACCATGCACTGCCATTGTTTGAAAAGCCAATATACTACCTAAAAAAAACATTTTTTGCATAATTGATTCCTTATCTTAAAAACTTACAATTCATAAATGCGCCACTGATCATCAGTTTCATCTGGCGCCACAAAATAAAACAACTGACAGTTATGCACCGCGTCAAAATGAGTATCAATTGCTCTACACAGCGCTCTAAAAGTTCCTGCATGAGCGACAAACAATACATTGCCATCTGTCTCTAAGAGCATATTATTTACCGCCGTAAGCACACGCTCATGGAACACTGCATAAGATTCGCCCTGTTGAGGAACAAAATGCATATGCGTATCCTTCTTAACTTCATCCCATTCTGTGCCTTCCCACTCACCAAAATGGCGTTCTTTAAGAGCATCTAGAGGTATTTTAGGGATATCTAAATGATTACATGCAAGATGCATTGTTTCTTGCGCGCGAGAAAGTGTGCTATAGTATACATGCGTAATGTCAAGATTGCTCAAGAGCAGTTCAACTCAAGCGCTTGACTACGTCCTTCATCGTTCAAAGGAATATCAAGTTGCCCTTGCAAGCGATGTACTTTATTCCAATCCGTTTGGCCATGCCGTATAAAATAAAAAGATTTCGGAGTTAATTTCATAACTTTGTAACTTTCTCGATCAGAACTCGTGTTATGTGCAATGTATCCTGTAGAATGCGTACTTGCATAGAGTGAAACCCAAGAAACAAGTGACACACAAAGAGACAAATGGCCAAATGATTTTTTGAATGCTAACATGTACATTCCTTTGCGTTTATAGTACTGAAACTTGGCATACAATGTAGCAGATAACCAAAAAAAATAAAATCATTTTTTAGAGGGAGTGCTTTTTATATAACTCTACTTTCTGAGCTTCAAGTGCTTGGATTGCTAATTTATATTTTTTAATGAGTCGCTTGTCATAGGGAGTTAACGGAGAGGAAGCTATAATAAGTGGAACTGATGCTGCAGTTATGCCTCCAGATACCAATAGTGACTTTAATCCATAAAAAGGTACATAACAAGAACCAAAAAGAACAGTATAGAAACTTACTTCTTTAATCCCATTAAGTATTTCGTTAAACCGCGCTCGGTAAATCTGCTTCTTGAGCAAGCGTTGTTCAGCAATTTCTTTGTCCATGGCAATAATCTGCTCTGCACCTGCTTGTGATACTTTCGAGAGCGAGTAAGCACGGCTTAAAATAGAAGGCAACATCCTCCGCATGCATTGTATTTCGACACTGACCCCGAACACGGTCCCCATAATGATAACCAAATAGCTGTTTTTTAAAGTCATCTGCATGTTGAAACTCCTTTTTTAAACATGAGCACTTGCAACTTCTCCTTTTTACCGTACTCCCTATTATCAATACTTTCAAACGGTACGTTCGGCAAGCATATCACTATTGATAAATGATGTTGCTAAGTACGGTTACTAATGTGTTGCAAAAAAAAGAGCGCGCTGGCCAAAGCAAATCTATGAAATTATTACTTGAGTTCTGAAAAAAATCGAGTTGATCAATATTGGAAATTAAATTATCCTAAACACGAGCAATAACATCCTAACAAAACTAACGGATATCAATGCAAAAAATTTTGATCTTCAACTTTCTTATTTGTTTTTCCCTCAATGCAACAGAAATAATCAAACTCCAAGCTCCCGATCTCAGCACAAACAAAATTATGCGTTATTCCACAGGGATTCGCCCGTGCCGCACATCGGGCATACGCCTTGAAGCTGAAAAAATTCAGAACAAACTGATTATCCATGATTATGGGCATGGTGGCTCTGGTATTTCATTGTCTTGGGGTTGTGCGCAGGAAGCGGTACAGATCATGCAACGTGCAACCAATAATCAAGGACCCATCGCCGTTATTGGTGCTGGAGTAATTGGACTCACCACTGCACACATCTTAAAAGATCAAGGATATGATGTTACCGTATATTCACGTGATTTTGTCCCAGATACGACCTCCAACAAAGCAGCTGGTAAATGGAGCTCTCATTTTGGCTCAAGTATGCCAGATAAATCATTAGCTTTGCGTATAAAAGATTTCTCACGTTCAAAATTTTATACTCTTGCCATGCAGCCAAGCCCTGAATTTCAGGGAATATCTCAATTACCCGTGTATGAAGAAAAAGTTCAATATAAACCTACAGATGAACTCGTTATTTTGCACATAAATGATATTGCTAGAGTGTTCAAGAAAACGTTGAAATTCATCTTTGATTTAAATCTATACATGCAGGATCTATTTGAAAAAGCGCGAGATAAAGGAATATTATTTGAACATAAAACCATTCAATCCATTGATGAACTTGTAGCATTGCCTGAAGAAACAATTTTTAACTGCACAGGGCTTGGATCACGAGAATTATTTAACGATACTGCTTTATATCCAGTCAAAGGGCATATTGTCATTTTTGAAGCTCAACCAGAAATTAATTACGCTATTTGTAACCTTCATCAAAAGCAAAATCATTTTTTCTCAGTAATACCATGGAAGTCACAATTAGTATTGGGTGGCACACTGGAGAAAGGGATTGAAGATCTGTCAGTAGATCAAGATAAGATTAATAGTTTACTTGAACAAGCGCATGATTTTTTTAACCCTCATTAACAAGCCTAATCTCAATTCGCTCAATTGATTTACCAGGCCGATCTCGTTTTAATGTTACAAATCCAACTTCTCCCGTTGAATTAACATGAGTCCCACCACAAGGAACTCGAGCAAACCCCTCTATTTTCCAGAACCTCCTTTGGTTCTC